>DASYJD010000070.1:0-179921 GCA_035996875.1 Thermoanaerobaculia bacterium
ATCGCCCACCTTCACGATGCCGCGCTCCACCCGGCCGGTCACCACCGTGCCGCGGCCCGAGATCGAGAAGATGTCCTCGATCGGCATCAGGAACTCCTTGTCGATCAGCCGCTCCGGCACCGGAATGTAGCTGTCCACCGCGTCGATCAGCTCGATGATCTTCTTGCCCCATTCGCTGTTGGCGTCGCCGCTCTCAAGCGCCCGCAGCGCCGAGCCCCGGATGATCGGAATGTCGTCGCCCGGGAAGTCGTAGGACGCGAGCAGCTCGCGAAGCTCCAGCTCGACGAGGTCCAGAAGCTCCGGATCGTCGACCATGTCGCACTTGTTCATGAACACCACCATGTAGGGCACGCCCACCTGGCGGGCCAGCAGGATGTGCTCCCGCGTCTGCGGCATCGGGCCGTCCGCGGCCGACACCACCAGGATGGCGCCGTCCATCTGCGCCGCGCCGGTGATCATGTTCTTCACGTAGTCGGCGTGGCCCGGGCAGTCGACGTGCGCGTAGTGGCGCTTCTCGCTGGAATATTCCACGTGCGCCGTGGCGATGGTGATGCCGCGCTCGCGCTCTTCCGGCGCCTTGTCGATCTGGTCGAAGGCCACGAAGCTCGCCAACCCCTTCGTGGCCAGAATCTTCGTGATCGCCGCCGTCAGCGTCGTCTTGCCGTGGTCGACGTGACCGATCGTCCCGATGTTGACGTGCGGCTTCGAACGATTGAATTTTTCCTTGCCCATGATCTCTCCTAAAGCTCCTTAGCCGGCGGCCTTCGCGACGACCTCTTCACTGACGCTCTTCGGCGCCTGTTCGTAGGAAGCGAACTGCATCGTGTAATTGGCGCGTCCCTGGGACATCGACCGCAGGTCGGTGGCATAGCCGAACATCTCCGACAGCGGCACCTTGCAGGTGATCACCTGGGCGTTGCCACGCCCTTCCATGCTGTGGATCCGGCCGCGCCGCGAGGTGATGTCGCCGATGATCTCGCCCATGTAGTCCTCGGGGGTAACCACCTCGACCGCCATCACGGGCTCCATCAGCACCGGCCGCGCCCGCTTACAGGCGTCCTGGAAGGCCATCGAGCCGGCGATCTTGAACGCGATCTCGGAGGAGTCCACGTCGTGGTAGCTGCCGTCGTAAAGGTCCACCTCGACGCCGACGCACGGGTAGCCCGCCAGCGGTCCGGTCTCCAGGGCTTCCTTGATGCCCTGATCGATCGGCTTGATGAACTCCTTGGGGATGACGCCGCCGACAACCTTGTTGTTGAAGATGTAGTCACCCTCGGTCGTCGGGCGCATGCGGATCTTGGCGTGACCGAACTGGCCGCGGCCGCCGGTCTGCCGAATGTAGCGGCCCTCGCCCTCCGCCTCCTGCGTGATGGTCTCGCGGTAAGCGACCTGCGGCTTGCCGACGTTGGCGCCGACGTGGAACTCGCGCACCAGACGATCGGTGATGATTTCGAGATGCAGCTCGCCCATTCCCGAGATCAGGGTCTGGCCGGTGTCCTTGTCGGTATGGACGCGGAAGGTCGGATCCTCCTGCATCAGCTTGCCGAGGGCCATGCCCAGCTTTTCCTGGTCGACCTTGGTCTTGGGCTCGATCGACACCGCGATCACCGGCTCGGGGAAGTTCATCGCCTCGAGCACGATCGGATGCTTGGGGTCGCAGATCGTATCGCCCGTCGTGACGCCCTTGAGGCCGACCGCGGCGGCGATGTCACCCGCCCATACCTCGCTGATCTCCTCGCGCTTGTTGGCGTGCATCTTGAGGAGGCGGCCGATGCGCTCGGTGCTGTTCCGCTTCGAGCCGAGCACCGAAGAGCCCGTCTCGATATGGCCGGAGTAGACGCGGAAGAACACGAGCTGGCCGACGAACGGATCGCTCATGATCTTGAACACCAGGGCCGCGAACGGTGCGCTGTCGTCGGCCGGGCGGGGCACCTTCTGCTCGCTGTGGGGCTCGATCCCCTCCATGGCCGGGATGTCGAGCGGCGACGGCAGGTAGTCGACGACCGCGTCGAGCAGCGTCTGCACGCCCTTGTTCTTGAAGGCGCTGCCGCAGATGACGGGCTGCACCCTGTTGGTGATCGTGGCGCGCCGCAGGGCCGCCTTGAGCTCGTCGTTGGAGACCGCCTCGCCCGAGAGGTACTTCTCGAGCAGCAGGTCGTCCGTCTCCGAGATCACCTCGACCATCTGCTCCCGCATCTTGTGGGCGGCGTCGAGATACTCCTCGGGGATGTCCACGAGCTGGTAGTCGGCACCCATGCTCTCGTCCGGATAGGAGATGCCCTTCATCTCCATCAGGTCGATGATGCCCTTGAAAGTCTCCTCTCGGCCCCAGGGGATCTGAATCACCACGGGGTTCGCAGCGAGGCGGGTGCGCATCATGGACACCGTGCGGTCGAAGTCGGCGCCGATGCGGTCCATCTTGTTGACGAACGCGATGCGGGGCACGCGGTAGTGATCGGCCTGGCGCCACACCGTCTCGGACTGGGGTTCGACGCCGGCCACCGAGTCGAACACGGCGACGGCACCGTCGAGCACGCGTAGCGAGCGCTCCACCTCGGCCGTGAAGTCCACGTGGCCGGGCGTATCGATGATGTTGATGCGGTGCTTCTTCCAGAAACAGGTGGTGGCGGCGGAGGTGATCGTGATGCCACGCTCCTGCTCCTGCACCATCCAGTCCATGGTGGCCGTGCCCTCGTGGACCTCACCGATCTTGTAGTTCACCCCCGTGTAATAGAGGATGCGCTCGGTGGTCGTCGTCTTACCGGCATCAATGTGGGCCATGATGCCGATGTTGCGCGTATCGTTCAGAGAAACTTGCCGTCCCATGGTGACTTCTTCGCTTTCGTCTCAGCCAATATCGCTAATGGTCGCTAAATAAATCGTAGATCGCTGGTCTGTCGAGTCGTGTCGTCTTAAGCGTAGGTTGAGCGACTACCAGCGGTAATGCGCGAAGGCCTTGTTGGCCTCGGCCATGCGGTGCGTGTCTTCCTTCTTCTTGATGGCGCCGCCGCGGTTCTCGGAGGCGTCGAGCAGCTCGCCGGCGAGGCGGGCCCGCATCGTCTTCTCGCCGCGCGACATCGCGGTGGTGATGATCCAGCGCATGGACAGCGCCAGCTTGCGGGAGGGGCGCACCTCGACGGGGACCTGGTAGGTCGAGCCGCCGACGCGCCGGGACTTCACCTCGACCGCGGGCTTGACGTTCTCGATGGCCTTCTTGAAGACCTTCATCGGATCGTCGTTGGTCTTCACCTTGATGGCCTCCAGAGCGGCATACAGGATGCGCTCGGCGACCGACTTCTTTCCGTCCTTCATCACCACGTTCACGAACTTGGTGACGAGCTGCGAGTTGTAGAGCGGATCCGGCAGGATCTCGCGTTTCGGGACTTCTCTACGCCTGGGCATGTCTCGATAGCTCCCTGTTTTCCTTGCCAGCGCTTAGGACTTCGGCCGCTTGGCGCCGTACTTGGAGCGGCCCTGCCGCCGTGCCTGCACGCCGACTGCGTCGAGCGTGCCCCGGATGACGTGATAGCGAACGCCCGGGAGATCCTTCACTCGGCCGCCGCGGATCAGCACGATGGAGTGCTCCTGCAGGTTGTGGCCGACGCCCGGGATGTAAGTGGTCACCTCGATGCCGTTGGTGAGCCGCACGCGGGCCACCTTGCGCAGCGCCGAGTTGGGCTTCTTGGGCGTCTGGGTATAGACGCGCACGCAGACCCCGCGCTTCTGGGGCGAACCCTGCAGCGCCGGGCTCTTCGTTTTGGATTCCGCGCGGTCACGTCCCTTGCGCACCAATTGATGAATCGTAGGCATGCGTCCAGATCTCCTCGACCCGTTGTTTCCCGAAATGACTCCGCGGAGCGACAAGAGCCCGCAACCCATACGTTGGATGGGTTGACGGCCCATACTCCGGCCCCGAACGGTGTTCAGGGTATGTCTTCGGCTTGAAGACTTTAACCGCCCCCGTCCCAGGCGGGACCATCGGCGGTGTAGAACCCGCAGAGTCTAATGGAGAAGTCGTCCGCGAGTCAACACCCTCGCGCAACCGGACCTACCCAAGGTCACCAGCGGGACGCGCAGTATAAGCCGGAGAATCCCAACTCCGCAAGAGCCGGCGGTCTGAGCCCCCTACCCTCCAACTTCAGGCGGGCTGCTCACCTGTCCGACCCAATCCGGGCGTCTGCGTGCAGCATACAACTTTTGGGAGTCAAGCGCTATTCCCTGGGCGTGGCCCTCTGCACCATAGGCTTGGCTAGGCCTCGGAGATCCCCGCAAAGCAGGAGACCCGCCAGGGACCGGCCGTGCGACTCTGGTCCACCGATCGACACCGGTCCCATCGTAGAGACGCCCCCGGGGTACCCCGTGTGGCGTCTCCGGCGCCGAGAGGGTGGCCGTAAACACCACAACCTTCGGCGGCGCGTCGACGCAGGAAGCTCCCTCATCACCCTGGTCATCACCCGGCCCTCTTCTCCCGTAGCGTTTCCCACGATCATCAAAACACGACTTGACAAGTCCAGACTTGTAAAAACACGACTTGACTTCTAAGTCCAACTGCAGGCATCACTTAGCAGATCACCCTGGAAGCTGCGCGCCGAGCTCCCACCCCGGAGCCCCCTCTTCAGCCGGCGGACGGGCCAGATCCTCCTGCGCCCCTTCGGCTACCGGGAAGCCGCCGGCTTCCACCCCGGCTACTCGCGCATCGATCAGGCCCATACCTACTTCCTCTGCGGCGGCGTTCCCCTCTACCTGCGGCGGTTCTCCGACAGCCGCCCGATCGAGGCCAACCTCGCCGCCGAGATGCTGGACGAGTACGTCCCTCTTTACCGCGAGGCCGACTTCCTGCTGCGGGAAGAGCTGCGAGAGGTCACCCTCTACTACGCGATCCTCACCGCCCTGGCCGCCGGGCACACCACCGTGCACGCCATCGCCAAGCAGGCGGGCCCAGGACCCGCGCGCTCTCTCCTACTACCTGCAACAGCTCCAGGAGCTGGGCTACGTCGAGAGGCGCTATCCCCTGACCGGCGAGCCCCCCTCAGTGCGCTCCGTCCACTACGACCTGTCGGACCCCCTACTCCGCTTCTGGTTCCGCTTCATCTTCCCGAGCACGAGCTACATCCGTCACATGGGGGCGGACCGGGCCCTGAAAGATCTCATCCGGCCTCACCTGGACTCCTGGTTCGGCCAGTGCTTCGAACGTCTCTGCCGGGAAGCCCTCCCCTGGCTCTATCTAAAGGAAGGGGTCACCGCCGCCTTCGAAGTCGGCCAGTACTGGTCCAAGACCACCCAGATCGACGTCGCCAGCCTGCGCGACGATGGCTGGACCGATCTCGGTGAGTGCAAATGGGGAACCGTCCGCTCCCCCAAGGCGGTCGAGCAGGAGCTGGAAAAGAAGGTGCAGGAGTTCCCCGACCCCCGAGGAGCGACGATCGGACGGCGGATCTTCACCATGCAGGCGCCCAAGGCGGCGGGTGCGGCCGCCGGGGCTCGGTGGCATGGGTTGGAAGACCTCTACACCTGAGCCTCCACAGGGCCCTTGCAGCCCGAAAAGCTCATAAAGGAGATCTGAATGGCTACCTTGACCGCCTTCGGCTACCGCGAAACCGCCTTCCTGCTGCGGGAAGAGTTGCGCGAAGTCACGCTCTACAAGCCATCTTCGCGGCCCCGGCCGCCGGGCACACCACCGTACAGGCCATTGCCCGATAGTCCGCTCTGGGCGCTATCCTCTGATAGCCGAAGCCCCTTTACGCGATCTATCCACTACGACCTCTAGGCCCTTACTGCTAGGGTTCCAAGAGAACAGGCGGACAAATAACGCGATCTTGAATTCTCCTTATACTCTCCTTAATTTTTTCTAATATCTCACTACGGATTCCTCTTTTGTCGAGAAACTGAAGCAAGTAGCCGTGCGTCTTAGACTGCAGCTTCGCCCTATTCTTCTTTTTGTTCAGCTTCAGCTCCTTGACCACGGCATCTATCTTGTCGGGAGCAGCCGGTCGAAAAATCCGAAGAATATCCCGAAGAAGCTCCACACTGACGCGTTTTCTTTATCTTTTATGCATGGCCTATTTGGATCGATTGAAAACGGAAGCCTTCTATCTCCCGCATCTTGAACCAAATCGTAATAATGATCAAAATGATCTCCGTCTCCGTATGCACAATCTGACTTACTGGTCTCATTTTTCAGAAAAATACCCAGACACCTATTGGACTTGCAATCCTCATCTGCGATTATCTCATCCCTTAGGCCGTCCTTCTTCAAAATTATGCCGAAGCTTTTCCGATCGACAGAGAGCGCAAAAACAAGACTCTCACCTACTGTTTGCCTTAAAATAGAAGAACTATTTCCTTTTCGAAAACCAATCACCGCCTCGCTCCCTGCCTCGCTGCCGTCCAATTCGCCGATGAGCGCCGCATTAGAGAAAAGGTCCACACGAGTCCAGGTATTCGCTTGAATTTTTGCTGAATCAGGAACACCGGTTCCACTTTCGATATCTGACATGCGCACCAGCCAATCCAATGACCGAAAATCGTTAAAGCGACTCGGATCTGGGCGCATCCTGCCGAGAGGCCTTTCTAAGGCTGGCAATTCAAGTGTAGCCGAATCCATTCCTTTAATATCAATGGTCACCCCCTCCAAAGGACAAGTGATTATCCCAGTTGCTACCGCACATATACCGCCCGTCGATTTCAACTTTGATTTCCCAATTACTTCCAATATCGGCTTATGGTCACCGCCCTTCACGAGGTGCGCCGTAATCTTAGTTGGATTTTGAGACCGGTTCGGTACCAACGCAATCAAACCTGCAAGCATCAACTCGATCGTAATCGACATCACACTACCTCCGAATAAATGTACGTTAAGCTCCAAACGCCTCGAACGCTGCCCAAGAGAACCCATTGCCCGAAGTTCCCCGACTCCTGATAGCCCGCAACTGTGAAAGCCGAAGCGCCACCACGGGCTCGACTCCTTTCCGTACCAGTTCATGGAACTGTCTCGCAAGGACCTCGGTGCCATCATCCTGCACAGACCAGAGGGTACCGAACACAGAGGGAACGCCCGCCTCCAGGAAGTGTCTGGCCAAACCCGAGATTCCCTCCGTCTTCCCAATCCGGCTGCCCAGAGATCCACAAGCGGCCAAAACGACCAAACGCGTCGATCGAAATCGTAAGCGGCTGATATCCCGAGCATACAATGCGCCGGCATCTCCAGATCGCACGGGGCTTAGTACAAGTAGAGAAAGCGTCGAGTCGCCCGAATTAGGTAAAGCATGAGCTGCCAGATGCAAGACTTCGTAATCCGGAGCCAGCTTCAAGAATTTCTCGGGGGTTGCCTCCACCCCAACCAGAGAACGTGCATGAGGATAAAGACTGGCTATGTTCTCGGCCTCCTGGCCCGAATGAGGAAGAGATGGCAGGTTCATCCAAGAATGCCGGTCAATGAGAGCCCCCCCTACTGCCAGGATGCGGGAAGGACGGCGCGCAGCCATCGTACGCTGACTCCGCGCTGCAATAAGATGGATACCCGCACTGGGAGCCACGACGATCGCGAAATCCTCAACGAGAAAACGTCTGGAATTCTGATTCCACAAAGCGGCAAAGGGCACCTGGTAGAGCGCGCCGTCTGGAATGATGACAAGACGCTCCGTGTTTCCAATCTTTGACAAGAGCGGCCGAGTCACTTTGTCGAACAAAGTCGCCGACGCCTCACGGAATTCCAGATCCGACGGCGCACCGCGCCTCTCTATCACCTGGTAGAGTGATTTTACGGCCTCAGCGATACTTTCCGGCGTCTCGCCAAGTTCCAGGACCTCCACAGATCCTCGTCGAACGAGCCAAGCGTAGTACGAGCCAGCGAGCAGGCGATATTCGATGAGCATGGTATTCTGCGGCAACTCCCGCTGGAGCAGCGCGACAGCGTCGAAGCTCGCCAGCTTCATTGGCAGGGCGCCTGATTCGGCAAGGCTCTCCAGAAGAACCCGCGAACGGGCTTTCTCCACATACCGGAGGGCTTCAACTCCCCGGCCAAGCATCAACTGCACGCCTGCCATCTCGTCGTAGATTCCGCGCCTCTCGTCGAGAAACGATTCGCGATCCCTTGCAGGGGCCTTTTTACGTCCCTCTTCGACCAACTGGATCGCGAGCGCAAGATCCTCCTCGGCGAGATCAAGGTGGTGAAGCGAAGCCTCAATTTGTCCGCGCTTGAGCAGAAGGTTACCGAGTTGAAGCACGTAGGAAGTGCTCTGGTATTCATCGATCGCGCTCGAGAGACGGGTTATTGCCGCCTCCGGATTGATTCCCGCCAACGCTTCGCCTTCGATCGCGACCAGATCTCCCAGTAGCGCGGAGCGAGTATATGAATCAGCGATCCTGGGAAGCAGCTTTTGGGCTGCCAGGATGGACTCCCGAGCCTCCTGGACCCTGCCCACCTGGATGCAAAGGCCTGCGCGAAGCCGTAATGCAGAAACTTGTCCAGGTATGTCCGGACCCGAGATAGTCAGGACAGCCTCATCCATGATGCGGAGGGCCGCTTCTGGAAGATCGAGCCCTTGTGCCTGACTCGAAGCCTCCGCAAGGACCGAGTACTTTTTACGAACGTTCAGGATGCGAGGGCTTGCATGTAGAGATCTCCAGGAATGATCCCAGGCAAACCGCGAATCTCCCAGCGACTTCAGGCACTCGGCGGTAAGACTGAGGAGGGAGGACCTGTTTTCTTCTTCCCCGGTCCGCTTGAACGCCTCGGCCGAACTTCGATAGTGCGTGAGGGCGCCGGCGAGCTCGCCCTGAAGACCATCAATGAGACCAAGAATCCACTCGACGTTCCCCGTCAACGCCGGATACCGGTCCGATTGAGGTAATTTCACCATTCGCTCGAGCGCGTCATGAGCTGAGGTATACTTAAAAGAGCGGTACTCGCATACCGCACTTCGTAGCCATGCCCATCGAAAGAAAGGACTACCGCCTGCTTCTAGTCCTCGCCCAGCTTCTTTGAAGAGAGCAACGGCCCCGCTGCAGCCTTGGATCGTAGAGTCCGAAAGGGCTTGCTGATAGAGGGCATGAGAATGAGCCAGAGCAGCGAGTTGTAGGGCTCCTGCTGCCGTGGCTTGGTCGATCGTGGTAACCGCGTCCTCGACCATGTGCTCACCATTGGCTGCGAGTTCCTTTCCTATATGGCGAGCCAATGAGAGCGCTTGTTGAGCCTCTTCTAAGCGCCCCTCCAGCCTTCTCACGCCCCAGCGGCCGAGGAGATCCTCCTCTGCAAACTCACGAACCAACTGTGAAAAATCCCTAACGGCAACCTGCACTAAAGGTTCTCGGTCTTCCTCTGCTGCGGATTCGAGGCGCTTTCGAACTTGATCCCAACGTTCTGCGAAATGGAGTTTATCCAATTCTCTGAGGTGGTCTCGTGCTTCGACTGCCCAGGGAGAGCTTGAATCAACGTCAAGGTAGTCCTTCCAAGCCTTGACAGAAAGCCCCAGAAGCGAAAGTTTTTCTAAACCCAAAGCATAGTTGAAGCGGATCTCCAAAGGGGCTGAGTCAGCCCTTTGGGCTCGGGACGATGCGTCCAGGGCTCTCAAGAGATCCTGCGAATCGCCTTGGCGCCGGAATCTTTCCAGGTATAGAGCTGAGAGATCGCTCCACATCCAAGCTTTTGCCCCATGACTCTGGGTAGCTTGGGTGAGAGCCCGAACCGCCTTACTCAGCTCACCGCCCAGAGCCAAGACTAAAGCTGTATCAGAGAGCCGGTCCGCTTCGGAGCCGTCTCGGTTCTTTGCGAGAAGTTGGAGCGCCCCCTTGATGGCCTTCGAAGAAGGCAACCTTTCTGCCCGAACGGGATTAAAGGCTCCGCCGTAACTCATCCCAGACAATCGACCTTCCCAAGGGCGCGTCCGCCCAAGTACTGCGAAAATCTGACTCCTGAGCGCCGTACGGTCTTCCCTCGCCCAATCACGGTTCGGGTAATAATCCACCCGCTGACGAGAGCCCCGAGCAGGATCAGAGTCGCTGCGAGGCCCGCGCTGAAAGGTCGGGACTTGTGCGCCAATCGAGTCATCTAGATTGAAATAGTTGAGCCACGCTATATAGCACAGAACGATCTCTCCGTTTCAGAGAAATAGTCATTTGCGGATGTGAGAACCCCTTGAGCTCCGATGTAATCCGGGCTGGGCGAGCCTTTTAGCTCTCGTCCAGTTCTGCCTCGCTCGTGCGGGCAGGCTTACGCCTGGGTTGGCCACACGCGGTGTTCTGAATTCCTGGGATAGTCCGCCCCCCGGTCTCACTACCTCTTTGTCCGAGACCTGACCCGCCCTCTCGGGGAAGCGGTATACGGTATACAATGCCCCCTACTGCCAGAGCCACTCACGACACGACATCAATGGCCACCCTCCCCTCCTCGCCTGACGGACTCCCTCCCGACCAGTTCTTCCTTGGGCACTTGAAGCTCATCGAGGAGGTGATCTCCCACGCCTGCCGACGGTCTCACCTGAGCCGGGAGGATGCCGAGGACTTTGCGGGCCAGGTGCACTGCAAGCTCATCGAGGACAACTACGCGGTGCTACGGAAGTTCCAGGGGCGGAGCAGCCCCAAGACGTATCTGACCGTGGTGATCAACAACCAGCTACTCGACTTTCAGGACAGCAAGTGGGGCAAGTTTCGGGCATCCGCTGAGGCGCTGCGGCTGGGGCCGATCGCGATCCGGCTGGAGCGACTCCTGGTGCGGGACGGGTACACCTTCACCGAGGCCTGCGGGATTCTCCAGACCAACGAGAAGGTAGAGGCCTCTGTGGCCGAGCTTGCTGAGCTCAGGGCCAGGCTTCCTCCTCGGACCGGCCGGTACCCTCCTGCAGGTGAGGAGCAGCTTAAGTCGAAGCCCGACACGGCGCCCAGGCCCGACGAGCAGGTCGAGGAGAAGGAGAAGGAGAAGACGCGGCGGCGGGTCTACATGGCCCAGAACCGAGCCCTCATGACACTTCCTAAAGAGGATCGGCTCCTCGTGCGGATGCGGATGGAGTTCTCAGTGGCCCAGATCTCCCGGATTCGGGGGATCGAACAGAAGCCCCTCTACCGCCGGCTGGAGAAGATCTACAAGGAGCTCCGGAAGGCGATCGAGCGTGAAGGAGTGCGGCGACAGGACGTGGAAGAGCTCCTCGCGTCCATGGCACCCGAGATTTGGGACTTCTAGGCGCGTTTATGCGAAACGGGGTAATATCTTATAGATGTCCGTCTAATAGGTAGAGGCGGAATCTAGGCGGTCCACTAAAATGCAGGAACTTGCACACATTCGAGAAACAGATCCTCCCCGCGGGAGTTGCCCGACGGCGGAGGATCTCGCCGCCTACATCGACGGCGCCCTCGACTGGAAGGAAGCCGAGGAGGTCACTCGCCACCTGGCTGATTGTGAGGACTGCTACGCAGTCTATTCCTGTACGGTGCGGTTCCAGTTGGACTCCGAGCCTGAATCCTCCGGGGCGACTAGAAAGCCCCTTCCCTTCTCCAGGGAGAAAAGAGGATTGCCCCGGTGGCTACCGATCGCCGCTCTCCTGGTCGTCGGAGTCGGGGCCGGCGGCACGTACTTAGAGTTGCTTGCCCCCCTTCCTGCGCTACTTACGAGGGATGTGACAGAGTCGGTCCCCACCAGCCAGGATCAGAATCTCTGGCGCGGCCCAACAACTCGTGGACCCGGAAGCGAGGAGGAGGTCAAACTGCAGGAGGCCTCCTTCAAGATGGGGGTCCAACTCGTGAACCTCCAGATGAGCCTCAAGGCGGGCAGGGCCGAGGACGCTCAGGATGTTGTCGCCCGCATTCTCGGGCTCCTGGGTTCACAGTCCTTCACGAAGGATCTCGAGGACGGCTACACGAAGATCACCACCTCTTTGGCGAACGGCCGGAAGCCGGCCGATCTTCTTTCCGAGGCGTCCTGGCTGGCGGGGCTGTCGCGGGACGTGTTCGAATCCTCCTCCCTTGACCTCGGCCAGTGGGTGGAAGCCGGCCGGCTCGCCTCCGTCTCGTATGACCCGACGTTCTTCAGGATGCCGAAGGGCCGGAGCTTCCTCCGCCGCAGCCTCTGGCGCGACCGGCTCGGCATCGAGAGCTTGGAGCTGCCTAAAGCCAAGGAGAGCCGTCCCGAACTCGACGCCGTCTACAAGATCGCCGACCAAGGCACGTTCCAGCCCGTGGACTTCGTCAATCTACAGGGCCACTTCAAGAAGATCCTCGAGCTCAACTACCCCGAGTGAGCGGGCGGCGTAAAGACGTCCTGGCTCGTCTTCACGGGCGGCGGCTCCTATGATTTGGCTGTGCTTCCATAGGAGCTTCCCTTCCAGATGTCTCTGGTGGCCTTCAATTCCTATGACTTCTTCCCGTTTTCATATGGCGGCTTGGCTTCGGAGAGCCGGAGAGTCATCCTGACCTATTATTTTGTGGTTCGGACCTTTGGATTTGTGACCTCTCCATAGGTTTACACCGACTTTTCATAGGCACGGTAGCGGATAGAGACGACTCGGCTCGCCGCGACCTATGAATCTGCCGGTTTTTCATAGGAATTTCTCTGGGTGAAACCTTCTGCGGACGTGTTTTCAAAGAAATTATTGGAAATGTCATATGAAAGGACAACCTGGAAGCTCTCCAGCTAGGCGTTTTTCATAGAGGCGGATCGTCAAATAATAGGCGCCGGCGGTGTCCGAGTATCTCCGAGTGCTGGAATTACGCTCGGCGCTTCTTTCAAAACGCATATCTCTTGCGTGCAGCCGAGTCCTGTCGTGTCAATCCGTCTCGCGGTTTGTCTCCAAAAGATGGGCGAGATCCTCGACCTGCCGCAGCACGTTCTCCCTCTTCTCCTTGAGCTCGGCGGCGAGACGGCGGCGGGTGCGCAGGAGGAGGTAGGCGCGAGATTCCCTCCAAAAGGCGGAGCGCTGGTCGTTGAAGAGGAGGGCGCCGTAGGCGGTGAAGGGGGCCGTCAGCGTGAGGGCGGCGCCGATCCAAGTTCCCCAGTAGTGGCCGGCGAGGACTCCTTCGGCGATCCAGGTCAGGGGAAACAGGAAGAGGGAGCCGATGACTTTGAAGGTGGCCGTCTGGTCCGGATGGTCGTTCACCCTTTTCACGATCGCTCCCACCAAGCGGTAGATGGGCCAGGTCAGGATGGTCCCCACGATCGCCACGGGCAGGTGGATGAGCATGAGCACCAAGCTGCGGACGACGAAATGGATGGCGGGGGGCAGGCGGTAGGCAGCGCCCACCTGGTCGTCCCGTAGATGGAAGGCGTGCAGGAGGCCGTCGTACTCGCGGACGGCTTCGACCACGGCGGCGGTGCGCTCGGGGTGGCGGTCCCGCAGGTCGCGGTAGCCGTCCAGGAAGGTGCGACGGACGGCGACGCTCTCGGAGAGCCTCCCCCGCCCGGGGGCCTCGGGGTGCCGGCTGCGGTAGAGGTCCGCAGCGCGGGCGGCGAGTCGGGCGTCCTCCCACGTGTGGTAGTTCAGGGTGACGTCCTTGAGGCCGGCGTCGATGCGGGCGGTGAGGGCGCGGAAGGCCGCCACCGGGTCCCGCGCGGCGAAGTCGATCTCCGGCGCCGGGTCGATCGGCTCCCCCACCTGGACGAGGGCGCGGGAGCGGAAGGCCTGCTTGGCATCGAAAAGCAGACCCACGGGCACGATGCGGACGCCGAGACCGGGGACTTTCTGCTCGGCTTCGAGGACGATGCGGGCGGCGCCCGTCTTGAGCGGCTTGAGGGAGGGATCGCTGTGGCTCGTCCCTTCGGGAAAGAGGGCGAGGGTCCCCCCCTGGGCCAGCAGGTCGTAGGAGCGGTCGAAGGTCTCCGTATTTCTGTGAAGATCGCGGCTGGTATCCGAGCCCTCGTCCTGCCGTCGATAGACGGGGATGGCGCCCGCGAGGTTGAGGAACGGACGGAGAGGCAGGATCTTCCACAGGGTGCTCTTGCCCAGGAAGCGAGGCATCACCGGCAGCGGCCCCATCAGCAGCAGGGGATCGATCAGCCCGTTGACGTGGTTGGCCACCAGCACCAGAGGATGATTGCGATCCCGTGAGATGCGCTCCGCTCCCACCACCTCCACCTCGCGAAAGAAGACCTTGAGGATCAGGCGGGCGATGCCGCGCATCAAGCGGTCGGCGGTGGCGAGGTCGGACATCGCGAGGGCGTCTCTCGGCTGCAAACGGGCCTCACCTTGCCCGATCCCGGCCACGGTGTCAATCCAAGCAGCCAGCGACGGCCATCGACGAGTGAGCAAGTTTCTTCAAACTGAGCTGTGTTACCCTCGACATCGCGAATTCTAACGGTCCGGCTGACGGGACCTGTACAGGAGATGAGCTATGTCTATCGCCACGCCCCAAGCCCCGAAGAAAAGCCCTCTGGATACCGCCGCCAACATTGCCATCATCCTCGTCTGCGCGATCGCGGCCGTGGTCCTGGTCCGCAACCAGTTCTTCCCGCCGCGTCCGCCGGGAGTGCCCCCGCCGGTCGAGAAGGGCGAGACGTTCGCGGCGTTGAAAGGCGCCGTCCCGGAAGGCGCCACCCGTGCGCTGGTGGTGGCGGTCTCGCCCAACTGTCACTTCTGTAACGACAGCCTCCCCTTCTACAAGCACCTCGTCGACGAGCGCAATTCGAAGGGTTCGGCGGTGAAGTTCATCGCCGCCGTGCCGAGCGAGGACTCGAAAGCCCCGGAGAGCGAGAAGTTCACCAATGCCGGCGTCAAACCGGACAACGTGGTGCACCTCGACTTCAGCTCCATCAAGGTGCCCGGCACGCCGACCCTCCTGCTGGTGGACAACAACGGCAAGGTGCTGAACGTCTGGGTCGGCAAGTTGGACGCGGGCGGCGAGAAGGATGTCTTGAAGACGCTGTAAAGCCGGGAAGAGGGCCGGGGTCATGAGGGCCCCGGTCGTGTATCGTACCTCCCATGACCGCGGGTATCGACTTCCGACGCTACCGCAAGGTGCGGCGATTCGTTACCCGCGTCTTCATCCACGTCGTCTGGTGGGACGTCGTCCTCAACGCTCCGGGCCTGCGGCGGTTTCGGCGGCCGGCCCTCGAACGCTACCAGGAGATCGCGCGACGCTACCGGACGTTGGCCGGGGAGATGGGCGGCGTGCTGATCAAGATCGGCCAGTTCCTCTCCACTCGGGTGGACCTGCTTCCGACCGCCGTCACCCGCGAGCTGGCCGGTTTGCAGGACGAGGTGCCGCCGGAGAGCTTCGCGGCCATCGTCGCCCAGATCGAGGCGGACTTCGGCCAGCCGGTGGGCGAGATCTTCTCCTGGATCTCCCCCGACGCGGTGGGCGCCGCCTCCCTGGCCCAGGTCCACGCCGCCCACCTTCCCGGCGGCGAGCCGGTGGTGGTGAAGGTGCTGCGCCCCGGCATCGACGTGCTGGTGGAGACCGACCTCGCGGCGGCCCGGCTCGCCCTGAGGCTGCTCAAGTTCTGGGGACGTGTGCGGAAACGCGTCGACCTCAACCGCGTGGGCGAGGAGATCACGGAGACCACCCGTTGCGAGCTGGATCTCGCGGCGGAAGGGCGCAACGCCGAGCGCTTCGCCCAGGATTTCGCCAAGGACTCCCGTGTCCGCATCCCCAAGGTCTTCTGGCAGCAGAGCGCCCGCCGCACGTTGACCCTCGAAAACGTCGGCTATCTCAAGATCGGCGACGTCGCGGCGCTCGAGGCCGCCGGCATCCGCCGCACGGAGGTGGCGCGCAACCTCTACCGCATCTACATGCAGCAGATCTTCGTGCACCACTTCGTGCACTCCGATCCGCATCCGGGAAACCTCTTCGTCTGCCCACTGCCGGTCGAGGGCGAGGCGCCTTTCGCCCCTGGCGACGCCGTGCCGGCCCCCCCGGGCGGCGGCGACCGGCCCTTCCAGATCGTGTTCGTGGATTTCGGCATGGTGGCGATCATCCCGGAGCGGCTGCGGGCGGCTCTGCGGGAGTACGTCATCGCCTTGGCGACGCGGGACGCGGGGCGGCTCGTGCAGTCGTACGTCGCGGCCGGCGTGCTGCTTCCCGGTGCGGATCTGCGGCGGCTGGTGGAGGTGCACGAGGAGCTGTTCACCCGCTTCTGGGGGGTCAGCATCGGCAGCCTCAATCGTGTGGCCCTCTCGGAAGCGAGCTATTTCGTGAGCCAGTACCGGGACCTGATCTACGCCCTGCCGTTCCAGGTGCCGGTCGACCTTCTCTTCACGGGGAGGGCCGTGGGCCTACTGGCGGGCATTGCCACCTCGCTCGATCCGGAGCTCGATCTGTGGGCCGAGACCATCCCCTTCGGCGAGCGCCTCGCCGCCGAGGAGCTGAAGCGCGACTGGCGGGGGCTGATCCGCGAGGGCGTAGCTCAGCTCCAAGTGGTCCTCGGCCTGCCGCGGCGGCTGGAGAGCTTCCTCACCCAGGCCGAGCGGGGCACGCTCACGATCGAGACCTCCCTGGCGCCAGAGGCAAGGAAGATGTTCCAGCGCCTGGAGCGCTCGGTCCGCCAGATGACCTGGATGATGGTCTCGGGCGGCCTGCTCGTCTCCGGCGCCGTCCTGCGCGCAGCGGGCGACGGAGCTGGACGGTTCCTGATGGCCGCGGCGGCGGTGACGTTCCTGTGGGGATTGCTGTCGAAGAGATGAGATTGCGCCCGGCCTGTCTCGATGCCGTAGAATCTACCTCCCCATGAGAGACGAAGACATCGAGGAGCTCGAGATTCCCCCGGACGACGCCACGTCGTTCCTGGACCGGCTGGACTCGGACCTGGACGATCTCGGTGCCGGAGACCATCCGCCGACCGGCCCGCCGCTCAGCCGGAAGGAGATCGACGATCTGGTGGACCGGGTGCTCGACGAAGAGGTGGCTCGGCTCAAGGGGAACTCCCCTAAAAAGAAGGACTCGACCAAGGAGAACGCATGAGGAAAACGCCGAAGAAACTTCGACTCTCGCGGGAAACGCTCTCGAAAATGGATGGATCAAGGCTTGCGGAGGCCGTTGGCGCTCTGGTGCCTGTCTCAAGCGGCGACGAGCCTTGTGAGTACACCAAGGGCTTTACTTGTAGCGATTATGCCGCCTGTACCTGCTGGTGCCGTTAAGTCAGGCGCGGGTCATTAGCGCCACGGGGAACCGCGTCAGGAGTTCCGCCACCCGCCGGTTCCCCCCCTCCACATCCTCTCCCGTCAACTCGTTTTGCCAGCGGCCCGGCGGCAGCTCCACGGTAGTGCCCTTCCAATCTCCACCGAGTCGGACCACCAGCCGCGGAACTACGACCGCGACGTCTCCACCTCGCGCAAAGCCCACGGCGTGCCACGACCGGCCGCCCTCGATAAGAAGAGGCTCATAGCCGCTCTCGAACGCCTGGGGCAGGCGCCGCCGCAGTTGAAGTCCCTGGTGAACGACCCAGAGCTTGGGCAGGCCGTCGTCCATTCGCTGCAGGATCTCGTCGGGAGCGAGACCCGCCTTCAGCTCGGCGAGCAGGCGCCGCCGTTGCTCGTAGTCCACCGGGCGGCGGTTGTCCGGATCGACCAGGGAGAGATCCCAGAGCTCCGTCCCCTGATAGAAGTCGGGAATCCCAGGCGCCGTGAGCTTGAGCAGCGTCTGGGCCAGGGAGTGGATGCGGGCCGGCTTGATCAGGGGGGCCACGAAGGCTTCGAGCTCGGCCACGAATTCGGAATCGGCCAGCACGGCCTCGACGAACTCCCGCACGGCCTGCTCGTAGGCCGGCTCCTGGCGGGTCCACGAGGTGTGGGCCTTCGACTCGCGGATGGCCTTCTCCAGATAGATCCACGCGCGTTCGGCCGAGAGCGGCCAGGCGCCAACCAGGGTCTGGTAGAGGAGGTACTCGGCGTTGGTGTCGGGTCCTTGCCCGCTTCGGTGTTTGGCGTTGCGTTCGAACCAGCGGCGGACGGTCAAGGCCCAAGCCTCGGGAACCTCGGAGAGCAGGCTGATGCGCAGGCGCACGTCCTCGCTGCGCTTGGTGTCGTGGGTGGAAGTGGAGAGCATGGCCCGCGGCCAGAGCCGCTGGGCGTCGCCGCACTCCTGGTGGAATCGCTCGGGAGAGACGCCGAAATCGCCGGGGCTGCCACCCACCTCGTTGAGCGAGATCAGACGGTGGAAGTTGTAGAAGGCCGTGTCCTCCACGCCCTTAGCCATGGTGGGAGACGTGAGCTGCTGGAAGCGCATCACGAGCTCGCCTTCGGGCTCGCCGCGGACGTCGAGGACGAGGATGGCGCGGAAGAAATCCAGCAGCTCGGGATCGAGATCCGGCCGATGCGCCTTGGCCGCGGTAATGGCGGTGTCAATATGCCGGCGATCCTCGTCGCTCACCTCCCCGACCTCGGCCCGGACATAGGTACGATAGACGGGGAAGCAGGCCGCCACCTCGGCGAGAGCCTGGCGCAGCTCGAAGCGGGTGTAGTCCCGGTGCCGGCGGTGGCGCTCGCAGACCAGGAGGAAGACCTCGGCCAAGCGGTTGACGTCGCTCGCCAGCATCTCCGAGAGCACCAGGAGCTTCTTCTCCCGCACCAGATCGGCCCACGCGGAGCTCTCCCCTGTCACCTCGCGATAGAGGTCTGTCAGCGGCTCCTGGCCCGACGGATCGACGAACAGGCCGCCGACGCGGTTCATGAAGTCGTAGCCCGTCGTGCCGTCGACCGGCCAATCGTCCGGCAGGACCTCGCCGGGTTCGAGGATCTTCTCGACGCCGATCCAGGCCTGGGGCACCGCCCTGCGCAGCCGCTCGAAATACTGCTTGGGATCACGCAGACCGTCAGGATGGTCGACGCGCACGCCGTCGATCACACCGTGCGCCAGCCATCGGAGAATCAGGGCGTGGGTGTCGGCGAAGACGCGTTCGTCCTCCATGCGCAAACCCACGAGGGTGTGGACGTCGAAGAAGCGGCGATAGTCCAGCTCCCGGCCGGCGGTACGCCAGAAGGCCGGGCGGTAGTTCTGACGCTGGAGAAGATCGTCGAGCCGGTCCGGATCGGCGTTGATCGCCGCCACAACCGCGTCCACCGCGGCGGCGACCTCCGGGCGATGCTCGCAGAGGAAGGCGAGCTGGCCAGCCAGGACTTCCTTGTCGCGGTGCCGGCGGGCGATGCTCTCGCGATCCGTGGCCGTCGCCAGAGGGAGGCCGCCCAAGGCGTCGGCAATGAAGCCGAGGTCCGGCGAGCCGCACCGCCCGGCCGCCTCGGCGAGGAGCGTATCGAGCGAGCGCGGAGCGATCGGCATGCGGTGCTCGTGATAGTGGACCTCGAACTTGCCGGCCCTGCGGACTAGCTTCAGCTCTCCCGCATCCAGGATGCGCCCGTAGTGGTCGCCCAGGATCGGCAGCAGCACGGTGTTGCGCAGCCGGGTCTGGGGCGGATCCCAATCGACGTCGAAGTAGGCGGCGAAGCGGGAGGACGGACCGTTCTCCAACACGTCCCACCACCAGACGTTCCCCCGCTCGGTGATCGCCATGTGATTGGGAACGATGTCGAGCACCTGCCCGAGCCCTGCCTCGCCCAGCCGACGGCAGAGGAGGGCATGGCCCTCCTCACCGCCCAGCTCTCCGTTGACCCGGGTGGGATCGACGATGTCATACCCATGCGTGCTCCCCCGCGCCGCCTGAAGATAGGGAGAGCTGTAGAGATGACTGACGCCCAGTTCGGAAAGGTAATCCGCCAGGGCCGCGGCCTCATCGAAGCCGAAGTCCGGACGGAGTTGGACGCGATAGGTGGCGCGGAGCACACCAGAGGAATCTGCAAAGGGCGGACCACAACGCCCGATCGGCAATCCCGCCAGGCGTGCGAAATCGTCGCCCACCCCCTGTAGAGACGCCCCACGGGGAACCCCGTGGGGCGTCTCCTGAGGCGGCGAAGACAGCCCAGACGCCGAGGACGGCCCGCGGGCAGATCGTCATTCGAGGCGTCCGGTCCCCTTTCACGTGGGCAACCGCCTGATCACACCCCGTCAGGCGTTATCGTTTCAGATTGGGCCGGTTTCTCCGCCCCGGAGACGCCCCGCGGGGTTCCCCGCGAGGCGTCTCTACAGGGGGTGGCAACATTTTCGTCTGAGCGGCCGGATTGACCGATCGGGCCTCATCGCGGTCAAGGCCCAAAAAGATCTGCTCTGCAGCGAAAACAAGGTCCTCATCGGCAAGGATCGATTCCATAATTTCCCCCGCGATCACTCCACCCGAACCCCCAACCTCCCGCTCAGCTCCCGGAACAGCTCCACCCACTCGGCCGCCGCGGCGTCATCGGCTTCGGCCTGTGCTTTCTGGTGAGGATAGATTTTTTGCCGCAGCTCGTAGCACGCATTCTGGGCGCGCCAGAGGTCGACGTTGAAGGGCGGCTTGCGGGCGAGGAGCACAGTGGAGGTCATTCTTCGCAGCAACTCCGGGCTCTCCGGACACTCTTCCAGATGAATCGCCAGGGTTTCCAGCGCTCGCGACAGAGCGTAGGAGAGCCCCTTGGAATCCAGGTCCACCCCCAGGAGCTCCCTCTGGGCGAGCAGGCTCCGCGTCTCGTCCAGATCGGCGGCGGGGTCTTCCAACAGGCGCTTGAGGTCCAGGCTCAGCACCAGCTCGGCGGCGGCGGCGAAAGGTTTGGGTAGCGGGTTGCCGAGGCTGCGAAGAAAGCGCATCAGCGGCGCGTGCTTTTCGAAAACGTTGTGGAACTCGCCTTCCACCTCGCCCAGCGTGGAGGCGAGAATGAGATCGAGCACCCGTCGCTGGTCGTCCCGGAAGAGCGACTTCAGCGAGTAAGGGACATGAATGAAGTAGCGGTCCAGTTGCCGGATGACGTCCGCCAGGTCACCGTGCTCGAAGGCGGCGCCGGCCTGCGCGATGAGGCTTTGGTAGCTCTCTTCGGTTTCATAGAGGCGGACTCCGGCGTTCAGGTTGTGGTCCCCGAGGTGCAGGACGCCAAAGACGAGGTCCGCGGTCTTGCCGGTCACCGCGGAGGTGATGTGGACCTTGCCAATCGCCAGACGCGGGCGGCCGGCGCGGGCGGAGCGGCCGGCCGGGAAATTGCGGCCGTTCTCCCGCCGCACGGAGTAGCAATAAACCCGCGCCTGCGGCGGAAAGTCCTCGAAAAGCGAAGCGACGGCGTAATGAGCGGCCACCCGCGGCAGGTCCACCATGGCCGGCCGGACGTGCCCTTCGTAAAGATCGCGGCCCGTGCCTTTTCCGGACACGTTGCTCTTCGCCTGTTCCAGAAGCTTGAGAAAACTCTCCTCCACCGGAGTTTCGAAGAGCTGCTCGGCGAGCTGCACGACGCGGCCGGCATAGCCCAGGATCTGCACCGTTTCGATACCCGAAAGATCGTCGAAGAACCAGCCGCAGCTCGTGTACATGAGCATGGCGTGACGCTGCATCTCCAGCAGCCGCAGAGCGCGGACGCGGCGCTCTCCTTCAGGGGGCTTGCCGCCGCTGGCGTCTAAAAGAAAGGAATTCACGCTCTCCGGCGAGCGATCCAGGAGGACGGAGATATAAGCGTCTCGAGCCACCCAGGGATCAGGGAAAAACTCGCCGGCCGCCGCCTCGTAGCGGGGGGCCAGCTCATCACGCAGCCAGTCCAGCGCCTTGCGCAACGGTGCCCGCCAGGCTTGATTCCAGCCGGGCCGCCCGCCGGTGCAACAGCCGCAGTCCCGGCGCCAGCGGTCGACGCCGTGGACGCAGCTCCAGGCGGTGTTCTCGACGATCTCCACCTCCATCTCCGGCGGATGGTCCGCGAGATATTCGCCGTAGTTGGTGAGGCTCGCGAGGCCGTTCTCTTCGATGTGATGCAGGGCGTAGGAGAGGCCCATCTCGCCGTAGCGGTGATGGTGGCCGTAGGTCTCGCCATCGGTCGCGATGTGGATCAGACGGTCGTCATCCGGCTCCTCGGGGACCGTGGCCATCAGCCGGCCGGCGAAGCGCTCTCCACTGTTGAGCAGCCCTTCGAAAGCCACAGCCCGTGAGACGCCGCCATCGTAGAAAAAGATGGTGATACGCCGGCCCGAGGGGAGCATCACTTCATAGGGAACCGTGGTGTCGATGCGACCGCCGCTCACGTCCTCCCACGCGGCTTTCTTCGTGGCTTTGGACCGGACGCGCTGAGCCTGGTGAGGCTCGAGGATGGTGAAGAGGATTCCCTCCTCCGCCATTAAATCCAAGGTCTCCAGGTCTACCGCCGTCTCCGGCAGCCACAGCCCTTCCGCCTTGCGGCCGAAGCGACGCTCGAAGTCGGCGAGCCCCCAACGGATCTGAGTCTGCTTGTCCCGCCGGTTGGCGAGGGGAAAAATGATGTGGTTGTAGCCTTGAGCCAGAGCCGAGCCGTGGCCGGAGAAGCGCTCGCGGCTCTCAGCGTCCGCCGCCAGGATGGACCGGTAGACCTCGGGCTTCTTCTCCTCCAGCCACGCCAGGAGGGTAGGGCCGAAGTTGAAGCTGATCCGGGAGTAATTGTTGACGATCCGCTCGATACGTCCGTCACCGTCGAGGATGCGCGAGGCGGCATTCGGCGCGTAGCACTCCGCCGTAATGCGCTCGTTCCAGTCGTGATACGGGTAGGCGGAATCCTGGACTTCCACCGCTTCCAGCCAGGGATTTTCCCGCGGCGGCTGATAGAAATGGCCGTGGATGCAGAGAAAGCGTGGCATGAGGTCAGTGAAAAGAACTGCAGGGACTACCAGCCATCAACTTCTTCCACAACCTCTTCTTCGGACTCTTCGGGCTCTGCTTGCGGTTCTTCCGGCGGCGCCTCCCGCCGCAGAAAAATCATTCCCAAAGGCGGCAGGGTCAGGCTCAGCGAATGCGCGCGGCCGTGCGTGGGAATGGCCTCCGATTCCACGCATCCCAGGTTTCCGCGACCGCTGCCGCCGTACTCTTTGGCGTCGCTGTTGAGGATCTCGCGCCAGCAGCCGGCCGCGGGCACACCGATGCGGTAGTTGTCGTGCGGCACCGGCGTGAAGCTGAGAACCACGAGGAGCGGTTCGCCGGGACTCTTGCTCTTGCGCAGGTAGGAGATGACGCTGTTGTCGGCGTCCAAGCCGTCGATCCACTCGAAGCCGGCGGGATCGCAGTCCAGCTCGTGCAGCGCAGGCTCCTGACTGTAGAGATGATTGAGGTCCGTCAGCCAGCGCTCGACTCCCGCATGGCCTTCGTCCTCCAGCAGGTGCCAGTCGAGGCTCCCGTCGTGGTTCCACTCCCGGAACTGCGCCAACTCGCCGCCCATAAACAGGAGCTTCTTGCCCGGCTGCGACCACATGTAGCCGTAGAGCAGCCGCAGGCCCGCCAGCTTCCGCCAGAGATCGCCGGGCATCTTGTTGACCAGCGAGCCCTTGCCGTGCACCACCTCGTCGTGGGAGAGCGGCAGCAAAAAGTTCTCGTTGAAGGCGTAGACCATGCGGAAGGTGATCTCTTTGTGGTGATAGCGCCGGTAGACCGGGTCTTCGCCGAAGTACGAGAGGGTGTCGTGCATCCAGCCCATGTCCCACTTGTAGTGGAATCCCAGACCGCCGACCCAGGTGGGCCGGGAGACGAGGGGCCAGGCAGTGGACTCCTCCGCGATCATCAAGGCGCCGGGAGCGGCCTTGCCGGCCTCGTCGTTCAGGGCGCGCAGGAAAGCGATGGCCTCCAGGTTCTCGCGCCCTCCATGCTCGTTGGGTATCCACTCCCCTTCCTTGCGCGAGTAGTCGAGATAGAGCATCGACGCCACCGCGTCCACCCGCAGGCCGTCGGCGTGGAACTGCTCCAGCCAGAAGACGGCGCTGCTGATGAGGAAGCTGCACACCTCGCCGCGGCCGTAGTTGAAGATGTAGCTGGCCCAGTCCGGATGGAAGCCTTTGCGCGGATCGGCGTGCTCGTAGAGATGGGTGCCGTCGAAAAACGCCAGGCCGTGCTCGTCGCCAGGAAAGTGCGAGGGAACCCAGTCGAGGATGACGCCGATCCCCGCCTGATGCAGGGTGTCGATGAGGAACATGAGGTCCTGCGGCGTGCCGTAGCGGCTGCTGGCTGCAAAGTAGCCGAGCGATTGATAGCCCCAGGAGCCGTAGAACGGATGCTCCATGATGGGGAGCAGCTCGACGTGAGTGAAGCCCAGGCGCTTCATGTGCTCCGCGAGAAGCGGCGCCGCCTCGCGGTAGGTGAGCGAGCGGTTCCCCTCCTCGGCCACCCGCCGCCAGGAGCCCAGGTGAAGCTCGTAGATGGACATGGGCGCCGCGAGCGACTGCTTGTCCTGGCGAGCCGCCATCCAGTCCGCGTCCTGCCAGGCGTAGTCGAGGTCCCAGACGACGGAGGCGCGCAGGGGCGGCTTTTCGGCGTAGAAGGCGAAGGGGTCGGCCTTGTCCACCCGATAGCCGTTGTAGCGGGAGATGATGTGGTACTTGTACCGCACTCCCGGCGATACGCCAGGCACGAAAGCCTCCCAGATGCCGGAAGCTGCCCGCAGCGTCATCAGGTTCGCCCGCTTGTCCCAGAGGTTCCAGTCGCCGATCACTGAGACGCTCTCGGCGTTCGGCGCCCAGACGGCGAACCAGGTCCCCTCCTCGCCGTCCTCGGTGCCGGCGTGGGCGCCCAGCTTCTCGTGGAGCCGGAAATGGGTGCCCTCGTTGAAGAGGTAGAGGTCCTGTTCGCCGAGCGGGCTGGTCACGAATTTCCCCTTCGCCGGCGCAGCTCGTCGACCCGCCGGAGCGGCTCCACGACGTCGGCGCGGGTCGAGAACTCCTCGAAGGAGAACCGCGCCTTGCGCTGCCAGTTGGGGCGCTCGGTGTGGGTGCCGGGAACGTTCTGCGGCTCCGCTTCGTGCCACAGGTCTTCCAGGTTGACCAGCACCATGCGGGCCGGGCTCGCAGCCAAGTGCTCCAGGCGTTGGTGCAGGACGGCATCGTAAGTGGCGGCGCCGTGCCCACGCTGCTCCGGCGGCAGCGCCTCCTCCAGAGTCCAGCGAATGGCTGCCCGCCGCTCGCGCTCGGCCTGCGCCTGCTCGGGGGTGAAGAAACCGAGGCTCTGCAGCTCGTCCGCGTCCTTCGCCTGGCAGAAGGCCTGGAAGGTGGGCATGTCGTGGGTGTTGAGGCTGGCCACGGTCTTCGCGGGGGGCTCGCGCAGCTCCTGGCCGGGCTGCAGCTCGTACTGCACGACGTACATGCCGTAGATGTCGTGCTCGTCCATGGCACCGTAGACCTCGGGCGGCACCGTCCCCAGGTTCTCGCCCACGATCATCGCCTGGTGGCGGTGACTTTCGATCGCGAGCACGGCATAGAGCTCCTCCGCCGGATAGGTGACGTAGACGCCGGCCGAGGTCTCCATGCCGCGGGGGATCCAGAACAGCCGGTGGAGCTGCATGACGTGGTCGATGCGCAGGATGCCCGAGTGCTCCAGGTGATGGCGCAGGCAGTCGATCAGGTGATCGTAGCCGCGCTCCCGCAGCCGCTCGGGCTGAAGCGGGGGGAAGCCCCAGTTCTGCCCCTGGGTGAAGAGCGAGTCCGGCGGCGCGCCGGCCGAGGCCTCCTGGGCGAAGAGGTCGCGCTCCTTCCAGACGTCGAAGGCGCTGCCATGACAGCCGAGGGGGAGATCGAGGTAGAGGCCGGGGCCGCGCTTGCGCGCCTCCCGCGCCATGGCGCTCATCTGCTGCTCCGCGGCCCACTGCGTCCAGAGATAGTAGCGATGGTCCTCGTCGTCGTAATCTTCGGGAGCGAGAGTGCCCTCGCGCAGCCGCTCGGGCCACATCTGCCAGGACTCGCCCCGGCGGTCGCTCACGGCGCGGAAGGCGGCGTAGGTATCGAGGTTGGGCTTGCCGGCCACGAACTGCGCGAAGTCCTCTTCGCGCGAGCCCGGCCGCGAGAAGAAGCGGTTGGCAAGCTCCTCCAGGACGCGGCGCTTGAGCGTCATGAGCCGCTGATAGTCCACCCGCGGCCCGGCGCGCAGCGTCTCCACCTCGCGCTGAAGCTCGGGGGATTCGACGAGGCGGCGGGCGGCGATGCAGTCCTCGAACTCCGGCAGGCGGCGGGGATCGAGGTAGAGCTCGTTCCAGAACAGGCGCGAGGCCGGCGCATAGGGGCTGGGCTCGCACGGCTCGTCGAGGAAGGCGGCGAGCAGCGGGAGGGTCGCCACCAAGCCGCCGCCGAGGCTCGCGGTCCACTCGGCCAGGGTCTCCAGGTCCGAGAAGTCGCCTGCGCCCCAGCTCCGCGAGGTGCGCAGCGCGTAGAGGGGAAGGAAGACGCCCCACAGAGGCTTGCCGTCGCCCGTGAAGCAGCGTCTCGGCGCCGAGAGGATCAGCGAGCGGGCGCTCTGGCCGGCCACCTCCACCGTGAGGTGGTGATAGCCCGGTGGCAGCACCTCGGAGAAGGTCAGCCGCCGGCCGGGCCGGTCGCCGTCCTGGGCTGGCCGCACCTCGGGGAGGCTCGCGAGATCCATCACCTGGGCTCGCTTCTCTCCGCCTTCGAGGTCGAGGTGATAGGCGAGCGAGCCATTGGCGGCGCCGGGACGCAGGTCGATGCCCGGGGCATGGCCATCCCAGGCCACGATCACCGGCTCCAGCAGACGGCGGGCGAGCTCCTGGCGCCGCTCCGCGAGCGCGTCGGGAATGTCTCCAAAACCGTCGACGGGCACCTGCAAGGCCTGGAGGGTACCGAAGAGGGAATCCGGGCCGGCCACGACGTAGCGGCCCAGAGCATCGTGGTAGTCGGTCTGGATCCCATACATTCGGGCCAGTGTCATCAGATCTTCGTGTTCAGTCGGCAACGTCGTCCCCGGTTCGTTCTACTTTGTCAGCCGGCGCCCAGGATCTGGCGGATTCCCTGAAGAGGGATCCTCACCCAGGCGGGCCGGTTGTTCAATTCGTATCCCAGCTCTTGCATCGCCTTCTCCAGCAGGAAGGCGTCGAGCAACAGCGCTCTCTCCTCGGCGGACGGCGGCGGGAACGACGCCCCCCGCGCGCGGTCCAGATAGGCCCGCAAGAACGTCGCGGACACCCACCGCTCCCAGTACAGTGCCCACCGCTCCAGCTCCGGCAGCAGCTGGCTCGAGGCCACACCGGCCGACGCCTCCTCGAAGAGCCTGGCGAAGGCCGCGTACTGGAACGAGCGAAGCATAGCGGCAACGTCGCGCAAGGGCGAGCGCTTCAGCCGCCGCTCCGACAGCGACCGCGACGGCTCGCCTTCGAAATCGAGGATGGCGAAGTCGCGGCCGGTGAAAAGAATCCGGCCCAGATGATAGTCCCCATGCGTGCGAATGCGCGTGGCGGCGACCTTGCGGGAGAGCAGCCGCTTGAACCGGCCGACGACCTCCTCCTCGCTCGCCAGCAGAGCTTCGGCGGCGGCTCGGTCGGCCTCCGGCAGCGTAGCCAGACGGCGGGCGAGAAGCCGCAGGCTCTGCTTCGCCTGCGTGCGCATCGAGTCGTAGAGCGACCGCTGGTACAGCTCCGAGAAGGGCTCGGGCGCGAAGTCCTTGCCGCGGCCCGAGGCGAGCGCGATGTGCAGCTCGGCGGTGCGCTCGCCCAGCAGCCGCGCGGCCGGAAGATAGGTGCCGATACGCTCGGAGACCTCCGGCCCGGGCGCCATCTCGGCCAGCTCCAGCAGAGATCCTCCGGGAATTTCGGCCAGGCCGCGTTCGCCGGTGCCCCAGCCCGTGAGCACGCGCAGGAAGTAGCGGCCGAGAGCCTCGTGGGTGTAGGCCCAGGCGTCCCCCTCGTTCGCCACCAGCTCTTGCAGCATGGCGACGACGACGGGCTCGGCCGGCCGGTTGCGGATCTCCATCCAGCCGGCCACCCGCGGAACGTGGCGGAAGTCGGTCTGCTCGGTGAGGAAACGGCCGATCTCCAGGTCCGGGTTGATCCCCGGCTCCACCCTGCGGAAGAGCTTGAGGATCAGCCGGTCGCCGAACCGCACCGAGGTGTTGCTCTGCTCCACCTGCAAAGGAGAGGGCACGAGATCGCCCTCGCCCCGCAACTCGGCGAAGGCGGGCGAGGCCGTGACCACCAGATCGGCATGACCGCCCAGAGTGCCGCGAAAGCGCTCGCTGCGCTCGAAGGCGGCCAGCAGCAGGCGCCCGAAAGCGGGATCTCCCATCGGGTCATAGAGGACGCCGTCGCCCTCCGGCGTGCCGGATTCGAGGCGCGCCACCACGTCTCCGGCTTCGGCGGCCGGCGCGAAGGCGAGCGGCAGCGAGTAGATCTCCGCCTCGCCGTCCGCGAAGTCGGCGCGAACGACCGCCAGGACTGAAGCGGCGTCGAGCGGGATGATCTCGACGATCTCCAGCCCCCGGAGTGACCGCGTCCGGTTGACGAACCAGCGGCGCGACGGCAGAACGTCGAGGAGCGCCGCTTCCAGACCGCGCCGCACCGCACCTTCCAACACGTTCGTCCACGGCCCCGAGACGGCGAGCACCGGCACGGGGGCCGGAGCTTCCGCCGAAGCCGCCGCCACCTGGCGGGCACGTCCGAGCTGCGCCGGCTCCTGCACCAGGGCGAACCAGAGAAAAGCGTGCGGACCGAGGGTGAGGCACCAACCCGACGCGCCGATCCTCGGGAACTGCGTGCGGCCGAACAGCTCGACCGGCGTCAGGCCCGCGCAGGCCGAGAGGTCCAGCTCCGCCGGCTGGGCGAAGCGCGACAGGTTGGCGACCACCAGCAGCGTCTCGTCGCCGAGCCGGCGCAGGAAGGCGAGCACGCGGTGATTCTCCGGCTGGAGGAACTCGATCGTGCCGCGGCTGAACGCCGGGTGGAGCTTGCGCAGCGCGATGAGCCGGCGCATCCACCAGAGCAGCGAGTGGGGATTGGCCTGCTGCGTCTCCACGTTCACCGCCTCGTAGTGGTATTGCGGGTCGACGATCACCGGCAGGTAGAGCCGCTGCGGGTTGGCGCGCGAGAAGCCGGCGTTCTTGTCCGCGCTCCATTGCATGGGCGTGCGCACGCCGTTGCGGTCGCCGAGATAGAAGTTGTCGCCCATGCCGATCTCGTCGCCGTAGTAGAGGACGGGCGTACCGGGCAGCGAAAACAGCAGGCCGTTGAGCAGCTCGATGCGCCGCCGGTCGTCGCCAAGGAGAGGCGCCAGCCGCCGGCGGATGCCGACGTTGATCCGCTGATCCTTGTCCGCGGCGTAGACGCGGTACATGTAGTCCCGCTCCTCGTCGGTGACCATCTCCAGCGTCAGCTCGTCGTGGTTGCGCAGGAAGATGGCCCACTGTGCCGTCTCCGGGATGGGCGGCGTCTGCTGAAGGATGTCGACGATCGGGTAGCGGTCCTCCATGCGTAGCGCCATGAACATGCGCGGCATCACCGGGAAGTGGAACGCCATGTGGCATTCGTCGCCGCCGGTCGCGGGATCGCCAAAGTAGGCGATCGAGTCCTCCGGCCACTGGTTGGCCTCACCGAGTAGCATGCAGCCGGGGAACTTCGCGTCGACGTGCGCCCGCAGCTTCTTCAGGAAGGCGTGCGTCTCGGGGAGGTTTTCGTTGTTCGTCCCCTCGCGCTCGTAGAGATACGGGATGGCGTCGAGGCGCATGCCGTCGACGCCCATCGCCATCCAGAAGTCGAAGGCCTTGAAGACCTCCTCCTGGACGAGAGGATTGTCGAAGTTGAGATCCGGCTGATGGGAGAAGAAACGATGCCAGTAGAAGGCGCCCGCTTGCGGGTCGCGGGTCCAGTTGGAGGTCTCCGTGTCGGTGAAGATGATGCGCGTGCCGGCGTATTTCGAGTCCGTGTCGCTCCAGACGTAGAAGTCGCGCTCGGGGCTGCCCGGCGGCGCGAGGCGAGCGCGCTGGAACCACGGGTGCTGATCCGAGGTGTGGTTGATCACCAGCTCGGTGATGACCTTGAGTCCCCGCTTGTGGGCTTCGCCGAGGAAGAGCTGGAAGTCCTCCAGTGTGCCGTAGGCGGGGTGGACGCTCGTGTAGTCGGAGATGTCGTAGCCGTCGTCCCGCCATGGCGAGGGGTAGAACGGCAGAAGCCAGAGGGCCGTGACCCCAAGCTCCTGCAGATAGTCGAGCTTCGCCGTCAAGCCCTGAAAATCGCCGCGCCCATCGCCGTCCGAGTCGAAGAAGGCCCGCACGTGGACCTCGTAAATCACCGCGTCCTTGTACCAGAGCAGATCGCGCTCGCTGATTCCCATATCCCTGTCTCCTCCCCGCGTCCTGCCTTGCAAGACGGCTACCCGGAGGCCGGCCGCCGTGGGGAGGAGGTTTACCAGAGTCGCGGCTAAGGAAGCAAAGATGCGAAAGAATGAGCTATCCCGATCCTTGCCGGGGTATCCTAGACGGGGCTTGGGAGACAGTCGGTCCTTCGGAGGAGTATGAGCTTGGCCAGATTACCTTACCTGTGGGACTACGACATCGACGAGGCGACCTTCGAGGAAATCCTCGCGGGCCGGAAAACTCTAGGTCGCTTGGACCGGGATTGGGCGGCGGTCCGGCTCCTCGAAAACGCACCCTACAAAGAGATCGTCCACCGGCTGGGATATCGCTCTCTGGTCGAAAACTGGCCTCGCTGGCGGCCTCGCATTCGTTCGGAAGGCAGGAAACGCGGATTCGATTTCCTCGCCCGGTGGCTCCCGGAGCGGCATCCGGAGCTTCTCTAGCTGGATCTTCCTGCTTGGATAGATCTTTCTACTTCGAAAGTCTTTACCCTTTTCAGGACGAGGTTCTGAAATTGGTGAGCGAGATCGATACCGGTCTGTATCTTACAGGCGGGACCGCCGCCTCTCGCGCCTATCTTCATCACCGGTTTTCGGACGATCTGGACTTCTTCACCAACGACAATCCCGAATTCGAGCTTTGGGCCGGCCGCTTCACTCAGGCGCTTCAAGATCGTGAGGAATGGTCTACGACGGTCGTGCAGCGAGACAGGCGGTTCGTGCGGCTGAACTTGATCCGGAACGATGTCCTATTGAAGATCGAGATGGTGAACGATGTTCCAGCCCGTGTCGGGGAGATCCGCTGCCACGAGATCCTGGGCTGGATCGACACTCCGGAAAATATCTTGGCCAACAAGATTACCGCCGCGGTAGACCGCGAGGAGCCCAAGGACTTCGCCGATATCTGGGGCTTCTGTTACCGCCTCGGACTGCCACTCTTACCAGCGATCGAAGGCGCGCAAAGCAAGGCGGCCGGAATCTTTCCCGCGGATCTGGCGCGGCTTCTCTGCTCTGTGAGGCGCAAGGACTGGGAACTGGTACGGTGGATCGAGGCGCCCGATCCCGACCGCTTCGTCTCGGATCTGGCAAGACTAGGAGAAGGGCTCGTTCTCGTCTGAGTGGCCCGTGTTCCGTCCCACTACTCCAAGTCTCCATCATCCGCATCCGTAGCGCCTGTATCGGCTTGCATTGGCCCTTCAGGACCTTCGGCCGTAGGTAACTGAGCACGCCAGCGCATAGAATGATCCCGACTTCCGTCCATTCCGGAGGCGAGGTGCCGTGGCTAAAGTCCTGGTGATCGAGAGTGATTCCGTCTTCGCGGCGGTGCTGGCCGACCGGCTGCACGTGGCCGGCCATGAAGTGCGCCGTCTGAGCGAGGGCGCGCGGGCCGTCGCCGTGGCCCAGGAGCAGCAGGTCGACCTCGTGGTTCTCGGCACCTCGCCGGGGGCCGGGCTGGACGTGATTGAAGGATTGCGGGGGCTGCCGGCGACCCGCTCGCTGCCCATTCTGGTACTGGCCGCCGCCGCCGATTCGGTGAACGCCCTGCGCACCGGCGCCGATGATGTGCTCACCCGCCCGTGCGATCTCGAGGAGTTGCTGCTCCGGCTCTACCGGCTCCTCGCCAACCGCACGGCCGTCCTTCAGGTGTTGCAGGGCGACCTCGCCAATCACCCTCTCTGGGCGCTCCTCCAATATCTGGGACAGGTGCGCAAGACCGGCATCCTGCGGGTGAAGGCCACCGGCGGCTCCGGAACGCTCGAGCTGCGCGACGGCCACGCCACCGGTGCCCGCTGGCAGGGACTGCGCGGCCGCGAGGCCCTGCTCGCCCTGCTGTCGCTCGAAGAGGGGGGATTCCGCTTCGATCCCGAGCCGCTCCCCGAGGCCGAGGAAGGGCCGCTCCCCCTGCATGAGCTGCTCATGCAGTCGGCGTGGCTCAAGGACGAAATCGCCAAGCGCCGCCACCTGCTCCCCGCCACCGGACAGCCGCTCCAATCCCTGACTCCGAGCCTGCCGTCCTTCGAGCACGACTTCCACGACCTGCCGTTGCGGCGGGTCTTCGAGCGGGTCCTCCAGCAGCCGGGGCTGCGGCTGTTCGACCTGATCGCCGACGAGACCGAGGCGCCTCCGTCCACGCGCCTCGCGCTGGCGCTGCTGGTCGAGGTGGGCGCCATTTCACCGCAGACCGGAGAGGAGGACTCGGACATCCAGAACACCCGCGAGATCTCCACCGTCCTGCTGCTGGAGATCGCGGTCGAGGACCTCATCGATTCGGCGACCAAAGCCGGCCTGCCGGCGACGGCGCTCCCCTACCTTCTGCTGGTGGAACCTGAGGTCTGGCCGGCGCTACGCCGGCTCGTCGAGGAGGCTCCCGGGTTCCGCCGCAACGAGGGAATGCGCAAGCTGGTCGAGCAGGTGGAGCTGCGCAAGGCGGGCAGCGTCTCCTTCCCGGGACGGCGTGGCAAGCTCTCGCTCCACATCCAGGTGATCACCGGCGCGGCGCAGCCACAGATCAACGCCATCGTTCCCGGCTGCGCCGGGCTCTTGGTGTGGATCCGCGGCACCGGCAGCCTGGAAGTCGTCGGCGGCGTGGTGCAGCGGCTGGAGACGAGCGGACCGCGAGGAGCGGGTGGCGTGCTGGTGGCGGGCACCGAAGCGGCGCAGCAACAGGCCGTCGCGCTCGCCGGCCGCGGCACCCGTTGGCGCACCACTCCCCACGAGCCCCACAGCCTGCTGGGCCTTCTCCGGCTCCTCCAGCCTCCGGACGCGAGGGCGTAGCGCCTTGGCCACGCGCCCCGCGGTTCTCTTCGTCGATCCCCAGGCCGATCGCTTGCGCGACCTCGGGGCTCGCCTCGCGGCGGAAGGCTACGAGGTGGTTCCAGTGGGCGACGCGGCCCGCGCCAAGCGCTTCGCCGAGGGGCTGGACCAGGCGGTGATCGTCACCACACTGGAGGCCATCGCGGCCGGCGTCGACCTCAATGCCCTCCTCGCCTCCGGCGGCTCGGGCCGGCGCACGCTGGTGGTGATGGGGCGCCACCCTGCGGATGAGGAGGCGCTCCCCGACGAGGTTTCCTTCCTGCCGGTCGGCGGTTTCGATCTGCCCGAGGTGGCCCGCCGGTTGCTCATGGTGTTGCTCGGCCGCGAGCTCGGTCTGGCGCCGGACGCGCGCCTCGCGTCCCTCGTGGGCGACCTGTCGCAGACGCCCTTGATCGAGCTGCTGCGCGGCCTCGCCACGGCGAAGGCCTCCGGCCGCCTCGATCTGCGGGGCGGCTCGCTCCTTCTTCAGCAGGGCGAGGTGGCGGCCGCCGCCGCGGGCCCGGTGCGAGGCATCAAAGCCTTCTGCCGCCTCGGCCGCCTGCACGAGGGGCCGGTGCGCTTCGTGCCCGGCGACTTCCCGGCGCGGCGGGAGATCGAGGACGGTCTCGATTCCCTGGTGTTCGCCGCCATCGAGGACTCGCTGGGAGAGTTCCCCGATCCTCGCCTCAACCTCGAGGTCGAGATCGGCCCGGGCTTCTTTTCCACGCCATTCACCCCGCTCCAGCAGCGCATCCTGGGGGCCGCTCAGCGCGGCGCCACCCTGCGGCAAATCCTCGACGGCCTGCCGGACCGCGACGGTGAGATCGTGCAGGAGGTGCTGCGCCTGGAAGAGCGCGGCCTGCTGCTGCGCCGCGAGCCAGGGGTAATGATCGTCACCGACTCGACGTCCGATCTGCCGCCCGACCTTGCGACGTCCCACGGCATCGCGATCGTTCCTTTGACGGTAGAGCTCGACGGCACGACTTTCCGTGACCGCGTGGACCTTCAGCCCGGACAGTTCTACGCCCTGCTGGAGCGGACGAAGGGGCATCCGGTCTCCAATCCGCCCCTGGCCGAGGACTTCGCCCGGCGCTATGGCGAATGGCTCGGGCAGGGACACGACGTGATCTCGCTCCACCTTTCGGCGCACCTCTCGAAAACGGTGGAACGTGCGACCGCCGGCGCCGCGGCCGCCCTCGCGGGACGGGACAGCGCGGCCGGCCAGCCGCCTGCGGTCTCGGTCGTGGACTCCACCCAGGCGAGCCTCGGCCTCGGCCTCCTTGCCCTTTTCGCCGCCCGCATGGCGGCGCGCAACGAGACCGCGCCGGAGATTCGCCGCCGGCTGCTGGCCATGGCGCCTCGCGTTCACACTTTGTTCGTGGTGGACACCCTGGAGTACCTGGCGCGCGGTGGCCGCATCGGGCGCGTCCAGGCCATGTTCGGCGGCCTGCTGGGAATCAAGCCCATCCTCGGGGTGGTGAACGGCGAGATCACGGCCGTCGATCGAGTACGCGGTGGCCGAGCCACTCATCCCCGCATCCTGGAGATCCTGAAAACACGCCTGAACCCCAAGCGGCCAATCGTCGTCGGCGTCTCCCACGGCAACGCCCCCGCCTGGGCCGATCGCCTGGAGCGGCTGCTGCGCGACACCTTCCAGGTCACGGAGCTGATCCAGGCCGAGGTGGGGCCGGTGATCGGCACTCACACCGGCCCGGGTGTGGTGGCCATCGCCGTGTTTCAGCCGGAGGCGGACGAGACGGCGCTCATCGCACCGCTGTGAAGTTCCGCAGAACGGAGACGTTTGTCGCGGGACCGAGAGGTTTCTCCGGCTCCCGAGATACTTTTCGGACAGCCGGAAAAGTTTCTCCAGCCGCTGAAAGTTTTTCGCGTGGCTGGAAGAGCTCTCCGCGCGCGCCCGAAAATTTTTTCGCAGGCCTGAGAAGTTTCTCCCGCGTCCCGAAAAGGTTCTCCAGCGGCTGAGAAACTTTTCAGACGGCCGGAAGAGTTTCTCGGGCCGCTGAGAAGTTTTTCGCACGGCCGGAAAAGTTTGTCGCAAGACCGGGAAAGGTTCTCCGCCGGCTGAAAGACTTTGCCGGTCAGAAAAGTTTCTCCAGCCGCTACCATGGGCAGATAGCGGGCAGGTCGGCTCATCGCGTCGCCATGCGTCCCCTCCTCGGCACAAACCACTCTCTCTTGGGATCAGCGGCCGCAAGGCCCTGGTGCTCTACACGGACGGCATCGACCAGAGCGAGCGCGAGCGCCTCTCCTACGGCGAGTGCCTGCGCGTCGCCCGCGAGAGCGGCATCCTCTACATGATCGTCGCCAACCCGCGGGCCGGCAGGGGAGAGGACGGCGGATTTCTCACCGAGCCCGTTTCGGCGAAGTTCAAGCGTCTCGCCGACGCCGGGTGGCGGCCGGGTCTATTTCATCGAGCCCGAGCAGGATCTGACGGAGGTCTACGGCCAGATCCTCTCCGAGCTGCGCAGCCAGTGCACCGTGGCCTTCTATCCCAAGGAATCCGTCCCGCCCGCGGCCTGGAGCAAGATCGACGTCGACGTGCTGGGCCACAAGGGGCTGACGGCGCGGACGGTGAGTGGAGTGCCGGGGCACTACTGGGGGTGAAACGGGTCTCGAAGAAGGCGGGGCCGAGCTCCAATCCGAATGACCCCGCGATGAAAGCAGGAATTACTCGGAAGCCGTGGACGGTACTGGAAATGTTGACAGCATAACGGATGTTACTGTCACCGTCCTATTACTAGCACAGGCCAAACAGATACAATCGGAGAGATGAAGATGTTTGTGCACCAGCCCGTGAAGCCTACCTTGCTCTGAGTCGAACCGAGAAGCAATAATATCGAAGTAAGAATTATCCTGAGACTCATACCTTCTAAATACAGAGTAGGCAATGTGGTCGGCTATCTGTATCGCTCTGCATGCTTTAGAGTCGACAAATAGAGGAACCTCAGCCACATTTACTAGCTTTTTTCCCCACCTCATTCCGAGAGAGCGAAAATTCAGTGTAAGACGCTGCAAACTAGTCTCATATGAGGACTCATCAACTATTATGATCCCTCTTTGTTGATTTCCTCTGGCATAAAACCTCTTTAACTGCATATCAAACCGACTACACAGGTCTTCGAATGCCAACTCCATTGGATCCTGATTTGGAAATGAGTCCTTATGGACTGCACAAGCGAAAGCCACTGTACTTAGATGAGATTCCGAGAAGATTTTTAGGACGCTTTTAATGACATCTCGTCGCGCAGGCTTAGACATATCTTTCCAGGGCGCGATCTTACCTGAAAAGATGTGAGAAGCGTGAAACTCAATTGCATTTGGGTCTTGTGGGAAGATGTGCTGGGCTAATTCATCTAGTTTGGAGGACAGCCAGTGGAGTTGGCGCTCGAATACAGAGAATCCGCCGAGAACTAGGTGAGACTCTTTTTTGTTCTGGGCCGAGCCAGAATCGTCTAAGTACAATAGATACATGAAAGTAAAATTCTCTATCAAAAAAATGCAGCCGGGTGGAGAATGTCTCCAGCGGGCCGCGATTAACGCAGCCCTCCCAACCGCTTCTCAAGTATAGGACTCCCGTATTGAGTTGTCAAGAGTAGTCCTAACAGCACTAGGGCCGGCCCCTCGCGGAGCCGGCCCGGTGCTACGTCGCTTCCCTCTCGTGCCGCTCTATCAGCGGTCCCGCCCTGATATCTCCCCTCCTCCCCACCACTACGCGCCCAAACCCCGCCAGCTCCGCCGCCAATGCCCCCTTGCCTCCCGGGCATACCGGAACGTGGCGACGATCCGCCGGCCCGGCAGATAGACTAACGTCTGACAGTGCGTGGATTTAGCTGGAATCGGGCCGGCTCCGGAGCCGTGGAAGATGCCAAAGGGAGGAGATACAAACCCCTAAGCTCCGGCTCCGATCCGTCCTCAAGCCTCACCCGAAACCGCCCCAAGTGCCAAGCCAGCGGCAAGGGAAGTCCTGCCTTCACTCGCATCTTGAGATAGGCATCTGCCGCTCTGGCGAGCCATGCTCCGCACGAAGCAAAGCCTTCCGATTCTGCTGCTTGCTTCCAGGCGATGGACTGCGGCATGATCGCCCGTACGGTGAAGCTCGCCGTCTTCATCCCCGCCACTTCGCCAACTCCTCGTTCAAGTGCCGGCCCATTTCACCAATCTCCACCAATTTCATACGCAAGTCCTCCGGCAAAGTCGCAAAGCTTTTCGACCTTGGCAGGAAGCGACTTCGTCTTAGCAGCTCGAACTGACGTGAGGAAGCCTTCCAAGAAGCGCAGCTCGGAGAGGACGGCCATCAGCTCCGATCGGGTTTCCGGGGACGGATAGGCGTCCGGTGCCAGCCGTGGCGTTTCGAGCACCTGGTCGTAGAGGAGCTGCGCGGTCCCTCGGAGAGCCGCCACGTCCTCCGGGTTGAAGTAGCGCAGGAATGTGAAGCGGAAGCCCTCCCAACTCTCCCAATCCGAGACGATAATCCGGGGAGGCGGTTCCGGGGCCTCCGGCGCAGTCACGTAGATCGCCCAGAAGCGCGGCGTTCGAGCTCAGCGAGCAAGTCATCGCGCTTCTCGGCCCATTCGGCGGAGCTCATCCCCTCAAGACCCGCCCACACAAAAGCGTGAAGCGCCAGAAACAAAATACTCCGCGCAGATGTGCTGCCACACGCCGATGTCCATAAGCATCACCTGAGCAATATCGATGCGGCCAAGCAACGCCGGATGCGGAGCAAAAGCGTAACACTGGCCGGCCTTCGGAATGAGGCCGCGCTCATGCAACTGCGACACTTGAAGGGAGAGTAAATGCTGCTCCTGCCAAGCCTGCGTGTTCACAAGCGAAGCAAACTCCTCTGGCGTGGTAGCAACTGACAAATACGTTCCCTCGATGACAGACAACTCACACGTAGCCCCATCGGGCCCCCGGAGAAACCAATCGCCGAACTTGGACATGAAGACCGGCGTGACCCTGCCGCTGGCCATGCCAGGCCAATAGCCGAGCCAAGTACGAGCCTCAGACTCAGGGATGCTCTGAATCAGCAAATCATCCCAACTGAGATTGGCGGGCATAGACGACTTTCAGGCCTTCGGTGGTGAGAGGGGACCCTTGAAGGATCGCGGCACCCCCCGGCCAACGACGACGAACTCCACCTCGTTGCGGATCAAGACCCGGTCCATGACAGAATCCTACCGTCTTCTCGCGTTCAAAATCGGTAACAGAGGCTCCGGTTTCACCGGCGCGGAGCGCGGCTCCAAGGTCTCGATGTCGAAATGCTTTTCGAAGAACTCGTCGCACCAGAGACAGATGTTCCCAAGCTCCGCCGCCCGCCGGTGCCCCTTTTCGGCACTCACTCCCAGGGTCTCGCCCATGGCGTACGGATCGCCCTCGTTGAGCTTGCAAAATACGGGCGAGTCAGCGACGCGGCGCAGCACGTCCGCCACCCGCTCCCTGCGGGCGTCGCCCATGGGGTGCACCGTCCCCGGGCAGCAGGGGTTGATGCGCCAGAGTTGGATGGAGATCTCCTGCGGCAGCTCCGTGCCGCCCAGGAAGCCGCGGCCGCCGGAGAGAACGGCGCAGAAGTTGTGCTCTCCATCTCGCTTCCAGACGCCCGTCTCCATCGCCCGGCCCCGTGCCCAGTTGCCACCTAGCCAGAAATCTTCGTTGGCTCCCCAGAAACCGTAGGAAAGGACACCCCGCTTCAGATAATCGTCACGGGTGATCAGGGGACCGGTCGCCTCGTCCACCATGCCGCGCGATTGAAAAAGCGCTTCGAGCTCGGCCCGGCGCTCCCCCTTGAACTTGTGGTATCGGTCGATCGAGGCGATGTCGATGCGCGTGACGCCGCGGGCGATCAGCGCATCCAGCCGCTCGCCGGTCAACAGGTCGCCGTTGGTTTGCAGCATCACCTGGGTCTCGTCGCCGTACCGCTCGCGCACAGCTTCCAGGATGGCGTGGAGCTTGGCGCGTTCGGTCAGCGGCTCGCCGCCCGAGAGGATCAGCCGGTCCACGCGTTCCGGAAGGTTTTTGACGACGGCGAGGCACTCCTCCAGGCTCATCGTCTTTCCCTGAGGGCTCGACAGGTTGTAGCAGTGCGCGCAGTCGTCGTTGCAGAGCTGGGTGAAGACCCAGTACAGCGACTCGCAGTGATCGAAGTCAATCATCACGAAGGAACTTTCCTGACGACGAGCGACTCCCAGAAATGGACCTCGTTCATCACTCCGATCTCGGGATCGGCGGCGAACGTCGCGCGATCGCCGAAAATCCGCAGGCGGCCGGCCTTGAGGTGAGCGAAGCGGTCGCCCATCAGGATGGCCTCCTTCAAGTCGTGGGTGACGAAAAGCGATGTGATGCGATAGGCGGCGGCCACCCGCTTGAAAAGGGCCTGCATGCCGGTGCGCGTTTCGGCGTCGAGATTGCCGAACGGCTCGTCGAGCAGCAGGAGCGCCGGCTGGATGATGAGCGCGCGGCCGAAGGAAACCCGCTGGCGCTGGCCGCCGGAGAGCTGATGCGGACGCTTGCGGGCGTGGTCCTCCAATTCCAAGCTGGCAATCATCTCCCGCACCCGGCGATTGAGGTCCTCGCCGCCCACGCCCCGCAGGCGCAGGCCGAAGGCGACGTTCTCCCATACGTCGAGATGAGGAAAGAGGAGCGGCTCCTGATAGAGATAGACGACGCCCCGCGTTTGGGGCGGCACGGCGTCGATGCGCCGGCCGTCCAGCCGCAGCTCGCCACGGTCGGCGGTCTCCAGGCCGGCGACGATCTTGAGCAGCGTCGTCTTGCCGCTCCCCGACCGGCCGAGAACGCTCACGGTCTCGTGGTGCTCCACGGCGAGCGAGACGTCCGCGAGCACCGGCTCGGAGCCGAACGATTTCGAGATCCCGCGCATCTCCAAGAACACTTCTACACCGCCTTGAACAGAAACCTTTTGTTGGCCCACAACAGTAGCGCCGGCGGAAAGATCAGCAGGCAGCTCGCGAGCGCCGCGTAGAACACGTTGGCCTCACCCACATAGTCATAGACCTTGAGCGTCAGCGTCTTCACCTGGCCGCCGCCCACCAGCACCGTGAGGCCGTACTGGAACCACGAGATCAGGAAGGTCTGGAAAAAACAGAGCAGCAGCATCTCTTGGGCGAGAGGAACGAGGACTCGGGCGTAGAGCTGCCAAGTGCTCCCGCCGAGCGTGCGCACGAGGTCTTCGAAGGCCCGCATGCGCGGGCTCCACAAACCCTGGAAGAGGACGATGGCGAAGCCGTAAGCGAAGATCGTCTGCGCCAGAATCACGCCCGCCACGGTGCCCGAAAGCCCGGCCTGGATGGCCACGTAGAGCAGGCAGACGCCCAGGATGACTGGCGACAGGGCGAAGGGCACGTAGGCGAGAAACAGCAACAATCTCCGCCGCGGGTGATACGCCACGTGCTTCGAGGTGACGAAGCCCAACACCGTCGACAGCAGGGCCACGGACGCCGAAATGAGAACGGAGACGCCGAAGCTCGCCGCGAGGCCGCCCCGGCCTGTCAGGACGTCGAGCCAACGCGAGGCCGTCCAGTGTGAGGGAACGACGTCCGGAAAGGGCCAGGCACCAGCGAAAGATAAGACCGCGAGCACTGCCAGCGGCAAGCCGCAGAGGGAGACCACCAGAGCGACGGCAGCCTTTTTAGCCATCCACTCTTCCCCGCCTGAACAGCCCAGCGATCAGCGCCATCACCAATCCCGTGTAGATCAGCGCCACCACGAACGCCTCCGGCTTCTGACGCAGGTCGAACAGAGCGAATTTCCGCATCGTCAGCACCGAGAGCATCTGCGGCGCCTGGCGGCCCAACAACAGTGGAATCTCATAGGAACCGAGGATGACGATGAAAAGAAGCGCTAGGTTCGTCCCCGCCGCATGGAGGAGAATCGGCACCTCCACCCGCCAAAGGCTTTGCCGCCGGCTGGCTCCCAACGATCGGGAGAGAGCCGCGAGCTCGTCCACCCGCTCGCTCTCATAGAGCCGGGCGAACAGCAGAGCGAGAAACGGCGCCGCGAGCAGCGTGTGGGCGAGGATGATGCCTACCGCCCAGCGGTCCGTCACCAGCGGCACGAAACGCGACGGATCGGAGAGCAGGCCCAGCCGCAACAGCACCCGGGCGACGAAACCGCCGCCGGTCAGCATCTGAAAGACGAAGAACGCCGCCACCGCGCCCGGCAGGGCCAGCGGCAAATAGAGGGCATAACCTAGGACGCCACAGTCGAGCGCATTGTCCCGGTCCGTGCGGAACCCGAGCGCCAGGGCGAGCCCCAGCGCGGTTCCAGCCGCGACGACCGCCGCCGCCACCCAGACGCTGAGGATCAGGGACCACCAGATCTCGCCGCCGCCGAGCACGGCGAGCCAGGCCCTGCCATTGAAGCCCTCGGCCAGCAAGCCGGCCAGCCCCACGCTGTAGAGCAGGGCATACAGAAGGCTCGCACCGATGGGCAGCACGGCCACGGCGAAAAACGCCGCCAGCCCCAGGGTTCCCGATCTACTTCTCAAGAACCTGCTTCCGAAAGTCGTCGGAAAGCCGGATCATGATTTCCGAAGCGGGCTCGCGCAACGCCTTCGGCTGGATGTCCACCCGTTTCGGACTGAACCGCCGCTGCGGTACGTCGGCGAACTTCGCCTGCCAGTCGCCGGGCAACCGGCCGACGTCGAGCACCGTGCCGTCACCCCAGACGGCGGGCTTGAGCTTTTCGTACTGGGCCTCGGGCGAGATGAGGAAATTCATCGTCACCAGGTCGCCCGCGAGGTGCGGCGCCCTCCTGGCGATGCCCATGTAGTGGGTGTTCTGGATCGTGCCGGTGTCCAGCACGTAGGCGCGAGAGGTCTCCGGCAGCAGCCCCTGGAGCACCTTGTTGTCCACCTCGCCGTCGTTGTTGCTCATGGTGAAGTCCACCTCGCCAGCGGCGAAGAGCTGGTGAAGCTGGGCCACGCTGGCAGGAAACGTTTCGCCCTGCTTCCAAAAATACTTTTTGATGCCGTTGAGGTAGTCCCAGAGCTCGGCGGACAGGCGCTTGTATTTCGCCTCGTCGAACGGTCCGTCGAGCGAGCCCGCGCCGCCGGCCATGTCGATCAGCAGCGACTTGAGGAACGTCATGCCGGTGAACGAGTTGTCGAAGGTGAAGCGGCCGGGGTGGGCTTTCACCCAGTCCGCGAGCTGCTGACGGTTCCTGGGTGGGTCCGGCACCCGGGCGCTGTTGTAGATGATCGCGAGCTGCACGTTCCCCCACGGGCATTCGTACCCCTTCACCTCCTGCTGGAAGTCGTAGCCGATGAAGGGGTTTTTGAAGTCGATGAGCTTCGCGTTGGGGAGCATGTCCGTGAACGGTCCCAACAGGGCGTCGATCTGGCGGAGCTGGTAGAAGGTCTCGCCGTTGATCCATATCAGGTCGACGTTGCTCTGCGGTTTGTGCGCCTCGATCTCCGTCATCAGCATCGAGACGATCTGGGCGCCCTGGGCGCTGACGACGTTGAGGTTGATTCCATAACTCTGCTTGAGGTTGGGCGCCACGTACTCGTTGATGTACTTGTTGATATACGGATCGCCCATCCACATGGCAAGCGTCACCGTCTGCCCTCGCGCCTGCCGCTCGATCTCCGGCCATGGCTGAGATAATTGAGCCAAGAGATCGCCCTTCGCCTCGGGCGCCCTGCCCCGGCCGCAACCGGCGAGGAGCAGGACTGCGAGGAGAAGCAGGGGCCTAGAACGCATACCGCACTCCGAACTGGAACTGCCGCGGCGGCCCCGAGTTCTTCTCGACGATCGGTCCTCCCGGCGGGCCGATCTGAATCTGGTTGCTCTGCGTCGCGTTGTTGCTGTAACCGGAGAGATTGGTGCGGTTGAAAAGGTTGAAGACGTCCACACGCAGCTCGAGCTCTCGTCCGCCCCCGCCCAGGGGAATGCGGTACTGCGCTCCGAGATCGAAGACGTACGACCAGGGCAGCCGGTCGCCGTTGTGGCTCGCTCCCGGATAGCGATCGCTGTTGCCATCATAGGCGTCGCCGAAGGAGCGGCCGTCGCCGTTCAAGTCCGTGGTGCCGTAGAGGCGGGCGTCGGGAATGCGGTTGATGGGCTGGCCGCTCTGCAAGAGGCCGGCGAGCGAAAGCGACAGGCGCTCCAAGGGGAAGAGCTGGAGAAAGCCGGTGATGACGTGGGTGCGGTCGTTGAGCGACGGCCCCCACTCCGCGCCGAAATTGTTGGCGTCCTCGGCGCGGAAGTTGATGTCGTCCGTGTTATTGCGCAGCCGCGACCAGGTATAGGAGAGGCGATAGGCGTACTTGCCGCCGAAACGGTCCTTGACCAGCGTCAGGTTGGCGGCCGTGTAGCGGGCCTCGCCCGCCGTCTCGGTGACGATGATATTGCGTGCGCCGCCGGGAACGAGGGCCACCGGCCGCGTGGCGTCCGCCTCCTCAGGCGTGCGCACCACCACGTGATTCGGATCGGTGATCGGATAGGGTGCCGGAGCGTTGAGGTTGCGCAGCCGGAAAAGGTTGCGGGACTGCGTGTGGATCAAATCCACGTAGAACAGCTTGTCGCTCGCGAGCTGGCGTTGGTAGCCCAGAGTGTATTGATCAGTGACTGGGTTTTGATAACCGTCGGGGTTCAGGATGCGCAGCTCGTTGCTGATCACCGTCTCCCGCTGCCCCTGGAGCGCGGCGCTGCCGGGACCTCCCAGATAGGGAACGCCGGGAACATTGGCCGAGATGTTGCCGGGGAACGTGACGCGGGCGAGATCGGTGTCGCGCGGCAGGATGCCGAGCGCGACCAGCTCCTGCAACTGGCTGGCAAAGCCGGCCGAGGTCGAGCCCTGCTGCAAAGCATCGCTGTAGACCGAGTAGACGATCTTGTCGTAGAAAATTCCGAAGCCGGCGCGCACCGTGCTCTTGTCGTCGAGCTGATAGTTGGCGGCGAGGCGTGGCGCGAAGTTGTTGCGGTCGCCTTGGTCGCTGCCGCCCTTCGACAGCGTGTCGTAGTCATAGCGCAGGCCGGCCGAGACGTTGAAGCGGCTGGAGACGGACCACAGGTCCTCGGCGTAACCGCTGTAGATCGTCTGCCGGACGCCGAAGGTCTCCGGCCGCAGCTCGACGTTGTAGTCGAGCACGTTCACGTCGCCAGGAAGGTCGTTCGGCCCCAGGCTGGAGCCCAGGTTGCGCGCCCGCAGGGCCGCTTCCTGGGCAGCCGTGAGCTGCACCAGGTAGTTGCCGTTGACGTTGCCGCCACCAGCCAGGGCGAAATCGGAGCTGACGACCTCGGCGCCCATCTTGATCGTGTGGTTGTCGCGCAGGAACGAGGCCTTCTGCTGCCCCTGCCAGGTCTTCTCCAGGTCGTCGAAGACGAAACCGGGATGGCCCAGCACCGCCACCGTCTGGCCGTCCGGTCCCTCGACCGCCACCTGCGGGCTGGCTCCGTTCTCCGGCCGGGCGTAGTTCCAACGAAAAGTGCCGTACTGAAGGTTGGTCTCGGCCACGAAGTCCTGGCGGACGTAGCTGTTTTTCAGCACATAGAGCCGCGAGTCGCGGTCCTGGACGAAGCCGGCCGAGGGAAAAGTGACGCCGCCTTCGAGGCCGCCTCCCTGCTGCTCCACGGAAACGTTGCCCACGTTGACCCGCAGCACCGAGAGGAGCGAGTCGTTCCACCGCTGGTCGAGCTTGCCCGAAAGGTAGGTGAACTTGTTATTGCCCGGCACCGTCTGATTGATTCCGAGCTCCGGCACCCGCAGCAGGTTGTCCTTGTCGTCGCGGGTGGTCTCCGCGTTGAGAAAAAAGAACGTGCGGTCGCGCTGCAGGGCGCCGCCCAGCGAGCCGCCCCCCTGCTTGCGCTCGAAGCCGTCCTTCACCGCGTTGCCCGAGAGGTCGCGGCCGGCAAAGGGCGAGCTCGCGTCGACGGACGAGCCGGGCCGCGTGAGATAGAACGCATCGCCTTTCAAGCCGTTGCCACCCGAGCGGGTGGTGACGTTGATGATGCCGTTGCCCGTACGCCCGAACTCCGCCGAATAAGTGGCGGTGAGCACCGTGATGTCCTGCGTGAAGCCCACCGGCACCGCGAACTTTTCGCCGCCCAGGAAGTTCTCGTTGTTCTCCAGGCCGTCGAGCAGGTAGTTGGCGTAGAGCGAGTTGGCGCCGTTGATGCTGACGTTGGGAGCTTCCGGGAAGAAGCCCGTGGCCTGGGTGACATTGGGCAGCCGGTAGAGCACGCGGGTTATATCCCGCCCTTCAATGGGAAGGATCTCCAGGTCCGGTGCCTGCAGCGTCGAGGAGACCTCCGCGTTGACCGTATTGATCGTCGCCAAGTTCGTCTCGTTCCACTTGACCTCGATCGACTCGGTAAATTCCCGGCGGGGTTGCCGCGGCGCGAGAGCCAGCGTCACGCTGCGGTCGAAGTTGGTGCGCAGGCTGATACCGCCGGCTCTCCCCTCCTCGAAATCCGCGCTCTGCGGCACGGTCAAGGTGTAGACCCCAGCCGTGGAGAGCGACGGGAAGCGGACCTTCCCCTGGGCGTTGGTAACGCCGGAGACGGTGAAGCCAATGATCGCATTCGCGAGGCGGACCTCGGCCCCCGCCACCGGCAGCTCGTTGGCCGCATTCCGCAGGCCGACCTCCAGGCTCGCCTGGCCGAGAGCAGGCAACGCGGCGGCGAAGGTCAAAAGCAATGCGAAAAGAGTCCGGCAAAAGCTCACTCCCAATCTCACGAACACCTCCCCACAGGCTCAGTTGAAAAACCCAAAAACGACGATCGGGTCGCCTCTAGGAGCGGCATGCTCCTAGATACGACCCGACGGCTCGATCCGGATTGCTCTACTTGTACGTCTCGACGTGAACGTTGGCGTACTTCCAGCCGTACGACGGCACCTCGGTGGGCACTTTGTTTGGGAAGAAACCCATGTCGACGAGGAAGTTGTTGCGCGGCTTGATGGTGTACTTGCTCACGTTCGGCCGGCCGCTGAGGACGACCGCGAGCTTGCCCGTGGTCGTGTCCGTGATGGTGATCGTGTAATGGTGACCGGCCATGTCATAGTCGTTGTCGATGTGGTAGGTGTGCCCGATCTGGGCGGCGAACGGCTTCCGGATCTTGAGCTTCTGAGGATGCTTGAGGCCGACCCCGTGGCGGGCGAAGGCCTGGTTCGTGTTGGGACCGAGGAAGTAGAGGAGGCCCGGCATGTCGATGTTCTTGCTGATCACGAACCAGTAGATCAGATGCTTGCCGTTCGGCTCCGGCTTGTACCAGTCGGCGACCGTGACATCCATCGTGAGCCGGAACCGCGAGGAGACGCCCGGCGGAGCGGGGAATGCCACGCGCCCCCAAGGCGAGCCCGGCGGCGGCGCGGGAACGTGGACGATGCCGGGAGCGTCGAAGCATGTCGCGTGGGCCGGGCACTCCGGCACCGTGGTGTCCGCCGCTGCCAGCGGATCGTTCACCTCTTGCACGGGGTTGATGACATCGAAGCGGCGGCCGGCGCCATCGTTGAGCAAGGCATAAGAGTAGAAGGCCTTCTCGCAAGAAACGGACGCATGCACGTCGAGCGAGCCGGAAGCTTCGTCGGCTCTGCCTTCGAAGATGTTGGCGAACGGACGGTGCTCGAGCGGCTTCAGGGTCAGCACCATCTTGGGGGCAAACTCGGCGCCGTCGGAGGTGAACAGGCCCAGGGTGCAACGGTTGGACGCCTGCGACAGGTTGACGAACGCCAGGTCGGTTTCGGCCGCCTGCAAGGTGTGCAAACCGTTCAAGGACAGCGTCTGGCCGCCTTGAAACATGTTCTCGGCGGTAATCACCGGCAGGTCGACGCCGCCAACAGCGCCCGTTTCACCCGCAAACGAGACGCCGGCACAGAGCACGGTGATGAGCAGGCCATTGATCAGGCAATAGGGCACAGTTCTAAACATCCAGCCTTCTCCTTGAGTCAATTTCGGTCATGAATCCGGAGAGTATACGCTACCTCGCCGCTTCCTCCCGGGCCGGCACGTAGATCCCCGGCAGGCCAAGCCTGCCGGCCGTGTCGTTGAGCGCCGCCAGGTCCTTGCTCAGCAGCCCGTCAAGCTCCGCTTCGCAGCCCGCCAGCTCTTTCGCCTGCTCGGCGAAGACCTCTTTCGCCCCTTGAGTGGGAGCGCCGTTGCCGTTGATCACCCAGCCGAGGAAAGGGGCCATGCGGGAGTAGAGCTTGGAGCCCCCCTTCTGAGCCAGGACGTCATAGGCGATCTCGGCCTTCGGATTGTGCACCCGCGCCTCCAGGTCTTCGAGCTTCGAGAGCAGCGCCTTCGAGGCGTCGACCAGCGGCTTTGCCCGCTCGTCCTTCGCCAGCAGATCGTCGCGCTCGGCGAGCTGGCGGCGAACGGTTTGCAGCCGTACCACGTCGCGCGTCAGGCGGGTGATGGCGTCGCGGACCTGAAGCGCGAAATGAAGCTGCGCCTCGAGAGCGGCCTGCGATGCCGCCTCCCGCGGATCGGGCCGCAACACCAGGGACGCCGTCGTCGTCTGGCCGTCCACCGTCAGGCGCACCGTGTAGCTCCCGGGAACCGCCTCCGGCCCGACACTCGGATTGCCGGAGTCGAGGACCCCCTTGGGAATCATCTCGGCGCCGTCCCAGGTCAGGTTCCACAGTCCCCGCTGCACGCCGGCCGCCTTGGGCAGGGCGAGCTCCGCAAGCTGATCTCTTTCCTCCTTGACGTACTCGCTGCTCCCGGTGGGCTCCTTCGGCTTGCTGGAGAGGTTCGCCACCACCGTCCCGGCAGCGTCCAGCACTTGGAGGGTGATGTCCCCCTTGGGCTCCTTGGCGAGCCAGTAGTAGATGCGGGCGCCGCGGGGCGGATTGGGAGCGTTCCAGCGGTCCGCCTCGGCACCGCGGATCTCCCAGCGCACGGCGTCCGGCACTGTGTAGAGATAGACGCCCGAGGCCGGAGCCGGCGAAGGCACCGGGTTGCGCAGCACCGTCAGGTCGTCGAAGATCCACATTGACCGGCCGTTGGTCGCCAGCACCAGCCTGTCGTCCTTCACCGTCAGATCCTGCACGGAGACGGTGGGCAGGTTGAGCTTGAGGGCGTGCCAGGTGGCGCCCTCGTCGCGGGACCAGGCAACGCCCTGCTCGGTGGCGAGGTACAGCAGGCCACGGCGCGTGGGGTCCTCGCGCACGGAGTGGAGATAGGTGCCGCGCGGCAGGCTGCCGTCCAGCCGCTTCCAGGTGCGCCCGCGATCGTTGGTCTTCCAGAGATAGGGGCGCGTGTCGTCCAGCCGGTGAGCGTCCACCACCAGCCAGGCGGTGCCGGCGTCGAAGTGGGAGGGCTCGATCATCGACACCGTCCCCCACTCCGGCAGGCCGGGCACGGCGGCGGTGACGTTGCGCCACGCCTTGCCGCCGTCCTCGCTGACGTGCACCAGGCCGTCGTCGCTCCCCGCCCAGAGCAGATCTTTCTGCACCGGCGACTCGGCGATAACGAACACCGTGTCGTAGGTCTCGACGCCCGTGTTGTCGCCGGTGATGGGGCCGCCGGCCCACTTCTGCTTGGACTTGTCGTTGCGGGTCAGGTCCGGGCTGATCGTCGTCCACGTCAGGCCGCCGTCGGCGGTGCGGAAGATGACGTTGGCGCCGTAATAGATCATCTTCGGGTCGTGCGGCGAGGCGGCGATGGGCGCCGTCCACTGAAAGCGGTAGCGCATGTCCTCGCCGCCATGTCCCGACGGGTTCTCCGGCCAGGGGCTGACGTTGCGCGACTCGCCCGTGCGGTCGTCGTAGCGGGAGAGGTAACCCAGGTACTCGCCGGCGTAGACGATGTTCGGGTCCGCGGGGTCCGAGACGACCCAGCCGGCCTCGCCGCCCCCGACCCCGTGCCAATCCGTGTTGCGGGCGCCGCGGCTCGCGAGCGAATCGCTCGGCCCCTGCGCCGTGCCGATGTCCTGCAGCGCCCCCGCCACCTGGAACGGCACCCGGTTGTCCACGGACACATGGTAGAACTGGCCGACGGGCAAGGGCGGCGCCAGCCAGCTCTGGCCGCCATTGGTGGTGATGTAGACCCCGCCGTCGTCGCAGGCGATCATGCGCTTGGCATTCGTGGGATCGAACCACAGGTCGTGGTTGTCGCCGTGCACCAGGCTCGTGACGTGCTCGAACGTCTTGCCGCCGTCGATGCTCTTCAGCATCGGCACCTGCGGCACCCAGACCTCGTCCGGATTGGCCGGCGAGACGGCGAGCGTCCCGTAGTACCAGAAGCGCTGTCGCAGCTCATGGCTGCCTGAGGCGAGCGTCCAGGTTTCGCCGCCGTCGTCCGAGCGGTAAAGCCCCCCGTTCTCCGCTTCGATCAAGGCGTAAACCCGGCCCGGCGCGGAGGGGGCGACAGCCACTCCCACCTTGCCCCAGATCCCCTCCGGCAGGCCAGAGCCCGTGAGCTGCTTCCAGGTGTCGCCGCCGTCGCGAGAGACATAGAGGCCGGAGCCCGGGCCACCGCTCGTCAGGTCCCACGGAAAGCGCCGTGCCTGCCAGAGGCCGGCGAAGAGGATGTTTGGATTGGAGGGATCGAACGTCACCGCCGAGGCGCCCGTGTTTTCGTCCTTCTTGAGCACTAACTGCCACGTCCTGCCGCCATCCTTCGTGCGGTAGACGCCCCGCTCGGGATTGGGCCCGAAAGCGTGACCGAGGACGGCGGCGAAGGCGACGTCCGCATTCTTGGGATGAATGACCAGTTGGCCGATCTGCCCCTCCTGCTTCCAGACGTGCGTCCAGGTCTTGCCCGCGTCCAGCGACTTGTAGATGCCGTTGCCCGCTCCGATGTTGCCGCGGATGTTGGCCTCCCCCGAGCCAACATAGACGACGTTGGGATCGGACGCGGCCACGGCGACCGCGCCCATGGACGAGACCGGCTGATCGTCGAAAATTGGATTGAACGACGAGCCGCCGTCGACGGATTTCCAGACGCCGCCCGAGGCCGTGGCCGCATAGTAGACGTTGGGATCTCCCGGCACGCCCGTGACGCGCGAGACCCGTCCGCCCCAGGCCGGACCGAGAAGCCGGAATTTGATGGGCTTGAGCTCCGCCGGCTCCTCCAAGCCGCCCGGCTTGGCCGCCGCCGGCGGCTCCCGCTTCACAGGAGCTGGCTTCGCCGCCAGGGCCGGAGCCGCCAGGAGGAACATCACCAGGAGAAGATCAAGGCGGAAGGCGCGCATCGGCATCAGGGCTCCTCGGTCTGGGGAGAAAGGCCGGCAGACCGCCCGGAGCTTAGCCAAGGGGCGGGCGGGGGGCAAGCGGGGGGATTGCTACTTAAGCGACTGAGGGATCTTGTGAGACAGACGGTGACTGCACACTTGGAAAGGGCCAGCTAGACTTACCTAGAAAAGGAAAGGTGGATGGCAGCAGGCAGGGCCGATGCTCTCTCGCTTTCAGCGGACGCCCGCTTGAGGTTGGTCGATAGGCTGCTCAGCAGCCTCGACCTGCCGATCCAGAAGGATATCGACCACGTCTGGGCCGAAGAGGCATGAGCCATATCGAGGCGCGGACGGAGCCCACGCAGCCGCGCAGCTCGCCCCAGCGGGTGAGGGTGACGAAGCAGGCCCCCGGCTCCTGGAGCTATTCAAAAGGCGCCAGGCTCTTCTTCATACCCTGAAACCCTCTCTATATCGCCAGCGACACCGCATCGTCGCCAGATCGGCCACAATCTCCAGAGCTACACCGCAATCTCCGTGAGCACGGCGCAAAACTTCCAGCTACACCGCTTCTTTGCTGCCTACAACGCAAAACCGCCAGAGACACCGCAATTTAGAGAGATACACCGCAAACCTCGCAGATACACCGCAGATGCCGCTGCTACACCGCAGAATCTCTCGATACGGCGCGAAATCTCTAGCTACACCGCAATATCCGCGACTACGCCGCAGAGTCCCGCCACACACCGCATCTCTGCTGATATCATCCGTCGCGCACAGCTACGGAGACTTGGAATGAGCTCGAAGCTATCGGCCGAGGAGATCTTGTCCCACCTGGAAACCCGCGCCGTCGTCCTGCGCGAGCGGGCGGAGCTCCATGCACAGCAGGAAGCTCATCACCGCGAGCAGCGGGCGGCTGTCGCCGCCGAGTTGGAGAAGGTCCAGATGAATCTGGAAGCCCTCCGGACAGCGCTGGACTCGATGGTTGACCTCCCCCTGACAGCGGCCGCTCCGGCCGCGATGGTGGTCGAGAAGGATCTTCCCGCCCCCGGCCGGCTGATGGTGGGCCGGCTGGTGCGGCGGGTCGCCCTGACCCCGGGTCTGGCCGAGCCGTTCGGTGCCACCAACGTCGCGGCGGAGGTCAACCGCCGATACCCGGACCGTCTTGAGGAACCCGTGGGGACCCGAGTCTCTTCGGATGTCCTCCGGCGGATGCTCGCCGAAGGCGAGCTCGATCTCGTCCGCAAGGGAAAGGCCTCCCACGAAGCGTGGTACAGGAGGAGGTAGGCCGGGACTGAAGGTCGCGGTCCTACTCCTCCACCCACTTCATCACCGTGTACCGCTGGAGCTCGACGTCCGGCGAGGCCTCATGACTTTTGAGACACCCTCTGAAACGGTGCGGAGCTGCTCTCGTGGAGTCCACAGCCCATCGCGCGAGCGACCGAGAAGGTACAGAGAGGACGCCTTGAGTGGCGAATGTCCGCAACTCAGGTCTCTGACGTGATTTCGTCGACGGAGGAGGCCAGCATGGCCCGAACCAACCATTGGTCCAAGCGATCAAGGTCGTAACAGCGGAAGATCTCCTGCCGCTGCGCTTCGCTCACAGCGACACCGCGTGCTTTCAAGAGATTGAGAATGCCTTCGGCTTTTCCCTCCGCCTTGCCCTCTGCTCTACCCTCCGCCTTGCCTTCCGCTTTGCCCTCGCTCCTCGCCGTGGTTTCCCGCATCCGGATCGCCGGGTTTCCCTTGGCGGCCAGAGCCTCGACCACCGCGTTGTCGGCCACCGCAGCATCGAGGAGTGCGGCCACCTCCAGCGGCGCTACCAAGGAGGGATCCTCGATCAGCGAATCCGCCGCCAAGGGACGCCAGCCCTGCCTCTCGGGCGACCACTCACTGACCCGGCGCTGCCCCTTGACTGCGATTGAAAAGATCCGCCGCACGCCCCGGCGTTGCATCCGAACAGCCTTCTCCGTCACGTCCCGCTCTGTCTGCTCAGACACCACTTCGAAAGCGATCTCCTCCAAGTAGCGCGTGCCGGTTGCTGGATCAATTCCTTCCTTGTACGTACAGGCGTCACTGGCGAAGTCCGAATCCTCGTCGAGGCGGGTCAGCAGGTCCGCCGCCGTGACGTAACCGGGGGCCACGTGAGCCCGGAGGACGTAATCAAGATCACTCTGCTGGTTGGCGTGAGGCGGGTTGGCCGGCATGGCGATCACCCGGCGGCCGCCGATGATCTCATCGCGCGTGACCTCCGGCTCGACCAAGTGATCGTCGACTCGTGGGAAGGAGCCCCGGCCCGGCAGGCGCATCGAGGAACCCGAGCCATCCGATCGGCCAGGGGCTTTGAGATCGTAGCGTGTGCGGTTCTCGTTCACACTGACATGATAGCAAAGAACTGAATCGCCGCTCGAAGGAACGTAGGAGTCGCTACAAGGCGCTCAGGATCGTACAGAGAGCGTCGTAGTAGAGGGCCAAGAGCCGGCAGAGGAGGCCGCCGCCGCAGGCTTCATAGGCGATCTCTCCGATTTCATCGCACTCCTCGTCCCCGAAGGAGATCCGGATCGAGGCCTCCGGCTGAACCAACGCCTCGGGCGTGAGAAGAGCCGCGATTCCGGAGAGCGACCGGGGCACGGCCTTCAGCGAGGCGGAGCCTGCCTTGAGACCCTGGGTCAGCGCCGGCAACCCGGGGAAGACGCGCGCTGCCTCTCGTGTGAAATCGAGATAGCCGTCCGGCAGCGAGAGCTCGCGCGGCAGAGCGGCTCCCGCGCGAGGACCGGCTTTCGCCCGCTCCAGAGCCGCCCTCACCTGCGGCCGATTGAACCCCACCGCCACCGACTTTCCGAATCCAACGAGCTGCCCGGAAAGCTCTTCGGGTCCGCTCTTTTTGAGCTGGACCTCGACTGCGCGACCCGGGCCCTCGTCGATGGCAAAGCGCCAGGCTCCGTCCCGCAATCGCTCGAAGCGCCCCTGGGTGGCCGCAGCGCCTCCCTCGCTCGCCGGAATCTCGACATTGAAGACCTCTGGACCCACTTGCTTGATGCTCATCGCTTCCTCCTTGTGGAAAGGGCTGTTTCCCCGCCATTACGGAGGAAAGGGTCAGGATGGATGAGTGCCGGTGCGGCGATCGATACGGCGAGCCGCTTATTCCTCTTCCCACTTCATCACCGAGTACCGCTGGAGTTCCACGTCCGGTGACCAGAAGCCCAGGGAGAGGCCGGCCTTGCGCTTGAGGTGAGCGAGGAATTCTTCGGGCTCGGGGAGCTGCTCCCAGACCTGAGGAAGGAAGGTGCTGCGGTGAAGGCCGGACTCCAGGATGATGCCATCGACTCCGGGGCGCAGAGCGGCGACGGCCTCTTCCTCTCGGGAGAAGGACGGCAACGGCTCGGGCTGCGAGAGCAGCGAAACCTCGATGGCGATCTCCGATAACTCGTCGCGCTCGACAGGCGCAAAGCGCGTGTCGTGGAAGGCCGAGGCCCGAGCATTCAGCCAGACGTCGTCGAACAGCGAACGGTAGGCGCGAACGGAGCCCACGCAGCCGCGCAGCTCTCCCCAGAGGGTGAGGGTGACGAAGCAGGCGCCCGGCTCCTGGAGCCACGCTTCGCGGTAGTCGGCCGCAATGCCGATGCCCAGCGCCTCGCCCAGGCTCTCCCGGGCGATCCGCAGGAGAATCCGGCCGCGCTCCGCGTCCCAGGGATCGTCGTGCCGCTCAGGCGTGCTCATGAAAGGCGAACGCTCCATAGCCCACGACGCGGGAAGGATCTCCGGCGGTATCCGCCGAATTGCGCAGATCGAGGAGCTCTACGGTGAGACCGCGAGCGCGGGCCGCCTCCAGCAGGCCGTTGATCGGCCTCGCGCCGCATGCCTGAACGGGATCGAGGGGTCCACGCAGGGATAGGATCGAGTCCGCCGTCTTCCGGTCCACCCGCCGCGCTTCCTCGTAGGGCAGATAGTGCGAGAGGTCCGAGCTGATGACGATCAGGGTCTCCGCGCCGCCCCAAAGGCGGTCCAGCACCTCGGCCACCTCCTCCGGCTCCGCCTCGCCGACGGCCAGCGGCACGAGCTCGAACTCCCCCAGGAGCACCTGGAGGAACGGCAGCTCTACCTCCAGAGAATGCTCGCGGACGTGGGCCTCGGGGATGATCCGCACCTGCGGCAAACGTAGCGCCGCCTGCGCACCCGCCCCCTGAAGCTTCACCGTTCCCAGGGGGGTGCCAAACGATTCGTGCCCCGGCAGGGCCAGGCCGCGGAAGGGCACAAAGTGGGAAGGCCCCAGGAGGATCACCCGCTCGATCGGGCTCGCGGCAGCCGCACCGGCAAAAGCCTGAAAGGCGCTGCCCGCGATCGGCCCCGAGTAGACGTAGCCCGCATGGGGGGCAATGACCGCCTTGGGCGCCGGCTCGTCGTTTCGCGCCGGAGCCTCCCGCAGGTATCCCTCTACCGCGGACCGCAGCTCCTCCGCCGAAGCGGGATAGAAGAGGCCGGAGACGGCGGGGGGTCGGACGGTGGCCATGACGCCAATTTATCACCGTCCTGAAGAGTGCGTGGAAGAAAAGCCCAACAGGGACAGCAGGGACAGCAAGGACGCCAAGGACGGTATCGGTGCCCTTCTTCTGTCCTTGATGTCCCTGCTGTCCTTGGCGTCCTTCGTGCGGGTGCTTCGAGTGCCTGCCGGCGCGGGTTCGTCCAAAGATGATGGCCGCACCAATCCTGGTACGCGGCTCGAAGCCGTCAAGGCCAAGCCGGAGAGCGGCAGACCCCATAGCTGAGGGCGAGAGCGAAGCGAGAACCCTGGGACCGGCAACCCACGCCATTCCCGACCGCCCTGCCAAGGGCGCTTTTTCTCCCCTTGGGCGGGCCGCCGAGATAGAAAAAAGCGCCCTTGGGCTCCAATCGATTCAGGGGTTGGCTCTATCCCAGGGCTCTCGGCTCTCGCCCAGGGATACGGGTCCCGCCCTCCGGGCTCGCAGTGCTGGCCTGCGGAACGGGCGCCTGAAGGGGCGGCATGAGACCACCGAAACAAATACTGCGCGAGCCGGCACGGCTCTGCTAACTTCATTCTCATCACCAAGATAGGCCATCGGAAGACGGTTCGGCCAAATTTTGAGGCAACCCCGCCCGGCTAGTCTACGCCCAGCAGCATCATCGGTGTTGTGAAGAGTAGGGACAGGTGTATAATTTATACATTCCATAGAATGAATGACATACATCTTTTTCTACAGATAGCCTGAGCAGGCATGGAACTGTCGGGAAGACGTTGGGAGAGGAGCCGGATACAGATCTTGAGGTTGGGCGCCTGAAGCATTGAGAGAGAAGAACGAAACGAGCTAAGCTCCGGCAACCAGTACTACTTTAGGAGAGCCAGTCATGCCAATGGCACGCAAACAGACACCCGTTCCCAACCTCATCTTCATCATCGCTCTTGCCGTCATTGTCATTGGCTTGATCGCCCTGCTCTTCAAGTGATCAAATGATTTGGTCAGGCCGCCGTCGCGGATTAGCAATCGCGTTCCTGAGCGTCGCGGTGCTTGGGCTTGTCGTGGCAAACCTGGTCAAATGGGGTCTTCTTACCTGGGATACTTTCAAAGATCATAAAGACAGCCTGGGTGCAGCATCGAGCGTTGTCAGCATGGTTGTCCTTACAGTTGGTGCCGTTCTGTCATATTTTCGTTTTTTCCATGGACGTACGTTTGCAACTCGCGCGGAGCTCGACTTAGTCGTGTGTGTCTACTCGCTCCCCAACGGCCGCATGCTTCATACGATTTCGTTATCGCTCAAAAATGTCGGCGGAAGCGCCATCTGGAACCCTCAACCTGTAATTGCCATAACTGTCACTGACGATTCTGGTTCCCACTCGGCGGACGCAATCAACCGCTGGTGGGATCCATTGGTACCAACTGATGGCGCAATGCGTGTCGCTGTCGTGGACACAGGCGAAACGGTTCGATTTCCTACTTATCGTGACTTTGACGCTCAGGCATGGATCGTCACATATTTCGCAAGTGTTACATGCGATTCGGGGGACGTCTGGAAATACGTGCACATTGTTCGGAATGTAGCGCCTGGCATCGGCGATCGAGCGCCTGACACCGGCCTCAACCGGATGGATACCGCGCCTTTGCGCGGTCCCGCCGGTTAGGCCGAGCGGGCGTTACTGCCGTAAGGCAGGTACTTTCTCATCGTGCAAGAAAGGCAACTTGAATCATGGCTGGTCTCGTTAGTGGGTTGGTCGCCGGAATAACAAGCGGCACAGTTCTCGCAGCTGTACTTGGGCTCCTTCTCGCTCGCAGGACCGAACAGGTGAGGAGAGAAGTAGAGGCTCAGTTCATGCGTCTCAGCGAGGTGCTTCGTTCCCAACGTGGATGGAAAGAGAGATCCGTCTCGGAACTTCTTGGCCCCCTGTGCGTTCAGCTAGATAGAACCAATCGAGCGTTCGGACGATGGCGTGAAAAAAACCTATTTCTCGAAGTAAAAGTCATCCGGGAAGCCAACCTGACAGTGAGAGACCTGCTTCATTTGATCCCTCCCTAGCTCTTCGGACACGCAGCCAAGCTGATCGAGCATTATGATCGTTGGCTTGAGGAGTATGAGAGGCTTCGTCAAGCCGAAAACCCTGACCTGAACGCACGGTTTGTATTTGTTGTTGGTTACCCATTCCCTCGGGAATCAGAAGTCGGATTTCGTGAAATTTACGACCGCTATTGGAAGGAACTGTATAGCTGACACGGGTTCGGAGGAGTTAGCGGCTAATACATGATGGTGTACCGGTTGGCCGGTGGGGGTTGAGAGAGCGCGTCTGGCCGCCGGCACCCTCCCCCAACAAAACATGACGCGAGTGGCCGGCCCGTCCGGCCCAACGGGCCGGGAGAACGGAGCCCAGGGCTGAGGCCGCAGGCCGATGCCCTGGGTGGAGATATTGACTACGCGGTGCGGCCTGAAAGGCCGCGAGATCGTGGGCCCGGCGTTTGAGGACCGCTGTTGCGAAGCTGGTCGGTCGAGTTCTCGCAGCCTTTCAGGCCGCAAGGATAAGCCATTTTTCCCAGGGCATCGGCCTCCGGCCTCAGCCCTAGGCTGGGATCTCCCGGCCCGTTGGGCCGGTAATAACAAGAAGCAGCAGCGAGCCGCGCACGGCAACGTACCCGTACTTACGACGATGTAACGTTCTCTCAACGCCACCGCCTATCATGCCGTAGCCGGCGCTCTCTGTCTCGGAGGGGCCTGGACGCGGCGCTCACGCTGCGACAGATTGGAGGCGGGCCTCCCGCCGGACTGAGATATTGAACGTCCCCTTCAGAGACGGAGGAAGGAACAATGTCCCACTATATCCGATTTCTAGTTTTGTCATTTGCCCTTGCTTTCGCCGCCACTCCTCTTTACGCTCAGGGCAGCGCACTGGTTTCCTTGCGCAAACCGGACGGACTCATCTTGTCAACGGGCAACCTGTATTTCACGTCACACGATGCGGCCGGGGCCACCGTATGGAGGACCTCTCAGACCTCGGTCCCCGGTCAGGAAGGCGTGCTCTATTGGGAGCCGGGCGCGAGATTCGGCGACATCGTCTTCGCACAGGTGGACGGCAATTTTTTCGGATACTTCTTCGCACAGAATGCTGGAGTCATCACGATCAAGCGCGTTCCCTTGACGGGAGGTGCGGCCACCACTCTTGCGACCGTAACGAACATCGATGTGGCCAACAGCCATCGCAACCTGCTCACCGATGGCGTGAATCTCTACTGGCAGGACGACAGGGCGGTGCGCAAAATGCCCATCCGAGGCGGCGCCGTCACCGTGCTCGACCCTTCAAGCCCGAACACGCCTACCGCAGGCCTCGCTCTTCAAAACGGCAATATCATCTACGCCTCCGTGGCGGACATTCGCTTCGTACCGCCGAACGGCGCGGTCACCGCTCCGTCAGTCAGAACAATCGCGACCGCATCGAGTCGAGTCACGGCGCTCCAGGCAGTGGCCAATGGCGTTTTTTGGGGTGAGCAGGGCGGCGCTGTGAGGCGGAGGGTAGGATCAACGACCACGACGCTTCAGTCGAGCGGGAGCGTGCCCACGTCGATTTCGGCGAACGGTGCCACGACCGCCGCAGCCCAGGCGTGGACACAGTGCGGCTCGCAGGCATGTCAACTGCGGTTCGTCTTCTCCGCCTTGAATTCGACGCGGGCGATCGGCGCCGACGCTCTCGGCGTGACTATAATCGGCAGAAATATCTTTTGGGGTGATGCTGCCGGCGTGCATCGGCAGGGGTTCTGAACCTATTTCCCTTTGAGGACCTGCCGCGCCCTGCGCTGCGCCCGCTCCCGTTCCGGGAAAGGCAGGTCCGAGAAGAGGACGAGGGCTCTTTCGCGACCCGAGGCAAGGAGGGTGAGGACTTCGCGGAACTGCTGCTCCGCACGGTCGCCGTGGCCCAGACGCAGGAGGCAGTCGCCCAGCAGGACACGGACCTGGAAGAGGGCCGGATCGAGGTAGAGGGCGGCGCGGTAAGCGGTGATGGCGTCCTCGGTGCGGCCCGCGAGGTCGTGGAGAAAGCCCTCCAGGGCGTGGGCCGAGGGCTCGGAGGGATCGGCGGCGAGCGCCTGCTCAACCCCGCGGGTCGCCTCGGCCGTGCGATTGGCCGCGAGGTCGCGGGCGGCGGCCAGCAGCAGCTCGTGGACGCTGGGGAGCGCCGGGGGCGGAGCCTCGGTCACGGGCGGTGGCGCCGGAGCTCGTACGGGCGCTCTGGGTTTTGGAGGCGACGCCAGCGGCGGCTCGGGCTGGGCAGGCTGGGGCGACGCACCCGGCGATGCCGGCCGGGCCACCCGCGAGCGCCTCGCCGGAGCCTCCACGCCCTCCTCCCCGGCCGGTCTGGCCCCCCGATGCCGATAGGCGAAGCAGGGACCGAGATCGACCGACTCCAGCTCGTCCTGAATCTGCCACAGGGTCTCGGAGGCACCGAGGAAGAGATAGCCCTCGGGAGTCAGCACGCGGGCCACCTGGGAGATGACCCAGCGTTGCAGAGGACGGCGGAAGTAGATGAGCACGTTGCGCATCAACACCAGATCGAACTCTTCGTAGGGCAGGACGAACGGCGCGTGGGCAAGGTTCAAGCGTTGGTAGACGACGCGCGAGCGCAGGCCGGCGTCCAGCTCGTAGAGCTTGCCGCGGCGGGAGAACCAGCGCTCCAGGAGCGCCGGCGGCACTTGGGAGACGGCACGCTCGCCGTAAAGGCCGATGCGGGCTCCGGCCAGGGCCTCCTCGTCGACGTCTGTGGCCGTGATCGTCCAACTCCAGCCGGCCAGGGTAGGCTCCTCGGCGAGCAGCATCGCCAGCGTCGCCGGCTCCTCGCCCCGCGCACACGCCGCGGACCAGATGCGGAGCTGGCGGGTGGCGGAGCGGGCCTTTACCAGCGCCGGCAGGATGCGCTGGCGGATGACGTCGAACTGCTGCGGCGCGCGAAAGAAGTAGGACTCCTTGATGGTGACCAGGGGAATGAGGCTCTCCCACTCGTCCGCCAGCTCGCGGGCCACCAGGGCGTGCACGTACGCCTCCACGCCGGCGAGCCCGCGGGCGTGGGCCCGCCGCTCGGCCACCTCTTCCAGGAAGGCCATGCGGGCGGGCGGAATGACGTTGCCCGTGGTCTCCCGGATGAGGGCGACGAGCCGCAGCACAGGCGAGGCGTCCTCGGGCTGCGGCTGAATCATGGGCGGATGCAGTTCCGGCCGGCGGCCTTGGCCTCGTAGAGTCGGCGGTCCGCCAGGGACACCAGCAGGTCGGTGGTCAGCAGCCCGGGCAGGTCGTCGCGCGACGCCACTCCGAACGAGGCGGTGATGCGCAGCTCGCTTCCCGTCGGAAGGCGCACGCGGGCGCTCTCCAGCCCCACCCGCAGCCGCTCCGCGGCCAGGCGCGCCGATTCCAGGTCCACCTGCGGCAGCACGGCCAGGAACTCCTCGCCGCCGTAGCGCCCCAGGATGTCGGTGCTGCGCAGGCAGCGGCGCAGCACCGCCGCGCCCTCGCGCAGCACGGCATCCCCGGCAAGGTGGCCGAAGGTGTCGTTGACCTCTTTGAAATGGTCGAGGTCGCAGAGTACGACGCTCAAGGGGTAGCGGTAGCGCCGGGCCCGCTCCAGCTCCTCGCTCAGGCGGTCATAGATAACCCTGTGGTTGAGCTGACGGGTGAGGCCGTCGAGGGTCGACAGCTCGTGCAGGCGCTGGGAGAGGCGCGCGTTGTCCAGCACCAGGGCCAGGTGGCGGATGAGCGACTCGACCAGGGCTTCCGCGGCCGGATCGAAGCCGTGCGGATCGCGCGGCATCACGGCGAGGACGCCCTCGGCGTCGCGCAGCGACAGCGGCAGCCAGAGGGCGCGGTCGAGCTCCACGGCGAGGTCGCCCCGGCGCTCGCCGGCGTAGCGGATCTCCACCGGCACGTCCGGCGGCAGGCTCAAGGCTCCCACCAGCAGGTCGGCCAGCGTCTCCACGTCCGCCGCCCGGATGGGGTCCTGGAGATGGATCTGGACCAGCCCCGAGTCCGTCTCCGCCACCGCCAGGGCCAGGAATGGAGCGTCCACCACTTGGCTGAGGATCTCCAGGGACCCTTGAGCCGCAGCACGGAAATCGCTGGCCTCCATGCCCTGCTCCAGCAGCGTGTTGACCACCGTCGCCTGGAGCAGCGAGGCGTCCAGGTGGCGGGCCACCCGGGCCAGCACCTCCACCGGCCCGATCTCGTGGCGCTCGCCGGGCGCGGCGGGGCCCAGCTTGCTCTGCACGGCGGCGGACTTCTCCACCAAGCGGGCGACCGTCGTCACCAGCTCCTGCGGATCGTGGTCCTTGGTGAGATAGGCGTCCGCCCCGGTGCGCAGGCTCCAGTAGCGGGAGGCAGCCTCGTTGTGGCTGGTGAGGATCAGCACCGGGATGTGCGAGCTCGCCGGGTCCGCCTTGAGCAGGCGAAGGAGCGGGAAGCCGTCCATGGTGGGCATTTCGAGGTCGGTAACCACGACCGCCGGTTGCTCGCGCAGGGCGGTCATCGCCCCCTCGGCGCCATCGCCGGCCTCCAGCACCTCGAAGCCGGAGGTGCGCAGGGTGCGGGCGAGGATGGCCCGGGTCACCTCACTGTCGTCCACCACCAGCACCCGCCGGTTCACGGCTCGCCTCCCTTCCCCCACAGGCGGATGAGGGTCTGGGCCAGGGCGCGCGGCGGCAGGGCCACGTCGGCCGCCCCCTTCTCCAGGGCCACCCGCGGCATGCCGAAGACGACGCAGCTCGCTTCGTCCTGCACCAGGGTGATGCCGCCGGCCTTGCGCAGGGCGAGGAGCCCTTCGACGCCGTCCGCGCCCATTCCCGTCAACAGCACGCCGGCCACCTGCCGCGGGCAGCATTCGGCGCAGGAGTGGAACAGGTCGTCGACCGACGGCCGGTGGCCGCGGCGAGCCGGCGTCTGGGAGTCCAGGCGTAGCACGCCGCCGGCTTCCAGCCGCAGGTGGGCGCCGCCAGGAGCCAGCCGCACCATGCCGCGGCGCAACACCTCGCCATCCTGGGCGAGGCGGACGTCGAACGGAAACTCCTTGTTGAGCCAGTCGGCGAAACCCAGCTCGAAGCCCGAGGCGATGTGCTGGACGATGAGGAAGCCCACCGGCGGATCGGCAGGCACCTCGTCCAGAAGCTCGCGGATGGCCGCCGGTCCCCCGGTGGAGGCGCCGATCGCCACCCAGCGCAGCTCGCGCGGCGAATCCACCAGGGCGTCAGGGCGTACGGCGTGCGCCCGCCGCGCCGTGCGCGGCGCCGTCTGCGCCAGAGCGACCGTGCGCACCGTTTCCGGCAGGCTCTCGGCGAGCTGCTGCCAGCTCGGAGTGTCCTCCGGCTTGGGCAGCACCTCCAGCGCTCCCCGGCGCATGGCTTCGAAGGCGGTCTGCATCTGGTTGCGGTTGGCCCGCGAGGTCAGCACCACGATCGGCGTCGGCCGCACGGCCATGATCCGCTCGGTGGCCGCATAGCCGTCCAGCACCGGCATCTGGAGATCCATCACCACCACCTGCGGCTGGAGGTCGATCACCATCTGCACGGCCTGAGCGCCGTCCGCGGCCTCGCCCACCACCCGGATGTCGCGGGTCTTGGCAAAGAAGCGGCGCAAGACCGCCCGCACCGACGGCGAATCGTCCACCAGCAGCACGCCGATCACGCCGATCCCCCTCCCTACTTCCCGCTCAGCCGGCGAACCAGGTCCACCAACTCGCCGGCGTCCAGGCTCTGCTTGGTGAGATAGGCGTCCGCCCCCACCTTGAGGCCGCGCAGGCGGTCCTCGGGGCGGTCGCGGGTGGAGACGACGATGATCGGCAGATGGGCGAAGTGCTCCATGCTGCGCAACTGGGCGGCCAGCTCGAAGCCATCCATGCGCGGCATCTCGATGTCGGTGACGACGCAGTCGAAGCTCTCCTCGGCCAGCAGCGACAGGGCCTCTTCGGCGTCGGCGGCGGCGGAGACGTGAAAGCCGGCGTCCTCCAGCAGCCGCCGCTCCATCTCCCGGGTGACCAGCGAGTCGTCCACCAGCAGCACCCGCACCCGCCGTAGGACCACTTGCGGCCGGGCCGCGGGGAGGGCCCGCAGATACTCGGCCTGCGCCAGCACGGAGGGCGACAGCACGCCCACCGGCTCGCCGGAGGCGAGCAGCGCCACGCCCTCCAGCAGCAGGTCGGTCGGCACCCGGCGGGTGATGGGGCGCACCAGCACCTCGTGCTCGCCCTCGACGTCGTCCACCGCCAGCGCCAGCGGCTGGCCCGAGACCACTCCCTCCAGCAGGAGCAGCCGCTCGGCCGGGGCTTGGCCGTAGAGGCGCGAGAGGGGGACGAAGGGCACCAGGCGCTCGGGGAAGACGGCGAGCGTCCGCCCGTCGCGCTCCACGACGCTGCCGGCGTCGAGACGGGTGGCGCGGCGCACCACGGAGGCGGGAAGGGCGATCTTGAGCTGCCCCACCCGCAACAGCATCACCGACTCGCCGCGGCGGGCCACCGGCACCTCGACGATGAACTTCGTCCCCCGGCGCGCCTCGGTCTCCACGAACAGCTCGCCGCCCACCCGGTTGACGACGTTGGCCACCACGTCGAGCCCGACCCCGCGGCCGGAGATCTCGGAGACCTGGTGGCGGGTGGAGAAGCCCGGCGAGAAGAGGAGGCGCAGAGCCTCCGCCTTGCCCATTCCTGCGGCGCTCTTGCCGTCCACCATCCCCACCGCGACGGCCTGCTGGATCACCCCGGCGATGTCGATGCCGCCGCCATCGTCGGCGATCACCAGCCGCACCTTGGGGCCGTCCGCCAGGGCCTGGATGCGAACCTGGCCGGCCCGCGGCTTCTGGCGCGCCTCGCGCACCTCGGGCGACTCGATGCCGTGATCGACGGCGTTGCGCACGAGGTGGAGCAGCGCCTCCTCGAGCTCGCGGGCGATGCGGCGGTCGAGGCGGGTCTCCTCGCCTTCGAGCTCCACCACGACCTCCTTGTCGACGGCGCGCGCCAGCTCGCGAGCGTAGCGGGCGAAGGAGAGGAGGAAGCCGCGCATCGGCTGAAGCTGTAGGGAGAGCATCTGCTCGAGCTGGTCCTCGGCCGAGCGGATGAGCCGCCGCTGCCCCCCTTCGAGCTCCACCGCCACCCGCCGCAGCATGGTGGCGAGCACGGCCAGCACCTGCGTCGGCTGCGGCTCGTGCAGGCCCTCTTCGGCCAGCCGCGCGAGGTCGTAGATGCGGTCCACCACCTGCCGCCCGGCGATCGCCATGATGCGCACCTGGGTGGCGCGTTCGGCCACGGCGTCGAGCGCGCCGGTATCCACCCGGACGTCGCCCGAGATCGTGCCGCTCTTGGGAGGGGCCGCGGTGTGCTGCGGCGCGGCGGGCGCCGCGGCGGCCTCGGGGACCGGCGGTGCCGGCGGTGCCGCGGGCGCGCCTTCCGGGAGCTCCGCGGAGGCGGCAGGAGCGCCGGCTTCCGATGCGCCCACGGTCCCGTTTGCCGATGCCGCCGGTCCTGAAGCCTCGGCCGGCGCGGGTATAGATGGAGGTGGCGGAGGGGATGGGGCCGGCGGCGCGGCGGCTTCGGCGGCGTTCACCCGCAGCAACGCCACCAATTCAGGGTCCACCGGCGGCTCGCTTCCCCGGGAGACCGCCTCGACCAGCACGCTCAGCTCGTCCACCACTCGGGTGAGCAGGGCGATCATGCCCGGGCGGGCAGCGTGGAGCACCTCCTCGGCGGCATGGCAGAGCTCGGCAAGCGCGCCGATGCGCATCATGCGTCCCGCGCCCTTCAGCGTGTGAAGCTCGCGCTTGACCTCGACCGCCGACTGCGGATCGGTCTCCAGCCGGGGAACGTGCGTGGCCAGCCGCTCCAGCCGGTCGCGAGCCTCCTCGACGAAGAGGGGAATGAGGTCCGCGAACTCGGTTTCCAAGCGTCCTCCCAGCCCTAGATCTTGGTCCAGCTATCGACGTTGACGTCGAGACCTAGGACGCCTTCCAGCTCCCCGTTCTCGTAGATGGGCGTCGCGGCGGTGAAGATCGGCTGCCCCGAGAGCAGCGAGTTGAACAGCGGCGTCAGGATGGTGTGCTCCTCGCGCACCGCCGCCGTGTACCACGGCCGTTCGGCGAAGCCGTCGCCGGCCTTCACCGCCGCGGGCACCGGCCGGTCGCCGACGATCTGGCGGCTGACGGTGAGGGCGGTCTGGTGGTGCGTGCCGTCGTAGAAGTAGAGGCATTCGACGAACGACTGGCGGTGCACCAGGTCCTCGAGCAGCCTTTCGATCGCCTCCCAGTTGCCGAGCCGGCGCCGCACCTCCCGGCTCCAGGCCTCGGCCGTGTGCTTCAGCGAGTGGGGCGAGTCGAGGTGAAAGGACTGGGCCAGCATCTGGATGACGAGCCCGAGGTTGTTCAAGCGGTCGGCCGTCTGGGAGAACTGCTTCAGACCGTCGGCCATGCGCTGCACCACCTGGCTGACCTCCTTCAGGGTCAGCACCACCTCGTCGGAGGCGGCGTTCTGCTGCTGGGTGGCGAGAGAGATCTCGCGCGCCACCCGGGCGGTGTCGCTCGAGGCGCCGCGCAGCTCCTCGATGGCGGCGGCGGCGGCGCGGGCCCGTTGTAACACCCGGCCGGCCTCCGCGCTTCCCTCCTCGGTGGCGACGACGGTGGTGCGGATCGAACCAGCGAACTCGTCCAGCAGGTTGCGCACCGACTCCACCGACTCCTGCGAGCGCTGGGCAAGGCGGCGCACCTCCTCGGCCACCACCGAGAACCGCCGCCCGTGGTCGCCGGCGGCGGCGGCCTCGATGGCGGCGTTGAGCGACAGGATGTGGGTCTCCTGGGCGATCTCGGTGATCAGGTCGAGCACCCGGTAGATCTCTTTCGAGCGGGTGCCCAGAATCTCGGCTCGGCTGGCGATGCCGCTGATCCGTTTCTTGACTTCCTCGACGCCGCCCACCGCCTCCTCCACCGCTCCCTGGCCGGCGTTGCCGCTCTCCTCGGCGGTCTGCGCGAGGTCGGCCTGGGAGGCGGCGTTGTCGGCGATCTGGCCGGCGGTGCGCGCCAGCTCTTCCATGGCGGCGGTGATCTCCACCACGGAGGCCGCCTGCTCGGAGGAGCCGGAGGCCAGCTCGGAGGCGATCTCGTTGACCGCGTTGGCCGCCGAGGCCACTTCGATGGAGCTCGACTGGATCTGCTGCGCCAGGACGTCCAGCGAGTTGACGGCGTTGCCCAGCACCTGCGCCAGCCGGCCGGGGAGCGAGCGGGCATGCTCCGAGCAGTTCACCAGGTCGCCCGCCCGCAACCGGTCCAGAGCCTGCACCAGGGTGCGCTCGATCCCCTCGTGCCGCACTTCGGCGCTCTCCACCCGCTCCCGCAGATGCTGCTGCGGGCGGAAGACGCTCTGCCGGTAGGCGACGAAGATCGCCACGACGATGAGCAGGTAGGCGTTGAATGGCCAGGCTTGGCCACCGCCGGCCTGGGCCACCAGCATCAGGACCAGCCCCGTCAGGCCGATGCCGCCCAGGATGAGCAGCCCGGTCAGGGCGTGATTGAACGATGGGCTCGCTTCCCTGCCGTCATTCATGGTTTTCACGTCTTTCATCGGGGCGGTCTCCTTCTCCGGACCCTTCTACGGACAACGCCGCCGGCAGGCGGCCCGGGTCCACCATCACCACCGGCTCGCGGCCGTGCACCGCCAGGCCCGCCGCCGGCTGAGGCCAGAAGCGGCGCACCACCGGCGCCAGCGGCCAGACGCGGAGCTCCTCCACCACGCCCAGAATCTCATCGGCCACCAAGTCGCCGCCGCCGCTGCCGCCGATCGTAATCCGGTAATCCGCCCCCTGCCGGGCGAGCCCGTCAACGGCCGTGTTGGCGATTCCCCACAGGCCGCCGCCGCGGCGCAGCAAGAGGTAACCCCGGGCCATGGGAACGCTCAACCTGTCCGCCCCAGCGCCTCGAGGTTGAGGACGCGCACCACCTCGCCTGCCACCGGCGCCTCGCCGAGCAGGAAACCGCCGTCGCCGGCCACCACCGAACCGCCCGGCACGTGCACCACCTCCAGCGCCGCATCGCAGGCCAGGCCCAGCATCTCACGGGCTTCCACCGGACCCACCCAGACGACCACGGTGACCGGATAGGTGGGGTTGGGGCCGGCCGGCGCATGCACCAGCCGGCCGAGATTGAGAACCGGCATCGGCTCGCCGCCGAACTCCGCCAGCCCCTCGAGCTCCGCCGAAGCGCCCGGCAGCGGATGCACGGTGAGCGCCCGCACCACCCGCCGCACCGAGGCGAGGGGGAGGGCGCAGGCGTACTCTCCCGCACGCACCAGAAGGTGAGTGCCTTCCAGCCGGCCTTTGCCGTTGCTGTTTCCGGCTTCCGAGGCGACGTTCACGGTGGCTAGATCCTCGTCCAACCGGAGACGTTGATATCGATTCCCAGCACGGCGGCGATAGCGCCCGCGGAGTCCCGCACCGGCGTGCAGACCGTGAAGCAGGCCTCCGAGCCCTGCATCGACTCGTAGGGCGGGATGAGTGTCGTGCGCCAGTGGCGGGAGAGCGCCTTGAACCAAGGCCGGTTGCGGATGTCGGTGTCGTGGACCTTGGCGGCCAGGGCCCGCTGGCGCTCGTTGAGCAGCTTCCTGTTGAAGGAGAGGAGCGGCGTCGTGCCGTCCAGCCGCGACAGGTAGCCGAGCTCCACGAACGGCGCGCCGCTCACCAACTCCTCCAGCAATTGCCCCTTCTCCTCCAGGCTGCCTTGAGCCTCCAGGCGGTGTGCCCAGTCCTCCACCAGATGTTTCAGCGAGCGCGGCGAGGCAAGGTGGAACGATTGGGCGAGGAGCTGGATCTCCAGACCCAAGGAGTTGAGCCGGTCGGCCGTGCTGGAGAGGTTCTTCAGGCCGCCGGTCATCCGCTGCACCACCAGGCTGACCTCGCGCAGGGTCATCACCACCTCGTCGGAGGCGGCGTTCTGCTGCTGGGTCGCGAGGGAGATCTGGCGCGCCACCCGCGAGGTGTCGCCCGAGGCGCGGCGCAGGTCCTCAATGGCTTCCGCCGCCGCCCGCGAGCGCTCCAGCACCCGCGACGCCTCCTTGCTTCCCTCCTCGGTGGCGACGATGGTGGCACGGATGGAGCCCGAGAACTCGTCCAGCAGGTTGCGCACCGATTCCACTGATTCCTGCGACCGCTGGGCGAGGTGGCGCACCTCCTCGGCCACCACCGAGAACCGCCGGCCGTCGGCACCGGCCGCCGCCGCCTCGATGGCGGCGTTGAGCGACAGGATGTGCGTCTCCTGGGCGATCTCCGTGATCAGGTCGAGCACCCGGTAGATCTCCTTGGAGCGGGTGCCGAGGGCATCGGCCCGGCTGGCGATGGCGCTGATGCGCTTCTGCACCTCCTCGACGCCAGTCACCGCCTCGAACACGGCGGCCGAGCCCGCATCGCCGCTGGCCTCGGCGCGCGACGCCAGCTCGGCCTGCCGGCCGGCGTTCTCGGCGATCTGCGAGGCGGTGCGCGCCAGCTCCTCCATGGCGGCCGTGATCTCCACCACCGAAGCCGCCTGTTCCGACGAGCCCGAAGCGAGCTCCGAGGCGATCTCGTTGACCGCGTCGGCGGCCGAGGCCACCTCGATCGAGCTGTCCTGGATCTGCTGCGCGAGCTGCGACAGGGCGTCGCTCGCCGCCTCCGAGATCTTCGCCAGCCGTTCGGGCAGGCTCCGCGTCTGCTCGATGGAGCGCACCAGATCGCCGGCCCCGAGCTGCTCGAAGGCGACGATCAGGTTGGCCTCCAGCCGTGCCCAGCGCTCATCGCCCTCCGGCAGCCGGCGCTCGAGCTGCCGGAAGTGGGGATAGACCCAGACCCCGTAGGCCACCACGCCCGCCGCGCCCACCGTCAGAAAGACAACGCGGGGCCAGCCGGAGGCGCCGGCCGGCGAGCCCAAGCTGAGCAGGACGAATCCCACCAGCGTCAGCCCCGCGACGAGGATCCAGCCGATCAGGGCGTTCTCGGTATGGCGCCCCGTCCGCTGGGATGCCGCAGGCTTTCCGACTTCCATCCTGTGATCTCTCCTTTGCTGCCGGCGGGACACCGGGCGATGCGAACCGCCGCCACCGCGGTACGGACGGCATGACTCCCGGCGCTTTCCAAGCGGAGCGTGCGCGTAAGAATAGGCAATTCAGCATCCTCCCGCAAGCCGCACCAGCCTCTCTCGGTCCCGCCGGCACGGAGAGGGTTGCCCCCGGAGCCAATTTGAGCTATACAATTCAGCCAATAATTTCGCTTTCGCTTCAGCGCAGACTCTGAGGAGCTGGCGCCCCACTCGCGCGGGAATGCCGCTGGAATGCCGTAATTACGCTGTTTTCACGTTGCTTCACGGAGATTTACCCCATGAGAAGAAAAGGCCTCGTCCCTCTACTTGCCGCCACTCTCCTCGCCACGCCGGCCGTCTGGGCCGGCAACGGCCACACCCTGCACGGCGTCGGCGCCGTCAACAGCTCCATGGGCGGCGCCGGCGTGGCTCTGCCCATCGATACCATCGGCGGCCTGCTGCTCAACCCCGCCTTGGCGGTGGGACAGGATGGTAGCCACTTCGCCTTCAGCGCCGAGTACAACCGGGCCAAGAACGCCGTGGAGAGCACGGTTCAGACGCCCATCGGCCCCTTCAGCGGCCACACCGACGAGTCGGGCGACCGTGCCCTGATCCCGGCCTTCGGCTTCGTGCATCACACCCGGGGTTCGAACTTCGCCTATGGCATCGGCTTCCTCGGCCTCGCCGGCTTCGGCGCCGACTACCCGCAGGACGCCAGCAACCCGATCCTCGCTCCCCAGCCCAACGGCTTCGGCCGGGTCTACTCCAACTACCAACTCCTGAAGATCCCCACCGTCCTCTCCTGGCAGCTCAGCGACAGGTTCTCGTTCGGCCTGTCGCTCAACGCCGCCTACGCGACGCTGACCGCCGATCCGGCGGGCTTCGCCAGCCCCGACTGCTCGGGTCCCCAGGGCCCGTGCTTCGTTCCCCACGTCAACGCCGACAGCGCCTGGGGCTACGGCGCCGGCGTCGGCATTCGTTACAAGCTCACCCCGACCCTGGCGCTGGGCGCCTCCTACAACACCAAGACCAAATTCCAGGAGTTCCAGTGGAACTCCGCGGTGTCCAACCCCCAGTTGGCCACCTTCGGAACGGCGCGGAAGATCAAGCTCCAGCTCGACATGCCAGCCGTCTCGATCGTCGGGCTCGGCTGGACCCCCAGTGACCGCCTGGCGGTGGCGCTGGACGAAAAGTTGATCAACTATGAGAAGACCGCCGGCTTCTCGGACGTCCTCGGCTTCAAGGACATCAAGGTGACCGAGCTCGGCTTGCAATACAAGCTGACCGACAACTTCGCCTTGCGCGGCGGCTACAACAAGAGCCAGAACCCGATTCCGGACGACCGCACCTTCTTCACCATCGAGACGCCCGCCATCTTCAAGACCCACTACACGGGCGGCATCGGCTACAAGGTGAGCGACATCCTCACCCTGGATGCAGCCTATTACCACGTGCCGGAGAACAAGATCACCGGTCCCATCTTCGGACCCACCGGCCCCGTCCCCGGTGCCTCGGTGACCACCCGGATGGCGATGGACTCGGTGGTGTTCACGTTCAACTTCGCGTTGCCGCAGTAGCCCTCCCTCCCCCCGGCTCTCCCTTTCCCGCCCCCTCCCACCCTCCTGATCGGGGGTGTGGAAGGGGCCGGAGTGGCGTTCCTCTCCTCGTCGGAGAGCCGAAGACCGCGCCGAGCGTGAGCGAAACCTTGACCATCGTCTCCGCAGCCGGCAGCCCCGGTGGACAAATATTCTTGGCGTACGACGGCACCAATCCACCCGACCTCTGGTACCTGACCGGCGCGGACGGCACGACACCGCCGTCGAGCATCGCATCACGCGCGGCGACGGTTCGCGTTGCGCCAGCCATGGCGAGAAGCACGCCATACAAGATTTTGTTGTATTCTATAATTTGCTGCGGGAGCGACTAATGGTGGCCGTCCCGGACGTTCAGGAGATCCCTATGACACAGCGACGTCTGATAGTGAGTTTGGCGTTCTTGGTCCTGATGGTGGGCATTGTGCCGGTAGTCGGGGCTGGTGAGCCGGCGGCTCCAACCGGCGCCACCGCTTCACCGGTCCAGGTATCCGCTCTGGCAGGCCCTGAGATCAAGACGCTTAAGGGGCTCTTCGGCAGAGGGCTCTTCACTCCCGCTCCCATAGCCAGGTGTCATGCAGGAGCCTGCTCGGGCGACGGCACTCCGTGCGAAGGCGATGAGGGACCAGGCGTGTGCACTCAACTCCCTCAATGGACCTGCGGGATCTGCGTGGCCTGCGACTGTTGGGATGACACTCCTTGCGGAGAGTCTGGGCAGGGCTTTTGTGCTGTCCCCCCCGGCGCAGATTGCGGCACCTGCGTAGAGTGATCGGAAAACTGCGCTGCCGGGCCCTGCTGAGGTTCCTTCCGCAAATCCTTGAACCAAATGGCGGAAGCGCACGGGAATCGAACCCATCCCCCGACGCCGGACGACGGTTTTGAAGACCGGATGGTTCCCATGCCTTCCGTCCTGTATCTCCTTGGTTCTTCATGGCTTAGCAGCTTGCCCTGGGAAGGCACCATGCCCTTGTGTCACTCCCGTGTCACGGCCTATCTACAGTCTACCGAAGAACCCTCGGGAAAGAGCACGTGGCCACCATCTACAAGCGCCTCTTATATAAGCCTGAAGGGGCACCCAAGACATCCCAGACCTTCGATCGGAAGGCAGATGCCATCCGATGGGCCAAGCAGCACGAACCGCCGTCCAGGCCGGGCGCTATCTGCTCAGCCCCGTAAGTGTCGAACTTCCTCCAATTCGCCTTTGCGGCTCTGCTCGACGTTGCAGAGCCGGGCTCAGATGATAGGAGACAGCGAAAGTCTTATGAAACTTCGGGTGACGGCCACTATCTATCTTTATAGATACCCCCGCGGTGAATGAGAATGACCTTAGGCAAAAACATAATTGCGGATGAAGAAGACGACGAGACAACCAAGCGCTCCGTAAAGCTGAGGAGCATACAAAGCCCCAACAAGTCATCTAGTCGTTTTTGTCGCAGCTCCAAATTGCGATTATTCTCGACGCTGGATAGATAGAGCGCGTATGAGAAAACACAGCAAACTATCGTGGACAAAAATCCCACCATAGTAGCCACGATGAGCAGCTTCCATTGCGGCGCGTGAAATAGTTTGTCGATTAACGAGAATAAAAAAACTAATGCCCCAGTTGACAGCGTCGTCAAATGCTTATGGAAGTCGGCAACGTACCTTGCGAGATCGTGGTTAAATGGTTCATCTTGTCGACTAGGCTTGTTTTTAGTCAATTTACCACCCACATCGCGAATGCGGTTCCAGAAAGTACGACAAACCCAATAAGAACCAAAAGGCAACCGCAGCCCGACGTACCGCATCCCGAAAAGGATCCAAACATGTTACTCGACATGAGTTATCTCCTCACTACGTGATCGACTGCTGGAATTCTACACCAACTCGGGGGCTGGTGCCTTCTGCGGTCTTCCCTGTGTCACTGCCATATCACTGAAGGCGCAGATTCAGGGGAGAAGGTAGTCTAAAGGCGGCGCGAAACCGACGGCGAGAAGCCGTCGTAAGTGATAGAACCAAATGGCGGAAGCGCATGGGAATCGAACCCACCCCCCGTACCGCAACCGGCACGGGACAACGGTTTTGAAGACCGCGGGCAGATCTTGAATCAACGTCTTGCCCTCGGCCGCCCCTGTTACCGCCACTCCCGCCCCAGCTCCGACATCAGAGCCGCGAAGACCTCGATTCCATCCCACAGGTTCTGCAGACGCAGGTTCTCGTTGATGCCGTGCTGGTTGTTGTCGTGGTTGACGATGGGGACGCCGATCACCGGCACCTTCAGGGTCTCGGTGAACAGGTACATCGGCACGCTGCCGCCGAGCATGGGAACCTGGATGGCCGAGCCTCCCACGGCGCGGTCGACCACGGCGGCGACGGCGCGGGAGACGGGAAGGCCCATGTCCGTGCGGGCCGCCGGGTAGTCCAGCGACCAGGCGACTCGGGCCACTTTGGGGTGGGCGCGCCGCGTCTCGCGGCTGGGCGCTTCGGCGACGAGAGTCCAGCCCTGGCTGCGCAAGAATGCCTCGACGCGGTCGCGCACCTTCTGCGGCGTCTGGTCCGGCACTAGGCGGAAATCGATCGAGGCTTGGGCCTCGGTCGGGATGGCGTTGGCGGCCCCCTCCCCCACCTCGGCCGCGCGCAGGCCGCGCAGGTTGAGGGCCGGGTCCATCAACCGCTCCTGAAGGCGCGCGCCGCTGCCTTCCGTCCGCCCCAGGGCCAGCTCGTCGCGCAGCATCTCCTCCACCGGCGGCATGGCCGCCACCGCAGCCTTCTCCGCCGCGTTGAGCGGCCGGACGTCGTCGTAGAAGCCGGGGATCAGGATCCTGCCTTCTTCGTCCCGCAGGCTCGCCACCAGGTGCGCCAGCGTCACCGCCGGGTTCGGCGCCCAGTTGCCGTAGTGGCCGCTATGGAGGGGCCGTAACGGGCCGTAGACCGTTAGCTCGAGGCCGGCGACGCCGCGCGCGCCGTAGAAGACCTCCATCCGCCGGCTGGGGTGAACCGGTCCGTCGCAGAGGATCCAGGCATCGGCCTTCAGCAGGTCGAGGTTCTGCCGCAGGATCTCTGTCAGATGTCTCGAGCCCTGCTCCTCCTCTCCTTCCAGGAACAGCTTGAGGTTCACCGACGGCTGGACGCCCGCAACCCGCAGAGCGTCCAGGGCCGAGAGGATCGCCACGATGGGCGACTTGTCGTCGCTCGCCGAGCGGGCGTAGATGCGCCATTCGGGATTCAGGGGACCCTGGACCTTCGCGAGGTCCACCTCCTTCACGCCGTCTCCCAAGGGGCCGGAGCGCACCAGCGGCTTGAAGGGATCGGAGAGCCAGCCTTTCTGGTCGACCGGCTGGCCGTCGTAGTGAGCGTAGAACACCACCGTCCGCTTCGCCCCGGGAACCTGCAGATCGCCGAGCAGGGCTGGCGGCGTGCCGGGGGCGGCCGTGAGACGGCGCACCTCGAAGCCCCGGCGCTTCAACATCTCCGTCAGGTGATCGGCGTTTTTCTCGACATCGGCCACGTGGGTGGCGACGTTGGGCAGGGCGAGCAGGTCCATGAGCTCGCCCACAATCTCCCGCTCGTGCGCGGAGCGCCAGGAGCGCACCTGCTGGTGCAGGTCGGCCGCCAGGGCTTCGGGAACCGCCGATAGGACGGCAAGGACAACAGGGACGGCAGCCGATCTCCACCGGGTCATCGTCGTTCTCTTCGGATTGGGCTGGGAAGGAAAGATGGTCGGGGCGAGAGGATTTGAACCTCCGGCCTCACGGTCCCGAACCGTGCGCTCTACCAAGCTGAGCTACGCCCCGACATTGTCTGCGGTCCTTCGCCCGCCGTAGCAGGCGACACCCGAGGGAACCAACCGCGAGGACGGGGAGGATACCGCCGCCGCGCTCCGCCGTCAAGCGGGATGGTGCGACGTGTCCCCTCCCTTGCCCCGATTGCGCATCTCCAGATAGCCCCCCATCGGGAGCTCTCGCGGACAGCGACGTCCGCGAGATCGCAAGCGAAAGAGAGCCAACTTCCATGAAAAGGAACCTGAAGACCCGCCTGACCCTCCACCGTGAGACCCTGCGGACCCTCGACGGAGAGGAGCTGAAGGCCGCCCCGGGAGGAAGCGCCGGAGGCGGGCTCTGCGTCATCACCGATTCCTGCTTCAACTGCACCGTCCACTGCGTAACCGCCACCTGCCCCACGCGTAATGGCGGGACCTGTTCGGGCACGACTACGACCTGCTAGCCGTCCTGCGCCTTGTGAATCTGTAAAAAATGCCGGAGCGCCCTTGCCGCGCTCCGGAATCTTTCCTCCCACCTTCCCCGGCCCACCAGAGCCTCGCTTGCTCAGCTCGTGCAGAGTCCCGTCAAGCGGTGTGAAATGCACTACCCTCATAAGTCATCAGGAAGGGTGAGCCAGGCTGCGATGTCCATCTCGGATGTGACGACACTGCTCCATGCGGCGCGCCAGGGGGACCGCGGTGCTGGGGAGGAGCTGTTTGCCCGCCTCTACACGGATCTCAAGCGCCTGGCCCGCGCCCAGCTCGCCCGCGGGCGGCGGCCGGGCGAGACTCTCGACACGACCGTCCTGGTGCACGAGTCCTACCTGCGGCTCGGCGGCGGCTCGCATCTCGATGCCGAGAGCCGCGCCCACTTCTTCAATCTCGCGGCGCGGGTGATGCGCAACGTCGTGGTCGATTTCGCGCGGCGGCGGGATGCCGAGAAGCGGGGCGCGGCATTGCGGGTCTCCTGGCCGGAGGGAATGGACCCCGCGGCTGGAGGCGAGGGCTCGGAGGTGGACCTGCTGGCCCTCGACACCGCGCTGGCACGGCTTCAAGAGGAGAGCCCGCGGCTGGCGCGGGTCGTCGAGCTGCGCTTCTTCGCCGGGCTCGCCCTGGAGGAAATCGCCGGCCTGCTCGACGTCGGCGAGCGCACGCTCAAGCGCGATTGGCGCAAGGCCCGGGCCTTTCTGCTCGCCGAGCTGCGGGACGATCGACGGCCATGAATCCCGATCTCGCTCCCGGTTCGCGTTGGGAAGAGCTCTTCGACGAGCTCACCGAGCTGCCACCGCCGGTCCAAGCCCAGCGCCTCGCTGCGCTGGAAGGTGAAGATCCGGAGCTCGCCGCCCGGCTGGCGCGGCTGCTGGCGGCGGACGGCGAGACGGCGGGCTTCCTCGCCCGGCCGGCGGCGGAGCTGCTAGGCGCCGCGGATGACACGGGCGCTGAGGGCAAGGCCGAGCCCGGGCTGCCGGCCGGCACCCGCATCGGCTCCTGGCTCCTGCTTGGGCTCTTGGGACGTGGCGGCATGGGCGAGGTCTATCTCGCGGAACGCGACGAAGGAACCTTCACGCAACGGGCGGCGCTCAAGCTCGTCAAGCGAGGGATGGACTCGCAGGCGATCGTGCGCCGCTTCGTGCGCGAGCGCCAGATCCTCTCCCGGCTGGACCATCCCGGCATCGCCCGCCTGCTCGACGGCGGCAGCACCGGCGACGGGCAGCCGTTCTTCGTGCTGGAGCGGGTGGAAGGGGTGCCGATCACCGAGCACTGCCGGGATCATGGCCGCACCCTGGAGGAGAAGCTGAGACTCGTTCAGAGCGTCTGCGCGGCGGTCGACAGCGCTCATCGCAGCCTGGTGGTCCATCGCGATCTCAAGCCAGCCAACATCCTGGTCACTGAGGACGGCACGGTCAAGCTGCTCGACTTCGGCATCGCCAAGCTTCTGGGTGGCGAGGAGGGCGGAGAGGACGAAACGGCTCCCCTGACCCAGCTCGACGCTCGCGTCCTCACTCCCGCCTATGCCGCGCCGGAGCAGATCCTGGGCGAGCCGATCACCACGGCGACCGACGTCTACGCGCTCGGAGTGCTGCTCTTCGAGCTGATCACCGGCGCGTTGCCGCACGGACGCGAGCGCCGGACGCTCGGCGCGATGGGACGGGAAACGGTCGAGCGGCCGAGCGCGGTCCTGCGGCGCGCTCCCGGCGAGGAGGGCTTGCGCCTCGCCCGCCGTGCGGCAGGGGATCTCGACCTCATCGTGCTCACCGCCCTGCACCGCGATCCGGCGCGGCGCTACCCTTCGGCGGCGGCGCTGGGCGACGATCTGCAACGGTTCCTGGCCAGCCGGCCGATCCGCGCACGGCCAGACTCCCGCTCCTACCGGCTACGGAAGTTCGCCGGCCGCAACCGCCTGCCTGTGGCAGCCGCGGCTCTCGGTCTGGCGGCGCTCCTCGCCGGATTGGGACTGGCGCTCTGGCAGGCCGACGCCGCCCGGCTCGCGGCGCGGCGGGCCGACGCAGAAGCCAAGCGGACCGAGCGCGTGAAGTCGTTCCTGCTCTCGGTCTTTCAGCAGTCGGATCCTGAGGGAACCGGAGGCGGGGCCGTCTCCGCCCGCGAGCTGCTCGAAGGGGGAGCGCGGCGGATCGATTCGGAGCTCGCCGGAGAGCCCGCGACCCAGGCCGACGTGTTCGACGCCGTGGCCCAGATCGAGAGCAACCTCGGCCTCTCCGACCCGGCGCTCGTGCACGCCCGGCGGGCGCTGGCCCTGCGCGAGGCGGTCCTGCCGCGGGGGGATGCCCGGATCGCGGAGAGCCGCATGCTTCTAGGGACTGCCCAGAGAGAGCATGGCGATACCGTCCAAGCCCGGCAGACCCTGGAGAAGGCGCTGGCGGAGACCCTGGCGGCCCGCGGTGCCGGCAGCCTCGAGGCGGCCGAAGCCCAGCGCTCGCTGGCGGCCGTCCTGCGCCGTCCGGAGGACCGCGCCCGCGCCGTCGATCTGCTGCGTCAGGCGCTCGCGACCATTCGGCGAAACCTGGGCGACGCCCATATCGACACCGCCGAGACTCTGTTGGAGCTCGGACGTAGGCTCGAGGCGGGACAGCAGTACGGCGAAGCCGAGACTGCCTACCGGCAAGCGCTCGCGCGGCTCAAGCTCGCACTTGGCACTCACCACGCGAAAGTCGCGAGGGCGCAGACCGACCTGGCCGGCCTGCTCGACCGCCTGTCTCGTCCAGCCGAAGCCCGCAATCTCTTCAAGGAGGCCATCGCCACGCAACGCGCAGTCCTCGAGCCGCGTCATGTGGCGTTGGCCGACTCTCTCTTCTCCTATGGGCTGCTGCTCGTAGGCCGGCAGGAGCATTCGGCCGCCGATGCAGCGTTGCGCGAGGCCTTGAGCATCTTCGGGCCGGACCGCTACGAGGCCGCGCATTGCCTGCGCTACCTGGGTGTCTCGGCGATCGACCAGGAGCGCTACCAGGACGCCGCCGAGCTGTTCACCCGCGCCGCCGAGGCCTATGAACGGACGCTGGGGGCGAACGACGCCGAGCGCTGGCGGGCGATCGCCAACCTCGGTTGGGCTCACATGAAGCTGAATCAGCTAGCCCTGGCGCGGCGGGAGCTCACTGAGGCGGTGACGCAAATCGAACGGCTCGCCGGCCCTGAAAGCTACGAGCTTCGCCTGCCGCTCAAGAAATTGGGGGAAACGTTGACGCAGGCGGGTGCCACGACCGAGGCGATCGCGACCCTTGAACGCGTGCAACGGCTGGAGGAAAAACTCTTCGGCACCACCCAACACCGGGAGGTGGCACTCTCGGATCTCCTGCTGGCCCAAGCGCGGCTCGCCCGCAGTGCGGACGGGGACCGAGGGGAGGCGCGCCGCCTTCTGGACGCGGCTCTGAAGATCCTCTCCACACTGGCTCCCGGGGACTTCGTGTATGGCGGAGTCCTGCTCGAAAGCGGGCGCCTCGCCCTCGCCGAGGGGGACCGCGCCCGGGCTCGCCGGGAGCTCGCGGCGGCCGAGCCGCTCCTCCTTTCCCACCTGAAGCCCTCGCACGTGAAAATCCGCGAGCTACGCCGGCTGATGCAGCGCGCAAACGCCCGGCATGGCGATATTGTGTCCCCGTGAACCCCTTGTGCTCCCGGCTCGTTCTCCCGATCCTCTCGATCCTCGGTCTCTTCCTCGCCGCCTGTCATGAGGAGCCGCCGGTCCATGGCCCTCTGCGCCAGGAGGCCTACGTCTGGCAGCGGCAGTGGAGCCCGGCCGTTCAAGAGTCCATCGGTCAGGCCAAGGACCTCGCGGGTCTCGCGGTGCTCGCTGCCGAGGTCGATCTCCGTCCGCGGACGCCGAGCGTGATCCGCGTTCCCCTGGACGCCGCGACCCTCAAGAGCTATGGCCGGCCGGTGGGCGCGGTGCTGCGGGTGCACGCCTTCCCCGGCCGCTTCGTGGACGATCCCAAGATAGTCGACTCTCTTCGGAACCTGGTCCGCGATATCGCAGCCGAAGCGCGGACGAAAGGCCTTTCGCTTTCCGAGATCCAGATGGACTACGACTGTCCGGAGTGGAAGCTGGAGGACTACCGCGGCCTCCTCCTTTCGCTGCGGCAGAGCGCCGCGCCGGTGCCAATCACACCCACCGCCTTGCCCGTTTGGCTGTACCAGGTCCGGGCGTTCCGCAAGCTGCTGGAAGTGGTCGACGGCTACGTGCTTCAGGTTCACTCGCTGGAACCGCCGCACGGCCCGGGCGGGCCGATCGTCCTCACCGAGCCGCGGTCGGCCCGGGCGTGGGCAGAGAAGGCCGCCCGCTTCGGGAAGCCGTTCCGGGTGGCCCTGCCGACCTACAGCTATCAGGTCGCATTCGACGCCAAGGGCAAGCTCATCGGCCTCCTGGCCGAGGGGCCACTCGTCTCCTTCGGGGAGGGCACCACCGTCCGCTCGGCGAGCAGCGATCCCAAGGCCATGGCCGGATTGGTCCGCGACTGGACCGAAAAGCGTCCGAAGGAGCTGACCGGCATCCTCTGGTACCGCCTGCCCGTCGAAGGGGAGCGCAACAACTGGAGCTGGCCCACGCTGCGGGCCGTAATGGCTGGGCGGGCGCCCTAGGCCGGATTGTTTGATCGTTTCGCGTTGAAAAACCGCTTGACCCAGATCAGGAATCCGAGCCATCCCAACCAGCCCAAAGCGAGGAGAGCCAGCACCACGGGATGGCTCCAGAGGTCGTAGATCCCCATTTTCTCGATCTGTTCGAGTTGGACCGCAGGCGTTCCCATCGCCTCGTACATCCGGCGCATTCCGGCGCCTCCCTGCTTGAAAAAGAAGACGCTGTGGACGCCTCCCAGGACAGACCAGGCGAGGACGCCCCACCACGCTGCCGGACGCCGCTGGTAGACCGCCCAGGCCAGAAACGCGGAAATCGCTCCAAGGACGAGAAAGCTCAGGATGGCCGGCAGACCGGTGAGGACGTACCCGAATGCCGGGAACACAGCAAAGGCTGTCCATGACAGCGCACCCACGGCTCCGAGGCCGAAGAGAAGCGTGAGCGCCAGCACCGGCGCCGGGACACGGTCGGTCCAGGGGATGTTGGGGTCCTTGGCCTCGAACGTCGCCTTGACGTTCGGCCCGCGGTAGAAGAGAAGCAGAATGCCGGGCAGGACGATGTACAGCAAGCCCATGACGATGGCCACGCAGCCCATGATCACGAGACCGGCGCCTGGATCGGAGGCCCCGCGTCCCGTCGGCGCGGAGATCGCGCCGGTCAATTTCGGCAGGATGAAGAACATCACGATCACTCCGAAGACGCCGCTGATCAGCCAGCTCCACGACACCACCAGCATGATCGTCCGCGCCCACCGACGCCCCAGAAGAGTGCCCACCCCCAGGGTGACGAAGAAGGCAGCGATCAACAGGTAGAAAGCCCCGCTTGCCACCATGGCACGGGAATTCATCCCCGCCGCCTGGGCCTCCGGCATGCGGCTGATCGACAGGACCGCAATCCCCATGAAGGCGAGCATCGCCAAACATGCCAGTCCCAGGCCTATCTCCAGGATGCCGACGAGGATCAATCCGGTGGAACGGTCTTGGTAGCGGACAGGGGCGGCGAGATCGCTCATAGGGTCTCCTCCGAAGCCGAAAACGACGATGACGGTGAAGCGAAGATATCATCCCGGCGTGACCTCCTCCGGCGCGCTCCCCGTTCTCCGCTTCCACCTTGCCGTGGGCGCCCGGCTGGCCATGCGCGTGCTGGTGCCTCTCGTCGCCGCCGGCTTTGGCGCCGGCATGCTGCTGGGGAACGATTTCCTCGCCTCTCTGGCGCGGTCTCTGTTCGGTGTCGGCTCCGGAGGCGGCTCGGCCGTGGTGATCGCCGCCCTTTGCCTCGGCGCCGCGGAGCTTGCCGGGCCGCGGATCTGCCGAGGCGTGAACGGCTGGCTGCGACACCTGCCGGCGAGCGGCCTGGCGCACCGCCGGGCAGCGACCCTCGCCATCGCTGTCTCCCAGACGCCGCTGCTGCTGCTCCTCCTGGTGCTCGCCGCCTTTTCTTCGCTCGTTCCTGTCGTCCTGATCCGTCGCGCCTTCCAACTCGCCGTCACCGCGCTCGCCGCCGCCCTCTGTGTCACACCAGCTCGAAGGCGCTGGGTCGCAGCTCCGGTGGCCCTGGCCGCCGCTGTCATCGCGGGAGCCGGGGATTGGTGGATGCTCGCATTGGGCGCCGTCCTGTTGGCGGCGGCGGACTGGGCGGCGGGAGATCTGGCCGCCACCGGACCGCCCAGCGCTCATCTCCCGTCGCGCTCCTCCGGAGGCTGGATCGAGATCCGCATCGCTTGGCGCGCTCTCGGTTGGAGCCTTCCGGGTACCTTCCTCACGGCCGGTCTACCGGTCCTCGCCGCTTGGGCATTCGTGGCCCACAACGAGCTGACGCCGCAGTATGTGCGCCTCGCCGCCCGGCTAGGAGGCGGCGTCGGCGCCGTCCTTCTCCTCTCTTCCTTGAGCGAATCCCTCGCCGTGCGTCGGCCGGCGTGGCCGTGGTCGCGTTCGCTGCCCTGGACGGCCCAACGGCGGGTGGGCACGGACGCCCTCTTTCTGGGTCTCCACGCCCTGCCGCTGCTCCTGCTGGCGGCGGCGATTCATCCCGCGGCTCTCGAAGTGCTGGCGATCCTGCCCCTTCTCGCCCTGCGCGCCGCCGGAGCCCTGCGGCGGGCGCCTGAGCGCCGCACCGGTGCGGCGGGAGAGATCCTCGGCGAGGGAATGCTGCTCGCCGCCCTCATCGCCCTGCTTCCCTGGCTCGGGCTTCTCGCCTTGGCCGGAGTGCCTTTCGCGTTGCGCGCTGCGGCCGAGCGGGAGCGGGCTCAGAAGGTGAGCCGCTGGCTGGAGCTGCACCATCTCGCCGCGGGCGATCCCCAGTCCTGGAGCGCCTCGTGATCCGCTTCCACGGAGCGGCCTTCTCGTACGGCAAAGCTGAGCCCGTCCTGGCGGGCGTGGACCTGGAGATCTCTTCCGGCCTCACGCTCCTGCTGGGCCCCAACGGCTGCGGCAAGAGCACGCTCCTCAAGCTGGCGGCGGGCATCGAGCGGCCGGACGCCGGCCGAGTCGAGATCGACGGGCACGATCTCTGGGTCGACGAGGCCGCGGCCCGGCGGGGGCTCGCCTACGTCCCCGAGCAGCCGGATTTGACCCCTTACGCCACAGTGCGGGAGATCCTCGACCTCGTCTGCCGACTGCGGGGTGAGCCCCACGAGAAGGGACGCGAGGCGCTGGAGCAGGTGGGGCTCGGCAAGCTCGCTCACCGCTCCGTGCGCGAGCTATCCATGGGCCAGCGCCGCCGGGCCGTGCTCGCCGCCGCCCTGGTGGGCACTCCCAGCCACGTCCTTCTGGACGAGCCCCTGGAAGCGCTCGATCGCGGCGCGCGGGAGGATCTTCTCGCCTGGGTGGACCGCCTGATCGGCTCGGGAGCCACCGTGGTCGTCGTCTCCCACGAAATCGAGCCCTTCGCCCCGCGGGCCGTCCGCGCCCTCTCGGTGCGTGACGGCCGCTGCCTGGATGTCGGCGTGCTGCCGGAGGACGCCGTCGAGCGCCTCGCCCTCCTCGACCGGTTGGCGCGAGGAATGCGAGGAGAAGAAACCGCTCACCTTGCCGCCTCGGGCGGGTGAGGCTACGATCCCGCTCATGTACCGCGCCCCCGACTTCGACGAACCCCGCTTGGCGTCCGCCCCTGAGTGCCGCTTCGAGCCGGCGCCCGCGGACACCGTGCTGCCCGATGCCTTCATGTCCACCACCAATCACCCAACCTACGTCAAGATCGCCGGCCAATGGCGGATGCCGGAGCGGCCCCGCATGGACTCTCATCTCGTGTGGGACCCCGCCGCCGAGCGGCTGGTGGTGAAGGAGTTCCGCCTCGTCCGCAAGGGCGACCTGGTCGCCGTTGCGAAAGCGGAGGACGGCTCGCAGGGCGTCCTCGTGTGGGACCGCGGCTTCCAGGAGGAGGTCGACGAGACCCACCTCCCCGAAGCCTTCGCCTTCATGGCCTCCGAGGTGAGCCGGGAGAAGCCGGTCAACTACGATGCCATCTTCCACGAGTTCATGAAGAATCGCGGCGGAGACGGTTTCATCCTCTGGGTGATCGGCCCGGCGCTGGTCCACGCCCGCGGGCGGGTGGCGATGGAGTGGATGGTCCACAATGGCTTCTGCCACGGCGTGATCACCGGCAACGCCGTGGGAGTGCACGACGTCGAGGCCGCCCTCTTCGGCACCACCCTGGGCATAATGGCCGACGGCTCCGGGGCGGCCGGCGGCCACTCGGTGCACATGCGAGCCATCAACGAAGTGAAGAAGGCGGGATCGATCCGCGCGCTGGTGGGCTCGGGCCGCCTTCAGGGCGGCATCATGCACGCCCTGACGGTGACGGACACGCCCTATGTGCTGGCCGGCTCCATCCGCGACGACGGGCCGCTGCCGGAGACGATTCCCTCCGCCCTCGACGCCCAGGAAGCCATGCGCGAGCTGACCGGCAAAGCCACGATGGTGGTGATGGTGGCGACCGCCCTCCACGCCATCGCCGCCGGCAACATGCTCCCTACCTACTGTGTCCGCCCGGATGGCGCGATCTCCGAGATCACGACCATCTGCGTCGACCAGACGGAGTTCGTGGTCAACAAGCTCAAGGACCGCGGCACTCACCAGGCTTTCGGCGTGGTGACCAACGCGCAGGACTTCATGCGGCTGGTGCAGTTGGAGTTGCTGGGGCGGATCTAGAGGCATTCTGGAGCGGCTCGGGATAAGATCGTGTCTCGGGAAAGGGGAGCCGTTTCATGGAAGTCATCACCCTCATCAATCAATCCCGCGACAAAGTACGCGTGGCCTTCTTCGAGCAGCCCGCCGCACCGGAAAAAGCGGCCATCGCCGCCGGAGTGGCGGATGTCGCAGCCCACGGCCGGGGCCGGCTGATCCCCGCCGAAGAGCAAAGTGGCGTGAGCCTGTACATTGCCTTCGTGAGGTCCGTCCAGCCCGGCGACACGATCCCGTCCTGGTCAATCCACGAAGCCGTGCCCATCGAGAACGGCCAGACGGCCACGATCGTCGGGTCGGTCAGCCGGGGATTTGAGTTCAAGGTGAGGTAGGGGCCGGGGCCACGATGAAGCCTTCCCGCAGCACCCGCTCGGCGAGATCAACGACGGGCGGCAGGCCCACCGTTCCGGCGGGAAGCTCGTCGTCTCTCAGGCAGGCCTCGGCGGCGAGGGCGCAGAGCATGGCGTCCACGTGGTCGGGCCGGGTCACGGCGGCGTCGCAGGCGTAGCCCGCCTCGCGCAGGCGGGACCAGACGAAATCGACGTAGGCGGCGGGCTCTTTGCGCTTGGAGGGCGGACGCGTCCCCCAGAGCTGGAGGAGAACGTAGCGGGGATAGGTCTCGAAGACGACCGTCTCGGCTCCCGGCACCGGGACGAGGCCCAGGATCGAGGCCAGCTCCTGCTCGTGAAGGGACCAGAAGATCTCGATTCCAGCCTCCACGAAGGGCCGATACAACCGCCAGCCGGCGAGCTCGGCGCGGGTGCGGGGGAGCACCTTCGTGGGCGCTCCCGCCTGAAGATCCGCACGCCGCGAGCGCTCCCCCACTGCGGGCAATCCCTGCGGCGCATCGATCCCCGTGAAAGCCGGCGGCCAGCCACCCGGCGACGCCGGCAGCGGCTCCTCGCGCGTGACCACGTAGGAGTCGAGGGCGAACTGGTCGTCCTCCAGCCACGCCACGTAGCTCGGCGTGTTGAAAGAGCCGAGGTCGATGCCGCAGACGAGCGGCATGACGCTTAATTCCTGACGTTGGAAAGAGCCAGGTAGGCCGCGACGGCGCCGAGGAGCGGCAGAGCCCACCACATCAAGGAAGCGACGCGAGGCACCCGGCGGATGAGCACGATGATGCCGCCGAAGACGAGCCAGATCAGCGCCTTGAGCCAGACCCACGTGGGCCAGATTCCGGGGTTCGAAAGGCCGAGCCTGGCAAGCGCTCCGAAGCCCGAGACGAGGAGCAGGATGAGGGCGATGCCGTGCAGCATCCCGGCCATCTTGCGGCTCGCGTCGGTCTGCACCTTGGCCTGGGAGGCGAGAATCAAGCCCCCGAGGGCGGTGAACATCAACATCATGCTGAAAATGTGGATCACTCTGTAAGCGAGCAGGCTCATCGGGCACCCCTCCAGGAAAATGGAACGGCGGGATTCTATCCCGCCGCGAGCCGGCTAGGCGATCCGCCGGCCCCGCAGCAGGTCCAGGATCTGCCGGCCGTCGGTGGCGTAGCCCTCCCGGGTGCGGGGCAACGGCAGGAGGTTGGTGAGCAACACGGCGCCCGCACAGACCGCGTTGGCACGGACGTAGATCCCAAAGAACGCCCCGCCCAGCATGCGATGGACGGCGAGCACGGTGCCCAGAGCGAGGAGGTTCGCCATCGGTCCGGCAAGGAGGACCACGAGATCCCGGCCCTGAGTGCGGCGGGCCGAAGAGAACCAGACGTTGCCGCCAAACAGAAAGCGCCAGTCGCGATTGACCGTCACCCGGCGCCGGCCCGCCTCCCACTCGATGAGGAGCGGCCCGGCCACCAGCCGCTGGGGGACGTAGCGCATGCCGCGCACGGCCAACAGGTGCCCCGTCTCGTGCAGAGCGACATGCAGAAAGCCGACGAACCAGAAGATCGCCGGCTCCCAGAGCACCGGATTTCTCGGCCCACCCCAGAGTCCGAGGGTGAGGACCATCGCCGAGATGCCGGACAGGATCGGCAGGGGATGGACGCGGCGGTCGAGCGCCGCGCGGAAGCGTTCCCCGAGAGGCCGGGCCGCATCCTCGGCCTCGCCTTCCGTCGCGCGCAGGCGGCGCTCCCGCTCCTCCCGCCAGCGGCGGAGGTCCACCACGTTCGATCTGGGAGCGGCTTCGCGGCTCATCCAGGCGCCCCTGCTCCTTCTCCGGGCGAGGCAGGTATACTAGCGATCCCGCTTACGACCCGGCATCCCGATTCTAACAGCCATGAGCCCCGAACGTTCCCACACCGCTATCCGCTGCTCCGGATTGGTGAAGCGCTACGCCGACGTGGTGGCTGTCAACGGCCTCGATCTCGAAGTGCGCCGCGGCGAATGCTTCGGCCTCCTGGGGCCCAACGGGGCCGGCAAGACGACGACGATCGAGATCCTCGAAGGCCTCACCGAGGCGGACGCCGGCGAGGTGGAGATCCTGGGCGCCTCCTGGCAACGCAACGGGCGCGAGCTGCGCGAACGCCTCGGCATTTCCCTCCAGGAGACCCAGCTCAACGAGAAGCTGACGGTGTTCGAGACCGTGCGTCTCTTCCGCTCCTTCTACCGGCGAGGGCGGGACCCGGAGGCCGTGCTCGCCAGCCTCTCCCTGGAAGAAAAGCGCAACGCCCGAGTGGGCAAGCTCTCGGGCGGCCAGAAGCAGCGCCTGGCCGTGGCCTGCGCCCTGGTGGGAGATCCGGAGGTGCTCTTCCTCGACGAGCCCACTACCGGCCTCGATCCCCAGAGCCGGTTGCAGCTCTGGCAGCAGGTCATGGACTTCCGCGCCACCGGCGGCACAGTGCTGCTCACCACCCACTACATGGATGAGGCCGAGCGCCTGTGCGAGCGCGTCGCCATCGTCGATCACGGCAAGGTGATCGCCCTGGGCACGCCGGCCGAGCTCATCAGCTCGCTCCACGCCGCCAACGTCATCGAGTTCTCCTCCGAGCCGGAGATGGACGAGGCCGGCCTGCGAGCTCTGCCCGGCGTCACCGAGCCGCACCGGCGGGGACCCAACTGGTCGCTCCCCGTGGGCTCGCTCGCCGAGACGGTGCCGCTCCTCCTCGCTCTGGTCGAACGCTCGGGAGCGAAGTTGGTGAATCTCTCGACTCACCGGGCGACGCTCGAGGATCTGTTCGTCTACAAAACCGGCCGCGCCCTGCGAGAGGATTGACGAGATGAGCGACGACAAGCGCTATCACCCTCTCGTCGAGCTGACCGTCTCGCGGGCGAAGGAGTTCGTCCGCGAGCCTGAGGCGTTGTTCTGGGTGTTCTTCTTCCCGGTGCTCCTCGCCGTGGCCCTCGGCCTCGCCTTTCGCGAGAAGGGTCCGGACAAGATCCCGGTGGGGATCGTGGCCGCCTCGCAGGCGGACGCTGTCGCCGCCGGTACCGCCAAGGCCCTGGCAAGCTCGCCGGTGCTCCTTCCCCGCCAATTTCCCGCGGCCACCGGCCGCGAAGCCCTGCGCACGGGCCGCATCTCGCTGCTCGTGGAGCCCGGTCCGCCCGTCGTCTTTCGTTTCGACGAGACCCGGCCGGACTCCCGCATCGCCCGCCTCGAAGCCGGCGAGGCCCTGCAGCGGGCGGCTGGCCGCAAGGACGTGGTGGCGGTGCGCGCCGAGAAGGTCACCGAGAAGGGGGCGCGCTACATCGACTTCCTCGTCCCGGGCCTGCTGGGCATGAACCTCATGGGCACGGGAATCTGGAGCCTGGCCTTTTCAGTGACCACCGCGCGCACCAAGAGGGTCCTCAAGCGCTTGGTGGCGACACCGATGCGGAAGAGTCACTACCTGTTCTCCCAGATCCTGGGACGATTGGGCTTCCTGATCCCGGAAATCGTGATTCTCGTCGGCTCCGGCTGGCTCTTCTTCGGCGTCGCCGTGCGCGGCTCGCTGCTGCTTCTCGTTCTCACCTGTCTGCTGGGCGCCATGACCTTCTGCGGCCTCGGCCTGCTCATCGCCTCCCGCGTCTCCACGATCGAAGGGGCGAGCGGCCTGGCGAACCTGGTGATGCTGCCGATGTGGCTTCTCTCCGGCGTCTTCTTCTCCTCCGAACGCTTCCCCGACGCCGTCCAGCCCTACATCAACGCCCTGCCCCTGACGGCCCTCAACCAGGCCCTGCGAGCCATCATCACCGAAGGCCGAGGCCTCACTGCCATCGCGCCCCAGCTCGCCATCGTGCTGGCCTGGGGTCTGCTGAGCTTCGCCGTAGCGCTGAAGATTTTCCGGTGGCGGTAGGCGTTTGCCGACCTTCCTCCTCGCCCTCGCCGCCATCACCCTGCTGATCCACCTCGTCACGGCGGTCACGGTCTGGCGCGGTGCGCGGTCGATCCGCTTCCTGGCAGATCAACCTTCTCTCCCCGGAAGTTCACCTCGGATATCCATCGTCATCCCGGCCCGCAACGAAGAGCGCAATGTGGAGGAGGCGCTCCAGTCTGTTCTGGCCCTCGACTACGACAACCTGGAGATCGATGCGGTGGACGACCGCTCGACGGACTCGACGGGGGCGATCCTCGAACGGATGGCCGCGGCGAATCCGCGCTTGCGGGTGGTCCATGTCCGCGAGCTGCCTCCTCGGTGGCTGGGCAAGAACCACGCCCTCGAGCTGGGCGCCCGCAAAGCCACGGGAGACTACCTCCTGTTCACCGATGCGGACATCGTCATGGAGCCCACGGCTCTGCGCCGCGCGGTAGGAGCCATGGAAGCGGACGGCCTCGATCACCTCGCAGTGTCGCCGGAGATCGAGCGCCGGAGCCTGCTGTTCGAGATGTTCATCGGCGTCTTCTCTCTCTTCTTTTCCCTGTACGTGAAGCCCTGGAAGGTGCGAGATCCGAAGACCAGGAATCACGTCGGGATCGGCGCCTTCAATCTCGTGCGGGCCTCCGCTTGGCGCGCGATCGGTGGACACCAGCGGATCGCCATGCGGCCGGACGACGACCTGAAGCTGGGCAAGCTGCTGAAGACGAGCGGCTTTCGGCAGGAGATGATGTTCGGCCGCAGCATGCTGCGGGTGGAGTGGTACAGGTCGGTGAGCGAGCTGATCCAGGGCCTGACGAAGAACGCCTTCCCCGGCGTGGATTACCGGCTTTCCGTGGTCTTCTCCGCGACGGTGAGCCAGCTCACGCTCCTCGTCTGGCCCTTCCTGGCTCTCTTCGTCACCTCGGGAACGACGCGATGGCTCAACCTGGCGAGCCTGGCGGTGTTGTTCACCCTCTGCTGGCTCAATGCCCCTCTGGCCGGAGTGCGCCGCTGGCACGGCGTGGGCTTTCCCATCGCCACCCTGCTCTTCCTCTACATCCTCTGGCGCTCGGCGCTGACCATCCTATGGAACGGCGGCATCGATTGGCGCGGCACGCGCTATGCTTTAGCGGATTTGAAGGCCAACAAGGTATAGAGAAACCATGCTCTCGACCGTCAGAACCGCGGACGGCATCGAGCTGGCGACCGAGCATCACCTCGTTCCGGGATGCCGTGGCCGGCTGGTGATCGTCCATGGCTACGCGGAGCACAAAGGGCGTTACGGCGAGCTCGTGGATCAGTTGGTTGGCGCCGGATACCAGTGCCACCTCCTGGATTTGCGGGGGCATGGCCGATCCGGCGGACCGAGGGGCCACGTGGCGCGGTTCGAGGACTACCGGACGGACCTTGAACGATTTATGGAGGAGGTCCGGAAGCTCGCAACCCCGGCTCCCCTGCTGCTCCTCGGGCATAGCCTCGGCGGTCTGATCGCGCTCGACTTCGTGCTCCACCACTCGGAGATCTTCGACTCGTTGACGGTCAGCAGCCCTTTCCTCGCCCCCGCTCTGCAAATTCCCTTTCTCAAGCGGACCCTGCTGCCGTTCGTCGCGAATTTCTTTTCCTCTCTGGCGGTGCAGAGCGGCCTGCGGGCCGCATGGCTGAGCCATGACGCGCAGGTCGTCCACGCCTACGAAACCGATCCTCTCGTTTTTTCAACCGTCACTCTGGGCTGGTTCGTCGCCGTCCGCAACGGGCAGCAAGAGGTTTTCGACAGGGCTGGCGAAATTCGGACTCCGATCCTCGGCTTGCTCGGCGACGCCGATGCCGTCGCGGATCCCAACCGGACCCGCCGTCTTTTCGAGCGCCTGGGGAGCGAGCCCAAGCGTCTGATCGCCTATCCGGGACTCTTCCACGAGGTCTTCAACGAGCTCGAACGCGGCCGCGTGGCCGCCGATTTCCTCGCTTGGCTCGGCGAGCGCACGGCGCGCTAAGATCTCCCGCCGCCGACCTGGACGCTCAACTGGAAACGGGGCGGCCCCCAACTCTCCACCAGGCCGACACGGCGCGACAGATCCTTGTCCGCCACGGCCCGCAGCCGCTCGACGACTTTGCGGCGGAAATCGAACAGCGGCGGCCAATCGGCCTCGTCCCGCCAAGGCGAGAGCGAGACGACGAAGAGCCCTCGCCGACTCAGACGGTCGACCTGCTGCGAGCGTTCGAACAGAAAGCCCGGTATCCGCAACATGTCTGCGACCAGGGGGCCGGTCAACCCGGGCCAGCGCGCGGGTCCGCTCACGGTTCCAGAGGGTCCGAGCGGGTTGCTGGACTCCACGATCAACACCTGCTCCGCCCCGACGCTCAGGGCGGCGTCCACCGGTTCATTATTCGAGTAACCGCCGTCCACGAGCGCCTCTTTGTGGACCTGACCGGACTTGTCCTTCAATCCCAACAGATGGGCGGGGAAGATGGGGAAGGGAGATCCGGAAGCGAAGACGACATCGTCGACCGCCTTCGCAGGCTTATCGCTGAAGTTCAGGCAGTCGCCCTGGGGCGGCGGGAGGCTTGGACCGCCTTTCGGCCGGATGCGATAGGTATACCAAAGAGCGCCGCTACCGGGTTTTCTCGACACGGGCGGGCAGTCTGCGAGCTCGCTGGGCAACACGAGGAAATAACGGGTTCCGTCCCGTTCGAGCACGTTGGCCGGAACAAGAAGGTCGGCGGTCAGTCGGTGAGGGTCCCCGCCCGGATTCGCCACCTGGTATTCCGATTCAAAACGGCTCACGGCCGTCGCCAGAAACTCGCGGGCATGCGCGTTGCCATAAAGACCCGGAGCGAGCACGAAATTCCACCAGACGAATGAAGCCAGGGTCACACAGGCGACGCGAAAGAACCTGCGGCCGATGACAAAGCTGTTGGGATGATGAGAGCAGAGCCAGGTCAAACCTCCGAACGGGCTCCAGCGGCCGAGCCACCCGCGGCAACCCACGGCAACGACCAGGAGGCCCAGGGCAAGGCTGGTCGCAATCAGCCAGACCCAGAAGCCGAGAGTCAGCTCGAGCGGAGACAGGAGATCCGGCTGCAGGCTCATCACCAAGGCGAGCACGCCGTAAACTCCCAACACGACGAACAGGCTGAGAAGGAATCCGGCCCGAAAACCGCCGATCTGGTCCAGGTGATAGCGGCGCGAGGCATAGGTCCACAGAATGGCCCCCACCAGCAGGCACAGCACCCCGAGGCAGACCAGGAGAGATCCCCGGGTGAGATTGAGCCAGGATACTTCCCGTTCGATCCACCGCCCGCGCGACGCGGAGCCCCAGAGCGGCAGCAACGGTAGCGCCACAAGAATTCCACCCAACAGCGCCGGCCCGAGAGCGTAGAGCCCCCGGAATCGACCAGCGGGCCGCGGCCCGACCTTGAGCACCAGACACTGGTCGGCGAAGATGGCCAGCGAGGTGCAGATCGCATAGAACAGCCCCTCGATCTCGGGAATGTGCTCCTGCGAAGACTTGCCGTTCACCCAGCGGACGAGCAGAGGGGCGAGGAGGAGCAGCGGCCACACGGTGACGAAAAGGCGTGTGCGCCAAACTCCTTCTCGCGGCGGCCCATCGGTTGGAATGGACCGCAGGGCCATGGAGAAAAAGGACAACAGCAGTGCGAAGACGAAGAGGATCGCCACGACGCTGAGGTAGCGCGGCAGGTCGGTCCAACCGAAGATGTCGGTGCTGTCCAGAACCTTTCGCTGCTTGTTTTCCCACAGCACCTGGGAGAGGTTCCACGGGCCTTTCTCCGCCAGCCGCGCGACGAAATATCCGAGCAGCGCGCCGCCGCTGGTACCGATCACGAAATCGACGTCGACAGGGCCCACCGAGGTCAGCGGTGCGGGCCTGGTCAGGGCGTTCTTCAGATAGGCGTCCCGGTAGAGCGCGTCGACGAGCCGCGACTGGTATACGGCCTTGACGCCGCCACCCGGCAGCACCATGGCGAGCCGGGCCTTGCCCGAGGTCTGCTGGTGCTGCCGCAAAAGGCCAATGCTCTCCGCGACCGTGAAGCCGAAGGTGCGCATACCGAAATAGGGTTCCGGCGTCAGCAGGGACCGGAACGCCGCGGGTGCGGGATCGCTCTCCAGCACCGCCTTCAGCTCGGCCGGGAGCGCCACGTCCGGAGGCTGGAGACCGCGAGTTTCGAAGATCGGCGCCGCGGCCCGCGCAGTGATCACCAGGTGATCCTCGTACCGCGGACCGGGCGAAGGCCCGGAAAAGACGCTGTCCGCCAGGATCTCGATCAACCCGGCCGCCTTCCCCGGCCGGTCGTCCTCGAGGGTGTTGTCGAGAGTGAAGCGCGTGTGATCGAAGAAGGCTGTCCAGAAGCGATTCGCCAGCTCCCTTCCGTCGTCCGCTGACAGCTTGGCTTCAGCCAGCCTTGCTTGCAGCCATTTCGCGGTGCCGGCCACGGCCCGCAGAAAGCCGCCCGTCGAGAGGTGCGACGTCAGGGCAATGCGGTACTCCGGGCCACGGGCGAGCTCCGCGCAAGAGCTTTGGAAAGTGTTTTCTTGCCGAAGACCGCACCAGAGCTGCCGGCGAAGGCTTTCGAAGTCTCGTTCGGGATCCGGCCTCTGCGTCCACGCCCCCTCGGCATAGCCGCGGGACCGCAAACGGCAGGAGAAAGCCGGCGTCAAGCGATTTTCAAAACCGTTGAGATCCAGGAGCTTCACGCCGTCCCGCGCCAGCAGGTAGGCGCTGAGGTCCGGCACCACCGCCACGTCGACGAGCCCCTGGCCGAGCCAGTCGAGAATCTGGTAGTCGTTGCCGATCGCGATGTTGACCTGCAGGGTGCGCCCGCCATGGCACCTTCCCTGCGTCCGCACCATCGAGGAGAAGAGCTTCCCGGCAGCCTTGCGCAAGCCTTCGAGCTCGAAGGTCCGAGAATCGCGCGGCTGCGGCAGCCCGAGGTTGAGGACGACAGGGAGGAGGTCGCCGCAGTTCGCCTCCTGAAGCAACGACGCCCCGGCGACCTCCGGCACGAGGAGGAGGACGATCCCCAGGACAAAACGCTTCGCGGAAGGAATCGATCGGATCACTTAACCTTAGGCGATCCTGAAGGAGATTCGTTTCAGCTCAACCGGAGGAGGATCAAGGGGGCGGCGACTCTCGAAATCGCGTCCTGATTAAAGAGTTGCCGCCCTGGCTTCGCGTCTCTCACATGCAGTTGGACGGACGGACCTCGAAGATTTCCGCTCGGAGCTTCAGTTCACCCAGCCTTCCGGCCCGGGCCCTTCCAGTGCCGCTGCCGCCGCGGCGGCCAAGCGCAGCCGCTCGCGCTCGCGGGCTTCCTCTTCCTCCCAGATCCGGCGCTGGGCGGCGTCCCTCCGGCGGCGATGACGAATCGCCCAGAGAGCGAGGAGGGTGATGAGCAGCCACAGAGTCACCGAGCTGGTGAGTACCGGCACCCAGCGGTACCAGAAAGTCTGGCGGCTCCAGAAGGAGTCCTCGGCGCCGGCGAGGGAGGTGCCGGTGGCGGCAAAGAAGGCATCCTCGAACGAGAGGCCGTGGGCCACGCCCTCCAGGATCGCCGGCGCCGCGCCCGGACCGTAGCGGTCGAGGAGATCGCGCACGAAGGAGCCGGCGACGGAGTAGGCGCGGTTGACCTCCGCCTGGCCACGGGCGAATTGGCCGTCCAGCGCGGCCAGCGAAACCGGCCGGTCCACCAGCAAGGCGAGGGTGAGCCGGGTGCGGTCGTCGAGCCCCCAGGAGCGGCCGGCGATCATCGCCATCCCTTCCTGGAACCAGCGCGGCAAGGGCCGGCCGGCGGCGGCGCGAGCCACCAGAACGTGGGCCGTCTCGTGCAGCAGGACGTCGTCCAGCGACGAATCCGGATAGCTCGGCACCCGCTCCGGCAGCAGGACGATGAGCCCTTGGTCGCCCAGGGCGTAGCCCACCACCCAGCGCGGCGCCAATCCGGCCTCCGGTGAGCCCTCGGGCGCCAGCACAACGCGGATGGGCGGGCCGGGATCGGTGAGGCCGGTCAGTCGCATGACGCTCCCGAGCTGCGGGGGAACCGCGGCCCGCAGGTGCGACACCGCGGGCGCGAAGCGCGGCGGGGCCTCGAAGACCAGCCGCGGCGGCAAGACGGCCGCCGAGAGGGCCGCCGGGACGACCGGCGCGAGGAGCGCGATGCCGAGGACGATGGCCGCGAGCAGGCAGCGCTTCATGAAGGGAATCCTACCCCCGTCGCTCGAACCTCTCGAAGACTGTTGAATTTTATCTCCGCCGGTGTATACTTCCCCGTCTTTCGCCCGTGGTCTCTCTGCAATCAGGCGGTCTCCGACGACTCGTATCGTCCAGCGGTGATCTCTTTGGCTTTGAGGTGAGGTGAACATGGCTCGAAGTCGTACCCTCGGTCTCGTCCTCGTATTCGCGGTCCTCACTCTCTCCCTCACCGGCTGCCACCAAGCCTCCGTCCGCTACAACGCCCGATATTCCGCCCTGCTCTCCGAAGCCCTGCCCAAGGTGCTCCCCATCCCGGTCGACGGCGTCACCCACGCCCAACTCCGCAACTCGTGGGGAATGGCCCGGGACGGCGGCCGGCACCACAAAGGGATCGACATCTTCGCGTCGCGCAATACGCCGATCCGTAGCGTCACCGAGGGAATCATCGAGGTCAAGGCAATGCGCGGGCTGGGCGGGCAGGTGGTCTACGTGGTGGGTCCCGGCGGTTACCGCCACTACTACGCCCACCTCGAGGAGTTCGGCCCGCAGGCGGAGGGTGACTGGGTCGAGGCCGGCGAGGTCATCGGCTACGTGGGCAACTCGGGCAATGCCGCCATCTCCTCCACCCACCTGCATTACGGCATCTATACCCCGGCAGGCCGCGCGGTGAATCCGTTCACCTACCTGCGCAACGGCCAGCCGTTCGTGGCCACCCAGCAGGCGGCGAAGTAGCCTTCACCGCCTGCTTCGAGAGCAGGATCTAGACCGGCGGTTTCTTGTCCGCAGGCTTCGGAGCGGGCGGCTTGGCCGTCGCGGCGGGCTTCGGCGTGGTGGCCGCCTCGGGCTTGGCCTCGGCCCCCGCTCCTGGCGCCGCCGCCGGAGCACCGATGGAGATGAGCTCCACCTCGAAGATCAGCGGCGAGTTGGGGCCGATCGTGGCGCCGGCTCCACGCTCGCCGTAGCCCAGCGCGGACGGGATGTAGAACTTGTACTTCGAGCCGACCTTCATGAGCTGTACGCCCTCGGTCCAACCCGGGATCACCTGGTTGAGGACGAACGTCACCGGCTCCTTGCGATCGTAGGAGCTGTCGAACACCGTGCCGTCCATCAGGGTGCCCTTGTAGTTCACGGTCACCGAGTCGGTGGCCTTCGGCATCGGGCCCGTGCCCTCGGTGATCACCTCGTACTGCAGGCCGCTCGCCGTGGTCTTCACTCCCGCCTTCTCTTTGTTCTTCGCCAGGTACGCTTCGCCCTCGGCCTTGTTCTTCTCGCCCGCGGCCTTGCGCTTGGCCTCCTGCTGGGCGCCTACCTGCTGCTGGAGAGTCTGCATGGCGGCCTGCATCTCTTCGTCGGTGAGGAGCGCCTGGCCGCCGCCGAGGCCGTCCCGCAAACCCTTGACGATGAGGTCGATGTTGGCCTGGATTTCATTGGTCTTCAGGGATTTGCCCAGGTTGAGGCCGATGGTGTAGCTGGCCCTGTCCTGCAGCGACTCCGGCTTGCCGCTCGGCGCAGCGGCGGGCGGAGCGGCCGGGGCCGGCTGTGCCGCAGGAGCCGCGGGTTTCTGGGCAGGCTTGCCGGTCTGGCCGTGCGCCGCTCCAGCCGCCACGACGAGCAGCGCGGCGGAGAGGGTGAGGAACTTTTTCATACGGTTCTCCAAACGTTAAGGGATTCCCACAGGGGAGACGGAGTGCAACCGCCCATCTCCGGCGATCGGCGAATAGTACCCTAGAGGCGCCGAGGTTGCGCCCCGGGCATCTCCCGGCCTAACGCGTGAAAGCTTCAGGAGATTCCCTCGGCGATCCCAGGCGCCGGCCCGGATACACCTCCACCTCCGAGCCGTCGGCGAGGAACGCCGAGCTGGGCTCGGCCCCGAGAGGGGCCGCGAACGGCCTGCCGTAGAGGGCTGCGGCGTCACAGTCGAGCACCGGGCGCTGGAGAGTCCATACCCGCCAGCGGGGGTGCTCGACCTTGTATTCGACGCCGCCGCCGCCGCGTAGCGAGGAGTATCCCCAGTAATGCTCGGTGATGAACTCCTCCTCCGAGCCCGGCACCGCCTCCTTGGCCGCTCCGGAAACCATGGCGCCGATGCCCATCCAGCGTCCGCGGAAGAACGGCTGCCGCCAGCCGTACGTCACATACATGCCGCCCCGGGCCGGATCGCCGGTGATGGAGTGGCGCATGGGAAGGGCCACGTACTTCTCCCCGTAGAGCAGACGGGCAGTGGCGGCGATGGCCAGCCGGGGGACGATCTCCTTGACGAAGACCACGCCTCGGCGCCAGCCGTCCTCGGCCTTGCGCCGGACGTAGAAGCGGAGGTTGACCTCCTCGAAATTGCGGTGCCCGGGAATGGCGAAGCCGCGCACCCGGGTATCCAGGAAGAGGAAGCCCACGACGCTCGCGAACGTCTTCCCCTGCCAGGAGTCGAGCTCCGTGCCGCGGGGCACCAGTGGCTCCAGCACCTCCGGCGGCACCTCGTAGTTGAGCATCGCGAGGTACCGCCAGCGGGCGGTGAGGAAGGGGCGGGGGGCTGTCACGCGCTCAGCCGCCGGGCCGGGCCGTAGGGAAAGAAGGAGGGGACCTCTCCCCGCCGGTGCCGCTCCTGGAATCCTTGCCAGAACTCGACGCCGAAAAGATCCGAGTGCTCGCGCAGGAAGGCCTCCCGCAAGCGGCCCTGGAGGCCGAGGAAGGTGCGCATCTCGGCGGGAAAGACCTCCATCTCACCCACCGTGAACCAGGGCTCCGCGGCCAGCTCCTCCTCCTCGTTCCGCGCCGGAGGCATCTCCCGAAAGACAATATCGGTGAGCGCCGAGAGCTCGTCGTAATCGTAGGAGAGGACACGGCCGTGGCGGGTGACGCCGAAGTTCTTGAGCAGCACGTCGCCCGGGAAGACGTTGGCGGCGGCCAGTTCCTTGAGACACCGCCCCCAGTCGAGCGCCGCGGCCACGGCCCGCTCCTCGTCCATCTCGCGCAGGAAGAGGTCGAGCGGCACCACCCGGCGCTCTACATAGCAGTGACGGATGGTCACCCAGTCGCCCTCGGCCGAGAGGGTACGGCCGGCGACCCTGAGCAGCTTCTCCAGCAGCCCGGGCTGGAAGCGGGCGCGAGGAATCTTCAGGTGCTCGAACTCCTGGAAGCCCACCAGGCGTCCCACCCGGTCGAGGAGCTGGACCTGGCCGTACTTCTCCTTCACCCGCTCCCGGGTGGTGTTCTTCTGCGCCGGGAAGGTGTCCTTGACGATCTTGAAAACCCACTCGTAGGAGGGGAGGTTGAACACCTCCATGACCAGCCCCTGCTGGCCGCGGGCCTCGATGAACTGCTCGTCGGTGCCCACGATGTGGGTCATGAGGTCGCGGTAGAACTCCGTCTTGCCGTGATTCTTGTAACCGAGGGAGATGTAGAGCTCGGCGATGCGCTTCCTGGGCAGGATCGACTTGAGGAAGCCGATGACCTCGCGTGGGCTGTGCACGTCGACGTGGAAGTACCAGCGGGCGAAGCTGAAGACGATGCTCGCTTCGTCCTCGGTGCAGAGGGCGGCGTCGACGCCGAGCTTGTCAGCATCGTGGACGATGGCGAGAAGCACGGGCATGACCGTCGTCCCCCGCCGAGCCCGCCCCACGATGTAGGCCCCCTTGTTGCGGAAGAACACCGGCCGCAGGACATCGACCGCCTCAATGTCCGGCGAGCCGAAAGCCGCGATCACTCCCTCCCGCAGGCGCTCGGCGGCGCGGGCTGCGTCCCCGGCAAGGTCGCGGAAAGGAACTGCGAAACCGGCGTCCTCCAGGATGCGGCGCAGCACGGCGGCGTCGATACGGCGCACGGCGTACATGCGGGCGCTGGCCATCTCCCAGCCCGAAAAGGGGAGAGGAAACTCATCGGCTACGTAGTCGATCGCCGGGTCCACCCCGGCGTGGGGGAAGACTTTGCGGGTCACGGAGTTGAAAAACGACTGGGCGATCTCGAAATCGTCGCGCCCGAGGATCATCCGGGTGTACTCGGCCTTGAGAGCCACCCAGGTCTCTTGGCCGCCGATCGCCTCGCCCAGCTGCCGGTTGAGCGCCTCGACCGTCTCCCGAATGCTCCGTGCCGGCAGCTCGAGCCGCTCCAGCGTCGCCTGGCGGATGCCCGTCCAATCCCGCTCCTCGAATCGCCGGCGCACCCGCCGGGTGATCTCCAGCAGTTGGAGTTGCTGCTTCTCCATCGCCGCGTAGATGGATTCAGCCGCGCGGACGGCGGCGGACGGGATGTCCATCCCCTACCACCCCAACAACGTCACCACCACCCCCACCATCGCGATCGAGCCTCCGGCCACGGCATCGCTGTAGCGGTCGAGCCAGGGGGCTCGCAGCATTTTGGCGCCGGCGCGGGCGGGTAGGACGAGGGCGACCATCGTCGCCAGGGTGGCCAATTCGTAGAGGACCACGATGCCGGTGGTCTTCAATGCGCCCAACGGAGCGGCGGCGAAGAGGAGGGGGATCACCGCCACGCACGGGTCGGCGCTGAAGAGGAGGAAGAGGCCCAGGACCGTCGCCTTCTCCGGTTCGTGGACGTGGTCGTAGTGCGTATGGGCGTGGCCGTGGAAATGCCCACCGGCCACCCGGCGCAGGCCCCAGATGCCATAGATCAGCCCGAAGGCGATGAGCAGCAGGCCAGCCACCGTCTCCATGCGCTGGCCCACCATCTTGATGAGCTCCATGCCGAAGAAGAAGCCCAGCAGGCCGAAGAGAACGGAGACCGTCACGTGCCCGAAGCCGCACAGCAGGGTGACGCGGGCCGTGCGGGCGGCCGACCAGCCCCGGGCTCGGGCGACAGCGGCGAAAGGCACCCAGTGGTCGGGAGCGAGAGTGTGGAGGGGACCCACCGTGAGCGCGGCCAAGGCCAAGGCGGCGAAAAGTCCTTCCTGCATGGCGTTTCCCTCCTCGGTCAGAACGGCCTGTGGCTGTGCCCCGCGGGCCGGCACGAGTGAGAGTATAGCGAATAGCGGGAGGGCGAATCCCGCGCGGACTTGACAAGCACTCACGCAACGCGTACTCTTTTGAGGTCAGGCACAGAACAAGCCTGTCGTAGCACCCAGAGAACGGCAAAGGGACCTGGTTTCGAGACGGGTCCCTTTCGTGTTTCTGGCCACAATCAAGGAGAGTTTGAGCATGCGCATTACCGGAAAAGTGAAGTGGTTCAACGACAGCAAGGGGTTTGGTTTCATCACGCGGGACGACGGGCAGAAGGACTGCTTCGTCCATCACTCCGCCATTCAGGGCAACGGCTTCAAGTCCCTGGCCGAGGGTGATCCCGTCGAGTTCGACGTGGTGCAGGGCAACAAGGGCCCCGCGGCCGAGAACGTCACCAAGATCGCCGGCTGAACCACCATCACTCGCCGATCCGTCATTGGGCCGGCTCCGAGATTCGGACCGGCCTTAACTTCGATCCCAACTGATTCGAGTTTCAAAGGGCCCCTACTATTACCAGGTCAATTGGGCCCAGACCATAAGAAAGAGAGCTCAAAGCATGGCTAACACCGGCAGAGTGAAGTGGTTCAACGACAGCAAGGGTTTCGGTTTCATCACCCCGGAGGACGGATCCAAGGATTGCTTCGTCCACCACTCGGCGATCAAGGGCAATGGTTTCAAGTCCCTGGCCGAGGGTGACCGCGTGGAGTTCGACGTGGTGCAGGGCAACAAAGGCCCCGCGGCCGAGAACGTCACCAAGATCCCCGGCTGATCCCACTTCCCTCAACCGACGATTTGGGCCGCTTCGAGTTTCGAAGCGGCCTATTTCTTTTTGCATCAGTTGGTCGCGAATCGGTCCGGGGTAAGATACCTGCCGGTATGACCCCAACCCCTTGGACCATTGACGAGGATATCCGCCGCGCCGCGACTCTGCCGACGGAGGTGTACAGCGAGCCTTACTGGTACAACGCCGCAAAGGAGCGGATCTTCGCCCGGAGCTGGCAGCTCGTGACCGACACGGACGCCGTCAAGGTGCCCGGGCAGACGCATCCGTTCACCTTGCTCGAAGGGCTGCTGGACGAGCCCCTCCTGCTCACCCGGGACTCGAAGGACGAGCTCCACTGCCTCTCGAACGTCTGCACGCATCGGGGAACCCTGGTCTGCGAGCATCCCGGCGTCGAGAACGCCCTCCGCTGCCGCTACCACGGCCGGCGCTTCGCTCTCGACGGCCGCTTCCTCTCCATGCCCGAGTTCGAGGGCGCCGAGGGCTTCCCCGCCGCCAAGGACAGCCTGCCGAAGGTCCCGTTCGGAGTCTGGAAGAAGCTCGTCTTCGCCTCGCTCGATCCGGCCTTCCCCCTCTCCGAGCTGCTGGCCGAGCTCGACGCCCGGGTCGGCTGGATGCCGCTCGACCAGGCGGCCTTCGATCCCGGCCGGTCCCGCGACTACCTGGTGCGGGCCAACTGGGCGCTCTATTGCGACAACTACCTGGAGGGATTCCACATCCCCTACGTCCACGCCGCCTTGGCGGACGCCCTCGACTACGGCGCCTACCGCACGGAGACCTACCCCTGGGCCAACGTCCAGGTGGGAGTCGCGAGTGGCGGCGAGGACGTCTTCGACCTGCCGTCCTCCTCACCCGATTACGGCCAGAAAATCGCCGGCTATTTCTTCTGGCTGTTTCCCAACACGATGCTGAACTTCTACCCCTGGGGCCTCTCGATCAACATCGCCCGTCCCCTGGCGCCGGACCGCACCAAAGTCTCCTTCCTAACCTACGTTTGGGACCCCGCCCGCCTGGACCGCGGAGCCGGCTCCGGGCTCGACCGCGTCGAGCGCGAGGACGAGGCCGTCGTCGAGAGCGTCCAGCGTGGCGTCCGCTCCCGCCTCTACCACCGCGGCCGCTACTCCCCGAAGCGGGAGCCCTGCGTGCACCACTTCCACCGGCTGATGGAGCGGTTCTTACAGGATTCCGGCACACCCTGACGGCTGCGCGCGGGTTGTTTTGAAGTTCTACACAAGCCCCAGGTACAGTCGCAGCCCCTCGTCAATGGTCTTGAGTTCCTCGACAGAGACCCGGCCGAGGAATCGAGTGATCCGGCGCTTATCGACGGAGCGAAGCTGGTCGATGAGAGCGAAGGACAGTTTCCCCAGGCCGCTCGCACCCGGCTTGAGTGGAGGGTAGAGCGCTCCTTCCCCTGGCGTGCCGGTAATTGGCACGACGCACACGAGTGGGTAACGCTGCTCGGCGATCACCTCGGACGCGCTCACCACCACGCAGGGGCGTACACCCTTCTGTTCGTGGCCTACCGTCGGATCGAGGGAGAGCACGACGATGATTCCCCTCCCAGGCTTCACTCGTCCGTGCCCACCCATCCGCGGTCAGCCGTCCACCGAACTCCCTCGCCAGCACCCGGAGCGATGAGTTCCGAAGCGTCCTTAGGGAGCCCTTTGGCCCATGCGGCGAAACCGACTTCGGCCAGTTCGAGGCTTTCCGGATGAGGATGACTGAGAGATTTCTTGAGCTGCTCAGCTCGGCGTCGATCAAGCTCGTTCGTGACTGCCTTGAGCACGAAGCGGCTCCGGTTGAGCTCCTCGCGGTCGATTGCGCGGACGACATCTGAGGGAAGAGTCACTGTGACACGGGCATTCGGCATGATCTACGCTCCTGACTGATCATACTGAGAATCATACTCTTCCGCCTCCTCTTTTGCGTGGCGCGGTGGGTTCCGTGCCAGACTACCCCACCTGACCCGGAGGTGCCCTTGTCCGAGACTCATGAGCCCGACTCTGCCTCGCCACCGTCCGCCCCGACCCTCATCCGCGGCCTCTCGACCTGGGACGGCGCCCTGCTGACGATCGGCTCGATCGTTGGGACGGGCATCTTCATCACCACGGCGGACATGGCGAAGGTGCTTCCCCATCCGGGGTTGATCCTGCTCGTCTGGCTGGCCGGGGGATTGCTGACGCTGGCGGGAGCGCTCAGCTATGGCGAGCTCGGGGCTATGTTCCCCCGGGCCGGCGGGCTCTATCACTTCGTTAAGGAAGCTTATGGGCCTCTGATGGGCTTTCTCTACGGGTGGACGGCGTTCCTGGTCATCATGTCCGGCGGCAACGCGGCGCTGGGAGTGGCGTTCGGGGAGTACCTGGGGAGCTTCCTGCCGTGGTTCTCGACCCAGCACATCCTGCTTCGGGTGCCGGTCTTCTCCTGGACATGGACGCTCTCGGGCGGACAGGTGGCGGCGGTCGCGGCCCTGTTGATCCTCACTGCGGTGAACCACGTCGGCCTCAAGGAGGGGGCCGGGGTGCAGAACGCCCTGACAGTGCTGAAGATCGGCGCCATCATCGGGCTCATCGCGCTGGGGCTCTTCGCGCGGGCGCCGGTTCAGCCCCACCTTTTCGGGCCCGTAGGACACGTTCCCGGCGGTCTGCTGGCGGCCTTTGGGATCGCGATGATCGCGGCCCTCTGGACTTATGACGGGTGGTACGGCCTCACCTGCTCGGCGGGCGAGATGCGCGATCCGGGCCGGAGCCTCCCCCGGGGGTTGATCCTCGGCACGGGCGCGGTGATCCTCCTCTACCTGCTGCTCAACCTCGTCTACGTCCGCGCGCTCTCCATGGGAGCCATGGCGACGACGCCCCGCATCGCCGAGACGGCGGCCTCCGTCCTCTTCGGGCCGTGGGCGGCGCGGATCGTCTCGCTCATCGTGCTGATCTCCACCTTCGGCTGCCTCTCCTCCACCATCCTCTACAGCTCGCGGATCTATCTCCCCATGGCCGAGGACGGCCTGTTCTTCAAGTCGCTCGCCCGCATCCATCCCGTGTACCGGACGCCGGTGCCGAGCCTCTGGGCGCAGACGGCGTGGTCGGTGGTGCTCACCGTCTCGGGCAGCTACTCACAGCTCTACACCTACGTCATCTTCGCCTCGGTGGTCTTCCACGCCATGACCGCCGCCGCCGTCTTCATCTTCCGCCGCCGCCGGCCAGACGCGCCCCGGCCCTACCGCACATGGGGCTACCCGGTTGTTCCGGCCCTCTTCATCTTCGCCTGCCTGCTCCTGATCGGGAACACGCTCAAGGAGAGCCCACGGGAGTCGCTGATTGGGCTAGGTCTCGTGGTGCTGGGAATACCGGCGTATTGGATGTTCAAGCGGCGATCTGCGGCGGCCTGAACACTTCGGCCTTCGGTCAAGCGTCAGCGGGAGTCCCGGTTACCCCATGTCCAGCGCAAAGGCGATGGCGCTTCGGATTTCCGCGAGCACTGCTTCTGGCAGCCGCCCCAGGCGCTTCTCCAAACGCGCCTCGGGAATCGATCCCATCCCTTGAACGTTGGCGACTGAGGCCTGCCGCAAGAACCTCAACTGGGGAATCACAACCTCGTAACGGCTGCCGCGATTCTGGGTCGTCAATGGAACGTAGATGGCAAGGGCCCGCGGCGCCTGCTCGTCGCGTCGAGACACCACAACCACTGGTCTGGTCTTGGCTGCCACTCCGAGGTCAGCCAGCCAGACTTCACCGGGTGATAGGTTCATCCAGTAGGTCTAAGACATCCTGCTCGACCCGCCGGGAGCGGGCCAGATCGAGAACGTTGAGGTCTGCCAGCTCGATGATTTCGGCGACGAGCCCCTCCACCTCTCGGGAAACCTCAGGCTCCCACTCCTCAAGCTTGCTGGCGAGTCTCTGTGCGACGGGGGACATGGTAGCTCTAGAGTAGTGCTCGCCTTGCTCACAGGTCAAGGAAGCCGCGCCGGTCAAAAGTTCGGTACCTCTCCCTCTCCCTGCTGTAGGATTCCGCCTCACGGAGAGGGTATGAAGAGCCTGCGTGATCGCAAAGAGTGGAAGCTTTTCGCCGTTCTGCCGAAGGCGGACCGCGCGCTGGCGGGCGTATGGTGGGGAGCGGTCGTCCTCCGGGGTATCCTGCCCGCCCTCTTCGGCATCGCTATGGGCCTGCTGGTGGCCGCCGTGCAGCGCGGCTCGGGGCTCGCCGCTCCGCTCACGTTCGCCGGGGTGGTCTTCGTCCTGCTCCAGATCCTCACTCCCGTCCACCAGGCGGTGAGCTCCAATCTTGGGGACCGGACGGCGGCGTGGCTCTATGACCGGCTGACCGAGGCGTGCGTCCGGCCTCCCGGCATGGGCCACCTCGAAGATCCCAAGCTCACCAACGACCTCACCGTGGCCCGCGACTTCGACCTCGGCATGACCGGCCCGCCGCTTTCGATCTCCATGGACTTCATCGCGGCGGGGCTGGTCGAGATGATCGGGGGCTTGGCGTTCACCGTCGTTCTCGCCGGGTATCGCTGGTGGGCGGCCCTCGTCCTGGCCGGCGCCTGGATGGCGACGCATTGGTTGCTGCGCGAGAGCTCGGTCTGGCACGACCGCAATACCGAGACGGTGCGGGCCGCTCAGCGCGACGCCGAGTATGCCTACCGGCTCGCCGTCGATCCGCCCGCCGCCAAGGAGCTTCGCCTGTTCGGCCTCGCGGGCTGGACCATCGATCGCTTCATCGATCGCCGCACCCACCTCCACCGGTTGCAGTACGAGGCCACCCGCCTGCGCGAGAAGCCCGTGGTGTGGTGCATGCTGCTGGTGATCGGCGCCAATCTCGCGGTCTTCTGGGCGCTCGCCAGCGACGTCTCCAGCGGCCGGATCGACCTCGGCACGTTCGTCATCTTCGCGCAGAGCGCAGTCGGCACATCCATGATCGCCTTCGGCGGGCTCAACTGGGCTCTCGACGGCTCGGCCGCGCCCGTGGCCGCGGTGCTGCGCCTCGAGCCCGCCATGGCGTTGGCCGGCGCCCTCGCGTCCGGGACCCGCAAGACCGATGGACTGCCGGCCCGGGAGATCCGCTTCCGCGACGTCACCTTCGGGTATCCCTCCGGCGGCTCGGCTCCTGTGCTCCAGGGCTTCGATCTCACCATCCCCGCGGGATCGTCGCTCGCCATCGTCGGCCAGAACGGCGCGGGCAAGACGACGCTCGCCAAGCTGCTGTGCCGCCTCTACGACCCGCAGTCCGGGAGGATCGAGATCGACGGCGTCGATCTGCGTGATCTGGACCTCGAATCGTGGCGATCACGCGTCGCGGCGGTCTTCCAGGACTTCATCCGCTTCGAGCTGCCGCTACGCGACAACGTCGCTCCCCGCCGGAGCCCGGAGGTCTCGGACAGCGTGGTCCTCGGCGCTCTCACCGCAGCCGGCGCCGCTGATCTCGCCGGCCTCGATACTGTGCTGGCTCGCGGTTACGAAGGCGGCACCGAGCTGTCGGGAGGCCAGTGGCAACGAGTGGCGCTCGCCCGTGCCCTCTACGCCGTGCGGATGGGCGCCGGGGTCGTGCTGCTCGACGAGCCCACGGCGCAGCTCGACGTGCGGGGGGAAGCGGAGATTTTCGAGCGCCTCCTCGCCGCCACAAGGCAGTGCACGACGATCCTCATCTCCCACCGCTTCTCGACGGTGCGCCAGGCCGACCGCATCTGCGTGCTGGAGCATGGCAAGGTGATCGAGCTCGGCAGCCACGAGGAGCTAATGGCTCTCGGGGGCCGCTACCGGACGATGTTCGATCTCCAGGCGCAGCGCTTCAATGCGGCGGAAGACGAGGAAGGAGTCGTCTATGACGTCCTCGCCTGACCGCGAACACAAAATCGAGGACCTGCCGCCGGCGCTGTCGTCCATGTGGCGGCTGTGCAAGCTCGGGCTGCGCAACGAGCCCAGGCTGATGACGGCGGCCTTCACCCTGTCGCTGCTGGCCGCTCTGCCCGACGCCTTGCTCGCCTGGTGGCTCAAGCTGCTCGGCGAGGGCGTGCTTCGGCACGACGGGCGGGTCGTGCGCATCGCCGCGCTGGCGCTCGGGGTCTCCGCCGCGGCCACCTGGCTGCTGCGCACGATCAGCACCCGCGTGCAGCGCCGCTTCCGCGACAAGGTCACGATTACGCTCGAAGCCCACGTGGCCCGGCTACAGGCGTCCGTGGCAACGATTGCCCATCAGGAGCGGCCGGAGTATCTCGACCGTCTCGCGAGGCTGCGCGATCAGGTCTTCGTGCTCGATCACCTGTACCTGTCGATTTTCACCACCTGCGGGTGGATCCTGCGGCTGGCTGTGACGGTGGCGCTCCTCGCCTCGATCCATCCGGCTCTGGTGCTGCTCGCCGTATTCGCGCTGCCAACCATGCTGACTGCATCGTGGCGGCCGGCCTTCGAGCGCGGTTTCTACGAGCGAGGGGCGCCCGCGAGCCGGCTGGCACGCCATCTCTTCCAGACTGCCACCACGGCTCCGCCCGGCAAGGAGGTGCGCGTCACCGGCATCGGCGACCGCCTCGTCACCGAGCGCCGCAAGGCCTGGGAGCGCTGGTATGAGCCGATCGCCGCCGTCCGCTGGGGCTCCGCCGCCTGGCACACCCTCGCCTGGGCCGTGTTCGGCGGCGCCTACGTGGGCGCCATCGCCTTCGTGGCCGTGGGCCTTGCAGCACCAGCCGGGGACGTGCTGCTCGTCCTGGCGGCGGGCGCACGCCTCTCCGCCTACATTGGAGCCACAGTCGGCGAGATCGGTTTCCTGCGCGGCATTTGGATGGACGGCTCCCAGCGTCTCGCCTGGCTGGAGGACTACGCGGCCTCTCTGGTGTCGAAGGCGGACCTACCCGTGCCGGTGGAGCTGCGCGAGGGCATCCGCCTCAATCACGTCTCCTTCGCCTACCCCGGCACCGATCGCCTCGTGCTGGAGGACGTATCCCTGGAGCTGCCCGCGGGTACCGTCGTCGCCATCGTGGGGGAAAACGGCGCTGGCAAAACGACGCTCGTCAAGTTGCTCGGCAAGCTCTACGAGCCCACGTCGGGAACGATCTCCGTGGACGGCCAACCGTTGGCACGCATGCGCGCCGACGAGTGGCGCGAGCGTCTGGCCGGAGCCTTCCAGGACTTCTTCCGCTTCGAGTTCCGCGCCCGGCACTCCGTGGGCCTCGGGGACGTCCCCCGCCTCGATGACGAGCCCGCGGTGGTCCGCGCCGTCGAGCGCGCCGGAGCGGACGACGTCGTGGCACGCCTGCCGGCCGGGCTCGAAACCCAGCTCGGCCCAACTTGGCCCGAAGGCGTCGAGGTCTCCTTCGGCCAGTGGCAGAAGCTAGCCCTGGCGCGAGGCTTCATGCGAGACCGCCCGCTGCTCCTGGTGCTCGACGAGCCCACGGCCGCCCTCGACGCCGAGACCGAGCACGCCCTCTTCGAGCGCTACGCCGCCGCCATGCATGGAGATGGCAGCGCCGCCGATGGACGCATCACGATCCTCGTGTCCCACCGCTTCAGCACCGTGCGCATGGCCGACCTCATCGTCGTGCTCGACGGCGCCCACCTCGTCGAGGTTGGCACCCACGACGACCTCATGGCCAAAGGCGGTCAGTACGCCGAACTGTACGGTATTCAGGCGGCGGCGTACCGGTGAGATGCTTGAGCACGCAGTAGGCAAGAACAGGCAGAAGCTTCAGAGCTAATCACCTACACGGAATTCTGCCCGCGGAGCTGGCTCCGCACCCATTCCTTGCGAGCCTGCCATGCGTCCTCGACCGACCTGTACTTCCGGACTCCAGGAATATGCTTCATGGGGTGCAGCCAATAGGCAAACTGCGAAAGCGAACAGGCGAGCCGGAGGTTGTCCGGATCGAGAGGAGTACGTGGCTGCGCTCCAGGCATGTCGGCGACTGAGCGAAACTTTCGGACCGGCATCAGTCCTCCTGGAGCTTGAATTGCTCTTTGATCACCTGAGCGTCCAACCGGTCCTGCGGACGAACGGTATCCCGTTTCATTCTATACAGCATGCGCGGCGTCGCAACAGAGATCTGGGTGCCCTCGGCCGTCGTCAGCATCTCCGATTCGATGTCCGGGTAGCTGAACGCCTCCCCGAGCCGAGAGAGGATGTCTACAGAGTATCGGCCATGTGGAGGGGTGTATTCGATGGCAGGATAGTCGCCCTCCAGATCCTCCGCAGAGATTTCGTCAACATTGGGATCGTCCTCGAAAAGGCTCTTGAACGCCCTCTTCAGCCGGCCTACATTCTCGTGTTCAGGTGACACGAAGAAGTCGAGATCGTGCGTGGCCCGAACCAGTCCCTGCGCCGCCATGGCCATCGCGCCAATGAGCACGTAGCGAACGCCCTCGCGCTCCAGAGCCGCGAGAATCCTTTTAGTCTCCTCAAAGTCGATCCCCGGCGGGACTTCTTCCATGGCGGAACTATAGACCATCCGCGCCGGCAGGCTGATTTCGGTGATCGACGCGGAGGTCTGAAGCGGGCAGGCGCGCATCGAGCTCACTGAAAACCCCGGCCGTCCGCCAGAGCTCGCGGTTGCCCACGACCTAGAGCCGGGCCGCCGGCGGCGTACCGGTGAGATGATGTTGCGGAGAGTACGTACAGAGTGGTATCTTGTTCCGTATGCAAGTCTCCATCAAGAAAGCCCCTGAACACCGTCCATCTCGCGAAGGCAAGGTCCGGAAAGAGTTCTGGCTCGATCCGAAGACCCTCCGCCGCGCACAGACGATTCTGGGCACCGCCACCGAACGCGAAACCGTCGAAACGGCGCTCGACATGGTTGCGTTCCGGCGAGAGCTTCTCGACGGCACCCGAGCGCTTTCCGGGCTCCAGATCGATTCGATCCGATAGGCGCCTGGCTGGGTGCGAAAGTACGCTCTGGACTCCGACTGTTACATCGACGCTGCCCGAGGTTCTGACGCTCACGCCGCTCTCGAAGCTTTTACCGCCAGAGAAGCCCCGCGTCTCTATCTCAGCTCAGTTGTAGCAGCCGAGCTCCGGGCCGGCGCTCGCTCCCCCCGCGACTGGAAGCATCTAGATGAGCAGGTCTTGGCGCCCTTCTTCCGGCGTGGCCGCATCTTGGCTCCTTCCTTGGCTGCATGGGATGCGCTGGGCTTGACGCTCTCCCGACTTCGGGCCGAGGGTTCCCTCGATCTCGCAACCATGCCGCGGGGCTTCGTCTTCGACGTGCTGATCGCCTTCAGTTGCCGGGAAGCAGGGGTCGTGCTCATCACCCGAAATGCCCGCGACATGGAACGGATCCGCTCGGTTTTCCGGTTCGAATTCGTCGCTCCGTTTCCCCCTGCCAAATAGCGTCGCCCCTCAGGATCTCAAGGTAAACCATGATCTACGAGACCGCCTATAGAAGCCGCCGATGCTTTGGATGAAGCCGTCGCAGGTCGCCTTTGGAGGGGAGATCCGATTCCAGATCCTTCTCCGGCGACCTCTCTCACCGTTGTACCCGCCCCAAGTGGCGGTGAAAGAGGGGAATTGTGAGCACAGCAAGTAGTTTTCAGAGTATCCCCATCCTCGTCACCGGCGGCAGCGGCTTCGTCGGCAGTCACCTTGCCGCCCGCCTAGCCGCCGCGGGCGCCGAGGTCCGCGCTCTGGTCCGCAAGCGCGGAGACCATCCGGGCCTGGGCTCTCCCAACATCACGCAGATGGAGGGGGATTTCGTCGATCCCGCCACGGCCCGGCGGGCTTGCGAGGGCATGGCGTTTGTCGTCCACAGCGCCGCTTCGATCGGCAGCGACCTTGCCGATGCCCGGCGGGTGAATGCCCAGGGCACGGCGGCGCTGGCCGCGGCGGCTCGGGAGGAGGGGTGCCGGCGGTTCGTTCAGATCTCGACGATCTCGGTCTATGACTGGTCGCAGGGACCTTCCGTGTTCGACGAGACCGGACCGCTCAAGACAGTCGAGAAGGCCTACCCCCACACTCCCGCGGCCTCCCCTCACTATGGGCTGACCAAGGCCGAGGCAGAGCGCGTCCTGCAGGCCGAGATGGCGCGCGGATTGGACGCGACGATCCTCCGGCTTGGCGCCGTGCTCGGGGTTCACCCGACCTCCAGTTGGGCGATTCTGGTGCCTGCCAAGATCCGGGCGGGCAGGGTCTCGCTCGCCGGCGGCAACGCTCTGCCTTGGACCCACGTCGAGAACGTCGGCCTCGCCATGGAGCTCGCGCTGACCCATCCGGCAGCCGCCGGCCGTGCCTACAACGTGGTCGACGGCGAGGTTCCCTGGCGGCGGTATGTCGAGGACGTGCGGAGCTGGTTCCCGGACGCGCCGCCCGCCCCTGGTGCGGAGGAGCCTGAGAAGCCCCAGGACTCCTTCGTCAGCCACTGCTCCAGCGACCGCATTCGAGCTGAGCTCGGCTACGTCCCACTCCGCACCTACGAGGACGGCATGTCGGAAGCGCGGACGTGGTGGGCGAAAAAGTCCTAGAATCCTGTCGCGGCACGACTGACCGGCCGCACTGGAGGAACATCTCGTGATACGCATCTTTGGAAGGACCGCGCTTGTCGCGATCGTCGCTCTCCTGTCGTCCAGCGTCTTCGCGGCGCCGCCCGAGGCTTACAAAGAGAAGACTGCAGCTCAGCAGGCTGAGAAAGAGAAAGCCGACAAGGCTGCGCAGGCTGAAAAGACGGACAAGGCCGAGAAGGCCGCCGCCAAAGCCGACAAGGCCAAAGGCAAGAGCGGCAAGGAGAAGGACGGCAAGCCCGAGGAGAAGAAGGGAGGCCTCTCGGCCTCGACCTTCGCCGGGCTGGAGCTGCGCAACATCGGCCCGGCCGTCGTCGGCGGGCGCATCGTCGACATCGCCGTCGATCCCACCAAATCCACCACCTGGTACATCGCCACGGCTTCGGGCGGCGTGTGGAAGACGCTCAACGCCGGCAATACCTGGTCCTCCATCTTCGATGGCCAGGGCTCGTTCTCGATCGGCTGCGTCACCGTCGATCCGAAGAATCCGCTGGTGGTCTGGGTGGGCTCGGGCGAGAACAACAGCCAGCGTAGCGTCTCGTACGGCGACGGCGTCTACAAGTCCGTGGACGGCGGCAAGTCGTGGGAGAACGTGGGGCTCAAGAAGTCCGAGCACATCGGCAAGATCGTCATCGATCCCCGCGATTCCAATGTCGTCTACGTGACGGCCCAAGGCCCCCTCTGGTCGGCCGGTGGTGACCGCGGCCTCTACAAGACGACGGACGGCGGCAAGACCTGGAAGGCGGTGCTCACGATCAGCGAGAACACCGGCGTCAGCGATCTGGTGATGGACCCGCGCAACCCCGACGTGCTCTATGCCTCCGCCTATCAGCGGCGCCGGCACATCTGGACCCTGATCGACGGCGGCCCCGAGGGCGGCATTCACAAGTCCATGGACGGTGGCGCCACCTGGAAGAAGCTCTCGGCCGGCCTGCCCAAGGACGACATGGGCCGCATCGGCCTCGCCATCGCCCCCACCAGCCCGGACACGGTCTATGCCACGATCGAATCGGTCGGCAAGTCGAGCGGCTTCTATCGCTCCACCGACGCCGGCGGAAGCTGGGAGAAGCGCAGCGATTCGATCTCGAGCAGCCCGCAGTACTACCAGGAGATCTCGGTCGATCCCGACAGCGCCGACCGCGTCTACTCGATGGACACGCTGATCACGGTCACGGACAACGGCGGCACGAGCTTCCGTCCCCTGGGCGAGCGCCACAAGCACGTCGACAACCACGCGCTGTGGATCGATCCCGCCAATCACTCCCACATGCTGGTGGGCTGCGACGGCGGCCTCTATGAGACCTGGGACCGCGCCGCCAACTGGGAGTTCAAGAGCAACCTGCCGATCGCCCAGTTCTACCGCGTGAGCGTGGACAACGCCCTGCCGTTCTACAACGTCTTCGGCGGCACGCAGGACAACTACAGCCTCGGCGGCCCGTCGCGCACCAACAACGACCACGGCATCCGCAACTCCGACTGGTTCGTCACCCAGGGCGGCGACGGCTTCCAGAGCCAGGTGGATCCCGAGGACCCGAACACCGTCTACGCCGAGGCGCAGTATGGCGCCCTGGTGCGCTACGACAAGAAGAGCGGCGAGCAGGTCTTCATTCAGCCCCAGCCCGGCAGGGGCGAGCCGGCCCTGCGCTGGAACTGGGACTCGCCGGTCATCGTCAGCCCCCACTCCCACACCCGCCTCTACTTCGCGGCCAACAAGATCTTCCGCAGCGACGACCGGGGCAACACCTGGAAGGCCGTGAGCCCCGACCTCAGCCGCCAGATCGACCGCCGCAAGCTCAAGGTGATGGGCCGGGTTTGGGGTGTGGACACCGTGGCCTTCAACTCCTCAACCTCCTTCTACGGCAACATCGTCGCCCTCGCCGAGTCGCCGGTGAAAGAAGGGCTTCTCTACGCTGGCACCGACGACGGCCTCATCCAGGCCACCGAGGATGGCGGCGGCAACTGGCGGAAGATCGAGAAGTTCCCCGGCATCCCGGAGAACACCTACGTCTCCGACGTCGAGCCCTCCCCCACTGACGCCAACACCGTCTACGCGGCGTTCAACAACCACCAGATGGGCGACTTCAAGCCCTACCTGCTGAAGAGCGCCGACCGCGGCGCCACCTGGACCTCGATCGCCGGCGATCTGCCCGACCGGGGCTCGGTGTGGACGGTGGTGCAGGACTTCCAGAATCCCAACCTGCTCTTCGCCGGCACCGAATTCGGCCTCTACTTCACCATCGACGGCGGCAAGAAGTGGATCAAGCTCGCGAGTCTGCCCGTCATCCCTGTCCGCGACCTCGTCATCCACAAGCGGGAGGGCGACCTTGCGGTGGCCACCTTCGGCCGCGGCTTCTACATCCTGGACGACATCACGCCCCTGCGGACTGTGAAGGCGGAGACGCTGGAGCAGGAGTCCGCCCTCTTCCCGGTGAAGAAGGCGTGGATGTTCATGGAAGCCTCGCCGATGGGCGGGCGGGAACAGGGCTTCCAGGGCGCCGCGTTCTACCTCGCTCCCAACCCGCCCTTCGGCGCCGTCTTCACCTACTTCCTCAAGGAGGATCTGAAGACCCGCAGGAAGACGCGGCAGGAGGCGGAGAAGAAGCTCGCCAAGGAAGGCGGCGCGCTCGTCTATCCGCCCTGGGACACACTGCGCGAGGAGGACCGTGAGGCCGAGCCCTCGCTGCTCTTCACCGTCAAGGACGAGGAAGGCAACGTCGTGCGGCGGTTCACGGCGCCGGGCAAGTCGGGAATCCACCGCGTCGCCTGGGATCTCCACTTCCCGCCCTCGACGCCCATCTCGATCACGCCCAGCCGCCGGGAGGAGTTTGGCGGTCTACCGCCCCAAGGACCCATGGCGGCCCCGGGCAAATACACGGTCTCCCTGGCCAAGGTGGTGGACGACGTCACCACTCCCCTCGGACAGTCGCAGACATTTGAAGCCGTGCCCCTCTCCCTCGCGTCACTGCCGGCCAAGGACCAGGCTTCCCAACTCGAGTTCGCGCGGAAGACGGCCCGATTGCAGCGGGCGGTGCGGGGCGCCGCGCAGGCGGTCAATGAGGCCCAGGATCACCTGAAGTTCATTCTGAAGGCCATCCTCGACACGCCGAAGGCGGACGTCAAGCTGCTGGAGAAGGCGCGGCAGATCGATCTCCACCTACAGGACATCGAGGTCAAGCTGGCGGGCGATCCCACCCTCGCGGCCCGCAACGAGCCCACTCCCCCGGCCATTCTCGACCGGGTGGAGGAGGTCGTCCAGGGCCACTGGTCGACCTCCTCAGAGGCGACCAAGACCTTCCAGGACGACTACGCCATCGCCGCGGCCGAGTTCGCGCCGGTGCTGGAGGACGTGCGCAAGACGATCGAAGTCGACCTGAAGGGGCTGGAGACGCAGCTCGAAGCCGCCGGCGCCCCCTGGACGCCCGGGCGGGTCCCGACCTGGAAGCCTGAGTAGGAGACCCTCACCCCCCCTAACCCCATAAGCGCTAACTTAACGTGGTCTGGGAGGTTCCCCCGCCCAAGACCCTCACCCCTGCCCCTCTCCCGACCACCCCATCCGCCGCCCCGGGAGAGGGGTACCCCTGGGGCTTCCCCGCCTTGCTCCCTCTTCTCCCGGGGAGGGGGATGGGGTGGTCGGGAGAAGAGGGCCGGGGTGATGAGGGTCTTGGGTGGGGGTCAGGTGACGCCTCCTGATGCCGTGATATCGTTCTACCTTCAGCCCCTCACCCCATGGCCCTCCCGCTCGCCGTACTCCTGAGCTTCGTCCCCGCCTTCCTCTGCGCCGCGTTCCTCTATTGGGTCGACCGTTATGAGAAGGAGCCGAAGCTGCTGCTGGGGCTCGTCTTCTTCTGGGGAGCGGTGGTGGCGGCGGCCGGGTCCCTGATGTCGCAGCTCGTGCTCGAAGGGGCGGTCACCGGCCTGACCGGCTCGAAGAAGGCGGCGGACCTCGCGGGGATGACGCTCTTCGCTCCCCTGACTGAGGAGAGCCTCAAGGGCTTCGCCGTGCTTCTCGTCTTCCTGGTTTTTCGCCGGGAGTTCGACTCGGTGATGGACGGCCTGGTCTACGCCGGCGTCACGGCTCTCGGCTTCGCGGCGACGGAGAACACGCTCTACCTCTTCGGCGAGTCGACTCAGCACGGCATTCACGGAATGTTGGGATTGGGATTCGTCCGCGTCGTCCTCGGGATGTGGGATCACCCGTTCTACACAGCCTGGACAGGGCTCGGCCTGGCCACGGCGCGCCTCTCGCGGTCCACCGTCGTGCGCTGGCTGGCGCCGCCCGCGGGCTGGAGCCTCGCGGTCGCGGCCCATGCCCTTCACAACGGCCTCGCCACAGCCGCCTCCCGGGCGTCCGGGCTCGGAGCGGCGATGTTCCTGCTGGACTGGCTGGGCTGGGTGCTGATGACCCTCGTCGTGCTGGCGGCCGTCTGGCGGGAGAGACAGATGCTCCAGACGCAGCTCGCCGACGAGGTGACGGCGGGCTCCCTCGATCCCCGGCAATACCGCACTGCCACCTCGCTCTTCGCGCAGACCGGCGTCCGCGTCCGAGCCCTGGGCTGTGGCCGCTTCCTCGCCACCCGGCGCTTCTATCACCTCTGCGGCAAGCTGGCCCACAAGAAACAGCAGCTCGCCCGCCTGGGAGACGAAACGGGCACGACCCAGGCGATCGAGGGCGTGCGCGAGGAGATGAAGCGGCTGGCGCCGGAGGCGATGGCGTAGTCGTTTCGGTCCTTCAGGCCTCTCGTCGCCGTCGCCCCGCCGTGAATCCGAACTGCACGGCCAAGCCCACCACAAAAAGGACGACGATCAGGATCTGTTTCAGATGCGATGCCGGGTGGAGGGCTTCGACGATCAGGCCCGCGCCCGCCAGCGACGTGAAGAGCACCAGCGCGACGTCGAAGAGCTTGACGGCGATGACGGCGGCGACGATTCCCGCGACGGCGAAGATCAGCAGGTCCATCCCTCCGGGATGCGCCATGTGCAGCCCCAGGAGCTGGGTCACGAACCAGCCGCCCACGAAGAAGCCCGCCATGGCCACGGCCACCTTTTGCAGGAAGATCGCCAGGACGATCCCGACGACGCCAGCTACGACCGCCACCAGCAGCCGGACGTTCGGCGCCGCGCCGTAGGGCTCGAACCATTGGTAGACGGTGATGAAGCCCACCAAGCCCACGAAGAGCCAGAAGAGCCGCCGGCCGGCCAGCACCAGGGCCGCGCCGGCGATGAGCAGGAACAGGGGTGTTTCGTGCAGAGTCATGCGATGTTCCTCCTGAGCCAGATACGCGAAGACGGCACGCGGAGTTTTGGCCGCCTCATCAAGCCAGCAGATCCTTGTATTCGGGATGGCGGTCGATGTACACGCTGACGTACCAGCAGGAGGGGACTACCTTGAAACCCCTTTGCCGGACGTCGTCGAGGGCGTACCGCACCAGCTTCTCCGCGATCCCCTGGCCCCGCAGCTCCGGCGGCACGTAGGTGTGCCAGAAGTCGAGCGTCTTGTCTCCCGCGGGTCCGTACTCGCAGACCGACTCGTGCTGATCGACCACGGCGAAGTACTTCCTCCCCGGCTCGTCGTGCTTCACTTCGAGATCCATGAGTCCTCCTCCTCCCAGCCAGATCCAGGTTCAATCCTAATGCCAGGTGCTCTTCCTCTTATAATGGCGCCCGCACCCGGTCTGATCCACCGAAAAACAGGAGGAGTGGTCATGCCGCCGACCGCGGGTCCTGAGGTCCATCTCGACCGCACCGTCTGCGGCGATTTCGACCGCGCCACTTCATATGAGTGGCTGGAGACCAACGGGCCTCGGCGGCTGGGCGTCCTCCTCCATCGTGGGCGCCCACACCCGCCGCTACCACGGACTGCTGGTGGTTGCCACCCGGGCGCCGGTAGGACGGATGGTCCTTCTCTCCCGCCTCGACGAAACGATCATTACGGACGGCGCGTCCTGGGACCTGTCGTGCAATCAACACCCCGGCGCTATCCATCCGCGCGGTTTCGAGCACCTGGAATCGTTCCGCCGCGGCGTCTTCCCCGTCTTCGAGTACGTTGTTGGCTTGCGGGACGGCGTCCGCCTGCGCAAGACCGTAGCCGCGATCGACGGCGAATCCACGGTGCTGGTGTTTTTCGAGCTACTGGAGGCCCCCGGCCCCGTACGCCTCGAGCTGCGCCCCTTCTTCGCCGGACGCGACTACCACTCTCTCGGCCACGCCAACGAGTCCGTCCATCGCGAGGGCGCTTTCACCTCCGGCACGCTTGCGTACCGGAGCTACGACGGTCTCCCCGAGGTCTTTCTCCACGTTCCGGGCAGCGCCTGGACGCCGGCTCCGGACTGGTATCGCGCCTTCGAGTACGCCCGCGAGCGGGAGCGGGGACTCGACTTCCAGGAGGATCTCTTCACTCCCGGCACCTTCGCCGTCGAGATGACTCCGGGAGACCGCCTGGGCGTGATCGCATCGACAGCCGATCCGTCCGGGCGAGACGCCTTCGCTCTCCTGGACTTGGAGCGGGTGCGCCGACAGGCCCTCCTCGATCCGTTCAGCAACGCGGACCCGATCTGCCTCGCTCTCGCCGCCGCGGCGGATCAATTCATCGTGCGCCGCGGCGAGGGCCTGCACACCTTAATCGCCGGCTACCCGTGGTTCTCCGACTGGGGCCGGGACACCATGATCGCCCTCCCCGGTCTCTGTCTCATCACCCGGCGGTTCGACGAGGCGAAGGGAATCCTCCGCGCCTTCGCCCGCTCGGTGAGCAAGGGGATGATCCCCAACCGGTTCCCCGATTCCGGCGAAGAGCCTGAGTACAACACGGTCGACGCCACCCTTTGGCTCTTCGTGGCCGTCTGGCGCTACCTGCAAAAGACCGGGGACAAGGACTTCGTCCTCGGCGAGCTGCTGCCGGCCTTGGAGGACATCCTGGCCTGGCACCGTCGCGGCACGCGCCACGGCATCCACGAGGACGCCGACGGCCTCCTCGCCGCGGGCGAGCCCGGTTGGCAGCTCACCTGGATGGACGCCAGGGTGGGAGACCAGGTGATCACCCCGCGAGCCGGCAAGCCCGTGGAGATCCAGGCCCTGTGGACGAACGCCCAGTGGATCCTCGCCCGCCTGCTGGAGCTCGCCGGCCGCGCCGCGGACGCCGAGGAACTGGACCGCCGGTCCCTCGAAGCCCGCCGCCGTTTCGCAGACCTCTTCTGGAACGAGTCCGCCGGCTATCTCTACGACGTGATCGACGGAGGAAACAAAGACGCGAGCCTGCGGCCCAACCAACTGATCGCCCTCGCTCTCCCCTTCCCCCTGCTGGACGACGACCGCGCCGTCCGAGTCCTCGCCGCGGTCGAGGAGAAGCTCCTCACTCCATTCGGGTTGCGTACCCTGTCGCCGGACGACTCCCGCTACCGCTCCGTCTGCACGGGCGCGCCGTGGGAGAGGGACAGTGCCTATCACCAGGGCACCGTCTGGCCCTGGCTCCTTGGCCCCTACTTGACCGCCCTGGTGCGCCTCCGCGGCGACGAGGGACAACGCCAGGGACGCGAGCGCCTCGCCGGCCTACGGGTCCACCTGGGAGAAGCGGGAATTGGCTCCATCTCCGAGATCTTCGACGGCGATCCACCCCATGCTCCCCGCGGCTGCATCGCCCAGGCCTGGAGCGTCGCCGAGCTACTGCGCGCCGCGGTGGAGGGGCTTGGAGCCGGGGAGGACAAGAAAGATCCTTGAGAAATCTTTCTTTCCCTGTCCTCACTCCACCGCCCGCGGCGGCGCCTGCAGCCAGACGACGCCGATCACTCCGGCGAGAGTGAGCAGGCTCCCCACGATCTGAATCGGTGTTGGGCGTTCGCCCAAGAACACCGCTCCCAAGAGAAGCGACAGCACCACCGTGAGCTGCATCAGGACTCCCGCCTGCAGGTTCGTCACCCAGCGGTAGGCGTAGGTCATGAGAAGCTGCGCCGAGATCGAGCCCAGGCCCACGCCGGCGAGAAGCAGCCACTCCCAGGGAGTCGGGAGCCTGAAGCTCGCATAGGCGAAAGGACCGGTCGCGACCAGGCCGAAAAGGGTCAGGCTGCCGTAGATTGACCACGAGCTCTCGGTGCGGCGAGCCGCGCGGATCGCCGCCACCGCCGCCCCGGTGAGCACCGCCGAGGTCATCCCCGCGAGCTCCCACCGGCTGAAGTGCAGGATCTCGTAGAGGCCTCTTCCGCCACCCGCGGCGAGCATCATCCCCACGAGCGCGACGACCAGGGGGAGCACCAGACGGCGGTCCACTCTCTCGCCGAGAAAGATCGCTGCGAAAGCGACGCTGAACACCGGCGAGACATAGTTCAGCAGCGTCGCGATGCCCACCGGGATATGGGCGATGGCCAGGAAGTACAGGAGGATGGCCAGGCCGCCGAAAACTCCCCGGTAGATCAACAGATCGATCCGCTGGAAGTCGAGCGCCTGGCGCAGCAGCCGGGGCACGGCGAGAACCGGCAACGCCATGATGGCGAAGCGCACGAACGCCACCTCGCCGCCGGAAAGCCGCGCCGAGGCGAGCTTCGCCGCCAGCGCCATGAGGGCGAAGAAGACCGCGGAGGCAGCCATGATCAGCAGCGGGCGCCGGGTGGACACCGGCGGATCATGCCCCACCTCCCTTACAATGGCCACCCTGAGAGCCCTGACCGCCGCCACCTTATTGAATTGAAATATCGAAAGCGAGACCCCATGAACTTCCGCCGCCTCCTCATCCCGCTCGCCATCCTCCTGGTGGCTCCCCTTGCCGCGCAGCCGCCTTCGCCATCCTCGCAGACGTCCCCTCTGGCCGGACGGATCGGCGACCGCGGCTTCCTCCAGGTAGAATCGCCGAGCTTCGCCAAGCTGACCCTCCAGCAGAAGCAGCTCGCCTGGCACCTGACGCGGGCGTCGATCCAGCTCGATCCAATCTTCTACGACCAGATGTCCTCGTATGGATTGACGGCCAAGCGCCTGCTGGGCGCTCTCGCCGAGCGTCCCGAGCGGCTGCCGGAGGCGTCGCGCCAGGCCATCGTCGAGTATGCGACGCTCTTCCTCGCCAACGACGGCAACCATAACGAGACCACGGGCAAGAAGTTCCTGCCGGGCCTCTCCTTCGAGGACTTCTCCCAGGCCGCCGAGGCCGCACGGGCCAAGGGCGCTCGGCTTGGGACCAAGGAGCAACTCGCGAAGACCCTGAAGGCGCTGCAAACGCCACTCTTCGATCCCAAGTTCGAGATCGACCTCACCGAGAAGAATCCGCCCGCCGGCGAGGACATCCTCACCGCCTCCAGCAACAACTACTACCAAGGCGTGGCGCTCAAGGACCTCACCGGTTTCGCCGAGAAGAACCCCCTGAACTCACGGCTGGTGAAGAAGAACGGCCATCTCGTCGAGGAGGTCTACCGGGCCGGAACGCCGGACGGCAAGGTCGCGCCCGGGCTCTACGCCAAGGAGCTCGCCGCCGTGAATTTGGAGCTCGAGGCAGCCGCCAAGCTGGCCGATCCGGCGCAGGCCCAGCTCCTCCGTGCCCTCGTCCGCTACTACCAGACGGGTGATCCCAAGGACTGGCACGATTTCAACGTTCTCTGGCTGCGCAACGACGGCACCGTCGACTTCGCCTCCGGCTTCATCGAGGTGTACCGCGATGCCCGCGGCATCAAAGGGTCGGCGCAAATGATCGTCGCCGTGGTCGATCAACAACTCGCTCCGTTGATGCACAATCTCGCCGACAACGCGGTCTATTTCGAGAAGAAGGCGCCGTGGGACGACCGCTTCAAGAAGCTCGACGTCAAGCCGCCGGTCGCCAAGGCGATCGAGACGCTGACCGCGAACGGCGACTTTCACGTCGGGACGATCGGCGACAACCTGCCGAACGAGCAGGACATCCGCGAGAAATACGGCACCAAGAGCATCCTGCTGACCTCCTCCGTCAACGCCATCAACGGGACGCGCGGTGCCCGGGTGGCGGTCGAGTTCCTGCCCAATGCGGATGAAGGGGACCTGGTCAAGAAACACGGCGGCTGGGCGGACAACCTGCACACGGCCCTGCACGAGATCATCGGCCACGGCTCCGGCAAAGTGGACGTCCCCAACGATCCGTCGACCTACCTGCGCGAGATCTATTCGACGCTCGAAGAGGCGCGGGCGGACCTCGTGGCGTATTGGAACATTTACGATCCGAAGCTCACCGAGCTTGGAGTGCCCGAGGTCCGAGAGGTGGGCCGCGAGCTGTACCGTCAGGCGGCGCGGGCCGGCCTGGTGGCGCTCAAGAACTATCCCACCGGCGACTCGGCGGCCGAGGACCACGACCGCTCCCGCCTCCTGGTCGCGAACTACCTGATCGAGGCCGGCGCATTCGAGCGCATCCAGCAGAACGGCCACTGGTACATCGTGGTTAAGGACTATGACCAGGCGCATGCGGGCGTGGGCAAGCTGCTGGCCGAAATCATGCGCATCAAGGCCACGGGCGATTATGAGGCGGGCAAAGCCCTGGTCACCAAGTACGGCATCCATTTCGATCCCGCCGTGCGCGACGACGTGATTGCCCGCTATAAGAAGCTCCTGCTGCCTATTTATCTCTCGGGTATCTATGCGGACCTCTCGCCCGTCAAGGACAAGGGCGGAAAAGTGACCGACGTGGCAATTTCCTATCCTCGCGACTTCCTCGCCCAGCAACTCGCCTGGGCGCGGGAGAACGGCACTCTGGGATGGTGAAAATCAAAATCTGCATCGCCAAAAGGAGATTCAACGGATGAGCCCATTGCAACGAAAAGCAACCCTTTTACTTCTCGCCGGCGCTCTCGCGCTGCCGGTGGTCTCGGCGGCCCGGCCGGCGGGCCAGGCCCCCACTGCTTCCGAGCTCCGCACCGCCATCGCACAGCCGGTCTCCGCCATCCAGCGGCGTGTCCTCGCGCCGAATATCGCCGAGTATTTCTTCAAAGTTCGGGTGGGCTCTGGTCCCTACGATCAGATCGGCGTCCATCGCGTGGTGAAGGAGACCGCGCCCAACAGGCCGGTCCATGCCCGGCAAGCCGTCTTCCTCACCCATGGCGACATCTGGAACTTCCGGGCCGCTTTCCTGACAGGTACGGGTACCCACTCCATTCCCATCTTCCTGGCCCAGAACGGCGTGGACGTCTGGGGAATCGACTTCCGCTGGACCTTCGTGCCGGCGACGGTCACGGACCTCAGCTTCATGAAGACCTGGGACCTGGAGCAGGACGCCAGCGATCTCGGCATCGCCCTCGGCGTGGCCCGCATCACGCGCGGGCTTACCGGCAGCGGTCTCGGCAAGGTCGACCTCCTCGGTTGGAGCCGCGGCGGCCAGATCGGTTACGCCTATCTCAACTATGAGACGCAGATCCCATCCATTCTGCGCCAGGTGAAGGGCTTCATTCCGGTGGACATCTACCTGAAGACCGACGTGCCGCAACTCCAGTCCTTCGCCTGCCAGCGCGAGGCGAACACCGAGGCCGCCATTGCGGCGGGGACTTACGCAGCCAACTCGGGCGGGTTGATTCAGGCTCTGGGAGGCCTCGCCGTGGCCGATCCGAACGGCTCCTCGATCTTGAATGGCCCGCCGTTCAACCTGCCGGGCTACAACAACCGCCAAGCGGGTCTGCTCGTGGGTGAGGCGACCTACCTTTTCCTGGCTCCCCTCGAGCCCACGCCCTTCTACCACTTTACCGGCGGCACCTTCGAGATCGAAGGCAAGCCGGCCGGCCTGCTCTACACCAACGAAGGGAACCTCTTCGCCCTGGAGCAGGGCTCGGCGCCTCTCCAGCCCAACCAGGAGCTCGCGGATGCCGACGCCTCCACCTGCGGCTCGACGCCCGTCGATTTCGACGACCATCTCGCGCAGATCAAGGTCCCCATCCTCTACATGGGAGCCGGCGGCGGCTTCGGCGAGTTCGGCATCTACACCACGACGCTCCTCGGCAGCACCGACAAGACGATCCACATCGTCCACAAAACTTCATCCACCCAGCGCCTCTCCGACTTCGGCCACGCCGACCTCTTCCTCGCCAACGACGCCCAGACGCTCGTCTGGCAGCCCATTCTGGACTGGGTGCGGACGCATTGAGAGGCTAGACGAGGGCTGTTTGGAAAATGCCTGCCGCCGGCCGATTTCGTTTCTAACGGGTCCGGCTTTCCCGATCCGGAGACGCCCCGCGGGGTTCCCCGCAGGGCGTCTCTACGTTGGGGACGCCGATGACGCTTTTCCAATCCATCGAAAACCGATCGCGCGCCGTACCAAATCCTGCTAAGGGCGCAATCTGCTGCATCACGCCACCGGTCCCAGCCAATGTAGAGACGCCCCACGGGGAACCCCGTGGGGCGTCTCAGAGGCGGCGAGAACAGCTGCTACTCCCAAACGCCGCACGGGCAGGGGGTCGGCACCTCCCCGTCGGCTACCCCAGGCCTCAACAAGAGCAACTGATACAACTGCCGCAGGTTGGGAAATTACACTCGAAGGTCATCACGCAAGGGACCGGGCACCACGCTCTACAGTCCGCCCGCGCGACCGAACAGACCTCCTTGGTACAGAAATTGGATTTCAAGACGACTTCGGCCGGCCGGTCTGCCGCCGCTGGAGGAGCTCCAATCTGGGGAGCCTGGAGCGTCGCCAGAAAAGCAGCGTTGTCAGAGATGGTACCTGCCGCGGTATTGGGCTCCAAAGCCCTTCCGGGAACTGCGACAGGCAACAGGAGAACAACGAGGAGCAGTATCAGCTTGGCTTTTGTCATGACGATAGGTTCCTTTCCAGAAAAACGAAGTCGGAGTGTCGCTCCGTAAGAGAAGGTGTGTAAGCGGGGCGACGCGGGACAATACAGTCCCGGCGGAGTACACTCTCTCTAAGGTTTTTCGAAGGGAGTCAATCGATGTGCGGGAAAGGCCAAGGGCGAAGGTGTTCGTGTGCGAGGGCTTGGAGGCTCGCCCTCGCGATGCTCGTGGGTGTCTGTGTCGCCGCCGCGCCGGCTTGGGCGGACGTGGTCCATCCCCTCCCCTACGACCTTCTCTACGTGCGGGCGCCGTACTTCGGGGCCGGCCCGGAGGCGGCCAACAGCGTCTGGCCGGACACGGTGCGACCCTTGACACCCGACCCGGGAGGGCAGCTCGTGCGGCTGCGACACGACGGTGTCCGTGAGGTGCTCTTCCCTCTCGACCGCTACCGTTCGCTGATCGACACTCCCTCGCACACGCTGCTCGCGGCCGGGTCCGTCGCCGATCTCAACATCTCTTTCGACGGCAAGTGGGTGCTCTTCACCTGGTACCACGACCTCACCCGCATCAACCCGCAGCGGGGCGACGGGCCGTACCTTTCGCTCGCCGGGGCAGATCTCTACAAGCTCAACCTGGCAACGGGCCAACTGGTTCGCCTCACCCGCCAGCTCCTCACTCCCAACACCGGCAACGGTGCCCATTTCACGCCCGGCGGCAATGGCAGCAATCACCCTAGGATCGGCGTCTTCAACACCGGCGGCACCTGGGCGCCCGGCGGCCGAATCGTCTTCACCTCCAATCGCAACAATTTCGTCCCGCCCAAGGAGCTCGGCAGCGGCCAACGGACGATGCAGCTCTTCGCCATGGACGACGACGGCACCAACGTCGAGCAGATCGGCCATCTCAACCTCGCCATGGCCCTCCATCCCCAGGTGCTGCTCGACGGCCGCATCGCCTTTTCGAGTTGGGAAGAGCACGGGCTGCGCGATCCCCGCCAGTTCCCCCTCTGGATCATCGGGCCGGACGGCCGCGGCTGGATGAGCCTCTCCGGCTTCTCCGAGGACTCGCTCGTCCACCACTTCGTGACCCAGATGCCGGGCGGCGACCTGGTGGTCACCCGCTACTACAACCTCAACAACAACGGCTTCGGCGATCTCGTCCGCTATCCGATCGCTCCCACGGGGCCGGCCTTCGGCAGCCCGGACGCCACGTTCTCCGACGGCGGCGACGGCAAGATCCCCTTCGAGCGCACCGGGCAGGTGCGGCTCACCCCCTTCACCACGCCCGACGACTTCCCGGCGCCCTGCCCCGGCTGGGAGGAAGACGTCTACGGCGCCTCCGGCATCGAGCGCCCGGCACCCTGCGCCGGCGCGGACCGCCGGGGGAAGTTCACTCATCCGGCAGCGGCGCCCTCGTCTTCGGGCGATCCCGCCAAAGCGGATCTCCTCGCCGTCTACGCGCCGGGCCCCGCCAATCACAACGGCATCTACGCCGGACTGGGCACGGCCTTTCCCCGCTATCACGCGGAGATCGTGCTGCTCCCGGACGGCGCACCGATCCCCGTGCCACCCGCGAATCAACCGGGCCGGCCGCCGCAGCTCGTCACCGTCGTCGCCGAGGACGGCTTCAACCTCCAATGGCCGCGGCCGGTGGTGACTTGGCGCCAGCTCTACGGCGTCGACGGTCCCGCCACCCAGCCGGCGCTGACGGATGAGGCCATCCGCGCCGAACGCCTCACCCCGGGCGAGCCGTTCGGCCTGCTGGGCAGCTCCTCCCTGCTGTGGCGCGACACGGCGCCCTCGCTCGGCCACTTCTGGGACGACCGCGATCCGTTCAATACCGGAGACTTCGCCCCCTACCGTTGGGTGCGCCAGGGGACGGACGCGGGGATCTATCAGGATGACGATGTCTGGGCCGTGCGGCTTCTCCTCCAGCTTCCGGCGACTGACCGGAGCTATCCGGACAACCGCCGCAACTTCTACGTCGTGGGCGGCGAGCGGATGCGCATTCTCGGCGAGATCCCCGTGCGCAAGCCTGGAGCGGCCCACATCCTCCGGCCGGACGGCTCCTTCGAAGAGGACACCAGCTTCCTCGCCAAGATTCCGGCCGACTCGTCCGTCACCTTCCAGGCCCTCGACCGCCGCGGCATGGTGCTCAACATGGCCCAGACCTGGCACCAGGTGCGTCCCGGCGAAGCGCGCTACAACTGCGGCGGCTGCCACGCCCACAGCAAGCCGCCCCTGGCCTTCGAGAACACGGCGGCGGACCTTCCCGGCTATGCCATCCCCGACCTCGCCCACACCACGCCGCTGCTGACTCTCTCCGACACTGGCCAGCCGGGAATCCGCACGATCGCCGCGCATCAGGTGACCGTCGAATGGCACCGGGACGTCGAGCCGATCCTCGAAAGGCGCTGCGCCTCCTGTCACGGTGGCGCGAGCCCGGCCGCGGGGCTCCCGCTGGCTCGCTCCACATCGCCGGTCGACCGCGATGGCGTCTCCTGGCCGGGTGCCTATTACCGCCTCGTCCTGGACGCCAACGCCGAGCTCACCCCCGCGCCTCCGGGCGATGCATCCCAGTGGTATCCGCCGCAGCTCACCCGCTATCTGCGAGGCTTCCAATCAAGGCAGAGCCTGCTGACCTGGAAAGTGTGGGGCGAGAGACTGGACGGCCGAAGCAACGATGCACGGACGGACGATCTCGACTTCGCCCCTTCCACCGCTCATCCCTCTGGCGGCGTCCCGGGAACGACCTTCGACGAGAAGATGACCCTTGCACGCTGGATCGATCTCGGCGCGCCCATTGACCTCGGCTCCCCCTGGGGATTCCTGGAGGACGACCTGCGTCCGACCCTGGTGGTGCGGCCCTCCGTTGTGCAGGCACGAACCGCGAAAACACTCAACTTCCTGGAGATCTCGGCCTTCGACGCCGAAAGCGGCGTGGCCGCCGCCAGCCTCACGGTGACCTGCAACCTCAAGCTCGGCTCCTTCCGAGCGGGCACCAACCTCGCCGCCGGAAAGCCGCTCGATCCCCAGGGGGCCGTCCTGCGGCTGCTCCTGCCTCGTTCGGTGAAGCTCACGGAGAGGCCGATCTTTACCGTGAGCGTCCGGGATGCGGCCGGGCATACAACGCAGGTCGTGCGTGGGTATGGGCCGCCTCGGTAGGGAGGCGGAAGCTGCGGCCAGAAACGGCTGCTCATAGCCTCGGGCGACGAACAGATCGGCCATCAGCCGCCCGAGACTGGTCTTGAGCGGTTCTCCCCTCCCTTCGGGGGGTGGCCGGAAAGCGCAGACGCCGACAGAGTCCCGACATCTCCCGACATTCGCTCGACAGAGCCCAAGGCCCTGCCGAACATTGGTTTGCCAGCCGGTTTTGGCCAATGTTCAATCCTCACAAAAGTCCCTAAGTGATTCATGAGCATGAGGTTCGGAGGGTCACCGCCCTGCGCGGCCCGGCTCGCCGGGGATACTGGCATCGATCTGGCTCTATTCGATCGCAATCATACGGTCCAGGGCTCCATTCCGGGGCAGCAGGGATCGAAAATTCAAGGAGATGTCCGATGGTCAGCACGCAACAGCTCCCTGCGCGGATGCGCACCCTGGGAATGGCAACGTTTTTCAGTTTGCTGATAACAGCTTCTTCCACACCGGCTTTCTCGCAAACCCCGATCCTCGATCTGATCAAGAACAAGGAGATCACCGCCGCGATCACTTGCGAGCCGAACCTGGCGACCGACAACGATTGGTACTTTACGGTCTATGGCCTAAGCTGCTGCGGCTCCCCGGGTCGCAGGCCGTGCATCTCCTGGAGCCCGTGCGCCGCCGGAGGGAGGATCTACCAAGACCCGTTCGACGGTCAAAACTACTGCGGCCAACCAGCCATTCCCCCCGAATCCACCGATCTGCTCCCCCCCAAGCGGCCGGCCACCGGAGCCGACTTCACCTTCTATGTGACCAGTGACATGCACTTCTTCCGGAACAACTATGACACGGACATGCAGGCGTTTCACGCAGCGAACATCAACCACTTTGCGACCAGTGGCGAGCTGTGGCCCGATGGCGCCGGTATTCCGCCCGTTCCGATTTCACCTCCCACCGCCATCGTGGTACCGGGCGACCTCGGGATGTGCGGCGGCCCCGAGATGCTCGGCGCGTATCGATTGGTCTGGGAAAAGGAGTCGGCTCCAGATTCCATTCACTATCCTGTCTACTTTGGCTTGGGCAATCACGACCTGATTTCACGCGACGAAGCGGGGTGCACGGACACGGCGAAGGCGAAGCGGTTGTGGTATTACCTGGACGCCCGCACGGCCCACTTCCATAGCGACCGCAGCGTGACCGGGTGCCTCCTCAAGGACGGCGGCTGCCCCGATTACGGCCCTGAGGCGGGAAGTCACAACTACTCCTGGGATTGGCACGGAGTCCACATGGTCATGCTCAACACCTGGGCCGGCGAGAGCAACCGGGCCTACCTGCCCGCGCAACGTTCAAATGGACTCGCCTGGCTGGCCAACGATCTGGCCGCAGCCGTGGGAACCACCAACGCCCCGGTGATTCTCTTCCAGCACTACACTCTTGGCGACATCGGAACCTGGACCTGGCAGACCACCGATTACACCCAGTTCTGGAACGTCATCAAAAACTATAACGTCATCGGTTTGTTCAGTGGGCACACCCATTCCCTGGGCACGGTAGCCGGGACCGTCTCTGCCACGAGCGAAAAGTTCGCCAGCATGTCTCAAGGCTGGAACATGCCCTTCCTCGATAACTTCATCGATGGCAACGGCGGAGCCTGCCACAGCGAATTGTGCAGCGGCAGCCACAACGGCACCGCCAATTTTCTGGTGGCAAGAGTGACGGATCATTACCTGGACGTCACGGCGATCACGGAAAGCGAGAATACGATCACGACCGTCGGCGATACCGGAATGAACTTTCCGAAGAGTGCTCGCGCCTGCCGCAAACGAATCAACTCACCCTACATCTCCTCGACGGACCAACTGGTGCACGACAGCGCTGGATATCACTATCAGAACGGCTCGGCCGTGCCCATCTACGGACCCATCGCGATCACCTATACAGGCCTTACCCAACCCGACTTCGTGGACAGGTGCGCGTCCGGCCAAGGTTACAAGATGCTCATTGGTGACGGCGAGGTTCTCCACCCTGGGGAGGGCCTGACCCTCGATCTCGGCGACGATCAACCCAACGTGTCCGGAATCAAGCTCTATGTCCTGCACGATTCGCTGGAATCCACGATCTACTCATCCACCAGCCCCGGCTCAGGATCGCTCGTTACCAACCTTTCGGTCGGAGCGGCGCCGGTCAACGTCTACGTGCAGACCCATCTTCGTCAGTACAAACACTTCACCTACACGAGCGACGTCAGCTGGCTGTCGGTTTCCGAGGACGACACAGATCATCGATTCCCCACCATCCTGACCTTATCTCTCTCGACACCGATCCAAGGTACCGGGCATATCACCATCACCGCGGACGACACCTCCATCCCGCCGCTCACTCTCAACGTCACCGCCCAAGTCTCACAGATCACCGTGGCATCCCTCCCAGGAGGGAGAGTCGGGCAGGTCATCTCCGTGGACAATGTTGCCTATGTGGCCCCCCACTCCTTCCTCTGGCCGGTGGGCGGCACGCACACTCTGAATGCCGGCCAGCCTTCCGCCACTCCGGGTGCCCGGCAAACCTTCGTGAGCTGGGCGGGCGGCCAGCCGGTCAGCTTCACTTACACGGTTCCTCCCGCCGCAGCTACCCTGACGGCGACCTTTGCCATGTCCTATCTGCTGTCCTGGGACATCCGAGGCCTTGGCACTCTGGTCGCATCTCCATCGAGCGCGGACGGATACTATGCGTCCAACTCACAGGTCTCGGTAACGGCGGTGCCGGCGACCGGCTACTCCCTGCGATCCTTCGCGGGCGCACTCAGCGGCACGACCAACCCCCAAACGGTGACGGTCTATAAGCCCACGGTCGTCACGGCGACGTTCGCAATCAAGCCATAGGGCCTGTCAGCTCTCCCTGCCCCGAAGGGGCCCCAGCGCCGGCACCTTCAACCCCAGATGCTGCTCGAAGGGCTCGTAGCCGGGGCTGGCGTGCAGGAGGGTGAAGCCCTTTTCGACGGCGAAGGTGGCGATGAGGCATTCGATAGTAGCCGGGGCCGGGAGACCCTTGGCCAGCAGGATGCGGGAGTTGCGCGCGGCGACGTGGGCGAGATCAAAGCCGCCGATCGTGACGCGGCGGAACTTGCCGAGAGCGTCTTCAGCCAGCTCCTTTTCCCGCTCGTCCAGGTATCCCGCGAGCACTTCGGCGTGGACCAGGTCGCCGACGCTCACCCAGCTCCAGCCCAGGGCACGGTCCAGGAAGTCCGTCTGCGGAGTGACGGTGCCCTGGAAGTAGTCGATCCAGACGGTGGAATCGGGGAGGATCCACATCAGCGGCTCCGCCGCTCGCGCGGCAGCTCCGGCTCACAGTGAAGTTTTCCCCGCAATCCCCGCACTTCTCCCTGCTCGTAAAGACCCACGAGCGCCGTCATCGCTTCGTGAATCGCCGCCTTGTAGGTGCGCAGCCCTGTCAATCCCATGGCCTTCAGGATCAGCTTCTCATCCACGACGACGTTGATTCGCATTGCCAAGCCCCTCCTGTACACAGATTGGAAGGCATCATACACGGAATCTGAGAGAAATACTCTTTCCGACGGATGATCTGAGTACAGCGACGACATCGATACACTACCAGCAAAAAATTTGTGTACAGATGCCTTCAAGAAAACTGGGAAGCCGTCCCCATACACCTTTTCTCCGCTAAAATGTGTATGAATGTCATCGAGATAGTTCAATAATGGCCGTTATACACAAGCCTTTCAGCCCTGGTGTATCGTCAGGATCTTCATACACAGATCATTTGATTTTGGTGTATAGAATTGAACAGCGATGTATTAATATCGTTTTTCTGTGTACAACGACGGCGGATTTGCCTGGGGAGAAGAGCGCGGGTGTATTCAGGAGGACGGAGGGTGTACAAACTCCTTCTGCGAAGCCGGGGAGGCGCTGAACACGGCAGATCGCCGGGCTGCGGCGGCCCGCAACCAACGCTCAGCGCGATGCTTCGCCGCGGAGAGCCGCCAGGAAATCCCCGCTCCAAGTCGCCAGCGCTTCGCCGTCGCCGCGCGGATGGGCCGCCGCCACTTCGTTGTAGGCCGTCAGGAGGGACCGCGGATCGCAGACCGTCCTCACCAGAGCGTCCCTCCCCCGCGCGCGCTCGACCATCGCGGCCATCTTCCAGCCGACGGTGTAGAACGCTCCCTGTGGCACGTCGTCGGTGTTGATGAAGATGAAGAGCCGCTTGTCCGCTTCCTCCCCGGCGAGCCGGCCGGCCAGGACGTCGCGGAAGAACGCTTCCAGCCGCCGCAGATCGGCGTTGAAGTTGGCGACGTCTCGCTCCCAAACCAGCCATGCCTCTGCCCCGTCCGTGGCGTGCGGGTGGACGTCCGGGCTGCCGGCCGCGGCGAGCACGGCCAGCCCCTCGCCGAAGCCGCCCAGGTAGTCGAAGACCTTCTGCTGCGCGGCCGTCAGCTTGTCGAGTCCCGGCGGCTTGGGGCAAGCCGCGAGCCCCACGTGGTGCAACTCGTGAGAGAGAGTGTTCTCGAGTTCCGCCGGCGATTTTTTCGGATCCACGTGGAAGAAGATCGCCGGATCGGTCGCGAGCTCGAAGACGAAGCTGTTCTCCGACTTCTTGATCACCGGGTAAAGCGTCGCCTTGACGGGAAGGCCCGCGGGCAGATAGGACGCGGCCCGGCGCGCGGCGACCGTGACGTCGAGGTGCTTCCAATCCGCCACGGACCGGCGGAGATCGTCGAGGTGGGCCAACGCCTCGCCCGACGTCAGAAACTCGCGGAAGCCCTGCTCCACGTCCTTGGCTCCGAAGAACTCCTGCCGCTTCTTCAGCCGCACGAAACCCTGGCTCTGCCAAAGGCCGTCCCAACTCGCGGGCTTCACCGACCCCGTGGCCCGGCGCTCTCCCAGGATGGCGAGCGCCGCGTCCGCCTCGTCGGTGACGATGTGGACCTGCACCAGAGGATCGGGTCGAGCGGCCTGCTTGGGATCAGCCGCAGGAAAAACCGGTGAGGACAGCGCCAGCAGGGCAAAGAATCCTGCCGCAGCGATCCGGCCGGCTCGTTCCTTCGTCGTCACGCCAGGAACTCTCCCCCCGCGGCGGCCACGATCAGGCGCGCCGGCGGGACGGAGCTGTCGAACCCGATTTCGGCCACGAAGTGAAACGAGATTCCAATTCCCCAGACTACGGTGTGGGGCTTCTCCAAGACGAAGGTGTTTTCCGCGTCCAGAGTCAAGCGGTGCTCTCCCTGGAGGAGGAGGTCGTTGAATTCCTGGGGCTTCGACGAGCCGTCGTAGACGTGGACGCCGTGAATGCTTCCCCGCTCGCTCTTGAACATCAGGAACACGCGGTGCAGGCTGGTGCGGGCATCGTTCACGATGACGGGCGTCGGCAGCGGAATGTGAAACCAGCTCGCCTTCCCGGGATGAATCAGCATGTCCGCGCCCCAGCCGTAATGCCCCTCGCGCGCCAGGTTCTCCGGCGATTCGACGGTGACGGCGTTGCCGTGGACCCAACTGGTGTTCTTACCCATGATTTCTCCTCAGATCACTCGTTCGTTGCCGCCGTCGACCGGCAACCAGGCGCCGGTCGTCTTGGCGAAGCGGGGACCGCACATCTCGGCGGCGAGCTCGGCCACGTCGCGGCTCGAAACCTCGACGCGCAGCACGTTGTTTTTCTTGTACTCCGCCACGGTGAGCCCGTAGGCGGCGGCGCGGGAAGCCATCACTTCCTCCGTCCACACGCCGGTGTCGAAAACGGCGTTGGGATGGAGGGTGTTGATGCGGATACCTTCCGCTCCCCACTCCAGGGCCGCCACGCGGGCGAGTTGCTGAAGGGCCGCCTTCGAGGCCGAGTACGCCGCCGCGCCGGGACCGGGTGCGGGGACATTCTTCGAGCCGATCACCACCACCCGGCCGCCGGCCGGAGCGAGCCGCAGCAGCGGATGGCAGCGGCGCAGGAACAGGAGATTGGCGTCGAGGTTGACCCGCATCACGCGATCCCACTCCGCGAGCGCGAGATCGGCGATGCGGCACGACGGCGGGAAGATGCCGGCGTTGAGGATCAGCAGGTCCACGCCGCCGAATGCCGCGACGGCCGCGGCCACGGCGGCCTCGACGTCCTCCTCCACCGTCACGTCGCAGCGCAGGCCCAAAAAGTCCGGCCGGGCGAAGAGGGTTGGAATCTTCGGATCGAGATCCAGCCCCACCACCGCGGCGCCGCGAGCGAGGAAGGCCTCGGCGCAGGCGCGGCCGATGCCGGAGGCGGCGCCGGTGATCAAGGCCACTTCGCCCGCGAACACAGGCGGCTTGCCGGCCTTGGCGAGCTTGGCCTGTTCGAGATCCCAATACTCCATGTCGAAGAGATGGCTTGAGGAGAGCGCCCGGTAGCCACCCAGCCGCTCGGCGCGTTCGATCACGTCCATGGTGTGCTCGTAGATTTCGGCGGCGATGGCGGCGTCCTTCGCGGACCGTCCCGCCGTGAGCAGGCCGAGATCGGGATCGAGAATCACTCGCGGCGCCGGATCGAGGATCGTCTTGGGAGAGCTGGCGTGAGGAGAGTGCGCGGCGAAGTAATCGCGATAGGCGCGTACGTAAGCCTCCACGTCCCGGCCCAGTAGGGGCAGGCTTTTGGTGCGGATCACGTGATCCGGCGTCGCCGGTCCCTGTTGCGACACGGTCGCCGCGTCCGGCCGGCGGGCGAAGGCAAGGCTGCGGGAATCGCGTGTGTTACGGCGAGCGGCGAGGAGCATGGGAAAGCCCGCCGCCTTCGAGATCTCCTTGCGCAGCCGGGCCAGTCCCAGGAAATCGAGATCACCGTCCGGTGTCTTCGGGATCTCCGATGTCTCCGGAAAGGGCCCCAGTTCCCAGGCGCCCAGCCGCTTCAGATACTCCTCCGCCAGCCCCACGAGATGAATCATCCGCTCGTACGACTCGCGCGCCGTCTCTCCGAAAGAGAAGATGCCGTGGTTGAGAAGTACCATGCCGATCGTCTCCGGCCCGGCCTCGGCGGGGAAACGCTCCGCGCAGAGACGGGCGAGATCGAAACCCGGCATCACATAGGGAATGACGACGATCGACGCGCCATAGATCTCCCGTACCCGCGCCTCGCCGTCCGCGGTGTTGGTGATCGTCACCACGGCATCGGCGTGAGTGTGATCCACGTACTTGAAAGGCAGCACGGCGTGGAGGATGGCCTCGACGGACGGCGTCGGCGCGGACGCCTGCGTCATGCTCGTCCGCAGCTCGTTGACCATCTGCGGATCGGAGAGGCGCGAAAGCGAAGCGAGGCGCACGGCTGGAGCCAGACGCACCGGAGCGAATCCCGCGGCCTCGATCGTCTCCAGGTCCCACCCTGATCCCTTGACGTAAAGGACGTCCTCCTCCTCGCCAAAGAGGTTCGGCTCGCGAACCTTGACCGAGGTGTTGCCGCCACCATGCAGCACCAGGCTCTTGTCGCGACCCAGCAGACGCGACGTGTAGACGCGCAATCCGAGATCCCCCGGATACGAGGCGGCTTCGGAGTCGTTCCAGAGGTTGGCGGGCATGGGGAGAAGCATAGCCGATCCTCCTCCGGCATCCCGGGAGCGTGCTAGACTCGGGGAGTGTTGCGCTCCGACGGGTGGACGTGATTCTATTCCGCAACCTGCCGGAGAAAGGATGGCTCGTATGACCGCGATTCCTCTCCAGCGCGATGAGTATTACCCGGAGTCCGACGGCAAGCCATTGGCTGAGACCGAGGTTCACCTCGATGAGATCGTCTATCTCCGGGAAGCGCTCCAGGAGCGCTTTCGCGATGTGCCGGATGTCTACGTCGGCTGCGATATGTGCTTCTACTACATCCCGGGCAGGCGGACGATCTTCGTGGCCCCGGACCTCTTCGTCGTTTTCGGTGTCCCGAAGCTGCGTGACGGGGAGAAACGCCGGGTCTACAAGCTCTGGGAAGAAGGCCGGGCGCCGCAGATGGTGATCGAGGTGACATCGGACAGCACCCGGGACGAGGATCTGCAGACGAAGAAAGACCTCTACGAACGCCTGGGCGTCCAGGAGTACTTTCTGCACGACCCTCTGGGTGATTATCTGAACCCCAGGCTCCAAGGATTTCAGCTCGTAGCCGGCCGTTACAAGCCCATGGATCCCGGGAAGGACAGTTCCCTGACCAGCCAGAGTACGGGACTTCTCCTGAAACCGGAAAACGAGGGACTGCGACTCATCGACGCCGCCACCGGCAAGTTGTTCCTTCGTTCCGCGGAAAAAGACGAGGAGAATGCCCGCCTACGCGCCGAGCTCGAGCGCCGGCGGCAGGGCTGACCCTCACCGCTCCGCAAGCTGCCGCTTCCGCCCCGCCACGCCGGCCACGCCCAGCGCCACCGTGGCCGCCAGCCAGACGAGGGGAATCCCCGCCTTGACCGCCGCCGGCACGGCCCCCATGAAGTCGAGCGAGCGCGTCTGGTTCAGGGGGCCGATGTACCAGAGAAACAGATAAATCACTTCGAAAGCCTTGCTCGTGCCGCTCCAGACGCCCATCGCCAACGCGAAGGTGGGGATGAAGAGCGCCCCGATCAGCCACGCTCCCGCCGCCGGCCAGTTTCCGGAGATCGCGAGACGAATACCCACACCGCTCCCGGTGATCAACGCCAGGAGGAAACCGGCGAACCAGGTGGCGGGAAGCTGCCGCTGGAGGGGCCAGGCGGCCGAGAAGACGAGACCGTCCGTACCGAAGCGGGCCTCGCGGGCTCCCATAGAAGACCAGAGCAGCACGGGCCAGAGCCAAGTGAGCGGCAGCACGACCTTTCGGCCTGCCTCCGGCACGAACAAACCGGCCACGATCAGCCCCGCGGCGATGCCGTACCACCACCAGCGTTGCCCTTTCAGCAAGAGGCGCAGCTCGGCGCGCAGCATGTCGAGGAAGTGGAAACGGCGGCTTCCCGCGGGCAGAGGATGAAGATGGACGGGTACCGGCGCCGGAGCGGAATCGACAGCCGCTCCATCCCCCGCAGGAGCGAGCCCGCGGGCGGCCACCGCCGCGTGGCCTTTGCGAGACGACCGCCGCCGGCCCCAGCTCCGCGACACGTCGAAGCGATCGAAGAACACCGCCGCGAGCAGCGCGATGCCGAATGCGATCACCAGCAGAGTCAGACGGGAAAGCAGAATCTCCCGCGTCCAGTCCATTCCCTCCCAACGAAAGCTTCGCGCTTGCCGCTCATTGCTGAGGGCGCCGAGGACGAAGCTGTCCGTGGCCGAACCAAAGGCTTTCACGACGGCCGTTTTCAGCTGCGTCTTTACCAATCCCAAGCCGATTGGATCATGGCTCATCTTGATCCCGAGCGGCACCGTTGCCGTAAAGAGAAAGAACCAGACGACGTTGCCGAATCCGCCCTTGAGAAAAGGAATGGTTTCGAAGAGCACCGCGAAGGCCGCCACCAGCGCCATCGCCGGCACGCAGAAGATCAGGAAGGGCGCGAGCAACGGCCCCAGGTGGATGTGCGTGTCCTCCCCCGCCACGAATTGAGCGACGACCGCCATCCCCGCGAGCACAGCCACCATCGCGAGCAGCACCGCCAGATTGGAAAGAGTTTTGCCCAGCGTGTACAGCACCTTGGACATGGGGGTCGTGGCGAGGATCTGCCCGACGCCCGTCCGCCGGTCGCGCTCCAGGGTGTTCTTCACCACGTAGAAGCCGGCCAGCGACACGAAGGCGTTCACCACCAAGGCCATGAGAAGGCCCACCCAGGCCGAGTTGTAGACGCCGCGCGTGTCGCTGATCCAAAGCTTGAGCTTGCCCGTGCTCACGGCCCAGCCCAGCCACACGGCGAGCCCGAGGGTGATGAGGAAGCTGTAGCGCCGCACCCGCTCCAGGAAATCGGCGCGCATCAGGTGATAGAGGGCGCGGGCCTGACTCATGCCGCCATCCCCAGCCGGCTTTCCCGGCTTCCCTCCAGGACCGCCAGATACGCGTCCTCTAGGCTCGGCGGAACGGATTTGGCGTCCGCGACCGGCGGCCGCTCGGAGACCACGCGAGCATGAACGCCGTCGCCGCGGCGAATGGCATTGCTGATCTTCCACTTTTCGCGGGCCGCCGGCAGCTCGGCGCTGGGAATCACCCACTCCCAGACCTTTCCCTCCACGCGGCGCAGCAGCTCCTCGGGCGCGGCGCAGGCCAGCAGACGGCCCTGATCGATCAACGCGATCCCTGTGGCCGTGGCCTCCACGTCCGATACGATGTGAGTGGACAGGATGACGATGCGCTCGCCGCCGAGATCCGAGAGGAGATTGCGGAAGCGCACCCGCTCCTCCGGGTCGAGCCCCACCGTGGGCTCGTCCACGATGAGGAGATGCGGATCGTTGAGCAAGGCCTGGGCGATGCCGATGCGCTGCTTCATGCCGCCGGAGAAGCCGCCCAGCGGGCGTTTGCGGGCCTCGGTGAGATTGACGAGCACGAGCAACTCCTCGATCCGCCGGCGCGCCGCCGCGGCGTCCAGCCCCTTGACGGCCGCCATGTACTCCAGGAACTCGACGGCGTTGAGGTTCGGATAGACCCCGAAATCCTGGGGGAGATAACCAAGCCCGCTGCGCAACTCGTTGGGCGAGCGGGCGATGTCCGTGCCATTCCACAGGGCCCGTCCCTCTGTGGGCTTGGTGATCGTCGCAAGGATGCGCATGAGCGTCGACTTCCCCGCCCCGTTCGGCCCCAGCAGGCCGAGAACCCCCGGCCCAAGCTCCAGCGAGAACTCCCGCAGTCCCCAGAAGTTCCCCTTGTACCGCTTCCCCACTCCCTCGATCGTAAGCTTCATGGCATTGTCTCCTCGCCAAGTCTCTACGCGGAAGTCGGCAGGAAGTTACGGGCAGGCCTTGGCCGCCTGGCTGGAAGGCGATATCCTGCTGGTCAAATGAAGCCGAAGCTCTATCTGGAGACCTCGATTGTCAGTTATCTGACAGCGAGGCCGAGTCATAATCTGATCCGTGCCGCCCATTAGCAGATCACTCGGGACTGGTGGGAAACTCGATCGGCGTTTGACCTTTACATCTCACAGTTCGTCCTCGACGAAGCGAAGGCGGGTGATCCCGAGGCGGCAGAGCGTAGGCTCTCTGTGTTGCGCGAACCGTCGCTCCTCGAGGCAACGCCCGAGACAGGCAGGCTTGCTCGCGAGATCCTCGACCTTGGCGGCATGCCTGCCAAAGCTTATGTCGACGCTGTCCACGTTGCGCTAGCGGCCGTCCATGGCTTGGACTACCTGCTGACCTGGAACTGCACCCACATAGCCAACGCCACCATGCGTGGTAAGATAGAGGGCATCTGCCGAGTCGCCGGCTTCGAGCCCTCTGTTATCTGTACGCCGGTCGAGTTGGTGAAGGAGCTCTGACCATGCCTGATAAAGATCCGATCATCGCGGAAATCCACGCCGCCCGAGAGGAAATCGCGAGGCAGGCAGACTACGACCTTGAGAAGATGTTGGAGGCGGCGCGAGTGCGGCAGGCCGCCAGTGGCCGGCCAGCGGTGCGGCTGAATCCAAGAGTGGCCGTGCCCGTTAAAAAGGCCTCATGAGAAGCACACGATCCGCCTAAGCTCCAGGGAAAACTCCCTCAGCCCCCGGGAGGCGGTCCGCACGTATATGTTCAAAGTAGACCAGATCGATCACGTCGAGCTCTTCGTTCCCGATCGCCGCGAAGCCGCTCGCTGGTATGAGCGGACCCTGGGGCTGGCCATCCTACCCCAGCATGAAGACTGGGCGGTGGACCCTCACGGCCCTCTCATGATCTCAAGCAACAACGGCGGCACAATGCTGGCTCTATTTCAAGCCGAGCCCCGCGGAGCTCGGCCCACCGCGGGCTTCCACCTCGTGGCCTTCCGGGTGGACGGTCCCAACTTTCTCGCCTTCCTGGAGCACGTCAAGACAACCCCGGTCCACAACGACGCGGGCGACCAGATCCACGCCCTCACCCCGAAGGACCACGACAAAGCCTTCTCCGTTTACTTCAACGACCCCTGGGGGAACCAGTTGGAGGTGACGACGTATGCGGCGGGATGGGTGCGGGAGCGAATTCAGGAACCGTAGAAGGGCGCATCTAGCGAACGATCCAATCGGCAGAGACCACGCCGGCACGAACATGCGCCTTGAAAATCCGGTGTATGCTCCCACTATGAAATCCAAGATAATCCTCAAGCGGACCCTTCTTTTAATCTCAGCTTGCGGCCTCGTCCTTGCCGCTACGCCGCCCCTGCGGGCCGCGGACCGAATGGCGCCTGGCAAATGGGAATTCACGATGACGAGCAACGGCGTGTCAAGCACCCTGAACCATTGCATCGACGCCGAGGAGGCCGGTGGAGTCAACGGCGACGCCAAGACGGCCCGCGCCTATGCCGAGAAGAAGGCGAAGGGACGCTGCACGATCAAGTCCTACGATATTCAGGGCAATACCGTGACCTACTCGCTGGTCTGCGGCGACCGAACCATCGATAGCTCCACGACCTTCCACGGCAACTCCTCCGAAGGAACTCTGAAGACCACCACAGCCGACGGAAAAGTAGATACAAAGACCGTCAAGGCCCGCCGGTTGGGGGCCTGCTCGTAAGCGTCGGGAACCTGAAAGGGAAGAGAGGATGATCCCCGCCTCGTCCGGCGACGAGATGTTCGGAAAAGCGATCGCGCTCACCCTCCAGGTTCCTCCTGAAGAGCGAGCGGATCTCTTCGCGCGGCTCGCGGACGAAATCGCCGCCATCACGACAGCTCCGGACTCAGGCATGAAGCCCTGGACCTGTACGGTGCACACCGGCACGGACGGCTCGAGGATTTTCCGCGGCGGCGTCGGGTCCTCGGTTGTGATCGATCCGGCCGGGCGGCTCTGGCGAGCCCGCAGCTACGAGGACTTCGAGACGACCTACACGCTGACGGCCACCACCTGCGAGATCGCCTCCCTGAAACCGCAATATCCGCTGATGCGGGAGTACGTTCTCGGCAGCGATACAGAATGCTAGCCCGCGGCCAGACGGCCGCGGACCCGTGAGAGCCAGCCCCGCTTGCGCTTCAGCTCCGCTTCCAGCCGGACCCGGTTCTCTTCCAGGCTGCGTGCGTAGGCCTCGGCCTGCGACTGGGACTCGCGCAAGGCCGAGCAGTCGTCGCTCATCTGGCGCACGAAGGGATATGGCTCGGCCGGCAAGGAGCCGAAGACGATCGGGAAACGATTGCCTGTCAGAATGCTCAGCGTACGGCCATCCATGTAGCAGGTCGTGAAGGCGCGCCGCGGCGCGGGCGTCGGGTTCACTCCGGAGCGATGGATCAGCCAGTTGTGCAGCAGGACGGCATGGCCCGCCTCGACCTCGAGCGGGTGGACGCTCTCAGGCGGGCAGTGGCGTTCCACGTCCTCTTCCTGAACCGTGCTGCCGAAGGTGCTCAACAGCCCCAGGCGGTGGCTTCCGGGGATCACCTCGACGCAACCGTTGGCCCGCGTCGCAGGGTCGAGAGCGACCCAGAGGGTGACCAGCGGATCGCGATCCAATGCCCAGACGCCGCCGCCGTCCTGGTGCCAGGGAAGGATGGTGCCCTGGCCTGCCGGCTTGTTCATGATCATGGCGCGAAAAATCGAGATGGCAGCATGCGCACCGTACTCATGCGCATTGATTTCCTGAAAGAGAAGGCTCTTGACCAGACGCGAGAAAAGCTCGTCCGTCTCGAGGCCCTGGATCTTGCGGTAGAGAATCGTGCCGCGGTCGAAGCGTGAGACGGCTCCCGGCAGCTCTTCGTAGACGCCGCCGGTGTCGAGCTGCATCTGCACGTCAGGATTCTTCAAGTTGCCCAACGCGAGGTCGTCGGCCCGCTTGCGCAGGGCGTCGAGCTCCTCCGGCTCCAGCACCTTGCCGAGATGCAGGAATCCGTCCCGTGCGTAGTCGCTCCACTGCTGTTCAGTCAGCACCGTGCTCTCCTCCATGGTCGTCCACCTCGGGCCCCGGATGGACTGGCCGGCGAGGCCCACCGATCTCTCAAGATACCTCACCGCCGCCCGCCAGCGCTGCGTGTCGTCATCCTTCGCCTCGCGTTCCAGCGTCAGCGCGGAGAGCGCCGTCGCCGCCAGCTCGCCGGCCGGCCGGCCCAGCAGTGTCCCCGTCTCCGCGTCCGGCTCCGGCAGCCAACCGAGCCGCGCCAGAAGCCGCTGCCAGCGCCGCTCCTCCTGAACAGCGAGCCGCTCCCGCGCCCGGCTCATTGTCGCCTTGACTTCGTCCCGGCCGTCCCAAAGGCGACGAAGCGGGCCGATCAGTCCCCCTTCCTCGGCAGCCGGCGCCGGCAGGCACCAGTTCTCCAGCCCGGGGTGGGCGAGAGCCCCCTGAAGCTTGATGCGGGTATAAGCATCGCGATACAGGCCCAGGCAGGGGACGGCGCCCGCCGTCCCGAACACCAGAGGGTGATACCGGGACGAGACGATCAGGGCCGCCCGTTGGGTCACCCACACGGTCTCCGCCACCGGCATCACCGGGAGGAGCGTGCACCCGGCGCCTTGGTCGCGCAGGAGCTGGCCGAGCGCGCTCCCCACCCGGCCGTCCTCGTCTCCGGTGTCCCCGACGCTGCCGAGCGGCCCGACGTGAGGCAGGAAGACGAGGCGCAGTCCCGTCTCGCCCGCGATCCTGGCGAGCTGGGCGGCAATTCTGCCCAGGCTGGCACGGGAGCCCGGCATGGCAAACGTCGAATCCAGTGTGATCGCCAGAAACGGCTCGTCCATGCCTGGAAAGGCTGCGGGAGGACGGCCCGCGAGGAAGAACGCATCGTCGCACTGATAGTTGATGCGGTCCGGACCCAATCCCATCTGCAGCGCCAATGCCGCCGAAGGCAGCTCGCGAACCCCCAGATGCTCCACTCCGGCGAGAGCGTCCGCCAGCGCCGAACGCTCCATGGCCTTGAGCTCGGGACCGATCGTCTGGCCGCCGGTGACGACCGGCAGGCCCCGGCGCCTTGCCTCGCGAATCCACAGGATGCGCTGCTGGAGCAAGTCGGGCCAGGACGAGCTGAGGTTGCCGCCGCCGGAGACGAAGAGCCCGACGGCCTCGTCGAGAACCGCGGCGACCTCCCGCTCTCCGAAAGGGATCTCGGCTCGGCCGATGACGGTGATCTGGACATTGGGATCGTGCCGGCGCAGGTTTTCGAGATTCGCCTCCAGCATCGCCTCGTCGCCGACGTGGTATGGCTCGGCGCCCACGTCGGCCACGACTACGAGGGAACGCTGCGGGGGCTGCGGCATGGGCGCCTCAGTCTACAGGAGGGAATCTCAACCGTTGTTCGCGGTGGCGTTCAGCCGCTGGTTGAACGCCTCGATGCACGCCTGGGCCTTGGGATAGGGGACCGGCAGGATGCGGCCCGCCTCGTCGACCCGGTCGTGATAGTGCAGGATGGCCGGATCGGCCGCGAGGACCGCCGGAGAGGGCTTGTAGACCGTCTGATTGAGCGGAAAATTCAGCTCCACAGGAGCTACCCGGAAAGGCACCGGGCACGCCGCCAGGGCCAGGCTCAGGCTGGCTTGGTTGCAGTGCTTGCTCCCCGCGCCGAGCAGGTGGCGTACGTCGAGGATGCGGGAGTTGTAGTCGCGCCAGATCGGGACCAGCTCGCACGCCAGCCGCGCCGGCACGGCCAGCACTCCGGAGTTGCAATAGAGAATCGTGCGCGTCCCGGTGAAAGTAGTGACGTAGCGCCGAGTGGGCAGCTCGAGGCCGAAGTGCTGGAAGACGAGCTCGAGGCCGGCATGCGAGACGCTCGGCACGTCCGCGATCTTCGCCTGGAATACCCCGCGGTCGAGAAACGGCAGCGGATCGCGGACGATCACCGTGTCGGTGTCGAGCAGCAGGAAAAGGCCGGCGTCGGTCGTCTCCGCCTCGGGAAAGAACTGGAGCTTGTTGGCGAAGGGATTGCGCGGATCGAAGCGGGGAACGATCCGCAGCTCGGCGCCACACTCTTCCAAAGCTTCCCGCGCCCGGGCATCGATCCCCTCGACCGCGCAAACCATCAGTTTCGATCCGGCGAGCGCGCCACCGAACCAGCGCAGAGAAAGCGCCAGCCGGCGGGCCCGGGCGAGGGACTTCGGATCGTTCTCGACGACGCAGCCGACCAGAACCTCCTCCGGCCGCGGCGGTCCCGCGGGACCGCCGAGATGGCGCAGCCGGAAGGCCGTCCGGCGGGGAGCGCTCCGCAGGCGGCGGCTGAGCGACCAATAGCCCTGGAGGAGCCGCCAGCCCCGGGTCTCCTCCACCCGTTTCCATCCCACCGCGATGCGCCGGATTTCGGCACCGGCCCGCAGCGTCTGCCAGACGAGGAGCTCCTCGGTCTCCCGGGTCCGCTCCCTCGGCGCCGTACGATCCACGGAGGGACGGTCCGCGGCGGCGAGGAGGCGCTGATGCAGGCCCAGAGCCTCCGGCAGCACGGCCGGCCAGTCGAGATCCGTCCGCGCCAGCCCCAGCCGCAGCTCCTCGGCCTGAAAGAGGTCGTTCAGCCCCGCGGTGGCCAGACGGACGCCGAGCCGTTCGCCGAGAGCGGCCAACGCGGCCTCCAGGTTCCCGGCCACGCCGGACAACGGCCAGAGCGCACAGCGTTCCGGATGCGCGAGACGGAAGTCGAGAAGACGCGAATTGTAGATCCTCCACGCCTGGACGGCGTTCCAGGGATCATGAATGACGTCAGGGTCGAGCTCGCGCCGCAGCAGCGACAGGATCACCTCGACCGGATGCCGGAAGAGAAAGAGATAGAACGGAGCCGGGAGCAGCGGATCCCAGAAGTCGAGGAAGAGCGAGGTCCGCGGGTCCTTGAATCCCCAAAGTGGCCTGCCGGCCCGCCGGGCCACCAGCTCGCGCGCCTCGGCCTCCTCCTCCTGCGTGGCCCGCGGCACCCAGTCCATCGCGGGGCTGAAGAGCGACACGCCCCGGCGCTCCATGAAGCCTTCATGAAAACGGAGAAACCCGATGTCCTCGAAGTGGCCGCGCCGATTCCCGCGGGCCGGCGGGTTCAGCTCGGAGCCGATGTCGACGCCTGCCCGCTGCACCGCGCTGGCCACCAGCGAGGTGCCCGAACGATGCATGCCGGTGATCACCAGGCTGGCGGCCATTCCCCTCCCTGGGTCAGCCGTCATCGCGAAGGATGGAAAGCAGGTTGTTTCGTTCGCCCGTCGTCAGGGCGAGCAGCACCGGCTTCGCGCGCATCACCCGGAACTGCGGTCCATCCTCGATCACGTCGAAGAGAACGCGGGCGGCCTGATACCGGGCTCGTCGGTAATCGTGGAGCGCCACCACGGTATTCCGGCGTGAGATCGCGAACGCCATGAAGAGGCATTCGAGGCGGCGGCGGCCATCGACCAGGATGAATCCGAAGTCGAGGCCCAACGCCGCCGGAGCGTTGCTGTAGTTGAGCCCCGGGTCGTCCTGTCCGAGCTTCGGCCCCATGAGGTCCGGGGTGAGCAGCCGAACGGTGGCGGGTGGATGGATGCGCGACACCACGGAGCGGCCATAGTCCTCGTTGTGCTCCACCGAGACGAAAGTACCGCCGCGCCGTCCGGCGATCTCGGCCAGGAGAAGCGTCGAAAGGCCCGCGCCCCATTCGAGGATCGCCGAGGCCCCTTCGGCGTGAGAGTCGACGATCCGCGCCAGCTCAGGGAGAAAGTCAAGGCCGAACATATCCGCGGAACGAACCTCTCCGCCATGCTCGATTCGATAACGGCTGAGGTCCAACCTCGCCTTCTGTGGGAGCTTCTCCATGGCCGCAAGAGTCTACAGGAGCGAAGCCGGACTGCGCCCAAAGGCAGAGCGTCGATCAGGGGCGGATGGGCTAGACTCGTCGGCCATGAGCGCACAGGCCCCGATCCGTATCTTGAGCGTCGATGACCATCCTCTGATGCGCGAGGGGATTGGCGCCACGATCAGGAATCAGGCGGACATGCTGCTGGTGGCGGAGGCCGCCAACGGCCGCGAGGCGATTCAGCGATTTCGCGAGCATCAACCCGACGTCACCCTCCTGCCCGACAGCCCGAATCGCCGGCTCGTTTCAACGTATACCCGAAAGTGAGGCCACTTATGACCGTTCTTCGCAAGGTTTTCCTCATCGCCGCCCTGCTCGCCATGGCGACGCTCGCGCCGCACCTCGCCGCCGCGCAATCCATGCCGGCAGCACCGGCAGTGCAGAGCAAGTTCGCCACGGTGAACGGGGTCAAGCTGCATTATCTGATCGCCGGCAAGGGCTCGCCGGTCCTACTGCTGCATGGCTTCGCGGAGACCAGCCACATGTGGCTGCCATTGATCGCCAAGCTCGCCCCCACGCACACGGTGATCGCGCCCGACCTGCGCGGCTACGGCGATTCCGAGAAGCCGGCGACCGGCTACGGGAAGAAGGCCATGGCCATGGACATCCACGCTCTGATGGATTCCCTGGGAGACCGGAGGATCGAGCTCGTGGGGCACGACATCGGATTGATGGTGGCCTACGCCTACGCGGCGCAGTATCCGGACGAGGTGGAGAGGATCGTGCTGATGGACGCCTTCCTCCCCGGCGTCGGCGACTGGCGGACCGTCTGGCTGCTGCGCGACCTCTGGCACTTCCACTTTTACGGCAAGACGCCGCTCCAGCTCGTCGCCGGCCGGGAGCGCATCTATCTGGAGCACTTCTGGAACGATTTCGCGGCCGATCCCAACCACTCGGTTTCCGAGGCCGACCGGCAGTTTTATTCCAAGGCCTACGCGCAACCCGGCGCCATGGCCGCGGGTTTCGAGACCTTCCACGCCTTCGAGCAGGACGCCAAGGACTTCGAGGCGCTCTCCGCGACGAAGCTCACGATGCCGATGCTCGTGCTCACCGGCGAGAAGGCTTCAGGCAACGGCCTGATCGATCAGGCGCAGCTGGTGGCGGCGAACATGAAGGGCGTCGTGGTCCCCGGCTCCGGCCACTGGCTCATGGAGGAGGCGCCCCAGATCGTCATTCCCGAGCTCGTTGCCTTCCTCAACGACAAGACGGCAGCCCATTGAGCTCAAACGGGCTGGCCGCGGCAACGGTGGCCGTCGACTCGGCTCCTTTCCGCGGCGTGCTGCCGCTTCCGATCTCGGCTCTGCACGGCGCTCGCGTTCGTCCGGCGCTTTCAGTCCTGAGTCAAGGAGTCCCGCATCGTGCCGCCTGGGCCGTCGGGCCCAGGAGGCTGTAACGCAGCCAGTAAAGGTGATAGTCCTCTGTGGCCTGGATCGCGCCGACTGTAGAGCCGGCCGGGTCCAGCTCCTCCCAGGGCGGAAGCTCCCAGTTCATGACCAGGACAATGTCCCTGGCCTCTCGCGCGGTCAGCTCCCGGGCGGCGCAACGCACCTCCTGCACGCTGAGCTCTCGTTGCTGAGGCCCCCAATCGGGATGGATAACGAAGATTTTCCGCGAGGGGGAGTACAGCGGCCGACCGAGGTAGAGCGCGACCGTGGCCGCCGGCGAGCCGAGTTTCGTGCGTGCGGATGCGGGAGTCCGGCCTGTGGACGTCAAAGGCTCGGGGTCGAGTGGAGCCGACGATCCTCTGGACGCCTATTGGGCCCGTATGTGCCGGTTGGGAGGCATCGAGCTCTCGCGATTGCCCATGCTCACCACGACGATCGATAAAGTCCCAATCCGGGCCTCGTACAACGGCGGGTTCACCGTGGTCCGGCGGGATCTCGGCATTCTCCAGAGGACGCGAGAGATTTTCTTCGCGTCCTTTCAGGAAAACCTGCGCCCCTCGGCCGGCACGAAGCACGACGTTCTGGCGTCGACAGGTTTTGCCGGGCTCGCGGCGAGCGAGTGGTGGGGTTCCAGTCAGGCCGCGTTGAGCATCGCGATATGGTCCAGGACTTCCGACGTCCATACCTATGACGAGCGGTACAACATTCCTCTCCACAACCTCATCGATCCCGGCCGGTCCTGGCCCACGGGGCGGAGATTCAAACCCGTTCTGCTTCACTATCACTACCTGGCGGAGCCTCAGTATCAGAGGCAGCTTCGCGAAGTGATGACCCGGATTGGATGCTCCTCAGAAGCCAACCGATGGATCGAAGATCGATTCGATAGGAGAAACCCGATGAAGACGCCGCTCGCCGTACTCGTGCTCGCCGCGCTGGTCCTCACCATTTCCCCCGCCCGTTGCGATCAGACCGGAGCCCGCGAGGCTCTCGAGAAAGAGGGCCTCGCGTTCACTCCGGAGGCCTTCCTGCAGAAAGTCGCAGAGGGGGACGCGGCGCACGTGAAGCTCTTCCTCGAGGCCGGCATCGATCCCTCGGCACCCAACTCCACGAAGCGTACGGCACTCTGGATCGCGGTCGAGCGCAAGCAGCCCGGCACCCTCAAGGCTCTGCTCGCCGGCGGCGTTACGCCGAACGAAAAGAACGCACCGCCGATGGAATACGGCAAGACGATCGTCTTCGAGGCGGTCGATTCCGGAGACGCCTCGCTGGTGCGCCTCCTCGTCGAAGCGGGAGCCGACGCCAAGAAGGCCAACGAATATGGCGTGCCGCCGCTGGCGGAAGCGGCTCGGGTGGGAAATCTCGAAATGTGCCAGATCCTGCTCAAAGGCGGCGCCGATCCCAATGCCGCACCCGGCGGCTTTCCCTTGCTGTTCGGACCGGTCAACGAAAATCATCTCGACGTCGTCCAGCTCCTGCTCAAGTCCGGAGCCAAGCTCGGCGAGCACAAGGCCGAGTTGGTCGAAGCGGCCAAGACTCCCGAAATGCGTGCTCTGCTGGAAGCGGCAGACTAGCGATCACGAGCTTGGTCTGACGGAACCGCGCTGTTCTTGGCCATGAACTCGAGGGTCTGCGTGGGGAACGGCAGAGTGATGCCGTTGTCATCGTAGGCCTTCTTGATCTTCTCGATGGCCTCGCTCTGTGCGGCGAGATACTCGGACTGCTTGGAGGTAAAGGCGATCCAGAAGCGGGCCACGAGATCGATGGAGCTGTCGCCGAACTTTTCGAAGAACATCTCGACGTTCGTGTCCGGTTGGCGGACGGAGATCTGCTCCAGGGTCTTCAGGGTGACCTGGCGCACTTTCTCCAGATCGTCGCCGTACGAGACGCCCAGCTTGATGTCGACTCGCCGCTTCCCCGGGGTCGTGTAGTTAGTGATCGGGTTCTCGAAGACCTGCTTGTTGGGGATGAGCACGAGTTGACCTTGCGGGGTGGCAACCTCGGTCCAGCGCAGGTGGACTCTCTGGACGACGCCGAGGAAGTCCTTCGTCTGGATCAGGTGGCCGACGCGAAACGGGTGCTCGATCGAGAGATAGATGCCGGCCATGAAGTTGGCGGCGATGTCCTGGAAGGCGAAGCCGAGGGCGAGACCCAGGATGCCGGCGCCGGCGAGCAGCGAGGCCACGGTCTTCTGCAGCCCGACGATGCCGAGCGAGATAAAGAAGCCGGCGGCGAGAAAGGCCAGAAACACCGTCTGAGCGAGCAGCCGCGTCACCTGCTCGCTGTGAGAGATGCGGTGCAGGAGACGCAGGAGAAGGCTCCGTGCCAGCTTGGCAGCGAGCCAGAAGCCCACCAGCACGAGCACCGCCACCGCCAAGTTGGGCAGCAGCAGGATGAAGTCCCGCGTCCACCCCACCAGCTTCTGCACCAACAGGTTCCAGGTCTTTTCGATATCCATCACATGGCCTGCTCTTTGCAACCCGCAGGCCAAGGAGTGCCACCTCTTGGGCTGGCGGACTGGTTCAAGAAGTTGGATAATGGATAATGAATGACGGCGCGGGCCGCTGACCCCGGGAGGTGCCCATGATCCATTCCCCCAAGGTTCTGCTCGTCTATCCGGCCTTTCCCCCCTCGTACTGGGGCTTCCAGTACGCCCTCGAGCTGGCGGGCAAGCACGCTTCCATGCCACCGCTCGGTCTGCTCACGGTCGCGGCGATGATCCCCGGCCACTACCAGCTACGCCTCGTGGACATGAACGTCGCGCCGTTGACCGACGCGGACCTGGACTGGTCGGATCTGGTGCTGACCTCGACCATGGTCGTACAGCAGCGCTCGCTGCGCGAGGTCATCGCCCGTTGCAACGCGCACCGCCGCCCGGTTGCGGTGGGCGGACCCTATCCGACCTCCTTCTCCGACGAGATCGGCGGTGCCGATTACTATCTGCTCGACGAGGTCGAGGAGAGCTTTCCCCGTTTTCTCGCCGACTGGGAGGGGGGGAAGGCTGCGCGCTTCTATCGTCCTGAGAGCAAACCGTCGATTCACGCCACTCCGGTGCCGCGCTTCGACCTGCTCGACCTCGGCGCCTACGGCTCGATGGCCGTCCAGTTCTCGCGCGGCTGCCCCTTCGACTGCGAGTTCTGTGACATCACCAAGCTGTTCGGACGCATCCCCCGCACGAAGTCCAACGCGCAGATGCTGGCCGAGCTCGACCGGCTTCACGAGCTCGGCTGGCGCGGTTCGGTCTTCCTCGTCGACGACAATTTCATCGGCAACAAGAAGGAGGCCCTGCGCCTGCTCCCCGCGCTCGCGGAATGGCAGCGCGAGCATGACTACCCCTTCGACTTCTATACCGAGGCGAGCGTCAACCTGGCCCGCCTGGAGCCTCTCCTCGACGCCATGGTCGCGGCCGGCTTCACCATGACCTTCCTCGGGATCGAGAGCCCCAACCCCGAGGCGCTACGCAAGACGAACAAGCCCCAGAACACCGACCGCGGCGACGACGACTACCTCTTCCACGCCGTCACCGCCATCCAGCGCAAAGGCATCGAGGTGACCGGCGGCTTCATCCTCGGCCTCGACGGCGACGGTCCGGAGGTCTTCGATGCCCAGGTTGCCTTCATCCAGAATGCCGGCATCCCCATCGCCATGGTCGGCCTGCTCACCGCCCTGCGCGGCACCGACCTCTATTCCCGTCTCGAACGCGAGGGTCGCCTGCTCGCCGAGTCGACCGGCAACAACGTCGAGATTACCCTCAACTTCCAGTCTGAGATCGATCGCGAGGTGTTGATCGCCGGCTACCGTCGAGTTCTCTCGACACTCTACGACGACGGTCTCAAGAGCTACTTCGAGCGCTGCTGGACGATGCTGTCGCACCTCGGCGACCGCCCACGCCCGCGCCGCCCGGTGAGCGCCTCGGATCTCCTCGCTCTGGCGCGCTCGCTTCGCCTCCAGGTCTTCTCGCGCCAGGGACCGGCGTATCTGAAGTTCTTGGCGCGCACCCTGATCCAACGTCCCGCCCTGTTCGGCCATGCCGTGAGCTTGGCGATCAAAGGCCTGCACTTCCGCAAGTTCACAGTTCAAACGCTGGCCACCCACGAGTTCCGCGAGGCCGCGCTGGCCGGTTATCAGGAGGTCGAGGAGCTTGCCGATCAGGCGGCGGCCAGCGGCTTCGGCAAAGCGCTACTTCAGGGTGCTGCCCGGGCGCGGCGCCGCATCCGCGGTCTGCACCGAAGGCTGCGCCCGGAGTTCCGCCTTGGCCTGCTGCCGGATCGGGACTGGATCGAGCGCGCCATTCGGGAGTGCGTGAGCGAGGTCCCCCGCCTCGCACTGCTGCGCCAGTGGGCTCCCCAGGTACGGCAGTGGTTCGCCGCGGCCCCATGGCACCGCACCCTGCTGTCCTACGGCTATGAGACGGCCGAACACGGCTGGGAACCGGCGGCGCCCCCCACGGTGACGCTGGTGCCGGTGGTCGAGGCAGGACGGATGCGGCGCGCCCTCGAGCTTTACTTCTGCGAGCTCGGGGTGAAGGTGGTGACCGCCACCGAACAGCTTTCCACGCTTGGACCCGAGCGGCTCGAGCGCCTTCACCACGGCGCCGATCCTCTTCTCGCCTACCTGCATGAGCTGGGGGGGAAGATCGACGCCGTGGTGGTGCCCGTCACCGCCGAGCTCGGCGAGGCGGGCGGTCCCGTGCAATGGCTCGCATCCAAGGCCGCTGCCTTGCCGCCGGTCATCGCCTTCCCGCTGGCGCAGAGCCGTCGCAGCCTGCGGGCCAGTCTCGTGGAGCTGGGTGAGCGGCTCACCGGCGATTCCGCCCGCGCCGAGACCGCCTTCGAACGCGCCTTTGCGCTCGCCTGAGCTACTCGATCGCCAACGCGATCTGGTTCGCGAAGGCTTCCAGGAGATGGAGATGCTCGGGGGCGACGAGGCGTTGCGGATCGGCGGGGTGCACACCGAGCACGCCGACGATTCCCTGGGAGGTGCGCAGGGGAATGTAGAGGCCCTTGGCGGCGGGGAGCGTGTCCGTCGTCTTGCCCGCCATTCGGCCGTGATCGAAAACCCACTGCGAGACGGCCTGCTCGCGGATGTCGAAAAGGTAGGTGACGACCTCTGCCGCCCGCTCGGCGAGCCGGCCGGTCTCGTCCGGCAACAACAGCAGCACCTGGGAGAGGAAGACGGAGTGGATGTGCTGGGCCGCGGCCTTGAGCACGGCGTCGAGGTCCGGAGCGGCGGCGAGGTCGCGGCTCATGGCGTAGAGGGCCGCCGTGCGCTCCTCGCGGGTCCGCGCGGCCTCGGCCTGCTCGCGCAGGCGCACGGTGAGGGTCGAGACGACGATCGCCGTGGTCAGCATGACGGCGAAGGTCAGGAGGTACTCGGCGTCGGTGATGGCGAAGGTGTAGTACGGCGGCACCAGAAAGAAATCGAAGCCGGCGACGGAGAGCACCGAAGCCAGGATGGCGGGACCGCGGGTGGATCTGGAGGAGATTCCCACCACGCTCAGCAGCATGAGCATGGCAAGGTTGGTGGGCTGGAAATACGAGCGAACGGAGATGCACAGTCCCAATGTCAGACCCGTGACCAGAAGGGCCGCCACGTAGCCCCGGACGTCCCGTTCGGGGCGGCCCGGCTTCTCCGCCGCCGGCCAGCCGCCGCCCTCCTCGCCGGAGATGACGTAGACGTCGATGCCGCCGCTGCCGCGCACCAGATCGTCGCGCACCGAGCCGAAGAGCACGTCCTTCCACCGCGAATGAAGCGGTTTTCCCACCACGATCTTCGAGACGTTGCGCCGCCGCGCATACTTGAGGATCTCCTCCGCCGGGCGCTCGCCGGAAAGGGTGACCGTCTCGGCGCCCAGGCGCTCGGCGAGGCGCAGGGTCTGCCAGACGCGGTCGCGCTCGGCTTGGGAGAGGCGCAGCTCGGCCGGCGTCTCGACATAGACCACCACCCACTCCGCCCGTAGACGCTCGGCGAGGCGCCGGCCTCCCCGCACGAGCTGGCCGGCCGTGGGGCCTGAGCTCACGGCGACCAGCAGGCGTTCGGCCACCGGCCAAGTGTCGCCGATGTTGTGCGCCTGGCGGTAGAGCTGCATCTGGGCGTCCACCCGCTCGGCCGTCTTGCGCAGGGCCAGCTCGCGCAGGGCGATGAGGTTTCCCGGCCGGAAAAACCCCTCGATCGCCCGCGACGACTGCTCGGGGTTATAAACCTTTCCTTCCTGAAGGCGCTTGAGCAGCTCCTCCGGCGGCAGATCCACCAGCTCGACCTGATCGGCCCGTTCGAGGATGGAGTCGGGTACCGTCTCGCGCACGGCGACGCCCGTAACCTTCCCCACCAGGTCGTTCAGGCTCTCCAGGTGCTGGACGTTGACGGTGGTCCAGACGTCGATTCCCTCGGCCAGCAGCTCCTCGACGTCCTGCCAGCGCTTGGCGTGGCGCGAGCCTGGAGCGTTGGTGTGGGCCAGCTCATCCACCAGGACGACCGCGGGCCGGCGAACGCGGACGGCGTCGAGGTCGAATTCCGCGAGCTCCACTCCCCGGTGCTCATCGACGCGGCGAGGCAAAACTTCCAGACCTTCGAGCAGGGCCTCCGTCTCCTTCCGGCCATGGGTTTCGACCACACCCACCACGACGTCCACCCCGCGCCGGGCCAGCTCGCGAGCGCCTTCGAGCATCGCGTAGGTCTTCCCCACACCAGCCGCGGCGCCAAAGAAGACCTTGAGCTTGCCCCGGCGCTCCCGCTCCTCCTCGGCATTGGCGAGGGCGAGAAGCTCGTCGGGATCGGGGCGGTCGGGCGTCATCGGGGTTACCCTCCTGCCTGAGAGGGCCCCCGCCCAAGACCCCTCATCACCCCGGCCCTCTTCTCCCATCGCCCTCCCCCCAACCGGGAGAAGAGGGAGAAGTTAGTCTGAAAAGGAAGCGAAATAGCAGAGATCTTCAAGCCCCCTCTCTCCCGGTCGGGGGGAGGGCGATGGGAGAGAGGGGGTTGGGGGAGTGAGGGGCTTGGGCGGGGGTGCTCCAGTCCCGGAGTACGGCTCAGTCGATCAAGATCCAGATTCAATTCCAGCACGTTCACCCGCGCCTCGCCGATCACACCCAGCCAGCGCCCCTCGGTGTGGCGGTCCACGAGCTGGCGCACGTCCGCGGGAGCGAGCCCGCGGGCCGTGGCCACGCGCTCCACCTGATAGATCGCGGCGGCGGGACTGATGTGGGGATCGAGCCCGCTGCCTGACGTGGTGACGAGATCGACGGGGACCGGCCCCTTCCCGGGATGGGCGGCGCGAATGCGGTCCACGTCGCTTTTGACGCGATCGATCAGCGCCTTGTTGGTGGGCCCCAGGTTCGAACCGCTGGAATTGGCGGCGTTGTAGGGGAAAGGCCCGGTGGCCGACGGCCGGCCCCAGAAGTAGCGGGGACCGGCGAACGGCTGGCCGATCAGGGAGGAGCCGCGCACATGGCCATTCTCCGTGATCAGGCTGCCGTTGGCCTGGCGGGGGAAAATCGCCTGGGCGATGCCGGTCACAACCAGAGGATAGACCAGCCCGGTCAGCACGGTGAGGACGAGGAAGATCAGAATCGCGGAACGTAGCTCTCTCATGATTACACCAGCCTCAAAGCCTGAAGGATGACGTCGATCAGCTTGATTCCCACGAAGGGGACGAGGACTCCGCCCAGGCCATAGATCAACAGGTTGTCGCGCAGCAGGCGCGAGGCCGAGTGGCGGCGGAACTTGACACCTCTCAAGGCCAGCGGAATGAGCACGATGATGATCAGGGCGTTGAAGATGACGGCGGACAGAATGGCGCTCTGCGGGCTCGCGAGACGCATCAGGTTGAGCCGGTCGAGCACCGGGTAGGTGGTGGCGAAGGCCGCGGGAATGATGGCGAAGTACTTGGCCACGTCGTTGGCGATCGAAAACGTGGTCAACGTGCCGCGGGTGATGAGGAGCTGCTTACCGATCTCCACCACCTCGATGAGCTTGGTGGGATTGGAGTCGAGATCGACGAGGTTCGCCGCCTCCTTCGCCGCCTGGGTGCCGGAGTTCATGGCCACGGCCACGTCAGCCTGGGCGAGGGCGGGGGCGTCGTTGGTGCCGTCCCCCGTCATTGCCACCAGCCGGCCGCCGGATTGATACTCGCGGATCAGCTTGAGCTTGGCCTCCGGGGTCGCCTGGGCCAGGAAGTCGTCCACGCCGGCCTCGGCGGAGATGGCGGCGGCGGTGAGCGGGTTGTCGCCGGTGATCATCACCGTCTTGATCCCCATCTGCCGCAGCTCGGCGAAGCGCTCGCGGATGCCCCCTTTGACGATGTCCTTGAGGTGAATCACTCCCAGGACGCGGGAGCCCTCGGCCACCACCAGGGGCGTGCCGCCCGAGGTGGCGATCGTCTCCACCTTGGTACGCACGTCGGGAGGAAAAGCGCCGCCCTGGCTCACCACGTACGCTTCGACGGCGTCCGCCGCGCCCTTGCGGATCTGGCGGCCGGCGAGGTCGACTCCGCTCATGCGGGTCTGGGCCGTAAAGGGCACGAAGCTGGCCCCCAAAGCGTGGACGTCGCGCTCGCGGAGGCGATACTGCTCCTTGGCCAGTACCACGATGCTGCGCCCCTCGGGAGTCTCGTCGGCCAGCGAGGAGAGCTGTGCGGCGTCGGCCATCTCCTCCTCTCCAACCCCTTCGGCTGGGAAGAACTGGGTCGCCTGCCGGTTGCCGAGAGTGATGGTGCCCGTCTTGTCCAGCAGCAGCACGTCGACGTCCCCGGCCGCCTCCACGGCGCGGCCCGAGGTGGCGATGACGTTCGCCTGGATCATGCGGTCCATGCCGGCGATGCCGATGGCCGAGAGCAGGCCGCCGATCGTGGTGGGAATCAGGCAGACGAGGAGCGCCGTGAGCACGGTCACCGTTACCGGTGAGCCCGAGCCGGCCGCCTTGATGCTGTAGATCGAGAACGGCAAAAGGGTCACGGTGGCCATCAGGAACACCAGCGTCAGGCCGGCGAGAAGGATGAAGAGGGCGATTTCGTTCGGCGTCTTCTGGCGCTTCGCGCCTTCGACCAGGGAGATCATGCGGTCGAGAAAGGTTTCGCCGGGGTTCGCCGTGATGCGGATCACCAGCCAGTCGGAGAGCACCTGCGTACCGCCCGTCACCGAGCTGCGGTCGCCGCCGCCCTCGCGGATCACCGGCGCACTCTCCCCCGTCACCGCGGCCTCGTTGACCGAGGCGACGCCGTCGATCACCTCGCCGTCGCCGGGGATCATGAAGCCGGCCTCGACGAGCACGACGTCCCCTTTGCGCAGGTCGGTGGAGGCCACCTGAATATATTTGGCATCGTGCCGCGGCTCGTCCAGGCGCTTGGCGATGGTGGTTTTGCGGGTGTTGCGCAAGGCGGCGGCCTGGGCCTTGCCGCGGCCTTCGGCCATGGCCTCCGCGAAGTTGGCGAACAGCACCGTAAACCAGAGCCACACGCTGACTCCGAGGATGAACCCGGCCGGTGCCTCACCCTTGCCGGCGATCGCCTGGATAAAGAGACCCGTGGTCAGAAAGCTGCCCACGTACACCACGAACATCACGGGGTTGCGGACCATCAGCCGCGGGTCGAGCTTGCGAAATGAATCCTTGATCGCCTGACGGACGATCGAAGGATCGAACAAAGACGTCTTGCGCCTGGACATGTCAATTTCCTCCGGCCAGCATCTGCAGGTGCTCGACGATGGGGCCGAGCGCCAGCGCCGGGAAGAAGGTCAGGGAGCCGACCAGCACGATGACGCCGATCAGCAGGACGACGAAGAGCGGGGTGTGGGTCGGCAGCGTGCCACTCCCTGTGGGCACCAGCTTCTTGCGCGCCAGCGATCCGGCAATGGCAAGGGTCGGAATGGCCAGCCAGAAGCGGGAAACGAGCATGTCGATGGCGCCCGTGATGTTGTAGAAGGGCGTGTTGGCGCTGATCCCTCCGAAGGCGCTGCCGTTGTTGTTCCCCTGCGAGGTGAAGGCGTAGAGGATCTCGCTGAAGCCATGGGCGCCGGGGTTCGCGATCGCTTTCGTGCCGGGCTCGACCACCACGGCGATCGCCGTGAAGAGCAGTACGGCGAGCGGCATGATGAGCACCACCAGTGAAGCCATCTTGATCTCGTAGGACTCGATCTTCTTGCCCAGGTACTCCGGCGTTCGGCCGACCATGAGGCCGGCGATGAACACGGCGACGATGACGAAGATCAGCATGCCGTAAAGCCCCGAGCCCACGCCGCCGAGAATGGTTTCTGAAAACTGCATGAGGAAGAGCGGCACCAGGCCGCCCAGCGGCGTGAAAGAGTCGTGCATCGCGTTGACGGCGCCGCACGAGGTGGCGGTGGTGGCGGCGGCGAAAAGCGCCGAGCGGGCGACGCCGAAGCGAACTTCCTTCCCTTCCATGTTGCCGCCGGGGTTTTGGGCCGTGGCCGTCTGGTCGACGCCGAGCGGATCCCACTTCGGGTTCCCCTGGGCCTCGGCCCAGTAGCCGAAGACCTGGAACGTGACGAGCACCAGCAGCATCGCGGCCAGGATGGCCCAGCCCTGGCGGGTATCCCCCGCCATCTTGCCGAAGGTGTAGCAGAGGGCCGCGGCGATCACCGTCTCGGAAAGGATGAGCAGCAGATCGGTCAGCGGCGTCGAGCTCTCGAACGGATGCGCGGCGTTGACGTTGAAGAAGCCGCCGCCGTTCGTCCCCAGATGTTTGATCGCCATCTGCGAGGCGACCGGCCCGACGGCGATCACCTGTTCGGTGACCGGCTTGCCGTCCGCGTCTTTCGTTGCCTCGACGAGCGTCGCGGTTTTATAAGGCGAGAGCGTCTGCACCACACCCTGCGAAACCAGAACGAGCGAGAGAATGAGCGACAACGGCAGCAAGATATAAAGCGTCGTCCGCGTCAAGTCGACCCAGAAGTTGCCGATCGTCTTCGCCTTGCGCCGCACGAGACCGCGGATGAAGGCGACGAGGATCGCCATGCCGGTTGCGGCGGAGGTGAAGTTGTGCACGGCGAGCCCCGCCATCTGCGTCAGGTAGCTCATGGTGGCCTCGCCGACGTAGGCCTGCCAGTTGGTGTTGGTGGCGAAGCTCACGGCGGTGTTGAACGAGGAGTCGCCTGAGACCGCGCCAAATTTCTGCGGGTTGAGCGGCAGCCAGCCCTGCACGCGTTGCTGGACGTAGAGGACGATCACGCTGACGGCGCTGAACAGGAGGACGGCGAGGGCGTAGGTCTTCCACTCCATCTCCTCCTCGGGCCGCACGCCGGTCAGCCGGTAGATCAGCCGCTCGAAGGGACCGAGGATGCGGTCGAGCCCGAACGGCTTCCCCTCGTACACCTTTGCCATGTAGGCGCCGAGCGGCTTGGCGAGCGCCACCAGGATCACGACGAAAAGAGCGATTTGCAGCAATCCGTTGGTAGTCATTAGAAGCGCTCCGGTTTCAGCAGGGCCACGAAAAGGTAGACGGTCAGCAGCACCGTCACCACGAGCCCGAGGACGTAGAGCCAGCTCATTTCCGTTCCTCCTGCGCCGCCGGTTCCAGAGCGGAGCACAGACGCACGAAGCCCCAGGAAAGGGCGAAAAAGCCGAGGGTCAGAAGGATGAAGACGAAGTCCATGGGGGCGTCCTCCTTGGTCTATCGCTCAGAATTTCACCAGTAGCGCCATGTTGATCCGGTTCTCCGCCTTACGGAGGTCCGGCGTGAAGCCCTCGACCACGGAGCCGGCAGGTCCCGAGTTGCCGTTCAGCGGGGTGACCCCGCCCGGCCCGGCAAAGTAGGGCACGTTCGCCGCGCGATGATCGAATTCCCAACGGAACGTGATGAACTGCTTGGGCATGTAATCGAAGGTGATCGAAGCATCCCAGGCGCGGTACGGGTCGCCGGGATTCGCCGTGAAGTAGGGTGTTCCGGACGCCGCCGTGGCGCCGTTGATGGGCGGCACGAGCACGAGGTAGCGCCCCGGGTTGTTGATCTGGCCACCGCCGACGGTGAGACCGAAAAGATCCTTGTGGAACCAAAAGCGGTTGTAGACCATGTAGCCGAGGAAGTACTGCGACGGCCGGTCCTTGGTGCCGTTCATACAGCTCACTCCGCCGCCGGTCTCGCAGCCCACGTCTACGGTGACCGAGAACGCCGCCTTGTCGAGGAACCGCGATGGTTGGTCGTAGTACTTGACCTGGATGCTGTCGTCGGTGTGCCAGCGCGAGCGGGACTCGTGACCCAAAGTGTCCGTGCCCACTCCGTAGTTGTTGGAGATGATCGAGAGCGAGCCGGTCGGGCGCCACTGGATCTGCAATCCGAGGCCGGGCTTGCTGTTGAACCGACCGTACGACTGCCAGCCGTTGATCAGCCAGGGCTCGATCTTCAGTTTGTCCGAGGCGAAGATCTGCAGCCGCAGGCCGTTGAAGAACCAAGGCGTGTTGGAGGAGACGTACGACGGCTGATAGGCCCAGTTGTCGAAGTTATAATAGCTGAACAGGCCGACGTAGGACATAAAGATGCCTGCATCGAGGTTGACTCCGTTCAATACATCCCAGTGATAGCCGCCGTAAGCTTCCGACACATAGCGATAGGCGTCGGCCAGGTTCCACTGGCCGCGCGCGGGGCTCGCGTCGTTGCGGGGTGTCTGCGTCGAGTATAGCCCGAACTGCGTCATCAACCGGCCGCGGACGTTGTCGTAGTGAAAATCCCCGCCGATGCCGAGTTGCTGGACCTGGAACTCGCTGGTCCGTCCGCTTTCGGAGCTGCCAACCAGGGTGTCGTCCTTGGGATGGTTGAAATCGTAGATAAAGCTGGTGTCGGCGCGGAATTCGCCCGTGAAGTACTTGGTATCGATGGGCGACTCCGACGTCCGGCTGTTGCCGTTGAGCCAGGTGAAATCGGCGAACGCATACGGCTCCGCCGGTTTTGGCTTGGCGGGTTCGGTCGTCTCGGCGGCATGCGCGGTGCCCACCGCCAGGGCAAGCATCAGCATAAAGGCCAGCGCCCAAAACAAGTGCTTTCGGGTCACAACGATTTCTGTTGACATGGTTGCAATCACCTTTCATGGGTTACCGGGACTCCCCGGGGCTGCTCACAAGAGAGAGCATCGCTCCGGACGGCGAAAGAAGTCCGGAGGGAGACTGCAAGAGTTCCGAAAGAAAGGCGAAAGAATTTCTAAAGGAAAGCTCTACCGGAGGGCCAAATGCTCGGCGATCGGCCCAAGCGCCAGCGCGGGGACGTAGCTGAGGGCGCCGATGATCAACGCGGTCGCGATCGTGAGCCCGGCGAACAGCGCTGTGTCGGTGGGTAGTGTGCCGTCCGTCACCGGCCTACGCCCCTGCTGCGCGAAGAGGCCCGCCAGGGCCAGTGCCGGAATTGCAAGCCCAAAGCGGCCCGCCATCATCGCCACCGCGGTGGTGATGTTGTAGAAGGCGCTGTTGGCGCTGAGGCCCGCGAAGTTCTGCCCGTTGTTGGCCATCGACGTCGTGAACGCCACGAGGATCTCGCTGAGCCCGTGCGCGCCATGATTGGTGGAGAGGCCGGCAAGGCCCGCGTCGGTCACCAGCGCCAGCGCGGTGAGCGGCAGAATCGTCAAGGGCGCGATGACGGAATAGAGGGCAATGAGCTTCATCTCCGCCACCGTGACCTGCTTACCCAGATACTCCGGTGTCCGTCCGATCATGAGACCGGCGACGAAGAGACCCACGAGCGCAATGAGAATCAGGCTGTAGAGGCCCGTCCCCAGCCCGCCGAAAACGATCTCGCCGAGCAACATGTTCACCACGGTCACCATGCCGCCGACCGGCGTATAGCTGTCGTGCATCGAGTTGTAGGAGCCGGTGGCGCCGTTGGAGGTGGCGACGGCAGCGAGCACCGAGCCGGCGATCCCGAATCGAGCCTCCTTGCCCTCCATATTGCCGCCGGCCTGCTGCGCGCTCGCGGCGTAGTCAACGCCTTGGGCGCCCAGAACCTGACCGCGCTGCTCGGCGAAGTGGCACGCGAGGAGGCCGCCGATGAACAGCACGAGCATCACCGAGAAGAGCATCCAGCCTTGCCGGGGCCGGCCGATCATCCGGCCGAAGGTGTAGGTGAGAGAGGCCGGCAATACCGCGATGGCCAGCATCTCGAGCAGATTGGTGAGCGGGGTCGGATTCTCGAAAGGGTGTGCGCCGTTGACATTGAAGAAGCCGCCGCCGTTCGTGCCGAGGTTCTTGATGGGCTCGAGCGCGGCGACCGGGCCCATGGCGATGATCTGCTCGGTGGGCCCGGCCGGCTGAACCAAAGCGATCTTCGCGTAGGGTGCAAAGTTCGTGGGAACTCCCTGCCAGACGAGGAGCAGGGCGATCACGACGGAGAGCGGCAGCAGGACCCACAGCGTCGCCCGCGTCACGTCGACCCAGAAGTTCCCGAGGAGCCGCGTGCGCTCCCGCGCCAGGCCTCGGATGAACGCGATGCCGACGGCGAGCCCGGCCGCCCCAGCGAGGAAGTTCTGCGACGTCAGCGCAAGCTGGCTCAAGTAGCTCATCGTCGTCTCGCCGCCGTAGGCCTGCCAGGTCGTGGTGGTCGCGAAGCTGATCGCGGTGTTCATCGCGAGGTCGGGGGTTAGGGGGGCAGGCCGGAACAGGGGATCGAAGGTGTGGAACAGGGGCTGGACGCGGAGCACCGCATAGAGCAGGAGCGTCCCGCCGAGACTGAATGTGAGGAAGCAGCCGGCATAGAGCTTCCAGTCCATCTCCGCCGTGGCGTCGACGCGCGCGAGCCGGTAGATGCCCCGTTCGAGCGGACGCATCACGGGGTCGAGCCAGGTTCGCTCGTCGGCGAAGACCCGGGCGAGGTAGGCGCCGACCGGTTTCACTAGCAGGACGACGATCAGCAGGAACACGCCGTACTGGACCATGCTAGCTGCGCTCTTGTCTCGACATCACTCGGCCGCTGCCGGGAGCGTGAACCAGAAGGTCGCTCCCCGGCCCTCCTCACTTTCGCAATGGATCTCGCCGCCGTGCGCCTGGACGATGTTCCGGGAGACGGCGAGGCCGAGGCCGACGGTCCCCTGATCCTGGGTTCCCGGCACCTGGTAGAGAGGCTCGAAGATGGCTTCGCGGTACAACCCCGGCACGCCGCTGCCGGTGTCGGTCACGGTAAAGCGCGCACGGCCTTCCCAGGGCTCGGCCTTCACCGTCACCGCACCGCCGGCCGGTGTGTGAGCGAGGGCGTTGCGCAACAGGGCCGGCAGCAGCAGCTTGACCCGCTCGCGATCGGCAAGCACGCGGGGCGCTTCCGGGTCCACGTCCGCCGTCAGCTTCACCTGCTTCTCCTCGTAGCGGGCAGCGAGGTCGCGCACCGAGGCCGCGACCAGATCGCCCGGCGGAATGGGCTCCAGATGGAGCTGCTGGCGGCTCTCTTCCATACGGGACATGGCCTGGAGACTCGCGGCGACCCCAGCGATGCGCTCGGCGTCGGCGCGGGCACCGGCCAGGCGCTGCTTCTGGTGAACGGTCAAGGGTCCGAGCTGTTCGTCGTCCACGGCTTTCAGGGCCGAGCGCAGAGGATCGAGCGCCCTTTCGACGTCGAGTGCCGCGTTGGCCAACAGCACGGCGTTCACCTCCCTGCCGCGGAGGCGGTCCGTGACGTCCTCGAGCACCAGGACCATGGCCTCGGGACTGCCCTGACCGCTGCCGAGGACTGCGCCATGCGGCAGGAGGAAACGCTCGCGGTCTTCGATCGAGAGCCGGATGGAAGTCTCCACGCCCGTCTTGGCCATTCGGCCGGACTCGATCCGCGCGAGCAGCGGGAGGAGCCACTCGCGGTGCTGATCCGGGAGCGGCTCACCCGGCCGGAGGGCGAGTTGGGAGGACGCAGCCTGGTTGGCAAGCTCCACTTTGCGGTCCGCCGAAATTACGGCCACCGCCTCGGGAAGCTTATCGATGGCGGCCTGCGAGATCCGCCGGGCGCGCAGCAACCGGGACTGATCGGTTTCCCGCAGCTCCCGCAGGCCGGCGGCCATGGAATTGAAGGCGGCCGCAAGCTCGCCCAGCTCGTCCTGTGAGGTGACCGGGACGGTGACGTCGAGATGTCCCTTCTCGATTTCCCCGGCCGCCTCGGTGAGCCGCTCCAGCGGCCCCAGAATGGCGCGAGAGAGGAAGAGGATGCCCAGGCCCGCGACGGCGGTGCCGGCGAGCAGCAGCAGGGCCATCTCGCGGCTGGCGTCCTTCGCCAGCTTGCGGGCGCGATCATTGGCGTCCACCATGTTCTGCTGGTTGAGATTCAGGACTTCGTCGGCGGTTCCCTTGATCTGCTGGAAGAGCGGGAAGAGCTGGCGGAAATAAAGGCCACGCCTCTCCTCTACGGCGACATTCGGGTCCAGCACCCGCTCCAGCACGGGTACGTAGGCGGTGTAGAGCTGGCTCAGCCGTTGTGCCCGCTCCCCCTCGCCGGGCAGGGTGATGTTGCCGAGCTCCGTCTTCAAGGCCGCGGCGAAGCGGGGGCGGTTCTGCTCGGCGATCGTGCGCCCCTGCTGCGGCTCTCCGGCCAGGGCGAAGAGAGCGCCGCTGTCCATCCTCTCCAAGGCTTCCTTCATCTGCTCGCTGGCGATGACGCTCCGGTAGTTCTCGCGCAGGATGACGTCGATCGAGCTGCCGAGGTCGGCAAGCAACGAGATGCTTTGCACTCCCACGGCGATCAAGATCGCGAGCAGCAACACAAATCCCAAGGTTAGCTTTGTGCGCAGCCCGAGGCCTGAGGGTTGGATCGATGCGTTCACGTCCATGCTGCCAGTGTCGGCCGCATCGGACAAGGAAGTCCGGAAGAAGTCCTAAAGAAGTGCTAAAGATCGACTTGAGAGAGGAGCCGCATGGCAGGCCTAACGCCCCTCCAGAACGGCTTTTACTCCACCAACTCCGCCAGAAACCGGTATCCCACCCACGGTTCCGTTCCAATATAGCGGGGGTTTGCGGCATCCGGCTCCAGCTTGCGGCGCAGCGAGCCGACATGGACTCGCACGGTGTCTACCGTGGTGGCCGGGGCGCCTTTCCAGACTTTGGCGATGATCTGGCGCAGGGTGACCGGCCGGCCGGCGTGGCCCGCCAGCAATTCGAGGATGGCGAGCTCGGTGGGGGTGAGGCGCACGTCCTGACCGTCGCGGACGACGGTGCGGCGGGCGCGGTCGATCTCGAGGCCCGGGAAGCGGAGCACCTCCGCCACGGGCCCGGCCTCGGCGCGCCGGATCTGCGTGCGGACGCGGGCCAGCAGCTCGCGCAACGAGAAGGGCTTGGTGATGTAGTCGTCCGCTCCGCGGTCAAGGGCGCGCACCTTGTCCTCCTCCTCGCCGCGCACCGAGAGGACGATCACCGGCGTGCGGTCGATGCGGCGCACGGCGGTGATCACGGCGATACCATCCGCCCGCGGCATGGCGAGGTCGGTAATCACCAGGTCCGGCCGGCTCGCCTCGAATTTCGCCTTCCCCTCCATGCCGTCAGCGGCAGAGATCGTGTCGTAGCCGGCGGCCTCCAACTCGCGGCTCAAGGTCTGGCGAATCGAAGGATCGTCGTCGACGACCAGCACCAATGGGGTTGCGCGGGTCATGTCTCACCTATGCGGCGAATCGGAGGATCTCGACTTCAGCGCCATTTCGGATGGCTTTTTCTGCTCGCTTAAGAAGGTCTCCGGCAATTCGATCCGAAAAATACTCTTCTCCGCAGTTTTCGCACACATCAGCGGGAACGTCCTTGAAAATAACGAATGTCTCACCACGCTGGAGCACCACAGTCGCTTGGCCGGTGCGGGTCTGACCTTGCCGGCAGACCAGGCAGTTCGTGGTGGTCTCTCTATGCATTTCGTCCGATTGTAACGGTGAATCCTTGCTCACGACTCCACCTCCTCCGGCTCCGGAGCCGCCGGCAGGATCAACCTGGCGATGGTACCCCCTCCGGGCCGGTCGAGGAGCGTCAGGACGCCGCCGTTGGCGTCGGCGAGGCCGCGGGCGATGCGAAGCCCGAGCCCTCCCGCGGCGCTGTCGCCCGCCGCGTCGTCCTCGGTCCGCCGCAGATCGCGCGTCCCTTGAAGCATCCTCTTCACTCCCGGCGGGAGGCCGGGGCCGCGATCCAGCACTTCCAGGCGGACCTTGTCCCGGATCCCCGGATCGGGGCTGGCGGCAAGCTCCAGCGGCTGTGCCGAAGATGTCGCGCGCGCCGCGTTCTCCAGCAGATTGACCAGCGTCTCCAGAACCAGCGACGGATCGACCCAGACGTCCGGACAGTGCGGCTCGACCCGGATCTCGACAGATCGGTCGGCCAGGATGAGCGATAGGCTCTCCCGGGCGGCGCGGAAGAGGGACGACGGCGGCACGGGCTCGGGATGGGGGCGGGCCACCCCGCCCTCCAGACGCGCCAGGGAGAGCAGATTGTCGATGCGGCGCGCGAGGCGCCCCTGCTCCAGTGACAGTCCGCCGAGGCTGGCGAGGGCCTCCGGCTGGCCCGCAAGACGGCCTTCCAGACTCTCGATTTCCAGCCGCATGGCGGTGAGCGGCGTGCGCAGATCGTGGGAGACGGCCCGCAAAAGCGACGTCTTCAGGGTATCGCTTTCCCGCACCGCCTCCAGGTGAGCCGCCTCGCCGAGCAGGCGCTCGCGCTCGATGGCGAGAGCGAGGAGGCGGCCGGCGGACTCCAGCACCGCCCGCGGAGCCACTGACCCTCGCGCCACGAGAACCCCGTTGGCCTTGCCTCCAACGTGGAGGGGAAGGAAGACCGTGCCGCCGGCCGCGGCGATCTCCTGCGTCTCCAGCGCCCGTTGCAGGAGATCCCGGTCGACCGGCAGCGGCTCAGGCCCGAAAGTGCTCGCCGGTGCTTCCTCGCCGGCCAGATAGAGGCCGCCGGACTCGGCACCGATGGCCCGAAGCGTTCGCGCCGCAGCCTCGCCCAGGATGCCCGGCCGCTGACTGGCGGCGAACAGGCTGAAGCAGAGCTCATAGAGGATCTCGACCTCGCGCTGGCGGCTCTGGGCCTCCTCCGCCCGCCGGTGGGCCGTGGCCACCAGCCGGCTGGCCACCGTCGAGGCGATGAGGAAGGTGACGAGGGCCGCCCAGTTCGCCGGGTCCTGAATGGTCAGCGTGCCAAAGGGCGGGAGGAAAAAGAAGTTGAAGCACCCCATGGCCACCACCGAAGCGGCGGCCCCCACCGCCCCGCCGCCCCAAGTGGCGAGGCCCAGGACGAGCAGCAGATAGGCGAAGCCGGCCGTGGTGGCGTTGGCCCCGGCGAGACGCGCCAGGAGGGTGACCAGGGCGGCGGCGAACGGAAGCGTCATCCAGGCCGCGCCTGTCCCTCTCGAAATCGCTCGCGGATCGGCGGCCATGGGCCAAGTCTAGCCGTTTACAGAATTGAAAACGGCGCCAGTCGTCCGCGCCGATCTCCGGACGGTTCGGAGCAAGCTCCAGAGGGTCCGTGCCGAGCTCTGGATCGTCCGTGCCGATCTCCGAGTCGTCCGCGCCGAGATCCGGAGGGTCCGCGCCGAGATCCGGACAGTCTGGAGCAAGCTCCGGAGGGTTCGGACCTCGCTCCGAGGGTTTCGGATCTTGCTCTGGACCTCCTGGAGCTCGATCCAGGTCATCCGGGAATCGGCCCAGCCGGTCCGGAGATCGGCGCGGATCGTTCGCACATCGACGCGGCTGGATCCTACCAATGGGCGGACACCTCTCGGGGAGGTAGACTTACACGTCAACACCTGCACACGAGAGGGCCAGCTGATGCCAGCCGAGTTCGACGTCTTCCTGAGCCACAACACCCGGGACAAGCCGCTGGTGCAGGAGATCGGCGCCCGTCTCCGAGGCGAAGGGCTGAGCGTCTGGCTGGACAAATGGGAGCTGCGGCCGGGCTTCCCGTGGCAGGAGGGGATCGAGGAAGGAGTTCAAGAGTCGCGAGCGGTGGCGGTCTTCGTGGGATTGGGCGGCCTGGGAGCTTGGCAGGCGCCGGAGATGCGGGCCTTCATCGCACGATCGAGGCACGAGCAGGTTCCCGTCATTCCGGTCTTGCTGCCCGACTGTCCGGACTCCCCGCAGCTCAACCTCTTCCTGGAAGCCTTCGCCTGGGTGGACCTGCGCGAAGGGCTCACTGAGGACGGCCTCGCTCGGCTCATCTGGGGCATCACCGGCAAGAAGCCGGAGGGAATGGAGACGGTAGCCGTCGCGTCAAGCAAGAAAAGCGAGCACGCAGTTGCGGGCGGCGGGCGAAGGACTGCCGGAGCCGGTTCGCCAGGCCCTTTGCGCAAGAAGCCCAGGAGGATCTGGTGGAACCTGGGGATCGCGCTCGGGCTCCTGGGAATCGTGGCGACGATCGCCACCTGGCAGTGGCCCGTGTCTCCAAAGCCGATGATCTACGCCGTCCGCGTCCAGGTTCTGGACCCGCAGGGCCAGCCTGTCAGCGGGTCCACGATTCGTACTTCGGCAGGCAACGAGCCTCACCTGCTTCCGGATGGATGGTGGGAGGTCCAGATCCCGGCGGCCAAAGTCCCATCTGACGGCCTGATCGCGCTTTGGGCGGCGCATGAGGCATGGGAAGGGAACCACGTCGAGTTGCGCCTGGGCAAGGATACGAATCCGCGGGTTGAGATCCGCCTGAAGACGCCCGAGACCTGGCTCCGAGGCCGAGTGGTCGACCAACACGAACGAACCCTGTCGGGCGTTCGAGTCTCCCGAGATGACGGCGGGCCAGGAGAGCCGGCGATCACAGACGGGGAGGGCCGTTTTGCGCTGAAGCTCTCCGTGCCGCGAGAGGCGCGAGTTTGGCTGCGCTCCGAGCTCGCGGGATCGGCACCGGGAAGGGATCTCTGCTACGCAGGCCGCGACAGTTGCTCGATCGTCTTGGAGAAACGATGAGACGACAAATTCTTGCAATCCTCGGCTTGCTGTTGACGGCGACTTTGGCAGCGGCAAACGGGACGCGGATTCTGCTGGTAGCGCGCGATCTCAAGGACCATCCGCTTTCCGGCCTCCGCTTCTCTTACGAAGAGGTCAAATCCAGGGCGACCAACCGGATCGGAGCCACCGAACTGGACCTGCCACCTGATTAACCGCCGGATCACGGCGACGCTCGAAGCGCTGTTTTGGTCCTCAAGTTGACGCGACAACCCCGGGTTCACAGGACCTCCAATCGGCGGGTCCTCCGCAACCCCGGGTTCACAACGGCTCCGCCGGTTTCCACCCGGGGCTACAAAGAATGCTGCCCTACGGGCTCAGGATCTCCCGGGCTCCAGGCCCTGATATCATTATAAGAGCCTCTTCAAGGAGATCTCATCGTGCAGAGAGCCTTGGCCCCGCTTCTCCTCACCGTCCTCCTCTCCTCCCCTCTCCACGCCGCGAAGATCCCGATTTCCGGCCGGGTCGTCGATCCCGGCGGCAAGGCGGCGGCAGGCGTCAAGGTTCTCCTCATTCCCGTCCCCACGGCGGTGGAGAGCGCCAAGCTGGAGTTGGCCGGCAAGATCCATCTCGAGCCTGCCGTCACCGCGACGACGGACTCCTCGGGCGCCTTCCAGATCGCCGCGCCGGACGCCGGGATGTGGCGGGTGCGGATCGAAGCCCGCGGTTTTGTGCCGCTCGAAATGTGGCTGGTTCCATTGGTCGATGAGACCGAGTTGGACGACGCGAAGCTACTCGCCGACGCCGGGATCAAGGTGACGGTGACCGATCCCACGGGCAAGCCGGCTGCCGGCGCCCGGGTGCGGTTGGCGGACGCGCGGCGTGGGGCGAACTTCGGAGGAGCCTGGTCCGTTCCGCTCCGCCTCGCCACGACGGGCGCGGACGGTACGGCAACCTTGCCCCGGGCCTCCGAGGAGAACCTCGCCGTGAAAGTGGGGATCGCCGGCTTTCCCGCGGCCGAGCGCAAGAGTGTTCGCGGTGCGACGATCGCCTTCCGCCTCGCCGCCGGAAAGGCCCGCCATCTTCAGGTGCGGGACGCCAAAGGCAAGAGCGTGCCGGACGTCATGGTCTGGCAGGACGACTGGGTCGTGGGGAAAACCTCCGGGACCGGCACCGTCGACCTCGTCCTCCCCGATGCAGGCGGTGCCGGGCTGCGGCTGGCGGTGGCGGACGGCCGGTCCCTCGACTATCGGTTGAAGCCTGCCGCGAAGCCCGATCCCGCCGCGCCCAAGGTTCAGGAGATGCCCGACGTGGCAACCCTGCCGGCGGCGGTCACTCTCACCGGCAAGGTCGTCTCCGCCCGCGACGGCCGCCCCCTCGCCGGGGCCGTGGCGTGGCTCTCCGGCGATACCGGCTCCGCCGTGCGGACGGCGGCCGACGGCACCTTCCGGATTCTCGCGGGGCCCGAGGTGACGGGCCTGGAGGCCGCCGCCACCGGTTTCTTCGAGGACCGGACGGAAGTGGGCGGCAATCACCGGTCGCCCAGCCTGGCGCTCAAGCCGCGCCTCGCCGTCTCCGGCATGGTGTTGGACGAAGCGGGCCGCGGCTTGCAGGGGGCGGGTCTCACCGCCACTCTGTTACCGGGAAAAATGTCGATGTCCATGGATTTCGGCCTCTACCGCAGCGGCGGCTTCACCCGCAGCGGTCCCGGCGGGCGATTCCGTCTCGCCAATCTGGCGGCGGGTGTCCCCTACGGTGTACGCATCGAGCTGCCGGGCTTCGCCCCGTCGCAGACGGACCTCCCGGCCCGCGAGGACGGCCAGCCGGCGCCGGAGCTGCGCATCGTGATGCGGGCCGGCCGGGAGGCCTTCGGCATGATTCTCGACGGCAACCACGCGGCCGTCCCCGGAGCCCGGGTGAGGCTTCGCCCCCGGACCGGCAACGATAGGGGAGCTCAGATCCGGGAGGCCCTCAACGGTACGACGGACCGTTTCGAGGCCACGAGCGACGCGACGGGCCACTTCGCCGTGAGTCATCTTTCTCCCGGCAGCTTCGACCTGATCGTGAATGCGAAGGGCTTCGCGCCGCTCACCGTGCCTGGCCTCGCGGTGCCCGAAGGCAAAGGTGCCTCCGACCTCGGGACGGTGGTGCTCTCGCCCGGCACCGTCCTGGAAGGACGGGTGGTCGATTCGGAGGGCAAACCCGTCGAGGGCGCCGAGGTTCGAGCCACCTCCCGCACTTCGCAGGGGATGCCGTTCCGCCTTCTATCGCGCGACGCGAAGCCCGCCGATGCCATCACCGCCGCCGACGGCGCGTTCCGGTTGGAGGACCGCGCTCCGGGCGAGTCGCTCGATCTCGCCGTCATCCATACGTGCTATGGGCCGGGGGCCGCCCAGGGTGTGGTGGTGCCCACGGCGGAACCGGTGCGCATCGTGCTGCAGCCCACCTCCAGCGTCTCGGGCCGGGTGCTGGGTAAGGACGGCAAGGGCATTTCCGGAGCCCGCGTGACCTTGAACGAAATGATCTCGATGAGCTTCGGAGGCCGGTCGATGATGCGCCCCGCCAACTGGAAGCCGGGGGTGACCGACGAGGACGGTGGCTTCTCCTTCTCCGGCGTGGCCCCCGGAACCGTGGAGGTGAGGGCCGAGGCGGTACGCCACCAAGCCGCGGAGCTCAAGGGGCTGGAGACGAAGCCCGGCCAGGAGCTGGCGGGAGTCGAGCTCGTCCTCCCCGTTGCCTCCTCCGTGGAGGGGCGCGTCGTCTCGCCCGACGGCCGGCCGGTTCCGGGCGCCGAGGTGAGTGTGGTGAGCGCCGATTCCGCCGCCGGTTTCGCCTTCCCGGACCTCTCTGCCCAGACCGACGGCGACGGCCGCTACGTTCTCGACGGCGTGTCTCCCGGCCCACGGACCCTGGAGGCCCGGGCCGAGGGCTATCGCCGGGGTGTGCGCGATCTGGAGGTGAAGGAAGGCGACACCACCGCCGACTTCACCCTGGAGAGCGGGTTCGCGGTGTCGGGCCGGGTGGTGGACGAGGCGGGCAACCCGGTGGTGAGCGCGCAGCTCCTGCTGATAGCCGGCCGCAGCTTCGCCGACGTATTGAGCGCCCTGAGCGGCCCCGACGGCGCGTTTCACTTCGACGGCGTCCAGACGGGAACCTTCCGCCTCACCGCCCGCAAAGCCGGATACGCGGCCAATCCCCAGGGCGACACGGTGACGGTGTCCAGCGCCTCGGTGAGCGGACTGGAGATCAAGCTCGCGGCCGGCGGCTCGCTCACCGGCAAGATCACGGGAGTGGATTTCAGCCAACTGTCGCGGGTCCTCGTCGTCGCCAATGGCGGGAGGCCCGGCCAGTTGGATGCCGACGGCATCTACCGCATCCTCAACGTGCCGCCGGGCAACTACCTGGTGAGCGCCTCCGTGCCGGACACACCGCTGCACGCCGAAGGCCGGGTGACCTTGGAGCCCGGCATGGCGGAAGCGAAAGTCGATCTCGAGTTTGGAAAGGGTTTTACGCTCAGCGGCGTCGTGCTGCGCAATGGCGCTCCGCTCGCCGGCGCCGGCCTGGAGCTGACGCGCAAAGATACGTTCTCCAGCCACGACGCGAGCTCCGACCACCAGGGAGCCTTCCAGTTCGGCGGCCTCGACGCCGGCACCTACGAGCTCGCGGTACGCACGGCGGGCGGGGCACTCCACAAGGAGACGTTGGAGATCTCCGGTGATCGCGAGGTGCGGGTGGACCTGCACACGGCGAGCCTCGCCGGACGAGTGATCGACGCTGCGGACTCGACGCCGGTGGCCGGCGCCAAGCTGAGCCTGGAGCCGGCGGACAGCAAGGACGATTTCCCTCAGAGCTCCGCCGAAACCGACTCGCGCGGCGCCTTCCGCCTGGCCGAAGTGGCCGACGGCGCCTGGAAGCTGCGGGTGAGCCACGAAGGCTATTCGCCGGCCGTGAAGGACGTGCGCGTGGACGGTGCGGACGCGAGCGATCTCGAGATCCCGCTCTCCTCCACCGAGGGGCTGACGCTGGAGGTGGTTCTGCCCTCGGGACAGGCGCCGGAACGCATCCGGGCCGGCGTGCTCGACCCCGCCGGCAAGACGGTGGCCGCAGGCTTTTATCCGGTGGGAGAGAACGGCCGGGTGCGGCTGAGCAACGTTCCGCCGGGAAGCTGGCAGATCTTCGTGGATTCCGACTTCGCCGCGCCGGGCAGCGTCGCAGCGACCGCGCCGGGTCCGGTCGTGCGCATCCTGCTGGCCCCGGCCGGCGTCGTGCACGTGAAAGTGCCCGCTTTGACCCAGGAGGACACCACCTCCACCGTGAGCCTCACCGGGCCCGGCGGCGCTTACCGGGCTTTCGATTTCAGCGGACAGGTCACCAGCCAGTTCGATCTCTACCGCGGCACACAGAGCTTCAGCCGCATTCCGGCCGGAACCTGGCAGGTGACCGCCAAGGCCGCGGACGGCCGCACCTTCACCGGCACGGCGACGGTGACGCCGGGAGGTGCGGTGGACGCGGTGTTGAAGTAGCTCGCGGAGCGGTCCGCCTTCCCCTCAACCGCTGACTTGCCGCCGCACGTCGACGAGCTCCGGGGTGGTCCAGGGCGTCGACGCGATCTCGTCGAGGAGCTTCTTCGCCTCGGCACGGCGCTCGGATTTGAGGTAGGCGCGCGCCAGCAGGAGCTTCGACTCGCCGTTCGGGCGGAGGTCATAGTTCCTTTGGGCCAGCTCCAGGAGGTCGGGCCGGGGAGCTTGGCGGAGGAGGGTGTCGCGGATGAGGTGGCCTATGGCGGCTTCCGGATAGAGGGCGAAACGCTGTTCGTTCCGCCGGTCGGCCTCGGCGTAGAGCTGCCGCGCCGCGGCGGGGTCGCTGCGCTCGCGGATGCGGCCGAGGGCGTTCAGGTACTCGGGATTGTGCGTCGTGCGGATGATCTTTTCGTAGAGGGCGATTGAATCGTTCGTCTGACCGATCAAATTCAAGACCTCGGCGATGTGCTCTTCGATCAGCCAGTAGCCCGAGTACGCGTGGTCGGCCTTGCGGTAGTGCGCGAGCGCCGAGTCGTAGCGCTTGCGCTCGAGATCGAGAATGCCTTTCTGCAGCTCGACCCAGGCGTAGGAGCGCATCTCCTTGGCCGAGATCTCCTCCTGCGCCTTGGCGTACGATTTTTCCGCGCCGGCATAGTCGCCGGTCTTCGATTGCAGATACGCGAGGCGGGCGAGGTTGTCCCACGACGCCGGATTGACCTGCAGCGCGCTCGCATAGCCGCGCCGCGCCTCCTCGTAGCGCCCCTCCTGCAGGGCGAGATCGGCCGCGAGCGCCTTGAGGCCGGAGCTTTCGCCGAGCTCCGCGAGCGCGCGGACATCGGCCTCCGTGCTCTTCAATCGATGCAGCTTGAAGTTGAATTGCGCGCGGAGCAGGACGAGGTCCTCGGTCGGGCCGACGACCGCGAACGCCTCGTCGATCGCCTTCTCCGCCTCGTGGAACTGCGCAAAGTCGCCGGTGAGCGAGGCGCGGCGATACACCAGCCCCGCATGCCGGAGGGCCCGGTCGGCGGGTTGGCTGCCCGCCTTGGGGGGCGCGGCGAGGTCGCTCTCGATCTTCGCGAGCTCACGGTCGTAATCGCTCGGCGTGGCCGCGGGCCGGAAGATCGGCATGAAACCGATCACCACGAAGGCGACGAGGACGAGCAGCAGGATCTTCAACGTACGCATCGGCTCACCATGGGCTCGCGAGGTAGGGGAATTGATCGAGGAACGGCTTGTCGTTGTGCAGCGGGTTGGGCGGCGTCTTGGGTTCGATCGGCGCCTTGTCCCACAGTGCCTGATCGCTCAGGGTCTCGACGTTGCACGGCTTGCCGCCGCAACCCGCCTTGTGGTCGAGGAAGACCGAGAGGAAGCGCGTCGCCACCTGATCCTCCAGCCGGCGGCCGAACGGCCAAGTCCCGTTCGTATCCATGTCGATGGCCTCGACGTTCGGGTTGAAGATCTCGAACGGCCGCTTGAGCGGAATGTCGATGCCGCTCTTGTTCCACGAGTTGTCGGGCATGTTGAGCTGCTGGAAGAGACACTTCTTGGCGCGCGGGAACGCCTCGGTGGCGAGGGCGTAGGTCTTGTAGACCGAGACCGGCGAGTTGCCGTGATCGAAGCAGGTGCCCAGCCCGAGGGCGCTGATCGACGGACCGAAACCCCAGCCGAGGTGGCCGAGCCGCATGACGAAGTGGCGAGCCAGCTTGAGGTTGTTGGCGCCGAGCTGGCGGTTGTCCTCGCGCTCGCTCAGCGCGGCGTCGGCGAACGGCACGCCGTCGGTGTCGACGAGCTTGTAGTTGCCGAGCTCGCGGCTCATGTCGTCCGGACGGTGGAAAAGCCGGTGGAACCAGGCCGCGATGCGGCCGAAGATCGATCGCGACGGGTTGTCGGGGATCGTCTCGATCTTGCTCGACGCTTTGAGCACCCAGCTCTCGCCCCAGGAGTTGACGATGCGGTCGCGCTTCGGGTTTTTCGTGAGATAGATGAGCGGAGCCTCGACGATGACGGCGTTCACGTTCTTGCCCGCTTGCGCGTCCTTGCCGCTGTAGACGAAGCGGTAGTTGCCGCTGGCGTCCTTGTGGAACTGGTTACCGCTCCAGGTGTACGGACCGGGCGGCAGGTCTTTCTTGACGCCGCTTCCGAGCTGCGGATTGGCGGGGTCGTAGTTGAAAAGGGTGTTGCCTTCGAGCTCGAGGAGCGTCTTGGGGATCTTGAGCTCGCGCTTGTCCGCCATCGCCAGCGGCACATGGTAGAACTGCGGCGCGTAGTTGATCGAGCGGAAGAAACCCGGCAGGTCGTTGAAGAAAGCGTCGTCTCTGCCGCCGACGTAGAGCTTGATTGCGCTCCCGTCCGGCGCCGTGACCGTGACTGCCTGATTGGTCGCGATGGTCTGCGAGAAGCTGCCGCCGGCAAAGCCGATGAAGCTCACCTTCGCCTGCTGCGCCTCGTTCACCGTGACGCGGATCTCCTCCGGATTCACCGTGATGTACCTCTTGGCGACGGCGTCGGCGAACTTCAGGAAGCTGACCAGATCGACGACCTCATTGTGCGCGACCCGCGGATCGGGCTTGATGCGGATGCGGTAGAGCATGTCCGTATCGAGCACCCCGGCGTGCGGCACCGAGGCGAAGGTCAGCGCCAGGACGACGTTCTCGCCGTGGCTCTTGTCGTCGGACGGCCAGCCGAACATGTCATAGAGATCGGCGGCGCTCACCGGCACATCGGAGAAGATCGAGTTGACGGAGTTCGGATCGTTGTGGTCCGCGGCGTGGAGCGGAACGGCCGCCGCGAGAAGGCATCCCGCCAGAGCCAGGGTCGTCAGTCGTCGCATGGTTACCCTCATTTTTTCGCATCGGCGAGGATCACGTCACTCGCCTTCTCCGCGATCATGTAAATCGGCGTAACCATGAAGAAGCCGGGGATGCGTGGGAAGATCGAGGCATCCACGATGCGCAGGTTCTGGGTCCCGATGACGCGGAAGTTACTGTCGACGACGGCATTCGGATCGCTGGCCTTGCCCATCGGGTTGGTGCACGACGCGTGGTGTCCCCAGGCGTTGTTCTTGACGAACTCGAGGACCTGGTCGTGAGAGGCCACAGCCGGCCCGGGGATCGTCTCCTGCTTGATTGCCGAGTTCTTTTGCGAGATCCGCCGCACGAACTCGACTCCCTGCGCCACCGACTCGGCGTCGGTCCCCTGCGCGTCGTTCCCCTCGTCGAAATACTTGAAGTTGATCTCCGGACGGTCGAGCGGGCTGGCCGAGCGCAGCCGGACGTAGCCGGCGGTGTTGTTGGTGTGCGCCTTGAGGATCGCCCAGGTGAGGAAGTTCTTCGTCCGCTCCACCTCCTGCGAGTAGCCGGGGAAGTAGCCGTAGAACTTGCCGGGGAGGGCGAAGATGAAGAGATCGGGATCGGGGCGCTCCGGCGCCGACTTCTTGATGATGCCGAGGACGGCGCCACCGGTCGTGTAGACGCCCTTGCCGTTCTGCCAGTCGACGTAGCAGGGATCGCCCGGCTGGTTGGGCAGCGGCGGAGCGAACGTCGCGCCGGCGAGCACCTTCCAGTCCTGCTTCATCTCCGTGACGACGCCGATCTCGTAGCGGTCCTGGAGGTTCGTCCCGACCCCAGGCCGGTCGACGAGGCAGGGGATGCCGAGCTGCTGGAGGTGGGCCGCTGGACCGATGCCGGAGAGCATGAGGAGCTGTGGCGAGTTGAACGCGCCGCCGGCGAGGATGACCTCCCGCGAGCAGTAGTACCGTTTGACCTCGTAGTCCACCCCGGCCTGCGGGGCCTCGACCGCCTGCGGATCGGCCCGGTAGAGGTGCTGCCCTTCCCAGCACTCGACTCCGATGGCGCGTTTGTTGGCGTCGAAGAGGATCTTGGTCGCCAAGCTGCTCATTCGGATGACGAGTTGCTGGGGCAGCGCGGCGCGGGTGGCGTCGATCAGCTCGCGCGTGCTCATCCGGCGGCCGCTGAGGGTCGCCAAGGGCGCGAAGCAAATCCCTTCGAATTCCGGCGTCCGCCAGTCGTTCGGGTCCTGGGGCACGATTTGGGGCAGCGGCCCGCTGATCCCTTCCTTCCACGCTCCGATCACCGCGTCGAGGACGGTCTGGAGCAGCGCCTTGTCGCCGAAGACGAGCGAAATGTCGGGGCCGGTGGTGGTCAGCCAGCCGTCCCACCCGTGACGCGCCGGGTTCGGCTGGCCGGCGCCGGGCTTCGGGAGGTAACCGCAGCGCTCGAGGCGCTCGAAGTAGGAGCGCATCTTGTCCGACGCCCACGACGGATCGCCGGTGAGCTGCGCGATATGGTCCCAGTCGCTGCCATGACCGTAGATGGTGATCATGGCATTGTGGGCCGTGCAGCCGCCGAGCGTCCCGGCGCGGGGATAGAAGATCCCGTCCTTGTCGGCGCGGTACTTCGTGTCGCGCTCCGGGTCCTGGCTGTAGTGGTCGACGAAGAAGTCCCACGACATCTCCGGGTCTTCGCTCGCATAGGTGTGGAAGACCGGGACCGGATAGGAGGTCGTGTCGGGTGCCTGCCCCGCCTCGATCAGGCCGACCTTGTAGCCGGCCTTGGCGAGGTTGCAGGCCACCGGGCCACCGCCGGCGCCGGAGCCGACGACGATGTAGTCAAAGTCGGGGTTCTGCGGATCGTTCGGCATCTCCTGGTTCCCTCTAGAAAGTCTTCATGAACTCGATCAATGCGCGTTTGTCGAGGTCAGGCAGAGGTGTCGCGAAGTAGTGGCCCTCGTCCTCGATGAAGTCGGGGCACGAGTTGAGCTTGTAGAAGTCGGGGACGAGCGTCAGGAGGCGCTGGGTCGCCGCGTCGCCGGTCAGGCCCTCTTTCTTGACGTCCTTGAGCGCGCTCAAAGTGCGGACCAGCAGGCGGAGAAGGTCCGCCTTCTTGCCCCATCCTTTGAGCTCGAGGTTGGTGTTGGCGATGAGGTTGATCGGGGTTCCCTGGGGGATCGGTCCGATGTGGATGAACCCGTCGGCATCGGCCAGCTTGTCCAGCCACGGCGCGTACGACTTCGGGATCTGGATCGAGCTCTCCACGCTCGTCCGCCAGATCGAACCCGCGCCGAGGCGCTTCTCGCTCCAGAACATCTTCTCGACCGCGTCGTTGAACGCCTCCATCCGCGAATCGACGTCGACCGCGTGCACAGGCTTGCCGAGCGCGTTGTTGTGGAGGAAGGGCGCGGTGGCCCAAATGGCGACGAGCGAGGGCGGCCGGTAGTAGCCGCGGCCATTGCCTGGGACCTGCCACGGCTTGTCCTTCCCCGTGAACGGGTCCCACACCTGGATCGAGCCGACCTTGGGCAGGGTCTTGTAGGTCTCCGACGAGAAGTTGTCCCAGACGTGATCGCGCAGCGCGTTCGCCGCCACGGCTCGGGTCGCGTTGGTCTTGACCTCGGTGACCGGGACCCGGATCTCGGCGCTCAGGAAGTTGTTGTCGAGGAAGTCGGGCTTCATCACCTCCTGCTCGAACCACGTCTTTCCTTCCGGCGAGTTGGGCTGGATCGGCGGCGGCGGCTGCTTGCTCGAATGGCAGCGGGCGCAGTTCTGGGCGAAGATGAGCCTGCCCTTGTTGAGCACCCTCTCGTCGTCGGTCAGGTATTTCTTGCCGCCCGGCGCGTTGGCGAGCTTCAGCGGATGGGCGACGTCGATGAAGTACTGGGCGAGGGCCGGCGAGTGCTGCTCGCTCCAGTTCCAATGCGGCGAGAGTTTCTGCGCGTCCTTCACCCGGATGGGCGACTGCTCCTTGATGCCGACGAGCGGGTTGAAGTGCTGGAGCCATTCCTCCCAGTACTCGCCGATGTTGAGATACACGCGGCTCAACGCAGCCTCGAAGCCGACCGAGTCCGCCCCTTCCTTCAAGACGCGCGGCGTGAGTTGCGGATCGTGAACGTTGCGCAGCGCGAGCGCGCCGCCGGTGACATGCTCCGGCACCGCCACCTGCATCCGGCCAGTGACGTTGAAGACACCATTCATCGTGCCGGGGTTGTTGAGGTAGTCGGTGGCGATGAAGGCGGTGTCCAGCGTGCCCTCCGGGTTGCTGCGGAGCAGTTGCCAGACGAAGTTGTTCTCGGGCAGGCTGTGGCCGAAGACCTCCCACACCTTGAAGAAGTGCTGGCCGACGTAGTCGTTCAGATTGCCGTACTCCGGCTCGTTCGGGTTGGCCGGAGGGTTCGTCGGATCGGCGCCGACGTGGCAGAACGAGCAGGCCATGCCGACGACGTACGGGCGGACGAGCTTTTGGTCCGTGTAGTACTTGGGATCCGTTCGGTAGAGCTTCGGGTCCCATTTCGCCTTCGCCGCGGCGTCGAACTTCGGGTTCGGGAAGACGCGGAGGCCCATGATGCCGCTGGAGCGTCCGTACGTGTAGGTGTCGAGCTTGCTGTCGAGATCGTACTTGGCATCCCGCGGCATGTCGATGTAAAGGCCGTATTGGTCGGGTTGCTCCGGACGCGCGAAGCCGGGCTGGTTGAAGAGGCCGTAGGTCTGGAAGCGCTGGTCCCTGGGCGAGTCGACGATCTTGAGCAGGTCGGCGGTGCCGAAGCCGTGGTTCGAGAGCCAGTCCCAGAACGAGGCGTTGTCGCCCGACCAGAGATTCCAGATCACGCGACCCTTGATGTCGGCGTCGCTCAGCTTCACGTCGCGCCCCTGAAAGTCCATGCCGGGGAACGGATCGAAGCCGACCTCTTTGAAGTGGCTGTACTTCCAGCTCGGGGCGACCGGCGCCTGCGTGCAGCCGATCCAAAGGAGGACCAGGAACAGAGAGGCGAGAACGCCGTGTCTCTTCATCGTTTCTCCTTTAGACCAGACACAAATTCATCCCGGAAAAGGGGGGGGCCAGATCGCACCCGAACCCGCCTCGCCCAAGGCATGGACTCGCCGCAAAGCCAGCACGGGTGTCTGTTAACCTCTGATTAAAGCCTATCGCGCAGCGGGGGAGCTGTCAAGGTAAATGACTCTCTTTTTCTATAGGCGTATCGCACCCGGCCGGCGGTGCCGTCATAGTGGGCGCGGTCAGCGCGCGCCGTCCAAGTGCTCCGGTCCTACGGATAGACATTGAAGAGTAGCAATAGAGGTTTATTTCCGTAGGCGTGTATTTCCGTACTGCTTGCACATCTTGCAGTTGGAGGCGCGGAAGGTTATAATCCCTATCTCATCAATTAGCAGTCTGCGAAGGGTTGCGGCTTCGACCGCGCCAAGGAAGGAGCGTCGCGAATGTGCCGTTCAAACCGATTGGGCTTGTTGTTCCTCTTCTGCTTCCTAGCCGTTCCAGGCTGCTCGCGCAATGAGGGAAAAAAATGGCCGCCAGCCACGCAGGGCGTCGTCCTGGACGAGGCGCGCCTGGCCGGCCGCGACGCCGCGTCGCTCCCCGCCGCGGACGAGGACTACTACCACGACATGGACGGCGGCTTGCCCCTGACGCCTTCCCAGGTCGTCGGACGCAACAACTGGGTCGTGTGGACCGCAGGGAACGACCACCTGTGGGACGTCCTCGCGGAAAAGAGCGTGGGGAACTTCGATCTTCTGAAGACGGTTTCCTCCTACCGCTACCCGGAGGGCTCGAAGCTCCCGCAGTACGGCCGCCACAACCGGTGGAAGTATCTCGGCCTGGTCAACGAGCCCTGCTTCGAGGAGGCCAAGGGGCCGGACCCGAACCGCCACAACCTGTGGCTCGACAAGCGCCGCGCCGATTGTCCTCCCGACCCGTTCGAAAACGAGACCAAGTACCCGGGCGTCAAGCTCGGAGCGCGGGGCACGAAGGATCTGCCTGCCGGGTCCTTGTACGGCTATGGCACCGGGATCGTGGGCCTGCGGCTGTTCCCGAATCCGGCCTTCGACGAAAAGGCCGCCAAGGCCTGGGATGCGAGGCGCTATTACTCCGACCCCAGTTACTACAAGAACAAGGATCTCGTGCGGCCCTACCGGGTCGGCATGTCCTGCGGCTTCTGCCACGTGGGCCCCAGCCCGGTTCATCCGCCCGCCGACCCGGAAAACCCGCAGTGGGCCGACCTGTCGTCGAACGTCGGCGCCCAGTACTTCTGGATCGACCGCATCTTCAGTTGGGAAGCGGACGAGACCAGCTTCCCCTACCAGCTCTTCTACACCTCGCGCCCGGGCGCCCTCGACACCTCCCTGGTCTCCTCCGATTACATCAACAACCCGCGCACGATGAACGCCGTCTACAGTCTCGGCGCGCGGCTGGCTCAGGGCAAGCGCTGGGGCCACGAGACGCTGGCGGGCGGTGAGAAGGACAACAAACAATTCAACGATTATTTCCACAGCGGGCCGCTCACCGAGTTCTACACGCCGCCGGATACCGTCCTGACGCCGCGGGTGCTCAAGGACGGCGCCGACTCGGTCGGAGCCCTGGGAGCGCTCAACCGGGTTTACATCAACATCGGGCTGTTCAGCGAGGAGTGGCTGCGGCACTTCAATCCGCTGGTGGGCGGCAAGCCCATCTCACCGATCGAGGTCAAGGTGGGTCGCGCGAATTCGAGCTACTGGCAGGCCAACGAGGAACAGACCCCCCACCTCGCCGATTTCTTCCTGGCCACAACGGCGCCGCATCTGCTGCGGAGCGCTCCCGGAGGCGAGGCCTACTTGTCCAAGGACGCGGCGAAGCTCACTCGCGGCAAAGAGGTCTTCGCGGAACGCTGCGCGCGCTGCCACTCTTCCAAGCTTCCCCCGTCGGTGGCGGGGCTCGACCCCGGCGGCTGCGCGGGGCCCGGCTATCTCGACTGCTGGAACAAGTACTGGGCGTCGACCAAAACGGAGGAGTTCAAAAAGCAGATGCGGGAGATCGTCCTCAAGGACGATTTCCTCAAGGACAACTACCTCTCGACCGAGGCGCGCGTCCCCGTGACGCTCCTGGAGACGAACGCCTGCAGCCCGCTCGCCACCAATGCGATCGCCGGCAACATCTGGGACAACTACTCTTCGCAGTCGTACAAGAGCCTGCCCTCGGTGGGTGCGATCACGGTCTACAACCCGTTCACCGGCGAGCCGCGGCAGTTCACCATGCCCGCCGGCGGTCGCGGCTACACGCGGCCGGCCTCGCTGATCAGCCTGTGGTCGACCGCTCCCTATCTGCTGAACAACACGGTGGGGCTGTTCAACGGCGATCCTTCGGTCGCCGGGCGGATGGCCGCCTTCGACGACGGGATCGTGAAGATGCTGTGGCCCGAGAAGCGCGAAACGGACCCGGTGCTCGGCGCCAAGATTCCTGGCCCCAGCAAGATCGACCGGACCACGGCGCCCAGCTATCTCCGGGTGCCGAAAGGCTACCTTCCCGGATTCCTGCAGACGCGCGAGGTGGCAGAGCTGGCGAAGCGGCTGACCCCGGACATCATCGGCGAGGGCGGGATCGAGCTCGGGCCGATCCCCCAGGGCACGCCGGTGAACCTCCTGTCCAACGTCAACCTGCTGCCCGACGGCATGAGCGTTCACGATCGTGATCTAAAGGTCGGCAAGCTGCTGCTCGAGTTCAAGCTCAACCTGCTCAAGCTGGGCAAGGACGCGAACGCCGACAAGGTGCGTCAGGTCTTGGGGAACCAACTGCTCGAGTTGAGCAAGTGCCCGGATTTCGTGGTCAACCGCGGCCACTACTTCGGAACGGCGCAGTTCAACGAGCAGCATGCCCTGAGCGGCGACGAGCGGTCGTTCGGACATGAGCCTGAATTGAGCGATGACGACAAACGCGCCCTCATCGCATTCCTCAAGACATTCTGACCCGCGCGACGTCGTTCGAAGAAGAAGGGGACCTGTGTGAAGCGCCGAGACTTGCTGCGCACGATCGCCTACGCGGGCGCCGCCTGCGATCCGTTCACGAGACTCCGGGCG
>DASYJD010000071.1:0-156506 GCA_035996875.1 Thermoanaerobaculia bacterium
ATCCCGTACTTCTCACACAGCTCGGTCATCTCGTACAAGCAGCTCTCAAAGTCTGCAACAAACCGGAGTCGACTCATCTGGGTGGTCTCGCTCCAAGACATTCGGGCACCCCCCTTCGATACCCGAAGACTTCCTCACGAAGAGGAACTGTCACCCATGTCTCCGGTCCAATCTGTTACCCATGTCTCCGGTCTATGCCACCTCTTCTCCCATCGCCCTCCCCCCAACCGGGAGAAGAGGGAGACAAGCAGGAACGCCCAAGGGTCCCCCTCTCCCGCTATCATCTGCCCATGCCCAATCCGCAGATCCAGATCCTCGTCTGCCTCAACGAGCGCCCGGCCGAGAGCCCGAAGCCGAGCTGCGCCGTCCGCGGCTCACTCGCCGTCTACCATCGCTTCAAGGACCGGGTGAAAGAGCTTGGCATTCGCGACCGCGTCATGGTCACCCGTACCGGCTGCCTCAAACATTGCAGCCAAGGGATCACCGTCGCCGTCTGGCCGTTCAACCTCTGGTACCGGGCGGTGACGGTGGACGACGTGGAGGAGATCCTCCAGCGAACCGTGCTGGAGGACGGCCGCGAGGTCGAGCGGCTCCGGATGCCGGACATTCCTTGGGAATGAAAGCTCGTCACTCCGCCAAACGCCGGACCTCCGAGGGCGGCACGCCGAACTCCCGGCAGAACGCCCGGGTGAAATGGCTGTGGCACGAGAAGCCGACGCTCAGCGCGAGCTCCGTGAGGCTGGTCTCGCCGCCTGAGATCCGCTCCAGCGCCTCCCGCAGCCGCAACCGGTTGAGATAGCGATGAATCGGCATGCCGGTCTCCTCTTTGAAGAGCCGGCACAGGTGGAAGGTCGAGACGTAGAGGGCGTGGGCGATGTCCTCCAGCCCCAGCGGCTCGCGGAAGCGCTGCTGAAGGAGAGCTTTCGCGTCCTGCACGTAGTCCCGGCGGACCCGCGTCGCGTCGTGGCGGGACGCGGAAGACCCGCTGAGCCCGGCGCATCCTGCCGCCACCTCTCCCAGCAGCTCGAGGATGGCGGTTTCGACCGCCAGCGGCTCCGGTTGCGCCTGCCCCTGAAGGCCGCGGATCAACCGGCGCTGCATCAGGCAGGCTCGCGAAAAGCCGTGGGCATGGGTTTGGCGGAACAGGGCCTGCGGCCGTTCCCTCGCCGCCGGATCGTGGAAGGCCATGATCTCCAGCAACAGCTCGCAGCTCACCGCGACCGCGCTACCCCGGTCGCAGCAGCCAAAGGGATGCTCGGATTTGTAGGGATCTCCCGGGTTGTGCAGTAGGACCGACGTCGCGTCGATCACCGCGGACCGGCCCGCTGCATGGAGCACGAAGGCCCCCGAGTGGACGAAGGAGACGACATGCCAGGGCTGGCACGTCTCGTCCGACAGCTCCCGCCGGCCACCCGCACAGTCCCAGCGGGTGACGCCCACCCCGTGGCCCCGGTAGAGCCAGCCAACTTGATTTCCGGAAAACTTCAAGGCCGCGCCGTCGAGTGTTAGGTCTTGGGTCTCGCTCATGCTTTTCAGGCTAGGCCCACCCCGGACGAACCGCCATGAGCGGAAGATGAGGAGGAGCTGAGGCCCCCTGAGGCGCACCTCTTTGGCCCTGCAACCCACGGCGGAGCCCAAAACTCTTTCGGTGGCACAACGTACACTAAGGTGACGATGAATCTTTCGCACCGGGAGGGGACCGGAGACACGGGGCCACCGCGCCTCCTTTTCGAAGGGTTCGAGCTGCGGCTCGACAGCGGCGAGCTCCTGCGGACGGGCTCGCTGGTCAGGCTCCAGCCACAGCCTGCCAAGATCCTGGAGATCCTCGCCAGCCACTCCGGCGAGGTCGTCAGCCGCGAGGAGATCCGCCGGCTCGTCTGGGGAGATTCGTACGTCGATTCCGACGCCAGTCTCAACTTCTGCATCAAGGAGATCCGCCGGGCGCTCGGCGACTCCGCGACCTCGCCGACTTTTATTGAGACCGTCCCCCGCCGCGGCTATCGCTTCCTGAAGCCCGTGACCGTCGCGCCGGAAGCCGGCGAGCCGCCCGCCGAACCGGTGCCGCTCCCTCCTCCTGCTCCCGCACCACCGTCACCGCGCAGATCGCGGCTCGGCACTCTCAGCGTGACCCTCGCCCTGCTCCTCCTGCTGACCCTTCTGGTCGCCAGCCGCCTCGGGCACTCGCCGTCCAAACCACGGCTCGCGGTTTTGCCCCTGAGCTGCCGCGGCCAGGAAGCCGCGGACCGGCAGGTTTGCGGCGGCATCACGGAAGCGCTCACGGACGAGTTGGCCCGCCAATTTCCCGATGATCTGGACGTCATCGCCCCTTCCTCAGTCCTGGCATACCAGAAGAAAGACGCGGCGGAGATCGGCCGTGGCCTGAAGGCGGATTACCTGCTCTCCGGAGAGGCGGCGCTCGACCGCCAGGGGCTGGAGCTGAAGGTGCGGCTGTCGCGGACCGACGGCGGCAAGACCTCGAGAGAGAAGAGCTTCCCCGGCGAGCTCAAGGACGCGCCGCGCCTCTACGGGCAGATCGCCAGTGAAGTGGCCCGCCAACTGGGCCTGCCGTCGTCCCCGCCTAAGAAGCCGACGGCGGTTGGATCGCCATCGCCCGCCTACGTGACCTACCTTCGGGGCATCTACCTTTATCGCCACGAGCAGTTCAAGCCGGCGGCGGAAACCCTTCAGGAAGCGGTTCTCCTCGATCCGGGCTTCGCCCCCGCCTATGCCGAGCTTGCCCAAGCGCGGCTGAAGGTTGAGCCTCCACCCGATCTGCAGGCTACCGAAGCCGCTGCTCGCCGCGCCCGTGCCCTCGATCCACGTCTGGCTGAAGCACACTTCGTCCTCGGCCAGATCCTCCTCAATCGTTACCGTGACTGGGAAGGCGCCAAGTACGAGTTGCAGACGGCTCTCGCTCTCGACCCGGGGAATGCCGACGCCCACTACCAATACTCGCTCTATCTGGCGGCCCTGGGGCGTCATGCCGAAGCGCTTGCGTCAGCGGAACGAGCTCGAGAGCTGGATCCGGCCTCGATGATTGTCGGCTCCGTTTATGCGTGGTACTTCTATTTGGACCATCAATTCGAGGAAGCCAGACGCCAGGGAAGGGACGTTCTCCAGCTTTTTCCCCTGAGCTCAGTTTCCGCGCCCATGGAAGCCAGGAGTGGGAAGTACTATTGCGAGGACACGCTCCTCAACAGCGCCTGGAAGCTTGGCGACCACGCCACCGCACTCGAGGCCGCAAACGAAATCCAGAAATACTTCACACCGTATCGAGAAGTTCGCGATCTCGACGAATTCTGGCACCTACGGGAGCTGAGGATCGAAGCCTATTTACGAGCCCAACCAATCGATCCCTTCGCCCGGGCCAAGAACGCCATGGCCCTGGGCCAACCCGATCGCGCTCTCAGCCTGCTGACCCACCAGTGCACGCCCGAGGGGATGTGGATGCCCTTCGCCGCGGTCGAGCCGGCCTTCGATCCGCTGCACTCCGACCCCCGCTGGGGCCAGGTGCTCGATTGCCTCAAGCTGCCGGCCGATGCTCCGGCCCGCCAAGCCCGCCGGTAAGCCGATTCCCCTCAGGACAGCGACTTCCTCATCTCGGCGAGGAGCGTCGCGTTCGCCTGCCGCCGCACCGCGGAGGGCGCCACGCCGAACTCCTTGCGGAAGGCGGTGGTGAAGTGGCTATGGCCGGCGAAGCCGAGGCTCAGGGCGAGCTCCGTGAGAGGCGCTCCTTCCGTCAACTGCTCCAGCGACTCCCGCAACCGCAGCCGGTTCACATAGCGATGCATGGGAATTCCCGTCTCCTCCTTGAACAACCGGCACAGATGGAAAGGAGAGACGTAAAGCTCCCGAGCGACGTCCTCCAGGCGGAAACGCTCCCGAAACCGCTTCTGGAGGATCAACTGGGCATCGTGGACATAGCGCCGGCGCGCCCGCGGGGATTCGGCCGTCCCGGTGCGTCTCGTATCGGGCACGCTGGACTTCGCCACGGCCCCCAGGATTTCCAGGAGAGTGGCGTCCAAAGCGAAAGGATCCGGAGCCGCACCTTGAGTGAGCCCCTGGACGATCAGCCGGTGACGAAGATAGGCCTGCGACAGGTCCGAGCCGAGAGGATTCCGAAACAGGGCCTCAGGCCGCTCGTGAGCCGCGGGATCGTAGTGCGACATCACGTCGAGCAGCACGTCGCGGCGCACCACCAACGCGCTGCCATGGTCGGAGCAGCCGTAAGGGTGCGAGGAACGGAAGGGAGCCTCGGGATTGAAGAGGACGGCCGTGGTGCGGTCGATGACCTCGGAGCGGCCCTCCGAGTGCAGGACGAAGACTCCTTCATGGACAAAGCTGATCACGTATTCGAGCTGGATCTTTTCGTCCGACATGCCGGATCGGCCGCAGCGGCAGTTCCAAGCCGTTACAGCGAAGGACTCGCTCTTGTACAGGCTGTCGATTTCCAATCCTGGAACGATCCAGTTCGAATCATCGAAAACCGCCTCGTGGGTCGGTTCTACTGACTGCGCGCTCATAATCAGAGAGTACGCGTCAGCGAGCGGGGAGTTTTGCAGAATCTTGCGGTTCTGGCGCTCCGGCTCACCCCAGCACCGGCAGCAGTGCCGACGACACGAGATCCCGGTTGGCGGGGGTTAGCGACTGGCGGTACTTGCGTGCCATCTCGGCGGTGTCCTCGCGGGTGACGAGGCGCTCGTAGAGATTCGTCCGCTGGCGGGGCTTGTAGCCGGCGGCGGTGATCAGGTGCTCCATCTCGTCCTGGCTCATCCGGTAGTGGGTTCCGGCGGAGGCGACGACGTTCTCCTCGATCATGATCGAGCCCATGTCGTCCGCGCCGAAGGAGAGGGCGATCTGGCCGATCTTCTTCCCCTGGGTGACCCAGCTCGTCTGGAAGTGGACGACATTGTCGAGGAACAGCCGCGAGACGGCGAGCGTCCGCAGGTACTCCTCGGCGTACGTCTCGGGCACGTCCGGCATCTCCGTGTGGTCGTGCTGGAACGTCCAGGAGATGAAGGCCGTGAAGCCCCCGGTCTCGTCCTGGAGGTCGCGCACCCGCTGGAAGTGCTCGATCCGCGCCTCGATCTTCTCTCCCATGCCGTACATCATGGTGGCCGAGGTCCGCAGGCCGTTGCGGTGCGCCTGGCGCATGACGTCGATCCACTCCTTGGCCGAGCACTTGGGGTAGGCCAGGACGTCCTTGCGGATGTCGTCCGAGAGGATCTCCGCGCCGCCGCCGGGGATGGACATCAGCCCGGCCGCCTTCAGGCGGGCGATGACCTCGTAGAAGCTCATCCGCTCCTTCTTGGCGATGAACTTGATCTCGGGCGGCGAAAACGCATGGACGTGGCACGCCGGATAGTTGGACCGCAGATAGCGAAGAAGATCCTCGTAGAAGCTGATCGGCAGGTCGGGATGGACTCCGCCCTGCATGAGGATGCCGGTGCCGTTGAGCGCCAGCGTCTCCTCCACCTTGCGGCCGATCTCCTCGAACGGCAGCAGGTAGCCTTCTGGGTCCCCCGGCTCCCGGTAGAACGCACAGAACTTGCACTTGTAGATGCAGATGTTCGTATAGTTGATGTTCCGGTCGACGTTGTAGGTGGCGACCGTTGGGTCGTTGAAGCGGTTGCGCACCTCGTTGGCAGCCAATCCCAGGTCGAGCAGGTCGCCTTCGAGGATCAGCGTATGGGCATCACCGGCCGAGATGCGGCGGCCGGCCACGGCGTCGTCAAGGATCTGTTGGACGGGTCGTCCTGTGGGTTCCAGGTTCATAGCAGGTCTTACTTTACCTTATCTGCCTGCTTCTCGCTCCTCCTCGCGGCCCGCACAGCCGACCAGACCTTCGCATCGAGCTCGCGCTCGATCCCTTGCCCCCAGCCGCTGACGACGTAGATGACTTCCCCTTCGTGGTTGACCAACAAGTAGGTGGGGAATTTCTGGATCTGGCACTTTTTCGTGAATTCGTGCTGTTTGTCCCACACCTGGGGCCAAGTCATCTGGTTCTTAGCGACGAACTCGCGCAGAGTCGCCTCGTCGGAGTCGGTGCCGATGCTCAGGATCACGAACGGGTAATCCTTCATGCGGAGGCTCAACGATTGCAGGCCAGGAACGGCCGCCACGCAGGGCGCGCACCAGGTGCCCCAGAAGTCGAGGAGCAGGACTTTCCCCCGCACCTCGTCCGAGGTGAGATAGTCCCCGGCCAACGTCGCGAGCGCGAAGTCCGGAACCAGCCGCTTCCGCGCCCGCACGGGGTTCGCGATGAGGCTCTTCGCGATGTCCGCGCTCTCGGCCTTGGGATCCTGCTCCAGGTACTCCTTGAGGACTGCGACGCCCTCCTCGTCGCGCGACATGCGCAACAACGTGAAACCGAGATTGAAGCGGGCCGGATTGGCCTTTCCGTCACTCAGCTCGAGGATCTTGCGGAAAACCTTCTCCGCCCTCTCGAGTAGCTTCGGATCGTCCTTCGCCAGGGCTACGAGAGCGACCCCCTGCTCGTTGAAGGCCCGCAGGAGGTCGTTTGTCTCCGCGGTCAACCCCACCACCGCCTCGCTGTTCTTGAGGGCTTCCTTGTAGGCGCCCAGCTTGTTGAAGGCCCTCGCCAAGCCGATGCGGCACTCCACGCACGAGCCGTTGGCGAGTTTGTCGGCCTCCTTGAACGCCTTGACCGCTTCGTTGTACTTGCCGTCTTGGAGGAGGCTCTGAGCATCTTCCAGCTTGTCGGCATTCGCGGGCCGCGGCTTGGGAGGCTCCGCCAGAAGGGCAGAAGAAAGGATAGAGAGCACGCCCAGGGCGAGACTCGCCAGCGTCCGGCCGCAGCGACGATCCATGGGTCTCATAGGCTCTATTTTATCGCATCCTGGTCATGGAATGGGACATTGAGGCCGCCGCTGTGGGTGCGGGCCGGCCCCTAGAGTCCTTGGACCGTCAGACCTCGCTGATCCATCACGAACTTGATCGCCTCCCCAGGGTCGGGAAGGTCCATAGGGAAGTGCTGGCACTCGTAGGCCTCGACCAGCGTGACCAGCACATCCAGCCGCTCACCTTCGGGGGTATCAGGCTCGGCCCTCATCAGCGACTCGATCTCGCTGAGGGTAGCCCGATAGTCGTCTTCCGTCTCGATCGGCTTGACGTCCATCCTCAGTCTCCTTCAGATCGCGAATATAGACGATATCCTGGCGCCTGATGGAAGACCTGCGCGTGCTCATGGTGAGCGACGATCCCCTGGCCCTGACCGGCCTGGCCCTGCTGCTGGCCGACCGGGACGGGATCGCAGTGTCCGGCCAGGCCGGAGCGGACGATGACTGGCCCGGGCCGAGCGATCCCAATGCGCCCCACGTCGTCGTCTGGGACCTGGGGCTGGGACCAGGGTCCGGCCTCCCCTTCCTCCGCGAAGCCGCCGATCCTGGAGGTCCGCCCATCCTCGCCGTGGCGGCCGACGAGGACGATGCCCGAGACGCCCTGTCCGCGGGTGCGAGGTCAGTCGTCCCCCGCAACGTGGACGGCGACCGCTTGGCCGCCGCCGTCCGGGCCGTGGCCCAGGGCCTGCTGGCCATCGACGAGTCCTTCGCGCCGATCCTCCTCCGCGACGCCCCCGCTCCACCCGAAGAGCTGGCCAGGTGGCCAGGTGGGTGGGCGAAGCGAGCTAATCTCCGCTGAAAAGGTCTCTTGGTGCCATTCGGACACACCTACGGCCTTCCGAGCCCGAGCCCATAGAATGGCCCACTGATCAGGCGGACGGCGGTCAAAGAACGCAACCGGCGAGGCTAGCCGGCGACGAAGGGCAGCGCTGGGGGAAAGCTGCCCGCCGGAAACGGCGCGCTGCGATCTCCGGCTTTCAACGCCTCGGCCGCTGTCCGGAACGCCGCGACGAACCAGGAGTAGGCCTCATAAAAGGCCTTCCGCGCCGCTTTGCTGACGGCATGGAGGAGCGGCGCCGGCGAGCGCGCGAGCTCCGTGGGGCGGTGCTGCGGATCTTTGGCGAGAATCGCCTTGACTCCGATCACAGATCGACCCGTTTGACTCCTCCGCAGGGCCGCTTCCCATTCGATGGACTCCACCAGGGATGCAACGCGCGCCCGGTAGACATCCTTGGGAAGATGAGCCCAGCAAGGAATCGGCGAGAGAACGACAAGCTCCTTCGTGGCGAACCGCAGGGGCTCGATGGGCTGGCGCAGGTTGCGCTCGGCGAATTCTCTCGTCCGATCGAACCACTGGCCTGTCAACGGCTCGCCGTCGAGCAGAGCCCGTGCGGATTGGACGCCGGGCCAATCCCTCACCCGCTCCACCAGATCCTCCTTGACTCCGTGCGCCAAGATGTATGCGAGGCGCCCGATCTGCGCCCCCTCTTCCTCGGTGACGACGGCCATGTCGTAGCGACGTTCGAAGACGTGTCCTTTCCAGCCGGTGAGGCGGTTGACCTCGCGGGCGAGCTTGGACTTGAGGTCGCGCATGAAGCCGGAGATCTGCCGGGCATCGTCAACCACGGCGAGCAGGTGGAGGTGCGATGAAAGTACGGTTACGGCACAGAGCGTGAGGTCGTAGTTTCGCTGACATCGCCCGAGGACGCCGAGGACGAGGTCGTTGAGCTCCGATCCAGGACGGAAGAGGAAACGTCCCTGGACGGTGCGGCAGGTAATGAAGACGAGGGTTCGAGGAGCGGGGATGTAGCGAAGTCTTCTGGCCATACCCTATAAAGAACGGAAAAAATCGGTCTCATCGCTCATCCGCTCATAGCCAACCCGAGATAAACCGTATACGGCGGGCCTCCAGAGAGGGTCCGAGAGGGACCCACGGATCGCGAAAGAGGACCGGCGCGTGCGCAATCCCGACGACAACTCGGGGAAGTCAGGCGGCGAGGCTCCGGAACCTTCCGGCACCTCGTCGACCTGATCCCGCCGCTCGTCCTCCAACTCCAGCGCCTCAACTTTTACAGACATCGCCTCCCTGGAAGCAGGGAAAGCGACTTTCCCTCGATCCAACGCCTTATCGGACCGTTCCAACGCTTGCCGGAAGGAGGGAAAGAGGCTTTCCCCCGATCCAACGCCTCGCAGAATCGATCCAGCGGCTCGTCGGAAGAAGGGAAAGCATCTTTCCCTCGATCCAACAGTTCGCCGGAAGCGGGGAAAGGATCTTTCCCTCGATCCAATGCTTCCCGGATCGATCCAACGGCTCGCTGTAAGGAGGGAAAGAAACTTTCCCCCGATCCGACGGCTTGCTGGAAGCAGGGAAGGAAGCTTTCCCTCCATCCAAGGTGTCGCCGGATCCTTCCAACGCTTCGTTGGAAGGAGGGAAAGACATGTTCCCTCGATCCGACAGCCCACCGGAAGCGGGGAAAGAAGCTCTCCCTCCTTCCAATGCTCCGCCGGATCGATCCAAAGCTCGTTGGAAGGGGGGAAAGAGCCTTTCCCTGGATCCAACAGCTCGTTGGAAGGTTCCAGGGACTCGCCAGAAGGAGGGGAAGAGGCTTTCCCTCCTTCCGGGGAGACGAGAGACGGAGACGTTGAGCCGCCGGAGTTGGAGGACGAGCGGCGGGATCAGGTCGACGAGGTTCCGGAAGGTTCCGGTGTCTCGGCGGCTCCGGCGATCATGCTGTTGATGAATGCGATCATGCTCGCGGCGGTGCGAGCGATCAACCCTTGGAGTGCCAGGCGAGCCGCGCCGCAGCCCACACCGTCCGGGATAGATGGCCTGGGTACGCTAAGCTTCCCGGCGGCTCGAGAGACTTCCCTGTTGCTTGAGAAGTGCTCTCGCTTGGCGCTCCCGAGGTGAACCCTTATGCGTCCACTCCTCAAGTTCTTCTCGCTCACGTATGCCGCCACGTGGACCTGCTGGGCCGCGTCCCTTGCGATCTCACGCGGGACTGCGCCGGCCGCCCCCGTTCTCGCCGGAGCGGTGTTCCTCCTCGGCACAATCGCTCCGGGTTTGATTGCAATCGCACTGACAGAGCGGAAGGAGGGGCACGCCGCGACGCGGGCGCTGCTCCGCCAGGTCTTCCACTGGCGGGTCGGCGCGCGGTGGTATGTATTCGCCGCAGGCTACATACTGACGATCAAACTCTCCGTTGCTCTCGTGATTCGCGTCGCGACAGGTGTGTGGCCGCGTTTCGGTCAGGAGCCGATCTATCTCATGGCAGCGGCGACCGCATTCTCGACTTGGATACAGGCGGGCGAAGAAATCGGGTGGCGGGGGTATGCTCTGCCGCGACTGGCAGACCGCTTCGGCCTCGCGACCGCCAGCATTATCTTGGGAATTCTTTGGGCGACCTGGCACCTGCCTCTCTTCTTTGTTCCAGCAAGCGATACGTTTGGACAATCCTTCCCGCTGTACCTGCTGCAGGTGACCGCGCTGTCCGTAGCACTGGCGTGGCTGTATTGGCGCACCGAAGGAAGCCTGCTACTCGTCATGCTTCTGCACGCGGCGATCAATAACACCAAGGACATCGTTCCGTCGGCCACTCCGGGTGCGACAAATGTTCTTGCTCTCGGCGCTTCGCTCGTGGCATGGCTCACCGTCGCCTTACTGTGGATTGCGGCTGCGTACTTCCTCGTTCGAATGTCCAGGAGTGCTCTTAGGGCGACAGCGTAGGGATGTATGCAGAGGCAGAGCATATGCGTATTGCAAAATCAGGATGAAATGAAGACAAGTCCCCAGACACTAGTCACGTGGAACATCTGGGATTCCATCGCCTAAGCTCCGAGTAGCTCATGGAGGTTCCAGATCAAAAGCCCGGCCGGTGAGCCTGGATGCCAGCCAACACACAAGGAGTTAATCCAATGGAACCGAACATCACCGCCGCCCGTACCCGGATCGAACCCATCGGGGCACGAGCTGAAGCCATCGCTGGAACACGAGTGATCCGCCAGATGTACTCCCCTCCCTACGCAAATCCTCCGATCAGCAACTACCGGAAGTTCTGGTACTCGAACCCCTCGGCCTCCTGGGCCGCCTTTCGGGTTTTTCCGGGGGATGGCAGCATCGTCAACCAACTCGGCTCGAATCCGGTGACCCGGCCGGAAACAGCTTTCCAGGAGGCGGGCTTCGGCTATACGTTCAAATCCGCCGCGACGACCGACTACTGGTTCGACGTCGCATTCCAAGCCGGCCCGATCACTTCGAAAGGCTCGAAGACCTCGATCGAGCTCGAGCTCTTCGGCTCGGGCCTTCCCCCGGTGGTCTGTGTGCTGACCGGCCCTCTGAACGCCACCCTCACCTTCAACGCCTATCTGGAGGCCGGCAGTCAGTACACCCTGCTCGTCAAGACGAAAGTCGAGATCTCCATGACGCCCGGAGGAAAGGAGAAGTACGGCGAGGTGATCGCCCGCTTCCCCTCGCTGACGGTCAGCTACGCCCTTGATTGGAGGGGAATCGAGCCCGTTCAAGGCGAGGGCCTACAAATCGAGTCTCTGGATCTGGCGCAGGCCCTGAAGGCCTTGAAGGCTGGCAAGGACAGTGCCGAAGTCCTCCTCCAGCCCGTGAGCTACAAGGACATCGCCCAAGCGGGCGCCGCCGGCTTCGGCGGTTTCAGCGATGCGAAGTAGAAGGAGCCGGCGCAGGGCCGGCCGATAACAACGGCCGGCCCTTGGCGCTCCTCGAAGTTACCGCGCCGGCCGTAGCGTCGCCGTGCGGCTCAGCCATCTCCCCGCTGCACGCAGGGCCAGCGGCACCCGCCGACTCCAGCGAGGCGGAACGAGCAGGGGGATTGTCTCGAAGAGCAGCTTCTCCCAGCGCGGCAGGAGAGCCTCCGCCGTGAAGCCGCCGGCCCGGGCCCGGCCGTTCTCCACCATGGCGTTGTAGAGGTCCGGGTCTCCCAGCAACCGGTCCACCGCCGCCTGCGCCTCGGCGAGGGAGGAGACCTCGAAGTAGTCCAGCTCCGAGCGGCGCAGCTCGCGGTAGGCGACCTCGGGCCCGAGCAGCGCCGGCACGCCCGCCAGCCAGGCGTTGACCAGCTTCGAGGCCGGCTTGTTCGTCGACCGGCGGCGGTCGCCGGGGCGGACGGCGAGGATCAGGTCCGCCTCCCGGAAGTCCGGCCAGTCGATGGCCTGCGAGTCCGTCTCCCGGCCGGCGAAGCGGGCCGCGTCCACCACCCACTCGATGCCGCGCTCGGCGAGGAGCTGTCGCCATTCCGGCCGGCGGAACTCGGGATTGAGATTGCCGTCGAACCCCTTGTAGACAAGCCGCCGGATGGCCGTGCCGCGGGTCGGATCGCGCGGCAGGAGACCGGGCTGCGGCCAGTGGGGGACGTGGAACCGCCGCCGGCCATCGGCGAAGTGCGCGTTCTGCAGGATCTCGAAGTCGGCGATCAGCGGCTGCCGGTTGTCCGCCCGGGCCGCCACCAGGATGGCGTTCTTCAGGAGATGCGCCTGTCGTCGCAGGGCCCGGGCCTGCTTGGCGTGGAAGACGACGAGGCCCTCGCCCGGGGGCACCGCCGCGAGCTCGACCGGCAGGCCCGCCCGGGCGAGGCGCAGATAGGTCTGGACCACCCACACCTGCTCGCCGCGCTGGAAGTGCCGCCAGTCGCGATCCGGATCGAGGCGCCGGAGGCTCTCCAGATCCTCCTCGCCGTCGAGAAAAAAAGTCACGCGCATCAAGTGACCCCGAGCTTACAACGCCACAGCTCGGCGGGCTGCTAGACTGGCGGGCGAACCTTCCACAGGAGACCGTCATGGCCGTCGAGATCACCGGCAAGTACATTGGCAACCTCAAGACCGAGCTGACCCATGGCCCCTCGGGGACCGTGATCCGCACCGCGGCCCCGGTGGACAACCAGGGGGATGGCAGCTCCTTCTCCCCGACCGACCTGGCCGCCACCTCCCTCGGCGCCTGTATGCTCACTCTCATCGCCATCGTCGGCGAGCGGGACGGCATCGACCTCACGGGCCTCTCCTTCCGCCTGGAGAAGCACATGGCCGCCGATCCCCGTCGCATCGGCGCCATCCCGGTGACCATCACTATGCCGGAGGGGCTCTCCGCGACCCAGCGAAAGAAGCTGGAGACCGCCGCCCTCACCTGCCCCGTCCACAAAAGCCTCGCCGAGGGAGTCGACCGGCCCGTCGAGTTCGTCTATGCGGACGCGCCGGTGGCAGTGGGGTGAGGATCTCGATGTTGCTTCGTATCTCCGCTCTCTGCCTGCCCCTCCTGGCCGGGCCGTCCCTCGCCTTCGGCGCGACGCCCGTGCTGGTGCGGGACATCGACCCGCGCCCTTTGGAGGAGCAGGGTGCCGCGGAGCAGCTCGTCTCGCTGGGAGACCGGGCCGTGTTCTTCCTGCGAGCAAACGAGGATTCCCGGCTGCCGGAACTCTGGGCCACCGACGGCACGGCAAGCGGCACGGAGCGACTGAGATCGTTTTCGTTTTCAGGCGATCTTCAAAGTCTTGGCAGCAACGGCAGGATCGCGTTCTTCGCGCAATTGAATGAGGAAACGGAGATCTGGCAGCTCTGGAGGACCGACGGCACTGCGGCCGGCACCCTTTCCCTGAACGTTGCCCTGGGGCTACCCGGAACGCGATTCTCCTCGCCGTTCTTCTACCAGGATCGCCTCGTCTTCGACGGCTGTACGCCCCAAGCAGGGTGCGAGCTGTGGACGAGCGACGGCACCGCCGCCGGCACCCGGCAGGTGCGGGACCTCACCCCCGGACTGGCGAGCAGCGCGCCCCACGGCTTCGCGGCCGCGGGGGGACGCCTCTATTTCTTCGCCGACGATCCCACCGGCCCAGCGCTCTGGACGAGCGACGGCTCCAGCGACGGCACGCACCGGGTGGTCACGCTGCCGCCGTTCTCGAACACCTTGAACCTCGTCGCAGCCGGCGACCGGATCTTCTTCCTGGAGGGAGGGCCGTTCCGTTTCACCCTCTGGACCAGCGACGGCACGGCCGCGGGGACCCGGACCGTGCCGCCCTTCGACCATGCCGGCAACCGCCGGCCCGAGGTCAATTCGATCCTGGGCACGTTGGGCGGCTCTCTCTTCTTCGTCGGGCTCGACCGCTTCAGCAGTTATCAGCTCTGGAAAACCGACGGCACGCCGCGGGGGACTCTCCGGCTCACCTCCTCGCCTCCCTCGCCTCCTGGCAGCGTTCTCCTGCCCATGGGCGGAGCCGCCCTTGGCGACCGCTTCGTCTTCCAGGGGGCGGACTTTCATCTGTGGACCACGCGCGGCACCCGCGCCAGCACTCAGAGGCTGGCCGGCTGCCCGGGCGGCTGTCCCCTGGCCCAGCTCAATGCCGCATGGCTGGTCCACGACGGCAAGCTGTTTTTTTCCGGCAGCACCCCAGGCCCCGGTGAAGAGCCGTGGGTGACGGATGGCACAGCGGCCGGCACCCGCCGCCTCGGCGATCTCTGTCCGGGCTCGTGCGACTCCGCCCCGAACTTCGTCACGGTCCTCCTGGGACGCGCTTTCTTCACGGAGGGCCCGAGGCTCTGGGCGACCGATGGCACGGCGGCCGGCACTGCCCTGCTGAACAACGACGACGGTTTCACCGGGGCTCTCGCGGCCATCGGCAGCCGCGCCGTTTTCGCCACCTTTTCCGAGGACTCCGGCCCGGGCCTGTCCGTCACCGATGGCACCGCCGCCGGCACCCGCGCCCTGGACGTCCATTTCGCCCATGGCGCGGGCTCGAATCCCTCCCTCTTCCTCCCGATCGGCAACGAAGTCCGGTTCCAAACCTGCGACACCGCCCCGACCCAGGTCTGGAACAGCGACGGCACGGCCGGGGGAACGTTCACGCTGTCGGATGCCGCCGCCTTTTGCACGCCGCTGTCACGGCTCGGCAGCGACGTCTATTTCATCGCCGCGGATCTGAGCTCGCCCGTGGGAAATCTCCAGGTCTGGCGCAGCGACGGCACGCCGGGCGGGGCGGTTCCCATCACCCCGGCCGACCGCGGCGCCGAGGCCCTCGGAACGGCCGGCGACCGGCTCGTGATTTTCCTCCAAAGCACCACGTCGGCAGGCACCGAGCTGTGGACGAGCGATGGCACGGCGTCGAGCACGGTCAAGGTGGCCGAGCTGCCGGACCGCGAGCCCACTCATCTGGCGAGCTATCCGGGAGACCTGCCGGGAGAGATCGTCTTCCAGGCCGTGGACTTCGAGTTTCGCCCCACGCTCTGGATTTCCGACGGCACGCAGGTAGGGACCCGCAGGCTGCTGAAGCTCTTCCTCGCCCAGGATTTCACCGGATTCACCCGCTTCAACGGCGCCGTGTACTTCTCGGCCGGACAAAATGGGCTATGGAAGACGGACGGCACCCCTGCCGGGACCCGCCAGGTTCTGCAGGACGCCGTAACGGAGATCGTTCCGTTCGCCGGCGCGCTCTTCTTTTTCGATCAGTCCGCCGGCACGCTTCTGAGGTCGGACGGCTCGTTGGCCGGCACCAACCTGCTCAGGGATCTGACCCAGGATCAACCCTTCAGTCCGCCCGATCCGCAGCTGACCGCCGCGAGCGGCGTCCTCTACTTCGTGGCGTTCGACGCGGATCACGGGGCGGAGCTGTGGCGCACGGACGGCACGCGCGCCGGCAGCCGCATCGTGGCCGACGTCTCGCCCGGCCCGGGCTCGTCGTTCCCCGCCGAGCTGACCGTGGCCGGGGGGCGCCTCTACTTCACCGCCAACGACGGCGAGCACGGCCGCGAGCTGTGGGTGACCGATGGCACCGAAGCCGGCACCGAGCAGGTGGCGGATATCGCGGCGGGCCCGGCCTCGTCGTCCCCCATGGCACTGACCGTGGCGGGCGACCGCCTGTTCTTCAACGCCGACGACGGCTTCACCGGCCGGGAGCTCTGGCTTCTGCCCCTGAGCCCGGACCCATAGGAGCCTCTCGTGAAACGCCCTGGGACACCCCGCGCCACCCGCTCCTTGCTCCTCGCAGCCGTCTTCGCCCTGGTCACCCTCGCGCCGGCCGGCGCCCAAACGGCGGCGCTCGTCGCGGACCTCCATCACGGGCCTCCCGCGCCCGGCCAGGCCCCGCCGCCGCAGACCTTCATGCCCCTTCCCGGCGGCTCGGCCTTCTTCCTGCCGGGCGCGACGCCTGAGGCGGCCCAGATCCTCTGGGCCACGGACGGTACGGACGCCGGCACCCGATCCCTGGGATCGTTTCTATTTCCCCGCTTTCTTGGCACCCTGCCCGGCCTCGCCTTCTTTCTCGCCGGCTCCCCGGACGAGACCAACTCCCTCTACCGCCTGTGGCGCACGGATGGCACGGACGCCGGCACCTTTCCCGTCTCGGAGGCGGGGAGCTTCGCGTTGCAGACATCGGTCGTCGTGAGAGGCCGCCTGCTCACGAGCTTCTGTGACCAGGAGACGAACGACTGCGGCCTCTATGCCTCGGACGGCTCGGCCGCGGGGACGATTCGCCTGGCCCACGGCAGCTTCGGCGAGGCGGCCACGCTGATGGGCAGCGTCTTTCTCCTCAGCGACAGCGGTACCCTCCTGTGGCGCACCGACGGCACGCCGGAGGGCACCCGGGCCGTCCGCCGCCTGCGCCCCGGATGGACCCGGCTGCTCTCGGCCGCGGGCTCGCGTCTCTTCTACATGAGCGGGGAGGACAGCGGCGAGCTGTGGACGAGCGACGGCACCTCCCGCGGCACCGTCCTGGTGCGGACCTTCCTCGAGTCCGGCCACGACTTCCTGCCGCGCAACACCACCTTTCTGAAACCGACCGGCGACGGCCAGGTGACTTTCGTGGCGGCCCGCGGCGGGAGCTTTCTGGCCGATCTCTGGCGCAGCGACGGCACTCGCCGCGGCACCGTCCGGCTTACGAGCTTCCAGGAGAGGTCCGGCTTCGGCCTGAACGCCGGGCAGATCTCGGTGCTGGGCCAGCGGACGCTGTTCGTGGTCGACAACGGCGTCTCCGGCCCCCGGCTGTGGTCGACCCGGGGCAGCCTCGGTACCACGGCGCCCCTCGCGGGCTGCCCGGGCGGCTGCCCCGAGCTGCTGGCCGGCACACCGCTGTTCCCGGTGGGAAAGCGCGTGATCTTCGCCGCCCGCGACGAGGACCATGGCGCCGAGCTGTGGACGAGCGACGGCACCGGCGCTGGCACCCGCCTCGTCGCCGACCTCTGCCCCGGCCCCTGCGATTCAGGCCCGGCCGATTTCACGGCCGCCGCGGGCAGGATCTGGTTCCGAATCACCCTCGACGGCACCGACCACCTCGCGCGGACGGACGGCACGGCGGCGGGCAGCATCGTCCTGGCGGCCATCCCCACGGCCTTCGACCTCGACCTCGCCGCCGACGCCACCCAGAGCCGGCGCGTCTTTTTCGCCGGCATGGACACCCTCGACGGGGCGCAGCTCTGGGTCACCGACGGCACCCCGGCCGGCACAGCCCGGGTGAGCGTCCTGCCCGCGCCCGCGGCGTCCTCCGAGCCCGCCAACTTCACCGCGCTCAGCGACCAACTGCTGTTCACCGCCTGGGACGGCGCCCAGACGGCCCTCTGGGTGACCGGCGCGTCCGGCACGGGTGCCTCGATCGTGCCGGGGACCGCCGTGCCCGGCAAGGCAGGCCCCACGAATGTGACCGTCGCCGGCGGCCGGGCGTTCTTCGTCCAGGACCGCGGGGACGGCACCGCGGCCCAGCTCTGGCGGACGGACGGCACGGCGGCCGGCACCGTCGCCGCCTTCCCAGACCGGACGCTGAGCGATCTCCACGATTTCGGAGGCCGTATCCTCTTCCTCGCCACTCCCACCGGCGACGCGGAGCGGCACATCCCCAGTGCCTGGGCCAGCGACGGCACCGCCGCCGGCACCGTCCAGCTCTTCTCCCCGCCGGACGACACCCTGAATGTACTCGGCCTGTCTGTTCTGGGCGCGGAGATCTACTTCGAGGCCGACCGCGAGAGCGGGAGCGACATCTTCCGTAGCGACGGCACCGCCGCCGGCACGCGGTCCATCCTGAAATTCATCTGTTGCACCTTCATCAAGCCGCAGTTCGTGCGACTGGGGGACGCCGTCTACTTCACCGCCTTCGGCGAGCTCTACCGGACGGACGGCACTGCAGCTGGCACCGCGAAAGCGCTAGGCCGGGACGCCTTCGACAATCCGCTAGTCATCAGTCCCAGCTTTCCCTTCCTCCTCGGCGGCAGGCTTTTTCTGTTCGGCAGCACCTTGGACGGGACCGACTTCAAACCGGGTCTTTTTCGCATCGACGGCGACCAGCCGTCCCTGATCGCCCCAGTCTCCGAGTTGGGCGGCAGCGATCCTCAGCTCACTCCGCTGGGAGGTGTGCTCTACTTTCGCGCCTGGGACGTGGATCACGGCACAGAGCTGTGGCGCACCGACGGCACGCCGCAGGGGACCGTCCTGGTGACGGACCTCGTGCCGGGCCCCGGCTCGTCCGATCCCCAGAGCCTCACGGCCGCCGGCGGACTGCTCTACTTCTCCGCCTGGGATCAACACCACGGCCGTGAGCTGTGGGCGAGCGACGGCACGGCCGCGGGCACCCGCCTGGTGGACGACATCGCCCCGGGTGCGTTCTCCTCTGCGCCCATGCTGCTCACCCCCGTGGCCGGCCGCCTCTTCTTCACCGCCGACGACGGCCTCACCGGCCGCGAGCCCTGGAGTCTTGCCCTGCCGCCCTCCAGCCCCTCACCCTAGGATTCGCCGGCCATGCCGCGCCTCGCCCTCCTTTTCATTGTGGCGCTGGGCGCCGCTACGTCTCCAGCGGCTCCTCCCCTACCGGGCGATCTCCGGCCGACGCCGACGGGCGATGTCTGGGTGGAGATGGTGGCGGCCGGAGCGGGCCTGCCGGGGGAGGGCGTCGGCCGCGGTGTCGTCGAGGCGCCGCCGGAGCGGGTCTTCCGCGCCCTCGCCGACTACGCTCATTGGCAGGAATTCATGCCCTTTCTCAAGCGTTCCGACGCCTGGCCGCAGGCCGACGGCTCGGTGCTGAGCCGGCAGGTGATGGCGCTGCCCTCCCCGGTGGGCGAGCGCCGCTACCTCGTCCGGTTCACGCACGGAGTTGAAACGGACCGGGAAGGACCCCAGGGGAAATCGTGGGTGATTCATTGGACGTTCGTGCCGGGCTCGGGCAATCTTGCCGGGCTCCGCGGCTCCTGGCGGCTGACGGCGCTGGGGCCGGCACGTACCCTGGCCGTCTGCCGTCTCTTCACCGACCCCGGCGGCCTCACGCCGCGGTGGGCCGTCGACCGCGGCACGGCGCAGACATTGCCGTGGATCTTTCACGGTCTTCGCCAGCAGGTGCGCCGCTCCCGGTACGACGGCCCATGAGGTACAATCGGGCGATTCCTTAGTTCCGACATTTGCGCCGGCGGCGCATAGGGCTCCCATGAAATCGGAAAGAAATAAGAACGTCCTCGCCCTGGAGGCGCATCTCGGCGCCGAGCTCCACCGCCGTTCCACCGAGCTGACCCGCGCCTGGCTGGACCGGCTGATCGCGCGCCTGGACGTGCAACCGCGCCGCATCTTTCCCACCGACGCCCTGCTCAATCACATCCCCGACGTGCTGCGCGCCGTCTCCGACTATCTCTGCTCGGACGGCGAGCTCGATCACGACGAGCTGTTGCGCGTCGAGTTCGGCAAGCTGGCCCGGCTGCGGCGGGAGCAGGGCTACGACATCGACGAGATCCTGATCGAGTTCGAGATCCTCGGCGACATCCTCTACGACGCCCTGCGCGACGAGGCGCGGAAGTTCGGCCGCAAAGTGCCCCCCGACTACGCCATCGAGGTGGCCGAGCGCCTCTACCGTTCGTTGGCGTCGATCACCGCCATCACTGCCACGACCTTCCGCGAAGAGGGTTTCCGCGATCGCCGGGACCGCGCTCGCCTTCTCGGCGGCTTCGGCCGCGATCTGGCGCACGAGCTGCGCAACCGCTTGAGCACGGCGGAGGCCGCCCTTCACCTGCTGGGCAGCGAGAGTCTGGAACCGGCCACCCGCGAGCGGACACTGCGCACCTTGCGCAACACCCTGCAGCGCATCAAGGGCGTGGCGGATGACGTCCACTCGCTCGCCATCGCCCAGGGCAGCGAGGAGGGGGCCCAGGGCCGGCGCCTGTCGCTGCGGCCCCTGCTGGAGGAGGCGGTCGACGAGCTGCGGGGGATCGCGGACGAAAGGCAGGTACGCATCGAGATGCGGGAGCCCATCCCCGACGTGCAGGTGGACGCCATCCGCGTCGAGCTGGCGGTGATCAACCTGGTGGGCAACGCCGTCAAGTACTCCGATCCGAAGGAGGAGGACCGCTGGGTGCGCATCTCGGTCCAGCGGGACGAGGAGGGCTTCTGGCGCATCTCCGTCTCGGACAACGGCATGGGCATTCCGGACGAGATGCAGGACCGGGTTTTCGAGCAGTTCGTCCGCGCCCACCCCGGAGTCGCCGACGGCACCGGCCTGGGGCTCGCCATCGCCCGCTCCGCCGTCGAGCAGATGGGAGGCCGCATCTGGCTCGAAAGCGAGCCCGGAGTCGGCACCACCTTCCACTTCACCGTGGTTGACCCTCCGGCGGCGCGGGAGGATTAGGGACGCGTGGGGCGGTGGGCCCCCCCCGAGGTTCAGTACAGCTGTATATTGCGTTCGGGGCTCCGGTCCTTCAGAATCAGCTCTCTTGGCTGATCTCTCGAGCTAGAAAAACGTCGCAGTGATCCGATCCTCTCGCCGGCTCTCTCTCCTATTCATATCTCTCGCACTCTGGGCGGGGGCTCCACAAGCGGTTCAGCCGGCTGGGCTGACGCAGGAGCGCGTCGACCGGCTTGCGCACCTCGGCCGGCTCTGGGGAACCGTCCGCTACCTCCATCCTTTCCTCGCCTATCGGGACCTCGACTGGGATGCGGCACTGGTCCAGGCCATCCCACGCGTACAGGCGGCTGAAACGACAGAGCAATATTCCAGCGCGGTCCAGAGTCTGCTGGCAGTCCTCGGCGATCCCGCCACGCGGGTCCTGCCGCGGGAGAAGGGAGAGCTCCCACGAGGGGCGCGGGGGGGAGATGACGCCGCGGGTGGACCTCCGGTTTCCTTCCACTGGGCAAGCTCAGGAGTCCTGGCCGTGGACCTGCGCTCAGCCGTCGATTCGCGGGATGCAGCCGGACTGCGTCGAGGGATTACCCAGGTAGCCGCCGAGATCCCGAAGGCGCGAGCGGTCATTCTGGACCTGCGGGGCCCTGCCGGCAGCTCCTATGACGGCGTGCTGTCGGCGCTCAACGGGCTGCTGGCGAGCCACCTCATCAGGGCGCCGGCCCAGCGCTATCTGCTCCACTCGGGCTACCGGCCTCAGGTCTTCCCGAGCTCCGGCGGCTATTTCTCCGCCTTTGTCAACCTTCCCGAGGAAGTCTTCGAACCCAGCAGCCAGTCGAGCCCGAAGCGCGTGGTGTTCGTGGTGCGCTCGGGTGCTGTGCTCCCCCCCGTGGCCCTGGCTCTTCAGGCGGCCGGGGACGGCGTGATAGTTGCGGAGGGGCCTGTCGGCGACGAAGGTGTCGTACGTACACTCGAAGTTGACCTGGGTGAAGGGCTCAAGGCCACGGTCCGAATCACCGAGATCGTCCCCTTCGACAGATGGCCCGGCGTGCACGCCGACGTCGAGGTCTCTCCCGCCGCCGCTGCCGGAGTCCCCGACGCCGCCCTGCAGGAAGCCTTGACGGTGGCTTCCGGAACGACACCCCCCAGAAGACCTGACGCTCCCGTCTTCCGCCCCTTGCCGGAAGCGGTGTGGCGCCCGGACAGGCGTTACACCCAGATGCTCGATCCGACCTTCGAATACCGCCTGCTGGCTGTTTTTCGCTTCTGGAACGTCATTCACTACTTCTATCCCTATCGCGATCTCCTCAGGGGGTGGGACTCAGTGCTGCCCGACCTCATCGCCCGGATGGAGTCGGCCCGCAGCGGCCGCGATTATGCCTTGGCGCTGGCCGAGATGGCGGCGCGCGTACAGGACGGTCATACCGACCTCTGGGGCCATCCCGAGCTGAGCCGGCTCTACGGCGAGGCGTTCGTCCCCATCGCTCTGCGCTGGATCGAGGGACGCTATGCCGTCACGGCAGTGAGCGCCGATCCGGCGGTGCAAGCGTCCGGAGCCCAAGTGGGGGACGAGGTGCTCGCCGTCGATGGCCAGCTCTTAGGCGATCGGCTGACGTTCTTCAGCCGGTATGTCTCGGCGTCGAATCCGGCGGCCCTACGGGAGAAGATTGCCCCGGTCCTTCTGGGAGGTCCCAGGGGCTCCATCGCGATTCTGACTGTGCGCGGGGGAGACGGCCGTGATCGGGAGGTCAAAGTGCCTCGTGGAGCGATGTGGAATCCGGAAGGCAGCGGAGACGTGGTGCGATTGCTACCTGGCAACTTCGGCTATATGGACCTCACCCGGCTGACGGTGGACGAGGTGGAAGCCGCCTTCGAAAAGCTCCGCGGGAGTCGCGGGATCGTCTTCGACGTGCGGGGCTATCCCCGCTTTACAGCCTGGGCCATCGCCGCACACCTCAACGTCCGCGGCGTTCGCGTGGGGGCACTCTTCAGCCGCCCCCTGGTCTCCGGGACGACGGACGATGAGGACGAGCCCGCTCTCTCCTTCCGGCAACCGCTGCCCGTCTCCAAGTCACCGACTTACACCGGCAAGACGGTGATGCTCATCGACGAGCGGACGGTCAGCCAAGGCGAGCACACAGGCCTGCTCCTCGAAGCGGCCAATGGCACCCGGTTCGTGGGCGCGCCCACGGCAGGCACCAATGGCGACGTTACCGATTTCACTCTTCCGGGTGGCATCATCGTCCGCTTCACGGGCCACGACGTCCGACACGCCGATGGCCGGCCCTTGCAGAGGATCGGCCTGCTTCCCGACGTGGAGGCTACGCCGACCCTCGCGGGCCTGCGCGCGGGCCGGGACGAGGTTCTCGAGCGCGCGCTCCGCGATCTCGAAGAGCCGACGAGGCCGACCCCTGGAGAGCATCATGAACGATAGCGAGAACAGCCTGCTCGGCCGGGACGAGATGATCGAGGTGGCGAGAGAGCTCGCCGCCGAGATCCACCGGCGCCGGCTCTTCGCCAAGGATGGGAGCACCGCCTGGCTCGGTCCATGGAACCCTCCCCCGGACCAGCCGGTCAAGCTCAGCCCCGTGGGGCCTCACCTCTATGGGGGGACTCTCGGCATTGCCCTCTTCCTCGCCGCCCTCGATCATGTCGACGGCACTGGCGAGCACCGGGAGCTCTGCCTGGAAGCTCTCGGCCCGCTACGCCAGAGGCTCACCGGTCTGGCCGCCGATCCCGAGCGGGCACAGGCCGCGAAAATGGGGATCGGCGGCATGGTCGGGCTCGGCGGTTTCGCATATTCCCTCTGGAAGGTCGGCGGCTGGCTCCGCGATCCCACCCTCCTGGTCGAGGCGCGCGCCCTGCTGGCGCTGTTCAGCCCTGAACGGATTGAGGCTGCCTCCTCTTCAGACGTCATCTCCGGGTTGGCGGGGGCCATCCTGGTGCTCCTCGCCTTGACCTCGCCGGAAGCTGAGGTTGAGCCTGAGCCCGCCATCGCCACCGCCGAGCTCTGTGCTCGCCAACTCGCCGCCCGCCTCCACGAGGCCGAGGGCCGCCCGGCCGGCTGGACGACTCTCCCCGGATTCCCCCCTCTGAGCGGCTTTGGGCATGGGGCGGGAGGAATCGCTCACGCCCTCCTTCGACTCTACGCACGAACAGGCCGCTCCGAACACCAGGAGCTGGCCCTCAAAGGCCTCGCGTTCGAGAGGACCCTCTACTCACCAGCGCATCGAAACTGGCGTGACGCGAGGAGGCCCGGAGATCAGTTCATGACGAGTTGGTGTCACGGCGCCCCCGGCATCGCCCTGGGGCGCATCGGCACCCTCGACGTTCTCGATACGCCCGAGATCCGCGCCGACGTTCAGAACGCTCTCGCAACCACCCTGGACGAAGGTCTGGTTCCGCTCGATCACGTCTGCTGCGGCAACATGGGCCGGGTCGAGATTCTGCTCGCGGCCTCCCGAAAGCTCGATGACGAGAGCCTCTACGAGGAGGCTCGGAAGCTGGCCACTGCCGTGGTCCGGCGCGGACAGGAGCAGGGAGGCTATCGGTGGGTCCTCGAGCCCGGCAGCGCGGCTTTCGACCCGTCCTTCTTCACGGGTGCATCGGGCGTGGGCTATACCCTCCTCCGCCTGGCAGGCCCAGGCCTGGTTCCCAACATCCTGTCGCTCGAATGAAGCCGAGGTCTCCAAGAACACGTTTCAGCCTCCCTTTCGGAACAGAACCGTAGTATCATCATCGGTCTGATGGTCCCAGCAGCAGCCTCAGCCTGTACCGGAGCATCTCCGGATCCGATTCTGACGGCGAGCCTCTACAACGCCGGTGCTCTGGATGCGGTGATCCACCATGTGGTGGCTCCCTTCCGGCACTGTTTGGCGGTAGAAGAGGGCAGTTGGCTTTGGGGGATGCGGTACAGCTGTGGCGGCGAGCACCTGAAGATCCGCGTCCACGGCCCTGAAACCGATCGGAGCCGCCTGGCGGACCTCCTGGAGCAGAAGGCCCGGGATTATCTCTCCTGGGTGGAGCCGGCCGCCGGAGCCTCCCGGGTGAGCCGTCGCGATGTGCCGCCCATCGACGTCGAGGACCAGGCCGTAGAGGATTTCCCGGACCTGTCCTTTCACTGGACCACCTATCGGCGTAGCACGGTCTCTCTCGGCGGCAATCCCTTCCTTCTAGATGACCAGTACGTGGCCTCCCTCACGAGATGTCTGGGCTACGGCTGTGACATGGTCCTGGCCGCGCTCCAACCTGATGCCGAGGGTCGCTTCCCCCACCAGCCGCGCCAGGCCGCACTCCTCAAGGCGCTTCTCGCCGGCCTGACGGAGATTCCGGCGGATCGGCGCTCCGCGTTCCTCGCCTACCACCGGGACTGGCTGCTACGGGTGAGCCTGATCAAGAGCGGTGCGGCGTGGGAGCAGGGGCGAGCCCTTCTCGCCCGCTTGGACCTCCGGGCCGAAAGCTCGGGAGAGGCGCTCGCGATTCTGCGCCAATCCGCAGCGGCGCAGTGGGAAGGGCCTACCCTGGCCGAGGACCCGTTGACGGCGGGTTGGCGCGGCTCACTGTCACGACTCGCAAGGTACGTCGAAGCTTTCGGTGAGGATCCGAATTACAACCTCGATCCATTCGCCCCGGAGCCATCCTTCCCCGTCCTGTTCAAGGCTTTTCACGGGCTTGCAAACCAGCTCGGCCTGGACCGATTGAACGAGGCCTATGCCCATCACCTGCTGCTGCACGCCATCGGCGCTGTCACCTCCGGCGAGGGCGTGCCGCTGATCCCGGAGCTTGCGGCATGAGGACGACCGCGGCGGGAATGGGGGCTCCCTTCATCGTCCGGGTCGCCGGACTTTCGGCGGATCTCCTGGAGCCCTTCGCGAGCCCTGTCTGCATCGAGAGGATCGGTGACCATGCCCGCCTCGAGGCTGAGCTCGCCAGCCTCCGAGCGGAGATCGTGGAGCAGCTCTACGGCGCGATTCACGAGGTTCCGCCCTCCTCGCGACGGTTCCTTCTCACCGTCAAGCGGGACTGCTTCAACGGCCGCAGCCTGGCGCGGTACCGCGATACCGCGGAGTGGCCGCAGCTCGGGCAGACGGCCGTCGACCTGGCGAAACGCGTCCTGTGCATCGAAGAGAGGCTGACGGCTTGGCAGGGAGACTTCGCCGAGCTCTTCTCCACGGAACGAGATCGCCAACACGAGCAGCTGCTGGCATTTCTCGACGATCCTTCTCTCCGGCGGGGGATCGCCCTGGCCAGCCCCGAGCTGCTCCGTGGCATGGACCGTCTGCGGCTCGCCGGCTCGCCGCCCCCTGAACGCAAGGAGAGAAAGCTCGAAGAGAGCCTGCTGCGGTATGTCAGCCGCGCGGCATTCAAGCTCTCGCCGTTCTCCACCCTTACTCGGGTGGGTCTCGGTCAGGTCGAGGAAGATTTTGCAGCGGCCGCCCCAGGGCTGATCGGCGCCCATTGGCGAGAAGCCTCGCTGACGCGGCTGAAGCGCTATCGTCTGAACCAGCTCAATACCCTGGTGCTGCGCCACCCAGCCTTCCGCGCCGGCCTGCGGGTGGAGATCAACGATACCGTCGAGGAGATCGGTAGCGAACAATACCGCTTCCTGCGGCCGGGCTGGTATGCCCGCGACCCTGCAAGCTCCCGATTCCGTTACTTCAACGAGGCGCTGGTCAAGGCCAGCCTGAGCGGCCCCATGATCTCCTGGCTGCTCGCGGAGCTGCCCGGTCGAGAGATGACTTTTGAAGAGCTGGTAGGGGTACTCCAGCGTCTCTTCGAGTCCGCCGGCCACGAGCGGATCGAGGGCCTCCTCGTCAAGCTTCTGGACCTCGGTTTCCTCCAGCTCCTTCCCCCTTGGCCCGGCAACGAGCCCCACCTCGAGCGGCGACTCCTGGCCGCGTTGCGCGGGTTCGAGAACGACCCCGTGCTCGGTCCGCTACTGACCGTTGTCGAACGCTTGGTGGCCCTGGCGGCCGGTTTTCCGTCGGCGGTGGACCCCGTCCAGGTCATCGAGCAGGTCGATCACGAGTTGGCCGCCGCCTGGGATGTCGCACGCTCCCTGGCCGCTCTCGGACCCGAAGTCAAACCCGACGGGGCGAAGAACGGGATCAACGAGGACATCTTCCTGTCGCCGACCGACCGGTCGGCGTCTCCAGCGGTCTTCCGGCTGCCGGTGAGCACGGCCGACAGGATGCAGCGGAGTATCGAAGCGATCGTACGGTTTTCCCACCTCTTCGATAACCGCCACGATTTTCGCCATGCGCTGGAGGCGATCCTCTCCGCGCGCTGGCCGGGACGCCGTGAGGTTCCCTTCACCGAGGCTTTCAACGTCCTCCAGCCGCTGATCCGCGAGTACACCGAGTTCGCGGCCGCCCATCGGCAGGGAGGGCTCGAAAACGCCTTCAATCCACAGCCCCTGGAGGCGATGACCCGCCTTCAGGAGCTACGGCGGAGTCTCTGGGACGAAGCCACTGCCTGCGTACGCAGCGAGGCCGGGGAAACCCGCATTCCCCTCGGGAGGCTGGAGGCCCTGGTGCAGCGAATTCCCGTGCGCTATACGCCGGGTGTCGGAGCCTGCCTTTTCGTACAGCCCGCCGATGTCGAGGGGAACCTCTGGGTTCTGAACCGGATGCTGGATGGCACCGGGCGTTATGGCAGCCGCTACACGGCGGCCATGGACGCGGAGGTGCGGGAGGACTACACCCGGCACTTCACCTTGCGCTCGAACCTCGAGCAAGACGGCGAGCCCGTGGAGCTCCTGGATCTCATGTGGTCCCAGGCGGACAACCTGAACATCCATGCGGTGCAGACCCCACGTGTCCTCGAGCTGCCAGGCGAGAGGGTCGCCGAAGTGCCGGTGGAGCGACGGGTCCGCCTCTGTGACCTGCGGATCCGTCTCGGAGACCCGGAAGGCGTACCGTGTCTCGTAGACGGCCAGGGGCGCCGGCTCCTCCCCGTCTACCTGGGCACCATGACCCTCCGCCTCATGCCACCCATCCTCAAGTTCCTTGCCCTTCTCGGTCCCAGCGATTTCGCCTTCATCACTCCACCGCGTGGCTCTCGCAGGATGGGGGACATGGAGGTGCAGGATCGCCTGACGATCGGCTCGCTCGTGCTCATGCGCCGGCGGTGGATCGTCCCGGTGGCGTGCGTCGCACAGGAAGTCGCGGGGATCACCGATGCGGCGGCCTTCGTGCGCCTGAACCAATGGCGCTCTCTGCACGGGATTCCCGAACGCGTCTTCGTCGCTGAGAAAACGCCCCTGCAGTTCCTGGGCGGAGAGGTTCGCAAACCCCAGTATCTCGACTTCACCTCACCACTGTTCCTGACCGTCATCCGTTCCGTCCTCAAGACAGAAGACCGGGAGCTGATTCTCGAAGAGATGTTGCCCCTGCCGTCGGCGTATCCCACGGACGCCGCCGGCCGGCGCTGGGCGGTCGAGCTCCAGCTCGACACCCTGGCCTTGCGCTCCGTGAGTCCGAGGCCCGCTCTCCCGATGAGGAGGACCGAGCAGCCCCTCGAGGCGATGTCCCACACCGCGGAGGTGTGGAGTTCAATAACCGAGCCCTGAGGCTCAAAACCGAAAGGATTCACACCATGGCCGAGAAAGACAATCTGGCGAACGTCGACAACGTCGAGATCGAGCCCCTCACCGACCAGGACCTCGACTCCGTCGCGGGCGGCGACAGCAACACCTGCACCTGCAGCAACTGCCCGACCTTCACCTGCCCGGCGCAGCCGAGGGATCCCATCTTCATTCCGATCGGTGGTAACGAGGCCTGAGCAAATCTCCGGCAAACAAGAGACGGTCCGCAGAAGACAAACAGACACCTGTAAAGGAGAAACCACCATGGCTGAGAAAGACAATCTGGCGAACGTTGACAACGTCGAGATCGAGCCCCTCACCGACCAGGACCTCGACTCCGTCGCGGGTGGCGCCGAGGGCGCCAGCAATACCTGCACCTGCAGCAACTGCCCGACCTTCACCTGCCCGTCACAGCCGAGCCCCCAACAGCCGATCTTGATTGCGTAGGGCCGACGAGCTGTATTCACTGACCATGGTCATGGCAACCCGTCGGTCCGCCGACGGGTTGTTTTCGTTCTGAAGCGCACGTGCCGAGCCATGAACGCAAACCTCCCAGAGATTTCCCGGCCTTCCGAGGAAGGGAGATCCTGGCGTGCCTTCCACTTTTTCTATCATGGCCCGCTGGCGCTGGTTCTCCTGCACTTCGTACGGCCGGCGATAGGCCGACTTCTGGCCGACGGCCTGATCGACAGCTTTTTCTTCATCCGCTACCCCTTGGGCGGGCCTCACGTCCGTTTGCGGATCCTCCCGAACACGAACCGCGCCGAGGAGGCTTCAGAACGTCTCCTGGTCGACGCTGCCGGCTTCCTCGCCCAGCGGCCGTCCATCAGTCCGATCGACCCCGAGGCGATCCGCAGGCAGAACCTTGCCATTCTTGCCACCGCCCCCGAAGAGAACGATGACGCCGCCTATCCGGACAACACCTTCATGGCCGTTCCCTTCATCCCGGAGAAGGAGCGCTATGGCGGTGTGCCGCTCCTTGCGAGCTCTCTCGATTTCTTTGCCATTTCCAGTGCCCGCTCCTTGAGCTTCGTCGCGGCCCACGAGGACGATCCATGGCCCCGGCAACTCTCGGCGATCTCGAGGCTCCTGGCGCTTCAGGCTTGGGGCCTGGCTCACGACGCCGAGGATCTCATGATCCTTCTCGCCTCCCGGGCCGGTTTCACCGCCGCCGAGGATCCTCTTCTCCGGCGGGGAGATGAAGCCTTCGACCGCCAGTCCGACACCTACTGCGCCCTGCTTCGGCGAGAGCTCGCCTCCGTGCTCGGCGGCGGAGAAGCGCCGTGGTTCGGCGAGGCCGCGCGCCGGCTCGCCCATGAGCTACGCGGCGCCGACGCCCTCCTTCGGCGGAGCATCGGGCTCAGCCAGATACACATGACGGCCAACCGCCTGGGTCTCAAGATCCAGGAAGAAGTCTATCTGGGACGCATTCTCTGGCGCGCGGCTCGCGAGCTTGCCGCCGCCGACCCCGGCTTCTGGCGGGAGTTGTGCGATACCCTGAGGCCCGGGAAGAACGGCGGCAGAGTTCGAAATCTCTTCCCCGCCGCCTTCCAGGAGGCATTTCCCGGGAGCCTGCGAAACGTCCTCGCACGCGAGGAGCAGGGGCTCGCCGCCGAGCTGTCATGAGCTCAGTCACCATCGCTCCCCCTACCTCCTCGTCGCGCGTCCGCGCTGGCCGGAACTGGTTCAGCTTCGTATCGGCCTGGAGCGAGGATGCCCGCCGCTGGGTGCTCGACTATCGTCATTCGGAATGCTGGGAGCTGATGATGGACACGTTCCGGTCTCTCGAGCTCCTGCGCGAGCGGCGGACGGACGAAGGTCTCGCCGTCCTGGAGGAGGTCCACGTCCGCATTGGGAAGAGCCCGAGCCTGCGCCCGTCGCTGCGCTGCGTCGTTCAGCGGTATTACCATCCTGTCCTGGCCTACGCTCATTACTGCCGGGAGGAGCTCGACCTCGCCGAGCAATGCCTCGGGCGCGCTCAAGATTCGGTCGCGGCGGCCATCGGCCTCGAGCGATTCCTCCTGCCCCTCGCCGACATCTGCCTCGACTTCGGCTATCAGCGAGCTCGGATCGCCCGTAGCCGGCGGCGCTGGCGAGAGGTGCGTGGGCGGCTCGACGACGTCGGAGCGATGCTGGAGGGGCGGGCCCCCTTCTGCCGTCTTCCGGCGGACGGCACCGGCATCATGCTCGACGACCTTCTCGCCTTCTACGCCGCGATTCCGCTGGACCAGGAAGAGCGCGCCTCTCTCGCCGACCTCCTCGATCCCGAGGTCCGCAGCAGTACCTTCCAGCGGACCTGCGCCGGCATCTTCGCCTTGCCCGACTTCGTGATTCCCTACCCTTGAGGACTCCAGGAGTGTCTTCGAGCCGAGCCGCATCGACCCAGCGAGACTGGTTTCACCTGGTCGCTTTGAGCGGCGAGCCGGGACAATGCTGGGTCGAAGAGTATCGAACTCCGGAACGCCTGGAGATCATGACGGAGTCTCTGCGAGCCCTCCAGTTGCTGCGGCAACGGCGGATCGAGGAAGGTCGAGACCTGCTCTTCGACCTGGCCGAGCGCCTTCCTACCGTCGAGCCTCCCTCCTCCTTCTCCTGCATCCTGGAGCGGCACTACTTCCCCGTCCTCGCCTTCTATCACTATCGCGTCGAAGAGCTCGACGAGGCCGAGCGCCTCCTGGATCGGGCCCAGAAAGCTGTTCGAGATGCGATCACCGCCCAGCGCTTCCTGCTGCCCTTCGTGGACAGTTGTCTCGACTTTGGCTTCCAGCGGGTCCGAATTGCCCGCAACCGGCGATGTTGGCGCGAGATGCGGCTGCGGACCGAACGGGTATCGGCGATGATGGAAGACCGTGAGAACCTCTGCCTGTTGGGCGACGGCAGCGCCGTCAGCTTGTCGACACTGCGGCGCTTCTATGGCTTGCTCCCGCTGGGCGAAACCGAACAGGCCTGGCTCGCCGATCTCCTCGACCCGGCCCGCTGCACCGCGATCTTCCGGCAGATCTCGCTGGAGATCTACTGCGAAATCTGCCCTGCCATTCCCTATCCTTGACCTGCCGCAAGGAGCCGCAGCACGAACCTAAGCATCAATGGATGACCGGCCGACCTGAGCGCCTTGACCAAGCCCAGGCCTTTAGGGTAGCCTCTAAGGCCTCATGAACGATAGTGCTGCGTTACAACGTCCTGATCCGGTCGCGACGGCTAACATATATTGCGACCGTTTGCAGGATGAGTTTTTGTACCGCGTTATATTCCCATTCTGGCAAGAACTATCAAAATCCGACCCTCGAGATTCACCCTATCTCTGGTTCGTGCGGTATCCCAAATGCGGAGAGCACGTCAAGATTCGCATCCACTGCGAAGATTTTAACAAGTTATTTCTCAGGACTAAACTGCAGGAAATGACGTCAAAGTTTTTCTCGGCGCTGCCACCAGCCGAGCCTTTGGAACCTCGCAGAGATGGCAAAGGCGTGCCGCCGATCGATGCGGAAGACTACGCGGAAACCGACTATCCGGACCGAACGCTCCTGTGGACGGGGTACCGACGCAGCCACGTCTCGCTGGGAGGAAAGCCCTTTCTCGACGACGATCTCTATGCGGTGCTCCTCACCTCTTGCCTGGGCCGCGGCGCCGCGATGGTCTTGGCTGCGCTCAAACCGGGACCGGAAGGGCAGTATTCGCACAGCCTGCGGCAGACCATTCTCCTGCGGCTCTTGATCGGGGGGTTGGCCAGCCTGGGATTCCCCTCGGAGAAGTGTGCCGACTACCTGGCTTATCATCGCGACTGGCTCATCCGCTTCACCTTGCTGACCACTCAGGCCGGGATCGAAAAGTCCGCCGGCCTGTTGGCTCACTTCGATCAAAGAGCCGAGCAGATGGGCGCCTCCCTCGATCGTCTGAAGAGTACCGCCTTCGGAGAGTGGACGGGCGAGGCTCACGATAGGAAAACCGAAAGTCTGGATGACAGATGGCGTAGCTCGCTGGCGGATCTCTTGGGCTATGTCAGCCTCTTCCGCGAGAATCCGGACTACCGCCTCGATCCCTTCGCGAGCGATCCCGTTTTTTCGCCAGTTTTCAAGGTGTTTCATGGAGTCGCCAACCAACTCGGCCTCGGGATGCTGAACGAAGCTTTGGCCCACCATCTTCTGTTCCGCGCGACGGGCATCGACGCGGTCGGCCACCTCGCCAACGAGTTTGCCGTGGACTGACCGGCGAGACTTTTTGGCATGCGATCCACTCCCTCTCCTTTCATCGCGCGAATCGGCGGCCTGCCAGCCGACGTGCTCGAGGGCTTCGGCAGCAGCCTCTTTTCCCGGCAGGCCCTTGACGCCCTGGAATGGGAGCGGGAGTTGGGCGAAACCCGCGCCGAGTTGGTGGACCGGCTCTTCTCCTCCATCAAACATGTGTCGCCAGAATTGCGCCGGCTTCTCCTGAACGTCAAGCGGGACTGCTTCAACGGCCGCAGCCTGGCCCGGTATGAAAAGCTTCCACAGTGGAAAGAGCTGAGTGGCCCTGCCGGATCACTGCCGGAGCGCATTCTGGAGCTCGAGCGGCGGCTGGCGATCTGGAAGTCAGAGTTCGAAGCCGCCTACGCCCAGGAAGCCGAGCGGGAGCAAGCTCATCTGCTCGCGCTTGCAGAGAACCGGAGACTGCGGCGAGGGCTCGCCCTCAGCAACCCATTGCTGGTCCACACCATCGAGCACCTCCGGCGCAAAAAAAGAGGATCGCTGTCCGGACAGGATAGAAAGACGGAAGTATCTCTCCTCCGTTTTGTCAGCCGCGCCGCTCGCAAGCCTTCCCCCTATTCCACTTTCACTGGTTTGGCCCTCGGCTCCATGAGAGGCGACCTGGGCGGCGATGCCGTGCGACTGCTCGGTGCCGACTGGCACGAACGATCACTCCTCCGGCTGAAGCGGACCCTGCTCGACCAGTATCGCGACGCTCTCTTACGGTTTCCCCTCTTCCGCAGCGGCCTTCGGGTGGTGTTGAACGAGACGATTCAAGAAATCGCACCCGACCGATACCGCCTGTTGCGGTCGGGACGTTGGAGCCTGGACGAAAAGACGAAGTGGCGCTTCGTCCAGGAATCTTTGGTCAAGGTCAGCCTCACCGGACCTTTGATCGCATGGTTGCTAACGCATCTTGACGGCCGGCCCACGGTTCTGGGCCAACTGATCGCCGAGCTGGGAGAGGCCTTCCCGAAGGAGGAGACCGGCCGGACTCTCGACCGCCTGCTGGAGATCGGGTTCCTCGACTTCCTCCTACCCTGGCCCAGCAACGAGGGACATCTGGAGCCGGCTCTCCTTGCCTGCCTGCGTTCCCTGCCTCCGGATGCGAAACTGCAGCCCTTCAGCGATTGCCTGGATCGGATCCTCTCCCTCGAGGGGGGGTTTGTGGATGCCCAAGACCCCGCCTCTGTGGTGCAGGAGATCGATCATCTCCTGGGTGAGGCCTGGCTGGCGTTGGAAGCGTTTTCGGGCCTGCCGCCTGAGGCGAGACCCCATACATCGCCACGAGGCAACTTTTACGAGGACGTCTTCCTCCTCCCCGAGAATGGAGAGTCGCCTCAGGATGAGATCGTGGAGATTCCTCTCGCCACGGTCGACGAGTTGGCGGGTACGCTCGAGCCCGTGTCCCGGCTCAGCAACCTGTTCAATCACCGTCACGATTTTCTTCACGCGATCACCGCCTTCATGGCCCAGCGCTGGCCAGAGCGTAGCGAAGTCAGCGTGTTGGAGCTTTTTGGCGAAGCCCAACCGCTTTGGAACGATTATTCACGGTTCCTGGCGGCCGCCCGGCGGCCCGACGGCTGGAAGTCCTCTTTCAATCCATTCGAGTTACCCCAGGTACAGGAACTCGACAGGCTGCGGCAGAAGGTTGCAAGCGATTTCGTCGCCTCCATCGAGAGGGACGCCAGCGGACACCACTTCACCGCGAGTGGCACGGCTTCGTTGCTGGCCGAGGTTCCCGACCGTTATCTCGACTCCGCCGGTCTCTGCCTTCTGGTGCAGCAGGCTGATGCCCATGGCGACCTGTGGGTGCTCAACCGAATGTACGAGGGAACCGGCCGCTACGGCAGCCGCTTCACCCCGGTGATGGCAGAGGGGATGCGGCGCCGGTACACGGACCACTTCACCGGCTGCTCGGTCTTGGACTCGCCGGAGGGCCCGGTTGAGCTCCTTGACCTCATGTGCGCCCAAGGCGACACACTGAACGTCCATGCAGTCCAAACGCCCCGCGTGCTCGTCCTGCCCGGCGAAGCGCCAGGTATTCCCACTTCCAGGCGGCTGAGCCTCGCGGACCTGAGAATCCGGGTGGCCGGAGAGGATAGGGCGCCGGTGGTGGTCGACTCTGCGGGCCGGCGTTACCTGCCAGTCCATCTCGGTGGAGCGAGCCATGCCTTCATGCCGATGCTGGTGAGATTCCTTTCGCTTTTCGGTCCGGACGAGCTGAGATCGGTCTTCCCCCCACGCCCGTCCGCCCCCATATCTGAGGTCGCAGTGCTCCCCCGTCTGACGATCGACAGGGTCGTTCTGATGAGAAAACGCTGGCTCTTCAGGCCAGAGTCACTACGGCAGAAGGTCAGCCTGCTTTCGGATCCAGAGGCCTTCGTAGAGGTCAACCGCTGGCGAAACACATGGCAGATTCCGGACCGGATATTCCTGTTGGAGAGGATCGGCCATATCCTTTTCGAGGAACGCTACAAACCACAATATTTCGATTTCACTTCACCCCTTTTCTTGCCTATCCTGCGCGCGGCCCTCGAGACTCCAGATGCCGTTCTAGGAATCGAGGAAGTCTTGCCAGCGACCGAGGCGCTGCCTCTCGATCAGAAGGGAAAGCCGTGGACGGTTGAGTTACTGATAGACACACTTGTGACACCTCGTGAACCCAACACCGTCCAGAGCTCTGCGCCAACGTCCTCACGAGTTTCCGGCCACCCTGGTGCCGGGCGTGAGGGCTTCCGGCAAACCGAGCCCGGTGTGGCTCATTTTTAAAGGAGACGGAAATGCCAGAGGACCAGAAGAACGATTTGGCTCATGTCGGCGACCTGGAGATCGAACCGCTTTCGGACGAGGCTCTCGAGACGGTCGCCGGCGGAACGGCCGCCGGCTCCAGCAACGGCTGCTGCTCCTGCAAGGGCTGCTCGCCGCCGCCGGCGGACGTCGAGCTCGCATAGCGAGCGAAGAGACTCGCTTACGAGTCTTCTCGACTGAACGGACCCAGCCCACCAGTCTGTTTTGTGGGCTGGGTCCGGTTACTTCCTGTGAAACAACAAATGGCTTCGATTCCAGAGATACAATCGAGCATCCAGACCGGCAGTCCCGGCGACTGGGTCGATCTCGTCGCCCTCGCCGGCAACGACGGCAGACGTTGGGCCGAGGAGTACCGGCAGCCTGCCTGCTCTCAGTTCCTGGAGATGATCAACCGCTCCCTTCAGCTCCTCCGCAGCCGGCACCTCGATTCCGGCATAGATCTGCTCGCCAGCGCCCATCTGCTCCTACTCTCGATGCGCGACGCCTCGGCGGGGCTCGTCTATGCTCTCGAACGCTGGCGTCACAGCGTGACCGCCTACTACTACTATTGCATCGACGATCTCGAAAACGCCGAAGACTGCCTGATGAAAGCTCAGACAGCCATCCAGGCGGCGATCGAAACCCAGACATTTCTACTCTGGCTTGCCGAGCACACCTGCGACTTTCAGCTCCAACGAGCGCGGATCGCTCGCAACCGGCGCCACTGGCATGAGATGCGCCGGCATATCCAGGCTTGCCGCGACATGATGAAGAATCGGCTTCCGCTCTGTACCCTGAGCGATGGCACACCCATATACATCGCCGCGATCGATCATTTCTTTCGCGCTCTGCCCTTGACGACGGAAAGGGAGAAGCTGGCCCTGGCGAGGCTCCTCGACCCCTGTGAAAGACATCGACAGTGCCAGGTGACCGTCGACGCCATCTACGCCCTGCCCGGATTCGTCATTCCCCTTCTCTGAGGCTGCGATGGAGCTGCGCAAATGGTGACCCTCGGCCTCACCCTGTACCACTGGGGAACGCCTCAACAAAACCGGCTCCTGGCCGATTGCTTGGTTCCGGCCCTCGCGGAGCTGAAGCGGGATGGCTTTGCCGGGCGTCTTTGGTTCGATCGATTCGATGCCCGTGGGCCGCATCTTCTCGTCCTCGTCACTGTGTCCGAGGCTGCCACACAAACGGTTGCGAGCCGTTTATCCGCGCAGCTCGAAGCCTACATGGTAGCCAACCCCAGCAAGGAGGAGCTGAACGCCGCGGACCTGGACCTCCTCCACGCGCAGTGCCGGGGAAAGGTGCAGTGCGAAGCCGATAGTCTCCCGGAGATCGCCGCCAATAACACCTTCTCTCTCTTCGAACACCCACTCCGCGGGTATCCGTTCTGGCTGAGCGCCGGGCTGCCCTTCGAGGAAGAGCTGTGGGAGCTCCTGGAAGATCTGGCCTTATGGAGCATCTCGCAAGCGGCTTCCTCCTCCCAGGGAACGGCGACGGCAGCGGCGACGCGATGGATCGCCGGGCTCGACCGCGAGTTGGCCTCGGCCGGAGTGGCGAGGGCCGCGTATTGGCGTTATCATGCGACGACGTTGATACTGACCCTGGAGGAACGCCTTGCGACCCAGGAAGCCGAGATTTTGTCTTCGCTCGACGCCTCGCTGGGAGACCGGAACCGCCAGGCTCTGGGACGGGCCTGGAAGGTGGTTGAAGCCGGTGGCGACGATTGGCCCCTTCTTCCCCGCCTGGTCCGGCTCGCTTTCGCTGATGCTGGTTGGCCCCTGCGCCGCCACTGGATGCTGATGCGCGAGGTCGTCCACTCGGCGTTGAAGCAGCTCGGGCTACCCGTCTCTCTGCACATTCCTTTAGTTCTGTTCGCCTGGCAGAAGAGCAGCTTGGAAAGCCATTCAGCACCGAGCTCCTGACCTCGAAGAGACCCACTATGATCGACTCGTTCCTTAAAGACCTCGCACTGGCTTGGCGGAGACTTGGCAGAACGCCTGCCTTCACGGCTCTGGGGGTGCTCACTCTGTCGCTTGGGATCGGCGGCACCACGACGCTCTTCACGGCGGTAAACGCCGCCTACCTGCGTCCCCTCCCTTACCCGGCTCCGGACCAGCTGGTCATGGTCTGGCAGACCGCTCAAGGAGGGCGCCGTTTACCTATTTCCATGCTCAACGCGCTGGACTGGGACGCGCAGAAGCGCAGCCTGCAGACTCTGGCTATCATGAACGTGAACTCGGTCAACGTCACGGGCGGCCCTCAGCCGCAGAGAGCCACAGCGGCCTATGTCACCCGCGACTTCTTCACGACGCTGGGGATCTCGCCCATCCTGGGTAGGAGTTTCTCCGCTGAGGAAACCAAACCCGGCGGAGGGACCCACGTCACCGTCATCGGCTACCGGCTGTGGCAACGCGCCTTCAACAAGGATCGAGAGGTGCTCAAGAAGCCTCTCTCCATCGAGGGGGTCGACTTCAACGTCGTCGGCGTCATGCCGGAGGGGTTGTCCTTTCCGGACAACGCCGAGCTCTGGCGCCCGCTGGACACCGACGACGGCAGTGATCGCTCGGCCCACAACTATCGCATCGTAGCGCGCATCAAACCCGGCGTCAGCCTGAAAACAGCGCAGACGGACATGGAGACGCTCGCCGCACGGCTTGCAGCTGCCTATCCAGAAGCCAACAAAGGCTTGGGGGCTGAGGTCGTTCCACTCAGGAACGAGCTGCTGGGGCATGGTGGGCAGATCCTGCTGATCCTGTTGAGCGCCGTTTCCTTCGTGCTACTCATCTCCTGCGCCAACGTGACGAACCTTCTGCTCGCACGATCCGTTTCACGCCAGGCTGAAACCACGATGCGTCTCGCGCTTGGCGCCAATCGGACCGCCCTGATCCGTCCCTTCCTGACCGAGAGTCTGGTTCTCGCCTTCCTGGGGAGTGTTATTGGGCTCGCCTTGACTTTCGCCGCCGTCAAGTCGATCTCCAGCCTGGTTCCTCCAGGACTCGCGAGCCACGAGGCGGGGCTGGCAATCGATGGCACCGTACTCTTGTTTACTTTCGGCGTTGCCGTTCTGGTCGCCTTGCTCTGTGGAATTGCACCCGCGTTGCGGGCTTCGCGGCAGGCCCCCCGGCTCTCCCTGGCAGCCGGAGCCAGAAGCGTCGTTGGCGGTCGTGAGCGCCGTGGTATGAACCTCCTGATCGTCTCAGAGGTTGCGATCACCTTCCTCCTCCTGGCAGGTGCCGGCCTCTTGATTCGAACTGCGAGACACCTGGAGACCGTCGCCCCCGGCTTCGACACTTCCAACGTCACCCTGCTGAGCTTCACCATGGTCAGCCCTCCCGGCTCCCGCTATGCCGACGAGGCTTGGCGCACACGCTTCTTCAGCCAACTCCTCCGCCGGATCAAAGAGCTCCCCGGAGCTAAGGTCGCCGGCCTCATCAATCAACCTCCACTGTCGGGCAGGAGCTTCCCTGGGACGCTCGAAACCAGCGAGCCCTCGGCCCAGGGTTCAAACTCGCCCTTGTCAGCTCATTATCGTCTTACGGGGGGCGACTATTTCAAGGCGATGGGCATTCCACTCCTCCAGGGGCGCCTGTTCAGCCAAGACGACCAGGCTCACTCTCCTCACGTCGCCCTGGTGAACCGGCGACTCGCCAAAAGCCTGTCGCAGAATGGCGATGTGATCGGGAAAAAGATCAAGATCCCAGGCATGGATTCGGTCGAGGAGTGGGCAACGATCGTCGGAGTAGTCGGTGACGTGCACCATCTCGGAGTCGCGCAAAACCCGGTGCCCGAGGCCTACTTCAACTACCTTCAACGGCCGAACCGGTCGTGGGAAATGAGCGTCGTGGTGAGAACGGCGGGCGATCCGCAGGCCCTGAAGGCTCAGCTCGAAGCGGCGGTGCGCGCCCTGGATCACGGACTGCCCCTGCAATTCGATACGATGAGCCATCTTTTGAGCGCCGATCTGGCTCCTGTCAGATTCCGCTCCCATTTGCTTGCCATCTTCGCGGTGACCGCGCTGCTGCTCGCCGCCATTGGAATCTACGGCGTCGTCTCCTACGCTGTAGGAAGCCGGAGACGGGAAGTTGCCATCCGAATTGCGCTGGGCGCTGAGCATCGCAGGGTCCGCTCGCTCCTCGTCCGGAACGGTATGACTCCCGTGCTCATCGGGATGGCGATAGGGCTTTTCGCTTCGATCGCGTTGACGCGCGTGCTCGCCAGCCTCCTGTTCGGAGTCGAGGCCACGGATCTGATGACGTTCTCCTTCGTCGTTTTGCTCATCGGCGCCACTACCCTGGTCGCCACCTATGTCCCGTCGGTGCGCGCCACGAAGATCGATCCTTCCACAGCGCTCCGCGCGGACTGACGCTTTCCTAGGGAGACGGCTGTGCCGGAAACTCTGGACTCGTCTCTGCAACCTTGGCTCTCCTATCACCTGTTTTACCATGGTGACCGGAACCTGGCGCTGGAGAAGTTCCTGTGGCCGGAGGCCGCCAAGCTCCTCTCGATGGGGGAGATCGAAAGCCTCTTTTTTGTGCGCCACGAGCTTGGAGGCCCTCATCTTCGCGTTCGGGTACGAATTGCTTTGGGGAGTTCGGCCGTGGGAGACAAGCTAGCGGCTGCCGCTACCGCCTTCCTCGCGGCCCATCCCTCCCAGGAATCCCTGGCCGCCGAGATCATCGCCCGGAACAATCAATCGATCCTGGCCTGGGATCCTCATGAAAACGATGACTCCATCTATCCGGATAATTCCTTCATTGCGTTTCCATTCCGGCCGGAGATCGAGCGTTATGGCGGTGTCGATCTCTTGCAACCTTCGCTGGCCTTTTTCGCCATCTCCAGCCTGCAGGCATTTAAGTTCACGCTCTCGCTTGGGAACGCGAGCCGTTCGCGGCAGTTGGCCGAGGCCTTTCGCATCCTGGCCCGGCAAGCGCTGGGCCTGGCTTCTGACCGAGACGAGCTTCTCCCCCTGCTGGGCTATGCCGGCGGTGCATGGGGGTTGGCGGCGCTCCACTCCGAGGGCGATTTGGCCTTCGAGCAACAGCGCGAAAAGTTGAGCGCAACTCTCTGCGTCGAAGCTGATGCCTCTTTGAGCACGCCGGCGATCGAAACCGAATCCGGTCGCCGGCTTGCCCGGAGGATCTGCTCTGCCGATACCGAAACGCGGCATAGGATCAAGATCAGCCAGATGCATATGACGGCCAACAGGCTCGGCCTGACGAACCCGGACGAGGTCTACCTGAGCCGCATGCTCTGGCGTGCGTGCCAGGCCTTGGCGGAGTCCAACCCTCTGCTATGGGATCGCCTGGCAGAAAGTTTCTCGGAACCGGCAGCAGCCCGTGTAGAGCGCAGTGATCGCCTTGAAGACTTGATTAGCCAGGCCTTCGCACAACTGTATCGCGCCGGGAAAACGCTATGACGGATCCCGCAACCTGGACGGCAACTCAGGAGTATGACTGGGCACATTTCATCGGCTTGAGCAGCGCCGAAGCGCGACAATGGCTCGACGAGTTCAAAATCCATTGCAAGGCCCTTACCGCCTGGACTGATCAGTCTCTCGCTCTCTTGCGCCTGCGCAAGATCGAGGAAGGGTATAGCCTGCTGAAGCGTGTCGAAGACCACTGGCGCAAATTGGAGTCGACTTCCTCCTGCTTTCAGGTGATGGGCCGCTGGTATTTCGGCGCGTTGGCCTATTATTACTATTGCGTCGAAAATTTCGAAAAGGCGGAGGAAGCCCTTACGCTCGGGCGGACTTCCATCAGCACGAGCATCGCGCAACGCCCGTTTCTCATGCCTCTCGCCCAGGTATGCCAGGAATTCCATCTGCAAAGAGCCCGTATCGCATGCCGGCGCCGCCACTGGGAGGAGATGCGTCACCAGGTGGAGGTGGCCCGCGGAATGATGGCAAACCGCTTGCCGCTTTGTGCCCTAGAAAATGGCACCGAGATCTACGTCTCGAACCTCTGCTCTTTCTATCAATCGATTCCCGGGCTCAACGAGAGCGAACGGGAGTTTCTCGTCGACCTGCTCGATGATGAGCTTCGACTCCGCGGCTTCGACCAATTCGCGCGGCGGCTCTATGCCTTGCCAGGCTTCGTCATTCCCTACCTCTGACTCTAAGGGTTCCAAGTGAAGACTACGACCAGTGCCAATGCCTCGACCTGGCAGCGCCCTTCGGGGCTTGATTTATCTTGGCACTTCGCGCATTGTGTGGGTGTATCGTCCAAAAGGAGGACCGGCCCATGAGCAGCAAAGAGCTGAAAGACTTTCTGGGAAGCGTTGGCGCGTCTCCCAGCCTGCTGGAGGAGCTCCGAGCTCTCCTGCCAGCCCCCGACGCAGCGATCCGCTGGGCTAGCAACCGGGGCTATCGCCTGACGCAGGAAGACGTTGCCGAGCTCCAAGGTTCCAATGAAGAGCTCTCCGACGTCGAGCTCGACAAAGTGGCCGGTGGGGATACGGCTTGGCCGCCGCCTCCCACCCCCCCGACGGAGGGTGGCTAGGGACGCCTCTTGGGCTTGACCGCCGCCGACTGGCTTCGGGTTGCGAACCGCCACCTGACTCAGCCTCTCTGCGCTCCTCCATCGCTGAGCCGCCTGCTCGTTCTCGGTCCTCGTCTGCCGGGAGACTGTCCGGTCGTCCTCGAGCTCCATGTCGGAACCGGTGGCGGAGCGGTGGATCTCGCGATCCGCGTCGAGGAACCCGGCCAGGCCCGTGCCCTGGCCGGCCTGCCCCTCCCGGCTCATCTTCGCGACTTCCTCAGACGCTGGTCCGAAAGACGGGGCCAGCTCGCCAACATACCCTGCGTCTGGCTCGAGTTCGATCTCGATCGGCCCGCGGAGGGCCTTCCAACTCCGTCGGTCTGTGCCCGACTCTCCCGGGATACCGATCTGGACTGGATCGTCGAGTCCTTGCTGCCTGCCCTACACGGCGAACGCCTCGGCGCCGCTCAGCGGCGGCTGATAAAGCGCTGCCATCGCGAGATTCCCGAGAAGGGGAGCCTCCTGTATGTCTTCAGCCTGCTCTCCCGACCGGGGAGGTCGATACGGATGGAGATCTTCGGGTTGGAGCCGGCCGGCGCGCTGGCCTACCTGGACCGCGTGGCCCCCCAAACCGTGGCGCCGCTGGCCGAGATCGCCCCGATCTTCCAGGGCATCGACCAGCCCCACCTGTCCTTCGATATCGGCACGGAGATCCTGCCGAGGATCGGCCTCGAGGGCTCCTTCGCGAGCCAGCGCGAGCCCCGTTGGACGGAGCTCTTCACCCGTCTCACGGCCCGTGACCTCTGCTCTCCTGCGGAGCGGGACGCCCTCCTGGCGTGGCCTGGATACGACACCTTCTGGACGACTCCGGCGGCTTGGCCGCTCGAATCGGCCGGCGTCCAAGGCTTCTGTGTTCGCAGCCTGAGTCACGTCAAAGTGGTGGCACAGCCGGACCGGCCGCCGGAGGCCAAGGTCTACCTGCTGCTCTCCTATGTGGCTAAAGCGGGTCCGGCCGATCACAGCACCGCGGACGAGGAGGGAGCCGCCAACTCGCCTGCCAGCCGCTCCGTTCTCTCGACGTAGGCCGGCAACCCCAGCTCCGAGAAGCTGCGCCGGGCTGCGCCGAGCAGCTTCGCCGCCGGCTCCGAGCCCGCTCCGGCCACCCGTGCCAAGTCGAGTTGGGTGCGCGCCACTTCGAAGGGAGCTTCGAGGGCCCCGAAAGTCTTTTCCGCCTCCCGGAGCCACCGGCCTGCCTCCTCACGATCGCCGGTCGCCTGGGCGATATGGCCGAGCGCTCGCTGGGCCATACCGCTGCCGTAAGGGAAGTGGACCTCTTCCGTCACGGCCAGTGCCTCGCGGGCAATCTCGCGAGCTTCCGAAGGGTGGCCCAAGAGCAGCCTGGTCTCGGCGAGGAAGGCGGAGAACCAGCCCAAAAGCTGCTTCATTCCGGCCCGGCGCAGGCGCCCGACAGAGTCGTCCAGGGCCTCGGCGGCCTTCGCGAGGTCGCCTTTTTCCAGATAGGCGTAACCGAGGAAACCCAACGCCGCGGCCGTATTGAGAGGATCCAGTGCTCGCTCCAGCCCACCTCTGCACTCCTCGATACCCTGGTCGTAGTCTCCGAGCGAGGCATGGAAATAGCCAGTGCTCCAGGAGGGATCCAGCCGGGGATCCTGAAGCGCCTGCCAGACGGTCTCAGCCCGCCGCATCCGGTCGAAAGCGGCTTCGAATTGACCGAGGACATAGTGGTGGAAACCGGTCACCCAGTACGCCTGCCCCTGCCACCAGCGGTCCTCGCTTCGCTCGAGCAGGGCAACCGCGTGACGGCCGTGCTCGATCCCCTCCGAGAACCGGCCCGACCAAAAGGCGTCGCGGCAGAGAACGTACCAGGCCCGGCCCTCGGTGACGGTGTCGCCCGAGCGGCGCGCCGCTTCGATGGAGGTCTGAGCGTTGGCCGCGGCGGCCCCCTGATCGCCCAGGTAGCTGTAGGTGTGGGCGAGCCAGAAGTAGTACCGGCCCGCCAGCCAAGGCTCTTCTAGCCGGTCGAGAAGCTGCCGCTCGCCCAGAAGGAGCTCCAGGGTGTCGGAGAAACAGGCGAGAGGGAGGAGGGACTCGGCCAGGAGAAGGATCAGCTCCATGCGGCGACGGTCCGCCCCCGGTTGCGGTAGGTGCTCGCAATGTGCCAAAGCCTCCCGCAGGGCTCTCACCGCTTCAGCGTGTGCGTACCGGCAGACGGCCTGACCGGCAAAGAGGGCCAGATAAGAGACCGCTTTGTCGGCCTCGCCAGCCTCGGAGTAGTGGTAGGCGAGAGCGTCGTAGACATCTTCCAGGCGTCCGGCGAACAGAGACTCGAACGCCTTGCCGGCGATACCATGGAGCGCGCGCCGGCGGCCGGTCAGCAGAGTCTGGTACACCGCTTCCTGCGTCAGGGCGTGCTTGAACAGATACCGCGGCTCTTCGGCAGTCGGCTCCTCATAGAGGAATTCCCAGCGTTTGAGGTCCGAGAGCAAAGACGCCAGATCGACCCCTTGCTCCCATACGGCCGCGAGCAGGTTCAATGGGAACTCCCGGCCGAGCACGGAGGCTGTCTGAAGGAGCCGCTTGTGGTCCTCCGGCAACCGGTCGATGCGAGCCATGAGCACTCCCTGAATCGTGTCGGGAACTGAAACGCTAGGGTGCTCGAGCAGCGACCGAGCCAGCTCCTCCAGGAAGAACGGGTTCCCCTCCGCCTTGCTGCGCACCTCATCGATCAGCTTCTCCGGCAGCTCGGTCCGGCGCAGCACGGATCGGACGACCGCCTCACTTTCTGCTTCGGTCAGCCGGGAGAGGGTGATCTGAGTGGAGTAGGACTTCTCGATCCAGGGCGGCCGATAGCCGGAGCGGTAGGTGGCGATGAGCAGCACGTGAGCGGCGAACAGCCCTTCCACGAGCAGAGAGAGGAAATCCTCCGAGGTGCGGTCCACCCAATGGAGGTCCTCGACCTCCAGCACCACCAGCCGTCCGCGCGACTCGTTGAGGATCATCTGCCGCAGCAGCCGGGAGGTGCGAGCCTGCAAAGCCTGGGGGCTCAGCTCGGCGATCGCCTCCGTGCCCTCCTTGCTGCCGAGCAAATGCAGGAAGTAGGGAGCCTCCGCCGCCTCCATCTCGGCGCGGCGGAGGCCGCCCATGACCTTGGCGGTCAGCGCAGCGGCGTCGTCGGCCTCGCCGATCTCCCAGGCGTTGCGGAGCATGTAGAGGATGGGCACATAAGGCACGCCGCTGGTATAGGAGAGGCACCGCCCCGCCAGGTGAAGGACGGGGCGGTCCCACAGGCGGCGCCGGAGCTCGTAGACCAGCCGGGATTTGCCGGAGCCGGCTTCCGCCGCGATACCCACCACCTGCCCCTCCCCCGCCGCCGCCCGCTCGCGCAGGTCGTCCAGGATCGCCATCTCCCGCCGGCGGCCAACGAATGGCGAGGAGGCCGTGCTGCCGAGGACGGCGTCTTCGGACTGGAGGAGGCCCATCCCCAGCAGCCGGAACGCCCGGACCGGCGCGTCTTTGCCCTTGACCTGCAGCGGCGGTATCGCCTCCAGCCGAGCCGAGCCCTGAAGGAAGCGGCTCGTGTCTTCGCTCACCAGGATGACCCCGGGCTCGGCGAGTTGCTGGAGCCGGGCCGCGAGGTTCGTCGTATCTCCGATGGCCGTGTAGTCCCGGCGGAGCTGATCGCCGATGCCGCCCACCACCACCCATCCCGTATTGACTCCCATCCGGAACTTGAGCTCTACACCGCCGCGCTCCCCGAGCTCGGTGTGGTGCTCGGCCAGCAGCTTCTGGAGACCCAACGCGGCCAAAGCGGCCCGGCGCGCGTGATCCTCATGGGCGATGGGGGCCCCAAACAGGGCCATGAAGCCATCCCCCAGGAACTGATTGATGGTCCCCTCGTACCGATGAATCTCGGAGAGCGCCAGCTCGAAGAACCGGTTGAGCAGCAGGTGCATGGTCTCCGGCCCCAGCCGCTCGGCCAGCGCGGTCGAGCCGACGAGGTCACAGAAAAGGACGGTGACCTGCTTGCGCTCGCCCTCCAAGGCCGACTTGGACTGCAGGACCTGGGTGGCAAGGTGAGGAGGGGTGTAGCTCTGGGGCGGACCCGAGGGTCGGGGAGCTTCAGGAGCTGGAGCGGGAGCCTCCACCTTGGTGGCCCCCAGCGGCGAGCCGCACTCGCCGCAGAACTTGAAGCCCGGAGGGTTCTCGGTCGCGCACTGCGGGCAGACGGCGGCCAGCCTCGCACCGCACTGGCCACAGAACTTCATGCCGGCTGGATTTTCGAACTGGCATTGTGAGCACGTCATAAAATGACCCGCCGCTGAAACCCTAGTCTACCCGGCGACCTCAGTAACAGCAACTGGCGGCAGCACGGAGCTGTAGGCGCCGGTAAAGCTATCCTTCCGAACTTGCTCCTAAACAAGAATTGATTGTATACTTCCTAACCCTGAAAGAGAGGCGGCAGCGTAGCAATGTGTTTCTCCTCAGTCATCCCTTCCGACGCACTTCTCGGATATTCCCGAGAAGACTCAGCCTCTCTAGAAGGCCTACCAGCTCCCCCTGTCATCGTTCGAGTCGCTGGACTTCCCGCACGGGCTCTAGCTCCACTTACAAGTCCCTTGTGCATCGAGCTTCTACAAACTCGAAGGCCTCTCGAGGAAAAGCTCGGAGAAGCCAGGCTGTTGCTCGTTGAGGCGATTGGCAACGCCCTCCCTGGGTTCGACGCAGCGACTCGCCGCTTCATGCTCATGGTCAAACGGAGTTGCTTCAATGAGCGCGAAATCGCAATCTACCGCAAGAAGGCAGAGTGGACCGCGCTCCTCCAGGTTTCCCCGCATCTGCCGGAGCACATCGTCGCCTTGGAGGAGCAACTCCTTGAGCACGATCGCGCCCTCACCACCGTCTACGGGCACGAGCTCGCTCGCGAACGACGCCATGTCGCCAATTTGGTCCAAGACCGCCGCTTTCTCCGGGGCGTAGCCCTAGGAAGACCTGGCCTAGTGGAAAAAGCCCGCTCTCGGGTCTCTCTTTTTGCGGCTTCGGAACCTCTGAAGCGTCCCGAGAAGTGGGAGCTGAGCCTCCTCCGTTTCGTGACCCGAGTCGCAGCGAAGCTTTCCGCCAATTCAACGCTCACTGCCTACACTACGGTATGGGGAGCATTCAGGACTCCCCAGGCCTGATGGGCTTACGGTTCGCCGGCTTTCCTCAACGGGAAGTGTCCCTAGTGCGAGTCGACCGACCGGAACTCGAGCAATTCCAAGCGCTGCTACTGCGGCACCCAGCAGTACGCAAGCGTGCCCTCGTTTCCTGGAATGACAGCCTCGAAGAGATCGAGCCGGGCAAGTACAATTTTCTGCGCGAAGGGCGGTGGGGCCTTGAGCCGGGAGCGGAAAGCTTCCACGCAGTCCCGCCGGCGCGAATCAAGGTGACGCTCGCCAACCCGTTGCTGGACGCCGCGCGCAACGCGCTACGGGAAGGCGCGATCCCCTATCACACGCTGCTTGCTCGTCTCGATCCGCCGGATTCGAGCGAGCTCGACCAACTCGTCGATCTCGGCGTTCTCCTTCTCATGCCTCCCTGGCCCGGGCATGAGGTCCGGCTGGAGCAGAGGATCGCACAGGTTCTTCGTACCCTGCCCGCCGATTCAGCTTTGGAGGCGACGACCGCCGCCCTGGAAGAGCTACTGACGCTCGAAGACGGCTTCGCCCTGGCGCTTCACCCTGAGAGCTCGATCGCGGGCCTGAGCGAATCTTTCTCCCGGCTCCTCGGCTCCGTCCTTTACCTGGCCGGACACTCGGGTCCCCCGCCCACCCAGGCTCACTTCTTCGAAGAAGTGCTGCTGGAGCCCTCCGGCACCTCGGACGAAGATTCCGGAATCTTCCAGATCGCTTCGTTGACAGTCCAGGAGATCCTGGACAGCGCGGGCTTGGTCGCGCGTTTCGCCGGCTTCTTCAACCTTCGCCACGACGTCCTCCACACTCTGGCCGCTTGGTGGCGGGAGTACGCGCCAAGCCGGCGGGAGATCCCGTTTCCTGAGATGGCCCGCGGGTTCGCTCCCGTCTGGAAGCAGTTCTTCCGCTTCCACCTCACCGCCAACGACGACGCACTCAATACGTTTGACCCGCTGCGGTCGCCTTCGCTCGCCGGTCTGCGGGAAATGCGCGAGACGCTCTTCACCCATGCCCAGGAACTCCTGGGCACGTCGACAGCTAGGGACTGCCTTCCCGTCCGGCAGTTCGCGGAGCTGGTCGAGGCGCTGCCTCAACGCTACGCCCCGATGCTGGGCCCCTGCGTCTTCGTCCAGCCCGTGGACGTGGCGGGCCGATCCTGGGTGCTCAATCGTCTCCACGAAGGTACGGGGCGATATCTGAGCCGCGTCACCCCGGTGCTCGAAGGCTTGCGGCAACAGCGTCTCCTCGACCACCTCATCGCCCGATCGGTGGTCAAGGTGGAGGGAGAGGAGGCGGATCTGCTCGAAGTCAAATACCCATGGGGCCACACGGTAAGAGCCCACCCGCCTCAGGCGGCGAGGGTTCTGGACGTTCGGGGTCTACATCTCGACCTGCCGCGGGAACGGAAGATCAGTCTTAGCGAGCTCACAGTCCAGGCGAATCTCGATTCCGAAACCTTCCGCTTGATCGATTCTTCGGGCCGCCGCCTGCTCCCCGTCAACCTCAGCACACTGAGCGACGCCGGCCACCCGAATCTCCTGCGACTCCTCCTGACGTTCGGCCCCGGCGAGACTCGGGGCGTCTTCCCGTTGGCCCACGCGGAAGGAGATGACGACTTCAGGTCGTTCAACCGCCTAACCTGCGGCAACTTGGTCCTGCGCCGCCGCCGCTGGATGATAGATGTCGAAAGGCTCCGACGGGATCTGGACTCGCTCACCGATTTTCCGGTCTACGAGACTCTTCATCAATGGCGCTGCCGCCTGGCCCTGCCGGCCACGGGTTTCTACTACGAGCGAGTCCGCCACGGGTATCCAGGAAACATCAAACCCCAGTATATCGACTTCAGTTCGCCTTCGCTCTGCCGCCTCTTCGTTTCCAGTCTCCGGAAAATGGCTACTCCGCTCCTCACCCTCGAAGAAGCCCTGCCATCGCCCTCCGACTTTCCCTACGATTCATTGATGGAGCGTCGAGGTTTCGAGCTCCTGATCGATAGCTTGGCGATCCGTGCCGCCGGTGGAAATTCCTCCCCGGGGGTACAGGACCACGATAGAGAGATACTTTCTCTCAGGAAGGAATGACACTATGGCTGAGAACCAAGACCCGAACATGGAGATCCAGGCCCTGTCCGATGACGATCTCGAATCGGTCAGCGGAGGCGCAAGTGATCTCACCACCAATTCAGGCGGCGCCTGCAGCACAGGTGTTAAACAATTGGAGTGAGTCCGAATAACCGACCCGTCCCTGGTCGCCCGATCGTAAGGGGGCGGGTTGGTTGTTTCGATCGGCGGGGCTCAGAGAGTTCAAGTCTCGCACACAAGAGAGGTCACTCGATGGAACATGATGTGCAAACTTTTGGAGACTTGATTGCTCCGCTGTCTGTCAACGATTTCTTCGCCAACTATTGGGAGAAGACCTTCTTACATATAGAGAATGAATCCGGCCGGTTCTTCAACTATTTTTCGTTGCGCGAGGTGGATCGATGGCTGACCGCGTCAGCTGGCAGCAATCTCTTCCTCACCGCGCCCGAAGGCTCCGCGAGCCGGACGGAGAAGCATCGGCCCGAAGACATCAGTCTGAGCGTCGCCTACGCGGCGTTCGCGAAAGGCTCTTCCCTGGTGCTGAGTCCCCTGACGGACTGGCCTCTCTGCAAGGTCTCGTCAGAGCCGTGCGCAAGGCCCTACAAGCCGAGGTTAGCGCCGAGGTCTACCTGCTTCCACGGGGCGCGAAGGCGTTCCCTCCTTTCGCCGCCGGCTACGATCTGCTCATCCTGCAACTGGAGGGAGAGACGACCTGGCACTTCACGAGTTCTCTCTACTGCAGCTCAACCCTTCGCAGAAGAAGGACTTCAAGTTTCCATTGGAATGGTACGGACGTAGCCAGACGCCGGTTTCTGCCGAAACCTGCCTCAAACCTGGCCACCTTCTCTTCATCCCCCGGGGGATGCCGCACCGGGTCCTTTCTCCATGTGGGACGTGCCTGCACCTGAATCTCAATATCAAACCGTTCACCTGGATGGATTTCCTGAAGGTCGCTGCCGAGTGCGCCGCACTCCACTCGCAGGAAGTCCGGCGATCCTTGCCGCCGGGCTACGTCGAAAGCGCCGAGATCAGCGAAGGGATGCGGGGCACCTTCGCGGAGTTAATGACGGTGTTCCAGGAGATGACCTCTTTCGATGAGGTGCTCGCCGCCGTCAAGCGCAACCGGATCAAGGGCTACGGTTTCCCGGCGGACGGCCACTTCGCCCAGCTCACCGAACTCGACGAACTCACCGTCGATTCCCAGGTGGAGCGGCGGGACGTGCTCTGCCACGTCGACGAAATCTTCGACATCAACCAGAGCCCTCGCAGCGTCCTCTTTTTCGGTAACGAGCAGGTCGCTGGACCGCGGCCCCTCCGCCGAGCGATGGAGTTCATCCGTGACCATCGCCGCTTCTATGTCTCCGAGCTTCCCGGGCTCGATGGACCGAGCCAAGTCGTCCTGGTGCGCCGCCTGATCCGAGAAGGGTTGCTGCGGCGGATCGAGGCCGCGACCGTGAATCAGCCGCCACCTGGGCCGCCCTGAGCCGCGGCGAAGTCTTTCGGAGCTTTCGCGACCAACTTACTCAAGGCCTTGAGGTGCAGGGCGATAAGGCGAAACCTCCCCATGCCACCTAGGTCACCATGACCCGCTTGACCATCCGGTCGAACCGCTCCCCGGCCAGGTACACCCCATCTAGCACGTTCTCATCCAACTCGTCGGAGTCATCTTCTTCCTCGCCATCCACGGCCACCCCAGTGCCCAAATCGCGGTGGCGCTCGCGGACGGTCGTCGAGAGATAGATCGCCAGAGCCCGATAGAACCGGGCGCCGAAGCCCTGGTCCGCCGCCAGCTTGGCGTTGAGGGCGGCCTTGGAGAGGGCGAAGACGGTGGAGTCCTCGGCGGCGCGGACGGTGGCTGAGGGCGGACGGGTGTCGACGAAGGACATCTCGCCCACGATCTCGCCCGCGTTCAGGCGGGCGAGATCCCTCTCCGGTCCCCGGCGGGAGCGGAGAGAGACGGCAAGCTTCCCTTCCAGCAGGATGAAGAGGGAGTCGACGGGCACCCCCTGCTCGATGAGGACGCCTCCCGCCCGAACGAACCGCTTCTGGCCGGCGCGGAGCATCCACTCCACGTCGTCGTCGTTGAGCTGTCCGAAGAGGAAGAGAACTTTGCGCATTTTCAAGCTCCGATTCTTTAGGTTCACGCGATCTGCCGCTCGGCTAGGCGGGCGAAGGGGCCGTTGCGCCGTAAAAGCTCCTGGAAAGTGCCCTGCTCCACGACCCGCCCACTTTCGACGACATAGATGCGGTCGGCGTTCTGGATGGTGCTCAGACGATGAGCGATGACGATCCGTGTTGCTTTCAGACTCTCCAGGCTGCGACTGACGATCTCCTGCGTGCGATTGTCGAGGGCGCTCGTGGCCTCGTCGAAGAGGAGGATGCGCGGCCGGTGGACGATGGCGCGAGCGATCAGGATGCGCTGCTTCTGGCCGCCAGAGAAGGTCTCGGCTCCCTCGCTCACCACGGTATGCATCCCCATGGGCATGGCCTTGACGTCGTCCTCCAGCCCGGCGGCCCGCGCCGCCTCCCAGGCGTCGTCGATCCCGAGATTGGCGCTGCCCACGATGTTCGAAAAGATGCTTCCGGCCATAGGGCGGCCGCTCTGCAGGACGACGCCGATCTGCCGGCGCACGGACTGCACGGCGAGCCCCGCCAGATCCTGGCCGTCGAAGTAGATGGAGCCCGCGACCGGCTTCTCGAACCCGAGGATGAGGCGCAGGCAGGTGGACTTGCCCGAGCCCGAAGGCCCCACCAGGGCGATGAACTCGCCGGGGCCGGCGCGAAAGGAGACGTCGTCCAGCACCTGGGGGGTGTCCTCGTGGTAACGGAAGGAGACGTGGCTGAACTCGATCTCCCCCGCCAGCTCTCCCGGCTCGGACTTCGACTCGTCCACCTCGGGCACGGTTTCGAGGATCGGCCGCAGGCGCTCGTAGACCGGCACGGCGGCGAGCACGCTCGAAAAAACCCCGACGACCGACAACGCCGCCGACACGAACTGGCCGAAGGCGGCGTTGAAGGCCAGGAATTCGCCCAGCGGGAGGGATTCGTTCGCCAGGAAGCCCACCATGGAAAAGACGCCGAGCGAGGTGAGAACGCCATAGACGGCGTTGAACGCCGCCTGGGCGTTGGCGGCGCGTTGCGCGGCCAACGTGCGGCGGCGCTGCTCGGCGAAACGCTCGGCCCAACGGGCGTAGGCTCGGGACTCGGCACCCGCCACCCGCAGCTTGGCGATACCGTGAATGAGGCCGAAAAGAAGGCTCGCGATCCGTCCCTGAAGCGCCAGGATGGCTCTCTGATGCCGCAGTTGCAGCCAGACGAGGGCTGCCGTCACCACCACCAGCACCAGCACCATGCCGGACGCGAGAAGGGCGAGCCGCCAACTGTAGTAGAAGAGCAGCAGGAAGCTGAAGACCGAGAAGATCGCCGCCAAGGCGAGTGTGAGGACGTTGCCCGTGAGCAGGTCCCGGATGGTGTCGATCCCCAGCGCCCGATTGGCCAGGTCACCGACGGTGAAGCGCCGGAAGAAGGTGACCGGCAGGGCGAGCAGCCGGTCCCAAACCGCGGACTGGACGGCGCCGTCCACTTTGCCTCCGAGACGCAGGACGGCGAGGCTGCGGATCACCTGGAAGATGGCCCCCGCCACCGAGGTGACGATGAGCGCCAGGGTGATTTGGAGCAACTGGCTGCGGTCCGCTCCAGGGATGACGGTGCCGAACACCTGTCCCGTAAGGATCGGCACCAGCAGCCCCAGGAGCCCGCCGGCGAGCCCCATCAAGAGGATGGTGGCAAGGTCGCGCCGACGGCCCCCGAAAGCCATACGCGCGAGGTCACCCAGTCCTACCGGCCTTGCCGGCAGAGGCGGATAGAGCATGTGGGCGTCGCCGCTCAGAGTCTCGGCGACGGCTTCATTGACGGGCACGCGGGTTCCGGCGACCGGATCGGCCAGCACGTAGCTCTGGGGCGAAGTGGGGAGGAGGGCGACGGGACGACGGGCCTTGGGATCGTCCTCCGGAATCTGGAAAGCGATGAGCGGACCGTTGTCGCGGCGCCACCAGTCGTCGCGCAAGATGACCCGGCGTGAGCGGATGCGCGAGGCATTGCAGATCTGCGCCAGGAGGTCCCCCTGCTTGCCGGCAGGCTGTCCCTCCGGCCGGTCGTGGATCTCGATCCCCTGAGCCTTCCCTACCAAGCGGACGGCGGCGAGGATGGGAGAAGACTCCGCCGCCAAGCCGGCACCGGCCAGCGGAGAAGACTCCAGGACGGAGGTGAGACGGGCGTAGGCGCCCCGCAGCACGGAGCGATCGAGATCCCGCTTGTGCTCCAGGCGCTCGCGTTCGAATTGCCTGCCCTTCTCGCGCTCGTAGGCCACGGCTTCGAGACAAAGGCCATGAAAGCGGGCGAGCCCCGACCTCAGCGCCCCGTCCCGCAAAGCCTCGGTCGTGCCGCAAGAGGCGAGCCGGGCCTCGCCGGCAGCCACCAGCCAGACCGCTTCGGGCACGGGAAAGAGTCCGTTCCCCTCGATCCCCAGCCGCTCGTCGCCCAGCAGGTACGTGCGTCCCTCCAGGTGCCGCACCCAGACGACCCCCTCCCGGCTCCGGGCCGGCCAGCCGGGCTCCAGGCGGGTCTCCTCCCCCGAACGCAGACCGGCGAAGCTGCGCGGGAATGCGGGACGGACGAGGCCACCGCCGAGGCCAGCCAGCCAACCATCGAGCAGGCCGGCCAATCCGGGAACCTCGTCCGCGGGCAGGCGGCGCAGGCGCGTGCCGGGCGCTCCCACGGCGAGGAGCCCCAACCCGTGGCTGCTTGCCTGCGCGGGCTCGTAGCCGCAAAGGATGCCGCCGGCGGAGACCGTGGAGAGATGGATCCGGGGACCGGTTTCGCCCCGAGGCACGGCGAACACCTCGGCCATCCCCTCTTCGATGAGCCAGACCTCGCCGCCGGAGTCGAGGAGAAGGGGAGCGTTCCCGGCGAGGGGGACCTCGGTGGGCTCGTTCAACTGGATCGGCTCCAGCTCGGATGGGCTCGCCATGGCCGCCTACTCAGTGCTGATGAGCCGGGAGTAAGGGCCTTCGACGGCTCTGAGCTGGTCGTGGGTGCCGCGCTGCACCACCTTGCCATGGTCGAGGACGAGGATCTCGTCTGCATCGCGAATGGTGCTCAGGCGGTGGGCGACGAGGAGACAGGTGCAGCCGCGGCGGCGCAGGCGCTCGTCGATCTGGTTCTCGGTTGAGGGATCGAGGGCGCTCGTCGCCTCGTCGAGGACGAGGATCGAGGGCCTTCCTACCAGGGCGCGGGCGATCTCCAGACGTTGGCGCTGGCCGCCGCTCCAGTTGGCACCTCCCTCTTCCACCGGGCTGCCGTAGCCCCCTGGCCGGGCTGCCACGTCCTCATGAATCGAAGCGTCCTTGGCCGCGGCCACCACCTCGGCCAAGGGCACCGTAGGATCCCAGAGAGTCAGGTTCTCCCGCACGGTCCCTTCGAAGAGGAAGATGTTCTGATCGACCGTGGCCAGCGAGCTCGCCAGCACCGCGGGCGAGATCGCGGAGCGCGGCCGGCCATCGAAGAGGATCTCCCCCTCCCACGGCTGGTACAGCCCCGTGACCAGACGGGCGATCGTCGATTTGCCGCTTCCCGATCCCCCCACCAGGGCAACGCGGGAGCCGGGCCTGAGCATCAGGTTGAGGCCCTCGACGAGCGGCGGGTCGAGGCGGCTGTAGCCGAAGGAGACGTTGCGCAGCTCGAGGCTGCCGGCGAGCTTGACGGTCTCCCCGGCCGCCGGCACCTCGTCGTCGAGCCCGGCTGCGGCACCGGGAGCCACCCGATAGCGCAACACGTCGTCCAGCCGATTCATGTCCCCCTCGACCGTCTGCAGCTTGCTGCCGAGGCTCACCAGACGGGTGACCGGAGCGATGAAGGCGGCCATCAGGAGTTGGTAGGCCACCAGGCCGCCCACCGAGAGCGAGCCGTTCATCACCCGCACGCCGCCAATCCCCAGAATCAGCGCCGAGTTGAGCGCCGACAGCAGGCCCGGTACGGTGTCGAGGATCTGGGTGTAGCGTTCGAGCTCCTGCCGACCGTTGACCACCTTGGCCTGGAAGCCGGCCCAGCGGGCGAAGAGGTCCGATTCGCCGCCCGTGGCCTTGAGCGTCTCGATAGTCTGCAAGCCGCCGATGGCCGTGCCCAGCAGCTTCCCCTGGTCTTGCACGAGGCGGCGGTTGCCGTCCACCCGCCGTCGCGAGATGTACTTCAAGGCCGCCACGTTGAGCGACACCACCCCGATCCCCACCAGAGTCAGCACCACGTCGTACTGAAAGAGGAGCACGGCGAAGAAGACGATCATCACGGCGCCCAGGCCATTGGTCGCCAGATCGCGCGACAGGAGCTGGGCCACGCGGTCGTTGATCGCCACCCGCGAGCTGATGTCCCCCGCGAATCGCTGGCTGAAAAACTCCGAGGGGAGGCGCAGCACGTGCCAGAGAAATCGGGACGAGCCCCCGACCGCGAGTCGGGTCTCCAGGCGCAGGAGATAGCTCTGCTGCAACCAGGTGAGCGCCCCCAGCAGGACGGCGGCGCAGCCCATGGCGAGGAGCAAGGGCGGCAGCCACTCGCGATGCCCTTCCAGGAGGACACTGTCGAGGAAGACCTTGGAGAAGACGGGCACCACCATCCCGGGAATGGCGAGCGCCAGGCCGGCGAGCAGCACGAAGACCAAAGCGGCCTTGGTGCCGGTCAGCCGGCTTTTCAAAGCCGGGACGAGACTCGGGGGATCGCCCCGCTTGACGAAGTCCGGTCCGGCCGAAAAAGTCAGCACGACGCCCGTGAAGGCCTGGTCCAGCTCCTCCTCGGTGACCACACGCGGCCCGGTGCCTGGATCGTTGAGGTGCACCCGGCCCTTGCGGATGCCTTCCAGCACCACGAAGTGGTTGAAGTTCCAGTGCAGGATCATGGGCGGGCGGACGGCACGTAACGACTGGGGCTCCCGCTTGAATCCCTTGGCTTCGAGGCCGTAGGTGCGGGCGGCCTTGACCATGTTGCTCGCCTTGCTGCCGTCGCGCGAGACGCCGCAGGCCACCCGCAGCTCTTCGAGCGGCACCCAGCGACCGTAGTGGGCGAGGACGATGGCGAGGGCGGCCGCACCGCACTCCACGGCCTCCATCTGCAGAATGGTGGGAGTGCGCACCCGCCCTTGAGGCCGCTCGGCCGGTTGGGACCGCCGGCGGAATTTCTCCAGGAGGCTGGCCAGGAAGAGCATCAGAGTCCCAGCTTCTCCCGCAACGTGGGGATGACGAGGGTCATGGGGCGGTCCGTTTTCACCACCACATCGCCGGCGGCCAGGGTGCCGCTGCTAATCTTGAGGCTCGGCCCCCGTGAGGAGGACCAGCGGTAGCCCGTGGGTGTTTTGGCGTCGCGTCGCAGGGCGACGTTGACCTGGATGGGCGGCCCCTCGGTCATGAGCTTGGCGACCAGCGCCTCGTTGCCCAGCAGGCGCGTCATGCCGCGGGCCGAGGAAGGGAACTCCGCCACCCAGACCACCCGCCCCAGAATGGAGCCGAACTCCTCCCGCTTGACGGTGCTGGGAGTCACCTGCACCACCATCCCCGGCTGCACCGTCTTTCCCGCCGAGGCCGGGACGAAGAGAACTGCCATCAGATCCTCGGAGAGCACCTCGACGCTCAGCACAGGGGTGCCGGGCGCCACCACGTTGCCGCGATTGGCCAGGACCTCCAGCACCCGCCCCGAGAAGGGGGAAAGGACGTTGACGTTCTCCCCGAGCTGGGCGCCGAGCTCACGGGTCTGGAGGTCGAGGTCGCGCAGCGTGGCCTGACGCGCTTCGAGCTGCTGATCGAGCTGCTGGTCGGCCTCCAGGCGCTTGAGCTCCAGACCGCTCAAGTCGAGCCGCTGCTGGGCGAGCTGATCGCGCTTGGCATTCAAGTCCTGTTGGGTACTGAGATAGGTCTGCTTGGTGATGAGACCGTCGTCGAGCAGGCTCTTGCCGGCGGCGACCCGCTCCTGAAGGAGGGCTACGTCCTTCTGGAGGGCGTCGATGCTCCGCTCGAGATTGGCCCGTTGCTGGGCGAGGTCGCGGGCGCGCAACCGCTTCTGCTCCTCCGAGGAGCGCTGGAGGGTGAGGTACTCCGATTGCAGAGCCGCCTGCTTGGCCTTGTTGTCCCGAATCTGGCGGATCAACGAGTCCTGACGGATACGCGCCACGGGCTGCCCCTTGGCGATGACATCCCCGATGCTCACCAACACCTCCGCTACCTGGCCGTTGGCGGGCGAGACGAGATCGGAGACCCCCCCCTGGCGCAGCAAGATTCCCTCGCCGTGGGCCTGGGTGGGGATCGTTCCCCAGATCCCCCAGACGAGAGCGGCAAGGAGCAGGGCGCCGAGACCGGTCAGCGACAGCCACCCGCGGGGATCGGTCACTTGAACCAGTTGGTCGAGCTGCTCGGGAGAGGAGAGCCTCTCCAGCGCTACTTTACGGAAGATCACGGCCTGCGCTCCTCCTCGACCGGGGGAAGAGTGGTGAGCCGCGAAACGTCGACCGCGCCTACCTCTCCCCCGCCGCCATTGCCCCCGACGAGAGTGCCCGTCTCAAAACGAAGCTGCAAGAGGGAGACCGCGAGCGCGAGCTGGGCCGAGACCTCGGTCTGCCGCGCGGCGGTCAGCCGGTCGCGCTGGTTGATGACGTCGAGGAGGGTCGAGGTCCCTCCGCGCAGCTTCTTCTCTTCGTTGATCACCGCCCGCTCGAAAAGGCGCTCGGCCTCGCGAGCCTTCTGGAGCTGCCTGGCGTCCCGGCCGACGGCATCCAGGGCCGCCGGCACATCAGCACCGATCCCCTTGGCAATGAGGTCGACGGCCAGGGCGTTCTGTCGCAGCGCGGCGTCCGCCTGCAGCAACTCACCCCTCGCCCGGCGGTTGAGCAGGGGCAGGGTCAAACTGAGGCCGAGCGTCGTGCTCGCGCCGGGGATGTTGCGGAAGAGTGGAGAAAAGAAGCTCGCGGGGTCCGAGCCCACAGTGAGCCCCGAGTAACCCGGAGTGAAAAGAAGATCGAGCTGCGGCTCCAGGGCGTTCTCGGCGGCGCGGCGGAGGATCTCGGCCGACGCCTGCCGCTCCCGGGCCGCCCGCAGGTCCGCCCTCTCCTGCATGGCGGCGACGACGAAGGGCCCCGCCGCCCCGGCGGGCGGCACCCCCTCCGGCAGAACGGCCGGGAAGGGATCGGCCGGCAGCGGAAGCCGGTCGATCTCCGGGCCGTCCAGACCGATCTCTCTCCCCAGGTCTCGCCGTGCGGTAAAGAGCTGGCGCTCCCCGCCGATGCGCGCCGACTCCTGGGCCGCCAGGTTGGCTTCGAGCTGTACGACCTCGGCTGCCGGAACCTGGTCTGCCGCGATCAGCTTGCGGGTATTCTCCAGCAGGTCACGGGAGCTGGCCTCGCTCGCCGTGAGCACCTCGAGGTTGCGCACCGCGGCTTCGACCGTCCAGTATTGGGTGACCACGGTGACCAGCCGCTGGGAGACGAGGTGCCGCACGTCGAGCCCGGCCGCTGCGAGCTCTCGCTTCGCCGCGAGTTCGCCGGCTGCGGTGGCCGCCCGGCCGCGGCCACGCAGCAGCGGCTGGCGAACGAGGAAGGTGACGGTCGCCGCATTGCTGCCACTGGAGCCCGCGGTGACATCCTCGGTGCGCACGACGCCGGCCAGCGGCTCGATCGACAGGCCGGTGCGAAACTGCTGGGTCAGTCCCACGGAGCTCGTGAGCGTCCGAGTCTCCTGGCGGGAGCCCGGCGCCTGGAGGGACCGGTCGTCCTCCTCGCTCAGCCCGGAGGTGATGACCGGATCGAACTGGCTGGAAGCGACCGCCAGCGACCCTCGCGCGCTCTCGAGCCGCGCCTGCTGCACGGCGAGGTTCGGATCCCGCGCCAAGGTGGTCTGCACGGCTTCCAGCAGGCTCAGGCTGGGACTGGGCTGCGGCTCCTGCGCCGCGGAGGTCCCGCAGGTCGCGAGCAGGACAACAGCGAGGTGAAACCGTGGATTGCGCATTAGAATCAACTCGTTCAGCCTAACAGCATGACAAACGCCCTACAAGATTCAGTGCTGGCGCGGCTGGGAGCCGCGCCCGAGGAAGCCGCGGAGCTCCGGGCCTACAACGAGAACGTCTTCGATCTCGGCACCCTGGGGCCGGAAACCCGCTTTCCCTTCCCCGACGAGCCTTTCGTGGCGTTCTGGGAGGAGTTAGCCGCCGAGAGCCTGGAGCGGGGCGCCTTCGCCGTGCTGCGGGAGCACCTGCCGCAGCTCGCCTTTCCCATCCGCGAAGGAATCAGCCGCACCGAGGCCTACCACGACGCCACTCTGCGCGGCGTGCCGGTCGCGACCCTCCCCGAGGCCACCGGCCTGGAGCTCGAGCATCCCGAAGCCGTCGAGGTGGTGCTCCACACCAGCTCGGCCGGCCGTATCCCTCTGCTCATCATCCGCCGCCGGCCGGAGTTCGTGGCCCTGATTCAGGCGTTGACCCGCAAAAACGAGCCGGAGCCCGTCTCCGAAGCTCAAGGAGCCCTCATGCTCGCCGGCTACAACAACTGGAGCCGTATCCGGGAGCTGCGGCACCGCTGGGAGGCCGAGGAGCCTGCCGCCCGCCAGACCGCGACCTGGGGCGAGGAATTCCGACGCCTCCAGCCGCAGAGGGAGCTCTACCAGGACCGCTTCATCCTCCTCTCCGACGGCCCCTACAGCGCCGTACCGGCCGGTGACCTGGGGCTGGACGAGGGGGAATGGCGGCAGCTCTCCCTGGTGATCCGCCGCGATCATGAGTGCGCCCATTACCTGACGCGCCGGCTCTTCGGCTCGATGCGCAACAACCTGCTGGATGAGTTGATGGCCGACTACGCCGGCCTGGTCGGCGCCACGGGCCGCTTCCACGCCGGTTGGTTCCTGCGCTTCCTCGGCCTGGAGGACTTCCCCCGCTATCGTGCCGGAGCCCGGCTGGACCTCTACCGCGGCAAGCCGCCGCTCTCCGACGGCGCGTACCGCGTACTGCAACGGCTCATCCGCGAGGCCGCCCTGAGCCTCGAGCGCTTCGACGCCGGGCAGAGCCAAGACCGCACTCCCGCCGGGACGGCCCGGACCCTCGCCGCTCTGGCCTCTCTCCGGCTGGAGGATCTGGCCGCCCCTGGAGCGGAGGCGCGGATTCGCGAGGCCGTCGAGCACCTGCGGAAGCGGCTGCCGGCAGCGTAGCCGTGGCAGACTGGGAGGGTGAAGGAACCTTTGCCCATCCGGCGGGCCGTCCTCCTGGGAGCCAGCAATCTCAGCGCGTCGCTGCCGCTCGTGGTGAACCTCCTGCGCGCCACCGGCCCCGTCGAGGTGCTGGCCGCCTGCGGCCGCGGCCGGTCCTACGGTACCTGGAGCCGCTTCCTCGGCATCCGCCACCTGCCGGGAATCGCCGGTTGCGGCCTCTGGCAGACCCTGGAAGACGGCCCCGCCCTCCCCACGCTCGCACTCGTCACCGACGTCGGCAACGATCTCGTCTACGGTGCGGAGGTCGCCGAGATCGTCCGCTGGATCGAGCTCTGCCTGAACCGTCTGGCGCGGAGCCGGTCCCAGGTTGTCCTCACCCTGCTCCCTCTCGCACGCCTGGAAAAGCTCTCACCCCGGGAGGTTCGTCTGGCCGTTTCGCTGCTGTTCCCGGGCCGCCAGGCGCCCTGGCCGGCGTTGCTGGAGCGGGCGCGGGATCTCGACGAGCGGCTGCGTTGGCTGGGCCGCGAGCACGACGCCCGGTTGGTGGAGCCGGAAGCCTCCTGGTACGGGATCGATCCCATCCACCTGCGCCGGAGCCGCCGCCGGGAGGTGTGGGAACGGCTTACGGGCGTCGCGAGTGCAGGACCGCCGGCGGCCGAGCCAGCCCGGGTCCGGCTTCCCCTTCTCGGTGCCGAGACGCTGCGGCTGGCCGGCAGGACTCTCCGTACTCCCCAGCCCGCCATCCACCTCGCCGACGGCACGACCGTGGCCCTGTATTGAGCCCCCTCGGGCAGTGAGGAGTGGCACGGGCCTCGCGAAAAAGTGCGCGTTTGGCCTTAGAACCTCTAGGGGTTGCAAGTTTGCCCGTGGTTTTTCCGTCTTTATAGGGGAGGAGGATGAGAAAACCATGGACGAGAGACATGAATCGGAGTACCGCCTGCTCTTTTCACAACCCCGCATGGTGCGGGACCTGCTGCGCGGCTTCCTGCACGAGGAGTGGATCGGCTGGCTCGACCCCGGCACCCTGGAGCCGCGGTCGATTCCCGCCGCCCTGGACCCGCTCGCCGGACCCCTTTTCTGGCGGCTGCGCTGGCACGGCGGCTCGGCCGCCGTCTACCTGCTCCTCCGGCCGTTGGTGGTAGACGACCGCTTCGCCGCCGTGCGCCTATGGGCCGACCGCGGGCTGTTCTACCAGCACCTGCTGCACCGCCGTGAGCTCCACAGAGGAAGGCCGCTGCCCCTGGTGCTGCCGGTGGTCCTCTATGGTGGCGGATCGCCCTGGAGCGCCCCGCGCGACGCCTTCGAGCTGTTCCAACCGATCCCCGGCCTGCTCCAGCGCCATCTGCCCCGCACTCCCTACCTGGTCTTCGACGCCACCCACGACGCACTGCCGCCGGCCGCCGGCGACGACAATCTGGTCGCCCTGCTCTGCCACCTGGAGCGCAGCTTGCCGGAGAGCCGGAGCTCTTGGCTCACGCGGCTCGGACTGCTCCTGGACGCCGCAGGCGACGAGCCGCTGCGGCGGGCGTGGAACGGGTTCCTCTCCAGGCGCTTCCCGGTGTTCCCGGTGACACCTTGTTGACGCTCCCGAGCCTCGCCGGTAAGCTGTCGCCGCGCCCGATCGTCCCCGCGATCCTCGCGCTAACCCATGACAAGCCCTCTCCGGCTGACCGCCCGCGGCTCTGGCGACGACGGCCACCGTTTCGGCGTCGCGGTCCCCGCGGCGAGCTCCTGGTTCACCGGGCACTTTCCGGGCCGCCCCATTCTCCCTGGCATCGCCTACCTGGCTCTGGCCCAGCGCGCCCTGAGCGAAATCCTGGGCCGGGAGGCCGCCCTCGCCGCCGTGCGCTCGCTCAAGCTGCGCCGGCCCGTGGTCCCGGGAGACCTGCCGGAGCTGCGGATCGGACCTCCCGGCGAAGACGGCGTGGCGCGGTTCGAAGTGCGCTGCGGCGGAGCAGTGGCGAGCCAGGGTGGGGTCGAGGTCTGGAGCGGTCCGGCGCCGGCGGACGGCTCCGCCGGCGAGCCGGGCCTCGCGGCGGCAGGCTTCCCGCCGCCGGAAGCTCTCCTTCCCCATGGCCCTCCGGCCCTCCTTCTACACGCCGTGTCGGAGGTCGCGGAGGATGCCATCGTGGCAGTCGCCGAGGTTCCTTCTCGCCACCCGCTGGTGGTGGAGGGCCGGTTCCCCGCTTTTCTCGCCCTGGAGGCCGCGGCCCAGGCCGCCGCGGCGCTGGAGGCCCTCGGCCGGCGCGAGGCGCCCGGCCCGCGGATCGGCTACCTGGTGGGGATCCGCGACGCCCGCTTCGCCGTGCCGTCGCTGCCGGCTGGACGTCGCCTTCGCGTCGCCGCCCGGCTGACGGGGGGCGCCTATCCCCTGTCGATGTATGCCGTCAGTATCGGCGAAATCGGCGAGGCCGGTCACGAGATGGCGACGGGCACTCTCAGCACGTTCCTGCTGGCGGATCCTTGAGCGTACTTGGCGCCGCTACTCGTGGCGGATCACGTTCATGGGATCGACCCGGGTGGCGGAGTAGGCGGGCAGAGAGCTGGCGGCCAGCCCCACCACGGTCAGCAGCAGGGCGACGACGATGAAGACGGCCGGATCGGTGGGCGTCACTTCGTAAAGCAGGCTCGCAAAGACGCTGGTCGTCCACGCCGCGCCCACGAGACCGAGGATCAGGCCGGTCAAGGTGAGAGCCAGGCCCCGGCGGATCACCAGGGCCATGATCTCCGAGGACCGGGCGCCGAGCGCCATCCGGATTCCGAGCTCGCGGGTGCGCCGCCTGACGGTATAGGCGAGAGTGCCGTAGAGCCCGATTCCGGTGACCAGCAGCGCCACCACGCTGAAGCCGCCGAGCAGCCACGAGAAGAGCCGGGACTGCGCCAGCGTGGCCTCGACCTCGTTGGCGAGCCGGTTCGCCTGCACCGCCAGATTGGGGTCGAGCCGGTGGACGATGCCGCCGACGAGACCGGCCAGCCGCAGGGGCTCGCCGCCCGCGGACTTCACCTGGAGAGCCATGTCCGGCAGATAATGCTGGGCCAGAGGAATATAGAAGAGCGGCTTCGGAGCCTCCCGGTACCGCACCCGGATACTCCGGGCGACCCCCACCACTTCCCAGGCGTCCTTCGACCAGGGTATGCGGACTCGCTCTCCGAGCGGGTTCTTGCCGGGCCAGAGCGAGGCCGCCACGGAGTCGTCCACGATCAACACGCCCGGGGCGCCATGGCGGTCGGCGGCGGAGAAGTCGCGGCCACGCAGCAGCGGCACTCCCAGCGTGTGAAAGAGCCCGGGGGAGACGACGAAGTACTCCGCCTGTACCGACTGCCGCGAGCCGCCGGCCGGCGACAAATTCGAAAGGCCTCTGAAGCCGTTGGTCTGAGAGAGGGGAACCGTGAGCGTCAGCGCCGCCGAATCCACCCCGGGCAGCTTCTGGACCTCCGACAGGAGCTGGTCGTAGAAGGCCGCACCCCTGGCTTCGGAGTATCCCGGGCTCAGGAGATCGACCCGCAGATCGATGACCCGGCCGGGATCGAAGCCCGGATCCAGGGATTGCAGGTTCATGAGCGTCCGCACGAAGAGCCCCGTGCTGATGAGCAGCACCAGGGAGACCGTGATCTGACCGACGACGAAGATCTCCTGCAAACGGGTCCGGCCCCGGTCGAGGATACCGTTGCCGGCGCCGGGCCGCAGCAGGGGAACGAGCTCGCGCCGGGTCGACCACAGGGCAGGAACGAGGCCGAAGAGCAGGCCCGTCCCCAGCGAGAGAGCCAGGGTGAAGGCCACTACTTTGCCGTCCATCCTGAGGTTTTCGATCGTCGGCAGGAACTGCCCCAACGGCAGGCCCTGGATCGCGTCGAGAGCGAACAGCGCCATGACGAAGCCGGCCGTCCCTCCCAGAATCCCGAGCGTCAGGCTCTCGGTCAGGAGCTGGCGCACCAGCCGGCCCCGGGTGACGCCAAGGGCCAGCCGCACGCCGATCTCCTCCTGGCGGGCCGCCGCCTTGACCAGCAGCAGGCCGACGAGGTTGGCGCAGACCACCAGCATCAGCAGCCCCACCAGGACGGAAGCCAGCACCAGCGGACGGGCCAATGGATCGAGGTTGCCCGGCCAGACGCCGAGGCCCTGGTACACCTGAAGCGCGGGCGGCTTCTCCGCGCCGGCCACCCCCTGGCCAAACCCGCCGGCCAGCAGGTCCATTTCGATCTGGGCCTGCTCCGGGCTCACTCCTGGAGCCAACCGCCCGAAAAACCAGAACAACCAGCCGGGCTTCGGCTGGTACAGCGATTGTGGCGTCACCGTGAACAGCACCTGGGGCGTCGCCTCCATCGGCAGCCAGACGTCCGCGGGGTCGCCGTGCAGGGTCCCGCTGAATCCTTCCGGAGCCACACCGACGAGCGTGAACAAGCTGCCGTTCAGCTTTATACCCCGACCCAGAACCGGGCGCCCGCCGAAGACCCGCATCCAGAGGCCATGACTGATGACAGCGGCCGTCGCCGCCCGCGCTCCTTCTCCCGGCACCAGCAGCCTGCCCACCTCGGGACGCAGCCCGAGGGCGGTGAAATAGTTGTCGGTGACCACCTGCCCCTGCACTCGCAGAGGCTCAGCTCCGGCCAGCAAATTCAGCGGCACCGGATGATAGGCCGCGAGGGCGGAGAAAGAACGATTGGCATCCCGGTAGCGCAGGAAGCTCGCATAGGAGAGGCCCATCGTGAGGCCGTCGGGAAAGCCGTCGATGGCGATGGGCTTCGGCCCCAGGGAGACGATCCGGCTCTGCTCCGCGACACCGGGCAGAGACCGGAGCAGCAGGGCGTCGACGACGCTGAAGACCGTCACACTGGCGCAGATCCCCAAGGCGAGGCAGACCACCGCCACCGCCGTCAATCCGGCGTCGTCTTTCAGCTTGCGCAGACCGTGGAGGGGAACGCTCATGCCTGGAGGCGCCCGCACCGAGAGCGAGGCTCTCTGTGCCCTGACTGGCTAAAGATTAGCATCTCCGCATCGCCCTGAGAACTGGATCAGCTCCTTCTTCGCACTCTGCAACGCCCGAGTCACTTCGGGGGCGCCGGGCTTGCCCGCACTTGCAGCCGCACATCGCGGATCCGTGAGGCGCGGCCATCCTCCAGCGTCAAGGTATCGGCGACGGACAGCCGCCGGTTGCGGTCGCCGTCCCCCCAGGAGCTCGAGATGTGAATCCTCCCCGGGTGTGGGGAGACCTCGAACCAGCGCTGGTTCTTGAACCCCGCCGACGTCCCGCCCAGCAGCTCGAGGACGAGCCCGGACTCCAGGTAATATCCCGGCCCCATCCATTCGACGACGTAGGCGGTGCCACCGAGCGTCAGCCTCGTGCCGACTGCGACGGACGAAATCTCGATATGGAAGGAATCGCAGGTGTGGACATTGTGCAGCATGTCGCAAGCGGAGAGCTCGGTGACTCCGGGCGAAGCCTCGAAGGTGGCCTGCTGAGCCCGGGAGGCGACGGGGATCAGCAGGAGGGCAAGGGATACGAAGAGGGTTCGACGCTGGAAGGCCATACGGTTCTCCTTGGTAAGGGTCAACAATCGTCCGGGCATACCCGTCCGCGCAACGACCAGCCCCTACAACGGCCTCATCACCCAACGACGACAAGCAAGAGAGTCAACCCCTCCATTATAGCTTATTCTTGCTTCCAGAGCTTGCGGAAACAAAACCACTGATGAGGCTCCCTCCGAATGGCGGCCTCGAGGCCGGCGCCGAACCGCTCCAAGGCTTCGCGGAGGTCACGCTGGCGGTCGGCGCTCTCGGCGACGGCGATGGCAGGCCGCATGATGCAGCGGTAGCGCAGGCGCCCTTCGCGGAAGACGAAGACCGGCACGATCGGCACCCCGGCGGCGCGCGCCAAAGCGGCGGTGCCGAGGGGCAGTGAGTAGGGGCGCCCGAACAGGCGGACCTCCACCGTCTTGCCGCCCGAGCGTGGGCGGTCGCCCTGAAGGGCCACGATCTCGTTGCGCCGCAAGGCGTCCAGGAGGTCCATGCCGAGGTGTGCGTCCTCGGCGAAATGGGTGGTGTAGAGCTCGCCGCCACAGCTGCGGATCAGCCCCTCGATGAACTGCTGAGCCCGGGGATCGGTCTCCGCCTCGCGCACGACATGGATGCGCCGGCCTTCGCGGGAGGCCGGGAGCATCGATCCCACCTCCCAGGCGCCGATGTGGGCGGTGACCATGATGAATCCGCGCCCGGAGCTCGCCAGCTCGCGCCATGCTTCCAGTCCTTCGGTCTCGACCGTGAAGGTCTTATCCGTGCTCAGCCGCTCATAGCGCTCCGAGAGGCACCAGGCGAAGGTCAGGAACGTCCGGTGGATACGGCGCTGGCGCTCCCACCAGCCGCAGGGCCCAAGAACCGCCTCGAGGTTGGAAGCGACGGCGGCGCGGATTTTGCGCAGGGTGAGCCAGAAGAACCCCGCGAAGAAGCCGATCGTCAGCCGCAGGGCCGGAGCGGGGAGGATCGTCACTCCGAACCGGTGGAAGCGGAACCAGAACACCCCGGTAACATGGAAAGGCCCCAGGAGACGGCGGCTCCAACCGCCCTCGGGCGCGTGCGGCGGCGCTTGCGGCGTTTGCGGCGGAATACTGCGAGGCAGGGCTACGCTCATGATGAAGAGGTCTCGTTGCCACTATTTTCCCACGGTTTCGGGGCTCGGTGGCTGCGATGACCGCCATCGTTCCAGGAGCGCCTCCAGCGCCGGCAGTACCAGGACAGTAGCCAGCAGGCACGCCGAGAGCCCCAGGGCCACCAGGATGCCGGCATGGCGCAGCCCCGGCACCCGCGAGCCGGCAAGACTGCCGAAGCCGATCACCGTCGTCAGCGTCGCCAGGGACAAACCCAGGCCCATGTCCGCAGGCGCGCCCTTGAGCCCCCGCTCCGGATGCAGCCGCCGCCAGTGGACGGCGTTGGCGCCGAGGGTCGTGCCGGTACCCAGGAGCAGCGGGACGGTGAAGGCGCACAGCAGGTCCAGGGGACGGCCCAGGGCGCCCCAGAGCCCGAACGTCCAGAGGCAACCGAGGGTCAGCGGCAGCACCGCGAGGAGGGCGTCCCGCACCCGGCCACGGAACGAGAAGAGCACCACCGCGCCGACGAGGACGAGGGCCAGGGCGCTCGACCGCGCGAGATCGGTCAGGGCAATGTCCCGTAGCTCCGCCCCGACCCAGGAGATGGACGCCAGGGCCACGTCCCGGCGGTTGGGCGACAGGCGCGAGAGGTCCCGGGCCAGGGCTTCTGGGTCGACCTTGGCACCCGTCCCCAGGGGGAGCCGCACGTGCACGGCCACGACTGCAGCGTTGGGGCTCGCCGCCGGTCCGGCCGCCTTCGATCCGAGCCGCACCAGCTCCGACATCCAGCGCGGCCACTGCGCGAAGGACGGCGCGCCCGGGTCCTCCCCCCGGCCCAGACCACGCAGACGGGTCAGCGCGGCGGCAAAGGGATCGAGCTTGAAGCCGGCCGCCGCCAGCTCGCGCTGAAAGTCGTTCGCCGCCCGTTCCAGGGGCAGGCCGTGGAGCTCCGCCATGCGCTGCCGGAGCCGATCGCCCAGCACCAGCCAGTCCGCGGGAGAGGTGATCTCCGCCCGCGGCCCGAAGCGCGCCTCCAGGATGCGCCGCGCCGCCGCGGCCCGGTCCAGCGCCTCTCCCAGATCGCGCCCGCGCAGCACTACGGAGAAGGTGTCGAGCCCGAGAGAGAACTTCTCCACCAGCAGCCGCTCGGCCGCGGCGGACGGGGCATCGGCCGGCCGCAACGCGCGCAGGTCGGTGGAGAGCGTCAGGCGTGAAATCCCCCAACCAGCCGCCGCCGTCACCAAGAGAGTCGAGAGCAGGCAGGCGCGCCACCGCCGCGCCGACAGCTCGGCGAGGCCCGCCAGGAGCGGCCGGCCGAAGCGGGGCCACAGCCGCAGCGGGCGGAAGCCGGCGGAGACGCGGGGGAAGCCCGCCAGCACGGCGGCGCAGAGGGTGGCGGTGGCGACGAGTGTCGCGATCACGCCCACGGACAGCACCTGCCCGAGCTCGCGCAGCAGCCTGAAGTGGGCGACGCTCAACGCGGCGAGTCCCGCGGCCGTGGTGAAAGCCGTGGTGGCGTTGCCCGGTCCGGTCTCGCGGAAAGCCGCGGCCAGCGCCACGGCGACACTGTCGCCGCGCAGCCGCCGCTCCCGGAACAGGGACGAGCCGAGGATGCCGAAGTCGACCCCCATCCCCAGCAGGGCCGAGCCGAACCCCACGCCCACGACGCTGATGCTGCCGAGCTCCAGAGAGGCGCCCGCCACCATCCAGATCGTGCCGGCGGTGACGCCGGCGAGGATGGCCGTGGGCAGGAACAGCCCCTCGAAGCCGAGGATCATCACCAGGGCGAGACCGAAGATGGTGCCGGAGGCCGTGCTCGTGAGATCGGCGCGGAACACGGCCTCGTCCTGGGCGGCGTAGATCGGCCCTCCGACCGCCTGGAAGTCGAGCGGCACGCCCGCCGACCTGCTCACCGCAATATAGGCCCCCCGGAGCGCCGCGAGGAGCGCCCGGCCGCCCTCCGGATCGACCTCGGCCCGGGCCGGCGTGAGGATCACCAGCGCGGCCTCGCCGTCGGGGGAGATGAAGGCGCCGCTCATGGGATCGATGGGGAGCGACGCCGCCGCGGCTCCCAGCAGTCCTTCCGACAGCCCCAGGGGGTCGGCGGCGAAGAGCGGCGCCGCGATGCCGCCCACCGGGCTGCGCAGGGCCTGCCGCATCTGGGCGACCCGATCGTGAATGGCCTGAAGTTCCAGGCGCCTGGCGAGATCGTCCCGCCAGCCCGGCGTGTGGACGAGCAGGGGCATGCGCGGCGCGACGTAGGTGAAGAAGAAGTGCTCGTCCTCCTCGGTGAGCCCGGAGCGCGCGTCGGCCACCAGCGGGCTTTCGCGCATGCGGTCCGCCAGCTCGCTCGCGGCATTGACCAGGGTCTCCGACTCGGCCTTCTTTCCGGCGGGCGCCCGCACCAGCACGAAGACCTTCTCGAATCCGCCGAAGGTCCGCAGGAAGGTGCGGTAGTCGTCCGAGGCCGGCGCCCGCTCGGGCAGCAGGGCCTCGAGCTGGGTCTCGATGCGGAAGCGCGAGGCCGGGAGAAGAGCTGCCAGGGTCAGAAGGAGCGTCGCCGCCAGCACCAGCCGCGGCCGGCGGGCGATGAACGCGGCGAGGGCGGCGGAGAAACGGCTCACGCGGACGCCCCGGCGTCCACCACCAGAGACTGGCCAGTGATCCCCGCGGCGCGGTCGGAGAGCAGGAACTGCACGGCCCAGGCGACATCCTCCGGCACCACGCCCCGGGCCAGGCATTCGCCGGCCCGGAGATAGGCGACCGCCGCCGCGGGCAGGCCGGCGGTCAGGTCCGTGGCCACGAAGCCGGGCACCACGGCGTTGACCCGCACGCCCCGCTTGCCCGCCTCCCGCGCCAAGGACCGCGTCAGCCCCAGAATGCCGGCCTTGGCGGCGGCGTAGGCCCCCTGGCCCGCCACGCCGTGGAGGGCGGAGAGGGAGGAAATGTTGACGATCGACCCCCGGCGCCGCACCATCAGGCCCCGCAACACGGCCCGGCAGCAACGGAAAAGCCCGCCCAGGTTGGCGTCCACCACCGCCTCCCAGTCCTCGTCGGAGGTCAGGGCGAGGAGCGATTCCCGCCGCAGGCCGGCGTTGTTGACCAGTCCTTCAAGAGGGCCGAGAGCCTCCTCCACCTCGGTCACCAGGTCGTCCGCCCGGTTGCGGTCGCGCAGCTCGAAGGGGAAGGCGCGGGCACCGGTGGCCGACTCGACCTCGCGGGCGGCGGCCTCAGCCGTGCTGAAGGTGAAGGCCACACGGGCCCCGGGCTCGGCGGCGAGGGCCTCGACGATGGCCCGCCCCAGCCCCCGGCTGCCGCCGGTTACGAGGACCGGGCCCAACCCAACATCTCCAATCGCGCGCGGGTGACCGCACCGGCGATCCTCAGGCTGTCGAGGAGCGGCCGGTAGTGGCTCGTCGTCCGCCCGTCGGCGAACGCCAGGTGCACGGGCACCGTCACGATCTTGAAGCCGCGCCGGGCGGCACGCACCACCACGGCGCTCTCGGCCTCGAAGCGGGCCTCGGGGAACCCCACCGTCGCGATGAGCCGGCGGGAGTAGAAACGGAAGCCGGTCTGGATGTCGGCGAGCTGTTGCCCGGCCGCGAAAGAGATGGCTTTGGAGGACAACCGGTTGCTCGCCCGGCGCACGCCACTCATCTTGCCAAAGAGGTGGTCGCGGATGCCCAGCACTAGATCGCCGTCCTGCTCCACCGCCGCTTGAAGGAGCTTGGGGATCTCCTCCGGCAGGTGCTGGCCGTCGGCGTCGAGAGTGATGACAGCCTCGAAATCGCGGCCGAACAGATCTGCAAAAGCAACAGCCAGCGCCGCTCCCTTGCCGCGGTTGCGTGGAAACGAGATCACCCGCGCCCCGGCCCGCCGCGCCTCCTCGGCCGTGGCGTCCGTCGAGCCGTCGTCGATCACCAACACCTCCGGCAGGAAAGTCAGCGTGCTGCGCACGACCTCCCCAACCGACGGCGCAGCCTGATAGGCCGGAATCACGGCGGCGATCCGCAAGGTCAAATCAATTCCTTGGCCATGTCGGAATTATCCCACACCCCGGCCCAGCACCACCCACGCCCCCGCCCCGCCTGCCGCGAGGCTGGTGACCAGGACCACGTCGGGGGACGGCAGGGAGCCGTCACACAGGACAATCCCCAACTCGGGATCGGCTTCATCGAAGCCGAGAGCCGGCCCCAGGTGCGAACCGGCCGCCGCCAGCACGGCGGACGCCAGGAGGCCGCCGCCATACTCCCCCGTCACCGCCTTGGGCGCAGCGACGGGCGGCAGGGACGCCCCCTCCCAGGCGGCGTGGAGAACCTCGGCTTCCAGCCGGTCACCCTCCCGCGCTCCCGAGGCGCCGGAGACGACGAGATCCACATCCGCGGGCCGCAGACCGGCGCGCTCCAGCATGCGGCGCAGACCCCGGGCCAACCCCTGGTATCCCTGCCCCCAGCCGGAGGGCGGGGCCGTGGGATCGAAGGCGCTTCCCCAGGCGAGGATGCTCGCGACAGCCTTGCCTCCGCGACCGGCGACGCTCTCCGCGCTCTCCAGCACCAGCACCGTCGCTCCCTCCCCAGCCAGGAAACCGTTCCGCTGCCGGCCAAAGGGGCGGGCCCGCTCCTCGCCTTCGGAGCCGCCCCGGGCCAGGGCGCCGAAACGATCGAGGAGGGCATGGAGGAGAGGCGTCATCTCGTCGACGCTGCCGGCCAGCACCCGCCGGGCACGGCCGGCAGCGATCTCGGCGGCGCCCGTGCCCAGGGCGAGCAGCGGCCCCGCCTCGCGCTGGCACAGCGTGAGGCTCGATCCCCGTGCTTTCAGGGCGATCGCGATCTGCGCCGCCGGGGCGTTGGCGACGCTCTCCATGAACAGCGAGGGCGAGGCGGACTCAGGCCCCTCGAAAAGGATCTGCTTGAGGAGCACCTCGGTATTGGTGGACGGCCCGAAGGCGGTCGCGATCACCACCGCCGTCCTCTCCTCCTCGCTGCCGGTGAGGCCCGCGCAGTCCAGGGCCATACGCGAGGCCGCCACCGCCAGCTTCGAAGGCGGGCTCATGCGGCGCGATTCGCCGGGCGAAAGCCAGTTGGAAAACTGGCCCGCGGGCACCAGGCAGGCGCGGCGCGCCCCGTCCGAAAGGTGATAGCCGGCCGAGCGGTCGACCTCGGAGGTGAACGGGACGCCCGCGGCGAGGGCCGTCGCCAGGCGCTCCGAGCCGCTGCCCCAGGCCCCCAGGGTGCCGACGCCGGTGACGAGAATCGGCGCGCTCAAGCGGCCGAGCCCGCCCAGCGCGAGAAGACGAGCGCGGCATTGGAGCCACCGAAGGCGAGGCTGGTGGAGACCGCCGCCCGCGCGCCGGGCAGGAAAAGAGGCGCGTCGAGCACCAGCGAGACCGGCAGCTCCGGGTCCGCCTCGCCGTCCCGCCGCACCGGGTGCAGCTCCCCGCGGTGAAGGCAGAGCACCGTCGCCACCGCCTCGATGGCGCCCGAACAGCCGAGCAGATGGCCGATCAGCGCCTTGGTGGCGACCAGCGGCATCTCCCCGGCCCGCTCCCCGAAGACCCGCCGGAGCGCCTGCCACTCGGCGGCGTCGTTGAGCGGCGTGCCCGTGCCGTGGACGTTGACGAAATCCACCGTCCCGGCGGCAAGGCCGGCATCCGCCAGCGCCGCCTCGACCGCCGCCGCCGCGCCGGCGCCGGTCGGGTCCGGCGCCGTCATGTGGTGGGCATCGCAGGACGAGCCGGCGCCGGCGAGCACCGCCAGCGGCTCGGCGCCGCGCGCCAGCGCCCGCTCCAGCGGCTCCAACACCAGGACGGCCGCTCCCTCGCCGAACGACATCCCGGCGCGGCCCGCCCTGAACGGCCGGCAGGGCACCTCGTCCACCGAGCGCAGGGCGTTGAACCCGGCATAGGTGAGCTGGCACAGGGAATCGGAGCCGCCCGCGATCGCCACCTCGACCTCCCCCGAGCGCACCGCTTCCAGCGCCGCGCCCAGCGCCAGCGCGCCGGAGGCGCAGGCCGAGGAGAAGGTGGCCACCGGCCCCGTGGCCCCGAGCTGCCGGGCCACGGCGTCGCCGGGCGCGTTCACCTGCTGCGCGACCAGGGCGGAGAGCCGCGCCCGCCGCGGATCGCGCAGGAAATCGGCGAAGAAGAGCTCGCTCTCGTACATGCCGCCCGTGCTGCTGCCGAAATAGACCCCCACATCTTCGGGAGGCGTGGTGCCCTGCGGATCCAGGCCGGCCTGCTCCACGGCCTCCAGAGCGGCGAAGAGGGCGAAGCGGTCGGCGATCGATGTCCGCCGCCAGCCCGGGCAGAGCCGGGAGAGATCCGGGCTGTCCGTGTCGGGCGCCTCGGCGGCCAGGTGGGTACGGTGTCGAGAATGATCGAAACGAGCGAAGGGGCCGATTCCGGACCGGCCGGACCGCAGTCCCTGCCATAACGCGTCGACGCCCCAGCCCAGGCCACAGACGGCGCCGACCCCGGTGATTGCCACCCGCCGCGCGGGGCGCTCTCGCTCTATCGGTGCTACCAGAGGGGCCACCGTTTTTTTGGGGTCAATCGGGGTCAATCCGGGGGTCAATCCGTCCGGCCCGCGATGAATTCGGAGAGCGTGGAGACCGAGGAGAAAACCTCGCGGCCGATCTCCTGGCTCTTGATCTTGATGCCGAACTCCTTCTCGAGCGCCACCACCAGCTCGAGAGCGTCCACCGAATCCAGCCCCAGACCCTCGCCGAACAGCGGCGTGTCGTCCTCGATCGCCTCCGGCTTCATTCCCTCAAGGTTGAGGCTCTCGACGATCAGGCGTTTGATCCGGTCCTGGATGGTGGCGACTTCCGACATAACGCAAACCTCTGATGTTCGGTGGGGTTTCAGTCCACCGTGCGGCGAGCTCCGCAGGCTGTCTGTACACCGGAGAGTCATGCTACCAGCCACACGCTTGGCTGGCAAATCCCGGCTGGCAGTCCCAACTCGTTCCTCTTCAAGTCCTTATCGAAGACTCGCCTCTCCGGGCCGGAGCTTCGTCTAGTATGATCTCGCCCCCCGAGCCCGGGAAAAATCGAGAGGAGCCGAGCCGTACGCCTTGACGCCCCAGGACCCCATTCTCCGCGCCTTCGAGCGGATCGTCCGGCACGATCCGCTGGCGCCCCTCGTGGTCTCGCCTGAGAGGCGGGCCACCGCCGGGGACGTCGACGCCCTGGCGCGGGCTGCCGGCGCTGTCCTCATGGAAGGCACCCTCACGGAGAGCGCCCTCGCACCCGGAACGGTCGTGGGCCTCGCTGCCGCCAATGGCCCCGGCTTCCTCGCCTCCGTCGTCGCCCTGCGCCGCGCCGGGCTCGCCGTGCTGCTGCTCGACGCCCGCACTCCCGATTCCGAGGCCCTGCGCATCCTCGGCTCCCTCGGCGCCCCGGCCCTTCTCCGCTGCCCCGGCGGCTGGCCCGCCGGACCGCAGGATTGGACTTTCACCGCTCTGGAAACGGTCGCCGCCGTTCCGGCCCCTCCCACGACCGGCTTCATCAAGCTGACCTCGGGCTCGACCGGCAAGCCGCGGGGGATCGCCACACCCTCCGAGGCCCTGATGGCAGACGACGACGCCCTCGCCGCCTCGATGGGCCTGCGGTCCACCGACCGCTTCCTCGCCACCATTCCCCTCTCCCACTCCTATGGCCTTTCCAGCCTGGCCGTGCCCGCCCTGGTTCGGGGAACGCTGCTGGCGATGCCCGAGGAGCTCAGCGTCTACGATCCGTTCGTCACCGCCGCGCGCCTGGGGACGACCTTCTATCCCGCCGTCCCCGCCTATCTCGATGCCCTGGTGCGCATGTCCGACCCGCCTCCCCGCCCGGACTGCCTGCGCCTGGTGATCACCGCCGGCGCTCCCCTCGCCGCCACCACCTCGGCGCGGTTCCGCGAACGGTTCGGCCTCCCCATCCACGTCTTCTACGGCTCCAGCGAGTGCGGCGGCATCTGCTATGACCGCGAGGGCGGCGCCGCCGAGCGGGGCACCGTCGGCTCCCCCATCGAGGGCGTCCGCATCCTTCTGGAGCCGGTCGAAGGAAACGGCGAGGCGACCGGCGCGAGCTGCTGCGAAGGGCTCGGGATCGTGACCGTCGAATCCCCCGCCGTCTCGCTCGGCTATCTCCCGGAACCCGACGAGCGACTGGGAAGCGGCCGCTTCCGGGCCGGCGACGTCGCGTCCTGGCGGAACGGCGAGCTCGTCCTCCGCGGCCGGCTGGACGACGTGGTCAACATCAAGGGGAAGAAGGTCGATCCGCGGGAGGTCGAAGGCGTTCTCGCGCAGCTCGCCGGGGTCGACGAGGCCGCCGTCCTGGGCGTCTCCTGCGCCGGCCGCAGCGGCGAGCTGCTGCGCGCCGTCGTCGCCTGCCGGCCCGGCCACCTCACCGCCGAGGACGTGGTGGCCTGGTGCCGCTCCCACCTCTCCGCCCACAAGGTGCCGCGCAGCGTCATCCTCGTCGAAACCCTGCCGCGCAATGCCCGGGGCAAGCTCGACCGCTCCGCCCTCGTGGCGTTGGGAATCGAGTCCCGTGACTGAGCTCGACGGCGGCCCTCGCGATCCTCGCGGCAGCCGCGGCGGCGCGGGCTACCGTCCGCCTCCCCTGCTGGCCGGCTCCCTCGTCCTTCACGCCGCGAGCGCTCTGGCCCTCGCCGTAGCTCCCCGGCACTGGCGCGCCATCGCCGGCGTCCTCGTCGCCGATCACGTCGTCCTCTCCGCCGCCAGCCTCTGGCCGCGCGGCACCTGGGTGGGCGCCAACCAAAGCCGCCTGCCCGCGGCCGCCGCCCGGCGCGGCGAGGTGGCCCTGACCTTCGACGACGGACCGGATCCGGACGTCACGCCGCGCGTGCTCGACCTCCTCGGCCGCCACGGCGCCCGGGCGACCTTCTTCTGTATCGGCGAACGGGTGCTGGCCCATCCGGAGATCGCGGCCGAGATCGCCCGCCGCGGGCACCGGGTGGAGAATCACACCCAGACCCATCCCCACCTCTTCGCTTGCTATCCCGTCCCGGCCCTGCGGCGGGAGATCCTGGACGCTCAGGAGTCCATCGTCCGCGCCAACGGCCAATGCCCCCGGCTCTTCCGGGCCCCCGCCGGCCTGCGCAACCCGCTGCTCGACTGGACCCTCTTCCGCGCCGGCCTGCGCCTCGTCTCCTGGACCCGCCGCGGCTTCGACGCCCTGGAGAGAGACCCCCGGAGGATCGCCCGCCGTCTCCTCGCCGGCCTCGCCCCGGGCGACATCCTCCTCCTCCACGACGGCTCCACCGGCCGCAACCGCGGGAGCAATGGCGGCAACCCGGTCGTCCTGGAGGTCCTCCCCCGGCTGCTGGACGAGCTGGCGGCGCGAAAGCTGCGGTCCGTGCCGATCGCGGGCACCCCGGAGGTCCCCGGGTGAAGTGGAAGAAGAAGTGGAAGAAAGAGGAGCTCACCAAGGGCCTCCGCGACCTCCTCTACCGTCTGCGCACGGAGGGGACGTCGCCCCGCGAGCAGGCGATCGCCGTGGCCCTCGGCGCCTTCATCGGCTGCACGCCCCTCTACGGCCTCCACCTCTTCCTTTGCATCGCCTTCTCCCGGCTGCTGCGGGTCAACCCGGCGCTCGCCTACCTCGCCTCCCACGTCAGCCTGCCGGGAGTCTGGCCCTTCCTCACTCTGGCCGAGCTCGAGACCGGCCGGCGGTTGCGCGGCGAGAGCTACCTGCGGGTTCACTTGAACAGCCTGCGGGAGATTGGCTGGCGCCAGGCGGGGATCGACCTCACTCTCGGCACCCTGGTGATTGGCGGCGTGGTGGCGGCGATCCTCGGTCTTTTCACTCTCTGGGCAACGCGCAGGCGGCAACTGAACCCCGAGCTCGCGGCCCTGCGCGAAGAGGCAGCTCGACACTACCTGGACACCGGCATGCTCCACTGGGAGTTCGTGCGCGGCAAGCTGCGGCACGACCCGCTCTACTTCAGCCTCCTCAAGCAGGGCTTCCTGCCCCACGAAGGTCTGCTCCTGGACCTCGGCTGTGGGCGGGGGATCTTCTTCGCCCTCCTCCTTGCCGCGCGTGACCTTTTCGGCCGCGACCGCTATCCACCGGGTTGGCCGGCGCCGCCGGCGGAGCTCACCTTTCACGGTATCGAGGGCCGCCCCAAGACGGCCGCCGCCGCCCGTCATGCCCTGGGCGCCGAAGCCGAGATCGAAACGGCGGACCTGCGCACCGCCGAGCTGCCCACCGCCACCGCCATCCTGCTCCTCGACGTCCTCCACTATCTCGCTCCCTCCGATCAGGAGGCGCTGCTCGCCAAGGCGGCCGCGGCCCTCGCCCCCGGCGGCGTCCTCCTGCTTCGCGACGCCGACGCCGGAGCCGGCTGGCGCTTCACCGCCACCCGCCTCCAGGAGCGCTTCTCCTCCCTGCTCCGCGGCCACCTGCGCCCGCGGTTCCACTACCGCAGCGCGGCGCAGTGGCAGGAGATCCTCAGCCGGCACGGCCTCGCGGTGGACGTCCAGCCCATGGGCATGGGGACGCCCTACGCCAACGTGCTGCTCGCGGGCCGGCGGCTCTTGGAGACTTTTCAGTCACCGGGATCGCCTATGGCCAAAGGCGGTGGAGCTCGAAGCTCTACACGCCCGGAAAGAGAATAGGGAGGTTCAAGCCATGACGCTGACGTGGTCCGAGAAGCTGGAAGCCAAGGGAGTGCGGGAGATCCTCCTGTTGCAGCTCGCCGAGAGGTTCGGGCCTCTTCCGGAAGGCGCACGCCGTCAGGTCGAGGAGATCAGCTCGCTCCGGCGCCTGACTCAACTCGCCAAGCGGGTCTTGACCGCCCACTCCCTCGAAGAGATGGGCCTCGCCTGAGTTGTTCCGCCGATTGACGGCACCGGAGTCGAGCCACGGTGGAAGTGTTCCGTGGTCTCCGCCACGATGACGCCGAACTTTCGGATCAGGACGCGGTTGATCATCGTTTCGCCGTCGGCCTGCAGGTACATCCAATGCTCCATGTGAACGTTGGCAAACTTGTTTCCCGGCCGTAGGGCGAGCGTGTACTCCCAGTGGAAGGTGTTCCCGTACGCATAGCCGACGGCGGGACCGATGACGTCGCTCGCCGCGGCCTCGTAGCGATGATCGCCGGCCCGGTGAATATGCCAGACGCGCTGCTGAGTGCGTCCGTCCTCGAAATGGAAATCCTGAGTCACGGTGAGATCGCCACCTTCGCGGCGGCCCATCATCTCCGTCCGAAATCGGCTTTTCGGCCGGCCCGAGCGGCTTTCCGTGACACCCCACGAACGGGTAGGGCCTTCAAAGTACCTGTCCGGCTCGAACCGTGGCTCGGCTCCGGCAAAGCTCTCCGGCTTCAGGGTGTGACAACCCACACTCAAAAAACTGAGCGTCAACAGAACGACGCCCGCGACGTCTAACCGATGGATCGTTGCCATGGTCTCCCCTCTGCGAGACCGTAGGCTCGCTTCAATCCGCCGGGGAAGTGCAAGTTCGGGGCCATGGACGGGGCTCTACGGGTGAATCTTCTCCTTCCGCTTCAACATCTCGATAAACTTTTGGATGCGCTTCGCGCGCGTCTCGGGTTTCATGGCAGTTTGAATCCTGTGGAGGATCGCGTAGCGGTTGACGCTGTTCAAGGTGGCGAAGAAATCCCTTGCCGCCTTGCTCTTGTCGAGCTCAACCTGCAAATCGGGCGGCACGGTAGAGCCGCTCTGAGAGTCGTACGCGGCGTCCCACTGGCCGCCTTGCTTCGCTCTCTCGATCGCCTCCAAGCCCGCCGGCTTCACACGCCCACTCGCGATCAGCACTTCGGCTTTGTCCCGATTGATTTTCGACCAGATGCTCCGGGGGCCGCGGGGCGTCATCTTCTGCAGCCACGTCGCCTCGTCGTAACCTTTCTTCTGGCCGTCGATCCAGCCGAAACAAAGAGCCGACTCGATCGCTTCGTCGTAGGAAATCGACTGGACGCCCGAGTTTTTCTTCGCCAGACGCAGCCAGACTCCGGCCGACTTCGCATGGTTTTCTGCGAGCCAGTTCGTCCAGTCGGACTGGCTCTCGAAGTCAACGATGGGTAGGTTGCCAGGGGGGCTTGGCATGTTTCATTCCTCCAGTTGGAACCTTTCGACGGGACTCCGGAAGCTTCCAACTTCACTCCGGAACTTTACGGCGTGACTCCGGAACCTTCCAACGCCTTCCGGAACCTTCCAGCGTGGCTCCGGAAGCTTCCAACGACACTCCGGAACCTTACGGTGGGACTCTGGAAGCTTCCAGCGTTCTCTGGAACTTTCCAACGGGACTCCGGAAGGTTCCAACGTCACTCCGGAAGGCTTCCAACGTTACGCTGGAACCTTCCGGCGGGACCCGGAATCTCCCGTTGTGATTCTGGAATCTTACGGCGCGATTCCGGAAACTTCCAACGGCCTCCGGAAGCTTCCAACCTCACTCCGGAACCTTACGTCATGACTCTGGAACCTTACGTCGTGACTCCAGAATCTTCCGTCCTGACTCTGAAACGTTCCGACCTGGCTCTGGAACCTTCCGCCTTGACTCTGGAATCCTACGGCGCGATTCCGGAAACTTCCAGCGGCCTCCGGAAGCTTCCAACTTCACTCCGGAACCTTACGTCATGACTCTGGAACCTTACGTCGTGACTCCAGAACCTTCCGTCCTGACTCTGAAACGTTCCGACCTGGCTCTGGAACCTTCCGCCTCGACTCTGGAATCTTACGGCGCGATCCCGGAAACTTCCAGCGGCCTCCGGAAGCTTCCAACCTCACTCTGGAACCTTCCGTCATGACTCTGGAACCTTCCGTCATGACTCCAGAACCTTCCGTCCTGACTCTGGAACGTTCCGACCTGGCTCTGGAACCTACCATCGTGACTCCGGATCCTTAGAGGCTGCAGGACGAACGGGCGCCGCGGCGGAGCGAAGACGCAATTCCTTCGAGCAATCCGCGGTCGACCTGCTCGGCCTCGGCAGCCTTCTGGAAGAGCGCCAGCGCGGCCAGAGCCTCCGGATGGACGTCCCGCGACGCGAAGACTGGCACCATCTCCGCAGCCAGCCGTTTGAGCTCGGCGGTTTCTCCCCGCTGGGCATAGACGGTTGCGAGGTCGAGCAGGACCCGGGCCGCGTCCAGCCCAATCCCGTGTTGAACAAAGAAGCCGTACGCCTTCTTCAGAGCGGCCTCGGCCTCGGCCAGCCGGCCCAGATCGCGCAGGATCCGCCCCTCCAGCCAGCTCAGCCTCGCCAGATGGCTCGGCTCCCCGAGATCCTGATAGAGGTTCCGCGCTTTGCGTAACGTGCCCAACGCCTGGTCGGGACTGCCGGCTTCACTGAGATATCCAATAAGGTTGTGCTGGGCTGTGACCAGCAGCCTGGGTTCCTCCAAAGGATCGATCAGCGACAGGCCCCGGCGCGCCAGTCGGACCGCGCGCTGAAGCTTCCCATCGTACGCGAGGGCCGCAGCCTTCTTGATGAGGGTCTTGCCTTGGAGATGATGGTCTTTGGCCTGACTGTAGATGGCCAGAGCGCGGTCGAGGAGCTTGACCGCCTCGCGAAACCGGCCCTGCGAGCTGCGCAGTGAGGCGCGGAAGCTGAGGATCTGAGCCTCCGTGTAGGCCTCCCCGCCGCTTTGCTCCAGATGTGCCTCCGCCTGATCCAACGCCTCCTCGGCGCGCCGCAGGTCCGAGGCGACCCGGTACGCGTTGCCGAGGCAGGCCCATGACAGAGCCCGAGTATCCTCCGCCAAGCCCTTTCCATAGTGGGACTCGTCCAAAAATCCGGAGATCTGGACGGCGAGCCGGGCCAGCTCGACCCCTGCAACGGGGTTCTCGCACCAGAGCTCTTCGCTCCTCTCCTGCAAGAGCTGGCAGAGCTTGAGGCCATGGAACCGGACCTCCCTGACGAGGCCCTGGCGTTCGGCCGCGGGCTTGGCGAGAACCTCGCCGAGAAGCTCCGCAGCCTCGACAATCTCCCGCAGGATCGCCTCCGCCTCGTCGCCAGCCTCTTGGGCGCCGCGGTCGAGGGGTGCTCCGAACTCGTCCTGCCTGGTGCGCTCACTCATCGTCGTCAAGCTCCTTGGGTGAAGGGTTGGGCAGCAGGCGCGCCGCCTTTTCGATCGTGTCGAGCAGCCACCAGCTCCGGTTGCGGATGCGGCCCCATTGGTAGGCGAGGCGGACCAGCGTCTCACGCAGCAACTTCTCGGCATCGGCCTGCGAGACCCTGTGCCGCTGGAACAGGTCTTCGAGGTCCGGACGCACGTGCTCGGTGAGCTGATCCAGCTCTCGGCGCGAGGGACGGTCCATGGAACGGAGCGGGGACATTGCCGGCTTCTCTTTACAGTATAAGTTGCCGCAGACAAGCAAATCGTGACACGCCGCGGACCTGGAAAGCAAGAAGGGGACGGCCCGAGCCCGGCCCGCCCCCGGCCCGAGCCTGCTAGCCGTTGGGATCGATGGTCCAGCGGTTGTCGCTCGTGTCGCAGGAAGCTCCGCCGTTGGGGCAGGCGGTGGCGGTCACGCCGTCCGGGTCGATCTGCCAGCCGTTTTTCGTCGTCACGGTCCTCACGAAGAACGTGCCGAGGAAGTCCCAGAAAGCGGCGACGAATCCCCGGTCTGCGGGGAGCACCGGGCGGGTGGGCTCCCAGGCCGATGCCGCAGCCGGGAGGAGAAGAGCGGTCAGGAGGACCGCGGCCACAGCGATACGAAGGGTGCTACGGCTCATGAGCGATTGACCCTTTCCGGGCAGGACCGCGGCGTGGCCTCCAGCGGCCCGTCGTGCCTGCCCTTCGCTGGAGAGTTTGCACCCAATGCCCACCCGCCAGCGGGTCAAAAACCATTCCCCCCGTTCGTCGTCGCGACCTTTAGTAGGGCACGACGACGTGCGTGAGGTCGGAGCTCAGCCGATTGGGGGGCTGAAGTCCCCTGGCCTTGTCTTGATGGTGGAAAAGGCCGAGTTGGCCCAGGCTGAGGGTGAAGTCACAGCCGAGAGGAAAACTCCACTGAGCGTGGACGGGCTTGCATTGGCCCGGCGGCTCGTCGGGGCCTGTGTTCGATCCCGACCACTCGGCCGAAGGCGGGCCCCATTTCACGGGGACCGGTCCCGGCGTCGTATCCGCGGTCACTTTGGCGTGATAGCCCATGACGACGATCGGCCCCTTGATGCAGCAGTCGAGGGTCTCGGGGTCGCAATCCTTACCCACCTCGGCGGAGTAGGCGGTGTGGATCTCAACCCAACTGCCCACCGGCGGCAGCTTCGGGCACGCGCCGGGAGGGCCTCCCGCCGCTGTCGCGTGCTGGCCGGGGCACAGCGGCTGAAGGTTCTCGATCCAGCAGTGGTAGTGCTGGCTGCAGCGATGCAGCGTCGTCGGGGTCCCGCCTCGCGGCGTTAAAACGAGCGTGTTGTCGTCCGCTCCCCGCGCGACGGTCGACGTCTTGCTCACCGCGTCGTACTTCTCCAGACGGCGCGGCGACTGGTCCTTGCAGGCCGGAGCGGGCTCCACACTCTTGCTGCTCTTGACACTTGACTGCGCGAAGGTGGCGGGCGCGCCGAACAGAACGAGCCCAAAGGCCAGGATGAAGATACGACGGGTCCTCGACGCCGGGGTGAACCGTTGCATGGCTTTCCTCCTAATGAGTTTCGGGAAAGCTAGCCTACTTGCGGGAAACTGGCAAGCCGTGACTCGGCGAAAGGCGCACGATGGACGTCATCCTACCTTGGGGGGAACGAAGATCCAGTGAAAACCGGTGCTGATCAACGTCATCTTGTGCAACCTGGCATGCACCCTGTGGCCGTTCAACTGCCCCTCCAATGTCAGCACGTCGGCGGCCGGCTTGGCATAGGAGAGCTCTGCCCGTTCGGGTTCCTTCGGCGTCTTGCTGTCGAGGACCATGGCTCTTTTCTTTGGATCCAGATGGAGCGAATAACTCTTGCGCGAGCCGATCATGCGCTCGACCACGACCGAGCCGGGCTCTTGGAACACCATCCACCGCCATCTCTGCGGATCGGTGAACAGCGGCATGTCGTGACCGTCGACGGCGAATTGCTCGACCGACCAGGCTCCATACAACGGGGGCCGCGGTGGATGAAACGTCTGGTACCACTTGTAAGTGGTGACGAAAGTGTTTCCAATCGTATAGAGCCCAAAGAGAAAAAACAGAACCTGAGGGGTCCGGTTCAACCACAGACGCGAAGAAAGGGGCGGCGACTCGATAGGCTCCACTCCGCGGTTGAAGAGCAACAGGCCGGCCAGCCGGCGCAGATCCGGAGCAACCAGGATCACGGCCATGGCCAGGAGCTGCATTGAGATCAGCTTGACGTGTACGTCGTAACAAAGGTTCAGCATGACGACGTTCACCATGTCCGCACAGCAAATCAGGGCGCCCAGCAGCGTCGTTCGCGGTGTCAGCAGTAGAACGCCCCCCAAGAGCTCGGCGCAGCCGGTGAACGTCTCATAGGCGGGAGACGAGCCCATGAAGATCCAGAGCAGGCGCATGGGGGGCAGGTCGCCAATCCGGTGCATCAGCACGAACAACGGCGGCGGAGCAATCATCTGCGTGGGAATCAGTTTGATGATTCCATAATTGATCATGGAAAGCGCAAGCATGTAGCGGAGCAAAAGCCGAAACCATTGATGGAGCCGCCCGTAGCCGGCCCGTCTCCGGTCCAGGACGGACCAGACTACCGTACCGGCAGCAGCCAGCGTCACGTAGCAGAGAAACAGGAGCCATCCATACGGGAGATTGCTGACACCCTCAAACGCTTCGATCCGTTCAAGTGGATACCCGGTGTGGAGGATGTGGCGGTCCAGCCAGAACACGATCACATGCCAAAGCGCATCATACTTCCGGGCGAGAAAAAGGTTCCATGAAAGGAGGGCGATCAGGCTTTGAACAGAGAGCAGAGCGAAATATGAAAAGAGGAAACGAAACGCGATTTTCGTCGCCGGATTCCAGCGTGCGGCAAGCTTCGGCTCCTCGTGCGGGCTGGGCTCCATCGAGGGCTCAGAGAGGTTCAACCACCACCTCGGACTTCAGGGAGCTCGCGATGAAGCACTCTTCGTGGGCGGCCTCGTGGAGGGACCGAAGCTCTTCGGCGGAAGGAAGCCTGCTCGCGGAAAATTCAACCCGGGGGCGAAGTGTGATCCGAGTCATGGCGAGCTTACCTTCCGGGTTCTTGCCCAAGATCCCGAACGCGTCATCGACATAGCGCTCGACGACAAACCCGCGCTTCGCGGCAATGGACAAAAACCACAACATGTGGCAGCTCGACGTCGAGGCGACCAGAGCCTCCTCCGGATCGACCGCCTCCACGACCGAGTACGGCAGAGGAACCGACGCCGGAGACGACGATGCCATCACCTTGGTCCCACCGTCGAAGGACCACTCATGCCCCCGGCTGTACCGATTGTCGGAAAACTTCGCCTCTCCCCGGTTCCACAAGATTCGGGCTTCGTATCTATGCACTCGCGCCTCCCTTGCTCGACGGAAGCTTACCATCCACGCCGCACGCGCAGGACTCCGATCTCGCCACGATCCGTGACGATGGACGGTTCAAAGCGCTGGTGGCGGGATTGTAAGCCGCCGTTACTTCGGAAAACGCGCGATGAGCACGGTGTGATACACGACTCGCGCCGAGCCTCGAGTGGCAGGCGAATACTGCCATTGCGACAGTGAGCCCACGAAAGCCTGGGCAAACTCCTGGTTATCGGTCTTGACGACAACGGGGTCGACGATGGACCCCGATTCGGTGATCGTCACCCGGACGCAAACGTAGCCGCTCTGAGCGCCCTTCGGCGGCGCCGGCTGATCACCCCGGACCAAACGGGGAGGCGTGACGTCGGGGTTGTTCGACAAAGAATAGGATCTACAAGCTGCGTCCTGAGCCGTAGCATCCGTCGCTGGATGCGAAGACGAGGCGCAGGCTGCCAGGAATACTACGAGGACCAGAAACTGAGCGCGAGACCGGCTGTTCATTGTTCGCTCCTCCGTTGAACGAGAGAGAAAGCATAGCCTTCCCTTACAACGCCCGCTCCAAATGCGCCACATAGTTTACCGGCGCATGGTCGGCCATGTACTCAGGTGGGCTAACGTACGTGTGCCAATCGAGAGAAAAGAGGGATCCGTCTCTCTTTGCGCGATCGAGGGCGATTACGTGATCGGTCGGGTCGACAGCAATCTGGCCGTCGTGCATGATGTAGCGCTTCTCACCCACATGGACGAAATCCCCCCAAGGGGGCACCGTTGTGACCACGTCCCGGTTGTTGATGACTCGATAGACCTTTGTACCCGACAGCGTCGACTGGAAGTCCTGATCGCCCACAAAGGGAGAACCGAAGGTGTAGGCCGCGCGTGGCGCCCGCCTTGATGCCGCCAGCGTCGCCAAGGCCGCGCCCAGGCTATGCCCCGTGTAGAAAGTCGGGCGATCGTCGGCTTCAAGAATTCTCTCGAGTCCATCCCAAACCGCATCCAGCGCGATACGAAATCCCTCGTGCACCTTCCCGCCCTTGGGCCAAGCCGTCGGCAGGGCCTGCAGGTTCGTAAACCAGTCCCTCAGATTGTGCGAGCCACGGAATACCAGGATCCGGAATCGAGTCTCACTGGACTCAGGCGGCTCGATGATGGCGCACTGCGCTTTCCCGTCCTTGACGAATCTCACCTCTCCGAGCCCTACCCGCTTCAGGATCTCAACTCGCGTCGGTCCTGACGCGGAGCTCACCTCGTCCGTTCCTTGCCGGTAGATGAGGCGGGAGATCTCGGCCAGCCACCAGGCGTTCCCAGCACTGTAAGCCGACCCCTCCGGCTCGAACCTGGGACGATTGGCAAGGTCGAAGAAATTTGTCGCCAGCCCGGGTTTGACGAGTGCGTCCCAACTGTTGTCGAAGTCCATGGCAGTCTCCAATCCCTGTGTTCCGCGGCAGGGCCTATCCTATCGCGAAAGCATCAGCCGGACACGACCTCCGGATTCCGGCGTTCACGGGGGGTGAGGGGAAACCCTCGTCCCGGGCGTTTCAGGCTCATGAACGTTCCGTTGAACCCCGGAGAAGGACGATGCATCTGAGAAGGCTGGCCTTCGGTGGAATCCTCGTCGTGGGGCTTCTCACCGGGCTCGGGCTCACCGCCGGCGCTCGTGAAAAGGACAACCCTATCGGTCTGAGCCTCTTGTTTCAGGACAGCGCCATGCCGCCCGTCACGCTCGTCGGTACGGCGCCGCGCTATCTGCAGGAGATCGACCTGGTGGCCTCGGTGCCCAGCCAGGAAGATCGGGGCATTCAGCCGCTCATGGACCACGGCGAGCTCGCCTCGCTCAATTGGTCCGGTGTGAAGATGGTCGACGAGGATTGGCGGCCGGCTGGAGACGGCACCTTCATCCGGCAGCGTTTCTACCGCCACGCGCGGTGGATGGAACGATCCAGCCAGTTCCAGGTCGTTCCCACCGATGACGCGGGCCGGCCGGTCGGTTCCCCACTCCTCGCCGACGCCGGGAAGGACGATCAGCTCTTCTCGTCGGACGACGGCTTCGTGCGCCGCTTTTCCGCGCGGCAGAACGCTTTCGGATGCCGGGCCCAGGGGGACTGCACGGGAGCGAAGTTCGTCGTCCAGGGGCTGGTGCAGCTGCGCGGCGCCCTGAAAGCCGAACGGCGCGCGCGCACCATTCCGCCGCAGGCCACGCGGCTCTCCCTGTCGTGGTCCGAGCAGCCCACCGTGCGACGCACCGTGCCGGTCACTCATGCCGCGCCTGCGGGCTTCCCTTACGGCTATGGTTTTCAAGCCGGCCTCGAAGCGATCGATCCTCCGGCCAATCACCAGTTTTACGTGCCCGGAGTGACGGTTCGCTTCCGCGTGACGTTCCGCGACGGTGCAGGGCGGCGATTGCATCCGGAAGGCTCCCTGCCCACCTACGGGCAGTTCCTGCGCGGTGAAGTGCCGAGCGGGCTGCGCTATTACAACGGCTTCGCCTTGTTCCCGACGACCTACTATGCCCTGAAGCATCGGGAAGGATTGATGGCCGTCTCCCTGCTGGGTCCCCTCGACCGCCTGAAGACCGCGAAGACTACGGTGGCTTTGAACGAATTCGCCGGTCCGCAGGCGGCGTTCGCCACGCCCGGTGCGGATGGTTACACCAGCCTTTTTGCCGACATTCCACCCAACCCCATCGTGTTCGGCGGCGACCCTTCCGACGACGACACGCCGGTCTCGGACGTCGTCTCCTTCACCATCCCGCAGGATGCGCTGGCTGGAACGTATATCGCGGCGCTCAAGGCACGGCGCGAATGGGGAGGCGAAGCGCTCAAACGTGCGGCGACCGTGGAGATCCAGGTGGGAACCGCGGCCCCGACTCCTTTCGTCGCCAAGACCGGTCCGTGCAACACCTGCCACACCGGACCCTCCGCCCTGCCGAACCTCCTGCACGGCTTGGGAGATCGCCGCGCGTGCTTTGCCTGCCATTCATCTTTGGCTTTCGAGCCCGATGCCGCGATCGATATCCGGGTCCACAGGGTCCACGACCGCTCGGAGCGGTTTGCATCGCTGGCCAAGATCACCAACTGCGCTCTCTGCCATCTGACACCGCCGTCAGGTCCAGCCCGCGGGCTTCTTCATCCTCCGGCAGACAAGACACCACAGTAGTTCTCCTTGAAAGAGCTTCCAGGTAAGAAAGGCTTCTCATGAATCAGGTATGCCCGAGAAACGAAGCGGCAACCATGCGCAGAGCATTGGAAGAGCCGATCTACAATAAGTCCCTCCGCAAAGAGGTCGGGCGAGGCGAGCTCGACTACGAAGTGTACGTCCGCACGCGCGAGCTGCTCGCGCTGCAGATTCCCCCAGACGAGCTGGTCATACCGGACGAGCTCCTGTTCCTCGTGATGCATCAGACCCAGGAGCTATGGTTGAAGTGTGCAGTGTTCGAGGCCACGAACCTGGTGGAGCATCTCAATGAGGGCCTGCTGTTCAATGCCATGGGCTCGATCGATCGGGTGATCCACATCGCGCAGATCCTTCGCGATCAGATCCGCGTGCTGGGCCGGTTGTCGCCGTCGCAGTTCCAGATCATCCGGCGCAGCCTCGGCAATGGCAGCGGCCTGGAGTCGCCCGGGTACAATCAACTGCTCGCCGCCGCGGAGATCGCCGAGGGCGCGCTCGGCCGTTTGATCGCGCGCCGCGGCACGACTCTGCTCGACGTCTACCAGAACCCGGAGGATCACGCGGATCTGCACCAAATCGCCGAGCGCTTCGTCGACTGGGACAGCTCCCACCAGACTTGGCTAGTCGAGCACTTCATGCTCGTGCGGCGCACGATGGGGATCGACAAGACCGTGCGCGCGCTCGACGGTTTCCCGACGATGGCGCTCGGCGCGCGGATGACGAAACCTTTATTCGCCGAGCTGTGGAACGTGCGCGTCGAGATGACACAAGCCTGGTCGCGCGAAGGTGGTTTCGCCCCCGGCGAGCAGCGCTGCCCGTACGCAACGCCGGCCGCCCGGTGCGTGGGGGTGTGACGTGGTCTCGCCGGCGAGGCTGAGCGCGGTGCGGGCCGAGTTCCCTCTCCTCGAAACGTGCATCTACCTGAACAGCAACTCCACCGGCGCCATCCCGCGGGAGGCGAAGGCAGTGCTCGACGAGTATTGGCGCACCATAGAGCGCTGGCGCGACGAGGCTTGGGAGCGGTGGTTGGACGATCTGTACGCCTATGCGGACGAGCTCGCCACATTGATCGGTGCGCCGGCCGGCTCGGTGATTTGCGACGCGAACGTTTCAACGCTGTTCTCGCGGGTGATGAGCTGCTTCGATTTCAAGCGTGATCGCCCGCGCGTCGTGACCAGCGATCTCGAGTTTCCCTCGATCCCGCACATCCTCCGCGCGTTCGAGCGCTACGGCGCGGAGCCGGTGATCGTGCCGTCGCGAGACCGTGTGGAAGTCGACGCCGAACGGCTGGTGCGCGAGATCGACGAGCGCACGCAACTCGTCTGCGTATCGCACGCGACGTTCGAAACCGGCGCGCTTCTCGACGTGGCGCCGATCGTTCGCCGGGCCCACGAAGTCGGTGCGCTCGTCGCGCTCGACGCGTACCAGTCCGCCGGCGTGGTACCGCTCGACGTCACGGCGAGCGGTGTCGACTTCGTATTCGGCGGTGCACACAAGTGGCTTTGCGGCTCGTGCGAAAGCGCATTTCTCTATGTGCGTCCCGAAATTCTGCCGCAGCTCCGCCCGGCCGCCACCGGCTGGATCGCCTCCGCCGACCCGATGTCATTCGGGCCGCCCACCGGCTGGGCCGCTGACACGCGGCGCTTCGCGGGCGGCACGCCGGCGGTGCTACCGGCGCAAGTCTCACGCCCGGGCCTCGCCATCCTTCGAGAGATCGGCGTGGAAGCGATCCGCCGCCGGTCGCTGGCGATGACCGATCAGATTATCGAGCGAGCCGACGAGGCAGGACTCGCTGTGGCCACACCGCGCCTGCACGACCGGCGGGGTGGAATCGTCGCCCTGCGCTTCCCCGACGACGACTCGGTGGCCCGCGATCTCATCGCAAGCGGGTTCGTGTGCAGCTACCGTGGCGGCCTCCGCATCGCGCCGCATTTCTACAACACCGACGAGGAAGTCGATCTCTTCATGAACGAGCTGGTACGGCGCGTCCGGAAGGTTGCATGAACGCGCGGTCCCTGCTCGCGTTGCTTTACCACGCCGACAAGGCCCTCGACCTGGTGCGGACGGCGAGCCGCCTCGGCCTGCTCGAGCGGCTCGACTCGGGACCGGTCAGCCTCCACGAGCTCACCGAGTCGGTGCAGGCGCGCCCGCTGCGTCTCTACAAGTTTCTCGATGGCCTCGAAAGCCTCGGGCTCGTCCAACGTAAACAGACGTCGGACGATCTCCTCGCCGCCGTGTATGTGTCCGCGGAGCCGCTCGCGCCGGCGGTGGAGGCGGTGCTCGGAGAGCATTCAATCGAGCGAGACCGCGACAAGTATCCATGGCGCGAAATCCACGGTCGGCTCGGCGAGGTCCTCACCGGCGGACTTGATGCGAAGTTCGCATGGCCGCCGGTGACCGATGAGGACGTGCAAGGCTTCGAGCACAGCATGGCCGCGGGATGCGGCCCAATCATCGAGTCGCTGATGACGGCCCGCGCCGAAATCTTCGCCGCGTGCACGCGGTGGCTGGACATCGGCGGCGGCGACGGCACCGTCGCCGAAGCGCTGCTGCGAGCGGATCCAAGGCTATCCTGCGACGTTTTCAATCTGCCGGCAGCCCGCTCTCTCGTCGAGGAGCGCGCCCGAGCCGCAGGACTCGAAAGCCGGCTCGGCTTCGTCGCCGGTGATTTTCTCGCCGGGCCACTCCCCACCGGCTACGATGTGCTGTCCTTCGTGCGCGTGCTACACGACTGGCCGGCCGACGTGGCGCGCGCGCTGCTCGAAAAAGCTAAGCACGCGCTCCCGCCGGGCGGCCGCCTAATGATCTGCGAGGAGTTCCGCACCCGCGACCGGCTCGCCATCCAGTTCTTCTGGACCTACTTCCTCACCGGCGCCGACGCCTGCACCAGCCGGCTGCGCGAAGTGGGCTGGTACACCGAAGCCCTCGCCACTCTCGGCTTCGCCGACATCCGTGTGATCCCAGGGCCTTTCGACGTGGTCGTCGCGACGCGAGTGTGAGCCCTCGATAGTTCGTCGAGGAGCCCGCCCGCGCCCCTGCGCCAGGCTCAGATTCACAATGAGAGCCACTCATTAGTAATGAAAAGCTGTGCAACGCAGTGATGCACCGGGACTGGTTCAACGAGGACGCCAACGTCTTCGTGGAGATCTACGTCGACCGCATCGAGGTGAGCAGCCCGGGCGGCCTGCCCAAAGGGATGCGGCCCACGAGCAGGGCTGCCCGGAACCGGCCTTCACCGAAGATGGCTTTTTCACGGCCGTCTTCTTCCCGAACCCTGAAGTCAGGGCCCAGATTGCGACCTCACCGGAAGAAACTTCCCCTAGAATCACCTCGCGGGGGAGAAAAGTCTTGAAGGCACCGTGAGGACAACAACTGAGGGCAGAGATCGTTATCAGCCATGAACCTCGAGGAGACGAAGTACACCCGAGTCGAGTACGAGAGGCGGTTCCTCGTTTCACCGCAAGCCGACTGGCGAAGCGCGGCTGAACCGTACTCGAAGACTTTCGAGGACAAGTACCTACAGAGCTCCAGGCTTCGGCTGAGGATTCTCACCGACTCCGACTCCGGACGGCGGCTCATCAAGCTGACCAAAAAGTTCGCATCGGATTCACCCTATTTCCAAAAGATCGGCCGGATTCTCCTGTCGCCTGGCGAGTACGAGCTCTTCGACGCCCTTCCAGGGGACCGACTCCGGAAGACCCGCCACTACCATACCCATAGAGACCGGGTGTTCTCGATCGATGTTTTCGAGGGCGAGCTCGACGGGCTGATCCTGTGTGAAACCGAAGCGGAGGGGCTCGAAGAGCTGATGTCGATCCAGCCTCCGGCGTACGTGAGGCATGAAGTCACCGAAGATCCATTCTTCACCGGGGGAAACCTCTGCCGGACGATACGAGACGAGCTTCTGCGAAAACTTTCGGCGTTCGCATGAAGCCTCCTGCAACCATCCTCTTCCACCTACGTACGATGAGCACCATGACCACGAACCGTCGCAGAAAGGGTTCTTAAGGGGTCGACGCCCCTTTGGTACTGCTCGTCGCGGTCGTATTCCTGGTCGCCAATCTCGTGTATTCGCTGGTCTCCAGGTCGCCGGCGCCGTTGGTAGGCGCGGCCATCAAGTCGGCTTGCGTGGCGTGCTGGCTGTACACCACGCGCCGGGGCAAGTTCGTCGTGTGGTCCGGCCTGTTGGACCAACTGGGATTGCGGGGCGACGAGCGCGTTTTGGATCTGGGCTGCGGCCGCGGAGCCGTGCTGTTGATGGCGGCCGGACATCTCACGACAACGGGCCGTGCGATCGGCGTGGATATCTGGAGCCAGGGCGATCAGTCGGGCAACGCCGCCGCCGCCGCGGAGAGCAACGCCCGGGCTGAAGGAGTTGCGGACCGCGTCGAGCTCCACACGGCCGACATGACCTCGCTACCGTTCGGCGACGACAGCTTCGACGTCATCGTCTCCAACGTCGCGATTCACAACATCAAAGCGCAGTCTGGACGGGACAAGGCGATCGACGAGGCCCTGCGGGTTTTGCGGCCGGGCGGTCGGCTTCTGATCGCCGACATCTCGGCGACCGGGCAGTATCAAGCCCGCCTCGCCGCTCTCGGCGCAACGGACGTCACACGCCGCAACCTGGGCTGGCGGCTCTGGTGGGGCGGTCCCTGGATGCCGACCTATCTGTTGACCGCCACCAAACCCGGAACTCGAGGACTGCGGCGACCGATCAGCGAGAAGCCGTGAAGATGTGAGGTACGAAGCGGCCGGTGTTTCCCGTCACCAAGCCGCCTTCGCGGATGCCCATCCCCGCCGGCTCGCCGTCGACAATCCAACTCCCGAGCACCGGGCGATTGCCGTCGAAGTCGGGCAGCGTGAAGAGTTGCTGGTAGACGAACCCCTCCTCGCCGTAGTCACCGCCGGTTTCGACGATCGTCCTACCGTTCTGGACTACCGTGATGTTGGCGCCTTCCCGGGCGAGGAGCGGCTTGCGGACATAGTCCCCTCCCGTTGGCTCGAAGAAGGCCGGCAGGAGGTTGGGATGGCCGGGAAACATTTCCCAGAGGATCGCCAGCAGCGCCTTGTTGCTCCACAACATCTTCCAGATGGGCTCGATCCACAACATGGAGTCGTAGCTCTCCGCGATGTGGGGGCCGAACGTTTCGTTCACCAGCCACTCCCACGGATACAAATGGAAGAGGACGTCGATCGGCCGGTTGTCGAGGTCCACGAAGCGGCGCTGAACGGAATCCCAGCCGACGTCGTCGATGAGGACCGGCGTGCTCTCCAGCCCGGCTTGCAGGGCCGTATCCCGGAGATAGGTGACGGTGATCGTGTCCTCTCCCGGTTCGTCAGCGACGTGGGTGAAGTGGATGTTCTTGCTGAGGAACGAGGGCGCGATGTCCCGCCATTTGGCGACCAGCTTTTCGTGCAGGCTATTGAACTGATCGCGATCTGGCAACACGGCCTCTTTCCAATCCCACTGCACGACCGCGGCCTCGAAGAGGGCCGTGGGCGTGTCGCAGTTGTACTCGAAAAGCTTCGGCGGGTTGCGACCGTCGTAGCCAAGATCGAAACGGCCGTGGAACAGCGCGGGAGGCTCTTCGTTCCACGCCCGCTGGACGTAGGGCACGACCCAGGACGGCATGCCGAGGCGGGCAAAAAGGTTGCGGTCGACAATCGCCTGGCCGGCTTCGAGGCAGAGCCGCTGAAGCTCGGCGGTCGCCCCTTCGATCTCGTCGATCTCCCCGGCGGTGAAGGAGTAGTAGGCGGACTCGTTCCAATACGGCTTGCCGTCCGCGGTATGCCAGACCAGCCCTACGCCCTCCACTTCCGCCTGCCAGTTGGGGCGCGGTGAGATGGAGATCCGTTCCATCAGGCCCCCGTCCCGTGGCCATGAGCCGAGCTGCCGAAGCCACCGCGAGTGACGCTCGACGGATGCGAGGACGAGCCGTGGCTGAAGGAATGACTGCCTACGAACCCGCCGATCGGCACGACGGCGCCCCCGTAGGAGCGGTGATACCAGTGATAGAAGTTAGGCGACCGGCTCGTGGGCCGATCGTCGCGACACTGAGCGTCGGGGACCCGCCGTCCCTGCGAGTCGACGCAGACGGGCGAGTCGTTGGTGGTGGCGGTTGGCGGAGCCTGCTGCGGCTGTCCACAACCGAAGGCGAGCAGGGCGGACGAGACCGCGGGCACCAAGGCGAGACTGAAGCGATTTCTTTTCACGAATCTCCCGGCTTTCTGGCGCCGATGATATCACCGGCGCTCTCGGAGCCCAGGCTGTCCCGCCTTCGGGCTCTGCCGGCACTTAGCTGTGTAGGCCCCACTCTCTCCGGTAGAACTTCCTTGGATGTCGAGGGACTCCCCTCGTTCAGCGTAAGGTGTAGAGGAAGGCGGCGATGTCCCGGCCGTCCTGCTCGGCGATGTCCATGTCGGGCATCGCGGAGCCGGGCTGGAGGCCCTGAGGATCGCGAATCCAGCGGATCATGTTCTTCGGCTCGTTGGGCAGCTTGCCGGCCAGGGTGTCCTTCCCGGCGATGCCCTCCAGGGACGGCCCGATCGTGCCCTGTCCCGCGACGCCCGGGACGCCGGGAATCGCGTGGCACGACACGCACCCGTAGCGCCGGACGAGCCCTTTCCCCCGCGCCGGCTCGCCGCCCGTCATCGCCGCCGCCTGCCGCTCGACGCTCCGGCCGCAGCCACCGAGCGCTGATATAGCCAGCACCAGAACGCAGAGGACCGGGACTCTCAGGGACGGCACGGCGGACCCTTCATATAAGCGGCAAGAAAGCCGTTGATCTCGGCGAGACGGGCCGGGCTCTCGCTCTGCGCCCGGCCGGCGGCGGTGCGTTGCCAGGTGGCGGCCTCGTCGCAACGGCCGAGCTCAGCCAGGGCCAGGGCCACGGTCTCGGCGTGGAAGGCGGCGGGCTGTGCCTGCCAGACGGCGAGGGCGAGCTTGAGGGCGCGTTCGCCGTCGCGCAAGGAGGGATCGGGACTGGCAGCCAGCAGACGGGCCTCGGCGTGGGCCAAGAGGCCGCTGCCGGGCATCTGGCCGAGCGCTTCGTCCAACCGCAACCGGGCCTCGGCATAGCGGCCGAGGCGCACCAAAGTCTCGGCCTCCCCCAGCCGGGCGGCTTCGTCGCCAGGCGCCAGCTCGACCGCCCGGCGATATTGCGCGAGCGCCGCCGGAAGCTGGCCGCCGTCGCGCAGCACCTTCGCCAGCAGTCGCCGGGCCTCCGCGTCCTCCGGGCGGCCGGCGACGGCAGCCTCGAGATGAACGCGGGCCTCCTCCCGCGTGCCGCCCTCCGCCAACAGCGAGCCAAGATTGAAGTGAGCCGTGAAGTTCGCCGGATCGAGGCGCAGGGCCTCGCGGAGCTGCTCCATCGCCCCGCTCCGGTCGCCCGCGAGAGCCAGCACCGAGCCGAGGTTGACCCGCGCCTCGACACTCTCGGGCCGCACGGCCAGAGCGCGGCGAAATTCCTGGGCGGCGTCCTGATAGCGGCCGGCCTGGGCGGCCACCCGGCCGCGCATCACCGCCACCCGCTCTCCCACCCGCAGGTCCGCGAGCGCGTCGAGAAGCGGATCCGGAGCGCGCAGCCCCACGGCTCCGGCTTTCGCCAAGTGCTCCCCCGCCTTGGCCCGGTCGCCAAGACCGCGATACGCCATGGCGAGCGGGACGTGGAGCCGGCTCGCCTCGGGCACCGCGGCCAGAGCGGCTTCCAAGTGCTCGGCGGCGTTCCGGAAGTCGCGCCGGGCGAGCGCCACCTGACCGAACAGCGAATGCGATGCGGCGGCCGTCGGCGGGAAATCCAGGGCTTTGTGCAGGGCCGCCTCCGCGTCGTCGAGACGCCCCTGGAGAAGCCGGATCTCGCCCAGGTGGACATTCCCCGCCGCGATTTCGGCGAGTGCGGGTGACATCGTCAAGACCTTCTCGAACGCCGCAGCCCCCTCGTCGAGCCGGCCGGCCGCCTGCTGTGCAGCGCCGAGGAGATACGGCCAACGGAAATTCTGGGGATCGAGCCGCGAAGCGTTCTGAAAACAATCCGCCGCCGCGTCGTTGAAGCCGTAGGCAAGATAAATATGTCCGAGGTCGCCATAAGAACCTGCGACTTTGACTGGCGGGGCACCGGCATCGGCCACTTGCGCGGCGAGCAGGCGCTGCATCTCGCCGAGCTGGCCTGCCACCGCGCTCTCCAGACCCGAGAGGTCCGGGAAGCGAACGGCGAACGGCTCCGGCGCGGCGAGCAGAAACGCCAGGAGGAGCCCTGTCATCCTCATTTCGACCCGCCCGGCTGCGGCAGCGCCTTCCCCGTGCCCCGCACCAGCTTGGCGTAAGCGCGCAAGGGCGGCGGCGGAAACGATTCCGTGAGGCCGTCCGGCCAGACGATGCGCACCTCCGTCACCTCCGGCGCGTCGCCCAGCCCCACCAGCACCCGCGGATCGCTCGCCGAGGCGTAGCTGCCGTCGGTGGCGGACCGGCGCCAGAGCGGTGGCGCGCCCTTGCGCAGCACCTCGACGCGAGCGCCCAGGAGGTCCCGCTCGCCCTTGGCGCCAGCCGGCGTCCCCATCAGCCGCAGGCCGAGCCATGGACGGTGGCTCCCTGTTTCGTTGATCAGCAGACGGACGGGCGAGTCTGTGTCCACCACCACGATGTCCGTATCGCCGTCGTTGTCCATGTCTCCGAAGGCCGCGCCGCGGGAGACCCGGGGCGTGCGAAAGGCCGCGCCGGCCTCGGGCCCGACCTCCGTAAAACGGCAACCGCCCTGATTTCGGAAGAGCTGGTCCGGCTGCGCGTAGGGAAAGAGATCGCCCTTCGCCCACTGGGCACCGTTCAAGTTCACGGCACCGTTGAAAGCCGCGAGATCCAGCCAGCCGTCGTTGTCGAAGTCAATCCAGGCGGTGCCGAACCCCGAGTAGGGCAGGCTCGGCGCTCCCAGCCCGGAGCGGGCGGTGGCGTCCTCGAACAGACCGCTACCCTGGTTGAGATACAGAGTATTGGTTTCACCCGTCAGGTGGGTGATGAACAGGTCGTCCCGGCTGTCGCCATTGCAATCGCCGATTGCGACGCCCATCCCCGCTTCGGGTTTTCCTGCGGCGTTCACGGCTACACCTGCCAGCAGCCCGTCCTCTTTGAACGTGAAATCCTTCTGGTTGAGCCAGAGGAAGCTGGGGCTGCCGTCGTTGGCCACGAAGAGGTCCGGCCAGCCATCGCCATCGAAATCGCCGGCCACGACGCCGAGCCCCGGGCCGGCCTTGCGGCCGATGCCTGACTTGAGCGAGACATCTTCGAACGTAGTGCTGGCGGGGTTGCCCCGGTTGCGCAGCAGCCGGCTGGTCAGGGGCGGGAACGCCTGCGGGCCGCAATAGTCGCGGCGGCTGCTGGGGGCGTAGCACCGGACGTTGTTCTGGACGGACGAGTCGACGTAGTTGAGGACGAACAGGTCGAGCCATCCGTCGCGATCGAGATCGGCGAACGTGGCGCCGGCGCTCCACCGCGGATCGTCAACTCCGGCGGCGGCCGTGACGTCGGCGAAGGTGCCGTCGCCGTTGTTGTGCCAAAGCTGGTTCGAGCCGTAGTTGGCGATGTAGAGGTCCATCCAGCCGTCGTTGTCATAGTCGCCGGTCGCGACGCCCATCCCGAAGCCGGAAGCCCGGATGCCGCTCGCCACGGTGACGTCCATGAATCGCGGCGTGGGGTTGCGCCCCTGCGGCGTGATGAGGTCGTTGCGAAACAGCCGGCCCCAGCCCTCCGGCCCCAACTTCCCGGCGGCGCCCGGCGTCACTGGCACCAAAGAGTGCCCCTGAACGACGAAGACGTCGAGATCGCCGTCGTTGTCGTAGTCGAACAGAGCCACCCCGCCGCCCATGATCTCCGGAAAGTAGAACTCCCCGGTACGCCCGCTCGCATAGGTGAAGACTAGCCCGTACTCCGCGGCTCGGTCGACGAAGAGGTCTGGGGGCGACGCAGCCTGGCTCGCCGGGGGCAAGAAAACCAGGGACACCAGAGATATCAGGGACGCCAGGGACCTCAAGACCGCTCCCCTCATGCCCGAATGGGAACCGCCCTTTCGACCGCCACCTGCGCCGCCTCTTTGAACCGGCGCACGATCTCCCCGGCCGGCTCGACCTTCGCGATTCCCTCCACGCTCTTGCCAGCCTGGAGGTAATCCCGATAGGAGAACGAGCGAACGGAGGAGCGCTTCAGCTTCCAGAGCGACTGCAGGGCGTAGATCGTCCGCATCCAGTGCTTGGTCTTCCGGCCCTTCAACATCCAGCGGGCGAGGGGCCCGGCCCGGGTCCCCGTCTTTTCGATGTATGGAGTGCGGATCACCGAGACGGGAACGCCCGTGATGCGCTCCGTCAGCACGACGTCGTCCGCATGGGCCTCGACGATGGCCCGCTTGTAGTCTGCGTGGGCCGTGCACTCCGTGGTGGCGATGAAGCGGGTGCCCATCTGCACGGCGGCATAGCCCAATTCGAGGGCGTGGACGAAATCCTCCTCGTCGCCGATGCCCCCGGCGCAGACGACCGGCATGCCGAGGTCGGATAGCTCCGAGATGAGCTCCTCGGCACTCTTCGGGCCGGCGTGGCCTCCCGCCCGATTATTGACCGCGATCAGCCCGTCCACGCCGGCTTCGAGCCCCTTCATCGTCCACCTGCGGTCGGTGACGTCGTGATAGACGAAGCCGCCGGCAGCGTGGGCCTTCTCCACCACCCAGCGCGGATTGCCGAGCGAGGTAACGAAGAAGCGGATTCCTTCTTCGATGGCCACGTCGACGAAGCGCTGCATGCGCTCCTGATAGACCTTGGAGGACTTCTCGACGATGACGTTCATTCCCACCGGCTTGGACGTCAGGCCGCGGATGAGCTTCAGCCCCGCGCCGAATTCGTGGCCATGAACGTAGACCATGGAGAGGGGCTGGATCACGCCGATACCACCGGCCTTCGAGACCGCGGCCACCAGCTCGGGATTGCTGCACGGATACATGGCGCCGCAGATCAGCGGCACCTCGACGCCGAGCTGGCGGCTGACCGCAGTGTCGAGGAGCGACACCCTACCGCTCCACCTTCACGCCACGCCAGAACGCAATGTAGTCTTTGATGTTGGCCGCCTCCGGCTTGGGGTCCGGGTAGTACCAGGCGGAGGGCATCAACGGCGCCGCGTAGCGCGGTCGGGTGCAGCGGCGGGTTGGATGCGGGACCTACCTGAAATCTCGCGCTTCGCCTCGGCGAAAGCCACTTCTTCCAGCTCGATTCTTTCACGAATCACCTGGGTGATCCATTCTCCGACACGTTCCATATGATGGATGCGAGCCAGAAAGGATGCGCGAGCAGCGAGGTCTCGTGGAAGCGAAAAGGAAGTTCCAGAGGAAGGTTTGACCTTGATCTGCGGTTCCCACACCGCGTCGTTTTCCGCTTCCGCGACGACAAAATTGTCAACTTCCTTTTCTGAGAGTCTCTTCGTTCGGGTAGGTCCAGTCCTCATATCGGCCATCCTGTAATAATCCGGACAATACTTCCCGGCTTGAGCTGGAAGATGATCTTGAGCGACCTGCCGCCGACGGTGAAGCCGATAAGCTGATACCGGTCTCGATACCGCTTGTTCCTCCGAACTGCGAACTCGGAGAAAAAACGCTCCACAGCGTCTTCAAAAGTCAAACCGTGAGCGGCGAGCTTGTCGCTCTCAAAGTCATACTCGAAATCCTGGGGCCTGAACCTGCTCCAGTCGGCCACCGAGAGTCTATCATCTCGGGGACTGGCCCGGCCCATCAACGGGTACAATGCCCACGGGGAGGACACACCGTGGATCGAGACCAGCTTCTGGACCGTTACCGCCAGACCCGCAATCTGAGCGTTGAGCTTTGCCAGCCTTTGCGGCCGGAGGATTACCGCATTCAGTCCATGCCGGACGTGAGCCCGCCGTGGTGGAACCTGGGGCACACTTCTTGGTTCTTTGCCAAGAACATCCTCGAGCCGTTCGGCCTTTACTCGGAGGACGACGCCCGGCTGGAGTTCGTCATGAACTCCTACTACGAGTCGCTCGGTCCCCGCATACGGCGCGATCATCGCGGGCTCGTCACCCGGCCTTCCAATGAGGAGGTCTACCAGTTCCGCGAGTCGGTGGACGGGCGCGTCGAGACGCTCCTCGGTTCCGCGGAGGGCGAGGATCTCGACCGCCTGCGGTTCCTGATCACGACGGGAGTCCAGCACGAGCAACAGCATCAGGAGCTGCTGGTGACGGAGATCAAGCACATTCTGGGTAGCAACGTCCCGGAGCTGCGGGAGGCGTACCGGCCGGCGGTGCCTGGAACCCCGTCCCACGTTCCAGCCCTGAAGCTCGTCCCTTTCGAGGGCGGGCTCCAGGAGTTCGGCAACGTCGATGGCGGCTGGTGCTGGGACAACGAGATGCCCGTCCACAAAGCGTGGCTGGACGGCTTCGCCCTCGCCAACCGGCTGGTCACCAACGGCGAGTATCTGGAGTTCATGGCCGACGGCGGCTACCGGAATCCTCTTCTGTGGCTCTCCAATGGCTGGGCCAAGGTCAAGGAGCAGGACTGGGAGGCGCCACTCTATTGGGAGAAGGACGGCAATCGCTGGCGGGTCTGGACCCTCTCCGGCGTCCGCGACGTCGATCCGGACGAGCCGGTCGCGCACGTGGGCTTCTACGAGGCGGACGCCTTCGCGCGCTGGAAGTCGGCACGCCTCCCCACGGAGCGGGAGTGGGAGCACGCCGCCCGTGTCGCCGGCTTCCCGGGCTCGGGAGGGAACTTCCTCGACACCGGCGCCCTCCATCCGCGGCCGGCCCATGAGAATGGCTCAAATCTCCTTCAGATGGGCGGCGACCTCTGGGAGTGGACCTCCAATCACTACGAGCCGTTTCCCGGATACCGCCCCTTCGAAGGTCCCCTGATGGAATACAACGGCAAGTTCATGGACAACGTCCGCGTCCTGCGCGGCGGGTCCTGCGCCACGCCGGAGAACCACATCCGCGCGAGCTACCGCAACTTCTGGGCGGGCGACACCCGGTTCCAGTTCAGCGGGATCCGGCTGGCGAAAGACTCAGCCTAGCTCCCGCATCCTCTCTGCCACCCCGCGCAGGTCCTTCACGAGTTGCTCCCGCGCCTCCCGCCTCATGGCCTCCTCCGGCATCCTGAGAATGGCCGAAGGGTGGATCGTGGCGGTGAGCCAGGGTGCCCACTGGGTCTCGAAGAACTTGCCCCTCTCCTGGGTGACCTTGAACTTCGGGCCCATCAGTGCCTGGGCGGCCGTGGCTCCCAGGCAGACGACGATCTGCGGCTTGATCAAGGCAAGCTCCGCCTCCAGCCAGGGGCGGCAAGCCCTCACCTCCCCGGCGTTAGGCTTGGCGTGAATACGCCTCTTTCCACGGGGCTCCCACTTGAAGTGCTTGACGACGTTGGTGACGTAGACCTCCTCGCGGGCGATTCCGGCCTCGATCAGAACCTCGTCCAGCACTTTTCCGGCCGGCCCCACGAAGGGCTGGCCGGCGAGGTCCTCCTGGTCTCCCGGCTGCTCGCCGATGAAGAAGACGGAGGCGTTCCGGGGGCCGGCACCCATCACGGCCTGGGTGGCGTGCTTGTAGAGGTCACAGGCCGTGCAGCCCTGGGCGGCCTGACCCAGGTTGGCGTGGGACAACTTTTCGGGGATGAGCTCACGAGCGGAAGGATAGGTCTCGGTTAGCATGGCGTATCGTAAATACAAGAAATATGCCACTGCAAACCGACTCGCGGCAGCCGCAGGAGGCTCCCGATCCTGAATCCGGCAATCCTTCTCGGCCGCGCCGGCCCCTCGGCGTTGACACCCCCCTGCCCTTCGCTTTAGATTAGGCCGTGCACCCCAACGCGTCCCCAGCCCTTCCCACCGTCGCCGGCGGAACGGGTATCGTGGGCGCCATCCCGGCCCGTTACGGGTCGACCCGCCTCCCAGGAAAGCCGCTGCTCCCGATCGCCGGCAGGCCGATGATCGAGCATGTCTACACCCGGGTGGCAGGCGCCCGCGGGCTGGACCGGGTGGTGGTGCTGACGGACGACGAACGGATCGCGCGGGCCGTGGAGGCCTTCGGCGGCGAGTGGGAGATGACTCCCGCCGACTGTGCCAGCGGCACCGACCGCATCGCCTGGGCCGCCCGGGGCTGGAACGCCCGGGCGGTGATCAACATCCAGGGGGACGAGCCGCTGATCGACCCCGAGGGCGTCTCCCGCATCGCCGAGCACCTGGCGGCGGCGCCGGAGGATCCCGTGGTGACGCTCGCGACGCCGGCGAGCCGCGAGGAGATGGAGAACCCGAACGCCGTCAAGGTGGTGCTCACCCGCGACGGCTCGGCTCTCTACTTCAGCCGCGCGCCGATCCCCTACCCGCGAAACGAGGGGGGATTCGCGCCGCTCAAGCACCTGGGGCTCTACGGCTATCAACGGGAGACTCTGATGCGCCTGGCCGCGCTCGCGCCGACGCCGCTGGAGCGCAGCGAGTCGCTGGAGCAGCTCCGGGCGCTGGAGAATGGAATTCCGATCCGCGTCCTCATCGTGGACCGCGGATCGTTCGGAGTGGACACAGCAGAGGATCTGGAGCGGGTGGAAGGCATTCTGCAAGCTTCCCTTAAGGGCTGACGGAAAACCAAGGAGACGCGCCATGGCGACCAAGTTCATTTTCATCACCGGCGGAGTCGTTTCCTCCCTGGGCAAGGGGGTGGCCGCCGCCTCTGTCGGAGCCATTCTGGAGGCCCGGGGCTTCTCCGTGACGCTGATGAAGTTCGATCCGTACATCAACGTCGATCCGGGGACGATGTCCCCTTACCAGCACGGTGAGGTGTTCGTCACCGACGACGGCGCCGAGACCGACCTCGACCTCGGCCATTACGAGCGCTTCACCCACACCCGCGCCAGCAAGCGCCACAACTACACCACGGGAAAAATTTACGAGTCGGTGATCAACAAGGAGCGCCGGGGCGACTACCTGGGCAAGACCGTGCAGGTCATTCCCCACATCACCGACGAGATCAAGGAGGGGCTACGCCGGGTGGCCGACAACTACGACGTGGTGATCGTCGAGATCGGCGGCACGGTGGGCGACATCGAGTCGCTGCCGTTCCTCGAAGCCATCCGCCAGTTCCGCCAGGAGCTCGGCCGCGGCAACGCCGTCAACATCCACCTGACGCTGGTGCCCTACATCGCCGCCGCCGAGGAGCTGAAGACCAAGCCCACCCAGCACTCGGTGCGCGAGCTGCGGGAGATCGGCATCTCGGCAGACATCGTCCTCTGCCGCGTGGACCGCGCCCTGCCCGAGGAGATGAAGAAGAAGATCGCCCTCTTCTGCAACGTCGATCCGCGGCAGGTGATCGCCGCCCGCGACGTGCCGACGATCTACGAGGTGCCCCTGATGTTCTGCAGCGAGGGGTTGGACGACATCGTCCTCGAGCTGCTGAACCTTCCCCACTACGACCGCGACATGTCGCGCTGGGAGAGCCTGGTGGCGCGCATCAAGAACCCCAAGCACAAGGTGCGGGTGGGGATCGTGGGGAAATACGTGGAGTTCCCGGACGCCTACAAGAGCCTCAACGAGGCGCTCCTCCACGGCGGCATCGCCAACGACGCCAAGGTCGAGCTGGTCTACGTTGACGCCGAGCAGGTGGAGACCGGCAACTGGCCACGCGAGATGTTCGAAGTGGATGCCCTGCTGGTGCCCATCGGCTTCGGCCGCCGCGGCACGGAAGGGAAGATCCGCGCCATCCGCTACGCCCGCGAGCACAAGGTGCCGTTCTTCGGCATCTGCCTGGGGATGCAGTGCATGACGATCGAGTACGCGAGGAACGTCTGCGGCATCAAGGACGCCACCTCCTCCGAGTTCGACGCCGACACCGAGCACGCCATCATCTACAAGCTGCGCGACCTGCTGGGCGTCGAGGAGTTGGGCGGCACCATGCGCCTGGGCGCCTACCCTTGCAAGCTCAAAGAGGGCTCGCTCGCCCGCAAGATCTATGGCACGGCCGAGATCAGCGAGCGCCACCGCCATCGCTACGAGGTCAACCAGAAGTACCTGCAAACCCTCACCGAGCACGGCTTGGTGGTCTCAGGGCTGTCGCCGGACGGCAAGTTCGTGGAGATGGTGGAGCTGCCGGACCACCCGTGGTATCTGGGCTGCCAGTTCCATCCCGAATACAAGTCGAAGCCCACCGAGCCTCACCCGCTCTTCGTCTCCTACATCGCGGCGGCGCTCGCCTTCCGGCAGCGGCGGGAGCGGGGGGAGACGGTCGAGATGCCCGAGGCGCTCAAGCCGGCGGCGACGCGAGTGCTCTCCGAAGGCCCGGCCACCACAGTGGCCGAAGAGCCTGCGGAGCTGCCGTCCGAGATCCAGGTGCAGGGCTGATGACGGTGCCGCCGGTGGAGCTGGCGCCGGGAGTGACGATCGGCGGCGAGTCCGGATCATTCCCCATCGTCGCCGGCCCCTGCGTCATCGAGAACGAAGACCTGGTGGTCGAGATGGCCCACACGCTGGCCGCCATGGCCGAGCGGCTGGGCCTGGCCCTGATCTTCAAATCCTCCTTCGACAAGGCGAACCGCAGCTCGATCGGCAGCTTCCGCGGGCCCGGCCTGGACGAGGGGCTGCGTGTGCTGGCCCTGGTCAAGGCCGAGACGGGCCTGGCCGTGCTCACCGACGTTCATGAGCCCGGTCAGTGCGCCGCGGCGGCCACAGTCTGCGACGTGCTCCAGATCCCCGCCTTCCTCTGCCGGCAGACCGATCTCGTGGTGGCGGCCGCCCGCACGGGCCGGGCGCTCAACATCAAGAAGGGTCAGTTCATGGCGCCGGACGACATGCGCCGAATCGTGGACAAGGCCCGCAGCACGGGCAACGACCGGGTGACGGTGACCGAGCGCGGCGTCTCCTTCGGCTATCACAACCTCGTGGTGGACATGCGCAGCTTCGCCATGCTCCACGACGACGGCATTCCCGTGATCTATGACGTCACCCACTCGCTCCAGCTCCCTGGCGGCGGCACGGAGAGCGGCGGCGCGAGGCGCTTCGCCGAGCCCCTGGCGCGGGCCGCCGTGGCCGCGGGCGCGGACGGATTGTTCCTGGAGGTTCATCCCGATCCGGAGCACGCGAAGTCGGACAGCGCCGTGCAGCTCGATCCCGAGCGGGCGGAGGCACTGTTGCGCTCGGCGATGGCGGTACGGAAGGCGGTGGGATGAATCCCCGCGACGTGGCCCGCGAGGTTCTGGAGACCGAAGCGGCGGCGATCCGCGGCTTGATCCCTCAGCTCGACGAGCGCTTCGACCGCGCTGTGACCCTGCTTCAGGCGTGCACCGGCCGCGTGGTCTGCACGGGGATGGGGAAAAGCGGACTGGTCCTCAAGAAGATCGCCGCCACTCTCGCCTCGACCGGCACGCCGGCCTTCTTTCTCCATCCTGCCGAGGCCGTGCATGGCGATCTCGGGATGATCGTGCCGGGCGACGTGGTGCTCGCCGCCTCCTACTCCGGCACCACGGAGGAGCTGCTGCGGCTGGTGGAAGCCCTGAAGCGCCTGGGCATTCCGCTCGTGGCGATGACGGCCAACTCCATGTCGCCGCTCGCCCGCAACGCGGACATTCATCTGCCGGTGGCGATCGACCGCGAAGCCTGCCCGCTGAACCTGGCGCCCACGGCCTCGACCACGGTCACGCTGGCGCTGGGCGACGCCCTGGCCATGGCCCTGCTGGAAGCCCGGGGCTTCACCCGCGAGGACTTCGCCCTTCTCCACCCCGCGGGCCAGCTCGGCAAGCGGCTGCTGAAGGTCGAGCAGCTCATGCACGCGGGCGACGCGCTGCCCAAGGTGACGACGGCGACGCCCATGCGCGAGGCGATTTACGAGATGTCGAAGAAAGGACTGGGAATCACCGCCGTAGTCGAGGGCCAGGATCGCCTCGTGGGCTGCATCTCCGACGGCGACCTGCGCCGCCTTCTGGAGGAGGACGACGGCTCCATTCTCGGCCACACCGCCGGCGAGCGCATGACGCTCCATCCGCGGACGATTCCGAGCGGCGAGCTCGCCGCCGCGGCCCTCAAGATCATGGAAGACAACCGCATCACCTCTCTCTTCGTCTGCGACGAAGCCGGCCGGCTTGAAGGCGTGGTCCACCTCCACGACCTTTGGGGCCTGGAGCTGTTCTGATCCCATGGAAATTTCTGATAACGACCTCGCCCGGCGCGCCCGGGATCTGGACTGGCTGCTGCTCGACGTCGACGGCGTGCTCACCGACGGCCGGCTCTTCTACGGCGCGGACGGCGAGCAGTGGAAAGTTTTCCACGTCCACGACGGCGTCGGCCTGAAGTTGATCAAGGACGCGGGGCTCAAGGTGGGAATCCTCTCCGGCCGCGGCAACGCCGCCCTGGAGGCACGGTCGAAGGAGCTCGGCCTCGACGCGGTCGTCGAAGGGCGGCACGACAAGGACGCCGCCTTCACCGAGTTCCTCGCCCAGCACGGTGCCGCCCCCGAGAAGGTGGCCTACATCGGCGACGACATCCTCGACCTGCCCGTGCTGCGCCGCTGCGGCCTCTCCTTCACTCCCGCCGATGGGGTCCTGGAAGTACGCGAGCGGGTACACAGGGTGCTCACCCGGCCCGGCGGGCACGCGGCCGTCCGCGAGATGTGCGAGCTGATCCTCCGCGCCCGAGGGGACTGGGACAAGGCCGTCGCCCACCTCCTGGCGGATTGGTAGAGGATGCCGCGCCGGAAGAAGAGCCGCTTCCGGGCCCGCCTCGAGCCGGCCCTGCTCAACGCCGGCCTGCGGCTCTTCACCGCCACCCTGGGTCGCCTTCCCTGGACCACGGCACAACGAGTGGGCCGGGCGATCGGCTCGCTCGGCTGGACCCTCTCGCGCCGTGACCGCCGCCGCACCCTGGATCACCTCACCCTCGCCTTTCCGGAGATACCCGAAGCGGCTCGCCGTCGGCTGGGCCGCGACTGCTACCGCCATCACGGCACCACTCTGGGCGAGTGCCTCCATCTTTTCCATCGCGACTGCGACTTCGTGAAGTCGGTGGCGGAGGTGCGCGGCTGGGAGGAGATCGAGAAAGCGCGGGCGGCGGGCAAGGCGCTCCTCCTCTTCACCGGCCACTGCGGCAATTGGGAGCTGCTCGGCGCCGCCGTCAATTGCCGAGGCCTGGGGATGGCGGTGGTGGCCCGGCCGCTCGACGAGCCCATTCAGCAGCGCCTGTTGACGGGCTTGAGAGAGCGCTTCGGCACGCCGTCCATCGCCCGCGGCAGCGAAGGCGCGGCGCGCCAGCTCCTCGCGACCCTCCGGCGCGGCGGCGCGCTCGGCATGTTGATCGATCAGGACACCAAGATCGACGGCGTCTGGGTCCCCTTTTTCGGCCATCCGGCCTTCACCCCCGTGGGCGCCGCCAAGATCGCCCTGCGCCAGAACACCGCCGTGATCCCCATCTTCATCGAACGCCTGGAAAACGGCCGCCACGTCGTGAACCTCCAGCCCGCGCTCGATCTACCGGACGACCCCACAGCGGCGACTGCCTTGATGACCGAGAAGATCGAAGAGCAGGTGCGTCGCCGGCCCGAGCAGTGGGTGTGGATGCACCGAAGGTGGCGCCGACAGCCGGGTGGGCGTGTCCCGTAAAGCCGAAAAACAGAAGGCTCTCTCTGGATGGTTCCCGGCACCTTGAAGAGTGAGGGCGCGGCTGGCCGCGTCCGACTCCAAGGATCTGAAAGGAGATCGTTCATCATGAAGAGACGCTTTTTCCGCACCCTCGGCCTGGTTGCCGCTCTCTCCCTGTCCGCCTTCGCCGTACGAGCCCAGTCCGGTTGGGTCTTTCAAGGTTGCTGGAACCCCTTCCCGTCTGGCACCTGCTATGACGTGTACCGGGATGCGGCTGGCAACTACTGGCGTTGCAAGGCTTGTGGCACCACCAGGAACCCCAGTCCCAGCACCTGCATCCGGGTCAACCCGAACTCGACCGGATTCTGGTGCTCATAGCGGCGCTCACTTGCCGCCAGTGAAGTAGACGCGGCTGGGGATCTCGGACACCTGGGCACGGCCGGCGCCGTCCTGGCGCCGGCAGCCCGAAGGCACCATGCTAGGATAACTTTCATGGCCTCGGAACCCCATCAGCGGCTCTCGATTCAGGAATATCTCGCCCTTGAGCGAGACTCCGAGATGCGGCACGAGTACCTCGATGGCGAGATGTTCGCCATGGCCCATCCCACACGTCACCATAGCCTCATCGCGGGCAATCTTTTTGGGCAGATCTGGACGCAGTTCCGAGGGAGACGCTGCGAAGTCCACAAGGAGACCATGCGGGTCTGGACTCCCAGCGGGCTCTTCGCCTATCCCGATGTGGTAGCTGTCTGCAGCAAGCCGAGCTTCGACGACGCCAAGTTCAACACCCTCCTCAACCCGGTGCTGATCATCGAGGTCCTCTCTCCCTCGACCGAAGACTATGACCGGATCACCAAGTGGACGCGCTACCGGTCGATACCCTCCCTTCTTGAGTACGTCCTCGTGTCCCAGGACCGGGTGTATGTGGAGCAGATTCGGAAGCAGGATAACGGCGGCTGGATGAGGAGTGACCTGGATGACCTGGGGCAAGATCTGGAGTTACGGTCCATTGCCTGCCGGCTATCACTCACTGAGATCTACGAGCGGGTCTCCGACGAGGAGTAGCCGGCGAGACTCCGGCCCCCTACTCCATCCACCCACGATACTCCTCGCCCCGCGCCACCGCCCTCTGCCGGCGGAACCTCGCGGCGAAGAAGGCTCCGGCGATTCCCAGGATGTAGAGAGCGCAGGCGGGGATGGCGAAGATGCAGAGGTTCACGACGTCCGGAGTGGGCGTGATGATCGCGGCGACGAGGAAGATGATCACGATGGCGTGACGGAAATACTTCAGCAGAAACTTCGGCGTCACCACCCCGAGCATCGCCAGGATCATCACGAAGACCGGCAGCTCGAACATCAGGCCCAGGCCGAAGATCACCGTCATCAGGAAACCGAAGTAGGTGTCCGCGGTGATCACGGGGTTCAGGTCCTGGCCGATTCCGAGGAAGAACTTCGCCGCCGCTGGGAAGGCGACGTAGTAGCCGAAGGCGCCGCCGGAGAGGAAGAAAAAGGTGGTGGCCAGCACGAATGGCAGCGCCATCTTCTTCTCGCGCTGGTAGAGGCCGGGAGCCACGAAGGTCCAGATCTGGTACAGCAGGAAGGGCGACGACAAGAACACCGCCGTCAGCGCCGCCATCTTGAAATACAGGATGAACGGGTCGGACAGCGCCAGGTAGGAGAGCTTCAGGCTGGGCGCCACCTTGTGCAGCGGCACCATGAGGAACCGGAAGATCTCGCGGTAGTAGGCCCAGCACGGCCAGAAGGCCACGGCGAGGAACATCACCGACCAGAGGATACGCTTGCGCAGCTCCTCCAGATGCTCCATGAGCGACATTCTCTGCAGCTCTTCCTCCGTGGGAGGAGGCACGGGCCGCGGGGAGGACGTGGTCATCGGGGGATCGTTCGGAAGATCGATTGGAAAATACGGCGGAGAACCCGGGCGCAGCTACGAGGAGTGATCCTCGGGAGGGAGGGCCACGGGCACGATGTCCGGCTCCGCCACGGGGGCCGGCACGGACGCGCGCCGGGAGCGAGCCTCCGTCAGGGGCGGCGCCTCGACCGGCAGCTCCATCTCGGACTCCGGAGAATCCATATCCAGCCGGCGCGGGCGGAGCTGGGGCGGCCCCGGCACCTCCTCCAGCGCCAGCTCGGTGTTCACGGACCGCTTCAGCTCGTTCGTGGCCTTGCGGAACTCCGCCATGCCCTTGCCCAGCGTGCGGCCGATCTCCGGCAGCTTCTTGGGACCGAAGATCAGCAGGGCGAGGACGAGGATGAAGGCGATTTCAGGCAGACCCAGTGAACCCATGCGACCCTCCGAGGCCGATCATTGGGCCGGAGCGCCCGGAAAGTCAAGGGCGGCATCCGGAGCCCGGAGATCGCGGGAAGCAAGGGGCGCCCCCCGGTGTTACACTCTGATCATGAGACGTACATGGCGCATTGCAGCGATCGGCCTCTTCCTTCTCGCATTGACATTCGGCGGGTTGCTGGGTGACCGGCTCCTGGCCGTCACCGACGAGACCCGCGATTCGCTGCGCCTCTACACCGAGCTGGTGAATGTGGCGCACGATCGGTACGGAGCCAACGTCACCTATCGCGACATCGTCTACTCCTCGGTCAATGGCATGCTCCGCGCCCTCGACCCCCACACCAATTTCCTGAGCCCCGAGGCCTACGAGGGGATGCGGGAAAAGCAGCAGACCAGCTTCTACGGTCTGGGCATCCTCGTGGGAGTGCGCAACGGGCAGCTCACCGTCATCTCCCCCCTCGAAGGGACGCCGGCCTCGCGGCTGGGCATCCAGGCGGGCGACGTCATCAGCACCATCGAGGGCGACCCCACCGACAGCATGACGCTCGACGAGGCGGTCGGTAAGCTCAAGGGTCCCAAGGGCACGCAGGTCAAGATCACCATCTCCCGCCGCGGGCTCGAGCAGCCGCTCACCATGTCGGTGACCCGCGCGGAGATTCCGCAGACCACCGTGCGGGAAAGCTACATGCTGAACCCGACGACGGGCTACATTCAGCTCACCGAGTTTGCCCGCGGCACCGGCCACGAGATGGCCGAGGCGCTGGACAAGCTGCGCAAGGCGGGCATGAAGCAGGTCATCGTGGATCTCCGCAACAACGGCGGCGGCCTGCTCGATCAGGCCATCGAGGTGGCCGACCAGTTCCTGCCCGAGGACAGCATGATCGTGCAGACCAAGGGCCGCACCCGCGACTCGTTCCAGAACTACAAGGCGAGCGGCAAGTACCCGGCTCTCGACGTACCGGTGGTGGTGCTGGTCAACGAGGGCACGGCCTCGGCTTCCGAGATCTTCTCCGGCGCCCTTCAGGATCACGACCGCGGCTTGGTGGTAGGCACCCCGAGCTGGGGCAAGGGTCTGGTGCAGACGGTGTACAACCTCTCCTATGGAGCGGGCCTGGCGCTCACCACCGCCAAGTACTACACCCCGTCGGGCCGGCTGATCCAGCGCGACTACAGCTCCTACTACGACTACTACACCCACGCCGACGCCGGCTCCCCCGAGCTGCGGGGCAAGCCGGTGGACGCCAAGGAGGTCTTCAAAACCGACCTCGGCCGCACGGTCTACGGCGGCGGCGGCATCACCCCGGACGTCGTCCTCAAGGAGGACGAGCAGTCGCCCTTCGAGCAGTTCATGCTGGCCCGCAACGCCTTCCTCAACTTCGCCGTCGACTACGGCAGCCGCAACAAGCTGACGAAGGATTGGAATCCGGACGCGAACAAGGTGCTCGAAGAGCTGGGCCACTGGCTGGTGAAGGAGAAGCTGGCGACGCAAGAAGAGGTTGACAAGAACCTCAACCAGAAGGACATCCGCGACTACGCCATGCTCCAGATCCGCGCCGAGGTGGCCAACTCCACCTCCGGCCAGGAAGCTCGCCACCGGGTGCTCGCGAGCGGCGACAAGCAGCTCCAGCAGGCCCTCGGCCTCTTCGACCGCGCATCGACCATGCTGGCCCAGCGCCGCGAGCTCGGGCCGAAGGTGCAGCAGGGGGCGCAGACGAAGGGCAAGCTGTAGGAAAGTCCCCTCCGTTTCACAAGGCGGCGCCACCCCCCAAGGGCCGGCGCCGCCGATTCTCCTCCACCCAACCCGTCGGCTATCGACGAAAACCCATCCTCCAGGTAAGGAATCTGCCCTACGTAGAGACACCCGCGGGGTACCCCGTGGGGCGTCTCCGGCGCAGGGGTCGCCGTTGCCGTTTCGGGAACGGTCTGTAGGGGTTGGTTCCTGGGTCTTCAGGTTTTCCAGGTGGTTGGGGGGGCATCGCTTCGAGGAGACGCCCCGCGGGGTTCCCCGCGAGGCGTCTCTACAGTGGCTGGCACCAGTAACGAGTTTTCCTGCCGATCAGCCGATCGGGCGACAGGCTCTCCGCCAACTTGCTGTTCTCCCTCTTCTCCCGGTCGGGGGGAGGGCGATGGGAGAAGAGGGCCGGGGTGATGAGGGGACTTTCGGATCGCCCCCTACTCCTCCATCCGAGCCACATCCACCTCTTCGAAATACGTTGACGGCACCAGCACCTCGCGCGGCTTGCTCCCCTGGGCAGGGCCAAGCAGGCCATCGCGCTCCATCATGTCGATGAGGCGGGCGGCGCGGGAGAAGCCGACTCGCATGCGGCGCTGGAGGAAGCTGGCGGAGGCCTGGCGCTCGGCCACCACGAGGCGCGAGGCCTCGTCATAGAGGTCGTCGTCGTTGTCGCCGCCGCCCCCGTGACCGCCCTCCCCTTCGTCCGCCTTGAGAACGTCCGGATCGAGCTCCGGCTTGCCGAGCTTCTTGAGCCAGCGGATGAGTGCCGCCGATTCCTGCTCTGACATGTAGGCGCCGTGCAGGCGCATGACGCGCGACGAGCCCGGCGGCATCATCAGCATGTCGCCCTTGCCCAGGAGCTTCTCCGAGCCCACCTGGTCGAGGATGGTGCGCGAGTCGTGCCGGCTCGCCGTGGCGAAGGAGATGCGGCACGGGAAGTTGGCCTTGATGGTGCCGGTGAGCACATCGACCGACGGCCGCTGGGTGGCCACGATCAGATGGATGCCCACCGCGCGGGCCATCTGCGCGAGGCGCGCGATCGAGGTCTCGACGTCCGCCGCGGCCACCATCATCAGGTCGGCCAGCTCGTCGATCACCACCACGTAGTAGGGCATGGGCTTCAGATCGGCCGCTGTGAACAGGCCGTCGCCGACATCGGAGAGCGACAGGCGCTTCTGAGTCTCCGGGTCCGAAATCGCCCGGTTGTAATACCCGATCGAACGCACGTGCACCTCGGCCAGCAGCCGGTAGCGGCGCTCCATCTCGGCCACCGCCCAGCGCAGGGCGTTGGCCGCCTTCTTGGGCTCCACCACCACCTCGCACTTGAGATGCGGGATGTCGGCGTAGACGCCGAGCTCGATCCGCTTGGGATCGATAAAGATGAACTGCACCTCGTCGCGCGTCGCCTTGTAGAGGATCGAGGTGATCATGCTCTGCAGGCCGACGCTCTTGCCCGCGCCCGTGGCGCCGGCCACCAGCAGGTGGGGCATGGTGGCGAGATCGGCGTAATAGGGCTCGCCGTAGATGTCCGTACCCAGCGCCATGGTGAGCACCGAGGGCGACTTCTTGAACCGTTCGTCGGCCAGCAGCGTGCCCAGGCGGATGATGCTCCGCTCCTTGTTGGGCACCTCGATGCCGAGCGTCGAGCGGCCGGACATGCGGTCAATGCGCACCGACTCGGCGCGCAGGGCGAGCGCGAGGTCGTCCTGAAGGTTGACCACTTGGCTGACTTTGACGCCCGGCGCCGGCTGAAGCTCGTAGACGGTGATCACCGGACCGGGGTTGATGGCCTCGATCGTCCCCTCGACGCCGAACTCGGCGCAGCGGCTGCGGATCGCCTCGCCCAGCCGCATCAGCGCGGCCTGATCCTGAACGCCCTGGCCGTCGCTCATCTGCAACAGATTGACCGGCGGCAGCGTGCCCGGGGCGATCTCGCCCACGAACGGCAGCTCCTTTTGCGGCACGGGCGCCGGGGCAGCCGACCGCGGCCGGGCTGGCGGCGTCACGTAAACCGACCCGAGGGACGAAGGAACCGGCATGGCCCCGGAATCCGAGGACTTCGCCGGCGGCGTGGCGAATGGGAAGTCCTCGTCGAGCTCGCGGGGACCCTGAGGCAACTCCGGCGCGCTCACGCGGCGGACGGCGAAGTCGGCCTCGCCCTTCTTCTCCGTCACCCGCGGACGCAGAGGAAGGTCGAGGCGGTCCGGCGGCGGCGCTCCCACGGAGACGCCGGCGGCGGCCATCGACGGCCGGTGAGACTCCGGCGGTGGCGGCGCGTTTTTCTGTTTCTCTTCGGCCACCCGCTGGAGGTGCTTGGTGATCACCCGGCGGCGGTTACGCTCCTTCTCCCGCCGCTCGTGGCGGCGCTCGCGCGAGAGGGTCCAGTTCTGCCAGACCTGCTTCAGGCGGTCGCGCCACGAGGCGAGAAGGTCGCCCAGCGTCGATTGCACCACGAGCGCGAGGCCGCAGGCCACGGCCAACCCGAGCACCACCAGCGTACCGGCGAGGTCGAGCCGCGACTCCAGCAGCTCCGTCAGCAGGACGCCGAAGGCGCCACCCGCCGCCACCGAGCCGTCCAGCCAGTTGATGCGGCCGAAGCCGATGTGGAGCAGCGCAGGCACCGAGGCCAGCAGCAGCACCGCGCCGAAACCCCGCCCCACGACCTTCGGTGCATCCTTGCGCCGCAGCCGCCGCCAGCCTGCCACCAGCAGAAACAGAGGGATGAGCAGGCAGGTGAGGCCGAAGAAGCCGAACGCGAGGGCGGAGATGTGGGCACCCACGGAGCCGATCCAGTTGTGGGCGTGTGCCCCGTCCTCCGGCACCCGGTGCAGCAGGCTGGGATCCTGCGGATGATGAGTTCCCAGACTCAGGACCAGGAAGATGCCGGCAGCCAACAGGAGAATGCCCAGGATCTCGCTCCCCTTCTCCGGGGAGAGAGTCGGCCGCTCGGGGCTCTGGCTCTTCTTGCGAACGACGGCGACGGCCATAAGCGTGATCTAGAAGTTGGTTGAAGAGTTGGCTCTCAAGTAGCCATAAAGTCTAGCACAATGGGAGATGAGGGACAGAGCGAGCCGGCGGAGGTCCCCCCGCCCACGACCCTCCCTCATTCTCAGCGTCTTTCCCTGCGAAGACCCTCATCACCCCGGCCCTCTTCTCCCAACCTCTCCCGTCCGCCGGGAGAAGAGGGAGAACAGCCGGAACGCCACGGCCGGTTCCCCTGTGTGGGGGGTCTCTGAGGCGGCAGTATCCCGCCGATTTAGTCAACGACCACCGGGCACGACATCGTTGGGTCCACAGGCCTGAAGGGCCGAAATCCTTAAGCCTGGGGCATCGCCCCAGGAACGTAGGACCTCCCAATCCCAGAGCCCTGAAGGGGCGAGATCCGGCCTTTATCTCGCCCCTACAGGGCTGAAAAGAATAATCCTGGGGCCGCTTTCCTAGGGCTACGCCCCAGGCTAAAGAATCTCGGCCCTTCAGGCCTAAAGATCCTACGGGCGCCATTCGACAGGCCGCCGTTTCTTGCAGCCCTGGAGCCCGTGGCTCCTCAGACGGACCCCCCGTTGTGGGTATGGAGGGGGTGGGAGAAGAGGCCGGGATGATGAGAATCTTCCCGTAATGTCTCGGCATTGAACGCGCACTTCGCGGCGATAAGAGCTTACGTCGTGGACTTGGACGTACCCATTATCGCCTGATGCACTCTCATCACCGCAAAATACACTCTCTTCGCGCCATTATCTTCTCTTATCGCTGCGTAATCCCTTCTATTACCGCAAAGATCACCCTAGATCTCTCAAAATATATCCTTTTTGCCGCAAGATGACCTTTTATTCTGCCGATGGACTCACAATTTGCATTGAATGGTCCCTCTTTCCCCGCGAAAAGACCTTCTTTTACCGCATCAAGTCCGTCAATCGCCGCATAATACACGTCCATCGTCACGCTAAGCATGTCCATTCAGCCATCGCGCACTCTTCGCGCGGTATTGGGCACACGCAATGCCGCAAAGAGTCCTCTCCGGAACAGAGCGGGTCGTGTTATCCTCGCATTGGGAGTATCATTCAACGCAAGTTGTGCGTCAATTGCCTCATAAAGCCTATTCTTTGCGGTAAAAGAAAGGCCGAATCCCGCATCGCGCTGCATTACGGCCTTGGGAGGAGAGATCATGAGGTCAGATATGTCCGTCGCAAAGATCCTGGCCAAGCTGGAGGCGCGGGCTGCAGCGCACCGGGAGCAGCAGGCCTTCCACGCCCAGAAGGAGACGCATCACCGCGAGCAGCGGGAGCTGCACGAAGCTGGGCTCGAGACGGTGAATGCAAATCTGGAGACCTTCCGAGCCGCGGCGGCGACGGCGGTGGACCTCGCCACTCAACCCGCGGAGGAGTCTCCCTCCTCCACTTCCCTCGACATTGAGTCCGGTTGGGGCCGGCTGATGGTCAGCCGGATGATCCGCGTCGTCGTGGACAGCCAGGTTTTCGGCGGCGAGCCCTTCGGCGGGACCGACATCGCCGAAGAGGCCAACAAGCGTTTCGCCGACCGGCTTCACCGCCCCATCGACAGCCGGGCCGCCGGAGACGTCCTGCGACGCATGAGATCCGAAAAACGCATCCACCTCCTCCGCGCGGGAAAGCCGTTCTACGAAGCTCTATACGGAATGGGAGCGCGGCCGGTGGAGTGAAAGGTTGGGCTAGACGCTCGGCGTCCTCGGCTCGTATACATAGAGGATGAACCGCTTGGCGACGATCTTTTGGCTGGCAGTGCTCCTGCTCGGGCTCGCCCACGCCGAGCCCGTGTCAGGGCGGTCTCCCCTCCGGCGACCTCCACCTCTCCTGCCCGGCACGACCTCGGTTCTCTGGGTGGGGGCTCATCCCGACGACGAGTCGCTCGTGGCGCCCCTTCTTGGCCGCCTGTGTATCGACGAGGGGCTCCGTTGCTCGTTCCTCGTCCTTACCCACGGAGAGCAGGGCCCCTGCCTGCTGCCGCATGGCTGCAAACCCGATCTGGCGACCGTGCGTACCTCCGAGATGATCCGCGCCGCGAAGCTGTTCGGCGCTCAGCTCGTCCTTTGGAACTTCCCGGACGGGGGCGGCGCACCGGACGGCTCGGCCCCCTCGTGGGACGCCACGGCGGGAGGCCACGCGGCGCTCATCTCTTCGCTGTCGTCGTTCATCGCAGCAACCGGGGCCGACCTGGTCCTGACCTTCGATCCTCGGCACGGCTCGACCTGCCATGCCGATCACCGGGCCACCGGCAACCTGGTCGTGGAGTCGCTGAGCCAGATCCAACGGTCTCCAGTCCTGTACTTTCTCGAAACGCGGCTCATCCGCAACGATTCACCTTTCTCGCTACGGTTCGCCGCCGCGGCTCCCGCGGCAGCGGGCGTCTTCGCGTTCGACGCGAACGCCAATCTGTTGTCGACCGGCTTGCCGGCATGGCAAACCCTGGTGCAGGACTTGTTGGCCCATCCCAGCCAGTTCGACGCCCCCGTGCTTCGCGCCATCCGATCCACCATTCCACAGGAGCGGGCGGTCTTCCTGGGCCACGCCGCGTTGCTGCTGGCTTCGCCGGAGCTCGTGGAGTCCTGCCAGTAGCAGGGACGTAAGCTCAGGAGGGCTTCATACCTGCGCGGACGAGACGCTCGGCGTGTTCGTTTTTCTGCTTTGAGAAATCCTTAAGCATTAAAAATGATAGCCGTTGACAATCGAGCGCCGCGTGGAACAGACTTCCGCACGCGCTATTGCGTTTTCAACAGAACGGAGGTCTTATGAAGAAGACGGCCAAGAATCTCAAGCTTGCCAAGGAAACCCTCTATGGATTGGACCACATGAAGGAAGTTGTCGGAGGAGTAACGGCCGGCCCCGCTTGCAACTCTACGCTCTGCACGAAAACCTGCACCACCAGCCATAACACTTGCACGACTTTCTTGTGCTGAAACTCGACTTGCTGGGCTGAGCAACGTCGCAGGGCAGCAGTCGCCGTAGCTGCGAGTTGTAATAGGAATCCCGGCGAGGGATGCGCAGGCGCCGGGATTCCTATCGCCCCAAAAAACCTTGGCTCCTCTCCAACTATTCGAAGTCCACGATTCTCTGTCGTAGCCAGTCTTGGGAAATTTTCAGGTAGAGTTGGCCTTCGGCCATGCGCGAGAAGATATTTCCAGCGTTTGTTTTCACTTTCTTCGCAGTGTTTATGGGGTGGTTTGCCTACACTTATTTTCGCACCCGGGCGGAGGACATCGCTAGACTGCAATCCCTCTCCGCGGCCGACATTCGCTCGGTCCGCCTCCTACTCTGGTCGTGCGCCCCGGAGCATCCCGTGGAGCTTTCCCCGGACGGTTGGTCGGAGCTGACGGACCGGATTCATTGAGCTCAGCCGACTCTGAGCGTCGGACGCCGGGAAGCTTGGATCATTCTGCGCGCGATCGAGATTACGACCCGAGATGGCTGTGTTCTTCGGCTCATCCTCTCGACCCGGCCCTCGTTGGGCGGAAGCCAACGCTTGGCCATCGGAGGTTCCACGCACTACTTTGAAGCCGACGAGCTCTGGCGCTGGCTCTCGAACCGGCGTGAATTCAAGGTCCAGGAGACTCTCACCTCGCGGAGCGCCTGCGGAGCCCAAGCCACTCACGCACCATAGGTAGACGCCCGCCAAGAGACTGGCGACTGCCCGCAATGTGCGCCTGTGCCATGATGAGGACCATGTTCCGGCGCTGCGCTCTGCGCTGTGCCCTGGGGCTCGCCGTCCTCCTCTCGGGCTGCCGGCCGAGCGGCGTCCAGGGCTGTCTGGACCTGCTCTCGGCGCAGCGGTATCGGACGGCGGTCAGGCAGTGCGCGGCCGTCTTCGCGGCGAGCGGCGATCCGCGGGCGGGAGCGGCGGTGGTCGTCCAGGGCAGCAACTGTTCGGTCGACCTCTGCCGCTCGGAAAACTACGCCTGCCCGAGCCTGACCTGCCAACCCCACTCCTGTTTTTGACGGCCCGCACCCTGGTTCTGATCCCCAGGCGGCCCGGCCAGGGCCGCTCGGGCGGCCGCCGAGATTAGAAAAAGGCCCTTGGCAGGGCGCGAATCAATTGTGGCGGACTATCCGGACCCAGGGCTTGCGGCCTGGGCTATGGGCCTGCCGCCCTCCGGGCTCGCGGTGTTGGCCTGCGGAGGATGCCGCCCGGAAGAAGCGTTCCTCTTGCGTCCAGGTTTGATTCCAAGAGGGGTCGCAACGAGAGACTCCAGGGTCGCTGCTCCGCGCAGAGATCCTCGGTAGGCGTTCGTCACCTGCAATCCATCGCCAAAGACATGGCCGCACAAGCGCAGGGTACTCGGTACGAAGGCGTCGAGACCAGCCCGGAGGGCGGCAGACCCGTAGCCCAGGGCGCGAGCCCTGGGACCGCCAGCCCACACCATCCCCGACCGCCCTGCCAAGGGCGCCTCGTCTCTCATCCGTGTTCCACGAAAGCATAAAGTTGAGCGATGAGCGGCGGTTTTTCCGTTTTATAGGTATGGGGCTCGCGGAATTTCCCGCCGGCCCTTCCCGGACTCTCCCCCGGAAAGGCGGACACGGCATGTCCCATACCTTCACCCAACTCCTCTACCACATCGTCTTCGGCACCCAGTATCGAGAGGAGCTCATCGACCCTGAGGATCTCCGCCAGGTTCTTTATCCTTTCATCGCGGCGCTCGTCCGCGAGGAGAACTGCTCCTTGCTGGCCATTGGAGGCATGCCGGACCACGTGCACCTGCTGGTCCGCGCGAGGCCCAGCCTGGCGGTATCGGATCTGCTCCGGATGATCAAGGCCAACTCGTCGCGCTGGGTTCACGAGCGATCCGCGACGCCGCGACGCTTCGGCTGGCAGGAGGGTTATGGGGCCTTCAGCGTCAGCGGCTCCGCGGCGGGCGACGTCTGCCGCTATATTCAAAACCAGGAGGAGCATCACCGCCGGCGAAGCTTCGAGCAGGAGTGGGTCACCCTCTTGAAGCGTCACGGGATTGAATTCGACCCGGCGAATCCTTTTGGCGGGACGCCGAGATAAAAAAAAGCCCTTGGCAGGGCGCGAATCGATTGTGGCGGACTATCCGGACCCAGGGCTTGCGGCCTGGGCTATGGGTCTGCCGCCCTCCGGGCTCGCGGTGTTGGCCTGCGGAGGATGCCGCCCGGAAAGGGGCGTTTCCTCTTGCGTCCGGTTTTGATTCCAAGAAGGTTCGCGATCCTCGGCAGGCGCTCGTCAACCCTGACCGCGATCCATCGCCAAAGACATGGCCGCACAAGCGCAGGCTACTCGACACGAAGGCGTCGAGACCAGCCCGGAGGGCGGCAGACTCATAGCCCAGGCCGCAAGCCCTGGGATCTCGTAGCCCCGCCATCCTCGACCGCCCTGCCAATAGCTGGGACGCCGGCGCTCCCGGGTCAAACCGCGCTCCTCCCAAAGATCTCCAAAAACTCCCCCAATCCCAGCTCCTCCGCCCGCGCCCTCTCCGGAATGCCCGCCGCGGCCAGCACCGCGGCGGCTCGCTCCTTCCCCCAGGCGGCCCCGAGCGCGTTCCGCAGAGTCTTCCGCCTCTGCGCGAACCCTTGCCTCACGAAGGTGACGAAGGCGGGCATCTGGTCGTCGGGCACGGGGGGCGGGTGCAGTTCCAGGCCGACGAAGGCGCTGTCGACTTTGGGGGGCGGACGGAAGCTTCCCGGCTTCACTCGGCCCAGGAGGCGCGGTGGGCCCAGGCGGCGACGAGGACGCTGAAGGAGCCGTAGGCGTCGGTTCCCGGCGCGGCTACGATGCGGTCCGCCACCTCTTTCTGGACGAGAAAGGCGGCTCTGGGAATGCTTGCGTGGTGCGGCAGGAGGTCTTCGATGATCGCGGTCGCGACGTTGTAGGGAAGGTTTCCGGCCACCAGGGTCGGCGGCAGGAGGCGGTCCCAGGCGATCCGGAGGGCGTCCCCCACCACCAGAGCGAGACGCGGGTCGGGCAGGGCGCGTTTCAGATGGATTGCCCAGCCGGCGTCCAGCTCCCAGCCGGTCACCCGGGCTCCGGCGGCGAGGAGCTCGGCCGTCAGGACGCCCCCTCCGGGTCCAATCTCCAATACCCTGAGCCCTTGAGGCTCGAGATACTCGACCAGAGGCCGCGTCAGAGCGCCGGACCTTCATCCAGTCTTACGAGAGTCTGGCGCGGTTCGGCCGCCGTTCCTCTTTGCGCACCTGGCTGTTCGGCATCGCCCGCCATCGCTGTCTGGACCTCCTGAAGATAGACCGTCGCCGCCGCAACCGGTTCGATCCGTTGGACGCCGCGCCGGATCTGCCCGGACCGGGCGCCAACGTGGAGGACCTCCTGGCGGAGCGCGCGCGCTCCCGGGTGTTGGCGGACTGCCTGCGCTCCCTGACACCGCGTGCGCGGGACACCGTCCTGCTGCGCTTCCAGCAGGGGCTGTCCTATCCGGAGATCGCCCGCCTTGGGGACGAGAAGGCGCCGGCCCTCCAGATCCGGGTCGCCCGCGCCCTGCCCCTCCTGCGCCGCTGCCTGGAAGAGAAAGGGGTGGCACCTTGAGCCGGTGCGACCGGTTCGAGGAGGAGGGGCTGTTGCTCCTCGAGCAGGGGCTTCCCCTCGACGAGCACTTCGCGACCTGTCCTGACTGTCTGGCCGCCCAGGACGCCTACGAACGGCTCCGCGCGGAGCTCGCCGCCCTCGGCGCCGAGGACGAGCCGCCCGTGGGCTGGCAGGCCCGTGTCTGGGAGCGGCTGGACGACCACCGGGAACGCCGGGAGCGCCGAAGGCCCAGGTGGCCGGAGTGGCGCGGGTGGGTCGTACCGGTGGGAGTGGGCCTGGCGGCGTCGCTGGCCGCGCTCTTCCTGATCCGCCCCCCCGGGCCGCAGCCACCTTCGCTGCGTGTCGAAGTCGAGGCGGGCGCCACCGTCCGCCGCGGCGGGGAGGCCCAGCCGGGCGACCTCCTGCGGCTCACGGCGGCAACCGGCGGAGCAGGCCATGCGGAGCTTCGCGTCTACCGCAACGACACCGAGCTGGTGTTGCGCTGCTCGACCGACCGCCCCTGCACCCGTCGGGGGGACGAGCTGCGCGCCGCCGTTCTCCTCGACGCCGTCGGACGCTACCAGCCTCTCCTGATGCGCGCGGAAGGTCCCCTGCCGCCTCCCGTGTCCAACCTCGAAAAGGACACGAGCGCCGCCCTCGCCGCCGGGGCCGACGTGAGACTGGGCTCCGAGATCGTCGTCCGCTGAGCCGGCCTGTTGTGTTTCGCCTCGCCGCGTCGCCTCATCGACGTAACTCGCGGCGACGCCGCAAAACACCGGGCGCCATGCCCAGAAAGACGAGCCATGAAAAAGCAAGCCAAGCGACTGAGCCTCTCGCGTGAGACGCTCCAACTGCTCGACGGTAACACTCTGACGAAGGTGAACGGCGGCATCGTCATCTCTCCCCCGACCGTCCAGGGGCAATACCTGCTCGGTCGACCTCTGCCGCTCGGAAAACTACACCTGCCCGAGCCTGACCTGCCAACCCCACTCCTGCTATTGACCGCCCGCACCCTGACCCTGATCCCTCCAGGCGGCCCAGCCAGGGCCGCCCGGGCGATTCCTCTGAATAGATTGCAGGGCTCCTCCGAGAAATCTGATCTCCTGTCCGTCCATCTCTTGAGGCCGGCTGCGGCACGACGTACCGGTCGCCGCGTCCGATGCGCAGGAATAAGGAGGACCCTATGCACTTTTCTCCACCGACACTGCATCCGAGCTTGGTCAAGAACGACGCGCAACGCTCGCTTGTGCGACACCAGATGCAAACCCGAGCGGCCCTGCGGGCGACAGCGACGTCACGCCGGGTCGCCGATGAAATGGTGACGATTCCTCTCACCACCGTCTCCGAGCAGGGAAACTTCGACGCCTGGATCGACGTTCAGTTTCCGATGCCGGGCGGGATCGTAGCGGCTTCGCTTCTCGTCGATTCCGGCAACTCCATGATGATCGTTCCCAACGGTGAGGACCTGGTCGGCGCCTCTGGCTACACGATCCTCGGAACAGCGAAGGAGCCCTGGGGGTGCCCTGCCAACGTAGTCCAAGGGCCTCTCCAGATCGTCACGCAGGATGGGAGCTTCTTCGAGATCCAGGAGTGCGTTTTCTACGCCTGCACCGGCAACAACTCCTCTGGCGAGCGCACCGCGAACTTCGGCGCTGGGCACATCATCCCGTGGTCCGCGAGCGGTTGGAATACGCCGCCGGACCTCGGTGTGACGATGCAGAGTCCCCTTTCCTACGCCACTTCCCATCCCTACGCGGAGCTCGTCTATGCGCCGACAGAGACGATGTTTTCCCTCTCCGGCGCGATGCTCGTGAACGATGAGTCGCAACTGATCCTTCATTCATCTCTGCCGAGCGGCTACACGCTCCTGGACATCATTCCAAACCTCGAGTGGATGTCCGTCGTCCCACAGTCGCTCACGATCGGCGGGCAGCCCACCGAATGGCCGGGGAACGTCTCGTCCCCGATCGCAATGATCGACACCGGCGGTGGTCCGGTCTTCTTGAGCGATCCCAACGACTATGTCTACGGCAAAACCTGGCTGGACACCGTCCTGTGCCCGAGTTGGGCATCGGGCTCGCAGAGCTGCAATTGCGTGAGCGACTCCCTGACGATCAGGCTCGTCGGCTCGGGCAGCTCTTCCTCGTATTCCTATACGATCGATACAGGCGCCATACCTTCCTCGGTGCAGGGGCTCACGGCTGTGATGTGCCAGGTCAATCAGTACATGATGGGGCAACAGGGAATGAACGTCGGCGGTATCACCGCGCTCTTCAACCAGATTCTCATCTGCTATCAGGGAACTCAGGTCGGCCTTGCGCCACGCTCCCTGTCCTGACTCCCACGAAGGTCCCTCCGCCCGCTCGACAGTCAGGATTCCCGCCCGGATCAATCGATCTAAGGCTCCAAGGGTACCAGTTACTGTCAGGCTGATGGTAAGGGCAAGGCGGCGAGCGGCCAAATCATCCGTCAGGACGAAACCGCGACGTGCTTCGGCAACTGCAAGGCAAGCGGACTCTCCGGCCTCGACCTTTTGGCCGAATACTCTGGCCCGGACTTGCTCAGCTGGTGTGAGGTCGATTCGATCGAGCCAAGACCAATCCACGGATGGGAGCAAACCCAATCCCACCCCTTCTCCAGTTCCGCCAAGACCTGTTCGGGAGCTACCAGCGAAGAAAAGGCGGCGCGAAGCAGGCCAGGCTGCCGGACCTGAGCGAAGTTATTCAGGACTGTCGTATCGACGACACCGAGACGAGCCGGAAGCTCACTCACTTAAGGGATGGACCGCGCAGCCTCAATCTCGGCCCAGGCGTCTTCCAGAGTCGCGGGCCCGAGGTGCAAAGGAACGCTGAGCCGTAGGAAACGATCTTGCAGCTCAAAGCGGGAAAGGCCCAGAAGCTCGGCAGCCTTACCCAAGCTGATCTCGCCAGCCAGATAGGCTCGCAGGCTCCTTGCGTCAGGATGGCTCACCTCTTGTCCCAGATCCTTTTCTTCGATCGCGCACTGAGCGAGCGCCTGAAGAAGCCGAAAATCGAGAGGATCCAAGAGGACGGCCTGCTCCTGACCGGAGGTTTCAACGACCGCCACCTCGCCATGCTTCACACGATCGACAAGCTCTTGGGTTCGCTTGGCCAAATCGTTTTGGGAGATGGTGGTTCTGGTCATAGATGCCTCCGCCCAAGGAGTTTACACGGAGAGCTCTTCACTTCCTCTCCTCCGCCCAAAAATCTCCAGAAACTCCCCCAACCCCAACTCCTCCGCCCTCGCCCTATCCGGGATGCCCGCCGCGGCCAGCACGGCAGCGGCCCGTTCCTTCCCCCAGACGGCCCCCAGCGAGTTCCGAAGAGTCTTTCTCCTCTGAGCGAAGGCCTGCCGTACGAAGCTGACGAAGGCGGGCATCTCGTCATCGGGCACGGGCGGCGGGTGCAGCTCCAGGCCGACGAAGGCGCTGTCGACTTTGGGGGGCGGACGGAAGCTTCCCGGCTTCACGCGGCCCAGGAGGCGCGGCGTGGCCCAGGCGGTGACGAGGACGCTGAAGGAGCCGTAGGCGTCGGTTCCCGGCGCGGCGACGATGCGGTCCGCCACCTCTTTCTGGACGAGGAAGGCGGCTCTGGGAATCCTGGCGTGGTGCGGCAGGAGGTCTTCGATGATCGCGGTCGCGACGTTGTAGGGGAGGTTGCCGGCCACCAGGGTGGGCCGCAGGAGATGGTCCCAGGCGATCTGTAACGCGTCTCCCACCACCAGGGCGAGGCGCGGGTCCGGCAGGGCGCGTTTCAGGTGGATTGCCCAGCCTGCGTCCAGCTCCCAGCCGGTCACCCGGGCTCCGGCGGCGAGGAGCTCGGCCGTCAGGACGCCCCCCCCGGGTCCAATCTCCAATACCCTGAGGCCTTGAGGCTCGAGGAACTCGACCAGAGGCCGGGTCAGGGCGCCGCTCGTGAGGTGGTGCTGGCCCAGGGATTTCCGCAGTGGGGGCTTGCGCACGGGCGAACGGTATCAGAGGCTCCTCGCCGTGTGCCAATTTGGCTGGGCGGGACGCCCGAGGGAACCGCCTCGAATCTCCCCCTAACGCCGCAAGTCTCTTGTATTCTTGAGGAAATCCTCGGGGGCGGCCCATGGCACTCCCCTTGCAGCCGGGCCTCTCAGCCAGGAGTGACCATGGAACTCGATGTCGCCACACTGAACCGAGACGTAGAACGCGAAACCCTGACCCTGAAGCGCATCGAAGCCGAGCTGCGCCGGGTGATCGTCGGGCAGGATTATCTCCTCGACCGCCTGCTGGTGGGCCTGCTCGCCCGCGGCCATGTATTGATCGAAGGCGTGCCGGGCCTCGCCAAGACCCTGGCGGTCAAGACGCTGGCCCAGACGCTGGCGATCGATTTCCAGCGCATTCAGTTCACCCCGGACCTGCTGCCGGCCGACCTCATCGGCACGCTGATCTACGACCAGCGCAGCGGCGAGTTCCTCGCCCGCCGCGGGCCGGTGTTCACTCATCTCCTGCTGGCGGACGAGATCAACCGCTCGCCTGCCAAGGTGCAGTCGGCCCTGCTTGAATCCATGGAGGAGCGGCAAGTCACGCTGGGCGATCGGAGCTATCACCTGCCCGAGCCCTTCATGGTGCTCGCCACCCAGAATCCCATCGAGCAGGAAGGGACCTATCCACTGGCCGAGGCGCAGGTCGACCGCTTCATGATGAAGCTGAAGGTCAACTACCCGTCGCGCTCGGAGGAGAGCGAGATCCTCGACCGCATGCTGGTGGCCGGCGATCTCAAGGCGTCGCCGGTGCTGGAGCGGGAGCGGCTCATCGCCCTGCGCGAAGTGGTAGACGCCGTCTATCTCGACACCAAGATTCGCAGCTATATCCTCGACCTGGTGCTCGCCACCCGCGATCCGCGCGCGGCGGGCCTGCCCGATCTCGCCGATCTGATCTCCTACGGCGCTTCGCCGCGAGCCACGATCTATCTCGCCCGCGCCGCCAAGGCCCTGGCCCTGGTGCGCGGCCGCGGTTACGTCATTCCCGAGGACGTCAAAGAGCTGGCGCCGGACGTGCTGCGCCACCGCATCGTGCCGACCTACGAAGCGGAGGCCGAGGAGATCTCGACCGACGCGCTGATCGGCCGCCTGCTCGACCGCATTCCGGTTCCCTGACGTTGAGCGAGGTGCCCGATGTTCGGTCTCTTCTCGCGCCGTCGCACCTCTGAAGAAAAGGCTGCCCAGGCCGCCATCGGGACCCGGCCGCGGAGCGCCGCCCTCCCGGCGGATCTCATGCGCAAGGTGCGGCGCATCGAGATCGCCACCAACCGCATGGTGGATCAGGGTGTCGCCGGCGACTATCACTCGGTGTTCAAGGGGCTCGGGATGGAGTTCGCCGAGGTGCGCCCCTATCAGCCGGGCGACGACGTGCGGACGATCGACTGGAACGTCACCGCCCGCATGGGCACGCCGTTCGTCAAGAAGTACGTCGAGGAGCGGGATCTCACGGTCTTCCTCGTGGTGGACGTCTCGGGCAGCCTCTCGTTCGGCTCGCGGGCGATCCTGAAGCGGGAGCTGGCGGCGGAGATCGCGGCCCTGCTCTCTTTCGCGGCGCTGCGCAATCAAGACCGCGTCGGCGCTGCCCTGGTGTCGGACCGGCTGGAGCTGTTCCTGCAGCCCCGGCGGCGGCGCACGCACGTGCTGCGGCTGGTGCGGGAGATCCTCGACCGCCCCGCTCATGGCGGCACGGACCTCGAGCGCGGTCTTGCCGGCGTCCTCGCCACGCTCAAGCGGCGCAGCGTCCTCTTCTTCATCTCCGATTTCCTGGGTCCGCCTCCGGTACGTGCCTTGAAAGCTGCCGCCGCCCGGCACGACCTGATCGTGGTGGAGATCGTCGATCCGCGCGATCAGGAGATCCCCGCCGTGGGACCCGTCGTGCTGCGCGATGCCGAGACGGGGAAGACCGCCCTGGTCACCGGCCGGCGCTCCGCCCGCCGCCACGCCGAGCAGCGGCGCCGCGAGCGGAGCGAGTTCCTCAAGCTCACCCGCCGCCTCGGCGTCGACCGCCTGGAGCTGCGGACGGACCGGCCGTACATCAACACGCTGATGGCGTTCTTCGAGCAGCGGAAGAAGAGGTTGCGGCGGTGAGACCTCTTCTCCTCCTCGTCGCCCTGGTCGCCACCCCTGCCCTCGCCCAGCCGTCGCCCGTCAACGTCTCGCTGGCGCCCAATGGAATCACGGTGGGCGACGCGGCGCAGGCGGTTGTCACGGTCACGGCGCGGACGGCGGATCTGGCCGGCGCACCGCGGTTCCCGATCTGGGGACCGTCGTGGGGCGAGGCCGAGATTATCGAGAAGGACGCGCCGCTCAAGACCGGCGAGCGCGATGGCGTCACCACCTGGCAGCAGACGCTGACGCTGCGGGCGTTCCGGACCGGCAGCGTCCCCCTGCCGCCGGTGGCGGTGGAGGTTCCGGTCAAGCAGGGGACCCTTCGCTTCCAAACGCCTGCCGGCCTGGCGCTCGCCGTGCGCTCGGTAATTCCGGCGGAGGAGAAGAATCCCGTTCCCAAGCCGCCGGCCGCGATGCGCCCGCTGGGGATCGGGTCCCGCTTCTGGTGGACGCTGGGTATTCTCTCGGCCCTGGCGCTGACCGGCCTCTGGCTGCTCCTGCGCCGCCGCAAAGCGGCAGTCGCCGGCACCGCCGAGATCCCCGTTCTGCCGCCCTTCGAGGAGCTGGCCACCGAGCTCGACCGTCTGGCCGCCGAGCCCTCGATGCTGGCGCTTCACACCCGCCTGAGCCTGGCGCTGCGGCGCTACCTCGGACGGCGCCTTCCCTTCCCCGCCGTCGAGAGCACCACCGCCGAGATTCAGCGCCAGCTCCTCTGCCGCCGTCTGCCTGGGCCCATCGCCCGCCAAGCTGTGGAGCTGCTGCGGGCCTGCGATCTGGTGAAGTTCGCCCGTCAGGACGTGGACCCAACGCGAGCGCAAGAGCGCGTCGCGACGGCCCGCCGGCTGGCCGGAGAGCTCGAGTCCCATCTCGCTCCCCGCGAGCCCGAGGCGCTCGTGCAGAAGCTGGAGGCGGCAGGATGACCCGCCTCTTCCCGAGCCTCGCGAGCCCCTGGTGGCTGCTGCTGCTGTTGGCGCTCCCGCTGCTCGCCTGGCTGCATCACAGTCGATCGGATCCAGGGGCGCTCACCTACAGCCGGCTTCCCGCCGGAGCCGGGCGCGGACTGTGGCGCGGCGCTTGGCGGCTGCACCTGCCGTTCTATGCCCGTCTCGCGGCCCTGGCCTGCCTGGCGCTCGCCCTCGCCCGGCCGCAGCTCGGCTACGCCTGGGAGGAGAGCCTCACCGAGGGGATCGACATCCAGATCGTGCTCGACATCTCGGGCAGCATGGGCGCCGAGGACTTCCAGCCCAAGGACCGCCTGAGCGTCGCCAAACAGGTGGTCAAGGAGTTCATCGCCGGCCGGCCGGGCGACCGCATCGGCATCGTCGTCTTCTCGGGCGGCGCGCTCACCCGGGCGCCGCTGACCACCGACCGCGAGATGCTGTCGATGCTCGTCGACTCGGTGCAGCTCAACACTCTGCCGGACGGCACGGCCATCGGCGTGGCGCTCGCGAGCGGCGCGGCGCGGCTCAAAGACAGCGCCGCCAGGACCAAGGTCATGGTGCTGGTCACCGACGGCGCGAACAATGCCGGCGCCATCGATCCGGCGTCCGCCGCGGCCCTCTGCAAGGGGCTGGGGATCAAGGTCTACACCATCGGCGTGGGCGCCCTCGGCCGGGTGCCGGTGCCCGTGCCGATGCAGGACCCGGTGACCGGCCAGATCGTGACGCGGAAGGTGATGATGGACGTGCCGGTCGACGAGCCGCTGCTGCGCCAGATCGCCGCGCGCACGGGCGGGCAGTTCTTCCGCGCCACGGACACGCAAGGCCTGCAGCGCATCTTCCACGAGATCGACCGGCTGGAGAAGACGCCGATCCAGGTCAAGCGTTACGTCCGCTACCAGGAGGCGTTTCCGCCGCTGGTCTGGGCGGGGCTCGCCTTCCTCCTGCTGCCTCTGGCCGCCGCCGGCCTGGAGGTCACGGCCGAGCCATGACCTTCGGCGCTCCCCTCCTCCTCTGGCTCGCGCTGCTCGCTCCGGCGATGGCGGCCCTGAGCCTCTGGCTGTGGCGCCGCCGCTTCGCCGCGGACGCCGCCTGGGCGACCCGCGGCCTCTGGGACCGCCTGTTGCCCGGCTTCTCGCAGCGGCGCGTCGCCCTCTCGGTGCTCTGGCTGGCGGTGGCGGTGCTGGGCGCCGCGCTGGCGCTCGCCCGGCCGCGCTGGGGAGCCGGCGAGCAGAAGGTGGAGCGCAAGGGCGTGGACGTGGTGTTCCTGATCGATTCGTCCCTCTCGATGGGTGCCCGGGACGTGCCGCCATCGCGCCTCTACGTCGCCAAGTCGCTGGTGCGCCGCATGGCGCGGGCGATGCCCGGCAACCGCGTGGGGCTGGTGCAGGCGGAGGGCGACGGCGTCATGCTCTCGCCGCTGACGCTCGACGGCGCGGTGCTCGACCTGCTCCTCGACACCATCGATCCGGGCTCGATGCCGACGCCGGGCACGGAGCTCGCCAGCGGCATGGACATGGCGCTGCGCACCTTCGGCCAGGGGACCGAGAAGCACCGCGTGCTGGTGCTGCTCTCCGACGGCGAGGACTGGGGCGGCGGCCTCGAAGACGAGGCGGCCAAGCTGAAGGAGGCGGGCGTGGTTGCCTACGCCCTCGGCATCGGCACGGTCACCGGCGCGCCGGTGCCCATCCCCGGCTCACCGGACGAAACCAAGCGGGACGGCGACGGCAACATCGTCGTCACCCGTCTCCACCCGGAGGTGATGGAGAAGCTCGCCCGGGCCACCGGCGGCTCCTACCTGGGAGTCGCCAGCGCCGCCGCCGATCCCGCGCCCCTGCTGCGACAGATCGACCGCATGGAGAAGCGGACTTTCGAGAGCCAGAGCCTGAGCACGCTGGAGGAGCGCTTCCAATGGCCTCTCGCCCTGGCGGTTTTGGCTCTGCTGATCCACCTGGCGCGGGGGCCGTTCGCGGGGTCGAAAACCCTCACCTCCCCGGCCCTCCTCTCCCGCCCCCTCCCTTCCCCCCACCCCGGGAGAGGAGGGAGAAAAACGGTCCTCCGTTCGACGGTCCTCCCCACGCTGATGCTGCTCGCCCTGCCTTCTCTCCCCTTCTCCTGGGAGCCGCATTGGCCGGATTGGGTGGAGCGCTGGATGTACAACCCCCGGGAGCGGGTCGAGCAGTCGCTGGAGGCGCAGAAGAAAGGGAAGCCGCGGGATGCGGTGGGTCCGGCGGATACGGCGTTGCGCCTGGCGCCGGACGATCCGCTCGTGCAATACGACGCCGGCACGGCCCGCCTGGGCGCCGGTCATGGGCGCCAGGCCGTGACGCCGCTGGAGAAGGCGGCGAAGGCCGCGAGCCACGACCTCGCCCCCGCCGCTCACTACAATCTGGGAGGCGCCCGGCTCGCCGCGGGCGATGCCGCGGGCGCCGCCGAGGCCTTCAAGCAGGCGTTGCGCCTGCAGCCGGACAACCAGGACGCCAAGTACAACCTGGAGCTGGCGCTGCGCGAGGAGCAGAAGCAGAAGATGGGTGGCCAGGGCAGCCCCAAGGGCTCGCGCGGCAACCGCTCGCCGAACCAGGACCCCTCGGATCAGTCGGGAAAAGGCCGGCCCGATCCGAACCCGAAGCCGCAGGACGGCCAGCAGGGCCAGAAGCCTCAGCAGCAGGGCGGCAAGAATCAGGATCAGCAGGGGCAGGGCGGACAGCTCCCGCAGTTTCGCAACCAGCCGGAGATGAGCGCCCAGGAAGCCTCGTCGGTGCTCGCGGCGGTGGAGAACCTGGAGCGCCAGCAGCGCCGCGACCAGGCGGCCCGACGCGCCAAGCAGCACGCCGCGAAGGGGAAGGACTGGTGATGAGGAAGCTCGGAGCCCTCCTCGCCTTCGCCCTCGTGCTCCCGGCTCTCCCGGCCTCAGCCATGGCCGGCGAGGTGGAGGTGAAGGCGACGCTGGAGCCCGCCGTCATCGGCATCGACCAGACCGCGACCTTCACCATCGAGTTGCGCGGCGAAGGCCTCTCCAGCCTGCACTTTCGGCCCAGCCTTCAGCTCGAGAACCTGGAGGCCGCGGGCGATCCCTCTCAGTTCGAGGACATGCGCTGGACCAACGGCCACTTCACCCGCACCTTCCGCCTCTCCTGGCAACTCCGGCCCCAGGGGCTCGGCAAAGCGGGCGTCCGCAACGTCACGGTGCAGATCCAGGACAAGCAGATCCAGCTCCCGGACCGCGAGATCCGCGTTCAGAAGGAGCCCACGGTGCAGGCGCAGCGGCAACGCAACCGCGACGAGGAGGACGATCCCTTCAAGCAGTTCTTCGGCCGCATGCCGATCCCTCGCTGGCGCCCCCCGCAGGACGCCCAACAGGAGTCCGCCGTCTTCCTGCGGGCCGAGATGCAGCCGCAGCAGCCGGTGGTGGGGCAACAGGTTCTCTACACCATTTATCTCTTCACCCGCGAGGACATCGCCAATATCGCGCCCGCCGCCCTGCCGGCGTTCAAGGGCTTCTGGGTGCAGGACATTCCCATCCCCCAGCACCCGCCCATGGAGATGGTGGAGCTCGACGGCCGTCGCTACGGCCGGGTGCCGCTGATCCAGAAAGCGTTGTTTCCCCTGCGCTCCGGTACCTTCCCGGTCGAGGGCGCGACTCTCGACCTGACGGTGGAGCATTACGACCGGAGCTTCTTCTTCGGCCCGGCCATCACCCGTCCCGAGACCGTACGGTTGCGCACCGACGGACAGATCCTCAACGTCCAACCTCTGCCGCCCGCGCCGCCCGGGTTCGCCGGCGCCGTGGGGCAGCTCGCGCTCACCGCCCGTCTGGAGCCGCGCGAGCTCCGGCTCGGGGAGGCCGCGACGCTCACCGTGCAGCTCACCGGCAGCGGCAATCTCCAAGGGCTGCCGGAGCCGAGGATGACCGCGCCGTCCGGATTGACGCTCTATCCGCCGCAGCGGGAGGGAAGGGACGAGATCGCCGGCACCACGGTGCGGGGCCGGCGCTCCTGGAGCTACGTGGTGGTCCCCGGCCGTACCGGGAGCTACCAGCTCGAGGCGCCCCGCGTCCCCTACTTCGACCCCGTCTCCCGCGAGTACCGGACGGCCACGGCGCCCTCCCTGGAATTGACGGCCCTGCCGCGGCCCAAGGTCGGCCCCATTGGAGCGACAGGAAACGGCGAGGCTCACCCCGTCCATGCCGCGGCCCTCGATGCCAAGAACCTCGGTCGTGAGCGGTGGGCTCGCCTGTTGCCGTGGTTCTTCGCTGTACCTTCGGGGCTGGCCCTCGTGTTCCTCCTCCTGCGGCGGCGCTCGTTCGCCGGCCACGTTGGAGCCGGTCCGGCGGCGGCGCGGCTGGAGCAAGCCTTGGCCGAGGCCGCGTCCGAGCGTCCCCGCCAGGTGGCGGCGCGTCTTGAGGAAGCCTGGCGAGAGTTCCTGGCGGAGCGCTGGGAGGTTCCCCGCTCCACACCGGCCTCGAAGTGGAGCGCGGTGCTCACCGGCCGCAGGGTGGACGACGCGAGCCTCGCCGAGCTCGAAGCGCTCCTCGACGAGCTCGACTACCTGCGGCACGCACCGCAGCTCTCCACCACGGACACGCTACGGGCCGAAGCCCTGGCCCGCAGCCGCCGCCTGCTGCGCCGGCTGCAATAGGACGGCTCCGGCCGGCTACCGCCGCCCGCCCGCCCGTTTCTTCGCGGCCGCTGCCTTCACCTTCGGCTTCACTGTCTTCGCCGCCGCCACTTTCGGCTTGGGCGGCGGCAGGACGCCCTTCAGATACTGCCCCGTGAAGCTCTCCCGCGTCGCCGCCACGTCCTCCGGCGTGCCCACGGCGATGAGCTGGCCGCCGCCCGCTCCCCCGGCGGGGCCGAGGTCGATCACCCAGTCCGCCGTCTTGATGACGTCCAGGTTGTGCTCGATCACCACCACCGTGTTGCCCAGCTCCACGAGACGCAGCAGCAGCTTGAGGAGCTTGCCCACGTCGTCGAAGTGCAGGCCGGTCGTGGGCTCGTCGAGGAGATACATGGTCCGCCCCGTCGAGCGCTTGCACAGCTCGCGGGCGAGCTTCACCCGCTGCGCCTCGCCGCCTGAGAGCGTCGTCGCCGGCTGGCCCAGGCGGATGTAGCCCAGGCCCACCTCGCACAACGTCTCCAGAATGCGCTCGATCGACGGGATGTTCTTGAACAACTCGTAGCCCTGCTCCACCGGCAGGTCCAGGATCTCGGCGATGTTCAGGCCCTTGTACTTGACCATCAGCGTCTCGCGGTCGTAGCGCTTGCCGCCGCAGACCTCGCAGGTGACGTAGATGTCCGGCAGGAAGTGCATCTCGATCTTGATCTGCCCGTCGCCCTTGCAGGCCTCGCAGCGGCCCCCGGGCACGTTGAAGCTGAAACGTCCCGGTCCATAGCCGCGCATCCGCGCTTCCGGCGTCATCGCCATCAGGTTGCGGATGGGATTGAAGACGTTCGTGTACGTCGCCGGGTTCGACCGCGGCGTGCGGCCGATGGGGCTCTGATCGATGGCGATCACCTTGTCGAGCTGCTCCAGGCCCACGATACGCTCATGATCGCCCGGCTTGTCCGAGGCGCGATAGAAATGCCGGGCCAGCGACTTGTAGAGGATCTCGTTGACCAGCGTGCTCTTGCCGGAGCCCGAGACGCCCGTCACCACCGTCAGGCAGCCGATGGGAATCTCCACGTCCAGGCCCTGGAGATTGTTCTCCCGCGCCCCCTCGATGATGAGCTCGCCCCGGCCCTCCCGCCGCTCGCTGGGCACGGGCACCGCGAGCTTGCCCGTGAGGTATTGACCGGTCAGCGAAGCGGCAATCTTCTCGATCTGCTTCGGCGTCCCCTGCGCCACCAGCTCGCCACCGTGCACCCCGGCGCCGGGGCCGAGGTCAATCACCCAGTCCGCGGCGCGGATCGTCTCCTCGTCGTGCTCGACCACCAGCACGGAGTTGCCGAGGTCGCGCATCCCCTGGAGGGTGGCGAGGAGGCGGGCGTTGTCCCGCTGGTGCAGGCCGATCGACGGCTCGTCCAGCACGTAGAGCACGCCCATCAGCTTGCTGCCGATCTGGGTGGCGAGGCGGATGCGCTGGCTCTCGCCGCCGGACAGCGTCCCCGACGAGCGGTCGAGCGTCAGGTAGCCCACGCCGACGTCGTCGAGGAAGGTCAGGCGGTCCGAGATCTCCTGCACCACCTTCTCGGCGATGGCCCGCTCCCGCTTGTCGAGCTCGATGCCGCCCATCCACACCCGTAGATCCTCCACCGACTGACGGGAGAGCTCGTCGATCGACCGTCCCTTGAGCTGCACCGCGAGCGCCTCCGGACGCAGCCGCCGGCCGTGGCAGGTGGGACAGGAGTGGACCGACATGTACTTCTCGATCTCGCTGCGGATGGAGATCGAGTCCGTCTCCTTGTAGCGCCGGTCGAGCATGGGGATGACGCCTTCGAACTTGCCCGTCCACGAGTAGCTCGACTTCTTTCCCGAGAGATTGAAGCTCAGCTCCTGGTCGCCGCTGCCGTCGAGGATGACCCGCCGCGCCTCCGCCGGCAGCTTCTTCCACGGCGTCGAAAGCGAGAACCCCATGGCCTTGGAGAGCGTATCGACCATCTTCAGCCGCCACGACTTCGACCCTTCGGGCCAGGGCGCCACGGCACCGGCGAGGATCGAGCGGTCCGGGTCCGGCACCACCTTGTCGCCATCGACGCCCATCAGCGTGCCCAGGCCCGAGCACGTCGGGCAGGCGCCATAGGGGCTGTTGAACGAGAACAGCCGCGGCGTGATCTCCGTCAGGCTGGTGCCGCAGTCCACACACGAGTAGCTCTGCGAGAGCGTCTCTTCGGCCGCGCCCTCGGGCGCCAGCACCACCAGACCGCCAGCCACCTTCAGAGCCGTCTCGATCGAATCTGCCAGCCGCTTCTCGATGCCTGGCTTGACGACGATGCGGTCGATGACGATGTCGATCGAGTGCTTCTTCTGCTTGTCGAGCGTCGGCGGCTCCCCCGCCAGCTCGACCATCTCGCCGTCGATGCGGGCGCGCAGGAAACCCTCGCGGGCCATCTGGCCGAGCTGCTTCTTGTACTCGCCCTTCTTGCCGCGGACGTACGGGGCGTAGAGCACGATCCGCGTCCCTTCGGGCATCTCCCGCACGCGGTCCACCATCTGCTGCACCGTCTGCGGGCGGATGGTCTGGCCGCAGTTGGGGCAGTGGGGCACGCCGATCGAGGCGTAGAGCAGCCGCATGTAGTCGTGGATCTCGGTCACCGTGCCCACGGTGGAGCGCGGGTTCTTCGAGACTGATTTCTGCTCGATGGAGATCGCCGGGGAAAGGCCGTCGATCGAGTCCACGTCCGGCTTCTCCATCTGCTGGAGGAACTGCCGGGCGTAGGACGACAGCGACTCGACATACCGCCGCTGCCCCTCGGCGAAGAGAGTATCGAAAGCCAGCGACGACTTGCCCGAACCGGAAACCCCGGTGATGACCACCAAACGGTTGCGGGGGATCTCGAGGCTGATGTTCTTGAGATTGTGCTCGCGCGCGCCGCGCACGGAGATCGTATCCATGGGACCGGCCATCCTAACAGACAGGGGGAGGGACCGGAGTTGGTCCCGCCGAAGCGCAAACAGGGCATGGATGGAGGGAATTCCCGGGCGTGGGCGGTGCGGGGGCTCGGCGCGCCGTTCGTGCAACACGCTGGAGGGTCCGCGCGGCTCCTGCCCCTCGCTGTGCGACACCACGCCCCTCCTCGGCGACTCGGCGAAGCGGTTGTGCGACACCACGAGCCCGCTGAGCAACACCGCGAGGCTCCCGTGCGACACCGCGAGCCGGCTGTGCGACACGCCAACCGAGCTGGCGGAGTATCGCCGGGAGCTTGTGGTGTTCCACCGACGGCTGGTGGTGTATCACCGCGAGTTGGTGGTGTAGCAACGAGAGGTGGTGGTGTATCACGGCGAGCTGGCGGTGTCGCAACGAGAGCTCGTGGCGTATCAGCGCAGGTTCGTGGTGAATCTAAGCGAGGTGGTCGTAAATCAAAACAGGGTTGTGGTGGATCAAAACGAGCTGGCGGTGTCGCACAATCGGATTGCGGTGAGGCCCAGCGGTCTCGCCGTGTCTCGCGCCGGGATTGGCGTGGAGCAGATCTGGTGGGTAGTGACTCACACCCGGATGGCTGCGATGCTGCGTCTGCTATGATCCCACTCGGAGGCAATCCAAATGAGCTCGCACCTCAGCGTCCACGAAGCAGCGCGCAACTTCTCCGAGTACATCGACCGCGTGGTCCGGCGTGGCGAGCATTTCGTCCTCATGCAGGATCGCGAAGCCGTCGCCGAGTTGCGGCCGGTGACACACGGTCGGCGACTTAAGGATCTTCCAGAGCTGCTGGCCTCTCTCCCCCACCTGTCGCCCGAGGACTTGGCCAGTTTCGAGACCGATCTCGAGGAAGCTCGAAATGAGCTTGGCCAGATTCCAATCCAGACTCCATGGGAGTCCTGATCGACTCGACCGTCCTCATCGCGCACGGACGCCTTGATCTTTCCGAGAAACTGGCGCGGCACGAGGATGAGGAATTCTTTATCTCCGTGATCACCGCCAGCGAGTTGCTGCACGGCGTACACCGGGCTAAGGACTCCAAGATTCGGACACGAAGATCCGCTCTGGTCGAGGCGGTCCTGGAGCGGTTCCCCATCCTCCAAGCCGATCTATCCACCCGCCCGGATCCACTCCCGCGTTTGGGCTGAGTTGGCCTCGGCGGGACTCATCATTGGACCTCACGATCTCTGGATCTCCGCGACTGCCATTGCCCATAGCCTGACGTTGGTGACCGCGAACCTTCGGGAGTTCAGAAGGGTCGCAGGGCTCACCGTCGAGGAATGGTAGCCGATCACCCTCGTGGATTGATGCGACATGACTGATACGCCATAAAACCTCGCCCGCCTTCACTCCTCGCCCGCATAGATTTCGCGTTTCGACCTGATGCGACCGCCCACGCGGCCACCGCAGCCGGGACAGACCGTAGCCTCGGCGGGAATCCGCGTTTTGCATGAGGTGTCCGTACAGCGGTACCGCCGCTGGCCCAGGCATAACAGACCAGTGGCAATGCCCCCGAGGCAGGCTCCCACAGCAAGGTTCGCCCAGGCCCGATCCAGGTCGAGAATTGCCCAGATCCAGCAACCGAGCAGCGCTCCAAGCAGGACGAGGAAGACGTCGACTCCGCTCCCCTGCCGGAGCGCGAAAATGGTGTGATGCGCATTGCGCTCGCGGTCCTTCGCCGTGGAGAGGTCGGGATCGGACCGCACGGAGATCCTCTTCTCGCTCCCGTCGAGAGGGCCGGTGAAGCGCCCGATATCGGGCTCTACGAAGGTCCCCGCCTCCCATGGCAGGCCGAGACGGGAGAGCACAGACGGGAGCGGGACCGGAGTTGGTCCCGCCGAGACGCAAACAGGGCATGGATGGAGGGAATTCCCTGGAGGAACTCTGGACCGCGATTCGGCTCTAGGATACCTCTCTTTCAGCGGGACTCCCCAGAGCTAATGGGTTCTCGATCGGCCCCGGCTCCAAGAGATCAACGTGACGCTTGAACAAGCGTTCGAGATCCGCCAGTAGGCGATGGCCGATGGACTGCAGACGTCGCCGATCTCCTAGGGGTTTGGTCTACGGCCAGACGCGGGAAGCCGCGCGTAACCCGCCCCATGACCAACATCGACCCGATACTAGATATGCGCCTCAACCTGGCCTTCAAGCTTTTCAATAAGTAAACGCATCGAGATATTGAACCCCGACAAGTCTGGGCCATCAAGTTGATTTGCAGAGACACCTTCTGCGCCAAAGTGCTTCGACATTTCACTTAATGCTCCCAAAACAACAAAAGCGTCTTCGCCAACATTACTACTCGGCAAAGCGAACTGCTTGCTAAAGGCAGCCCATCGATACCCCTCAAGCTCAAGGCCCAATTCATAGGCCTTCACCGCCTCAGCTCCATATTTTATCAGAACTTGTTCCTTTAGAAACGAAGCAGCGGAGCTATCCTGATAATTGCCCAAAACCCTTGAGACAAAGTCGAGATTCTCAAACTTGGTATTGATGTGCAAATCATCGAGATATGTTTTTAGCTGGCTTTCCCTATTTGCCTCTTCACCCTGAAGATTGACCGATGATTCAATTTTTGTTCTTGTTGTCTCAAGAAAGCTCATGGCCGCAACCTGCTTGCCAAGGCGATAGGACATGCTCCTTATTGAATTCTCCCCCGCAGGCCTCCGAATTCCAAATCGCTCTGCAAGCTGGGTCGATTGGGTGATGACATTATTGGTCCAGCTAATAACGGCGAGAAAGCAAATCGCTGCAACAATCAAGAACGCCACTATGGGACGGTTTTTGATCGCCAGGAGCATTTTGTCGACGCGAGAAGGATCATTGGGCATAATGATGGGTTCCTGATTTTGTCAAGCACTGCTGAATCAACAAATTATCTCCAGGCGCATTCAGATTCTCATAATGGATTAATCTACTGGAGCCTCTTGAGATTGAGTTACTCTACACCACATTAGACTTTTCGGCAAAGCCATTCACCTTGGCGCATAAGCCTTTAAAAGGCTCGCATGAAGAACTAGCCTTCCGGCTCCAAGCGGTCTCGCATAAACACAACCACATGCGCCGCATATCCCGCCGGATCGTACGCCAGAAAGTTCTGGTGCCGCGCCCCCCGAACGATCCAGATTTGCTTGGGCTCCACAGCCGCACCGAAGAGCTCTTCGTACTCCGCCAGGGTCGTGTGCTCGTCCAGAGAGCCGGCGACCATGAGGACGGGAGCGCCGAGACGTAGACGAAGCGGATGGGTTCAAGATCCTCGGCGGAGAGGTGAAGCCTCGGAGGAAGCTGAGCCAGCAGGAGAGGCGTGAGGAGCGGCGCGATGGGACCGAGTCGAAGGCGGATGCGGTTCTCCACCGCACGAGACATTCGCGGATAGACGGCCTCCAGGACGACGGCGTCATAGCCGGACGGCTGTGGTCCAAGTAGCACGGAGGCACCTCCCAGCGAGCAGCCGATCACACCGGTGCGCCGGGACGGCGCTGTATGGCGGAGCCATTTGAGGCCGCGCGAGCATCCGCGGACTCGCGCCAGCCGAAGGTGATCGCGTCTCCGGGAGTTTCGCTGTGCCCGAGTCTCGTCGACCGAGAGCGCGATGCGGGCGCCGTCGATCTCGGCCGTGGCGGCCTTGGAGGAAAGCACGGCGAGCCCAACCAGACACGCCAGCCCGAAGCGGAGAGCCCTGCGCGGAGGTGTAATCCGTTTCATCGCCGTTCCCTTCGTCTCTTCACGGCATTGTACTTCGACCCGGCCGATCCCCCTGCCCGGCCACGGTCCTGCCCCCGCCAAGCCGGTCTCTCAGGCCGGGATTCGGTCTTTCCCCTCTCCAATTTTCCTCCGCCCCTCCCGGATCTGCGACGCTACCTTGGGAGGGGGCAACGCGCCCCCAGGAGGGCGGGACGAAAATTCACCGGGGGACAACGAAAATTCGCGAAGAGGGAACGAAAATCCGCGGGGGCGGTACGCATACCCGCAAGCTCTCGTTGCACAATTCGGGGGTCTCTGATCACCGGCCCGGGGTAGACTTCCGGCACTGGAGCCAGCCGATGAAAATGTGCGACATCCCTTTCGGAACGACTGACTGGTCTCAGATCGCTCCGACCGAGCATCCCGGCTACACCGGCACCGCCTTCTGGCGCACCCGGACGTTTGGCGATATCCGGGTCCGGATGGTCGAGTACATGCCCGGGTATCTGGCGGATCACTGGTGTGTGAAGAGCCACATCCTCCTCTGCCTGGAAGGTGAGCTCCACGTCGAGCTGCGCGATGGCGCCACTCACGTCCTCACGCCGGGCGTGAGCTACCAGGTCGCCGACAAAGCGGAGCCCCACCGCTCCCACACCACGACTGGCGCCAAGCTCTTCATCGTGGATTGACGTGAGGAGGAGTCGTTGCCTTCGGCTTACTCTCTGCCGCCCAGCAATGGCATCGGCCACTGCACCAGTTCACTCCTCACCCGCATAGATCTCGCGCTTCGAGCGGATGCGGCCGCCCACCCGGCCGCCGCATCCGGGACAGACCGTAGCCTCGGCGGGAATCCGCGTTTTGCATGAGGTGTCCGTACAGCGATACCGCCGCTTGCCTAGGCATAACAGACCGGTGGCAATGCCCCCGAGGCAGGCTCCCACTGCAGGGTTCGCCCAGGCCCGATCGAGAATTGCCCAGATCCAGCAGCCGAGCAGCGCTCCAATCAGGACAAGGAAGATGTCGACTCCGCTCCCCTGCCGGAGCGCGAAAATGGTGTGATCCGCATTGCGCTCGCGGTCCTTCGCCGCGGAGAGGTCGGGATCGGACCGCACGGAGATCCTCTTCTCGCTCCCGTCGAGAGGGCCGGTGAAGCGCCCGATATCGGGCTCTACGAAGGTCCCCGACTCCGATGGCAGGCCGAGACGGGAGAGCACCTCCGGGCGCCGCGCCTCGAGGTGACGGACGCCGCGAACCAGGTACTCGCCTTGGTTGGTTTCGAGCTGCCGCACCAGCTCTTTACGGCGAGACGGCGGCAGGTTGCGGGCCACCAGTTGCAGGGCCAGGAGAAAGCTCATCGACTGCGCCGGCAGGTAGCCGGTCCGGGTGAAACTCGTCTTGGTGACTGCCAGGTTCCCTTCCAGATAACCCGCCTGCCGGAAACGGTCCGCGGCGTTGGCCGTGAGGATTCCAAAGCCCAGATAGACCGTCGTGAGGTCGGTCAGATTCTCCTCCCGGACAGAGTCGGCCTGGCACAGGCCATGATGCTCGCGGTATGCGTGGGCGATCTCGTGACAGAGGGCAGCGATGAGGATCTGTGGATCTCCGAGCTGTTTGGAGTCGAGCCCGAACTGGCACCGGCCGTTCTCGATGCCGGCGAACCAGGCGATGGCGTTCTTGTGGTAGAGACCGTTGTCCTTGTCGTAGACGTGCAGGTCGGCGCCGAAGTCGAGGCCGGCGTAGAGCATCAGTCGCCGCAGCAGAATCTGGGAGCTGGGGAGGTCACCATTCCACGGATCGGGCAGGTACCGAGGATGAGGGATGACGATGGGAGACGTCAGAAAGCCCGCGGAGCCGCGGGCAGAGATGAGCTCGGCAAGATCGGAGATCAGCTCCTCCTGCTCGGCCTCTGAAGGCAGGTATCCCATAGGTATTCGCCCTCCGAGTTTACACTGAGCGGCGGGGCGATGCGCTTGGCCTGCGAGCATGGCCTCCCCTCCCCAGCGGGAGAGGAGACACGCAAGAGCCCGGGACTACGGGAAGAACGGACAGTGGCCCCTCATGGGCATCATGCAAACCCTGCTGCAGCCGTCGATGCCGCAGGGGTAGCAGCAAAGCTGGCCGGTGGGGCAGTTCGCGTTGCTGGTGCAGGTGGTCGAGAGGAGCGTGGGGTTGGGAACCAGGACGCCGGTGCCGGGCGCGTCGCTCGCGCTGCTCGACAGGGTCGCCAGAAACTCCGCGACGTTCGCGGGAGCCGGCGCGGCAGGAGCCGTCTGAGCGAAGCCCCGGGCACAGGGGATCAGGGCCAGCATGACGAGGAGGACGAGAGCGATTCTGGATGTCTTCATAGTTTCCTTCTCCTTGGTATCAGCCGTCTGAAGGCCGGCCGTCTGCAAGTAAAGGTGCACAATTCTCGCCAGAAGAAGCCACCAGCAAAACTCGGTGCAGGACTCGCGGAGCGCTTTACGCGTGCGATGCGTCGCGCGATCGGCCGAATCCGCGAGGCGACCCGGCCCTCCCTCACTGGACTGCTTATAGCCGTAACTGGGGCTACACGCTTTGCAAAGCTAGACCAAGAAGCAAAGAATACGAAGCGGCTGAGATGATATTAAATGAGGCCAATCCGCGCTGAAGCGGAAGCGTATGGCAGACCGGGAAGGGTGGCTTGAGCGAGACTCTGGAAGTACGGGACCGGTCGCTGCCGCCGCTGCGCCGGCTCGCCGCCGGACTGAACAGCGACGGCGCGCTCTACTTCGCCCTGCTCCTTCTGGTTTGGGGGTTGACCGTGTCGATGCGCGGCCTGTGGCAGGACGATACGCTGCTCCTGCGGTTGGCGCGCAACTTTCAAGGCCACGGTTTCATGGCCGCCCTGACCCCGGCCGGCGCTCCCCTGCGGCGCCTCTATTCCCTGCCGTTCCGCCTGGCGCTCGCCACGCCGCAGCCCATCTGGACCCTGCACCTGATCTTCGGCCTGACCTGGCTCGGCCAGGCCCTCGCCGCCGGCTGGATCGCCCGGCTGCTGCTGCCGGGACGGCAGCTCACCCGCTTTCTGGCAATCTGCCTGACGCTCACCGCGACCAGCGACTACCTGACCGGCAACCTCACGTCTCTGGGCTATAACCTCGCCGCGCTCATGCTGCTGCTCGCCGTCGGCTGCAGCCTGCGCTATCTGACGGGCGGGCGCGCCGGCTGGATCGCGCTCGCGTGCGCCGCCATCGCGGTCAGCATCTGGACGCTCGACATCGCGATCCCCGCCCTGCCGTTCGTGCCGTTGCTCCTGCTCTGGCGTAGCGGTCTCCAGGCCTGGCGGCGGATTCTCCTGGTGCTGTCGGCTCTCGGCCTCACCCTCGCTCCCGCGGTCCCCATCGAGTGGCGGTTTCTGCACGACGCCAGCGGCTACGCGGCGGTGGCCATGCAGCCGATGCGTCTCGCCGCGCGTCTTCATCGCACGGCAAGCCTGGGGTACGAGAACTTCGCACCGTGGCGCTGGGCCTTTGCACACCCAACCTGGTATCCCAGGCCGCCGGCGGCGATTCCCCTGTGGGCCATGGGACTCGCGGCTGGAGTGGCGGCGGCGTGGTTCGCGTTCCGGGCCCGCCAGGCACAGAATCCGGAGCCGCTTGAGCAGACCGCCCGGACACTCCAGCTGGCCGGGATCTTCGCTGCGATGGCTCTGATTGCGAATGCCGCGTATGCCGGGCTTCAAATGGCCGAAATTCACTATCGCACGCACATCCTGTCGCGCACCTGGGCTTCTCTCGCCATCGCCGTTCTGGCCGGCTGGGCGGTGCAAAGATGGCCACGCTTCCGGGCCGGTTTCCTGCTCGTGCCGGTCCTCTTCGTGGGGCTCGGAGCCTGGGGAGGCCTGGAGCGTCAGGACCTGTGGGTTTCGACTTGGCGCCTGCACCAGAAAGAGCTCCTGTCGATCGTCACCAGCGCTCCCGCGTTGACACCCGGCACTGGGATCATCCTGCGCAGCGGGCCGACGCCGAATCTTTATCTTGCGACCGAGGCCGACTATCTGGCTCAGAGCTGGCTCGTCTTGCTCTATGATGACCCCGCCATTCACGGCCTGCGCATGGCCCCCGACCGCGGCACGGGCTGCCGTGCCACACCTGAGGGGCTCGACTGCTGGCACGAGCAGAAGGCCGAATGCTTCGCGGCAGGCACCTGTGCGGCCGACCACTTTCCCTACGAGAAGCTGGTGATCCTGGACTTCGACGACCGGAAAGGGACTTGGCGGTTGGTTTCCAATCCCCAGGGTGACCCTCTGTTGGGCGGCTCCGGCGTAGCGCTTGCCGGCTATCGGCCTGTCGGCCGGATCCTGAAACGCCCGCTGACGCCGCGGCAACGCGCCCTGTTGCTCCAGTAGATCGCCGCGATTCCACTGCGGAAGCGTCCATGAGCCCGGATCTCTCCGTCGTCGTCCTTTGCTACCGCTCCGGCGACGGGGCGCGCTCCTGCGCGGCCCGCATCGGCAAGGTGCTTGCCGATGCGGGCATCGTCGACTATCAGATCGTGCTGGTTGGCAACTATGTCGCAGGCAGCGGCGACACGACCCCGGACGTCGTGCGGGAGCTGGCGACCGGCGATCCCCGAATCGTGTGCTCGGCGGTGGCGAAACAGGGAATGATGGGTTGGGACATGCGCAGCGGATTGTCCCTCGCCACCGGTGCGTGCTTGGCGGTCATCGACGGCGACGGCCAGGTTCTGGTCGAGGATCTGGTGCGGATCTACCGGCTGCTCCGCGAACAAAGCCTCGATCTGGCGAAGACGTACCGCACGAGCCGCGGCGACGGCCTCAAGCGCAAGCTCTTTTCGCTGGTCTTCAACGGGCTCTTTCACGTTCTCTTCCCCGGCCTTGCGGTGCGGGACGTCAATGCCAAGCCAAAGATCCTGACCCGCTCGGCCTACGAGCGGCTGGCCCTGCAAGCCGACGACTGGTTCATCGACGCCGAGATCCTGATCCAGGCTCGCCATCTGGGATTTCGCATCGGCGAGATCGAGACGGAGTTCCTCGGCCTGACCGGCCGGCGGTCCTTCATCTCAATGGCGGCTGTCATCGAGTTCCTGCGCAATCTTTTGCGCTACCGGCTCCTGGAGCTCCGGCGGAGGGCCACGAAATGAAGGTCCTGGTGACCGGCCCCGGGCGTCTCGGCCGTCCGCTGCTGGCCGAGCTGCACCGGCAGGGCATCACCGGCGCCGTCCTGCATCGCAGCGCCGCCTCCTCCTTGCCGCCGGGCTGGCAGTCCGTCCGCGCCGACGTGACGCGGCCGGAGAGCCTCGCCGGGGTCTGCACGGACATCGACCAGGTCCTCCACTTGGCGGCCGTCACGCACTCCAACCGGAGCGCCCGCTACGCCGAGGTCAATGCCTTCGGCACACTGAATCTGGTCGCCGAGGCCCGGCGGGCCGGCATCCAACGATTCACCCTGGTGAGCACGCGCGCGATCTCCCCCGCGGGCGGCGCCTACAGCCGATCCAAGATCCACGCCGAAGAGATCGTCCGGGACTCGGGCTTGGCGTGGAACATCCTGCGGCCTGCCGAGGTCTATGGGACAGGCGGCGAGGGCATCTCGGCGCTGATCGAACGCTGCCGCCAGGGCCGCTGGGTCCCGGTCCCAGGGGACGGCAGCCCGCTCCTCGCGCCGGTCTATCTCGACGACGTCGTCGACGGTATCTGCCGCGCGGTGACAGCGCCGGGCCATGGCGGTGTGCTAATGCTCGCGGGGCCTGAAGAGATGACCTACCTGGAGCTGATCCGTCGCCTGGCGGCCTATTTCCACACCCGCCCGCGGACCCTGGGCGTGCCCGCCGGACTGCTCGCGCTCGCCGCCCGGGCGCTCGCGCTCCTACCGCTCGACAAGCCCCCGCTCTACGCCGACCAAGTGGCGCGCCTGTTCAGCCCGAAGAGCCACGACACCAAGAGCGCCTTTCTGGCCTTCGGTTTCACCGCCCGGCCGCTCGAGCAGGGTCTGGACGCCCTCTTTCCTTCACCGCCGGGAGCTCTGCTGCCCTGAGGGATTTTCCCCATGCCGGCTGAGGGAATTCCCTCCTGCCCGGCGCCCATCCCGGCGGGTTATCCTGTAGAAAACCATCTGCCCCCGCCTTTACCCCGCGCCGCCCTGGTGAGAAGCAGCTCTGCGTGTCGAGATCGAACTGGTGGCCGGGTTGAAGCATGAGATACTGGCACCCTCACAAGGAGAATCCGAAGCTTGAACGAGGTCGAAACGCCTTCTGCTGGTGAAGCACCGGCTCCGGCCGCGGCGGCTCAGCGGCGGCCGGCGGCCAGCCGCCGCGGGCCGCGGCTGGGGAGCTTGGCGTGGCAGGGAGTGGTCGGTCTCCTGGCGCTGTTCTCCCTGATCTTCATGGGCATCGCGCTGGTCATGAACACCTATGGCCGGCAGCAGGTCGCGGAGCAATCCGCCGGGAAGCTGGAGGAGGCCGGCAAGCGGAGAGTGGAGGAGGTGCGGCGATGGCTCGCCGGCGAGAGACCCCTCGACCCGTCCAACTTGCAGCGCCTCTCCCAGGCGTGGCAGGGCGAGGCCAGCGGCTACGCCTTCCTGCTCGATCACGATCAACGGTTCCTCTCCTTTCCCCGGCCCGAGCTGGTGGGTTTGACGAGCCGAGGCGGGGCCGCCGAGACCCGTGCGACGCTCACCGCCGGCGAGATGGCGGATCGCCATCCGGGTTTCCGGCCGATCGCGGACGCCCTCCGGCTTCTGCAGGCGGGTGGCGGTGCGGCGGTGCCGGTCCGCGTCCCGGTCCGTGTCGAAATGCCGGCCGATCTGCTCAACGGGAAACCTTCCCTGGCCCTCGTCTTCCCGGTGCCCGAGACCGACTGGAAGCTGGTCCAGGTCTCGCCCAAGCGTGAGCTGGAGCAGGCCGCCGACCGCATCTCCCGCTCGCTGCTGCTGCTGATCTCCGGCATCCTGCTCGCCGTGCTGCTGCCCTCCTATCTGTTTCTCTCCCGCCGCTGGATCACGCCCGTCACCACCCTGGCCGAGGCCGCCACCCTGGTGCGCGACGGCGAGCTCGACGTCCGGATCAGCGTGTCGGGGCGGGATGAGATCGCGGTGCTGGCGGACTCCTTCAACCAGATGGTCGACCGGCTGGCGGCCAACACTGCCGGCCTGGAGCAGGCCAACATCGAGCTCGGGCGCTCGCTGGGCCTCACCGATACCATCATGGGGTCAGTGCGCGAGGGCCTGTTCCTGCTCACCCCCGAGCTCACGATCGAGGCCAAGTACTCGGCCGCGACGCGGCAGATCTTCGGCCAGGAGGAGCTGGCGGGGGCTGACTTCCTCGACCTGATCCGCCGGATCACCCCCGAGCGCACCCACGAGCTCACCGTCCGCTTCCTGCGCCTGCTGTTCAACCCGGCCAAGACCAACAGCGTGATCGCCAAGGTCAACCCCTTGAAGGAGGTCGAGGCCTCGTTCCCCAACCATAGCGGGCAGCTCGAGCAGAAGTTCCTCACCTTCACCTTCGAGCGCATCCGCGAGGGCGGCGAGATCCGCCACGCGATGGTGACAGTGGCCGACGTCACCGCCCGGGCGCTGCTGGCGCAGCAGCTCAAGGAGTCACAGCAGCGAATGGAGCGCCAGGCCGAGCTGCTGCTGTCGGTGATGCACGTCGAGCCCCAGATGCTGCGCGAGTTCATCGAGGACGCCCACACCGAGCTCGAGACCATCAACGCGCTGCTGCGCGAGGGCCGGTCGGCGTTGCTCTCGATCCCTGATCGCAACACCTACTACCGCCACCTGGCGGAAGATATCTTCAAGGGCGTCCATACCATCAAGGGCACGGCGGCGATGCTGCGCATCGACTACTTCGTCGCCGCCGCCCACCGCTTCGAGGAGAAGCTGGCCGCGCTCCGAGGCCGGACCCTCCTGGACGGCGGCGACTTCGTCCCCATCGTGCTCGAGCTGTCGGAGATGATCGACAGCCTGGCCGAGATCCGCGCCGTGCTGGCCCGCTTCGCCGAGACCCAGCGCAGCCTCAAGGCAACCTCCGGCACCAGCGACACCGAGGTGCTCTCAGCGTTGGTGACCCGCTTCGCCGGCGACTTGGCGGAGAAGTCGGGAAAGAAGGTCGTGGTGGCGTTTCGCGCTCCCGGCGGCTTGGCGATCCCGTTCAAGTACAAGAGCGCGCTCCGCAACGTCATGGCCCAGTTGGCCCGCAACTCGATCGTCCACGGCATCGAGCCCCCGGTCGAGCGGCTGGTGGCTGGCAAGCCGGAGGAGGGGCATATCCAGGTGGCGGCCCGGCAGAACAACGGCAACCTCGAGTTCCTGTTCAGGGACGACGGCCGGGGCATTGACTACACGCAGGTGATCGAGCGGGTGCAGGAGCTGGCCAAGAGCACGCCCTCGATCCTCGAGCCGCTGATCGACCGCGAGCAGAACCGGTGGAAGCTGGAAGCGCTCGACCAGATGATCTTCCATCCCGGCTTCTCTACCGCCGGCCAGACGACCGAAGACGCCGGGCGCGGTGTCGGCTTGAACGCCGTACGCGGCGCGCTGGCCAGGCTGGGGGGACAGATCTCGCTGCGGCAGCAGAAGCCGGGCCAATACTGCGAGTTCCACATCGTGCTGCCGAATGGGGGCTAGAACCGTGTTGGGAACCAGCGGCAGATTGTTGATCGTTGACGATTCGAGCACCGTCCGGCGCAGCATCGAGCGGCACATCTTCTCGGACCGGGTGACCAAGATCTATCAGGCCGCCAACGGCCGCGAGGCGATGGAGCTGTTCGAGCGCTACCGCCCGGAGTTCGTCACCATGGACCTGACCATGCCCGAGATGGACGGCCTGACCTGCATCTCCAAAATGATGGCCCTGAAGCCGGACACCCGCCTGATGGTGATCTCGGCCCTCGGCGACGCTGAGACCGCCATCGAGGCGGTGGAACGGGGCGCCAACGAGTACGTGGTCAAGCCGTTCTCGGCCGAGGACCTCAACTTGGCGCTCGCCAACCTGATTGCCGAGACCTGAGGCCTGCGATGAGCGACGAGGAGATCAAGGTCTTCATCGACGGCGTGGTGCGCTATTTTGAACGGGTCACCGGCGAGCCGGCGAAGGTCGATGCACCGTACCTCAAGGGCGAGGACTCGGTCACCCTGGACTTCACCGGGGTGATCGGCATCTCCGGGCGCCACCGCGGCGCGGTGTACTTCACCTCCTGCGCCGAGCAGTTGACCGAGCTGCTGCACCGCTTTGGCGAGACCGCGATCGGCTTCTCCGACCACGAGGACCTGGTGGGCGAGGTCGCCAATACCATCGCCGGCAACGCCCGCCAGTTCTTCGGCAGCGAGTTCCTGATCTCGGTTCCGCTGGTGCTCTTCGGGCAGCCGGACAGGATCTCCTTTCCCCACCACTTGAAGAGCTTCGTCATCCCGATCACCTGGCGCAGCTATCGGAGCTACCTCATCATCTGCCTCGAGCGGGCCACGACCGAGCGCGACGCCCCGGAGCTGAGGTCACAGCCGGACGTGATCGTCGACCTCCAACCCTGAAGCCGGGAGATTCATGAACATGATGCCGCACGACTACAACCTGTTCCTCGTCGCCCTCTCCTACGTGATCTCGGTCCTGGGCTCCTTCACCGCGCTCAAGCTCTGCCGCCAGCACGCCGGGGCTCGCGGCGCCGAGAAGTGGCGTTCGCTTCTGGCTGGGGCCCTGGCGATGGGGGCGGGGGCGATCTGGTCGATGCACTTCATCGGCATGCTGGCCTTCGACATGGGCATGCCGGTGGCCTACGACGTGCCGATCACCCTGGCCTCGCTGCTGGTGGCGGTAGTCGTCACCGGCCTCGGGATCTACGTGGTGGGCAAGGGGCCGACCAGCCCGTGGCGGCTGATCGGCGGCGGCACGGCCATGGGGCTGGGGGTGGCCGCCATGCACTACACCGGTATGGCCGCGATGCGGATGCAGGCCCATCTGGATTACAACCTGGTCATCGTGGGGATCTCGCTGGGGATCGCGGTGGTGGCGTCGATCGTTGCCCTGTGGCTGGTCTTCAACACCACCCACCTGTGGCAGATCGTCGCCAGCGCCCTGGTGATGGGGCTGGCCGTGTGCGGCATGCACTACACCGGCATGAGGGCGGCGATCATGCGGCACGACGCTGCGCTGCCGGCCCAGGTGGTGGGCCTCTCGCCCGAGATCCTGGCCTACGTGATCTTCCTGGTGACCCTGGTGATCCTGTCTCTGGCGTCGCTGCTGGGCAGCAACCGGCAGGCGATTACGATCCGGCGCACGGCGTAGTCGTGGTTCCGGGTTTCACCCGATTCCAGAAAGGTTGGGCTGGAGATTGCTTCGAGTGTTCAACGCCGAGGGTCTCAAACGGCTTCGCATCCGACTCGAACGCCAAGTCGAGGCGGGGTTCGCGCCCGGCGTGGTCGGCCTCGTCGCCCATGGACCTCACGTCGAGACGTTCGCGCTCGGCAAGATGGCGTTCAGCGGCGCGGACATGCGCCGCGATACGATCTTCCGTATCGCCTCGATGACCAAAGCGGTCACAGCGACCGCGGTGATGATACTCGTGGAGGAGGGCACGTTCAGGCTCGACGAGCCGGTCGACCGCCTGCTCCCCGAACTGGCCGACCGCCGCGTGCTGCGGCGGCTCGACGCGGAGCTCGAGGACACCGTGCCGGCCGAACGGGCGATCACGGTCGAGGATCTGCTGACCTTTCGCTGCGGGCTCGGGCTCATTCTCGCGCCTCCCGGTCGCTATCCGATCCAGAAGGCGATCGCCGACCTCGGCGTCGTCGTGATCGGACCGCCGGACCCGGCCATGCCGTTCGACAACGACGCGTGGATGCGGAAGCTCGGGAGCCTTCCGCTCCTCGCGCAACCGGGCGAGGATTGGCTCTACGGGACGGGCTCGAATGTACAAGGCGTCCTCGTGGCGAGGGCGTCGGGCAAGCCGTTGTCACGGTTTTTCGAGGAGCGTATCTTCGGACCGCTCGGGATGAAAGACACGGCATTCGTCGTGCCGCCCGCCGAGATCGATCGGCTTGCGCACGCCTATCGCAGCCAGGACGGCAAGCTCGTCGTGTCCGACGAGCCGGCGACCGGAAAATGGAGCCGGCCGCCTGCGTTCGAGCCGGGTGCCGGCGGGCTGGTATCCACGGCCGACGACTATCTCGCGTTCGCTCGCATGTTGCTTGCCGACGGCAAACATCAGAGACAGGCGCTGCTCGCGCCCGCCTCGGTCAAGGCGATGAAGACCGATCATCTGACGGCGGAGCAGCGCGCCGGCGGCGAGATGATTCTCGGCCGCGGCCGAGGGTGGGGCTACGGCATGTCGGTCGTGACCGAGGCCGTCCCGAGCCAGCTTGCGCCGGGCACATTCGGCTGGATCGGGGGGTTCGGCAGTTCGTGGATCAGCGATCCGGCCAGCGATATGACGGCGATCCTGCTGACCCAACACGAGTTCACTTCCGCCAGCGGGGACCCGATCCATCAGGAGTTTCAGGAAGAGGCGTACAGTGCGCTGAGATAGAGGGCTCCGCTTTCCACATCCCACACCCGCAACGCCTTGTCGTGGGGATGGCGTCTCCCCCGGAAGGGTGCTTGGCGATTCGCGTGAAGCACTCCGCTGCGTGGGTGACGCGCAGGAGAGACGCTTTCCAAGACAGACGCTTCATGCTAGCATATACTCATGCATAGGCCGCTCCGACGGCCGGGAGGATGCTGTGGAAAACGAACGGACCGTAGCCCTGTTTCGCAATGGACGCAATCAAGCCGTGCGCATCCCCCGAGATCTCGAGCTTCCTGGCCATGAAGCACTTCTCCGCAAGGAAGGGAACCGGCTGATCGTCGAGCCGGTTCGAAAGCCAAATCTGTTGGAGCTCGCGGCCTCGTGGGAGCCTCTCGACGAAGAGCTTCCCGACATCAATGATGATGATCTCCTGCCGCTCAGGGACGTGGATCTCTGAAGATGGCCGGTTATCGTTATCTGATGGATGCCAACACACTTTCGGATTTCATCCGAAACCCCAAGGGTTCGGTGACCAAGAGGCTCGCCGTGGTCGGCGTGGCCACGGTCTGCACAAGCATCATCGTTGCCTGTGAGCTTCGCTATGGTGTGGCCAAGAAGGGCTCCTCCCGGCTCGCGGAGCGAGTCGACCAGGCGCTGGAAGGGCTCGAGGTCCTGCCGCTCGACGGAGGAGCGGATCGCCACTATGCCGAGATCCGGGCTCACCTCAGCCGCAAGGGCCAGCCAATCGGATCGAACGATCTGCTGATCGCGGCTCATGCGTTGGCGCTCGATCTCACTCTGGTGACCGCCAACGTCGACGAATTCTCGCGCGTTCCAGGACTTTTCATCGAGAACTGGGTGGTCTCCCAGCGGCCTTGACGATCGCTATATCTCCCCCAGCTTCCTGGTGACCCTGGTGATCCTGTCTCTGGCGTCGCTGCTGGGCAGCAACCGGCAGGCGATTGCGATTCGGCGCACGGCGTAGAGCAACCTCCAGGCGGCCCGGCCTCCCTAGAGGAGCGGCCGCTCCTGCCACGCGCTTGGGAACGTCGAACAAACTTGCAGAACGATGTCGATTTCCGACAAGCTCGTTCGACGCCCCAATGAGACGCCAAAAAAGGCCGGCTCAAACAAGGAGGTAGACAATGCGGGTTATGGTGTTAGCAAAAGCCACCGAGGGCATGGAATTGGGCGAGCCCACGCCAGAGGCGCTCGAGGCATTCGCGGCGATGGACCGGTTCACTGAGGAGCTGGTCAAGGCTGGCGTCTTCGTGGCCGCCGCAGGCCTCAAAAACGACGCCCAGGCCAAGCGCATCGTCTCTGATGGCTCCAGCCGGTCAGTCATCGATGGGCCCTTCGCCGAGAGCCGCGAGCTGATCGTCGGCTTCTCGATCTGGGAGGTCAAGGACATGGACGAGGCGATGGCTTGGGCGAAGCGCGCGCCCATGCTGCCGGGCAAGATGGAAATCCGGCCGTTCTACGAAGCGGCAGATCTGGCCGAGTTCGTGACGCCCGAGGAGCTCTCGACGCCCCGAGAAGGGGAGCGCGGGAAGCTCGGCGTCGCCTGACTCCGTCGCCTGATACCGTCAGCTGCCTCCGGCTTGCCTCCCCTGTGGCCTTGGCCCAAAATGCGGTGTGACTGCAGGCGAGACGCATCGGGCGATCGAAGCGACCTTTCGCATTGAACGGGCCAGGCTCATCGCGGGCTTGGCCCGCATGGTGCGGAATATCGACCTTGCCGAGGAGCTGGCGCAGGACGCGCTGGTCGTCGCCCTATCCGAATGCCCCAGGATCGGCGTGCCGGCCAATCCGGGTGCCTGGCTGATGGCCCTCGCCAAACGGCGCGCCATCGACGCCTTTCGGCGCGACAAGATGCGCGAGCGCAAGCACGAGGAGATCGCGCGGATGCTGGACGCGGTCGAGACGATCGAAGCGGCCATGGACGATGATCTCGGCGACGAGCTGCTGGGCCTTCTCTTCACCGCCTGCCACCCCATCCTGTCGCCCGACGCCCGCGCGGCTCTCACCTTGCGGGTCGTCGGCGGCCTGACGACCGACGAGATCGCTCGCGCCTTCCTGTCGAGCGAGGCCGCGATCGCCCAGCGCATCGTCCGCGCGAAAAAGGCGATCGCAAAGGCCGGATTGCCCTTCGAGACGCCGCGCGGCGCCGAGCGGGCGGCGCGGCTGCCCTCGGTGCTCGAGGTCATCTACCTCATTTTCAACAAAGGCTATGCGGCCACGGCGGGCGACGACCTTGTCCGGCCGGGCCTGTGCCTGGAAGCGCAACGGCTCGGCCGCATACTCGCCGGGCTGATGCCCAAGGAAGGCGAGGTGTTCGGCCTCCTGGCCCTGATGGAGATCCAGGCGTCGCGCCTTAGGGCGCGCACCGGGCCGGACGGCGCTTTCATACCGCTCACCGAGCAGAATCGCGCGCGCTGGGATCATCTGCTGATCCGCCGGGGCCTCGATGCGTTGGCCCGCGCCGAAGCGCTGGGCGGCGATGGCCCCTATGTGCTGCAAGCCGCGCTCGCCGCCTGCCACGCCCGCGCGCGCCGGGCCGCCGATACCGACTGGCCGCGCATCGCCGCGCTCTATGACCGGCTGCGCATCGTTGCGCCCTCGCCCGTGGTGGATCTCAATCGCGCGATCGCCCACAGCATGGCCTTCGGGCCCGAAGCGGGCCTCCGACTGGTGGACGAGATCGGCGACGACGACGCCCTCCGCCACTATGCGCCCTTGCCGGCGGCGAGGGGCGACTTTCTGTTCCGGGCCGGCCGGCTGGCCGAGGCGCGTTCAGAATTCCAGGCTGCGGCCACGCTGACCCGCAACGTGCGGGAAAGGGCCTTTCTTCTCGCACGGGCGGAGGCCTGCGACGGCCAGCGCTGAATCCTGCGGACGGGGCAGGCCTTCGCCTGCACGAGGTAAACCCAGAGGGCCTCCCGCACGTTCTCCTCGTCCGCCTTCGGAAGCGTCTTCGGCGGCTGGCTGCGGTCGGTCCCGGCTGCTCCGCTTTCCCTCTCCTCCAGCAGGCGGCGGTTGGCGTATAGTTCGGATGCCGGGCATTTTTCTCCTGCTGGGAAGACCGGGAGATGTTTCCAACAAGGCCAGGACATCTAGATGGAGTCGACAATGGGCGGCGAGTTTCCTGAAGAGGTGCTGTGATGATCGACAACTTCGAGCAGATCGGCGAGATCCTCGGCGCGGTCGGCTCGCCCGGCTGCTTCACCGCCCGGCGGACCGCGACGGCCGATGACCTGCAGTTGGAGGTGCAGGGGCTCGGACGGCTCCGCCTTCCCGTCTCGCGGGCTCAGGCGGAGAATCTCTGCCGGCTCGCCCGGCCAGCTCGCTATGGACGGGGGGAGAAGACGCTTCTCGACCGACGAGTCCGGGACACCTGGGAGATTCCCAGGAGCCGGGTGAAGATCGACCGCAGGCGGTGGAACCGGACGCTCCTGCCGGTGCTCGAAGAATTGCGCGCCGATCTCGGGCTGGCCGACGGCTGCCGGCTCGAGGCCGAGCTCCACTCCTTCCTGGTCTATGGCCCGGGCCAGTTCTTCCTGCCGCACCAGGATTCGGAGAAGGCCGACGCCATGGTCGGCACCCTTGTCGTGACGTTGCCGGCCTCGTTCAAGGGCGGCGCCCTGGTCATCGAGCACCAGGGCGAGAAGGTCGTCGACCGGGGCTCCCGCCGGCAGCTCTCCTTCGTCGCCTTCTATGCCGACTGCCGGCACGAGATCCAACCGGTCAAGGAGGGCTACCGGCTCGCCTTGACCTACAACCTGATCCTCAAGGAGGGCAAGACCGCGGCCGCAGCGGCTGCCGCCGAACCCGCGACGGTCGACGCCCTCGTCCGGTGCCTGCGCGATCATTTCGCGACACCACGCTCCTCCCGGAGGTATCGGGACGAGGGCCAGCCGGCGCAGCCGCCGAACCGTCTGGTCTACCTCCTCGATCACGAGTACACCCCGCACGGCCTTGCCTGGCAGCGCCTCAAGGGGAACGACGGCGCCCGGGCGGCGGCGCTCCGGGCAGCGGCAGAGCGCTACGGCTGTGAGCTGGTGCTCGCGCTCGCCGAAATCCATGAGACATGGGACTGCATGGAGCCAGGCTGGGACGAGCCCTGGCGCGGCCGGAACCGCCACTGGGAGCGCGACGAGGACGATGAGTGGTCAGAGAACGGCCCCGCGACGGACGGTCCAGACGCCTACGAGCTCGGCGACTTCATCGACGGCGAGATCACGCTGGCCTGCTGGGTCGACCCGGCAGGGGAGGAGGCCCTGCCGATCGTCTCGCAGGTGTCCGGCGACGAGGTGTGCTGTTCGACCCCGTCGTCGGACCTCGCGCCCTATGCCTCCGAGTACGAGGGGTACATGGGCAACTACGGCAACACCATGGACCGCTGGTACCGGAGGGCGGCCCTCGTGCTGTGGCCGCGCGAGCGCGCGTTTGCCGTGCGGGCCGAAGCCTCGCCCGCCTGGGCGCTCCGGGCGCTCGAGCAGCGGATCCTGGCCGGTGGGGCGCCCGAGGCCAGGGAGCTCGCGGCGTCGCTGCTGCCGTTCTGGGGGGGCGTCGCATACCGCGAGGACGGCCGCGGCCTCCTCGGCAGCGCCCTCCGGGTGGCGGACGGCCTCGCTACGCCGGAGCTGGCGGCGTCGCTGCTCCAGCCCTTCCGGGTCGAGGCGCTCACCCCTGAGGAGGCGCCGCCGCTGGTCGCCCTGACCAGGCGCTACGGCGAGAGCTGGTGGGGGCAGCTGCTCTCCGCCTGGTCGGGCGACCGCCATCGCGGCCCGCGGCTCGGCGAACGGGAGCGGCTCTCTTGGCTCGCCGCGCTGCCGCGCCTCTGCAAAGCCCTGCGCGCCGCCGACGAAGCCGTGGGATCGGCCGTCGCGCGGCGGCTGCTGCGAGACCGGTGGGAAGAGCTGCAGGTGGTGATCGGCGAGGCGCGGCGCCATGTGCAGCCGAGCCTGCGGGACAAGGCGGTGGCGGCGCTCTCCGCGCCGCTCCACGGCCTTCTCGGGAGCGCCGGAGTGGTGGTGGCGGACGACTTCCGGGACGAGGTCGTCGCAGCCCTGTGCACCGCCGAGAACGAGCCGCTGCTCCCCTGCCTCGTGCAGGTGGTGCGGGCGGCCGCGAAGGAGAAAGCGCAGCCCGGGAGATCGGCCGCGCCTGCGCTTGCGGCCCTTACGCGACATTGCATCGGGCGGCTGGAGGCCCGGCTGGCCCGGCCGGCCCGGAGCGCGGGCGACTGGTCGATTACCCTTCCGGACGGCTGCCGTTGCGAGCTCTGCAGCGGGCTGAGCGCCTTCCTCGCCGATCCTGTCCGCCAGCGGCTCGAATGGCCGCTCGCCCAACAGAGCCGGGGACACATTCATCAACGGATCGATGCCTCCGAGCTCCCCGTGCGCCACGAAACACGGCGCTCGGGGCGGCCGTACACCCTGATCCTGAGCAAGACGGGAGAGCTGTTCGAGCGGGAGGCCCGCGAGCGCCGGTCCTGGCAGTCCGATCTCGCCCGGCTCGGGCGGCTCGGAGCGGGCTGAGCGGGAGCCGCCGGCCAATCCGGGCGGCCCGGCGAGACGCTCGCAGTTGGCTCGACGCCTGCCACGCCCGCGTGCGCCGGCCGCTGAAACCGACTGGCCGCGCATCGCCGCGCTCTATTACCGGCTGCGCATCGTGGCGCCCTCGCCCGTGGTCGATCTCAATCGCGCGATCGCCTACAGCATGGCCTTCGGGCCCGAAGCGGGCCTCCGGCTGGTGGACGAGATCGGCGACGACGACGCCCTCCGCCACTATGCGCCCTTGCCCGCGGCGCGGGGAGACTTTCTGTTCCGGGCCGGCCGACTGGCCGAGGCGCGTTCAGAATTCCAGGCTACGGCCACGCTGACCCGCAACGCGCGGGAAAGGGCCTTTCTTCTCGCACGGGCGGACGCCTGCGTCGGCACTGAATCCTGATCAGGCGTTTTCCGGCTCCAGGCGCACCGGCACGCCGCTCAGGACGGCGTTGCCGGAGAGCGGATCGCGCAGGTTCTCGTCGAGCAGCGCGTTGAGGTTGGCGCCCGGCCGCCGGGTGGCGACCTCCAGGTGGATCTGGAAGCGCCGGGGTGCCAGGCACTTATTTCTGATCTCGGCTTCGAACTTGTCGCTGCCGAGAGTGGAGCCTGACCCCTGTGAAGAGGTGCGGGCTAAGGTCAATACCGTTCGCTTAAGACGATATTTGGTATCCTTCTTCCGATAGGAAGGAGGCGTCATGGCACGGAAAGCAGCGACACTGCCGAAAGGTACTCGACTGACAGACTTGATCGGCTTGGGTGTGTTGACCCAGTACATTCC
>DASYJD010000072.1:0-12777 GCA_035996875.1 Thermoanaerobaculia bacterium
CCCCACACCCCTCCAGCAGAGGGCCCTTTCTCTGCTCTCCGTGGCGGCGTAGAATGCCTGTAGACAGCGGGCAGGGTAGCCCCGAGCAGCTAAGCCTCGCTTTATCTGATATTTGCGCTACGTAATCGAAAAGAACTTCGGGCTAGCAGTCGACCTTCCTCCAGGAAAGCTGCGCGGTAGACCGCAAATGTAGGTAGGCCGGCAGAGAGCAGAAGAAAGGAGAGGATCGCTAAGGAGTACAGGGACAAACCGTAACGTGGCGGGATCGACCCGCCCCGGAGCCTGAAGGCCACCTCCAATGAGATTGGTGTGACGAGGAGCAGCGGCCACCAAGTTTTGGGAAAGGCTTCAAAACAGATCCAGATCAGGATGGCCACAAAGACGAGCGAGAAGATCCAGGCCACCGGCCGGAGGAGAGGCTTAATCAGTTTTGGCCGACCCGTTAATGCCCATAGGGACCAGGGGACGGCGATTGCCGGGACCAGCACCGCGGCGAGAACTGTGTCCCATGGAGATTGACCAAGAAGAGTCGTGCTCAGCACCAGAACTCCAAGCAAGAGATAGGCAAGGGCAAGGCAGAGGTAGAGAGAGCCGTCGGAGCGGTTCAGCCAGAGAAAGGTCAGGTATGACGGGGGCTGAACCAGCCGGCTTAGAAGCGTTCCAAGGGTTACTAGAAGGAGGATGCATGAGGTAGTTACGAGCAGTGTGACGAGCGATGTATAGAAGCGAATGGATTGGATGGGCTCTTGATCTCTGAACACCAGAAGCTTTGCGCCCGGGGAAGTATTTGCACTCGTCTTGGGCCGATCCGGCCGCCCCATAGGGTCCGGGAGAGTAATTGGGACGATTTGCACTCGCTCTGGCCGCCCCATAGAAAGTATGGTGAATGGCTTTTTAGAACCTGACCGTAGCGCCCCGCGCAGCAATTTTCCTTGGCTTGACATACTGGTGATTTCTTCAAAGGCTGTATGGAGAGAACCTGAATGACCCAGAGGTAGAGTTTCCTTGTCGAGGATTGCGAATCCCATTCCCCAGGGCAGGTTAGCCTTTAGCAAGATAGGTTTGGGTTCTTTAGATAGCCATTGCTTTTCGTTCTTTTCCAGCTTATGCGCAAACTTCTTGGAGACCTTTTCGATCTGCAAATCGTCCTGCTTCCGCAAGCTGGTGAGGGACGCTCCCAAAATGCCGCTAAATACTACGGTAGCAGCAAGGAGTGCCCCACAGAGAAGCAGAAGAACCGCGTCGATTCGACGGAAGCGCTCCTCCGGAGCGAAGAATAGCTTGAGGAAAGGGAAGGAGAGGACAAGTAGGAAGAGAGCGAAGCACAAAACGATCAGAGGCCCTCGGGAGAGCTCTAAACTGTCACGAAAAATCTGATCTGTAGAGACTAGGCCGAAAACGTGGAGAAGATCTGGCGGGCAACTATCTTTGGGGAGCTGAAGTTGATCGCGTAGGATAGGTGGGACCCGAACTTCTCTATGGAGCACATTGTACTCCTGGCCGTCCATCATGAAAGGGGCCTCTTCTGATTGTCCGTCGGGCTTCTTTTCCTGACCTCTGCTTTGCTTAATCCACTCGGCGAGCTGGTGTTGAGGAGGAAAGATTGTGCTCCTTCCAGCACTCAAAACAATCTCGCCTCTTTCATCGGTGATCAGGAGGAGGAGTGGCTTGCTGGCAGAATAGCTCTTGAATTGCTCTGAAGGGTCGGCGGACCATTTCATCAACTGGTTATCCCAGCCGTTATCGTCGTTTTCCGAAAAGCCGCTGAATTCGTAAACAACCTTATCTTTCTCAACATGCAGCGGGCATTTCTCTTTCTCGTCAAGAGTATAGTAAATGCTAGAGTCAATGGCGCTTTCATCGTTTTTGATCCTGGAATCCGACACGGTATTCGGTACCTTGGCGAAAGCGGCCAATGCATTGTTGAGGAATTCCTGTGTCTCCTCTGTGAACGCGAGGAAAGAGTGCTGGTAGTCCAGTGCGACCTTTCGCTTCTGCTCTTGATGGAAGTAGAGGAGCCAGGCCGCCGCCGCCGCCAGCACGAGGGACGAAACAACCGCAAGGACCAACCAGACCGGCCAGTTCCTGGTAGTTGTTGGATCCGATGCCTTGGGTTCTTCTTCGTGGCTCTCCTTCTCGAACTCGCTCATGCGGACCCCTCCGGAAAGCGCAGCGACCCCGCGCTCCTCTTCTAGACGGCCCATACCCGATTTTTCCGGGAACTTCTCCGGCGGTCGGTGGAGCTCCGTCGGAGGGTGCTGAGCGGCGCATAGGCTTCCTGTCCATCGACGGACCGCGCCGTGCCTGGGACATCGGGGCGAAGGCTGCCGACCGTTTCGAGGGGCTCGACCTGAACGTCGCGTAGATCGCGCCGCAGTAGGTCCGGGCCGTCCCTGAAACCATCGCACGCCCCATTCGTAGATACTTCTCTCCGGCGGCCTGGCCGCCTCTGGCGTCTCTCTGTCTGAAGGAGTCTCTCGATGATCCAGCGTCTTGCCGTTCCCTCGCTTCTCGTTCTCCTCGCTCTGACCGGATCGCCGGCCCGGGGTGCGGAGCCCACCGCTGCGGAGCGGCCCATCACGGCTCTCCCGTACACGCCGAGCCTCGATCCGTCGGTGATGGACCGCTCGGTCGATCCGTGCGCCGACCTCTTCAAGTTCTCCTGCGGCAAGTGGCTGGACAAGAATCCGATCCCCGCCGACCGTCCCCGCTGGAGCGTCTACTCGAAGATGGAGGACGACAACGAGCGCGTCCTCTGGGGTTTGCTGGAGGAAGCGGCTCGCCCCGGCCCCGCGCGCGACGCCAACACCCAGAAGATCGGCGACTACTTCGCCACCTGCATGGACGAGCCCGCCATCGAGAAGGCCGGGATCGCGCCTCTGAAGTCTGACTTGGCGGCCATCGCCGGGTTGAAGTCCCGAGCCGATCTACCCGCCCTGATTGGCCGCCTGCACCTGGAGGGTGACTCGGGCGCCATGCTCTTCGGCTTCGGCTCCGGCCAGGACCCGCGGGACGCCTCCCACGTCATCGGCTTCGTGGGAGCGGGCGGCCTCGGCCTGCCTTCGCCCGAGGACTACATCAAGACCGACGCCAAGTCCAAGGAGACCCGCGACCATTATCGCGCCCTCCTGCAGAAGCTTTTCGAGCTGCTGGGCGATCCGCAGCCGGCGCGCCAGGCGATTGCCGTGATGCGCCTGGAAACGGTCCTCGCCAAGGCGTCCCTCACTCCGGTCGAGCGGCGCGACCCGTACAAGACCGCTCATCCCATGAAGCGCAAGCAGCTCCAAGCGCTCACGCCCGCTTTTCATTGGGACGTCTATCTCAAAACTCTCGGCCAGGCGGATCTCGCGGACTTCAACGTCAACGAGCCCAAGTTCCTCAAGGCAGTGAACAAGGAGCTCGCCACCGCTCCCCTCGGCGACCTCCGGGCCTATCTCCGGGTCCATCTCGCGAGGATCAGCGCGCCCTATCTCTCCACGCCTTTCGTGCAGGCGGACTTTGATTTCTACCGCGCCTATCTGACCGGAGTGAAGCAGCAGTCGCCGCGCTGGAAGCGCTGCGTCAACTGGATCGATCGCGATCTCGGCGAGGCGCTGGGCGAGGTGTTCGTCCGCAAGGCGTTCCCGGCCCAGGTGAAGACCGACTCGGAGAGAATGGTAAAGCAGATTCGCGACGCCATGGCGGTGCGCGTCCGCACGTCCCCCTGGATGAACCCCGAGACCCAGAAGCAGGCGCTGGTCAAGCTCCAGACGATGCGCGACAAGGTTGGATATCCCGACAAGTGGCGCGACTACTCGACCCTGGAGGTGCGGCGCGACGATTTCGCGGGGAACGTCCAGCGGGCGAGCGTCTTCGAGACCCGCCGCGATTTCGCCAAGATCGGCCAGCCGGTCGACCGCAACGAGTGGGAAATTACGGCGTCGACGGTGAACGCCTATTACAACCCGGCCATGAACGACATCAACTTTCCCGCTGCCGTGCTGCTGCCGCCACTCTACGATCCCAAAGTGGATGCCGCCCCCAACTACGGCAACACCGGCGGCACCATCGGTCACGAGCTGACCCACGGTTTCGACGACGAGGGCCGCCAGTTCGACGCGCAGGGAAACCTGCGCAACTGGTGGACGCCGGGCGACGACAAGGAGTTCCGCAAGCGGGCCGCCTGCGTCTCCGATCAGTACGCGCAATATACGGTGGTGGACGACATCAAGATCAACAGCCAGCTCACCCTGGGAGAGGACGTGGCCGATCTCGGCGGGCTCATCCTCGCGTATCTCGCCTGGCAGGAGGAGACGCAAGGGCAGAAGCTCCAGCCGGTCGACGGCCTCACTCCCGAGCAGCGCTTCTTCGTCGGCTTCGCCCAGTGGGACTGCGGCGGCGACCGTCCTGAGGCGTTGCGCCTGAGCGCCCGGGTCAATCCCCACTCGCCCCACGAGGCCCGGATCAACGGCGTCGTCGTCAACATGCCCGAGTTCGCCCAGGCCTTCTCCTGCAAGCCCGGCCAGGCGTTGTACAAGGAGCCCGAGAAGGTCTGCCGGATCTGGTAGAAGCGGCCCCTCAGGGCCTCTCCCAGTCCACCCCTCATCACCCCGGCCCTCTTCTCCCATCGCCCTCCCCCCGACCGGGAGAAGAGGGAGCAAGGCAAGTTTCCGGGCCTGCGGCCCCTGGAGTTCTTCTGCAAGACTTCTGGTATCATATCGGTGCTACATCGGCTGCGGAAAGGAGAGACGGGCATGGACGATCAGACCCTCGAAGTCCTGGAGAGGTTTTGGCTCACAGCCAGTATTCTCCGCAAGCTCGCCCAGCGTACGCTTAAAGTGGCAGCGAACCTTTCACCCTCGGACCGCGAGGAGATCCTGAAGACGGCTGCGATGCTGGAGACCGTCACGGAACGGCTCCGTGAGTTCGCCGCCGCGACCGGTGCCAGCGTGGCCGAGCTGCGTTCCGGCATCGAAGAGTCCACGAGGAACTTCTCTTCCACGATCGAGACACTGGGCAGGATCGTACTCAGGACAGACGACCCCGACCAACCCGTCAACTGAGCAGGGCTATCTATCATGCAATCCGCCAGCCCTGAAGGGGCGACAGCATAGAGCCTGGGGCGTGAGCCCCAGGAAAGGGAACCAAAAATCCCCAAAGCCCCGAAGGGGCGGCAGCAGAATAGCCTGTCAGCCCAGAAGATATTTCTCGTCAAACGGGATGCGGTTCCTCTCGAGCAGCTTTATCAATTCATCCCGGAACGAGAGCCGGGCGTGGTGCTCTTGCTGGGTCTGGATATAATGGCGGACCTCCGCCACCCGGGACTCGCTCACGGACACGCCGAAGTACCCGGCCTGCCATTCGAATCGCCCTTGAATCTTCCGGTTCTCGTTGATCCAGCCCGAGGAATTCGTCTTGACGAGGCGGACCGCTGCGGCAACCAAAAGGTCCGCCTTGAGCTTTGCCAGCAGATGAAACAGGTGGCTCCCTACCCCGGCGAGAAGTTCGCCGGCCGCGTCAAGACCGTGGGCGGCGTCATCGACTTGGCCACCCGGACCTTCTTCGCCGAAGCCGAATTTCCCAACTCCGATGGGCGCCTGCTACCCCGAGCTGTTCGACCGGGCCTCCAACACCTACGAGAAGGGCGATTGGGCTCACTGCCACGAGGTTGGCGGATTGCACTGCGCACTTCCCGTGAGACCAACCAGCAGATCGGTGGACTCCGAGAGGAATTTGTGAGCCTCCGTGAGGAGACCGCGCAGAGGTTTGACCGGCTGGAAGAGAAGGTCCGCCACAACGGCGTGGAGATCGAGGCTCTTCGCGGTGAGATCCGCCAAGTCGGCGAGGGGGTCGCGGGCGCCAACCAGAGCCTGAGTGCCGTTCGGCAAGAGGTCGCCGTCGAGTTCAAGGACGTGCGGTCCTCCATACGCGTGCCCTTCGAGAACTTGAATAAGCGGGTCCTGGTTCTGGAAGCTAAGGTTGAGGTGCTCGGCAAGAACCCACAAAAGGGCAAGAGCCGGCCACCTTCGTGACCGGCCCGTTTCCTCAAACCATCTTCAGCAACCTTCTCAATCCGTGACCGGCGACGGCTGACCGATCACGTTCTCTCGCGGCTTGCGCCGCGCGAGCTTCTCACCCAGCCGCGAGAAAACCTTCGAGTTCGCCCAGTCATCGAAGATGCTGTAGCTGACCGGCGTGCCGATCAGCGTCAGCAGCAGCGAGAGGAGCTGGCCGCCCAGGATCACCGAGGCGATGGCGCGATTGGTGCCCGCGCCCGTGCCGCTCGACGCCACCAGCGGAATCATGCCGGCCACGAAGGCCAGGGTGGTCATCAGGATGGGCCGCAACCGGTCGCGGTTCGCCGCCCGGATGGCCTCCGCCCGCGGCATCCCTTGCGCCCGCAGGGAGTTGGTGTGGTCGATCTGCAGGATGGAGTTTTTCTTCACGATACCGAACAGCACCAGGATGCCCAACATCGAGAAGATGTTGACCGACTGCTTCAGCAGCAGGATCGAGAGCAGCGCGAACGGCACCGTCATCGGCAGCGACAGCAGGATGGTAAACGGGTGGAGCCAGCTTTCGAACTGCGCCGCCAGAATCAGGTACATGAAGATGATCGACAGCAGGAAGGCGGTCATGAACGACGCGAACGCCTTGCCCTGCTCTTTCGAACGGCCGTTGAAACCAAAGGAGAAGCCGGCCGGCATCTTGAGGCCGGCCGCCGTGCGGTTCAAGGTGTCGAGCGCCGTCTGCGACGAGAAGCCCGGCTTCATGTTGGCGGTGACCATCACCTGCCGGCGCCGGTTCAGGCGGTTGATCAGCGATGGGCCGGTGCCCTCATTCAGGGTGACGAGGTCGCGCAGCGGCACGGTGCCGCGGCTCACCGAGGGAACCTCCATGGCGGCAATGGCCTGGGCGTTGTTGCGGTCGGCCTCGTCGGCCCGCACGTGGACCTCGTACTCCTCGCCGCCCTCGAAGTAGGAGGTGGCCTTCTGGCCGCCCACCAGGACGTTGAGCGAGCTCGCGATATCCTGCACCCGCACGCCGAGGTCGGCTGTCTTGTCGCGATCGATGCGCACCCCGAGCTCGGGCTTGCCGACGATGAAGTTGGTGTCCACGTCGGTGGTGCCCGGCACCTTGGCGAGCTCGGTCTTGAGTTTCTGCGCGTAGACGTTGAGCTTGTCGAGGTCGGGACCGCCGATCCAGAACTGGATCTCGTTGTCGACGCCGTTGCCGAAGGCCGAGACCTGCGCTACCTGGGACCGCACCTTGAGGGCCTCGTACTGCGGCAGGATCTCCTCGCGCACCCGCTGCATGAGATGGAACTGGTCCTCCTTGCGCGTCTTCGGATCGCTGAGCTGAACGTAGACGAGGCCCAGGTTGGGAGTCTGCTGCGGGTCGTTGCCGATGGTGTTCACCGTCGTCACCACGCCAGGGAGCTTGCGCACCTGGGTGGCCACGGACTCCAGGATGGTCTGCGTCGTCGCGAGGTTGGCCCCCTCGGGCACCCGCACGATCACCTGAAACTGTGACTCGTCGTCGTTGGGCAGGAAGTTCTTGTTCACCGCCATGAAAAGTGGAATGGTGGAGAAGAACACCAGCACCATGATCACCACCACCACCCAGCGATGGGCCATGGCGAGGTCGAGCAGGCGCAGGTAGAAGCGCTCGACGGCGGCGTAGACGCCCCGCTGGCGCGAGCCCTCGCTGGCTTCAGCGGTGTCGTTCTGCCGCAGCCACCGCGAGGCCAGCATCGGCGTCAGCGTGAACGCGACGATCAGCGACACGGCGATGGCGAATGCCATGGTGATACCGAAGGAGTACATGAAGCGGCCCACGATGCCGCCCATGAAGGCCACCGGCAGGAAGACGGCGATCAGCGAGAGGCTCGTGGCAAGCACCGCGAGGCCCACCTCCTTGGTACCCTCGACGGCGGCCTGCCGCGGCGTCATCTTCTTCTCTTCCATGAAGCGGAAGATGTTCTCCAGCACCACCACCGCGTCATCGATCACGATGCCCACCGCCAGTGTCAATGCCAGCAGGGTGAGCACGTTGAGCGTGAAGTTCATGTACTTCATGGCGGCGAAGGTGGCGATCAGCGAGCTGGGAATGGCCACTGCCGAGATCAGCGTCGGCCGGAAGCGGCGCAGGAAGAGCCACACGATGCCGGCCGCGAACAGCGAGCCCACCATCAGATGCTCCTTGACTGCGTCGACGGCGGCGACGATGAACTTCGACTGGTCGCGAACGATCTCCGCGTGCCAGCCCGCGGGAATCTGCTCCTTGAGCTCGCCGAACCGCTCCTTGATGGCATCGACCACGGCGATCGTGTTGGTGCCCGACTGCTTGATCACCTGCAGCACCACGGCCGGCTTGCCGGCGACGGTGGCGACCGACTGCGCCTCCTCGACGCCGTCCTCGATGCGGGCGACGTCGCCCACCCGCACCGGGTAGCCGTTACGGGTGGTGATCGGCAGGCGCGCGAAGTCGGCGGGCGTGCCGACGCGGCCATAGGTGCGCAGCGTCAGGTCGCGCCGGTTCTGGGCCACCTTGCCGCCCGGGATCTGCACGTTCTGGCTGCCCAGGGCGTTGACCACATCAGCCGCCGTCAGCCCCAGGCTGTCGAGCTTGGCGGTGTCGGTGATGACGTTGATCTGCCGCAACCTTTGGCCCACCAGCTTCACCTGGCCGACGCCGAAGACCGTCTCCAGGCGCCGCCGGAGCACGCGGTCGGCGTACTCCGAGACCTCGCGCTGCGAGGCGGGGCCCGAAAGGGCGATCGAGATCACCGGGTCGGCGTCCGCGTTGATCTTCTGGATGATCGGCGGATCGGCGTCCTTGGGCAGGTTGGCCAGGATGGCGTTGATCTTGTCGCGCACCTCCTGGGCGGCCACGTCCGGGTTCTTCTCCAGGGTGAACTGGATCTGCACCAGCGACACGTTCTCCGAGGAGGTGGAGATCAACTGGTCGATGCCGTTGATGGTGTTGACCGCCTCCTCGATCTTGTCGGTGACCTCGGTCTCCATCTCCTCGGGCGCGGCGCCCGGCAGCACGGTGGTGACGACGACGAAGGGGAACTCGATATTGGGGAAGCGGTCGACGCCGAGCTGGAAGTAGGCGAAGATGCCCACCACCACCATGGCGAGGATGAGCACCGTCGCGAAGACGGGCCGGCGGACGCAGAGCTCAGCGAGCTTTTGCATGGGATTCCTCCGCTCCCAGCTCGATGCGGGCGAAGAGCCCGGGACGCAGGCGCCCATCGGAGTTGGGGAATTCGGCTTCGGCGAAGAAGGTCCGGGTGGCCGGGTCGATGACGCCGCCCACGGTCTTGACGCGGCCGGTGAACTTCTCGCCGGGGTAGGGAGCCACCTGGGCGACGATCGTCTGTCCCGTCCGCAGCTCGCTCAGGTAACGCTCGGGGACGCTGAAGCGCAGCTTCAGAGGTGCCGTCTGGACGATGACGAAGGCGACTCCGGCCTCGCCGAGGCGCTCGCCCGGGTTGGTCTTGCGCTGGTCGACGACGCCGGTGATGGGGGAGCGGATCACCGCGTCCGAAACTTTCTGGCGGGCGAGCGCCAGCGCCGCCTCCATCGACTGGCGGGCGGCCTGAGCCTGATCGAGGGCAGCCTGGGCCTTGTCGAAGGTCGCCTGGGGGACGGACTCGTTGGCCAGCAGCCCCTTCTTGCGCGTCCACTCCCGGCGGGCATCCTCCTCGCCGGCCTTGGCGCGGGCGAGATCCGCCTCGGTCCGCTGCACGTCGAGCTTGAAGTAATCCGTCTCCAGGGCGAGGAGCGGCTGACCCTTGCTCACCCGCGCTCCGGCGTCCACGTACACGGCGGCCACGCGGCCGGGCGTTTTGGGCGACACCTGGGAGCTGGACGGGGAGACGAACTCCCCGGTGGGCTCGAGGCTCGAGAGGGTGACCTTAGAGGCCTCCTGCTTCTCGGCCGCGGCTGCCGGTGCCGGAGCGTTCGCCGGCGCCGGCGTGGCGAGCGGCGCCACGTCGGCGGGCAGGGCCGGCGTGGGCTTGGGGGCGGCGGCATCTTTCTGCTTATCGTGAGCGCAGGCGGCGGCCAGCATCAAGGTCATCAGCGTGGCCGCGGCGAGCGCGAGGCTCTTCCGATTCATTGCGCACTCTCCTCGGTGAGGATCTGAGTCTTCAAGGTTCCAACCGCGGACCACACGTTCAGCTCCGCGAGGTCACGGTTCAAGGTTCCGTTCACCACCGCCCGGCGGGAGGAAGCGAGGGCGGCCTCCGACGTCTGCAAGTCGAGCGACGTCGCCTCCTGCGCCCGGTAGAGCTCGAAGCTCTGGGCGTACTCGGCCTCGGCGGCGGCGAGCTGGTCCTTGGCGAGGGCCAAGTCCTTCTCCGCCGTCCGCAGCTCGAGCAGCGCCTGGAGGACGTCCTCCCGCACCTGGCGCTTGGCTTCCGCGAGGGCGATCTCCGCTTGGCGCTGGCGCTCCCGGGCCACGGCCACCTTGGCCGAGATCTCGCCGCTGTCGTAGATCGGCATCGTCAGTTTGATGGCGAGCGATGCCGTTTGGGACGCCGGGAACGAGGTCCGTTGATCGACGATGTTCCCTTCGGCCCGCACGGTGGGCAGGCGGGCCGCCTGCTGCTTCGAGGTCTCGAGCTGGGCGATCTGCAGCGCGAGATCCGCCTGGAGGACGCTCGAATGGTTCGCCTGTGCCTGCGCCACCAGCGTCTCGGCAGGGGGCAGAGGCGGGAACTTGAGGTGCGGCTTCGCCACCTGGAGGGGGGCTTCCGAGAATTGGTCGAGGGCGAGGTTCAGGCGCAGCCGGCTGGCCGCGAGGTCCCGGCTCTGGACCGCCGCCGCCACGGCCCGCTCGGCCGCCTTGGTGTCCGTCTCGACGCGCAGCACGTCCACCTTGGTCTGCTCTCCCGCTTCGTAGAAGGCCTGGGCCTGCTTGCGCCGGCGTCCGGCCAGCTCCAGGTTCTTCTGCTCCACGTCGACCAGGGCCTGTCCCTGGACGATCCCGAGATAGTTGGAGGCCGTCGACAGCAGGACCATGTCCTCCGTCGACCGCAGGCCCACCTCGCTGTTGGTGACTCCGAGGCGCGCCTGCTTGAGGGCTTTGAACTCCCGCTTGCCGGCGTAGATCGGCTGGCTGAAGATGAGGCGCGCGTTCCAGTCATTGCGCGGCAGGATGATCGCCCGGAAGCCGTTCACGTCGAAAGCCACCTCCTGGCTGTTGCGGATGGCCGAGCTTTCCAGGTCGACGTGCGGCAGGATCGACGTCTTGAGCTGGCGCAACTGGGCCTGCGAGGTCGCCACCTGCGAGCGGGCCGTGGCCGCGCTCGCGTTCGCCTCCAGCGCCCGCCGCAGAGCCTGTTGAAGCGTCAGCGCCGGAGCTGAGGGCTCCTGGGCGCGGGCGGCGTGGGACAGCAACGACAACAGCGAGAGGAGCAGAGCGGTTCCGCCCCTCTCGCCAAGTCTCTTCACAAAATTCATGACTCTCACCTCCCGGCTCCTCGCCGCGTGCCTTGAGGGCATGGGGCGGACCGGCAAACTCAACTGAATCGCCTGTTGGCGGATTGCACTGCGCACTTCAGGAAAACGCTTGCGGCCTTCTACACCTCTCCCTACCCTTGGAGGTACGAAAAAGTGCGGCCGGAGTTTCCGGCAGAACGTCGGGTCGTTTCCTGCCTTGTATAGAATCGTCTGGCGAGGAGAACCATTCCCATGAAGACGAAACGTAACACGCTGACGCTGACCCTCACCGGTCTGCTGCTCGCGGGAGGAGCAGCAGCGCAGACGGCGCCCGTGCCCGCGTCCAGCTACCCCGAGCTGTTCGACCAGGCCTCCAACACCTACGAGAAGGGCGATTGGGCTCACTGCCACGAGCAGTTCGCCGCCGCCGCCAAGGCCGCCTCCCTCGACCGCCAGGTGGCCCGCTCCCTGTTCAATGCCGCCCGGTGCGCGACCCGGGCCGGCGACAAGGAGGGCGCCTTCCGCGAGCTCGACCAAGCCGCCGCCCGTGGCTACCGCGACACCGACCGTGTCGCCACCGACTCCGACTTCGACTCCCTGCGGCAGGACCCACGCTGGAAAGAGTTCGCCGGCAAGGTGAAGGCTCGGGACGCCGCCGCCCACAAGGGACCGGTCAACCCTGAGCTCGAGAAACTCTACACCGAAGATCAGGCGGACCGTGCACCCGAGATGGGCAAGATCGACTGGAGCGTCGTCGGCAAGCGCGACGAGGAACGCCGCAAGCGCGTGCTGGAGATCGTCGCCCAGGGCGGCGCCAAGGAGGCCGCCGACTACGTCCACGCCGCCATGGTCCTCCAGCACGGCCAGGGGCCCGAAGACTTCAAGCTCGGCCATGAGTGGTGCCTGAAGGCCGTGGAGCTCGATCCCGACTACCCCGGCGCCCGCTGGCTCGCCGCCGCCGCTCAGGACCGTTACCTGATGAACCTCGGCAAGCCCCAGCTCTACGGCACCCAATTCAAGAAGGATAAGGATGGCCCCTGGTATCTCTACCAGGTCGACCCCTCCGTCACCGACGAGGAGCGCGCCAAATGGGACGTGCCGCCGCTCTCGCGGGCCAAGGCGCGCGCCGAAGCGCTGAATGGGGGGACGTTCCAGCCGCATTGAAACAGGAGGATTCAAGCATGTGCCGCTCCACTGGCCTTAACCCCAATACCGTTCGCTTAAGACGATATTTGGTATCCTTCTTCCGATAGGAAGGAGGCGTCATGGCACGGAAAGCAGCGACACTGCCGAAAGGTACTCGACTGACAGACTTGATCGGCTTGGGTGTGTTGACCCAGTACAT
>DASYJD010000073.1:0-38026 GCA_035996875.1 Thermoanaerobaculia bacterium
TCTTCTCCCGCCCCCTCCGCACCCCCCTCACCGGGAGAAGAGGGAGCAAGGCAAAAACGCCCCAGGGGTACCCCTCTCCCGGTGAGGGGGGTTGGGCGGGGGCGGGAGAGGGGCAGGGGTGAGGGTCTTCGGGTGGGGGAAACTTTCAGACGAGTTAAGTTAGCGCCTATGCCCAGCCTCCCCCCCGCCGGCCGGGAGAGAGGGGGCTTACAGAGAGTCTCCTGTCTTTTTTCTTCTGACAAACCACTCCCTCTTCTCCCGGCGGACGGGGGGGAGGCTGGGAGAAGAGGGCCGGGGTGATGAGGGTCCCCCGCCCCGCGTGTCAGATGAGTTGCCGCCAAAACCGCCTCAGAAACGCAACCGCGCCTGGAACTGCCACTGGCGGCCGGGATCGACGTTGGCGAGGCCGCCGAGCGGCTGGCCGAAGGTCGACAGCGGCGTGCCTGAGGGATCGTTGCCGAAAACGCCGTTGTAGCCCACCACGTTCTGGTGATTGGTGACGTTGAACACCTCGCCGCGCAGGCCGAGCGTGCCGAAGCCGAGAGAGAAATCCCGCTCCAGGAAGAGAGTGATCTGGTAGAGGTCGCCGCCGCGCCCGGCGTTGCGGCTGATGACGTGCCCGTCGATCACCGGCCGGTCTGTGTTGGCGCCGTCGCCGTTGTTGTCGACGCCGGTGGTGATGTTGTAGGGCCGGCCGGTGCCGTATTCGCCGACGCCGCCGAAGCGCAGCTCAAAGGGCAGGCCCACCCAGCCGCTCAGCACGGCGCGGTGGCGCTGGTCGAGCAGGCTGTCCGCCCACTCCTTGCTGAGCTCGTGCGCGTCGTTGGGATCGCCGCCCGGCGCGTCCGCCTCGACGTTGTTGCGGGTGTGCGACCAAGTGTAGCTCAGGAGCATCTGGCCGCGGCTCGCGAAATCCTTGCGCAGATTGAGCTGCAGGCCGTCGTACTTGCTTTCGCCGTCGTTGACGGTGGCCAGGATGCGCCGGTAGCCGTTGGGGAGGGGAACGATGGGGCGCGTCGGATCGGCGACCGTCGCCGCGCGCACCTGGCCCGGAGCCGTGCGAACGAACTCCGACGGGGCGTTGAGGTCGAGATTGCGGACGATGTCCGTGGTGTTCGCATGCACGCCGTCGACGCTCAGGATCCAGCGGTCTCCGAGCTGACGCTCGACTCCGAGCGTGGTCTGGACGGTGCGCGGATTGATGAAGCTGTCGGCATAGCCGGGAAGCTTCGAGATATCGAAGAACTGGCTGTAGAAGCCGGCCTGGCCCGGGCGGATGGTGACGTCGCGCGCCGGCAGAATGGCACCGGCCGGGAAGGCGGGCAGGGGAGCGAGCGAGGTGGGGAAGCCGAGCTGCCCCGGCGCGGCGCTGAAGCTGAAGAACCCCGTCGGTCCGGCGAGCTCCCAACTGGCGTCGATGTTGGCCTGCACCTCGGAGTAGTAGATGCCATAGCCGCCGCGGACCGTCGTCTTGCCGTCGTTGCCGGGGCTCCAGGCGAAGCCGAGCCGCGGCGCGACGTTGTTGGTGTCGTCGGTCAGGTCCTGCCGGTCATAGCGCAGACCGAGGTTGAGGACCAGGTTGCTGCGCAGGCGGTAGTCGTCCTGAACGAAGAGCGACCAGAGGTTCTCGCTCACCGTGTAGTTGACATTGCCGAAACCTTGCGTGAACCGCTGCACGTCGTTGATCGTGAGCTGCGAGGTGGGGATCGCCGGCGAGATCCCCGGCTTGAAAGTGAACTGGCCGAGGATGAAGGGGGCGCCGAACTCCTGGCCGTTGCCTCCCGAGCGGGAGTGCTCGTAGTCGCCGCCCACTTTGAGGAAATGGTTGCCGAAGGCCAGGGAGACCGTATCGGCGAGCTGCTCCTGCCGGTTGGTGAGCAGCGCGAAGCGCGACTCGCCCTCGGTCGAGACGCCGGTGCGCACGAACTGGGTGGAGAGGTCCAGGGGCGTGAACTGCGTGATGGGATCGCCGTCCTGCCACACCAGCCGCGCATCGTTGTAGGCGCCGGCGCTCAACACGGCGGTCTCGCCGATCTGCGCCGCCTGGGTGTTGCGCCGGAAGGTGCGGCCGGCGCTCGGCAGCGTGTTGCCGCCCACCACGTCCTGGGGATTGGTGTCGGTGAAGCGGTCCAGGTTGTAGCGGCCGAAGAGATGGTTCTGCGAGTTGATATCGTCGTCGGCGCGGGCGTAGAAAAGCTTTTGTTTGTAGTTGCCGGTGAAGACGCCGGGCGCCAGCGGCGAGGTGATGACGGAGTCGCGGTCCTGATCGTTGTACTCGCCGGCCACGGACCAGTAGGCCTTGTCGCGCACGATCGGTCCGGAGAGATAGACGCTCCCCTGCTTCAGCTCGTCGTGCGATTTCTGATTCGTCACCGGCGCGTCCGACTGCAGGCCACCGGGCCGCGAGAGGGCCACGAGGTCGCCGTGGAGGTCGTTGGTGCCGGTGCGGGTCACGAGGTTGATGGCGCCGCCGGCGCTGCGGCCGTATTCGGCGGAGAAGCTGTTGGTGAGCACGGTGAATTCCTGGATCGAGGCGAGCGGCACGGCGGTGAAGATCGTCTGCCGGCCCCAGGCGTCGTCCGCCGTGCTGCCGTCCACCGTGTAGGTCTGCTGGCGCCGGCCGCCGCCGTCGATCACGAACAGGGTCTCGCCGAGGAACAGGTCGCCCGTGCCGCGCGCCGAGCGCACCGCCGAGTTGAGCAGCGGCAGCGAGGTAACCTTGCGGCCGAGGATCGGCGTCTCCTGGATCTTCTGGGTGTCGAAGCGGTTGCCGAGCTGCGGCGAGTCGGCCGCGACTCCTGACGCCGTGCCGTAGACCGTGATCGCGGCCTCCACCGCCGCGGGATTCAGCACCACATCGATGGCTGCCGTCTGCCCGCCGCGGAGCTGGATTCCCGCCTGCTCCTGAGCCGCGAGCCCCTCGTGCGCGACGTGGATGCGATAGGTCCCCGTCAGCGGCAGCGAGGGAAGGGTGTAGAGCCCCTGGGCGTCGGTGTGGGCCGTGCGCGAGAAGCCGGTCGCCTCGTTGGTCACCGTGACCTCGGCGCCCGTCACGGGAGCGCCCGCCGGGTCGTGGACCTGGCCGCGGACCGCGCCCGTCCCGGGGGTCTGCGCCTGGGCGGCGGCGAACAGAAGCGTGAAGAGAGCACCGAAGGCAAAACCGGAACGGATCGTCCTGGAAACAGGCATGCGAAAACTCCTCCTGAGGAAAGCAATGAACGATCGGGCTGCCCCACGGGGGCGGCCCGCCTTGGACCGGGCGAGGAGAGCGTCCCCGGGTCTATTCGTTCTGCCGTTGGGTCAGGAGGAGGATGTCGATGAACAGGGACGGGCCGCTGCCGGCCCGGCCCAACAGGGACTGGCGGCGGCCCAGGGGGTCCGCGTCCGAGTCCGTTCCTGAAAAGGTTTTCTGAGACTGCGCCGGTCCGGAGTCGAGCACCGCAGGCTCGCCGTGCGTCTCGGTCAGCGAGGGCTGCGCACGCAGGCCGGGCTGCTCGGCCGCGACGACTTGGCGCAGAGCAAGACCGCGGCGCGAGCCTTCCACCCAGGAGACGACGCCGGCGTGCCCCGGAAGGGCCGGCTCGCCCGAAATGAAGGAGCGACGGGTACGGTGGAAGGTCTCGTCCGGAGCCGAGGCCGCGACGGGCGCCGCCGCGATCGTAAACCGCTCCGGCAATTCGACGGCGGTCTCCCGGCGCTCGTCGCCGAAACGCAACAGGATACGCGCGTTCGCCGTGGGAATCGGGGGGACCTGGAAACGGAAGCGCCGGAGATCGAGGTCCAGGTGCGGTGTGATCCGTATCGGATAGGTCGCGCCGCCGTCGACGCTGAGGAACGCCTCCCACTCCTCCGCCTTCCGGAGATCGGCGAAACGGGCGAGCGGTGCCCACTCGATCTCGGCGGAGGAGCCGGCTACGAGAGTGTTTCCGGCCTGCGGTGTCAAGAGCCGGGCGGGCACGGCCGCCTCTCGCGCGAAGCCTGATGAAGACAGCGCGAGAAAGGTGAGACCGAACGCGGCCAGGACGGCCTTGGAGCTGCACTGCATGCCGGGAGTATCTACTTTCCCAGAGCTGCCTTCAAGTCGATCCGGTAGATGTTGCCGAGTCCGTTCAGCGTGCCGTTCACGGCGTCGATCAGCTCGCGATAGGTGCCGGGGCGGTGGTCTTGAATGGGCAGGCCCCGCTCGCTGGCGAAAAAGAGAGTGCGGCCGTCGGGAGAGAGGCGCGGGCTGTAGTCGCGGGCCACGCTGTTGACCCTGGGACCGAGGTTCTGGAGCGGCTGCCAGACGCCGTCCTTGCGCCAGCTCACGAAGAGGTCGCAGTCGCCGAGGCCGTCCGGATGGCCGAAGGCGCCGACCAGCAGGAAGCTCTCGTCCGGGGCCACCAGGGCCTCGATGTTGACGCGGCCGGGAGCGTTGATGGCGTCGCCCAGGTTCTCGGGCTCGGCATAGTGGCCGTCCACCAGGCGCGAGCGCCAGACGTCGATCCCGCCCTTGCTCCCGGGGCGGTTCGAGGTGAAATAGAGCGTGCCGTCGCGGGTGCTGGAGGCGAAGTACTCGCTCCCCTCGCTGTTCGGCGGCCCTTTCAGGTGGTGCGCCTCGGAGCTCCAGCCCGACGCGGTTCGCTCGACGTACCAGATGTCGAAGTCCTGCGCCGGTTTGCCGTCGCGCGGCCGGTCGGAGACGAAGAACATCCGCCGGCCGTCGCCGGAAAGCACGGGGTCCGAGTCGCGCCAGGTGCCGCTGAACGGCGCCACCTCGGGAGGGCTCCAACGCCCGCCGGAGACGTGGGAAACGTGAATCGTGTAGAGCTGGTTGCGCGGCACGGTGCGATCGAAGAAGACGGTGCCGCCGTCCTCGGTGAGCTGGGCGCCGAACTCGTCGTCGCGAGTCGAGATCACCCCCTCGCCCCACAGCCGCGGCTCGGAAAGAGGATCGGCCCCGGAAGCCGCGCTCACGGTTGAGGGAGCGAGGGCGCGGATCGCGGCGAGATCGATCCGATAGAGATTGCCGGAGCCGCTCAAGGTACCGTGCAATCGATCCGCCATCTCATGCCCTTTGAGGGGGTGCGGCATGGGCACGGTGAACGGGCTGCGCTCGCTGGTGAAGAAGAGCGAGCGGCCGTCCGGCGAGAAGCTGGGGCTCGAATCCGAGGCCTTGGAGTTGATCGGCGGCGGCAGCGCTTGGGGCGGGCTCCATCCGGAACCGGTGCGGAAGCTCACGTAGAGATCGCCCTTGGCGTAGGGATAGCCGCCGCTCACCAGCGCGTCGGGGCGGCCGGCGGCGGCGAAGACGAGGAGGCTCTGGTCCGGCGCGATGGCCGGTTGCGACTCATAGGCTTCGGAGTTGATCTCGGTCAGCGGCTCGGGCTCGGTGTAGTGGCCGTCGACGAATCGCGAGCGGTAGAGGTCGAGGCTGCCCTTGCCGCCGGGCCGGGAGGAGGCGAAGTAGAGGGTTCCGTCGGCGGCGACGGCAGGGCTCGACTCGATGGCCGGCGTGTTCACCGGCGCGCCGAGGTTGCGCGGCTCGCTCCATCCGTCCGCCGTGCGTTCCATCACCCACAGGTCGACGTCCGGCAGATCGTCCGGCTTGGACGGCGAGGTCTTGCCGGGCGCCGGGCGGTCCGAGGAGAAGAAAAGGCGCTTGCCGTCCGGCGAGATGGTGGGGCCCGAATCGTTGAAGCGGCCCGAGAACGGCGCCACCTCCGGCTCGCTCCAGCGGCCGCCGGCGAGGTGCGAGACGCAGATCGTCAAGAGCGAGGGAGTCGTCGTGGTGGGCGAGCGCAACGTGAAGTAGAGGGTCTTGCCATCCGGCGTGAACGCCGCGCCGAGCTCGTCGGCCTGCGTCGAGAGGACTCCCTCGCCGAACAGCTCCGGCTCCGGGATTGCTGCCGGACCGGCTGGGTAGATACCCATCGTGCTGATGACCGCGAGCGCGGCAAAGGCGACAGCAATCGGGACGAGGCGACCCTGCATGGCGAGATCCTCCGTTGGCCTTCCCGGAGTACGGAAGGCCAGGGAGGAAGTTGCGGGGTCGATATCAATGCCAGCCAATGTAGAGACGCCCACGGGGAACCCCGTGGGGCGTCTCCTCGGAGGCGAGATCCTCACAGCTACCTGAAAGATCTGAACACCGACAAAACGCCCGGAGGGAAAGAGTCTTCCCTTCGATCCAACGTCTCGTTGGAAAGTTCCGGCGTCTCGTTGGAAGGAGGGAAAGCTTCTTTCCCCCGATCCAACGCCTCGCCGTATCGATCCAACGCTTCGTTGGAAGGAGGGAAAGAGTCTTTCCCTCGATCCAACGTCTTGTTGGAAAGTTCCGGCGTCTCGTTGGAAGGAGGGAAAGCTTCTTTCCACCGATCCAACGTCTCGTCGTATCGATCCAACGCTTCGTTGGAAGGAGGGAAAGAGTCTTTCCCTCGATCCAACGTCTGGTTGGAAAGTTCTGGCGTCTCGTTGGAAGGGGGGAAAGCTTCTTTCCCCCGATCCAACGTCTCGTCGTATCAATCCAATGCTTCGTTGGAAGAAGGGAAAGAGTTTTTCCCTCGATCCAACGTCTTGTCGGAAAGTTCCGGCCTCACGTTGGAAGAGGGGAAAGAGTCTTTCCCTCCTTCCGATAGAGCTCTGGATCGATCCAATGTCACGTTGGAAAGAGGGAAAGAAGCTTTCCCTGCTTCCCTGGAGGCGAGCGAGAGAGGCGGTGAGACGCCGGACGTGGAGAACGTGCGGTGCGATCAGGTCGACGAGCCGCCGGAAGACTGCGGGGTCTCGCCGGCTGCATTCCCCGGAGCGTCGTCGGGAGAGGCCGTCGTCTTGGAGCGTTTGCGGCCCCGAAAGGGCTTTATCCCGAAGGCGGCGAGCTTTTCGCTCGTCGGGCCGAAATGGAGCCGAAGCCCGGTTTGCAGAGCGTGCGCCGTCCTGCGTCCATCCTCCAGCGCGATTTGGAGCTTCCGGGTGGCTTCCTGTTTCTGCGCCCGGTGGTAGTCCCGCTCCCTGACGAGTTGGTCGGCTTCCGCCTCGGTCTCGACAAGCTTCACGCGCATGACCTCCAGATGCGGAAGACCCTGCGTCACCTCGGGAGTGACCGTCGTCGTCAGCGTTCCCCAAGTGCCTAAAGTCTGTTCACGCCGGGTCCTCGGCATGGTGGTGTCTCCTCGGGTTGGTCAGGAAGGGGATGGTAGCACGGTCGGGACACCCCACTCGGCTTCGTCCCCGCACGGGCAGCTCGCTCGGAGTAGAGCGGGCAGGGCACCATGGTCGCGGGTCAGCGAATCGCGCCGGCGTCGGAGTCAGGACGGTCCAAAGGGGCGTGATTTCCACAGCCCAGGGCATCGCCCTGGGTTCCAGGCCGGTCATGGCTCTCTTTTCTTCTCGTTGAGCACCTTCTTCTGTAAAGCCTCGTGCTTGTCGCGGGAGGCTTACTGTGGAGGTTCAGATGAAGAAGCGAGCCTGTACCTAAGCTGCACCAGCAGAAGGAGATAGAGATACTAGTCACAGCCGAGCTTCGCACCCCCGCGAGCCGCTGCGCCCCACGTCGCGGCGGCGCTCGCCGTGGTCCGCCAGACCTCCGCGAGACCAGGCCCGATCAGGCAACTCGCCGTGGCGCGGTCCACGGGAAAAATCATCCATGCTCAGTAGTCACGGAATCATGTTATTCTCAGCAGTGCTGGAGTGCGATTTTACCGGACTTAAGTCAGCACCGGGCGCCTTGAGCAGCTGGCGAAGGGCTGCAGTGTTGAGGCGGCGGAGCTATGAGTTCGTTTGGATCATGTTTGGAGCGGCAAGGAAATAATCCTTCGTGGCTCTCTCAGGCTGTGCGGGGTTCCCGCGCAACGCCGTCGGTGTGAGCATCGCATGGAGAATCTGCAAATGACACAAAAAGCTCGATGGATGTCTGGTTTGGCTGCAACTGCGCTCGTGCTGATTAGCCTACTTCTCTTCCAGCGTGACGCGCAGTCTGCTGGCGGCGAAACGGGCTTCGTGCCCTTCGATACCTTTCTCACGAGCGTGAGATCGGCGACTCTAGAGAGCCTTGCCGGGCGCGAAGGCGTAAGGGTCCACAATGCCGCCGAGTTTGAACGAATGAAGGCGCACATCCTGTCCCTGTACGAAGGCGTCGAGGTGGACAAGACCTTCATACTCGATGAGAGCAACCACGTCGACTGCATCAATGTGAACAAGCAACCGTCGCTACGTCGGAACGGCAAGTTCCTCCCGATTGCAAAAGCACCGGCGCCGAAGCTCGCAAAAGAGAAGGCGGAGGACCCTGACAGGCAAGACAAGAACCTCAACCCGATGCTGAGCGCAGAGAGGAAGGACTCTTTCGGGAACGCCCAGTACTGCCGGCAGGGGTTCATCCCCATGAGACGTGTCACGCTCGAAAAGCTCGTGCGCTACGAGACCGTGGCCGACTTCCTCCACAAGTACGGCAAGGCAGGGACCCAGGGACTGCATCGCTGGGCAAAGGGTGATCAGAAGGTGGACAACATAGGCGGTGAATCGTACCTCAACCTGTGGAAACCGGTTTCCTCGCCCGGCGAGTTCTCGCTATCGCAGCAGTGGTACATGGGTGGAAGCGGCGGCAAGAGGCAGACCGTGGAAGGGGGATGGCAAGTCTACCCCAGGATGTACAATACATCCCTACCGGCGCTGTTCATCTTCTTCACTTCCGACAACTACAGCACGGGATGCTACAACCTCGATTGCCGCGCCTTCGTGCAGGTCAACAACGACTGGGTGTTGGGTGGCGCACTGAGTCCGGTCAGCACGGACGGTGGCCCGCAGTACTCGTTCCGCATGACTTGGCTCCTCGCCGCCCACGATTGGTGGTTGTTCCTTCAAAAAGAACAAGGGCCGGATAACTTGAACCCCATCGGCTATTATCCCGAGTACCTCTTCCAGGGCGGCCAGATGACGAAGTACGCGCAGTACATAAAGTTCGGTGGCGAAACGGCGGCGTCTCAATCGGCAGGGCAGATGGGCAGTGGCGCGTTTGCCAGCGCCGGCTCGGATCACGCCGCCTACCAGCGCAATATTATCTATACTGACAAGAAGTACGTAAACCTGCCGGCCAAACTGAGCGGAAGCCAGGACACCAAGTCGTGCTATACCATTGATATCCACAACAAGACCAGTAATTGGTGGGCCACATACTTTTTCTTTGGAGGACCTCGTTGTCCGAACTGATGCGGCGATCCTGTGGCTGGGCGGCGTCTGCTCGAGGACAGTGCCGAGAAGGAGCCAGAACAGGAGCCAGTGTCTTTTAGGAAGCCTTTCCCAGTCTTTCGCGGGTGGCGTCGGACTCGATGGTCTCGACCAGAGCGGCGATGCGCGCCCTATAAACCTGCGGCGGCAGGTGTGCCCAACAGGGGATGGAGGAGAAGGTGACGGTCTCGACCGTCGCATAACGCATCCGTCCGATGTCCTCCCGGCGCAGGCGGGCGGCGAATTCCTGGGTCCGGTCGAACCAGTGGCCTTCCAGGGATGTGCCGTCGATCAGCGCTCCCGCGGAGTGCACACCGGGCCACTGGCACACCTGCTCCACCAGATTCTCCTTCACGGATTGCGCAAGGACATATCGAAGTCGCTCGATCTGGGCGGCGTCTTCGTCGGTGGACCACGGTCATCTCGTAGCGCCGACAAAGACCGGGCCTCGCCAGCCCGTCAAGCGGTTGACCTCCCGGGCGAGCTTCGATTTCACATAGCGCATGAAGGCAGCCGGTTCCTTAGCGTCGACGACCAGTAAGAGGTGAAGATGGCTCGACAGCACGACGACTGCTGAAATTGCAGTCTCGTAACGGCGCTGGGCTCGTCCGAGGACACCGAGGACGAGATCGTTGAGCCGGGGACCGGGCCGGAACTGGCCGAGGCAGGTGCCAGCCGAATAGTTTGAGTACGCCAAGGAGGGAGGGGAGCAGGCGTTAACGGTCGGGTGGCACTTGGTTCGGCGCTTGGTTCTCCGGAATCGGCGGCCGGAATGCTAGACTTGCCGGCGCTGCGACAACCACCAGATCCGTTAGTCGATTCGGAGGGTTCATATGAGGAAGAAATTTTCTTTCGCCTGCCATCTTTTCGTTCTGTTCTACCTTCTGGCTGCCTCCGCTGGCGCACAAGGAACGTCGAGCGGCCCTGAGGAGCGTTCCTTCTCGGACGATCACATACGTATCACGGTCCTATCCTCCAAGAAGACCGGCGGAGCCATCTCTCTCGTGGCCTCCTACGAGAATCTCTCCAATTCCGATTGCCGCATTGCCTTTTACAGCGGCGGCGCCAATGGGCGTAACACGATCCTCGTCGACAGCAACGGCGAGCAATGGGAGATGTCGGACCATACAGAACGGGGTAAGCAACTCTTGTCGCATGGCTCGATTCGCGTCTCTTTCACCTTCACCAAGCCCGTGGGCGACGTCAGCGCCTCTTCGTTCTCCCTCGTCAACTACATCCAAATGCTCCCCGAACATGGGGACGAAACCTGGATCAAAGCGACGATCTCGGACATGCCTGCCAAAACTATTCCCGTCCTCAAGCGGGGCCGGCCCAGGCACCCCAGACACCACGCGGCAGCCTGGAGTTCACAGACAGCGACTACCTGCATGCCCGTGTCCTCTCGAGCAAGCAGACGGGCGGCACGATCAAGGTTTCGCTGCTCTATGAGAACGTCGCGAACGTCGCTTACCGGATCGCCCACTATCACGGCGGCGCCAACGGCAATGAGACGGTGCTCGTCGACAGTAATGGGGACCAATGGACTATGAAGGACAACAATCTGGGGGGAAAGCAATTCCTACCGCATGTCCAAACGAAGGTAACGCTGACCTTTGTACGCGAGACCGGTGGCACGAACGTCGCGAGCGTAACGCTCGTCGTATACGCTCACATCTTGAACGTCGCCGGCGCTAGCCTGGATGCCGATTGGGTCAAATTTTCGATCCCAGGGATCCCGCCCAATTACCAGCCTCAGCCTTAGAGCTGAGAGGGCACAACGCTGATAGGCGCCGTCGGGTCGCCCCAGAACTAACTATCGCGCCCCGTTGGGGCGCCGGATGTGGTCACAGGTCCGTTACCCAGCCCGCTGGACTGGGCTTAGGAATCTCGGACCTTTGGCCCGGTCCTCCCGATCAGGTCGTCCCTACATCGCGGGCGTTGCCGAGACAGGTGAGAGTCACTCCCATCGTCGGAGGTTGGCGAATCGCGCCGGCGTCGGAGTCAGGACGGCCCAAAGGGTCGTGATTCCTGAGCCCAGAGCATCGCCCTGGGTTCCAGGCCGGTCCGGGAGATGCGGCCTGAAGGGCCGCGATACCGCAGGCATGGACGAAGAGAGGCGTCGCCACCACGTATATGAAAGAGGCGTGCAGAGGGCCTTCCACGATGCTGCCAGGAAGGAAGGCATCGTCAAGCACGCCACCTGTGCCACACCATGCGCCATTCGTTCGCCCTCACCTCCTGCTGGGCGGCTACGACATCCGGACCTGGGGGCGACCTCTGTCGTTCAAGCACGACTCCGAAGCTACATCCGCCCACTTGCTTATGCGACATTCCGCATGGCATTGACGCGAATACCGTTCAGCACTAGCCTATATCTAAGCTGCGCCAGCAGAAGGAGATAGAGATATTAATCACCGCTCGCCGTAATGACGCCAAGTCCAGAAGTTGTTGTGATGGCTGGCTGAGGGCTCTGGCGATTAGACGGTGACTCCAAGGTTATTCGTGAGGAGTTCAAACGAAGCAGTGCGGAGGAGCGAAGATGATACGGGGAGAGCCAGGTTTTACCGACCTAGCTGGACTTCTAATTACGGGCTCGGCTTGCCTAATTGCATTAGCTGCCCTAGTGCTGGCCGTTTGGCAAGGTTACCAGCAACGAAGGTACAACATGTTGTCGGTAGCTCCAAGGCTTCGGATAAATTGCATTGCGGATGACAGAATGCCATTTTTGGGCTTCGTCCTGTCTAACTGCGGCTTTGGCCCAGCGGTTGTCAAGAGCTTCATGGTTACCGTAGACGGCGTTGAGCTTGCCGAGTCTAGTCTCCAGAGGCTCTCGTCGGTTCTCTCAGTCGAGGATATCTTGTCATGGGCCTTTCCTGGCCATGATGACGTCATGAAACCCGGAGAGGATATTGATCTATTTGGCGCTTACACAAAAGAGTGGTCTACCGCGAATACTGTTAGAATAAAAGCTGCTCTGAAGCGTATCGGCGTTCGGGTAGGCTACGAATCGCTATATGGCGAACCGCATTCTGTCGCTGTCGTTGGAAGTAAGCTCAGAAGTCTTGGTGGCGTATCGTTGCTCGATCCGAAGGTCGATAGTTCGCATAACCCCATGCCTTCAGCGGACGGCTGACGCCGCACGCTGAGGCGCCGCGGGGACGAGGTGCCAGGCTCTTCTTCGGCACCGTGCCCTTGGTAGAGGCGCGCTTTACCGGGCTGGCAGCACTTCAATGAGTAGACTGGCTTAAAGGAGAACGGACATGCGGAAAAAGTTAGCACTTCATCGAGAGACGCTGCGCCGTCTCTCTGCTCCGAGTCTCAGGGAAGTTCTCGGAGGAAGCCTTTTCGAACCGACCGGACTCACTTACTGCTTCTGCTCACTGACTGATCCCACTCAACAGTGCTCAAGAAATGCTTGCGAGACAAGAGGAGAATCTTTCTGCGAGTGCCCGATGTAGGGCAATTGTAGACGAGATGGGCGTTGCCGCACTCCGACACCAGCAGGGCAACACAGCAAACTACAGAAGACCCACGGAATAGGTCCCAGGTTTTTTTGTGAACAGGGGCAGATAGGCGCGTATTTACGTCTAGGGAGTCCTTGCCGATCTATATAATTACTCACGAGGAGCTTGATGAAGATTTACGTTGCACGCAACGGACAGCGATTCGGCCCGTACCCGGTGGAGGTGCTTGAGTCTTTCTTGGCTGCCGGGAAGGTTACAAGCACGGATTGGGCGTGGGCCCCGGGCCATCAGGCCTGGGTTCCCCTCAAAGTAGTACTAGCTGGGATCCAAAAGCAGTCTTCCTCGCCACATGAAGCGGTGGAGCAGCGTGAAGCTGGGAGTGGTCTATCCCCTGACATACCACAGTCCAGAGAGGAAACTACCGACGAAGTTGAGCTAAGCACCGAATCTCAGGGAGGCTTGCGGACCGCCCAGGGGCCAGTCGGCAAGCCGAACGAAGGAATACCGGTCCTAGAGCCAGTGGAAGCCCAAGCGTTAGAGGTGCCTACAGTTCCCCAACTCGGTGATGAGAAGCCGCCGGCTGCCACCCCGCAGCCAAGTAGAAGAGCCAGAGGAAAAGGGGCCGCTCACCTAAAGAAATTTATCGGCGCGACGGCGGCGGGTATCCTGCTGGTAGGCACACTCTTAGTCGTGACGAAGGTTCCCTCGCACGCGTCGTTTGCGGTCACGGATCATGGGTTTCTTCGGCCGGACGAGGGATATGAATTTGTCGACTCCAACGATTTCTGGAATTGGGATGTTCAATGGGTGCCGGGGAAGCCGAACTCCACTCAAGCTCACATGCTCGCCGGTCCCGAAGCCGACACGTGGCGGCCCGCGCCCGGCTACGAGCGTTCAGCAAGCCAGGAACTAGTCTGGGTTCCCCAGAAGAGGGAGCCCGAGTACCCGCATGTAGTGGCCGGCTCCGAGCCGGGAACTTGGATTCCGGACCCGGGATACGTGCTTACAGGGTCCGCTAGTCCCACCTCGCCGGAGGTAGTTTGGCGACAAGGCGAACGACTGCCCCATATGGAGTCAGCAAAGCAGGAGAACTATTGGACCTTGGATCCCGGATATGCCTTCGCCCTATTAGAATCGACTGCGGAGCACCCGAAGGCTAGCTGGTCTCCGGGCAAGCGCCACTACTCCTATCCGCATATCTATGCCGCTCCAACAGAGGGAGTATGGTTTACGGACCCGGGCTATCAGTGGCTGAGTCCCGGCACGTGGGACCTGCGGACCTTTAGCCCTGCACAGACATGGCAGGCCTGGCAACTCGCAGCCGACATCGATGCGTCGACCCACGGGATCGATTGCACCTCCGATGGCGCTGTTCTCTCGGTCATCGAGGCGGCCCGCGATCGCTTTGGCGCGCTTGATACGAAGGATGTTCATCCCTTGCTTGCCCAGCATTTTGCAAACGTGCAGTCGGCGTTGGACCGCGGTGCCACCACGATTAATACTTGTTTTGTGGTGAATCATGCGAAGGATGGAGCGGATCTCGGCGCGGCCGCTCTCTGTCTGTTCTCAAGTAAGACTTGGCAAGAGTGCATGGACGACTCGGCTACTGCTCGGAAGGTAATCGGCGTAGTCGGTGAGTTGGGATCGGTTCCTTGTGACCAGGCGCTCAAGGACTTCGGACAGAAGCTCGATGAACTTGGAAGCGAGCGGCAGCGTCTCCAGGACGACTTCCGAGCTAGATATGATCTGCAACTCACGAGACCAATTCGATTAGTGACTTGTCGCTGAAAAAGATCAAGAAGAGGTGCCAGACATAGGGTGTCTCCGAGGCGGAGACGTCCTCTCATCTCTCAAAAACGGTTCCGCGGGCATTCGGTCGCCCTGATCCGACTTGGTTCTGTCGGGACGATCCCTTCCCTTTGGACCGTTGCCGCCGATCCGGAGACGCCCCCATCGGGGGTTCCCCCCGAAACGGGGCGTCTCTCTCAAGAAAGTACCCTCTTTCTTCTCGGCCATTGTCCGGCCCCTGGCCGGTTGGGCCGCTACATTCTTGGAGGGCGGCGAGCCGCCTGTACAACCGAGGAGGAGCCAGGGTCTTTTTGCAGCGGAACGGCGCCCCCTCTTCAGCTCAGGCAGCGGACTCGATTTTCTCGATGTTCTCGCGGATGATCCGTGGATGCCTGGCAGCGATGCGCAACAAAGCGATCGCGGGCCCCTCCGGATGCCGTCGGCCTTGCTCCCAATTCCTAAGAGTGTGGACGCTGATGCTCATGGCATGAGCGAATTGCGCTTGGGTGAGCCCGACAAAGCGCCTCAGGGCCGCGATGTCCTCGCCTGAATCAAATTGTCCAAGCATGAGACGCTTTCGAACGCTTGCAGGAATGGCCCTGGCGAATTGTTCTGCAGTCAGCTCCGGAATCTCAGTCATCGGCTTTCATCCATAAAAGAATAGTAGAGGGCTTGTTCGCGCTCGTTGGCCCAGCGAGCACTAATGATCCGAAGGGTGTCGTCGTCGCGCGATGTCCATATGACAAGAACCAGGCCTTGGTGGATCGGCCCAATGGCGATGAATCGATCCTCAAACCCGGAGTGTACCTCGTCGAAAAGCTCGAAGTATTCTTGGCCCGAAGCAAAGATCTCTGCCGCCTCCTCGAAGGAGAGGCCGTGCTTCCTCCGGTTCGAAAGACTCTTGGCTTCATCCCAATCCACCCTCAATCTGCGACTGTAAGTCGCCTTGCCGTGCTAAGTCAATGGCTTACAGGCCTCGACCCTGGCTAGGGTCTCCCGGCCCGTTGGTTCTTACGGCACGATCCTTAGGAGGCCCCAGATGCCGGCGTCGAGACGCGGGCCCGGATAGTCCTTGTAGAGCCGGTGACGTAGGGCCGCTCCAGCCACGGGTGTCCGAAGGCTTCAAAGACATGCGCCTGCGTGTGGCCGGCCGGGAAGACGACGCGGAAGCGGAGGTCTTCGGTGGTCCTCGCCTGAAAGACCGGCGTCTCGGGGGCGCCACTCGTTGGGGCGCCGGATGTGGTCACGGGTCCGTTACCCAGCCCGCTGGACTGGGCTTAGGAATCTCGGACCTTTGGCCCGGTCCTACCGATCAGGTCGTCCTTACGTCGCGGGCGTTGCCGAGACAGGAGAGAGTCACTCCCATCGTCGGGGAGTTGGCGAATCGCGCGGCGTCGGAGTCAGGACGGCCCAAAGGGTGGTGATTCCTGAGCCCAGGGCATCGCCCTGGGCCAAGCAGGTCCGGGAGATGCGGCCTGAAGGGCCGCGATAACGGCAGGAATGGGCGGGGAGAGGCGTCGCCACCAGGTACATGAGAGAGGCGTGCTCGGTGTCCAGAACCGATCGACAGGTTGTAGGCCGCGCAAAGGCGTATACAACAGCTTTCTGTCGTTCAAGCACGAGTCCGAAGCTACATCCGCCCACTTGCTTATGCGACATTCCGCATGGCATTGACGCGAATACCGTTCGGCGCTAGTCTATACCTAAGCTGCTCCAGCAGAAGGGGATAGAGATACTAGTCACCGCTCGCCGTGATGATGCCAAGTCCAGAAAGTTGTTGTGATGGCTGGCTGAGGTCTCTGGTGATTAGACGGTGAGTCCAAGGTTAGAGGAAAGGCAGTGCCACGGAAATTTAGAGCCAAGATCGAGCGGTTCGCCCAGTACTTTCGCGAACAGATTGAGAAAATCCGTGGCCTTCGATCGGGCGACGGCAACGGACAGCAGAGTTGTATCGATCTCGCGATGCACCAAAAGATTCTCTATCTAACTGTTGTAGATAGCTTGGCTGGTGTTCGCTATCCAGACATTAGCCAGAATGCCCTGAGATTCCACAAATTCTTGGCTGAGAGTGGGGCCTGGAGTGAAGGAGCATTGGTTAGCGTGCCCGTGCTGGAGGCGCGGCTTCATCCCAGAGCGCTAGACCGTCGCCTGACGAGGTATGTGCTGAACCTTCTTAGGAAGCATAGTCCTCTTGCACCTAACGGATATCCATCCACGGAGATAGATGTAGAGATGTCGGTTCTTCAGGCCAGGGCATCGACTCCGGAAGGTCAGACGCTGATTCAGCAGTCTCAACATTTCAAACTTCTTTACTCGTATAGGAACTTCGTTGTCCATGAGTTCCGAAAGCCTGGATATGCCATGGAGGTTTTTGGTGAATCGCGGACTGACCCTTGGTATCATAGTTACATCAACGAGCTAAAGTGGCACCTCCTTTACCCCGTCGGCTTTTTTGATCGCTTAGCAATATCCTATGTCTCGAGCATGAGGAGGTATCTGACGGAGGAGTCGATTGACCCATATGCACGAGTTTATGACACGACAACTTGGTCCAGCAACATCCGAAGGGGAGCGAAAAAGGCCTCTAACCCTACGCTCCACCGGACGGCCAACGCACTGACGTGCATCGTCCGCCGGTGAGCTTCAGAACGTTAGTACGGCGACGAGGAGAGAGATGGTGGCTAAGAGATTAGGGTTTTGGAAGGCGCTCCAAAAACTGGGTGAGCCTCATTCGCGCTTTAAAAACGTATTTGCAGTATCCGTCATTGCGCTATCCTTGTCTGTTGCGGCAACTTATGTATCTGGAGAAGCTATAGGTTTGAAGTTTCTCCGAGGCTTTGCTCAGGTAGTAATTGGGATTTCAGCTTCAGTTGCCGCAGCAGCTATGATAGAGATCTTTTCTGGAATTAGAATTCTATGGCAAAAATACGATAGACGTAGACAATTTCAGAAGCTTTTCAATATTCCCGATGAGGAGAGCCACAAGGAGGAGTCTGCCAAGGTCGCCATTGTTCTTGCCCGCTTTTCGACGGGAGGAGGACTACTGGATACGCCTAATGAAAGCTATGCAACCAGCTCACAGCCGGTGAAGAGAATGCGTGAGGTCAATGACCAAGTGTTTGCGCTTGCTGATGTCAAAGCCGCCTCCGACCTCATGCTGATATTTAGCAAGTTAGGCCTCCCTCTACCTGTTCTTGAGCCAGACGAGAAAATTGTCGAGCAGTTGCATGGAAATTCTCTCTCCTATGGTACCTATATCGCGATAGGCTTGCAATCAAATGCTTTGACGATGGCAATTAATGGCTCCCAGCCTGATCTCTTTCGAATATCTGACGCGCACAGTGAAAGTCCTAAGCTGCAAATTGCTGAGCGCGACCCCGGAAAGCCGCTTCCCCTTGAGCAATGGTCAGAGTCCTATGACTCTGATCGGAAAACCTATGATCACGTTCTCATAGCTCGTACAAGATTGTCTAAGGATAAGACTTTGTTTATTCTCGGGGGACTCGAAGCAAAGGGAACGGAGAGCGTTGGTGATTTCATCAAAGTACACTGGGAAGATGAGCTTACGACTTGGTGCGATCTCATTACAAAGCTTGGAGTTTTGGGCAACTGTTTCGCCGCCGTTGTGCGCTTCAAGGATTCTAGCTTTAAGCGAATTGGAGTGGTAGTTCCAGATAGAGCGATATGAGGGATTGCCCAACCCAAGCAGTTGAGCGGACGGAAACCGCAAGCAACGTGGTTCCCGCTCGCTCACCTCTGAGGCGTTCGGCTGCTTCAATGTAGGGGTAGTGATAAGGAGTCGCTAAAATGGCAAGACGGGTTTTCTTTAGCTTTCATTATGAACGCGACATTTGGCGCGCCGGTCAGATCCGGAACTGTTGGGTTGGACGTGATCGGGAACAATCTGGATTCTGGGACGCTGCCTCATGGGAAAGCATCAAACGCCAGGGCGAGGAGGCGGTCCGGCGGTGGATTAACCAGCAATTGAATGGTACTTCCGTGACAGCCGTGCTGATTGGTGCGGAGACTGCCTCTCGGCCTTACGTAAGGTATGAGATTCAGCGTAGCTATGAGGTTGGTAATGGCCTCTTGGGGATCTACATTCATAACATTCGTGATCAGCACCAGCGCACTGACGTCCAAGGTGTTAACCCGTTTTCCCAAATCTTTGTAGAGCAGGGAGGGCAAAGGCTCTCCTTGGCGCAAACAATTCCCACGTACGATTGGGTGAATGACCGTGGCTACCAGAACTGCGGTAGCTGGATCGAGGCGGCAGCCACTAAGGCAGGACGGTAATTGTTCGCCGTCCAACCCAAGCATTCGAGCGGACGGATACCGCTCTATCACGCGGTCCCGCCGCTCACCGCCAATACCGTTACTGCCGTTTCTACGCCGATCATGGACTCCACCCTTTATGACTACTGACTACATCGAGATTCAGCTCGACCAGTACCGGACGCTCCGCGCGGAGGCGATTAGCCATGTCGCGGACACACGGAAGCTCGAGGTTCAGGTTATTTCCGTCCTCGGTGCGCTTTACGTTTGGCTCGCTACGCACCCATCAGTGCCAGAGCAGTTATGGTTTATTGGGGTGCCGATCTCCGTGATTGGTGGGCTGCGTGCGCTCATACTGCACTTCCGTGTGCTTTGTATCTCCGCCTATTTGCGCGGAATCGAAGAAAAGTGGTTCGGTGGGACTGATACCCAACCGCTTCCCGGCTGGGAGCGCTACCGCCGGCGAAACAGCCGTGCGTGGTTGAGCCCCATTGCAGTCCTGATATGGCTTATTCTCATCGCGGCTTCGGTTTATGCTCCGAAGCATCTTCGGCCGGCACCGGCCGACAAGCCAACTGAGATCCGGTTTGTGCCATGAACGAAACGGCTAACCCAGGGTTGAGGCCGCAGGCCGATACCCTGGGTGGAGATCGATAACGCGGTGCGGCCTGAAAGGCAGCGAGACCGTTGGCCCGGGGTTTGAGGGCCGCGATTGCGCAGCCAGTCGTTCGAGCCTTTCTTGAGGTGGCCGACGTCGTGGCTCTGCGCCTCGGTCCGTGCGAGAAGAACTCTCGCGGCCTTTCAGGCCGCAAGGTGGGATGCCCTTTTCCCCAGGGCATCGGCCTTCGGCCTCAACCCTGGGCTAAGGTCTCCCGGCCCGTTGGGCCGGCGAGGAGTTTTTCCGGTAGGCTACCAGTCCAGGTTATTTGTGCCAGGCCCTTACCTCTCTCAAGGTAGCTTAGACGCGACTCGGCGGCGCACCTCGGCAAACTCGGGTTCAGCGGCGGCGTCGTTCTCCCAGAGCGGGACGAACTTGCCTTGCCCATTCGCGTGGAGCCGAAGCTCCGAATTCACCGACCGGCAGGTTCGTTGTAGAATGAAGGAAGGCTGCGCAGTGTTGCGCGAAGCCGACTTGTCTGGAACCTCTGTAAGGGCCATATCCATACGAGATCGGGAGACTTTGGTTCGGCCAAGCCCAACAGCCTTAGGCGCCATGCAACCGACGCTGGCAGATCAACTCATTGCAACGACTGACGCAGATCTCGACTCTGCGGAAGAGTGGCTCCGCGCGCAGTGCTTCATCTACGATGCGCTTTATTCGATCCAAGACCAATTGCCTCCATGTGTTCAAGAGTGCCTGAAAGCGCGTGGGATTGAGCTGCCCCCAGAGCAAGATTTGGTAAAGCTTCGGGTGCGGCTTTGGGAATCAATCGAGTTTGACTCAATGGGCATTACGCCCGATGGTGCCGCAGTCAGGGCGGCGCTCTTTGCGTTCTTTCTCCCTACGCCGGAGGGCCCAGATGAGGCAATCTGGTATTTCTGCATGTTCTACGTTCGTGCAGGCCTGCCCGAGGAGCCGCTCATCGCTGCTTTCAGGCGACAATGGCCGCAGGTTGGCGCCTAACTATGAAGGGGCACTTGTCCGGCAAAAAGCCGAGCCCAAAAAAAGCGGCGGCCGGGAGGAGCCGGCCGCCGGAGTGACGGATCTACTGCATGGAGCTTCTGTTTTCTCTTACGGCACGATCCTCAGGAGTCCCCAGATGCCGGCGTCGAGACGCGGGCCCGGGTAGTCCTTGTAGAGGTAGTCGCCGGTGATCCTGAACTTGCCGCCGGCGCCGTCCTGAACGAGGGCGTCGAAGTGATCGGAGGGGCCGACGCCACCACGGGTGCCGAACATCTCCGACGTGGTGTTGAGGCCGATCTGCGTCGAATTCGAGCCGGTGACGTAGGGCCGCTCCAGCCACGGGTGTCCGAAGGCTTCGAAGACGTGTGCCTGCGTGTGGCCGGCCGGGAAGACGACGCGGAAGCGGAGGACCTCGCCGGACTTGGCCTGGAAGACCGGCGTCTCGGGATCGCCGCCCACCCAACTGTTGTGGAGCAGTTGGTCGAACTGCGTGAACTGGCGGGTGCGGAAGCCCGGCCCGTTGCCGGTGATGGGCGTCTCCGGTCCCCAGCCGGCCCGGTACCAGAGCGGCTCGGCGCGGTAGTTGACCGCCTTCTGGCCGCTGGCATTCGAGTCGTCGTCGGTGACCAGGCTGGGCACCGGCGCTCCTCCCGAGTACTGGAAGTTGACGTCGTCCTGAACCACGAAGGCGAATTCGTGGAAGGGCCTGAAGGCGCCCGTGGTCGAGCTGACCGTCGCGGAGGCGCGGGTGGTCTTCAGGTTGGAGTCCTGATCCAGCGCCCAGGTGGCGGTGGGCGGCTCGATGATGAGCGAACCCATGAGGCCCTTGTTGCTGTGTTTGATGGGATCGGCCGAGGTGAGGCCGGTCGCGCCGTACTCGATGGGCGTGACCGTGGTGGCCTGCACGTCGCCGGCATACCAGTAGTAGGTGCGGGTCTCGCCCAGTCCGGCGGTCTGTTTGCCGAAGGTCGGGTTGAGGCCGACGTTCGAGCCGTCGCTCCGCTGCACGTCATAGAAGACGAGCTGTGGATGGAGGCTGACCTCCCGCGAAGGTACGACGTCGTTCTCGTTGAATTTCTCGACCAGCATGGTAACGCCGTTGTAGCCCGGAGCGTCGGCGTATTTGCTCGTGATGTCGTTGTGCAGTGTCACCTTGATGCAGTCGCCCGAGTTGGCGCGCAGGATGATCGGCTCGCGCCGGACGCCGAGGTTGAGCCGCGGGCGTGCCGGCACACCCGAATAGGTGAGGTCGGAGGTGAAGACGAACATGATGGCGGTGGGATCGAAGAGCGGCCCGGAGAACGTGCCGTTGGGGCCGGTCACCGACGCCGGCCGCGGATTGTAGACGAGGCCCGGCAGTCCGATGGGATCGCTCTGCAGGACCTCCGCGGCCGAGACCGCGGTGACTTCGTAGGCACGGTATTTGGCCGTGGTCGGGCAGGCGATGGCGATGGTGCCGCCGGTCGCGGCCGTGGTGGCCTTGCCGGCGATCGCGCTCTTCGGGGTGCCGACCGTAGCCTCGCCGCTAATGGGCACGGGCGACGCCGGGTCGACGTCGCCACCCGGCACTCCTTCGGCACGGGCCTGGCTGGACGTGATCGTGGCGAAGGTGGAGTCCGGAGTCGGCGACTTGGCGGCCGGGTTGAAGGTGCTGAGCGGCACCAGGGAGAACTTGGCGGTCGACGGCGTCGCGGTGCTGTCGTTGCGGTAGATGCGCATGATTCCCCAGTTGCCGACCCACTGCGAGTCCGTGCCGGCGCTGGGCTTGTAGAGGAAGTCGGCGGACGTGCCGTCGGTGAGGCTGGGCACGCGAGGGATCTCGAAGTCGAACCACTCGGAGATACCGGCCATCTGTGAGTTGCGGTACCCCGAATCCTTGTCGTCCGGCTCGAAGAGCCACTTGACGCCGTGGACGGTGAAGTTGTGCGACTCCTCGTGCGCTCCCACCAGCACGCGGACCTTGACCTGGTCGCCTTCGAAAGCGCGGAGCAGAGGCGTATACGGGTCGCCGGGCTGCAGGCCGGTGGTCAACGGCGGATAGAACGACGGCTGCACGTTGAACGCCGTATCGGCGCGGTCGGTGCGCGACTGGTAGACGAAGGAGAGGTCGCCCGGCAGGCCGGGAGCCTGGGTGTTGGTGACGGGGTTGCGAACCCGCAGACCGACGGGCTCGTTGCGGTAGTTGACCGACTCGATACCGGTGTCGTCGGCCGCGACGGCTTCGGGACAGGGCGGCGCCAGGAAGGCCGTGTGCCCGTCGGGCACGGGGCACTGGGCGGGTTTGGCGTAGAGGTCGGGCAGGCCGATCTCCACGCGGCCGGGCGGGTTGACGGCGCGGCCGGGATCGATCCAACCGATCTCGGCGCTCTTGTTCGGGCAGGTCGGGCCGCCGGGCGTGTAGGCCGGCTGGAAATCGGCGAACTCGATCATGAACTCACGCCAGTTGTTCTTGATGGTGGTGCTGGAGATGACGGCTTGCCAGGAGGTCGGGCCGCCGTCGTTGTTGAGGGCGGGCCCGCTGTTGGTGCCGAGCTGCACGCCGGACTCGTTGTGGAACCAGGAGGTGCCGGTGGGCTCGATGACGAGGCCGGCATAGAGGCCCGTCTGCTGGTGGGTGGAAGGGCCGAAGTGGTCGTGGGTGAAGATCGTGCGCAGGGTACGGTTGGTGCCGTCCTGATTGGTGATGGGGTCGGCCCACCAGCGCTGCACGGTCGTCTGCGCGCCCAGGAAGTCGTTTTTGCCGTCGCAGTCGGCGTCCTGGAACTGGTTGAAGTAGGGGTGAACCTTCGGCACGGGGCAATTGGTGGTCGCCGTGCCGCCGAAGGTGCAGGTGGCCGTGCTCAGCTCGCCGCAGCGGCCGGGCTGGGCCTGGCGGATGGCGCAGATGCGCTCCTGCACCTCCTGGCCGCCGAAGGTGCCGTCCTCGTAGTTCCAGCCGTTGCCGCTGCCGTCCGAGGAGGTGACGTCGAACTTCACGAGGTGGATGTGCTGGCCGAGGACGTCGGTGGGTGTCGTCACCTGGAAGTCGTCGACGCGGTAGGTGTTGGGTACCAGGTTGGTGTGCCAGTACTCGATGCACTCGCCGCTGTTGGCGCGGAAGAAGAACGGCTCCGGCGCCTTGGTGCCGGCGAGCAGGCTGCCGACGTCGCCCCACAGGGCGAGCATGCGGGACTGTGGGTAGTGCCAGCCCGCCTTGTTGAGCTTGATGTCGAGCTGGATGTCCGCGGCCTTGTATCGGCGCAGGTTGGTGATGGCGTTGCCGGCGTCGTCGAAGCACGGGTCGGCGTAGGGAGCGCCCGGCTGAGCCGGATGGCCGTTGACCTTGAAGGTCGCCGGGGCGCCGAGCGGCGTCACGGTGGCGAAGCCGGCGGCCTGGGCGTGGAACTTCATCGCCACTTTCTCGATCGGCTCGCCGGCTTCGGAGAGCCACTTGACCGTCATCGTCTGAAGGGTCTTCTCGAAGTTGTAGCGGGTCTCGGAGTGGGAGGCTGCGCCGCTGACCACGACGTGGCGCGGCAGGCCGCCGTCGATCGGCAGACCGCTGCCCGGATCGACCGCGAAATCGAGCGGCGGATGGGGCGGCCGCCGGCCGGCCAAGCCGGGGATGAAGAACGGATAGCCGGGGTTGACCGTCGGCGTCGCGGGCAGCACCACCTGGCCGGCGACGATCGACACCGGCCCTGGCACCGGCGCCATGGCGAGGACGGGAATGGGGACCACGGCGGGGATGGGCGTGCCGGTCGCGATCTCGTTGTCGGGCAGGGCCCTTGCGCCGGCCACCGGGCGGCCGTTGGCGTCCAGCCTGGTGCCCAGCTCCAGCACGTCGTGCGTGCGCCAGAGGCTCCACATCCCTTGCGCGAAGTGGGGATAGAAATGGCAATGGAAAATCGAATCGCCCACCGTCTTGTTGCGGTTGCCGCTGCCGCCGTAGGCGATCTCATAGGTATAGCCCGCGCCCTGGCCGATGGACTGGCTGTCCTTGTAGGACGAAGTGTCGCTGTAGGGCGTATGTAGCCACTGGTGGGCGTGCAAGTGGAAAATGTGGTGATCGTCGGTGCCGGCGTGAAGGTTGCGGAACTTCACGTGATCAGACATATAGCTGTGATAAACGTTCGACGGATCGTCCGGATAGAAAGCGATGGTGGCTTTGGACACGTTCGTGGTGTAGCAGCCGGGCGTGCCGGCCTGGAGCTGGGCCTGGGTGCAGGGAGCGTTGGCCGGCTTGTCCACCACCATGGCGGGGTCGCCCAGCGCCCAGGATGAGAGGAAGAACTCCTCGTATTTGCACTCCGGGCAGTCGCGGGCCGGGCCGACTCCCACCCGGTTGGCCAGGACCTCGGCGCCGGCGCCGCCGGTGCCGTAGTTGATGGCGAAGGAGTCGCGTACGCTCTGCAGGGTAAAGTGGAGGTTGTCGCTCTCGAACTGAGGGAACGCCTGCACGGCGGCCGTCTCGTCGTGGAAGATGATGGTGAATTCACGGAAGGGTTGATCCCGGTTCGGGTTGGTCTTGGTGCTGACCATTCCCGGGATCAGGTATCCCGACCCGGCCGGCCCGGAGATGATCGCCGTGAGATCGGAGTGGACGATCTCGTTGCCTCGCTTCATGGCCAGAATGGGCAGGCCGGCGTAGCGGTGGGTCGACGGATAGACGGCGGAATAATTGATCGTCGGGAAGGTGTCGGAGGTGCCGGTCGTGGCGTCGGTGCGGGCGAGGGTCAAGTCGTCGCGGGTCACCTGGCTGCGGTACCAGACCGTGCCCGCCGGCTCGACGTCGACGGCACCGAAGAGCCCCGCGGAAATGCTCCCCGCGTCGTGCTCGCCACCGACCATGGCGCCGGTGTTATAGAAAACGTAGGTTCCTTCCTTGGAAGCGTACAGCCAGTAGTCGGTGCTGCCGTTGGGGGCCACGATGCCGTTGCCCGATGCCGGGTTCTGGCCGACGTTGGATCCCATGTCGGCGATGCTCTTCACCGCTTCCAGGCCGATGAAGTGAATCGAGGCATTGCGCGTCGCCGGCTGCTCGTCCCGGTCGCTCTGCACCGTCGGCGACAGCAGGTTGGTGAAGTGGACGTGGAGGCAGTCGCCGGCGTTGACCCGCAGCACCAGCGGCCGCGGGCGCTTGTCGCGGCGTAGCGTCACCTGACCGGCGCTGAGGGTGTAGGCCACCCCGGGGTCCGGCAGGCCGTCCGCATCGGACGTGGGAACGACGTCGCGGCGCAGGGCATACATCATGCCCTGAGGCTCGATCGCTCCGAAGCGGTTCCACGACCACGGCTGGTCGAGGGCTACCACGTTGGCATAGGTCACCGCGGCACAGCCGACCGGGGCGTCCTGGGCATGGGCGGACGGCGCGACCATCAGGGCGAGCCCCAAGGTCACGAATCCTACGGATAGAAGACGACGCAACGTTCCCATCTTTCTCTCCTCCTTGATTCGCCGAGATCATCGCTAGAGAGCCTCGGGGCTATCCAGATTTGCCGGCGCTGGTACAGCAGGTACGGAGGAGAGATTACGGAGGGGGACCTTACGGCGGCATTACAGAAACGGAGAGATGCGAAAATCTTCGATCGCAGATTGGAAAGCTTATTCCGCTTCCACCCAGCCGCCTTGAGGGATGAAGCTCTTCGCCCGCAGATCGAGCTTCATCACATAGGCGCCGCGCGCGCCCAGGCGGCGGGCCGGGCCGTAGGTGACCGGCGGCGAGTAGCCGGTGGCGAAGCCGCGCAGGCTTTCGAGCTGGTCCACCAGCTTCTCGCGGCTGAGGTCGCGGCCGGCGCGCTTCATGCCCTCGATCAACACCTCGGCGGCGCCCAGAGCGGCCCATTGGGCGGAGAGGTTGTCCGCCGGCAGGGGGCCGAGGGAACGGTAGGCCGTGGCCGTCTCGCCCCCCGGCCCGCCGGGCGGCGAGGGGAGGGCGACGAAAATCCTGCCGTCGAAGGCCGCGGGCGCGCCGAAGAGGGCGTTGTCGGCCGCGGCGCCGGTGACGAGGAGGCGCGGATGCCAGCCGAGGCGGTCCGCCGTCTGCAACAGGGCCACCGCCTCGGCGCCCGAGCCGGGGAAGATGAGGGTATCGGCCTTCTCGGCCGCCAGGCGGCTCACCTCAACGGGAGTCACCGGGCCCGCCGCGAGCGTCCGGGGCGGCGGCCATCCCGCGCTCTGGGCGAAGACGGTCAGCGCCTTCTCCTGCGCCTCGATCCCCGGCAGGAGATAGAAGACGTAGCGGTTGAGCGGGAACGCCTCGCTGGGATGAAGGGTGAACGGCCCTACCACCGGCACCTGCTTCTCCTGAAACAGCAAGGCCATCTCGGTTTCGGCGCCGGAAAAGAACGGAGACAGGCCGGCGAACACCTCCTCGCGCTGGAGGAAGTCGGAGGTCCAGGCCCGGCGCTGGTCGGCGGGCGCGCCGCCGTCGAAAAAGCGCGGCTCGATGCGGCGGCCGTAGATTCCGCCGTCCTTGTTGACGGCTTCGAAACGCGCCGTGAGAGCGGCGCGCACGGCCTTGCCCAGCCCGGAGAGGGGGCCGCCGGCTGGGGGGAGCACCACGCCGATCCGCACCGCCGTCTCGCTCACCCCGGGGTCGGTGCCGGTGCCGAGCTGCCGCAGGTAGGCGAGCAGGTCGTCCATGTCCTTCAGGTTCATGCGGAAGCGCGGCATGGCCACGTGCAGCACGGTACCCGCCGGATCGATGCCCAGCGCAATGGCCCGCTTGAGGAGCTTGGCGTCGTAAGGCGGATGCTTTCGGCCGCCGGGGTGGATCACCCCGTAGGGCCGGGTGAGCGCTGTCCAGGTGAGGTCCGAGGGCGAGATGCCGCCTTCCGGGTTGCCCTTGCCATCGCGGCCATGGCAGCCGGCGCAGGGCACGGCCGAGGCGGGCACCTCGACCCCGGCATCGCTCATCACGGCGGTGATCTCGCTACCCGAGGGGCTGGTGCCCTCGAGATAGATCTGCCGGCCCCGCTCGAGCTGTGGCTTGGAATCCTCGGGAGAGGCGGGGCGTAGAACGAGAAGAAAAAGGACGGAGAAGATGGCAGGGACGAGGGCGGCGTGGCATCTGCCGCCCCCGAAAAATTTCATCCCTGCCCCTTGTCATCGACCACGCTGTCGACGATGGGGAAGAGCTGGTCCATGGGCGCCAGGGCGAAAGCCTTCTTCCACAGGCCCGTGCGCTCGTTGCCGATGAGGAACAGGGTCTGGTGGTCCGTGGGCTGGTCCACCCACTGGCCAAACTTGCGCAGGGCGGCTTCGACGTTCTCTTTCGAGCCGGTGAGGAAGTACCAGCCGGGCCCGGCGTGGAAGCGTGCGGCGTACTCCTTGAGCTTGGCCGGCGTGTCGTGGACCGGATCGACGGAGATCGAGACCAGGCGCACGTCCTTGCCCACCCGGTCGCCCAGGTGGGTCTGGATCTTCTCGATGGTGGCGCTCATCACCGGGCAGGCGCCGGTGCAGGTGGTGAACATGACGTTGATGACCACCGTCTTGCCCTGCATCAGGTCGGAGTAGAGGCGCATCTCCTGGCCGTCCTGGTTCATCAGCTTGACGTCGCCGAAGTATTGGTGGCCGGGAGATTCGACCGCCGGCTGAATCGCCTGCTGAGCTTGGGCGGCGGCAAAGGCCGTCACGCAGAGCGCGATTGCGAAAGCGACTCGTCTTTTCATGGCCGGGGCTCCTTCGTCGCGACCGCTGCCGGTGAAATCTGCTCGATCAGCTCGGCCAGCTTGGCCGGAGCCGCCAGGCCGTAGGCCCGCGTCCAGCGGTGGCCCGCATCGTTGCCGAGCAGCACGAGCGGTGAGTGCTCGGTGATGGCCGCGGTGTAGACGCCCAGAGCCTTGAGCAGGCGGATGACCTCGTTGCGGTCGCCGGTGACCAGCGTCCAGCCGGGGCCGGCGCCAAATTTTCCCGCCCAGGCCTTCAGGCGCTCGGGCGTATCGACGCCGGGATCGACGGAGACGGAGATCAGGTGAACGTTCTTGCCGGCAGTGAGCTTCTGGAGCCGGGCGAAGTTGGCTCCCATCGGCGGACAGATGGTGGTGCAGGAGGTGAAGATGAAGTTCATCGCCACCACTTTGCCCTTCACCAGGTCGGAGTAGAAATGCACGGGTTTGCCGTCCTGGTCGACCAGCGCCACGTCGGGAACTTTGAGGCTGTCGAGCGGCTGGGCCTCCGGCGGCGCCGCCTTGACGGCGGCGGGCAGCAGGATGACTACTGCGAGGGCGAGGGCGAAAAATCGGGAAGCGATCAGGGTCTTCATTTCAGCGGGCTCCTCCCTGTGAGGCCGGGCTATTCTGGGTCTCCGCGGAGAGAACCATATATGGCGATTTCTGGAACGACAATCCCGCGGAGGCCACCTCCACGAAAACGTAGTAGATGCCCTCCTGGGGCGGCTTGAATTTGACCTCGTAAACGCCTTGGCCGACCTCGGCGGCCCACTGCCGCTGCTGCCAGCGGCCCGGCGCGAGGAAGGTGAGCATGCGTACGTCCTTGAGGCCGGTGCGCGGCGCGCCGCTGCCGGGATCGGTGAGCTTGAAGCGGACCGCCACGTCCGTGCCGACGGCCACGTTGGTGGTATCGCCGACCGGCTCGACGCCGAGCACCGGCTTGCGCGCGGCGGCCAGCACGGGATCCGTCGCGATTTTCACCGGGAAGCACTGCACCAGCTTGGGCGAGTCGACGAACAGCGCCAGCTCGTAGTCGCCGGCGCCGGCCATGGTCGCCGTGGTCTCGTACACACCCGGCTGGACCTCGCGCAGGCTGCGGTCCACCACCAGGGCGGCCCGGGGCTGCTTGCCGTAGTTGTTGAAGTGCCCCATGGGGGCGGCCATGCCTTCTTTGTAGAAGTAGATCACCTGGTCCTGGGGATTGGCCACCAGCACGGCGCTGGCGCCAGGGGCCTGCACGATGCCGGCGGCCGGCGTCGGCCGCGTCATTTGGCCGGGCGGATGCTGGCCGCCGGGAAAGTCGATCACCGCCACCGGCTTGCCGGGCTCGCCCACTGTTTTCAAGGGGATCATCAGCACCGTGTCGCTGCCGCGGTGGCGGATGTAGGCGAGCTCGTCGCTGAAGGCCAACTGGTCCGGCTCCTTCTCGACGTCGGCCGTCTGGATGATGCGGTTGCTCGCCGCGTCGATGATGAGGACGGTGTTCGCGACGGTGTGGACGGCGAACGCGAGGCGCCCGCCGGGAGCGAAACGGATCTGTCCGAGGCCGGGAGTCGAGGCCATGCGGGCCACCGGCTTCGGGTTCCGGGCGTCGACGGCCACAATCGTGCCGTCGCCCGCGGTGGTGACGTACACCGCCTTGGCCTGCGTCGACCAGGACAGGGACACCGGGCGGACGCCCACCGGCACGTCCCGAAGCTTCGCGAGCTTGCCCGTGTCGAGGACGGAGACCGTGCCGTCCGTCTCGTTGGTCACGAAGGCGAAGCGGCTGTCGTCGCTGAACGTCAGGTCGTGGCCGCCTTGGCCCGTGGCGAGGTCCGCCACCTTTCGTTGGGTGTGGGTATTGAGCACCGAGACGCCGGTGTCGGTCGCCACCCAGAGGTATTGGCCGTCGGGCTGGAGGGCGAGGCGGCGGGGGTGAGGGCCGGCCGCGATCTCCCCCTGGACCTTCCAGCTCGCGGTCTCCACCAAGGCGACGCTACCCGAATCGGGCATGGAGACGAACAGCCGCTCGCCGTCGGCCGACAGCACCCAATCCTCGCCCGGGCTCTTCAGGAAGATCATGGTCAGCAGCTTGCTGTTGCCGTAGCCGAAGAGAGGATCGACGACAGAGATCGAGGCGTCCTCGTTCAGGGCCAACACGTAGTAGGTGTTCAGGTCGATCTCGGGCCGGGAGAGCATGGAATCGCCGACGAACGACTCCACCTTCTTCTTGCAGTCGACGGGGATCTCCTGCCCCGGCCCCTTGCGGGCTCTCGCTCGGTCCATCCAGCCGCCGGGATAGAGCCCGGTCAGTGGGCTGCCGGTGAGCTTGTCGGTGATCTTGAGGCGGACCCGGACCTCCTGCCCTTCGACGACCGGGCCCGGCTTGCCGTTCACCGGCTCGACCTTCATCTCGACCGAGATCCCGTCCTGAACGATTTTCTGGTCACCGGCCGGAGCCGGATCCGCCGCCCGGGCCGGGCCGGCCATGGCGAAACTCGCAAACATTGCGAGCATCGCGAGGAAACATCCGCTCCGGCAGGCGAAGCTTCCGGAAGTGAGCTGCATCATGAGACTGGCTCCTTGCTCGCTCCTTGATCGTACTCGAAGGTGCGTAGGCGTAAGACTATCGAGGCGCTCCTTACCGGAGGATTACAGCTTCCGGCTCTCCCCTGTCCTGGAATCCACCTGCCGTGACACACTATTCAGAAGGTGATCAGCTTTTGAGAGTCCTGGTCGTAGAAGACGAGGAGGTTCTCGCAGAGGCTCTGGTCGAGCTCCTGGAGGGGGAGTTCTACGCCGTCGATCACGCCGGCGACGGCGAGACGGCGGCGGAGCTGGCGGCGGTCAACGAGTATGATCTCGTGGTCTTGGACTGGACCATTCCGCCCCCCACCGGCATCGAGCTGCTGCGCGCCTGGCGCCGCTCGGGCCGCGACATGCCGGTGCTGATGCTGACCGCCCGCTCGGAGATCCACGACCGGGTCGACGGGCTGGACACCGGTGCCGACGATTTCCTCACCAAGCCCTTCTCGCTCCCCGAGTTCCTGGCCCGCGTGCGCAGCCTGTTGCGGCGCCGGGCGAAGCCCCTCCAGTCGAGGCTATCGGCCGGCGATCTGACGATGGACCGGGCCGCCCGTCGCGTGACGGTGGACGGCCGCGAGCTCGAGCTGTCGCCCAAGGAGTTCGCGCTGCTCGAATACTTCCTCACCCACAAGGACCAGGCCATCTCCCGCACCGAGCTGTCGGAGCACGTGTGGGACGACTCTTTCGACTCGCTGGCCAACGTCATCGACGTCACCATCCACCGGCTGCGCAAGAAGATCGACGGCGAGCGCGGCGACCGCGACGGCAGGTTACTGCACACCCTCAAGGGAGTTGGCTACGTTCTCAAGAGCGAGCGGAGCTGAAGGGCCGCCGGCCATCCGGATGCCGGCGGCGATCCTCGTCCTGGGGATCGTGTCGGTCGTCCTGTGGATCGGCACCGACGTGCTGCGCACGCGGCTCATCGCCCAGGACACGGCCCTCATCCGCGCCGCCAGCGAGATCCAGACGGATACCGCCATGGCCCACCTGTGGCTGGAGGAGTTCCTCACCGGCGACGCCAGCCCCCATCTAGCCGAGGTCTGGCGCGACTTCGACCGTGCCGAAGGGGTGGTGCGGGCCATGCTGGAGGGAGGGCGGCCCGGGTCCCCATTGCCTGGTCTCCGGCCACTGGAGGATCCCGGGCTGCGCCGGCAAGCCACGATCCTGCAGGGCCGCATCCACGAGATGCGGGTGAGCGCGCGCCGCCGCCAGGATGGGATCGGCCGCGGCGAGGCCGTGGGGGTCGGCACCGCCGCCGACGACGCCTTCGACCGCCTCTTTTTCCGGCTCTATGGCGAGGCCCGGGCTCTGGAGCAGGCCATCGACCTCCAAATGGAGCGCGACGAAGCGCACAGCCGCCTGCTGCTCGGCGCGCTGCTGGCGGCCTGGATCGTCCTCATCGCCATCGCCGCGACCGGCATGTGGAGCCGCGAGCGGCATCGCCGCGCGGCCGAGGCGGCCCTGCGCCACAGCGAAGCCCAACTCGTCCAGGCGCAGAAGATGGAGGCCGTGGGCCGGCTCGCCGGGGGCCTCGCGCACGACATCAACAACTACGTCAACGCCATCACCAGCCAGTGCGAGCTGGTGTTGATGAAGGCCCCGCCGGGCGACCGGGTGGGGGCCAAGATGGAGATGGTCATCGCCACGGCCGGCAAGATCACGGCCCTCATCCGTCGCCTGCTGGCTTTCAGCAAGCAGATGCCTGTGGCGCCGCAGGTCATCGACCTCAACGAGGTGGTCGAGGGGCTGCGCGGCATGATGAAGCGGCTGATCGGCGAGGATCTACAACTCGAAACCTTCCTGGCGGACGACCTCTGGCGGACTCGGGTCGACCCGACGCAGGTGGAGCAGATCGTCGTCAACCTGCTGGTCAACGCGCGGGAGGCGAGCCCGCGCGGCGGCAAGGTGACGATCGAGACGTCGAACGCCACCCTCGGCCCGGACTACCTGCGCAACAACCCCACGGTACAGGCCGGGGAGTACGTCCTGCTCGCCTTCTCCGACAGCGGCACCGGCATCGCGCCGGAGATCCGCGACCGCATTTTCGAGCCTTTCTTCACCACCAAGGAGGGGACGGAGGCCCGCGGCCTGGGCCTTGCGACCGTCTACGGCATCGTCAAGCAGAACGCCGGCCACGTGGCGGTCTACAGCGAGGTGGGGCAGGGGACGACGTTCCGCATCTACCTGCCGCGGACGCACGAGGCCGCTACGATCCAGGCCCCGACGCCCGCCGCGGCATGGCGGATTGGCGGCGGCGAGACGCTCCTGCTGGTGGAGGACAACGACGAGCTGCGCAGCGCCACCCATGGCGTGCTCGAAGCCCTGGGCTACCGCGTGGCCACCGCCGCCAACGGCGAAGAAGCCCTCGCCGCCCTGGAGGCGAGGGGCGGCCAGATCGACCTCGCGATCTGCGACGTGGTGATGCCGGGCATGAGCGGTCCGGAGGTGGTCGAGCGTCTGCGCGCCCGTAGCCCCGGCATGCGGGTGATCTTCATGTCCGGCTACACCGACAACGTGGTGGTGCGCCACGGCATCCTGGAAGGGGAGTACGACTTCCTGGAGAAACCCTTCTCGGCCGACCGCCTGGCGGCGAAGATCCGCGGCGCGCTGGCGACCGTGCCGAGCTAGAAAGACCGGAGCGAGAGGCAGCAACGGTTCGTCGGCACTCTTTACGACCAGACATGACGCCAGTGGCCGGCCCTGGAAGGCCGCGAGACCGTTGGCCCGGGGTTTGAGGTTTGAGGCCGCGGTTGCGAAGCCAGGCATCTCGACGGCCGTGTCCGGCAGCTCGATGGACGCGCTCAACGCCTCGGTGGACGCGTCTGCCGGCTCGATGGGCCCGCTCATCGGCTGAAATGCCACGTCCATCGGCCCGATTTACAGGTCCAACGGCTAAAATGCCGTATCCATCGCGCCGATGTGTCGGTCCAACGGCTAAAATGCCACGTCCATCGTGACGATATGTCGGTCCAATGGCTGAAATGCCGTGTCCATCGAGACGATGTGTACGCCCATCGGGACGCCGTGTACGGCGTCCGGCTGCCATGTCCGATGAGCCAGCGGGACGGTCCGGCCACCCTCCCTGGCTGTGCCTATCCGGAGAAGCAATCAGGCGCCGGCAGGTCCCTGGCCCCCAGGCGGCTTGCCTGGGCGTAATCTCCACACCGCGAAAAGCCTGGCTGCTTCGGTTTGCAGCGCCGGCCCGGGCGCCGAGGGCTCCGCCGCGATGAACCAATCCTTCATAGCTCGATTCCAATATTTATTTGCTCAACCGCGGAGCCGAGGAGTGGTGTTTCTTGACGGGCTGCTGCGGTATACTCACCGACACGAAATCACGGTTGAGGAACCTGGGCATGCGGCAGAACCCTTCGCTGAGCGGTCCCCTGAAAGCCACATGACGGCTGTCGGGTGGGTGTGCAGGCCGGCAGGGCCTCGCGTGAAGCGCCTGCGAGGGGTTGAATCCCATAGGACCGCCTCGGACTCCCCCGCGGCTTCGTTCAAACCTACGTCTATCCGAAATCCTCCCGGAACCTGCGGGGACTCCGGGATGTTTCGTGGGAGGATCTCGGATAGACGCTTAAAGGTTAGACGCCAGGAATCAGTGTCACATGCTTAACGAGAGTATTCCTGAAGCGACGGTTTCGAAGGAGCACCTGGCTAAGGTGCTGAATCAGCATGGATTTAGCTTCCAGTATGCCGTAATCTGAGCCATCGAAAAGATGTCCGCAGCCGATCGATGGGCATGGGCCCTCGAAGGAGTCGAGATCCCCGTAGAAGTCAGGGGCGAACCTACACATGTCGACTTTCTCCTGAAACACCGTTTTGACCCTGCCTACTTGGTAGGTGAGTGCAAGAGGGCGAACCCCAAGCTCTCAAACTGGTGCTTCTTCAAGGCGCCCTATGTTACTTCTTATCGGGCTGACCAAGTCTTGGTTGAGGTAGTGAACAACTTGGACGGTAACAAGTTCATGGCAGGCGTGGATAGCCGCGGAGGGGGGGGACCTTTATCATATCCCCTTTGAACTCAAGACACGCAAAGAGGGAGACCCTTGCGATAAAGGGCGAGGAGCAATCGAAGAGGCTGTCACGCAAGTACTTCGACAGCTCAATGGCTTTGTTGGCCTAATCTCCCGTGCACGACCATACCTTCGCGAATTCAGGAGAGCATACATATTGCCAGCGATTTTCACGACGGCAAAGCTTTTCATCTGTGATGCTGATCTGGCAAGCGCGGATGTACTCGACGGAACGCTAGGCCTTGAATGCAACGTAGTCAAAGAGGTATCGTGGCTTTACTACCAATACAACCACAGTCTCAGCCTGAAGCATGAGGTCGTGTCACAGCACAAGGTGGGCAGTTTAAGACCAATTCATTCGGCCGAGTCGTGCCGTACAGTTGCGATTGTCAACTCTAACGGCATTGAAAACTTCTTGGAGCGGAGCGCTTCCATGTGGTGAGGCGGTTAATCCGTGCGCTGCACGGGACGGCTGACGCTGCCTGTGAGCTTCCAACCATTAGGCGCCATAAGGAACAGGGAACCTTGAATCCATGATGCGCAAAGAGCTATGGGCGGTAATTGGGGCCGTTGCTTCCCTGATCGGGATCATTACGTTCCTGACTGGTAAGCACTCGATACGAGAGTTCATCGCCGATTCACCGTCTTCGGAGCAACTCGGCCCGACAACTCGCCAGCCGCCGCCAGTTCTAGAGCGCGATGGCAACAACTCACGATCCTTTACACCGATGCCGCCTCGCCGAGTGGTTACGGACCCCAAGGAAGCCGTTCTTCATACGACAGCTGGAATCATCAAGCTGCGCCTGCTTTCCGATTGCTCGCCGGAACACGTCCTACGCTTCGCTTCGCTAGCTGGAGAGGGTTTCTATGACGCTGTACAGTTTCGAAGAGTAGTGCCTGGCGTCCTAGTCGAAGCAAACTATCGCTCCGATAATCCGTCCTCTAGTTCTTATCGACATCCCGAGTTATCAAATTGCCAGTTTCGGCGCGGCGTTGTGGGAATGTCAACAAGAGGCAACCCGCTGCGCGAGAGCTGGCACTTCTTTATAACAACGGGTGACGCGCCATACCTGAATGGTCTGTACAGTCCTCTAGCCGAGGTCCAAGAAGGCATGGAGGTCGTGGATAAGATCGCACAGGCGGTGGGCACAGATAGGTGGCCGTCGATCTTGTCGATCGATGTGCGGTAGAGCGCCTAACACCGGCGGGGAAAGACGCGTTGCGGTCACCGCGCCTCAGTCGCTCGGAGGCTTCCCGGAAGACGCTGACGAAGGCGGCGTAGATCTCGTAAAACGCCTGTCTCGTAGCCTTGGTGGCAGCATGGACCCGCGGCGCTGGGGAGCGAGCCAGCGAAGCGGGGCGATGTTGAGGATCGCGCGACAAGATCGCTTCGACACCGAGCACGCGGGCTCCAGTGCGCTCGCGTTTGCGCGCAGCTTCGCGTGCAGACTCTCGCGGCCTGTCAGGCCGCAAGGAGGGGATATGCCCTTTCCCCAGGGCATCGGCCTCCGGCCTCAACCCTGGGCTGGGATCTCCCGGCCCGTTGGGCCGGTGGGGAGTTTTCCGACAGATTCATCTAGGGGCCTGCGCGGCAGAAGAGCCGAACCAAGGACATCAAGGACTGCAAGGACAGCCGGGACAAGAAAATGCCGGATTGGGAACCGTAGTCTCTGATATCCTTGCGGTTCTTGATGTCCCTTTTGTCCTTGCCTCTGGGTTTCTACTGCACAGGCTCCTGGCTCTGCCCCCTCAGAAGCTCACGCGCACTCCCAGCCGCAACGACCGCGGCGGCGTGCGCAAGACCGGTTTCAGATAGTCCGGATTGACCGGCGTGGGCGAGGCGTTGTCCGCCTCCTGGAAGCCCCAGCGTTCATCCAGCAGGATGGGCTTCTGGGCATTCAGCAGGTTGAAGACGTCGAAGAGGAAGTTCACCGTCGCCGGCCCCAGAATCATCGGGTAGCCGAGGTGGAGGTCCGCGTCGTAGACGTCCGGCGTCCGCCCTCGGCGCCGCGCTCGGTGAAGAAGAACTCGTAGCGCCTGCAGGAGAAGCGTCAGGCTGTGCGACACGGAAGGAGGTTGGCGTGAGCTGAGTTTCAGATTACGGAGAGACCTCCTGGGTCTCGAAGGCCAACGGGTGGAAGTCCCGTCCGGGGAATTGTGGGTTCGCCCGGTAGCCACTGGAGCAGTTGAGGCGAGAGATCGCCCACTGGAGCCTCCGGGGAAGTCCTCGGTGCAACCGAGGTGCAAATGCGCAGGCCGAAAGTCGTGTGAACTCTGAGCAGGCCTCGATAGTTTCTCGCTGGAGCCGACCCTCCAGTCTGAAGGGGAAGGCCGTTGGGGAGCGGGGGAGCAACCGACCCGAGATCTCGTTCTCTCCAGCCGGGGTAGTGGAGTCAGCATGCGCAGAAGGTCTTCGAGGCAACGTGCGAGATCCATGACGGTGGTGGGTCGCAGCCATCAACCGGGTGGTCTGAAATGGCCAGCCTTGGGCCGTTGTGGAAGTCGGAGGGGCTCATTGTACCGGTGAAGCCGGGTAATGCCGGTGGAGGGACGGAGCCCTGGTTCGGGCATGCTTCTTAAACGAGGCGGAGACACGGGATTGACATGAGTCTAGAACCCGATAGCGTCGAGCGACTCCGGAAGAAGCTCTATGAGAAGGCCAAGCAGGAGCCAGACTTCCGGTTCTATTCGCTGTACGACAAGGTGTTCTGGGCCGAAACCCTACAACGGGCCTACCGGCAGGCGAAAGCCAATGCCGGAGCGGCCGGTGTCGATGGGGTTCGGTTCGAGGACATCGAATCGTACGGGGTGGACCGGTGGCTGGCCGAGCTTCGCCAGGAACTGGTGGAAGAGACCTACCGTCCGCAACCGGTACGGCGGGTGATGATTCCGAAGCCTGACGGTGGCGAGCGCCCCCTCGGTATCCCGACCATTCGGGACCGGGTGGTGCAGACCGCGGTCGTGCTGATTCTCGGACCGATCTTCGAAGCCGACTTCGAGGACAACGTCTATGCCTACAGGCCAGAGCGCAGTGCGCACGATGCACTGGCCGAGGTGCGGGAGCGGCTGTACAGCGGCCAGAAGCACGTCGTCGATGCCGACGTGACGAAGTACTTCGACACCATCCCCCACGCCGAGCTGTTGCAGAGCGTGGCGCGACGGGTAGCCGACGGGAAGATCCTGCGTCTGCTCAAGCTGTGGCTGAAGTCGCCGGTTGAAGAGGTGGATGAGAGGGGAAACCGGCGGATGACAGGCGGCAAGAAGAGCAACCGGGGGACTCCTCAAGGCGGAGTGATGACGCCCCCCACGCAGTAGCGAACCTTGAGTTCGAGACTGTCCTTTCCTACCGGCGCGGCGGGCGTCCGCCGAAGGCGTCGCTACCGACTTGTTGAATTTGTATGCTACTCCCAGAGATAACTTGTTTCTCCAAAGGTC
>DASYJD010000074.1:0-78610 GCA_035996875.1 Thermoanaerobaculia bacterium
GCTGCTCTCCCGGCAGGTCGCGGCGCGCCTGGGGATGACGGCGAGCTTCCTGCCCAAGCCGGTGACCGGCATCAACGGTTCGGGCATGCACACCAACCTCTCGCTGACCCGCCAGTCGACCAATCTCTTCTACGAGAAGGATGGCAAGGACGGTCTCTCGGCCGCCGGCTGGAGCTTCATCGGCCGCATCCTGGCCAGCGCCTCGGACATCTGCCTGGCGCTCAACTCGAGCGTCAACTCGTACCGCCGCCTCGATCCCCACTTCGAGGCACCCAACCAGATCAAGGCCTCGGCCATCGACCGTGGCTCCATGGTGCGCATCCCCCTCGGCAACGAGCGTTCGGCACGCGTCGAGGTGCGCTCCATCGCTCCCGACGCCAACCCGTACATGGCTATCTACACCCTGCTCAGGACCGGGCTCGAAGGTCCTCAGAGCGAGGAGGAGACGGACAAGCGGCCGCGCACCCGCTTCCTGCCGGACAACATCTACGACGCGATCCGGCTGTTCAAGGGGAGCCGGTTCATGCAGGAGGTGATGGGGGAGGAGGTGCATGCCAAGTTCGCCGAGCTCAAGCTTGCCCAGGCCGAACGCTGCCCCAAGGCCCTCGGCACCCACATCAAGGCCTCGGAGGTGCAGTTCCACCACGAGGTCACGAACCAGTTCCTCTGGTCGCAGTTCTGAGCGGCCGGTCCCAGCCCCTCGTTTCCCCGCACGGCGGGAGGGCCCTCCTCCCGCCGCCCCTGCCAAATAAGCCCCCGGGGGGGACGTGCCATGCGATTGGTTGCGCGTCGCCGAGCTCGACGGTTCGGGTGGCCCTTGGAGGAGGGGCCGCGCCAAGCCTTCCTGGCCTCGATCGCCTGCTGCGAACGCGTCTCGTCGCCTCGGCGGAAGCGGATTTTGCCTGGATGCGGGCGGTCGATCAGATCTGTCGAGCCTCGTCCGACGACTACCTTCGGAGCCGTGCCGCGGTCCAGCGGACCTGACGTCGGGGACTGCGCCGGCCGGCCCACGGCGGAAGGTGCCAGGGTCAGGACGGCATCTTACCGGAAGCCGAGCCCTTCGGCGTTGGAGAATTCCAGAAGATTGCCGGTGCGTCCGTCTACCTGCCATGGACCTCCTCACATCCGAGGAGACGCACAACCTGAAGGAGGGGACAATGCGCGCGGCATCAAGAGAGTTCTGGCGGACCACCGCCATCATCTGTTTCTGCATTGCGACGGCGGCGTTTGGCGTCCAGGCATGGGCGGAGGGCGACGCGCCGAAGGGCCCGCCAAAGAATACAACGCTCGACACCTTGAGCTCAAAGGTCGACGCGCTGGCGGAAAAAGTCGATCAACATCTAGCGGACAGTAGCAAACCTACCGCCTTCACGTTCCAGTGGCTCAGCTACGCAGGCGTAAGGCTCAACACAACTGTTGACCCGCCACAGAGCTACCAAGTGGAGATCTGGCCGGTTTCCAGTGGCGGCCCCAGTGACAGCCTGAGCCAGCAACCGCTGGTAGATCAGGCAGCCGTGGCCAAAGCCCGCAAAACTTGGACGGACAAGTGCGGCTGTCGAGTCGCCTGCACAAAATCGCCAACGAACTGGTTGCCCGACCACCATCCACTTTGGATCGGTCGCTTACAGGGAAATAAGGACGGCTTATCCACCAGTCTGGAGCCCCTCTGCGACGACGCCCTGGCGCAGGTCTTGAAACGGAACGGCTGGGTGACCATCTTTTTCACCACTGACCCCACCGCGGACCAGACCACACGCCCCCCGGTCCGACAGGCGCAGGTCCTTGTCATCGAACGGAACTCTCTCGCCGTCGACCTCGGTTCGGCCTTTATTCTCCAGAACGACGGCTCCTGGAAGATCAAGCCGGAGCTCGCGATCTCGGCAGCCAGCCGTTGGTCGCTGCGCTTCTCCAGTTTCGCCGATCTGCGCTACGCTTACACACCGGCAAAAAGCACGGCCCCCACTACGCCAACCACGCCGACCACGGCAGGCGGAGCCACACCGACTCCGGCCTCGACAACGAACGATAATCCGTTCGCCAGCAGCGGCGGTTCGTTTCGCGCCAACTTCTACGCCGCATGGCTCCCCTTCTACACACCGTCCTTGGGCTTGATCGGCGGCGGCGGGGTCTCGACAGTCCCGAACAGCACCGATGGCATAAAGGCGCCCTTTCGTGTTTTCGCCGGGGTGCGGACCGAGGTCTTCGCCTTCAACACCCTGCGGACCGCGGACTTCTTCGGCAACGCGTCGGGGTACTTTCAGGCCGGTCTCGCGCGAGACCGGCAATGGGCATTCGACGAGACCGTGAAGGGCGCCGACGGCAGCACGTCGATCGTGCACCACGACGACCAGAACCGCGCCTGGGTGGAGGGCCAGATCAAGTTCTCCGACACCAAGGACAGCGCGATCGTCTACTCGGCCCGCGTCTTCGGCGACTTCCCCATGCACGGCAACGGACCCTCGGATCTGCGCGTCAGTGTACTCGCCTCGATCCAGGTGCAGCGGCTGCTCGGCTTCACGACGCCGCCCAAGGGCTGACGACCATCGACATCAACGGGACCGGGACACTGGTCCCGTTCGCTCAATCGATGCCGGCGACAAGCGGCCGCGCACCCGCTTCCTGCCCAGGCCGAACGCTGCCCCAAGGCGCTCGGCACCCACATCAAGGCCTCGGAGGTGCGGTTCCACCACAAGGTCGCGAACCAGTTCCTCTGGTCGCAGTTCTGAGCGGCCGGTCCCGGCGGGATCGATCAGCAGCTCCGCCAGACGACTCTACTCCGCCATTCGCGCCACCGCCGTCGCCGCCGGCCGCGCCGGCAGAAGACGCGCGCCGGCGATCGTGCGCTCCGCGGGACGAAGCGCCCACGACGCCAGGACGATCCCCGTCAGGAGGATCGGCGCCACGACGTTGCCGAGGGGGTCGCCCACGGCCGCGTGGGCCACGGAGGCTGCCGTGAGGTCGAAGACCATCCCGGCGTAGGCCCATTCCTTGAGCCGGGGGAAGCGCGGCGCCAGCACCGCCAGGGCGCCGAGGAGTTTCCAGACGCCGAGGAGGATGATGAAGTGGGCGGGGTAGCCGAGGTGGCGGATTCCCTCCACCGCCCCGGGGTTCCCCAGGAGCTGGAAGATCCCTCCCGAGCCGAAGACGAGAGCCGTGAGGCCCGTTGCCGTCCAGTAACCGATCGTGCGTCCGTTCATGGTAGAAACCTCCTGATCTGAAATGGTAAATCGTCGCGTCACATCCGCCGCCCTTCGTTCGTCACCCCCCTAGGACGAAACGGGAAAGGAGGATGTGACCGATGGACGAGCACTCCGGAACGAGCGAGCGGTTCGAGGAGCACAGGAGCCACCTGCAGGCGGTGGCCTACCGGATGCTGGGCTCGCTCGACGAGGCGGACGACGCCGTGCAGGAGGCGTGGCTGCGGTTCGACCGCGCCGGCGAGACGGGGATCGAGAACCTGGGCGGCTGGCTCACCACGGTGGTGGCGCGCGTCTGCCTCGACCGGCTGCGCTCGCGCAAGGCTCAGCGCGAGGAGCCGCTGGGCTTCCACGTTCCCGACCCGGTCGTGGCGTGCGAGGACGGCGGCGACCCCGAGCACCAGGCGCTGCTGGCCGACGCGGTCGGGCTCGCGCTGCTCGTGGTGCTCGAGCGGCTGGCCCCTGCCGAGCGGCTCGCCTTCGTGCTGCACGACCTGTTCGCCGTCCCGTTCGAGGAGATCGCTCCCATCGTGGAGCGGACCCCGGCCGCGGCGCGGCAACTGGCGAGCCGCGCCCGCCGCCGGGTGCAGGGAACGGCCACGGCGCCCGATGCCCCTCCCCGTCGCCAGCGGGAGGTGGTCGACGCCTTCCTCGCCGCCTCGCGCGGCGGCGACTTCGAGGCCCTGCTCACCCTGCTCGACCCCGACGTCGTGCTGCGGCTCGACCGCGGCCGGGCGGCGGCCGGAACCGCCATGGCGTCGCGCGAGGTGCGCGGCGCGCAGGACGTGATCGGCCTGGGGTTCCGGTTCTCGGCGGAGGGGTGGCTCGCTCAGCCCGCGCGGGTGAACGGCGACGCCGGGATCGTGATCCGCCACGCGGAACGGGTGTTCTCCGTCATCGGCTTCACGGTCCGGCGGGGGAGGATCGCGGCGATCGACATCCTCGCCGATCCCGCGCGCCTCCGGAATCTCGACCTGTCGGCCCTCGACGATTATGTCTGACTGGCGCCAACTTCTTGCCCGGTCCGAGCTCCGGTTCGCGGCGCGCCGCCTCCGGCGTGCCCCGGCTTTCGCTGGAGCGGTGGTCCTCGTGCTGGCGCTCGGCGTCGGCATGACGACGGCCATGTTCAGCCTCGTGAACGGCATCCTGCTCGCGCCGCTGCCATATCGGGAGTCGGACCGCCTCCTGCGGCTGACGCATACCACCAGCAGTGCCGGGCGCGCGACGGTAGACCTCTCCGACGCCATCGTCATGCTCTACCAGAGTGAAACGCGCGCCTTCGACGGTGTGGCCGCGTGGCGATTCGACGATGGCGACCTTGCCCCGTCGGAGGCGGGGCAGACCGCCGTTCGCGTCCGTGGCGCGCGCGTCACGGCGAACTTCTTCGACGTCGTGGGCGTTCCCCCCGCGCTCGGCAGGGCGTTCGCCCCGGGCGCCGACCGGCCCGGCGCCCCTCGGGTGGTCGTCCTCTCGCACCGCATCTGGCAGGAACGCCTGCACGGTGACCCCAACGCCATCGGCCGGCGGATCGACGTGAACGACGTTCCGCGCACCATCGTCGGGATCATGCCGCCGCGTTTCGCGTATCCCGCGCGCCACGTGGAGCTCTGGTTGCCGCTGGCGCTCGACCCGGGGCATACGCATCCTGAGACGCTCAATCTCATCGGCATCGGACGGCTCAAACGCGGCGGGTCGAGCGAGGCGGCGCGGGCGGACCTCGCACGGGTGCTGACCAGCCCCGGCGAGTCTTTCCAAGGCGACGCCGCCGCGGCCAGATGGCAGGAAACGCACGTCGCGCCCCACGTGCAGTCGCTGCGGGATTCGATCGTCGGCCCCCCTTCACGGCTGCTCTGGTTCGTGTTCGGCAGCGTGCTGCTCGTGTTCCTCGTCGCTTGCACGAATGTCGCCGGCCTGCTTCTCGTCCGTGCCGAGCGCGCGCAGTTGGAGCTCGCCGTGCGCGCCGCTCTCGGCTCCGGTTTCATGGGGGTACTCGCACTCACGCTGAGCGAGTCCCTGCTGCTGAGCGTGCTGGGAGGTGGCGCCGGCGTGTTGTTGGCTGTGGCCAGCATGAGTGTGGTGCGGAGCACGGGAGCGACGCTATCGCTGCCGCGTCTGGAGAATGTCGGAGTCAACGCTCCGGTTCTGCTGTTCGCGTTGGGAATCACCGTATTCTGCGCGCTGTTCGTGAGCGTGCTCCCGCTCCTCCGCGCGCGCCGGATATCCATCGCCCAGGTACTTCGCGGGGCCGGGACCGGACCGGCGGGCAGCCGCGCACCGCAACGAGCACGTAACGCTCTGGTCGTCTCGCAGATCGCGCTGGCCGTCGTGTTGGTCACTCTGTCCGGGCTGATGACGCGCAGCTTGCTTCGGTTGCAGGACGTGCGGCCCGGTTTCGAGGCCGATCACGTCGTGACCTCGCGTGTTCTGCTGCCCTACGCCAAGTACTCCGGCGGCGTGCGCCTGAATTTCTTCCAGGCCATGGTACGCGAGGCGCAGGCCATCCCGGGCGCGCACGATGTGGCACTGACGGACTGGGTGCCGCTCAGCGGCGACCGTCACGACACGGCGATCGATGTGGAAGACGACGATCCTTCGCGGGCGAACGCCGGCGGGACCGAGCACGCCGTGGCGTACGTGGATGGCCCTTATTTTCAGGCGTTGCGCATCCCGATGCTCCGCGGCCGGACGTTCGGCGCCCAGGATGCGACCCGTCCCGTGGCTGAGGCGATCGTGAGCCAGGCGTTCGCAGAGCGGTACTGGCCCGGCTGGAGCCCGCTTGGCAAGCGCGTTCGCCCCTTAAGTGGCCGCTGGTACACCATCGTCGGCGAGGTGGGCGACGTGCGCTATGACGGCCTCGAGCAGCCGCCGAGCGAGACCGTGTACTTTCCCATCGTCGCCGCCGGGCCGCAGGACACCAGCGCTTCGATGCCGCCGGCGCTCTCTTTGGTCCTGCGCACGGAGGCTGGAGAGGGCGAGACCTTGTCGGCAATTCGCCGGATCGTCGCTGCGCTCGATCCCACCATCCCAACCTACGATGCGGGCTCGCTGCAGCAGCTCGTGCACGACGCGTCGGCACGCGCTCGCGCGCTCGCGGTGCTCCTCGCGATCGCCAGCGGGGTGACGTTGCTCCTCGGAGCCGTCGGTTTATACGGCATCCTGGCATACAGCGTCAGCATCCGCCGCCGCGAGCTCAGCATTCGCATGGCGCTCGGTGCTCGACCGGCGGACATCAGCCGCATGGTCTCGCTGCATGGCTTGCGCCTCGCGGGAGCCGGCATCGTGATCGGGACGGCGTGCGCACTCGCCACCGCGCAGTTGCTACGCGGGTTGCTCTATGGCGTGAGTCCGACGGATCTGGTGACGCTGAGCGCGACCCCAGCGGCCCTCCTGGTCGTCGCGTTCCTCGCGAGCTGGATACCCGCGCACCGTGCGGTCGCTGTCCCTCCAGCCGAGGCCCTGCGGTCGCAGTAAAGGACTCGGGCCAAGCGGGTGGCACTTGGAGCCGCATCATTGACGGCGCTCGCGATTCGCTCAGCCAGCCTGAGATCGCCCGCCAGGAGCGGATGAAGCGCGAGAACTAAAGGTTCCGTGGCGGCCTCCCTCCTGTAGCCCCCGGAACGCCATAGCGGGGACTCTACTCCGCCATCCGCGCCACCGGTGTCGTCGCCGGCCGGAGAGACGCGCCGGCGATCGTGCGTCCTTCGTCCGTCACCCCTAGGCGACCTTTGACGGACCTGGGGAGACTTCCTATACTCGGAACCATGGCCGCCAAGCCCGCGCGTGAAATGTCCTGGCCCGAGAAGAGCGAGCCAGAGCTCCAGGATGAGGAGGGGGGAGAGGTCATGCTCCAGCGTTGGGTCGAGCGCCCTGGCGGCGGCTTCGAGCTGTTGGAGATGCCTCTAACTCTAGAGCTCTATCTCAATCCGCGGCTCGAGGACAAGATGACCCAGGGAGAGTTGCACGCCGACCTGCTGGCCGAGCTTAAGGAGCTTCTGGGTCGCTACTTCAAGCCCCAGAGGGACGTCAAGGTCCTGATGGACGTCAAGCACTTGGTGAGCCCCAGGAAAGGCCCGTCGCCGGACATCTCGATCGTCCGCGGGGTACGCAACCCGGGCCGCAAGCTCACCAGCTTCAACATCGCCAAGGAAGGGGTCGTTCCCTCACTCGTCATCGAGGTCATCTCACCCATTGATGCCCGAGTCCGCCAGATGGACGAGGTGGACAAGGTCAAGCTCTACGAGCGAGTCGGCATCCCGGAGTACGTCCTCGTCGACCCTCCTCGCCAAGCGAATGGTCACCGGTTCTTCCTCAAGGGATATCGCCTAGACCGGATGAAGCGCTATCAGCGGATCGAGCCGGACGCTCAAGGACGCCTGCATTCCGAGACTACAGAGCTGATCTTCGGAGTCTCGGCCAGGGGCGATCAGGTCGAGGTCTTCAACGCCAGGACGGGAGAGCGGCTGGAAAGCCCTGCCGAGTTGGAGGAGAGAGCGACCCGGGAAGCCAAGAGAGCGAACCGGGCCGAAGCGGAACTCGCCCGGCTGCGCACGCAGATCGAGCGGTTCCAGAAGTCCGGAGGCTGAAGGCCCCTCCACAGCCCCGTCGGACAACCTCCCCAGATCTATCGCTGAGGCGCGCCGAAGTCGAGGACCAGGCGGGCGCGAACCGCTCCAGGAGGGATGGTCACCCGGCCGCGCGCTTCTCTCTTCTTCTCCACGGAGTTGCCGGGGATCTCGGCCACGATTTCCCAGGTACCGGGCCCGAGATCGGAGATTCGATAGGTGCCGCCGGGGAGGTTCTCGCCTTGCGGCAGCCGGAAGCTGTTCTCGCCGAAGGGGAGGCGGTACAGGGCTTTCTCGTCCACCTCGCCGGACAGCGGCAGCGGTCCACGGGCTTCGATTTCGGCGACCTTGCCTCGCGGCAAGCCGAGCAGACGTCCGGTCAGCACGGCGCCCGGCGGCATCTGGAGGTTCAGATCTTCAGGAGCATGATCCTCGACGATCAGGCCGCCGGGCCGGCGGACGGGGAAGAAACCCGGCCTCCAGGACTCGACCTCATACGGACCGGCCGGAAGCCGGATCTCGAACGTGCCGTCGGTGCGGGTCACCGTGGCGAAATACGGGGCCGGCAGGTGGTCCGTTCCGGGCCGGAGGTCGCGAAAATGGACGTGCGCCCAGGCGACCGGCTGCCCGGACGGCTCACGGACCCGCCCGCGCACCGGATAGACCGGCGGGAAGGCGAAGTCATGGGCCAGCGCGGTCCCGTCCGCCGGCAGGGTCACCTGCGAGTCCAAAAGGCGTTCGTCCACCCAGGCCGCAAGAGACCCTTCCCGGCCGAGCTCGAGCCCCGAGATGCGGTACGCCCCTTGCGCGTCCACCGTCCCGAAACGGGATGTGGCACCGTCGAAGCGGACTCTCACCGCGGCGAGCTCTTCCGGGCTGAGGCCGGTGAGGCGCCCGGAAACGACGCCCGTCAGTACCTCCGGCGCCTCGGCCGGACGCTCCTGGCGGTTGCCGAGGAGGAAAGTGGCAGGCGAGTACGGCTTGGTGATGAAGTCCATCCGGTTTTCCCCGTGCACGAACACCATCTCCTTCTCATCCTCCCAATGCAGTATGTCGTCCATAATCCTCACAGAGCCCTTTCCAGGCTCCAGGCCGGTGATGCGATAGACGCCGTCCGGGCCGCTGTCGCTGCTCGTGGGGCGCACAAGCTTGTCGTTCCGGGCCACGAGCCGAATTCCGGGGAGGGGCCGGCCTGCGCCGTCGGTGACCCGTCCGGTCAGCACGACGTCGCCGCGGTCGAGCGCGACGTCCAGCTCTCGCTTCTTGGCAGACACCGGCACGTAACCGAGCTGGGGAAGCCGGTAGCCATTGACCTCCGCGTCCAACCAGTACAGGCCGGGTCGCAGAGGACCGATCGTGAAGCGGCCCTGGGCGTCGGTGCGGACCCACTCCTCTCCCGTGCGGCAGGCGGAAACGGTCTCATTCATTTTCAGGACGCCGTCCCGCCGCGCCCGCACATACACGCCGGCGAAGGGGCCGTCCGGGCCGTGCAGCCGTCCGGAGAGCGAACCCGCGGGCTCCAAGGTCACCGGCAACAGATCCGGAGAGACGTCTTCCAACGCCGCCTGCGCGAAGAAGTACCCTTCGCGGCAAACGTTCAGCACGACGAATCGATAGCGGGAGAGGCCGGGAATCTCGAAACGGCCGTCGGCGGCGGTCACCGCCACGCGTTGAGCGGCCGCCGGATCGCTGGTCCAGGTCCAGACCTCGGCACCGCCCAGCGGCCGGCCCTGAGGATCTGCGATCCGGCCGGTGAGAGTCACCGGTCCGGTCGTGACGTCCGAGCCGGCAGCGGCGAGGACCAATAGCACGGGCAGACAGGAGAAGAGCCTGAGAAGCTGGCGCATAGGTAAGCTCCGTCGCAAACGTTACTCCTGAAGCGCCTCGCTGGGCGACACCCAGCCTATCCGAAAACGTGCCATGCGATTCGTTCCGCGGGGCCGAAACTTCCGCCCGTTCCAGGCGTATCTGGCTCACCATGAGGGAGATCCTACGCATGCGCAACGCGACGCTCGCCATCCTTTTGTTCCTGTTCGTCTCGACCACTGCCGCCGTCCGCGCGGACGACGCCCCCAAGGGCGACAAACCGCCGGGGGACAAGGGCGGGGATAAGGCCGCTCCGGCGCCGGCCGGACCCCGCAAGTTCGTCACCCACCACCGCTTCACCGCCGGCGGGGTGGACATCCCCTACACGGCCACGGCGGAGGACATCGACCTCAAGGACCGCGACGGCAAGCCCACGGCGCGCTTCTTCACGATCTCCTACCTTGCAGAGGGTGTGAAGCGGCAGGAGGACCGGCCGATCACGTTCTTCTTCAACGGCGGGCCGGGCTCCTCCTCGGTCTTTCTGCACCTCGGTTTCGTCGGCCCCAAGCGCATCGACATCCCGAGCGACGCGCAGGACCCGGGCGCGCCGCCCTACCGGCTCAAGGACAACCCGTCGAGTCTGCTGCGCGTCACCGACCTCGTCGAGGTCGATCCGATCGGCACCGGCTTCAGCCGCGCGCTCGGCGAAAAGAAGGACGCCGACTTCTGGGGCTACGACGAGGACGCCGACTCCGTCGCCGACTTCATCCGCGCCTTCCTTACCGTGCACGACCGCTGGAACTCGCCCAAGTACGTCCTCGGCGAGAGCTACGGCGGCATCCGCGGCTCGATGCTCGTTCCGCGGCTCCAGGGGCGGATGAACATCGGCCTCAACGGCGTGATCCTCGTCTCACCGGCGATCAACATGGGGGCCCTGCCCTTCGTCACCGGCGGCAACGATCTCACCTACGTCACGCACCTGCCGACGCTCGCCGCGACGGCGTGGTACCACAAGAAGCTTCCCGATTCCTGGCCGAGCCTGCCGGCGCTGCTCACCGAGGTCGAGCAGTTCGCCTCCGGCGCATACATGCAGGCCCTCTTCCGCGGCGATTCGCTCTCGGCGGCGGAGAAGGGGCAGATCGCTGACAAGCTGCACCGTTACACGGGCATTACCAAGCAGTACATCCTCAACAGCGACCTGCGACTCTACGCGCCCCGTTTCGCCAAGGAGCTGCTGCGCGACGAGGGAATGGCCACGGGCTTCCTCGACAGCCGTTACGCGCAGAAGGAGCTCGACAACGCATCGGAGACCCCGAACAGCGATCCTTTCGACGCCAAGACGGGGCCGATCTATGGTTCGCTCTTCCACCAGTACCTGCGCAATGAGCTCGGCGCCGACATCCAGGAGCCCTACCTGCCCCAGAACAGCGAGGCCAACCAGAGCTGGAAGCGGCCAAGGAACGCGGCCCGCGCTTTCGCCGGCTTCGTCGACGTCACCGGCGACCTGGCGCAGGGCACCAAGGACAACGAGGCGTTGCGCGTGTTCACCGCCAACGGGTATTACGACCTGGCGACGGCCTACTTCGCCAACGCCTACATGATGCACCACAGCGGCATCGACCCGGCGCGGTTGACGATCCGGAACTATCCGGCGGGGCACATGATGTACCTCAACCAGGGTTCGCTCGAGCAGTTGTCGAGAGACATCGGGGAGTTCATCCAGGGGAAGTGAAGGGACGTGGGGTGGTCTGCTCCTCGCTCTGTGAGGCGGACAACCCTATGACCGAGGCAGAGCTCGGGGCGCGCAGTCGCTAGTCGCAACCGTGGTAGCGTGCGGCGTAAGCCATCAGAACGCCGATCAGCGTCGTCAGCATGGCGCCTTTGACTTCCGGCCCTCGGTTGCGAACTGTTGCTGAGCCCCAAGGAGGAAACGCGCCATGACCTCGCCGTCCACCGTCCCGCATGAGCAAGCCGACTTCGTCGTCGTCGGGGCCGGGTTCGCCGGCCTCACCGCGGCCCTACGCCTGAGCGAATTCGGCACGGTAATCCTGCTTGAGGCCCGCGACCGCGTCGGCGGGCGCGTCGAGACCACGACGCTCCCCAACGGCGTCTGGTTGGATGAAGGGGGGACTTGGTTCGGCCCCGGTCAGACCTACGCTTACGAGCTGGCCTGCGAGATGGGAGTCGAGACCTATCCCACCTGGTATAAGGGCGATTCGATCATGCTCCTCGCCGACGGCACGATCGTCCGCAAGCCCGAGAACTTCCTGCTGAAGGCGCTCTGCGACGCCGCCGCGGCCGAGGCGGTGGTCGAAGCCGGTGCCGCCGCGGCGGTGCTCGACGAGCTCGAGTCGCTGTCCAAGCAGGTGCCGCTCGACGCGCCGTGGACGGCGGCGAAGGCCCACCAGTGGGACCAGCAGTCCTTCGCCGCCTGGGTGGACGCGCAGCTCGACGACTCGTTCCCCACCGCCCGCGGCGTGCTGAAGTCGATCATGGAGGGGTATTTCACCACCGACACGGCGGAGGTCTCGCTGCTCGGCGTCCTCTACCTGATCCACTCCCACCACGGGTTTGCCGGTCTAGCCCAGACCAAGGGCGGTGATCAGCAGGACCGCATCGTCGGCGGCGCGCAGGCGATCGCCGACAAGATCCGCCAGAAGCTCTGCGACGCGGTGCGGTTGAGCTCGCCGGTGCGGCAGATCAACCAGGACGCGGACGGCGTCGAGGTGGTGGCGGACACGGTGGTGGTGCGAGCGAAGCGGGCGGTCGTCGCCATGCCGCCGACGGTGGCCGGCCGCTTGCGCTACGAGCCGCCGCTGCCTGCCGAGCGCGCGATGCTGGTCGAGCGCGTGCCGTCGGGCGAGGTGATCAAGTTCCTGGTGGCGTACGAGACCCCGTTCTGGCGGACCGACGGGCTGAGCGGGATGTCGGCCGCGGTCGCCGACCCGATCACGATGACGATCGACGGCTGCACCAACCGGCCGGGCGATCCCGGGCTGATGATCGCCTTCGCCAGCGGCCGGCACGCCCGCGCCCTCGCGAGCCTGAGCAAAGACGAGCGGCGGTGCCGGGTCCTCGACACGCTGGTCAAGCGTTTCGGTCCGCTCGCCGCCACTCCGCTGGGCGGAGACGAAGGGTTCTTCGAGCACAACTGGTCCACCGACCCATGGTCGGGCGGCGGCATGATCGCGCACTTCCCGCCCGGAGTGCTCACCAACTTCGGCCCGGCCCTCCGCGACCCGATGGGACGCATTCACTGGGCCGGTTCGGAGTCCTCGTCGGCGTTCCATTGTTCGATCAACGCCGCCATCGAGTCGGGGGAGCGGGTCTGCAAGGAAATTGTGGTGGCGGAGTCGGGGGCGACCGAGGTGCCGTAGCCATGCTCACGCACGCCGGGCGGCGCGGGAGCGAGGAATTCAAATTCGCCCTTGTTAGTCGTCCTCAGACTAGACGACAAACGCTCAAAAGCCCACGTATTCGGCTGTACATGGAAGAGAGGCGCGGGGACTTCTTCGGCATGGCCGGCGGTCTCCTCGATCCTTTGAACGGGCCAGCCGAGTCGGGTGGCACCTCTGCACCGTCGAGGAGCCGGCGGTCGCCTCCACCGAAAAGAACTCCAGAACGCGGATTCCGCACTCCACAATGGGCTGTGGCATGGACTGGTAGCCCCCCACCAAGCCCTCATTTGTCTCTTGTGTGCACGACGGCCTACTTCGCCAACGCCTACATGATGCATCACAGCGGCATCGACCCGGCGCGGTTGACGATCCGGACCTACCCGGCGGGGCACATGATGTACCCCAACCAGGGTTCGCTCGAGCAGTTGTCAAGAGACATCGGGGAGTTCATCCAGGGGAAGTGAAGGGGACGTGAGCTCGCGGCGGCCCGGCCGCCTTCCAAAGGACAAACAGTGTCGTCCGTGACCGCCGGTTCTATTCGTGCGTCGGGAATATGGTCTGGCTTCCAACGCCCCTTAAGGGCTTCACTGACTCCGTGCCCAAGATCAAGAGCATGCTTAGGATTTGTGCTTACCATCTATACGACTGGATATGTGAGCATCCAGATGTCGTTTCAGTCGCCGCTGAAGTGCGTTCTGGTGAACTACCAGATGGATATCCGGACGTGTGGCCATCCCAGGCGCGACGTATACTACCCCCTGGGGTTGCACCATTCTCGCCTCGTGTCGCAAGAGCGATTGCGAAGAGGAAAAAAGAACTCCGTCGGATGCTAGATGATGTTGCGCTTACGCACTTCCCCCGCGAAGACGTGCGAAAGGCCCTTGAGTTCTGGAAAGTCGAGCTCTAGGAGGTGAGATTTGGGCCTAGGACCCAAGTCGAGCTTGGCTTCTTTTGGGCTGCCTCAGCGCTGGCACGGTGCCTAAAAGGCCCGATTCCAAGGAGACCAACAACGTTAACGAGGCCAGGTAGCACAACCAGCAGCAACGATGCCAGGATCTATTGGGAGTGGCATGGCGATCGTCTCCGGGATGGATGCTTCCGAATTATCCCATGAAAGACGGAAGGGCCCGGCGTACCGTCTTATCAGGCCGGGTCCTCCCCACCTGTCGTCTTCCAAGGCCACCTTTGACGGACCTGGGGAGACTTCCTATACTCTGAGCCATGGCCAAGCCCGCACGAGAGATGTCCTGGCCGGAGAAGAGCGAGCCAGAGCTCCAGGACGAGGAGGATGGGGAGGTCATGCTCCAGCGTTGGGTCGAGCGCCCCGGTGGCGGCTTCGAGCTGTTGGAGATGCCTCTAACTCTAGAGCTCTACCTCAATCCGCGGCTCGGGGACAAGATGACCCAGGGAGAGTTGCACGGCGACCTGTTGGTCGAGCTGAAGGAGTTGCTGGGCCGGTATTTCAAGCCCCAGCTTGGCGTTAAGGTCTTGATGGATGTCAAGCACCTTGTGAGCCCCAGGCGGGGTCCGTCGCCGGACATCTCGATCGTCCGCGGGGTGCGCAATCCGGGCCGCAAGCTGACTAGCTTCAACATCGCGAAGGAGGGGGTGGTTCCTTCCCTCGTCATCGAGGTTGTTTCGCCTATCGATGCCCGGGTCCGCAAGATGGACGAGGTGGACAAGGTCAAGCTCTACGAGCGAGTCGGCATACCGGAGTACATCCTGGTCGATCCGCCCCGCCAAGCCAACGATCACCGGTTCCTCCTCACGGGATATCGCCTGGACCGCCTGAGGCGCTATCAGCGGATCGAGCCGGACGCTCAGGGGCGCCTGCTTTCCGAGACCACGGAGCTGATCTTCGGAGTTTCGGCCACGGGCGATCGGATCGAGGTCTTCAACGCCAGGACGGGAGAGCGGCTGGAGAGCCCTGCCGAGGTGGAGATTGCGCGTAAGGCGGCCGAAGAGCGAGCGACCCGCGAAGCGAAGAGAGCAATCCGGGAAACGACTGCGCGCAAGGTCGCCGAAGAGCGAGCGGCGCGCGAAGAGTTGGCACGCAAGGCGGCTGAAAAGGAACTCGCCCGGCTGCGGGCGCAGTTCGAGCGGCACAAGAAGTCCGCGCGCTGACGGATTTTCAACAGCGACGTATACGACAGACACGTCCATCGCCTCAATGGACACAGTCTTTCTCCCGAGGGACAGGTCCATCCGCGGAATGGACGCACACATCGGCGCGATGGATGCTTCCATTATCTCGAAGGACACTCACGCCGGCTCGGTGGGCACTCACATTGCCTCATGGACGCGCACTTTTCCGCAATGGACGTGCACATCGGCTCGATGGACACACACTTTTCCGCGATGGACACACACATCGGCGCAATGGACGTGTCCATCGGCCCGATATGTCGGTCCAACGGCTAAAGTGCCACGTCCATCGGTCTGATGTGTAGGTCCAACGGCTAAAGTGCCACGTCCATCGGCCCGATGTGTAGGTCCAACGGCTAAAGTGCCATGTCCATCGGCCCGATGTGTGCGTCCATCGGCTGAAATGCCATGTCCATCGTCGCGATTTACAGGTCCAACGGCTGAAATGCCGTGTCCATCGGCGCGATGGACGTGTCCATCGTGACGATGTGTGGTCGCATCGGCGGGTGGCGCGGGGATGGGGATGGGGAAGGGATGTGGAGACAAAAAAAGGGGGCGTGCCTTTGGCACGCCCCCAGGACGGTGCTACTTGCTGCTTTACGGGGTGGTGGGGGTGGGGCCCGAGGGTCCGGGCTCGGGAGGCGGAGGCGTGGACGGCACCACCGTGGGCTTGGGGCGGCTCCGCAACGGCTGGATGCCGAACTCCACCAGCTTGTCGTTGCCGTTGCCGTAGTGCTGCTTGGCCATGGCCTTCAGCACCGTGGTGAGCTTGTCTCCCTGGTTGACCAGGGCCTTCAGGCGCTGCGAGGTCATCTGTTTGCTCGCCTGAAAGGCAGCCTGCTCTGAGAGGATTTTGTCCACCTCGGTGAGCACGCTCTCCAACGCTGAGAGCCGGGCCTCGGTTCCCGTCAGCTCCGAGGCGTTGGTGGCCGTCGCGGTCGCCACGTTCCGCCACACCTGGAACTTTTCCTTCTGCCGCAGGATCTTCGAACGGGTCTTCTTGGTCGGGTCCGTCACCTTCTTAGCCATGGTACTACTCCTTTCCTGAGCCTTTTCGAGGCTCTTTGGTCAGACGCCGTCATTGGCGCCGGAATCCCGTGTTCATTACCGCCTTTGCTGAGGGCGAAGGCTCAATCAACCTTCTAGGTACGCAGTATAAGACTATCTGGATGGCGAATGTCAATACCCTGGCAGTGACTTCGTGGCCTGATGCTCCGAAGGTCGCCGCTAGAAGGTGGTTCCGGCGGAAGGAGACCAAATCGGTGAACTTTGAACTCACGATTGATGGAGAAGAGCGAGCCAGAGCTCCAGGACGAGGAGGAGGGAGAGGTCATGCTCCAGCGTTGGGTAGGATTGGAGAGCGGCTGGAGAGCCCTGCCGAGTTGGAGGAGCGAGCGGCCCGGGCTGCGGGCGCAGATCGAGCGGCTCAAGACATCCGAGCACTGAAGGTAGTCTGAATCCCGCCTACCTCCTGACGGGAATCTCGGCAGGCGGCCTCTACCTTCAAGCCGGCGGTTTGTAGGCCGCCCATTTCCTCATCTCGACGAGGGCGGGTTCCAATCGGTCGGTGAGGACGCACTCGATCATCGAGCGCAACGCCGTGGCGACATCCAGATCCTCCTCGTCGAGCAACATGACGGCCTCGGAAGAGGAAACGGGTAAACCATCGTGAACGTCTCGGAGTCTGCGGACGAGAGTGTCAATCTCGGAGGCGATTACTGAAACTTGCGCGGCGGCTTCATTTTCAGTCATGAGGCGGTATCCCTCCTGGAACGAGTGAGACAAAAGGAAAAAGGGTCGGGACGGCCGTCACGAAGGCTGAGCGGCCGTCCCGAGGATGCCCAGCACGTGCAGCCGCCGGGCAGGAGGATGTTCGCGCCGGTCATCTCTCCACCTGCCTAGAGTGGCGCGTTCGCATGACCCTGAAGGCTAGGAGACTTTTCGCCTTTGCGCGCTACTCCAAACCGATTCTCCCGGCTGGCGCGCAAAGTCCTGTTCTTTCAATGCCGAATTTTTCTTTCTCTTCTTCGATGTCCCGCGAAGGCCGGCTGCGGCAACCTAGTAGATAGAGCCGAACGAAAACCGAGAGAGGAGAGCGATGTCACGACCTGTACCCCATCCGTTGAGCGTCACCCTGAACACCATGCGCCGTGCGCGCGGCTTGGAGGTCCAAGAGCTGGCGGCCTTGAGCGGGCTCACGAAGGGACTCATCACCCGCTATGAGCTGGGCCGCGACATCCCGTCGCGCGAGAAGGTGGATGAATTCGGCGCGGTCATGGATTACGAGCCCGAGGGCGTCGAGGCCATCCTCTTCGGCGTCCTTCGGGCCACGGCACGGCCGGAGTCGCGGCCGCTTTCGCCCGTGGATCCCACGCCCGCGGAGAGCCGCCTCCTGCGTGAGGTGGCGTGGCGGCTGACCAAGGCGGAGCTGGCTGTGATCGACGATCACCTCGTGAAGCTCGTGCGTGCCTCGAAGGCGCGGCGCGACCGTGACCGCGCCGAAGACCTCATGCGCTGGCTTCTCGAAGAGCCCGACCCGCAGTCGCGTCGCGACCTGGTCGAGCTGTCGGTGAGCTATCACCAGTGGGCGGTCGCGGAGTGCCTCTGCCACGAGAGCGAGCGCGTCGCGGCGGACAGCGCCGAGAAGGCCAAGGAACTGGCGGCTCTGGCCCTGCGGGCGGCCGAGCTGTCGGACGGCGACCCGGTATGGCTCCTTCGCCTGCAAGGCTACGTTTGGCTGTTCATCGCGAACTCCCGGCGGGTAGGCGGCGACATGCCGGCCACGGCGGAAGGCTTCGCCCAGGCGCGGGAGCTTTGGGAAGCTGGCGCCGCCGCCGACCCGGGACTCCTCGCTGAGTGGCGCCTGCCCGACGGCGAAGCCTCTTGGCGCCGCCACCAGGGCGAATTCGACCGTGCGCTGGAGCTGCACGAAGAAGCCCTAGAGCTCGCAGCGCCGGAGGCGAAAGGGCGGATCTCACTCAACAAGGCGGTTACTCTGGAGCAGATGGGCGAGCCTAAGCAGGCGCTGGCTGCGCTGGAGGAAGCAGCGCCGCTGATCGCCGAGCAGCGCGAGCCGCAATGCCTTTTAGGTCTGCACTTCAACCGCGCCGTGTGCCTCTGTCACCTGGGGAGATTTTCGGAAGCCGAGGCGCTGCTGGGGCCGATTGGGGAGATGGCACTCGAGCTCGGGCACGAGCTGAACCGATTTCGGCTCCTCTGGCTCCGCGGCCGAGTCGATGCCGGACTAGGGCGCGAGCAAGAGGCTGAAGCGGCCTTCCAAGAGGTTCGACAGGCCTTCCGCGGGCGCAACATCGCCTTCGACTTCGCGAAGGCGACCCTGGAGCTGGCCGTCCTCTACCGCGGCCGGGGACGGATCGCGGAGGTCAAGGCCCTGGCAACCCAGACGCTCTGGATCTTCGAGGCGCAGCGCGTACACCAGGAAGCCGAGAAGGCGCTGCGTCTTTTCTGCGAGGCGGCGGAGGCGGAGCGGCTCACCGTGGAGCTGGCACGGCGCATCCTGCTGTATCTTGAAAGGGCGCAGCACAACCCGCGGCTCCGTTTTGAGGAGTGAGCCGGCGGACCTGCAATTGTAGGCCCGCCGAGCCGTGGCCACACGTTAGCTTTTGCACCGGCCGTCTGGGTCGATCCCGCAGCCGTTGTCCGCGCCGGACGGCGGAGCGGGGACGGAGCCAGACAGGCAACGGCCCCAAGGATCGATCGCGCAGCCGTTTTTGGCCCAGATGTGGGAGAGCCAGGTCCACAGACTGGCGAGAGGGGCCGCGGCCTCGAAACGAACTGGATCGGAGCGATGGATCGGCGCCGCCGCCAGAGGAGCTGCGACAGCTACAATAAGCAGCAGAGCGACGATCCTTCGAACCAAGGGGATTCGCGGCATGGGGTTCTCCTTTCCGGAGCGAGTCGGGCGGCCTGGAGCGGCCGCCGGACGAAAGGTGTAGAAAAGCACACCACCGTGCCCGCTGAGTGTGCACGCAGAGGAGCCGAGGATGAAAGATTCCGTCGAGGCGAAGACGATAGATCCTATGGAACCGGAGGATCAGCAGGTGCTGCTGCCGCACCTGCGAGCCTTCCACGACTGGACCCAGGAGGACTTGGCGGCCGAGTCTGGCCTCGATTCCAGCTCCGTGCGGCGCTTCGAGAAGGGCCGGCGGATGCCGCGCAAGAGCTATGAGAAGATCGTGAAGGGATCGAAGCAGCCGCTCGAGCTGGTCGAGGCCTGTCACCTGCCGGCCGTCCGCGCCGGCCGCGCCGCGTTGACCCGCTTCACCGCCGGGCTTTTCACCGAGCTGGAGCCGGCCGTCGCCGCGCTCGATGACATCCTGGCCGACGTTCGCCGGGCGTCGCTCGCCGCCCTCCTCGTGGAGCTGGCCGACCCTTCAATGCCTCCGGCGCCCGCCGAGGTTTCGTGGGAAGTGAAGGTCTGGCGCTTTGTCGAGCGGCTCTGCCACGAGAGTGAAGCCATCGCGGCCGGCGAGGCGGAGCGGGCTTTGAAGCTCGCCGAGCTGGCGGTTCGCGCCGCACTGCGCGCGCTGGGTAAGGGAGCCCGGCAGTCAAAGCTGGAAAGCTACTGCTATATCTTTCTCGGTAACGCGCGCCGGGTGGGCGGAGCTCTGCCGGGCGCCGAAGAGGCGTTTCAGCGCGCGGAAAAGCTTTGGGCGGTCTGGGCCGGCGCCACGCCCATCCACCTCGCGGCGTGGCGCTTGCCGGATGGGTGGGCTTCTCTCTGCAGGCACCAGGGGCGCTTCGCGGAGGCCCTGAACCTGCACGACAAGGCCTTAGCCCTTGCCCCTCCAGAAGCCGCCGGCCGTATCCTTCTGAACAAGGCAGTCACGCAGGAGCACCAAGGCGAGCCCGAGCAGGCCCTCGCCGCGCTGCAGGAGGCCGAGGCGCGGATCGACGGCGCGCGAGAGCCGCGGCTCCTCTTCGGCATTCGCTTCAATCGAATCGTCAACCTCGGGCATCTGGAAAGATTCAAAGAAGCGGCGGAGCGGCTGCCCGAGGTGCAGGCCATGGCGGAGGCGGGCGGACGCCCGCTCGACAGCGTGCGCGTTCTGTGGCTGGAATCGAAAATCGCCGCCGGTTTCGGCCGCCGCGCCGAGGCCAAGGAGCTTCTCGACCGGGTGAGGAGAGAGTTCCTCAGTCGGGGAATCGCCTACGACACCGCAGTCGCCACCCTGGAACTGGCGGTGCTCTACCTGGAGGACGGGCGGACCGCGGAGGTCAAGGGAATCGCCGCCGAGCTGGCCAAGATCTTCACCGCGCAACGGGTCGCCCGGGAGACCCTGGCGTCCGTCAAGCTCTTTCTCCAGGCCGTCGAAAAGGAGACCGTCACCGCCGAGCTGGCCCGGGGGTGGTTGCAGGAGTTGCGCCGGGCGGGGTGAGAGGCACTGAATCGCCGTCAGGGATTTGGGATCGGCAGCACGGTGTAGCCAGTGTTGATCTTATGGACCCTGTAAAGGCCGTCTCCCCTCACCTTGGCTTTGATGGCCAAGGCGGTGCCGCCTTGAATCAACCAAGTCTGCGTGACCGTCACCCTGTCGTTGAGCGTGCTGATTCGAGCGGACGCGGCCGGTGCGCTCTCAGGGAGCGGTGGGCCATCGAGAAAACCGAAGAAGGTGCCATTCGGACTTCCCATTTCAATGAGCTCAACATCAAAAGCTGCGGTCACGAGCGCTGGGCCTCCTGGATCCGGAAGCTCGGTCCCTGCCAAGATAACCGGATTCGGCTGATGCCCAATATCAGTATCGTCCTGCAGTGTCACGCGTTGAAAACCCATGAGTTTCTCCTCTGCCGATGAATTCCGGCACGGCATGACCATCTTTACTCCGCCACAGACTCTGATCCAGTAGACCAGCGGACAGAGTCTCAGAATCTACGGCAATAAAAACGCTATCACAAACCTCCAGCGGCACGGCTGAAATCGGGGAATTGGTAGAAGAGTTACTACGTGCCGAGCCCGACCGCCGCCGGGCCACCGAGGGTAAGTCCCTTCCCGGGGTACCGTGTGAGGAAGGGCTTGGGTTGAGCCCCGGCAAGGGGCTTACCGTCGCTGGCCCGGCGGCTTGGACACCGCGCAGGGGACTTCGATCTATGCGACGACCTCGCGGTCGTCGTCCTCTTCCCCGTCCGCGCCGCCCCCCGGGGCCTTCTCTTCAGGCGCCGAATCGTAGGCGCGGCGGATCTTCAACTCGTGGCCGTTGCGGTCGAGAACGAGGGTGACGTAAAGGTGCTTGCCGTCGTTCGAGACGAGATAGGACTCCGTCCGCTTCGCACCCTTGTCGGGCTTGACCTCGACGTTGAGGATGCCGTCCTTGTCCCAACTCGCCCGCAGCTCCACGGGGCCGCCGGGCGCCTTCTCGTCGCGGATCTTGTGATCGTCGGTCTTGAGGACGCGGGTGTTGCCGTCCTTGTCGGCGACCGTCAACTGGTCGCCCTGCTGGGTGATGGTCAGCACGTCGAGAGACGCGAAAGAGGGCGGCGGTCCCTGGCGGCTTTCCCCCGATTCGCCGGACTCGCTGCTGGGCCGTCCGTCCACCGTGCCGCCGCCCCGTCGCCGGCTGCCGTCGCCGTGCCGGCCCATGCCGCCGTGATCTCCCCCCGGGCCGCCTTGAGGCTTGTCGTCCTGCCGCATGCGGGCGGTCAGATCCTCGTTCAGCTTCCAGGTTCCCTGCAGGTTGGGATGCTGCGGCTCCGCCCGGTCGCCGGCGGCGGCGGAGAGGAGCACCGCTGCGGCCGACAGCACCACCAGCCCGATCGTCCATTCCAGCCGTGTCGCCAGTCTCGTCATGGGCTGAAGGCTAAGGCAGCGCCCGGAAGTGAGTCTTCAGGGAAACGAAAGGAATTTGTAAGGGATGTAAAGTCTCGTTTTCACGCGGCGGAGCGGCTGCTAGACTGGGGATGTCATGAGATCCCGAAGTCTGGCACAACGTTTGCCAATCACCATCGCGGCGGTGATGGTGCTGCTGCTCGCCGTCCTCGCCCTTCTGCAATGGCGGTGGATCGGAGAGGTGAGCGCGATGGAGCGGCACCGGATGAAAATGAGCCTTTTCGCCGCAGGCTCTCACTTCACCGAGGACTTCGACCGCGAGGTGACTCGGGCTTACCTCTACTTCCATCCCGGATCGATGGAGCCGCCCGAGGCGAGGCTCGCCCGCGTGCTGCGCCAGTATGACCGCTGGAACGCCGAGACGCCCTATCCGCGCCTGGTCCGCGACGTCTTCCTGATACGGCCCGGCAGCGATGGGGGAACGGGGCTCGAGGTTCTGTGGCCGGCGGAGCACCGCTTCGTCGCCTGTCCCTGGCCGCCGGAGCTCGCCGCGTTGCGGCAGCGCCTGGAAGCCGTGTCCCGCGCGCCGGAGTCGCTGGGCGACCCCCGCAGCCTGACGCTGGCGGCGGACGTCCCCGGCCTGGTGATCAACCTCTTTCCGACGCCGGGGTCGCCCTCGGCGCCGGACGCCCACGCCCCCGCGGACCCGATGATGGGCACCTATCTGCTGGTGCGGCTGGACCAGAAGCTGATCTCCGGCGATATTTTCCCGGCTTTGACCCGCCGTTATTTCGAGAGCGCCCAGGGTACGGGCTATGCCCTCGCCGTGGAAGCCAAGGGCAAAGCCGGCAGGACGGTGTTCCTCTCCGATCCCCAGGTGCCGGCTGCCGCCTTCGGTGCCGGCGACCTGCAGCTCGACATGTTCAGGCTGCGGCCCGTCGACGAGCTGCGCTCGCTGTGGGCGGGGCACGGGCCCGGGGGGAGCAACCGCGGGAGGATGAACGCGCCGCCGCGGCCGCCGCGGATGGGCGGCCCGCCTCCCGGCGACCGGCGGCGGGAGAGCGGGGCTTGGCGGCTGGTCCTCAAGCACCGCGACGGCTCGCTGGAGGACGCCGTGACGGCCGTACGGCGGCGCAACCTGGCCATCAGCCTGGGTATTCTCGCCCTGCTCGCGGCCACCATGGGCCTGATGATGGTGGTGACGCAGCGGGCGCAACGCCTGGCCCGGCTGCAGATCGAGTTCGTGGCCGGCGTCACCCACGAGCTGAATACGCCGCTGACGGCCATCCGCTCGGCAGGCCAGAACCTGGCGGCCGGCGTGGTGGCGGAGCCCGGCCAGGTGCGCCGCTATGGCAACCTCATCGAGAGCGAAGGGCGGCGCCTCTCCGACATGGTGGGACAGGCCCTGGAGCTCGCCGGCATTCAGTCGGGGCGCCGCGTCTATCATCCGCGGCCGGTGGAGGTGCGCGACGTCGTGGACGGCGCGCTTCAGGACTGCCGCTGGCTTTTCCAGGAGAAGAACATCGAGGTGGAGAAGGACGTCGACCGCGATCTTCCCCTCGTCCTGGCCGACGCGTCCGCCCTGCGGCGGGCGGTGCAGAACCTGGTGGAGAACGCCGTCAAGTACGGCGGCCGGGCGGGTTGGATCGGCGTGCAGGCCCGCCAGGCGCCCTCGGGACAGGTGGAGATCACCGTCGCCGACCGCGGGCCGGGAATCCGCCGCGAAGATCTGCCCCATCTTTTCAAGCCCTTCTTCCGGGGCCGCGACGCGGCGGCGGGCGGCATTCCCGGCAGCGGCCTGGGTCTGAGCCTGGTACGCCACATCGCCGAGGCCCACGGCGGCCGCGTCTCCGTCATCCCCGGAGCCGCCGGGGGGAGCGTCTTCACTCTTCATCTGCCGGCCGAAGCGGTGGCGCAGCAGGTGCAGGCGGTGGAGGAGCCGGCGTGATCGCGGAACGGCCGGCCCATTCGGGCGCGCCCGCCGCGCGGCGCATCCTGCTGGTGGAGGACGAGCCCAGCCTCGTGCTCACACTCTCCGACCGGCTGCTCAGCGAAGGCTTTCAGGTGGAGACCGCCGGCGACGGCGAGGAGGGGCTGGCGCGGGCCCTGGAGGGATCTTTCGACCTCATCCTCCTGGACGTCATGCTGCCGCGGCGGGACGGCTTCGAGGTCTGCCGCGAGCTGCGCTCCCGCGGCGTCCAGGTGCCCATCGTCATGCTCACCGCCCGCGACCAGGTGGTGGACCGCGTGGTGGGCCTGAAGCTCGGAGCGGACGACTATGTGAGCAAGCCGTTCGAAATGATCGAGCTCCTGGCCCGCATCGAGGCCCTCTTCCGCCGCGCCCACACGCCGGCCTCCGGCACGGCGGGGACCTACGCCTTCGCCGACGTGCGGGTGGACTTCCGGCGTGCCGAGGTGCTGCGGGGCGGGGTGCCGGTGACCCTCTCGGCCCTGGAGTTCAAGCTCCTCGCCTACTTCATTCAGAACCGCGGCGCCCTGCTCTCCCGCGACGAGCTGCTCGACAAGGTCTGGGGCTACGACGCCATGCCCACCACCCGCACGGTGGACGTGCACGTGGCCTCGTTGCGCCAGAAGCTGGAAGGCAATCCGTCGCGTCCCGAGTTCATCCTCACCGTCCACCGGCGCGGCTACCGCTTCACCGGCTGATCGCGGCTTTACATACCTTACAAAGATCTTGCGGCGTCCTGAAGACTCAAACGCCGGGGCCCGGCTAGTCTGGGCATCGTTCGAAGACGGCGCCGCGGACTCACGGCGTTTCACAAAGGAGATCGCACCATGAAACGGACTCTCACACTCTTCCTTGGCGCCATCCTGCTGGTGGGCGCTTCGGCCTTCGCGGCGGCGGGCGCTGGCGGCCATTGGAAGGCGGCCGGTGAGCAGCATCGCGCAGCGTTCCTCACCAAGGCTCTGAACCTCACCGCCGACCAGCAGGCCGCCGCCAAGAAGCTCCACGAGGATCTGGCCGCCCAGGCTCAGCCTCTGATGGCGCAGCACCACCAGCAGATGCAGGAAATCCACGCTCTTCTCGACGGCGGCAGCGCCGACGCTGCCGACATCGGCCAGAAGACGATCGACGCCCATACCACAGGCCAACAGCTCAAGACCCTCCACGACGACTTCAAAACCAAGTTCAGCGCCATGCTGACCCCGGACCAGCTCGCGAAGTTCCAGCAGATGCAGGCGACGCATCCGGGCCACGGCGGGCACACACCCCCGGTTCGGTAGCAACAACAGCAAAAACACTTCCCGTTTGACCCGACGGGCCGGCTCTGCACGCGCACCTGGCCCGTCCCTTTTTCCCGCCTGCCTTCCCGCCTGTTTCCTCCGATTTGCGTCCCGGTTCCGCCCCTTCCCCGCACTCTGCCTCGTAGCAGTCCTCAGCTTCAGAGTTGTCGCGGCGCCAGCGGCTCGGTTTGGCTGCCGGCGAGCACATAGCTCTATAGAGACGTTCATCTAGAGGTTGGCAGCGTAGTGTTGGCTCTGTCTCCGCAGGTCGGACAGTCCACCGCGTTTTGGCCCTGGATGAGGCTGTATGCGCATCCAGAGTGACGGGTTCCTTATGCTGAAGGAGGAGTGGAGCATGATGACGAAGTGGGGTAAGCGCGTTCTGGTCAACGGCATCGTATTGCTGCTTCTGTTGGCAGCCCCCGTGGTGTTCGCGGTGGTGGCCACGGAGGCACCGACAGGTTACGACAACCTGACCAACGGTTTCGAGGCCCAGGCACAGTTCAATCTGGACAAGGCGAACTTCGACGAGCGCGAAGAGATCGCCGACGGCTTGGGCCCGCTGTACAACGCCCAGGCCTGCGTCGAATGCCATCAGAACCCGGTGAGCGGCTCGGGCAGCCAGATCACCGAGCTGCGGGTGGGACGCTACAACGGCAGCACCTTCACCGACCGGCCGGGCGGCTCGCTCAACAACGACCGCGCCATTGACGCCTCGATCCAGGAGCGGGTCGCCGGCGCCGACAACGTGCGGGACTTCCGCAGCTCGCTCAGCATCCTGGGCGACGCCTATGTCGAGGCGCTTCCCGACAGCTTCTTCACCAGCAACCGCACGAACCAGATCAACCAGCTCGGGGTCGGCGGTCAGATCATCAACGTGCCTGTGGGTGAGGCCACCGCCGGCACCACGCGCATCGGGCGGTTCGGCTGGAAGAATCAGCACGCCAGCCTCCTCTCCTTCGCTGCCGACGCCTACCTCAACGAGATGGGCATCACCAGCAAGCTGCAGCCCACGGAGAACACCAACAACGGCGTCTCCGTGGCGGCCTTCGACCACGTCGCCGATCCCGAGGATCCGCCGACCGCGACGAATCCCTTCGGCACCGACGTCGGCGCCTTCGTCCGCTTCATGCGGTCCGCCAAGGCCCCGCCGCAGGACCCCGCGTTCATCAACTCTGCCGACGCGGTCGCCGGCAAGGCGCTGTTCAACTCCATCGGCTGCGCCCTCTGCCACGTCGCAACTGCCACCACGGTGACGGCGGGTACCGTGATCAATGGCACCACCTACACCGTGCCGGCGGCCATCGGCGACAAGATCATCCATCCGTACAGCGACTTCATGCTGCACGACGTGGGCACCGGTGACTTCATCGTCCAGAACGGCGGTCAGTCGACGCTCACCAAGCTGCGGACGCCGCCCCTGTGGGGCCTGCGCACCCGCGACCGCCTGATGCACGATACCGTCAGCTTCACTCGGGACGACGCAATTCAGCGCCACACCAACGAGGCTGAGCCGGTCATCGAGAACTACGTCTTCGGGCTCAGCACGAACCAGAAGAACCAGCTCATCACGTTCATCAACGCGCTGTAAGCTTCCCCAAGGGTTTGTGAAGGACGGCTGGGCCGAGTTGGCCCGGCCGTTCTTTTTCAGGCGACTCATCGGGCGCCGGTCTCCGCTACCATAGGCGCCATGCGACTTCTCTATTCCTACCTGCGCCGCTACTGGACCCTCGTGGTCCTGGCCCTGGTCCTGGCGGCCGTCAATCAGATCTTCTCTCTGCTCGATCCCCTGATCTTCCGCCACGTCATCGACCAATATGCCACCCGCTACCGCGAGTACACGACCAGCCAGTTCTTCCGGGGGGTGAGCGTGCTGCTCGCCGCGGCGGTCGGCGCCGCCTTCGTGTCGCGGGTGGCGAAGAACTTCCAGGACTACTTCGTCAACGTGGTCACCCAGCGGCTGGGGGCGGATCTCTACTCGGACGGCGTGCGCCATTCTCTGGAGCTGCCGTACCAGCTCTTCGAGGACCAGCGCAGCGGCGAGACTGGGCAAGCTCGTCAAGGTGCGCGCCGACGTCGAAAAGCTGATCGGCACCGCCGTCAACACCCTGTTCACGACGCTGGTCGGGGTGATCTTCGTGATGGTCTACGCCTTCACGGTGAGCTGGATCATCGCGCCGGTCTTCCTGCTCACCATCCCGGTGCTCGGGGTCCTGAGCTCGGTCTTGTCGCGGCGGATCAAGAAGATCCAGAAGGTGATCGTCGCCGAGACCACGGCTCTCGCGGGCGCCACCACCGAGTCTCTGCGCAACATCGAGCTGGTCAAGAGCCTGGGCCTGGCGCGCCAGGAGATCGGGCGGCTGAACGCCACGACGGACAAGATCCTGCGCCTGGAGCTGCGGAAGGTGCGCTCGCTACGCCTGCTGAGCTTCATTCAGGGCACGGCGGTCAATGCCCTGTGCACCTCCATCCTCTTCCTCATGCTCTACCTGATTTTCGCGCAGAAGATCTCGATCGGGCAGTTCTTCTCGCTCTGGATCTACTCGTTCTTCGTCTTCGGGCCGCTGCAGGAGCTGGGAACGGTGATCAACACCTACCGCGAGACCGAGGCGTCGCTCGAGACCTTCCAGGCCATCCTCGCCATTCCCACGGAGACGAAGCCGGCGAACCCGCTGCACCTGGGAGAGCTCGGCTCCCTGGCTTTCGAGGACGTGAGCTTCACCCACCAGAGCGCTTCGGCGCCGGCCCTGTCAGGCGTCTCCTTCAAGGTCGAGCGCGGCGAGACGGTGGCCTTCGTGGGGCCCTCGGGCTCAGGGAAAACGACGCTCGTCAAGCTACTCGTGGGCCTCTATGGGCCGAAGAGCGGCCGCATCCTCTACAACGGCAAACCCGGCACGGCTCTCGACCTCGACGAGCTGCGAAGCCAGATCGGCTTCGTGACGCAGGACACGCAGCTCTTCTCCGGCTCGATCCGCGAGAACCTGCTGTTCGTCAATCCCACAGCGACCGACGCCGAGTGCCTGGAGGTGCTGAAGAAGGCCGCCTGCGACAGCCTGCTGGCGCGCGCCGACCGCGGGTTGGACACGGTGATCGGCGAAGGCGGCGTCAAGGTCTCGGGAGGTGAGAAGCAGCGGCTGTCGATCGCGCGGGCGTTGCTGCGCCGGCCCCGCCTGCTGGTCTTCGACGAGGCGACCTCGTCGCTCGACTCGCTGACCGAGGAGGAGATCACAGAGACGATCCGCGAGGTGGCGTCGAGCCAGGTGATCACCATCCTCATCGCGCATCGGCTGTCGACGGTGCTGCACGCCGACACCATCCACGTCCTGGAGCACGGGCGGGTGGTCGAGTCCGGCCGGCACGACGAGCTGGTGGAGCAGAAGGGGCTCTATTACGCGATGTGGCGCCAGCAGGTGGGAGAGCGCAGGCGCACTGTCGGTCCGCGGCTCGCGGCGGCGAGCGGCGGGTAGGGAAGGCGTTCCTACCCGGCCAGCTCCGCCAGCGGGTTCGTCAGCTGCAGCCCTGGGAACAGCTTGAAGTCGGAGTCGGTTGAGCACAACTCGCATTGATACTCGATCGCGAGGGCGGCCAAGTGAGCGTCGGTCGTCAGATTGCCCGCGGTGCCATGCCTTTCCAAAAGGTCGAAGAGGATCGAGGCATGACGCCGTCCCGGTTCCAGGATGACCACCTGAGGCTGAGCGAGCCAGGCACGGACCTCACTGCAAGCGAGCGCGACCGTTAGAGGCTCTCGAAAGATGCCACGCCGGGTGGACAGTCTGATGAATCCCAGCATCACCACCCAACACAGCCCCACTGGGCGCGGGCTGCTCAGGACAGCCTCCCACCATTTTTTCGCCGCCAAGTGAGATACCGACCCGCGGTTGTGAGCGTAGAGGATGAGATTGAGATCCGGGAAGATCATGCGTGGTTCTTCCGCGCAAACTCTTCGGCTTCGAGCTCGTCCAGGACCTGGGTCATCTTATCGGGATTGATACCCGGCTGGAGGCCGTCGACGAAGGCGCGGATCCTGAACCGCGGCGGTGACACGGGTTTTCCCGTGATCCCGAGGCCGATTCTCAGAGCCTCGTTCACCGTGGCCTTAAGGCCTTTGCCGCTGCCCCGGACGGCTCGCTCGAGCCGCTCGGCGACATCGGGGTCCAGAGTGAGCGTTGTCCTCATAAGGGCATCATACCAGCTCCGCCACGCCTTCGATCTCGACCAGGAGCTCGCGCCGGCAGAGGTCGGCGCGCATCCACTCGATGGGCACCCGGCGGCCGACGGCATCCTCCAACAGGCGGCGCAGCTCGAGCCGCTGATCCGGGTCAGGGTAGTAGACCCGCAGCTCGCGGAATTCTGCCAGCGAGGCCGGCTTGCCGGCGGCTTCGCGCAGCAGGACGGCCAGGTTGGTGAGCGTCTCTTCCATCTGCCGTGCCAGGTTGCCCAGGTGCATGGAGTCCTCGCCCACGATACTGGCGGTGCCGCCGACCAGCACCAGCGGCCCACCGGTTCCGGGGTGGATCACGGTGGCACGGGCGAAGCAGGGGGGCTTGGGACCGAACTTGCACGAGTAGCGGTAGGGCGCGATCTGCCTCGGGTTGACCACCGGCCGGCCGGGGTGGTCAGCGGCCAGGCAGTGGACGACCAGATCCTCGCCGTCGTGGCCGACTCCCGAAGCGGAGGCGACCCGGGTGTCGAAGCTTTCGTCGCCGCCGTACCACTGGGAGAGGGCCTCGAAGCGGCCGGCGTTGAAGACCCGGTAGCGGTCCATCCCGTCGCCCAGGGCGTCGTGGATGCCCGGGATGTGGTTCCACAGCCGCACGGGATGAAGCGCCTGGCCGCCGTGCAACTCCGCTTCGAGCCGCCGGTAGGCGTGGACGGTGGCGTCGTGGAACTCCGCCCGGTCAAGCGCCGTGACGCCGGGCACCCTGACGCTCGCGAGGCGGAAACGATCGCCCTGGCCGAGCAGATCGCCGACCCACGGCGGTGGCAGGAGGTCTCGTTCCGCCCAAGGAAGCGCGGACGAGGACGCAGGAACGACCGGTGATACATCGCTCATCAGGTTCTGGCCAGACTGTATCCGCTCTGCCGCGGCGACGGCAAGGGCGGCCCACCTCGGCAGCCGTTTGGAGACTCGAAGTTGCCGTAATGCAATTCGTTAGGTTGGGTGGTTAAGAATACGTCAGGACCCTGGCTCATTGGGAGCGAATCTGCCGCAATGAATATGGATTCGTTCGGCCAGGGTCCTGACTTGATCTCTGCATCACTGTCCGATTCCGAGGGCCTTCCCGCGTTCCCGTTACCGATCGGCGCCAGCTTCACGGCTCCCGAAGTCAACGCTGGACCTCTGAAAGGAGACTCGAATGCATTCATCTTTGAACCGAGTAGTGCTCGCTGCAACCCTCGCCGTCACCTTCGTCACGGCGCCCCACGCCGCCACCGCTGCGCCCCACCCCATACCGATCGCCGTCGCCCGCCATCTGGCGCTGGGTACCGTCGTCACCGTGGAAGGGTCGGTCACCGTCCCCTCGGGCGTCTTCGCCTCCAGCTTTTTTGACGAGGGATTCGCGGTTCAGGACTTGACGGGCGGCATCTACGTCAGCATGGCCGACAACCTGGGTTTGAGGTTCCGCCAGCAGGCGCGCGTCACCGGAACGCTGACGGATATCGGTGGCCTGCTGGTCATCGTGCCGCTCAGCGACGGCGCCGTGAGCACTCACGGCTCGGGACTCGGTGTGCTGCCGCTTCCCTCCCGGACCGGCGCCATCGGCGAGGCCACGGAAGGCCGCATCGTCCTGATCGCGGGCCGGATCACCCGGCTGGAGGACGACGGGGAGTTCGGCCAGAAGGTATTCGTCAACGACGGCTCGGGCGAGATCCGGGTCTTCATCAACACTGGCGCCGGCATCAGCGTGGCCGGTCTGGCCCCCGGCCAGTTCGTCTTCGTCACCGGCTTCAGCGGTCAGTTCATCGACTACGAGATCGACCCGCGGTTCCCCACCGATCTCATCCGGGCTTTTTAGGATCTGGACCCCGTGGGCGCCTTGACGAGCCGCTGCAACTCGTCGAGGCGCCCCAGGGCCTCCTCGTGCAGGCGGTCCATCTTCTCGTGCAGGTGGGCGATCTCGAGCTCGGCTTTGAGGTTGACCTCATACTCGATGTCGCCCCGGATGCGCTCCTTCGAGGCTTGGCGGTTCTGGCTGAGGAGCACGAAGACCGAGAGGATGATTGCTTCGAGCGATACCACCATGGTGAGCAGCCCGAAGGGGAAGGGATCGAAATTCGGCGGCTTCCAGCCCGGCAGCCAGTCGACGTTGAGCAGGATCCACACGGCGAAGACGACGATGTGGATCATCAGGAACGTAATGCTGCCCGAGAACGCGGCGATCCAGTCCGCCGCCTTCTCGACTTTCGTGCGCCGGTCCTCCACTTCGAGGTTGACGTTGCGCGACGCCGTGTGCCGCAGCAACTGGACGGTGCGGCGCAGGCGGTTGCCCATCGCCGTAATGACGTCCAGCCCGGCCTCGGGGTGAATCCGGAAGAGGTGATCGAGGTCGTCGCGGTCCACGGCCAGGGCTTCGAGGTCTTCGACGACGAGAACGGAGGCGCTACGGCCGCCGCCGTCGAGGAAGGAGAGCTCGCCGAACACCTCCCCTGGCCCCGGCGTCTCGAGGACGATGCGCTCGCCGGTGTCGTCCTTGAAGAAGACCTCGACGCTGCCCGTGCGGATGACGAACATCGTGCCACCCGGGTCGTTCACCTGAAAGACGAGCTGGCCTGCCGGAATGCTCACGGCGTCGAGCTGCTGGGATAGCACCTCGCGCTCCTCGTCGTCGAGGTACTGGAAGAAGGGTACGCCGGCGAGCAGCGCCGCATCGGTCGGCATCGAGAGTCTCCTGTTCGGTTGCCGCCGGAGCGGCCAGCGGACTCTAGCCCGATTCGGCGTGGGAGCGGAAGAGAAGAAAAGGAGCCTGGCCGGACGGCCGGGCTCCTGCTGTCGAGAAGAGTAGGAAGTCCGCGAGTTTTTTACTGCGGAGGCCGCTGGCGGTGATGGTTGCCCTGCTGCCCCGGGTTTCCCTGGCGTTGCTGGCGAGCCTGTTGACGGGCCTGCTGGGCTTGAGCCTGCTGCATTTGACGCTGCGGACGCTGCTGGGCTTGAGCCTGTCGCTGCTGCTGCCGCTGAGCTCGGGCCTGCTGCTGTTGTGAGCGCTCCTGCTGGCGGGCCTGCAGTTGCTGTTGGCGCATCGCCCGGCCTTGCTGCTGTTGTTGCAGGCGCGCCTGTTGATGAACCTGCTGCTGTTGCTGGCGCTGGAACCTCGGCTGCTGGCGTCCCAGCTGTTGCTGCTTCATCTGGGCTTGGCGCTGCGACCGGACCTGCCGCTGCTCGACGCGGGCTTGGGCTTGAGCCTTCTGCTGCTCCTGACGCTGCGAGCGCTGGAGTTGGCCGGCCTGCTGTTGCTGACGCACCTGCGTCTGACGTAACGCCCGGCCCTGTTGCTGTTGGAGGCGAGCCTGCTGCTGAAGCTGTTGCCGCTGCTGGCGGCCCTGCTTTTGCTGCTGGACCTGAGCCTGCCTCTGCTGCGCCCGGTTTTGCTGGCGCAGGAGGCCCTGCGGCTGATGGTTCGCCTGGGCGGCGCGGAAAGCGTGGTGAGCCGTGATGGCGGCTGTGGCGGCCGCGCCGGCCAGCACCGCACGGCGCGCGATGGGACGGGCGGACGGCGCGGCGACGCGCGCGTTCTCTACCTGGGGACGGAAAAAGGCGACCCGGTTCTGCCCGAACCGCCCTCCCTGATGCCGCTGGTTCCAGCCCAGGTCGGCGACCTGGTAGCGCTGCACGCGCCGGCCGGTCACCCGCTGGATCTGGTCGATCGGGAGACCCGCGTTGAAGACCTGATTGTTGAAGCGGTTGTAGCGGGTGAAGTTTCGGGTGCCACGATAAATCTGGCCGCACTGCCAGCTCGGGACGGCAAAGCGCGCGACGCGCACGTCCAGGAAGTTCCGCTCAGGCACGAAGACGAAGTCCTCGGGCGCGAGATCGACGTTCAGTGTGACTCCCGGGCTATAGCCGACCGACGGCGGCAGCGGGGCCCAACCGACGTAGTCGTTGCCGGCGTGCCAGTCGACCCAGGCCGGAGCCCACTGGTCGCCGGGGACCCACCCCCAACCATAGTCAGGGTCGTCGTACCAGCGGCCATAGTGGTAGGTCGCCCAGCCGAAGGCCTCGGTCGAGACCCAGGTCCAGCCGAGGTCGGTCCACACCCAGTGTCCATTCTCATAGGGGCGCCACGATCTGGAGGCGACGCGCGGCGTCCAGACCCAGCCGTACCGCGGGCGCTGGATCCAGTTCCCGTAGGAGGCGAGGTCGTCGTAGAAGAAGCCGACATCGACGCGGGCGTGGCCTGAAGAACCGAGGTGCAGACCTGCCGAGATCGAAGTCGCGGCGGAGCCCGTCACCGGCAGGGCGCCCAGAAGGACGGCAGCGAGAAGCATGATCCGTGTAGTTTTCATAGGTCACCTCGTTGCGTTTCGCGATGCCAGAGTAGGGGATGAACCGGGGGTGGGCACCGCGACTGCTCTCGGAAGTCATATAGGGCAAGAACCGTGCCGGGTCGATTTCCCAAGGGAGGACGAGAGGAAGACCGAGGGGAGAGGACGGTGGTGCGGCCCTGAGGAGACGGCCATTCGGGAAAAAACGAAAAGCCCGGCGATTTCGCCGGGCTTCTTCATCGAACATTCTTGCGGAAACGCCTACTGCGGCGGGGGTTTCTGCTTCTCGTCGCGGGGTTTCTCCGGAGGCTTGCCCTGGTTTTTCGGCTGCGGAGGGGGCTGCCGTTGGGCTTGGCGCTGCTGGCCCTGTTGCGGAGGAGCCTGCCGTTCGGGCTGCCGTTGCTGACGCGGCTGCTGAGCCTCCTGGTTCTTCGGCGGGCGCTGCTGAGCGGCCTGCTTTTGGGCTTGGCGCTGTTGGCCCTGCTGCTGGGCCGCCTGACGTTGCGCCTGCTGCTGCTGGTTCTTCTGCTGCTGAGCCGCTTGGCGCTGAGCCTTTTGCTCTTCGCCCTGCTGCTGGGCTGCCTGCCGTTGGGCCTGCCGCTGCTGGTTTTTCTCCTGCCGGGCTTCCTGCTGCTGGGCAGCCTGCTGCTGCTGAACGGCCGGCGGCCTCTTGGCCTGCGGCACCGGCTGGATCTCGCGGGCACCGCCCGCGTTGGGCTGCCTCCCCTTGGGGCTCGGCGGTGCCTGGGCGATCTGCCGGCGCTCTTCCTTGGTTTGTGGGCGCGCCGCGGCCGGCGGTGGCGCGTTGCCGGGGGCCTTGGCCTGGTTCGCATGATGGGCCGCGACGACGGCGGCAGCGGCGGCTCCCGTCATCACCGCGCGCTTGGCGATGGGGCGGCTGGGCGGCGGTGCCACTTGCGCCTTGTCGACCTTGGGCCGGAAGAAGGAGACCCGGTTCTGCGCCACCCGAGCTCCCTGGTGCCGCTGGTCGGCACCCAGATCGGCGATCTGGTAGCGGGGCACGGAGCGGCCGACCACCCGCTGGAGACGGTCGACAGGCACTCCCTGGTTGAACACCCGGTTATTGACATTGTTGTAGCGCGTGATGTTGCGGGTGGAGGGGAAGATCCTCGTGCACTCGGCGCGTGGGACGAAGTAGGCGTTGAGCCGCGGAGCCAGGAACTGGCGCTCCGGCACGAAGACGTAGGCGTCGGGTCCGAGCGAGACGTTCAGCTCGATCCCCTCCCGGAAATCGACCGACGGCGGCAGGGGAGCCCAACCGACGTAGTCGCCGCCCTCCTGCCAGGCCACCCAGGCCGGAGCCCACTGGTTGCCGGGAATCCATTCCCAACCGTAGTCTGGATCGTTGTACCAGCGCCCGTAGTGATAGGTCGCCCAGCCATACGGCTCATCCGAGATCCAGGTCCAGCCTTCGTCCGTCGACACCCAGTGACCGGCCTGATAGGGACGCCAGGAGCTCGCCACGGTGTGCGGCCTCCAGGCCCAGCCGTAGCTCGGCCGCTCGACCCAATTTCCATAGGTCGCCAGATCGTCGTAGAAATAGCCGACGTCCACCGAGGTACCCGACGGACCGATGTGAATCCCCGCCGAGACGGAAGTGGCGGCGAATCCGGTCCCGGCGGCGACGCCCAGGAGGATCAGCGAGAGGAACAGGATGCGCGTTGTTTTCATAAGAGTTTTCCTCGTAGAGCTTAGCGGTGCCGGAGATGAAGTTTTGCCGAGGGCACCGGGTGCTACTCTCTCGGCAGGATCGATGAGCAAGAACCGCGCCAAGATCATTGAAAAAGAAGAGCCGGCGGCGTTTCGGCACGCCGGCTCTCAGGGGAGACCAAGCCATCTCGATCCAGACATCGGTCACCTCCCCTTTGGAGTTTTCTGCAAAACTCGAACCAGAAATGCCGTAGCCAGGCGGCCAAGAGGAGCAAGATCCTTCAATCTCGCCGTGCCGTGATGCGATATCCTGTCCTCGACAGTGGTTGCTCAACAGGAGATCTGATGACCCGGACCCGTTTTGCTCTCTTTCTTCTTCTCGGCGCAGCAGGGCTGGCCGCGGCTCCCCGCGGGGCGGCGGCTCAGCCGGCGCCGCTCGGCCCGGAGGTGCGTGTCGACACTCTCGCGGGCGATCAGATTCCCAACAACCCTAAGTTAGAGGTGCAGCGCGACGGCACCTTCGAGGTTACGTGGGACTACGGGGGGAGCCAGCCGGCTTCCATCTTCGCCCGCCATTTCAATGCCGCGGCCCATCCCACGGACAATTCGCAGGTTCTGCTCGGAGGCGAGGGATTCTGGCCGAAGGTGGACGCCATCACCAAGGCGGGGAAGGGCTACGATGTGCTCTGGCACATCAACAAAGACATCGGTGCGCCGCCGGCCTTCTACACGCGCCACCTGGACGCACGCGGTGCGCTGGTGGGCAAGAAGCCGCTGAAGGTCGGCAAGCCTTTCCTTCCATATATGTGGTTTCTGGCAGGGGACGGGCTCGTCGGTGGCTCCTATGCGTCGGCGATCAAGACCTTCGAGCTCCGGAAGGTGTCGCCCAACGGCGTGCCGACGCTGCAGGAGCGGCGGATCAACGTGCAGCCTCTGGATTCTCCGACGCCCTGGATAACGCCGTTGAGCAGCGGCGGCTTCGTGGGAGTCCTCCGCGGCAACACCGTGCTGCCAGCCGACGGCATGCCGCGGCCGGTTTTGCGGGCACGCCTGTTCAAAGGCACCTTCGAACCGATGGGCATCGATTTCGACATCAACAGCCTGCCCGCGGGACCGGACGGGACAGCCCCCGTCCTCGGTGTGGACTACGTCGTGGCGGCGAATCCGGGCGGCGGCTTCGCCGTGGCCTGGACGCTCGGCAACACACTCTACCTGCGCTTCTTCGACGCCGCGGGACATGCGACGGGACCCGAGGTTCCGGCGGTGATTCACGACGGCACCTTCGCCCCGCTCTCCGCGGCGATCGACAAGAATGGAAATCTGCTGCTGCTCTGGTTCGAGATCCTGGGCGATCCGCCCCGCGGCAATCTTCAGATCGAGCTCTTCAACGCGCAGGGTCTTCCTCTGGGTCCGCCGGAGGATCTGAACAGCGCGGCCAGTGGCCGCTACCTGGAGCCCTTCGCCGGCAGCGTCGCAACGGCTGGCAGCTCCTGGCTCGTCGCCTGGGCCGCCCAGGTGGACGACCTGGAGCCCAGCGCGATCTTCGTCCGGCGGTACGCGCCACAGTGACCGCGATCCCGAAGCCGGTAGATTTCACGTGAACTCCTCCATCAGCAGCTCGTAGTTGAGGGCCATGGCGGCGACGGTGCCGTCCGCGGCGGCGACGATGACCTGTTGCATGGGCCGGGCGAGGTCGCCCGCGGCGTAGACGCCGGGTACGGAGGTGTGGCCGCCGGCGTTGGTCTCCACCTGGTGCCGGTCGGTCAGCGTGCAGCCCAGGCGCTCGGCGAGGTCGCTGTGCTGCCGCTGGGGAAGACGGGCGAAGAGGGCGCGGCGGGGGAGGACGCTGCCGTCCGCGAAGACGATCCGCTCCAGGGTTCCATCCTCTTTGTCGGGCCGCCCCTCCAGGCGGACGATGATCTCCTCCCGCAGGCCGATGCCGAAGCGGTCGAGCTTGCGCCGCTCTTCGTCAGTGAGCCCGGAGGGGCCGTTCGAGCAGATCACGAGGTCGTGGCTCCAACCTCGGAGGGTACCGGCGAGATCCAGCGCGAAATCCCCCCGGCCGTAGACGCCCAGCGGCTGGTCCCGCACTTCCCAGCCGTGGCAGTAGGGGCAATGGAGCACGCCCGTTCCCCACAGCTCGTGCATGCCGTCGATCTCGGGCAGCTTCTCCAGCATGCCGGTCGTCAACAGGAGCCTGCGGCCGGCGACGCGGGAGCCGTCCGCGAGCACGGCGGCGAAGCTGCCGTCGTCGTTCCTGACGGCGTCGATCACCTCCGCGTCCCGGATCTCCACGCTCTCGTAGGGCCGAAGCTGCTCGCGGCCGAGGCGAAGCAACTCCATCGGCGGGGTGCCGTCGCGGGTGAACACGCTGTGTGCGGCCGGCGAGGGCGCGTTGCGCGGCTGCCCCGAATCGAACACGAGCACCCGGCGGCGGGCGCGGCCGAGCACCAGCGCGGCGCTCAGGCCGGCAGGGCCGGCGCCGATGACGAGGACGTCGTACATGGGTTCACTCCTTCCGGACGGAAGCCTATGCCGTCTGGAGGTCTACTGCCAGGATTCGGAAGGCATAACCGGTGGCGGTCTGCGATGGTGTCTAGACAGAACAAAGATACCGTTGTACTGTCCTCCCTGTTCCGTCATTCAATGCCGTGCGCTTCTACGCCGATCTCCACGTACACTCCAAATACTCCCGGGCCACAAGCCGGGACGCGGATCTGGAGCATCTTGCGCTGTGGGCGAGGCGCAAGGGGATCACCGTCGTGGGAACCGGAGACTTCACGCACCCCGCCTGGTGGGAGGAGATCCGGACGAAGCTCCTGCCGGCCGAGCCGGGCCTCTTCCGCCTGCGGCCCGAGATCGAGCGCGAGGTGGCGCGGCAGCTTCCGCCCTCGTGCCACGGCCCCGTCCGCTTCCTGCTCGAGGTCGAGATCTCGACCATCTACAAGAAGGGCGAGCGGACGCGGAAGATCCACCATCTACTCTACGCCGCCAGCCTGGAGACGGCGGGCCGTATTCGGGAACGCCTGGGGGCGATCGGCAACATTTCGTCGGACGGCCGGCCGATCCTGGGGCTCGACTCGCGGCATCTCCTGGAGATCACGCTCCAGAGCGGGCCGGACGCCTATCTCATTCCCGCCCACGTGTGGACGCCGTGGTTCGCCGTGCTGGGCTCGAAGTCCGGCTTCGACTCGGTGGAGGAGTGCTATGGCGACCTCGCACCGCACATCTTCGCCGTCGAGACGGGCCTCTCCTCCGATCCGCCGATGAACTGGCGCGTTTCGAGTCTCGACCGCTTCACCCTGGTGAGCAACTCGGACGCCCATTCGCCGCCCATGCTGGGGCGCGAGGCCTGTTCGTTCGACACCGACCTCGACTACTTCGCGATCCGGCGCGCTCTCGAAACGGGGGAGGGTTACGGCGGAACGGTGGAGTTCTTTCCCGAAGAGGGGAAGTATCACCTGGACGGCCACCGTGCCTGCAACGTCCGTCTGGAGCCGCCGGAGACCCGGCGCCTGGAGGGGCGCTGCCCGGCCTGCGGCAAGCCGCTCACCGTGGGCGTGATGCATCGCGTGGAAGAGCTGGCCGACCGCTCCGAAGAAGCGCCCACCGAGGGGAGGCAGGCGCGCGTCGATCCCTATCGCTGCCTCGTGCCGCTGCCGGAGATGCTGGGGGAGATCCACGGCGTGGGGAGCAAATCGAAGACCGTCGAGCAATCTGTCGCGCAGCTCGTGGCGAAGCTGGGGCCGGAGCTGGACATCCTGGAGCGCCTGCCGCTGGAGGAGGTCGCCCGAGCGGGAAGCCCGCTCTTCCTCGAAGCCCTTACCCGGCTGCGGGCCGGCAACGTCCGCCGAGACGCGGGCTACGACGGCGAGTACGGGGTGATCCGGCTGTTCGACCCGGAGGAGATCCGGGAGAGGTCGGTGGTTGCGATGTTGTTCGGGCCGGCGAAGAAATCGACACCGATCCCAGCCACTGTAGAGACGCCCCGTGGGGAACCCCGCGGGGCGTCTCCTCGGAGGCAGGATCTTCAAGCCGACGTGAACGGTTTGAGGGGCGACGAAGCCAACGGAGAGACGGTCCCAGGTGCCCCAGACCGTTTGGGAATTGGAGTCGGAAAATCCTCCGCCGGAGACGCCCCACGGGGTACCCCGTGGGGCGTCTCTACAGTGGCTGGCAGCGTCCTCGCCAATCTCGATCCCGATCAGCGGGCCGCGGCGGAGATCGTGGATGGTCCTCTCCTCATCGTCGCCGGGCCGGGGACGGGGAAGACGCGGACGTTGACGCATCGCATCGCTTACCTTGTCGCAGAGCGGGGCGTGGCGCCGGAGAATTGTCTCGCCGTCACGTTCAGCCGGCGGGCGGCGGCGGAGATGGAGGAACGGCTTGCGGCCCTGTTGCCGGAGAGCGCGGGGAGGGTTCTGGTCGCCACGTTCCACGGCCTTGGATTGACGATGCTGCGCGAGCAAGCCGGCGTGGAGTTTCGAGTGGCGACGCCGGTCGAGAGGACGGAGATCGCCCGCCAGTTGTTCAATCTCTCACCGTCCAAGGCCGAGCGGCTTCTGGAGGAGATCGGGCGCGTGCGCTGTCGGCGGGCCGTCGATCCCGGCCTGGAAATTCCTCCGGAGCTGGCCGGGCGGACCGCCGTCTACGAGCAGGCGCTCGACCGCCGCGGCCTCGTGGACTTCGACGATCTCCTCCTGCGGCCTTTGATGTTGCTGCGGGAGCGGCCGGACCTCGCGGCGGCGTATCGGGCGCGGTTCCAGTGGATCTCGATCGACGAGTATCAGGACGTCGATCCCCTTCAGTACGCCCTGATCCGCCTGCTGGCGCCGCCGGACGCCAATCTTTGCGCGATCGGCGATCCCGACCAGTCGATCTACGGCTTTCGCGGCGCGGACGTGCGTTTCTTCCTTCGTTTCCGCGAGGACTGGCCTGGGGCGCGGGTGGTCCATCTCAGCCGGAACTACCGCTCCAGCCGCACCGTGGTCGAGGCCGCCATGAATGCCATTCGCCCCGCGAGCCTGGTGCCGGACCGCCGGCTGGTCGCCGTGCGCGAGGGAGCGGGCGAGCGGATCGTCATCCAGGCCGCGGCGAGCGAGCGGGCCGAGGCGGAGCTCGTGGTCCACACCGTCGAGAGACTCCTGGGCGGCACCTCCGCCTTCTCCTTTGACAGCGGCCGGGTCGGCGCCGGTGAGACGGAGGACGGTCTTTCTTTCGACGACGTGGCGATCCTCTATCGCACGGACGCTCAGGCCCCGCCGCTGATCGAGGCGCTGGGCCGCGCGGGCATCCCCTTCCAGAAGCGCTCTCACCGGCCCCTGGCCGAGCAGTCGGGAGTGCGCGTTCTGCTGCCGATCCTCCAGGAGCAGGCCGAGGGCAGCGTCGAGGCCCGTCTGGAAAGGGCGGTTCTGAATTCCTCTCTGGATCTGGCCGCCGCGGACCGCACCGCCCTCCTCGCCGCCGCCGAGCTGTTGCGTCCCCTGGCCCTACGCTCCGGAAACGATCTCGACGCCTTCCTCGCCGAGGCTGCCCTGGGGGAAGAGGTGGACACCTGGGACCCGCGGGCCGAAAGGGTTTCCCTCCTAACCCTCCACGCCGCCAAAGGCCTGGAGTGGGCTGTCGTCTTCCTCGTCGGCTGCGAAGACGGCCTCCTCCCGCTGACCTGGCCCGGCGCCGAGGCAGACCTCGCGGAAGAGCGCCGCCTCTTCTTCGTGGGAATCACCCGGGCCCAATCGCGGCTCTTCCTCTTCCACAGCCGCAAGAGAACGATCCGCGGAGAGACCCGGGAGGCCCGGCCGTCGCCCTTCCTCGCGGATCTCGAGGAGGCGCTCCTCGAACGAAGGCGGGAGCCGGACCTGGGGCCGCGGCGGCCGGAGCAGATGCGGCTACTGTAAGAGCGGCTTCAATTCCGCTGAGAGCCCTTCGTGGAAAGCCAGTTTTTCTTGACGTTTTCCTTCTCGCTCGCGGGGGCGGCGTCACCCGCGGTCAGATTGGACCGGAAGAGGAAGCTGAAGTCCGTCATCACCCGGTCCTTCGTCGTCGTGGGATCAGGCCCGAATTGATAGGCCGCCATCTCGTGGCAGACCACGCAACTGGACCAGGTGTAGGGTCCAGCCGGTTTCTGGGCTGTAATGGTTGCCTGGATCGTGTCGGTCAACGTGCTGTTGGCGGGAGGGAAGGGAGGGTCGAACACCACCGGACCGATGGCGGGGACCTGGCCGGCGATGGTCTGATCGCCCATCAGATAGGTTTCCAACGTCGAGTTCCTCGACACCGCGACCCCATCGCTGTTTCTCGGCTGGAGATGGTCCTGCGCATCGAACCACTGCGTCGCCACCAGCCGGTAATACTGCCAGGGTGAATTCGGGACGCCGGGCACCTGGGCCAGCTCCTTCTGGAACTTCGCGTTCACCGCCGCCGGCAGGGCCGTCTCGTTGGCGCACCGCGCCGCCTGAGCCGGGCTGTAGGCGTGGGCTGTCGGCTGCATCGAGGACCACTTGTACAGCTCGTGGGACGCGGGCAGCGGCGACGGCGGCCGGTTGGTTTCGCTCGTGCAGCCGTTGGTGCTCTTGCCGTCGCTGAAGGTCGGCTTGAGCCCTGGCAGCGGTTTGTAGGAGACCTCTTCGTTGTCCACCTGCTCGAAGGTGGACCAGATCCAGCGGGGCTGGTCGCTGGACTTGTAGACGATGTGCAGGCCGACCAGCCCGACCGTACCCTTGAGCGAGTAGGGCTGGCCGCTTTCGCTCTGCTGGCCGGCCACGCAGATCACCGCATTCTTTGTGTGGTAGCGGGCGAGGACCTGGGGATCGGTGTTGGCCGGGAAGAGGCGCCAGGCAGCTTTCACTTCCATGGAGCCCTGCGGAAAGACGATCGAGTGGTGCTCGATGTATTTCTTCAGCCCGTCCGGCGTCGTCAGGCCGTTGCCGGCGATATATCCCTTCTGAATGTCGTTGACGACGATCTCGACCGGGGCAAAGTTCTGGTTCTGGTCCACCAGCGGCCAACTCGATCCAGCCTGCACGTCCAGTCCCGTGGCGGTCGTCTGCCTGTACATGCGGAGCACCTTGAGCTTCGGCGAAGCCTTCTGATCGGGGCACAGGCTGCTGCTGTGGAAGATCTCCGTCGTATCGGTGAAAAAGTCCCAGACCCGCGGATCCTCGGGGGCCTGGCCGATGATCTTTGAAAAGTCCGGCAGGCCGTCGGGCCGGGCAGGCCAGTTCAGGTCAATGAACAATTGCCAGGCGATTTCGTCGAAAGCGGTTTGGCTGGCGCCTGCCTTCGTCACCGCGGCCGGAAGGCCCGGGTGCAGGCCCCGCGGCGGTCTCCCCGCGGGGGCCTTGGCGAGGGTCGCTGCGTGCGCCCAAAGCGCGATCACGAGTAGGACGGTTGCGGCGACAACGAGTTGGCTGCGTTTCGGCTGACTCATGGGGCCACCCTCCTCCGGACTCGTAGTTTGCTCGACTTTGATTTGGCGCGGAGGATACACCCGGCGTGCCCGGGAATCAACGGTGGGGAGGGCGGGGAGATGCGATCGTGCGCGCCAGCGTGGCGGGGTGAAAGAGCAATGGCGGCGGCGCCATCAGGTGGAGCACGCGCAGCAGCCGGCCGTAGTCCGGAGACGGCGGAGTTCTTGGCTGCGACGAGGATTTCGCCTCCTGCGATACGATGCCGGTCCTCTACCAGAAGGAGGGCGATGAGTTGAGATTCCAGGGATTTGCCTTGCGTTCCGCGGCCGTGGTCCTGATCCTCGCCGCCTCGCCCCTCTCTGCCCAGACGACTGCGCCGGCGCCTCTCCTGCCGGAGCCCGTTGTGCGCGCCTTGGCTTCCGAGGTGTCGGGGACTGCGGCGAAGCGCAATCTTCAGGACCTCACACTGTTCCATCGCATGCGCGGTTCGCGCGGATTCCGGGCGGCGGCGGAGAGGGTAAGGGACCGAGCGAAGGACTATGGGCTCTCCGAGGTGGAGATCATCGAGCTTCCGGCGGACGGCAAGATTTTCTACGGCACCCAGCGCTCGCGCCCGGCTTGGGACGTGGACTTTGCCGAGCTGTGGGAGCAGAAACAGGAGGGCGACTCCTGGATGGACGGCGAGCGCGTGGCCTCCTGGGAGGCGCGGCCCATCGTGCTCGCCCAGGACAGCGCCAGTGGTGACGTCACGGCCGAGCTCGTCGACGTGGGGGCCGGCACGGCGGAGTCGGACTATCAGGGGAAGGACGTGCGCGGCAAGCTCGTGCTGACCTCCTCCCAGCCGGGCGCCGCCTACGCCCTGGCGGTCGACGAGCTCGGGGCGGCCGGGCTCGTCTCCTACGCCCAGAACCAGCAGACGGGGTGGTGGAAGGAGGACGAGACGCTGGTGCGCTGGGGGCATCTCAACACCTTCCCGGCACCGAAGACCTTCGCCTTCATGGTCTCGCTCAAGCAGGCCCGTGCCTGGCAGGAGAGGTTGGCTGCGGGCAAACCGGTGCGGCTGCGGGCGAGCGTCCGCGCCGGCCAGCACCCGGGGGCCTACAGCATCGCGACGGCGGTGATTCCGGGCGCGGACCGTGCTCACGAGGTCGTCCTTTCGTGCCATCTCGATCATCAGCGGCCGGGCGCGAACGACAACGCCAGCGGTTGCGCCTCCATCCTGGAGACGGGGCGCACCCTGGCGAAGCTGATCCGCGAGGGCAAGCTCGCGGCACCCCAACGGACGATCCGCTTCGTCTGGCCGCCGGAGATCGAGGGCACGATCTCGCTGCTCAACGCCCGGCCGGACCTCGTCGCCCGGGCGCTCGCCGTGATCCACATGGACATGGTGGGCGGCGACGCCGAGATCACCAAGGCCGTGTTCCACGTCACCCGTTCGCCCAAGAGCCTGCCGACCTTCGTCAACGACGTGGGAGCCGCCTTCGGGCGCTTCGTCAACGAGCAGTCCTACGCCTTGGCGGCAACCGGCGCGGCGCCCTATCCGCTGGTGGATCCCGAGGGGAGCAAGCGGGCGCTGCAGGCTGAATTCGTGGACTTCACCGAGGGGAGCGACCATGAGGTGTGGAGCGAGGGCTCCTTCCGCGTGCCGGCGATCTACCTCAACGATTGGCCGGACCGCTACATCCACACCCACGCCGACGGCGTCGCCAACATCGATCCCACCAAGCTCGAGCGCGCCGCCTTCCTGGGCGCCGCGAGCGCGTATTACCTGGCGGGGCTCGACGCCGCCCAGGTGCCGACGCTCTGGCAGGAGGTGCGGCGGGGGAGCCTGGAGCGGACGGCGGAGGCCCTGGCGCGCGCCGACCGGCTACGGCGGGCCGGCGAGCCCTCGGAGGCCGCCAACCTGCTGCGTTTCCATCTCGCCTACGAGGCCGGAGTGGTGGAGTCGATCGGCCGTTTCGCGGTGCCGCCACCGGAGGTGCGCAAGGAGGCGGAGACGTTCCTCGCCGGGCTGCGGAGCTTGATCGTCGTTGCGGGGCCGATTCCTCCGAAAATCGTGACCGGAGACACGATCTTCTACGAACGTGCGCCCAATCCCAAGGGACCCATGGGCGGCTTCGGCTACGACTGGTTCCAGGATCACACGGCGGCGAACGACATCCCGGCTCCCGCCTTGATGAAGCGGTCGGGGCTGTGGGGCGGGGGCGGCGAATACGCCTACGAGGCCCTGAATCTGGTGGACGGCCGGCGGTCGGTGGCGCAGATCCGCGACGACCTCGCTGCGATCTACGGCCCGCTGCCCGGCGCGGAGGTCCTGGAATTCCTGGCCGCCATGGAGAAAATCGGCGTGGTGCGAAAGGAAGGGGCTTCGCATGCTCCGTGAGAAGCTCATCGATCACCACTCCACCACCGCGCGGCACGAGTTCCGTTGGCGTAGCCGCGAAATCTCGCGGCTGGAGGGCTTGAGCGACGCCGTCTTCGGCTTTGCCATCACCCTGCTGATCGTGGCCCTGGAGGTTCCCCGCACGTCGGGAGAGCTGCTGGAGACCATGCGGGGCTTCGTCTCCTTCGCCATTACGTTTGCCATCCTCTATCTGCTCTGGTACCGGCAGTTCATGTTCTTCCGGCGCTACGGCCTGGAGGACCGCACGACGGCCATCCTCAACGGGACTCTGCTGTTCATGGTCCTGTTCTTCGTCTTCCCCCTGAAGTTTCTTTTCGGCACGATCGTCAACCGGCTGCTCGGGGAAGGAAAAATGGTCCGCCTGCCGAACGGCACTCTCGAACGGGCGATCCAGCCGGAGCACTTCACTCCGATGTTGACGATCTATGGCCTGGGTTTCATGGCGGTATTCGCCATCTTCGCGCTCCTCCACCTGCACGCGTATCACCGGCGCCAGGAGCTGCGCCTGACCGAGCTCGAGCGGCTCGACACGCTCCAGGCCCTTCAGGCCTACACCGCCAGCACCGGCATGATGCTTCTGACCGTGGTCTACGTCCTCGTCGTCGGCCAGTTCGACAAGACTCCTTACGAGCTGAAGGCCACCTTCGCCGCGACAGCCGTCTTCTTCCTCGCCCTGTTGGCCATTCTGAAACGGCGGGTGAAGCGCAAGCGCCAGCGGCAGCAGCTCGTCGAGCGGCTGATCGCCGAGGGCATGCTGCCGCAGGGCGATCCGGAGGAATGATCTTTACAGCTTGACCGGGGGCGGGCCGATCATTCCAGCGTCCAGCCGGGCGTCCGCCAGCACGGGGCCATACTCCCGCGCCAGCAGGGGATTGGCCTTTAGCGCCGCCTGGAGCGAGGCCACGGCCTGGCGCGCGCCATCCTGCCGGCGGCCGGGGTCCGCGTCCAGCCGGGCGGTGCGGTAGAGGAGGAGGCCGCGCAGCGCCAGATACCGCCCTTCGCCGGGATTGATGGCGAGAGCCCGGCCCACCCGGTCCAGCCCTTCCCGCAAGGCCGGTATCGATCTGCGGGCATCGGCCTCGGCTTCGAAGCGAGCCACCTGGGCCTGGGCGAAGAGGATGTCCGGATTCTTGGCGTTGACCCCCTCCGCCCGACGGAGATCGGCGGCGGCTTGGCCGAGAGGTGCCATAGGGCTCGCCTGGCGTTTCAGAGCCCAGCGGGCGGCGACGAGACGGACGCGGGCCTGCTCCAGGAAAGCGTCCGCGTCGCCGGCGTTGAGGCGGAGGTATTCGCCGAGGGTGGCGTCCGCCGCGGCCAGCGCGGACCCTGGGTCCAGCCCCTGCTCCGCGATTCCCTCGGCCAGGCTGCGGTAGGTGTAGCCGAGGTTGAAGCGGGCCAGACCATAATCGGGCTTGATGGCGAGGGCGCGCTCGTAGCTGCGGGCGGCGTCGGTGAGCGCCTGGCGGGGATCGCTGCCGCGGGTGAGCAGGTATTCGCCCAAGGTAAGCTGGACGTTGCCCAGGTTGTTGTGGGCCGGAGCGTACTGTGGATTGAGGTGCACCGCTTGCTCGAACGCCGCCATGGCCTTGCCGGCGGAGCCGCTGGGATCGACGCCTTGCGCCACCTGGACCTCGGCCATGGATTTCCAGGTGTTCCCCAGGTTGGTGTAGCCCAACAGGAAGCCGGGATCGAGAGCGATGGCCTTCTCATAGCAGGCGGCGGCCTGTTCGAGAGCTTTCCGGGGATCGGCGCCGCGCCGTTGCTGGTCGTGCACGAGCACGAGGTATGCCGTGCCGAGCCCGAGATGGGATGAAGCCAGACGCGGTTGAATCTCCACGGAGCGGCGGGCGGCGGCGATGCCCTTCTGAATCTCTCCTGTCGGGTCGACGCCTCGCCCGAGCTGCCACTGGGCCAGGAGGCGATGCGAGAAGGTGAGCTTGTCGTAGGGGCGGACGTCGCGCTCATCGAGGGAGGCGGCGCGCTCCGCAAGGTGGATCGCCGTGCTCAGGTCGGCCTGCGGATCGGTCCCGCGCTTGAGCTTCTGCTCCCCCAGCCGCGTGAAGAGCGAGGCTTTGACGATAAGGGCGTCGGCGAGCTCCGGGTCGACCGCCAGTGCCAAGTCGCAGGCCGCGACCGCCAGGGCCACCTGGGTCTCGGGCACGTCCTGGGACGCCATTCTGGTGGCAATCGAGCGGACCCGGCGGTCACAATCTCCGGCATAGAGGCCGGGCTCGCTGGGAGCCTGTTGGATGAGCTGGCCGTAGGACTGGCCGGCGCTCTCGAAAAAGCGTTGCGCCTCCCCGTAGTGGCCCGCCTTGGTGGCATCGCTCCCCTGGGTCAGGTTGATGGTCGCCTCCAGCTCTCCGGCCTCATAGAACGAGGCCTTCTGGAGGTAGGCCCGGTGCGCCTGGGCGGCGGCTTCCGGATACCGCCGCTCGAAATAGGCCACGAGAGCCATCGTGTAGGGGGAGCTTTGGGAGTCCTTGGCGGTTTGCGCCAGGTAGGAGAGGGCCGGCAGCCGGTAGTTGCGGTCGATCTCCTCGGCGCTCGTCTGCAGGTTGGACTCAGCGAGGGTCCGCTCGTACGAAGCGGCGAGGGCGCGTCCCAGGGAGATCGCGATCTCGGGGCTGCGCTCGCCGGCCTGCCACGCCCGCTCGAGGTGCATGCGGGCGGTCTCGTACTGATGAAGCGCAAGGTAGCCCTGGCCGATCGCAAAGTTGCCGGGCCCTGCCGCGATCTCGCCCAGCCGCTTCATTTCTCCGGCGATGGCGTCCATCTCTCGGCGCAGGCGCTGTTTGTGCGGCGTGATGTCGTGGCGGGGGAGGAAGGCCTCGTACATCATGCTGCTCTCGAGCTCGCCGAGGCGCTGCCCGAAGCGCTGGGCGAGCTCGGCCCGCTCGCGCGCCCGCATCTGCTGCCGCATGCTGAAGGCACCCAGGATCGCGAGGGCCAGCACGGCGGCGACCGATACGACGGCGAGGGCCTTGTTCTTGCGCAGCCGCTTCCCCGCCCGATAACCCCAGCCGGCCGGCCGGGCGAGGATGGGATCGCCGTCCAGGAAGCGGTCCAGGTCCTCGGCGAGGTCGCGGGCCGACTCGTAGCGCCGGGCCGGGTCCTTCTCCAGGCACTTGGCGACGAGGGTTTCGAGATCCTCGGGGATGGCGGGATCGATCTGCCGCAGGGGCTTGGCGTCCTCCTGGACGAGCTGGACGAGGATGCGGGCCAGATTGGAGCCCTTGAACGGCGGAAAGCCGGCCAGCAGCTCGTAGAGCACGACGCCCAGGCTGTAGACGTCGGTCCGCTTGTCGAGCGGCTTGCCCTGCGCCTGCTCCGGCGAGATGTAGGCCGGGGTGCCGCTGATCATTCCGGTGCGGGAGAGGGCGATCTCGTCCTGCTCCTGGGCGAGGCCGAAGTCCACCACGAAGGGATGAAGCGCGCCGGACTCCTCCCGCGCCATCAGGATATTGCCCGGCTTGAGGTCGCGGTGGATGAGGCCGTTGCGGTGGGCGGCGTGGACGGCCCGCGCCACGTCGCGGAGGAGCCGCACCTTGGTCTCGACCGTCAGCTCCTCGCACAGCTCGCCGAGGCTCCGGCCGTCGATATATTGCATGGCAATGTAGGGGCGCCCCTCGACCTCGCCCACCTCGTGCACCTGGCAGACGTGAGGGTGGGCGATGCGCGCCTGGGCCCGCGCCTCGCGCAGGAAGCGCTGGGTATGGTCGTCATCGTTGCGGTGCAGGAACTTGAGGGCGACGTAGCGGCCGAGCGTGGGATCGAAGGCCTTGTACACCGTGCCCATGCCGCCGGTGCCCAGCAGGCGCTCGACCTGGTAGCGGCTCCAGTCCGCGAGGAAGCGGTATTCGGGGACGAGGTCGAGCCCCTCGGCGGAGCCCGGGGAGGCGACGTCCTGGCTGAAGAACCGTCCCGAGGAGGGGCGCCGGTTCCAGGGGCTGCTGCCGCCCATCAGGTCCGGGGTGAGGTCATCTCCCGACCGCTCGAGCTCGGCGGCGAGGCCGGCGACGGCATCGGGGGTGAGGAAGCCGGCGTCGAGCAGCGCGCGGATCCAGCGGCCATGGAGGAGTGAATCGTCGCTGCTGCCCGAGCTGTCGGGCAGATGGTCGGAAACGGAGTCGAGATCCTCCCAGCGCAGGAGTCCCTTGGCAATCGCCAGTCTGAGGAGACCGCTCTCCGTTTGCGCGCTCATGATCTGGGTCGCCGGGAAGGCCACTCCAGTCTACCCCCTTTTGGTTCGCGTTCGCCCTGATGTCCTTGGCGTCCCTGGTGTCCCTTTAGGCGCGTGGGAGGGGGAATTCGTTTCAGGCAGGGGAGGCCAAATACACCACGGCCTCCCCGAGCGAGACGCTCGGATGAGACCCTGTAAGCCTGGGAGGGGAAGGGGAGAAGCCCTACTTCGCCAGGGCGGCGACTTTCTTGGCGAGGCGGGACTTGTAGCGCGACGCCGTGTTCGCGTGGATGACCTTCTTCTGGGCGATCTTGTCGATGATGCCCAGGGTCTGGGGCAGCAACTCGGCCGCCTTGGCCGTGTCGCCGGCCGCCACCACCGAGCGAAGGCTCTTGATGGCCGTGCGCAGGCGTGAACGCTGCGCGCGGTTGCGCTCGCGCGCCTGGAGGTTCTGACGGTTCCGCTTCTCAGCCGACTTGGTATTCGCCATTCGCCATGGTTCCTTCGTGGTCTTGCGTAAGGTTCGGGTTGTAAGGGGAAAAATCCCTGAAGCTGCACCGGAGTGCGGCAGGGATTTATAACATCGCGAGTTGCCCGGCGTCAAGCTAGCGGACGTCAACTCCCATTTCGCGCAGCCGGCCCCGTGCCAGGTTGGCCTCGTCGCTCGTAGGGTACGTTCGCAGGACGTGCTGGAGCTGGACGACACCTTGAGAGCGCTCGCCGAGCTCCAGGTGAGCGTAGCCCTTCTTGAGCAGGGCGCTCGCCGTCTTGTCGCTGCGCGGAAACTTGCTCAGCACGGCGTCATACTGCTCGATGGCTTGGCGGAAACGCTTCTGGCGGTAGTAGCCCTCGCCGATCCAGTAGGTGGCGTTGTCCGACAGGTCGGTGTTGGGGAAGTTCGCCAGGTACTCCTGGAACTCCCGCATCGAGAGGTCGTAGTTGCTCTTGAGGAAGTCGTTGTAGGCCGCGTCGTAGAGCGCCTTGGGATCGGCACCGCCGCCTCCCGCCGGCGGTGGCTGGGGCGGCGGGGCCGCCGAGCCGGCGTCGGGCGCCGGCACCGCGGCCGCCGGCGGGTGGAAGCTCTTCAGCTCCTGGTTGGTGGCCGCGATCTGCTGCGAGAGCTGCGACAGGCGGTAGTTGGTGTCCTCCAGCTTGGCCTGCAGGGCCTCGATCTGGCCCGACAGGTCCTGGAGCTTCACCTGCATGTCCGCTTCGGTCTTGAGCAGCCCCTGCATCTGCTGGCCGACGCTCGATTGCAGGTTGGTGACCTCCTGCTTGCTGGGGGCCTCCCCGGCCTGCTTCTGGAGCTGGAGCATCTGCTTCTGGATATCGGTGAGCTGCGTCTGCAGTCCCTGGATGTCCTGGGAAGAGACGCACCCCGCGGCGGCCAGGGCCACCGCGAGGCTGACGCCTAGAGGAAGGAAGCTCGACGGTCTCATGTCACCCCACGTTGGCGCGGCCGGTGATGATCATGTGCACGCGGCGGTTCTGCGACCAGCAGCTCTCCGCCTCTTCGGTGCAGACCGGACGCTCTTCGCCGTAGGAGATGGTACGAACGCGGCTGGCGGCGACCCCCAGGGAAGAGAGGTAGTCGCGCACGGCATTGGCGCGGCGCTCGCCCAGGGCGAGGTTGTACTCGTTGGTGCCGCGCGAGTCGGCGTGGCCCTCGATGGTCACCGAGAACTGCGGCTGGCTCTTCAGCAGGTCGGCGTTGCGCGACAGCTTCTGCCGCGTGTCGTCGGAGAGGGTGCTCTCGTCGTAGTCGAAATAGATGTCCGGGCTGAAGCCGCGGCGGCGCAGCTCTTCGTTGACCACCTGCAGATCGGAGGAGAGCAGCGGGTCCTCGGTCTTGTCTACGACCGGCGGCGTGACCGGCGGCACGATCTCCTCACCCTTGACGGTAGGGGGCGGCGTCGGCGCGGGCACCGTCGTCGTCTCCACGTTGAGGTCCGGCGGCGGAGTCTTCGGCTTCTTGTGCGGGCAGCCGTACATAACGGTCAACAGCACCGGAACTACGATCCAGGCCATCAGCTTTCGGTTCATGCGATCTCCTCTTCGTCGTGCTGCTTTCGATTCACACACCACTGTATCAAATTCCATGCCTACTGGGGCGTGGCGCCGCGCGACCAGTCGGACATGTCGTTGCTGCCCTCGGTGGTGAGGGGGTGCAGGTTGCTGCCGTTGAGCTCCATGACGTAGATCTGCTTGCGGCCGCTGCGTCGCGAGGTGAAGGCGATCTTGCGCCCGTCGGGCGAGAAGGTGGGCGATTCGTTCTCGCCGGGCCCCGAGGTCAGCACCTGAGTCTCCAGGGTGCCGACGTTGGTGATGGCGATCTGGAACTGGCCGTCGCGCCGGCTGGCATAGGCGATCAGGTCGCCTTCCGGGCTCCAGGCCGCGCCGTCGTTGTAGGTGCCGTCGAAGGTGAGGCGCCGCTGGTTGGCGCCGTCGGCGTCCATCAGGTAGATGTGCGGGTTGCCGGCACGGCTGGAGGTGAAGGCGATGTTGCCCCCCTTGGGGCTCCACGCCGGGTTGGTGTCGATGGCGGGGGAGTTGGTCAGCCGCCGAAGGTTGCCGCCGTCGACGTCGGCGGTGAAGATCTCGACGTTACCGTCCAGCGAGCGGGCGAAGGCGATGCGCTTGCCGTCCGGCGCGAAGCTGGGGCTGGTGTTGAGCGTGCCCGAGGTGACGACCGGCCGCTTGCGGCCGCTCGCGAGATCCGCCAGGTAGAGGAACGGGGGCCCGTTGAAGAACGAGGTGTAGGCGAGCGAGGCGCCGTCCGGGCTCCAGGCCGGCGACATCGAGGTCGAGTGATGGCCGGTGATCTTCCGCGGATTGGCCCCGTCGTAGTCCATCACCCAGATCTCCTTGGCGCCGGAGCGGTCGGAGGTGTAGGCGATGGCGGAGAGGGAGATGCCGGTCTTACCGGTCAGCGTGCGGATGACCTCGTCGGCGAAGGTGTGGGCCATGCGCCGGCTCACCGAGTAGGGGCCGCGGTAGCGCTTGGCGAGCGCGGCCTGGCCGCTGGCGGCGTCGAGCACGCGGCCGTCGAAGACCAGCCGGTCCTCCTCGTTCTTGATCTCGCCGAGCAGGATCACCTCGTTACCGGTGGACTTGTAGGCGGCGAGGTCCTTCTGCACGTCGCCGGTCAGGTGCAGGCCGGAGAGCACGTCGGGCCCTTGGATCTCGAAGTAGCCCGAAGCGTCCAGGTCGCGCCGCACCGTTTCCTCCAGCTCCCGGGCCGCGGCGGCGCCGTCCCCCCCGAGCGTGCCGTGGAAGGCGGGAAAGGCGATCTTGATCCGGCGCTGCTGGCCGTTGCCGGGCAGCACGAGGGTCACCTGGCCCGGCTGCTGGCCGGCGGGCGTGGCCGCTGGCGTCGGGGCGGGAGGCTGCTGGGCGGCGGCGAGCACCAGCGCCAGCGGAAACAGGATGACGAGGAGGATGGGCAGGGCGGCGGATCTCGGTCTCATGACACCTCGAGTCGGTCAGCGGACGATCAGGTTGACGCCCAGGGAGTCGTTCCGGTAAGCCCGCGGCAACGGCGGGAAGGGGGAGGCGTTCTGCACCGCGCGCAACGCCGCCAAGTCGAACGAATTGTAGCCCGAGGAGCGGGCCACCGTCAGCTCGGCGATGCTGCCGTCGCGCTGGATGCGGAAGCCGATGGTGCACTCGACCTTGTCGCCCAGGGGCGGCCGGGCCCACTTGGCGTCGATGGCCGACAGGAGCTGATCGAGGTAGTAGCCGAACTTGAAGTCCGGATTGTCGAGGCCGGCGATCTGCGAGCCGAAGGAGGACGTGCCGAGCGGATTGCCGGTGGGCGAGCCGCGCCGCCCGGGATCGCCGTCGGGCGTGCCCATCGGAGCCGTCCCCGCCGGGTTCGTCCCCGTGCCGCCGGTGGCGGCAGGACGGGGAGCGGGCTTCGGCGGAGTCTTCTCCGGCTTCTCCGGTTTCTTCGTCGTCCGGTCCGGCAGCGTGGGCACGTCGTCGCGGGGCTTGGCGGCGATCTTGTCGGGCTTCGGCTCTGGCTTGGCGGGTGGCTCCGGTTTCACGGGTTCCGGGCGAACAGGCTCCGGGGCGGGCGGCTCCGGCTTCTCGGCCTTGGGCCGGCTGGCGGGCCGGCGCACGCCGAGGGCGGCGGCAGGAATGATCTGCACGGGCACGAAGGTCATCGGCGGAGGCGGCGGCGTCAACCGGGGGAGCAGCAGGGCGAGGGTCACGGCGCCGCCATGGAGGAGGGCCGCGAGGCCGAGGCTCACGGCTTCCGGCCGCCGGCTGTCGCGCCGGGAGCGCTGCGCCAGGATCCGGTCGACCGCTTGGCTCACGTGCTGTCCCGTCTCCCGCGGTCCCCGCGATCGGTCACCATGCCGACGTGCACGATTCCCCCCTGGTGCAGGAGGTCCAGTACCTCGATCACCTTGCCATAGGGCACGTCGCGATCCCCCTTGAGGAACACCGTATCGTCGCCGCGGGCGGCGATCTGGGTCTTCACCCGCGCCACCAGCTCCTCGGTCTCCACCGCGTTCTCCTTGAGATAGACACGGCCGTTGCGGTCGATGGAAACCACAAGCGGGTCCTGGACGCGCAGCGGCAGGTTCTGCGCGTTGGCCTTAGGCAGCGCCACCTCGACTCCCTGATGGAGCATGGGCGCGGCGATCATGAAGATGATGAGCAGCACCAGCATCACGTCCACCAGGGGCGTGACGTTGATGTCCGCCATCACCGGATCGTCGTCGCCGTCGTTACCGACATTGAATGCCATGGGGCAGCCTCTAGGTGAAATTCCGCTCGGCCAGGTTGAGGAACTCGAGCACGAAGTCGTTCATCCGGGTCCGCAGCCGGCGCAGGTGCTGGGAAAAATAGTTGTAGGCGATGAGGGCCGGGATGGCGGCGGCGAGGCCGGCGGCGGTGTTGATCAGCGCCTCGGCGATGCCGGGTGCCACCGCCACGATCGAGGTCGAGCCCTGGAGGCCGATGTCGTTGAAGGCCTGCATGATGCCCCACACGGTGCCAAAAAGGCCGATGAACGGCGCGGCGGCGGCGGTGGTGGCGAGGAATCCCGTCCAGCGGGTCACCGTCTGGAGCTCGACGTTGACGGCGCGCGCCAGCGTCCGTTCGAGGGCGGTGATCGAGCTGATGCGGTAGGCCCGCTTCTCGCCCGGCCGCTCCGGCTCTGGGGCGTTCTTGATCTGGCTGTCGATCTCGGCGTAGCCCGCCTGGAAGATACCGACCAGGGGCGAGGCGCCGAGCTTGCTCGCCACCGAGTTCACCTCGCTGAAGCGCTGGCTGCGGTGGAAGGCCTCCATGAACTTCTCGCTCTGCCGGTCGGCGCGGCTGAAATGCACCAGCTTGCCGAAGACGATGGCCCAGGAGCCGAGGGAGAAGAGGACCAGGACGCCCAGGATGAACTTCGCCATCGGGCCGGCCTGGAAGAAAAACCGGAAGATTCCGGGCCCCTGCTGGGCACCGAATTGAATGAACATCAAGGCCGTCGTGAACATGCTGGCTCTCTGCGCTCCCTTCTCCGCCGTGACCGTCTCCGCGATGTGCCGCCGGGCGAACGTACCATGGCACCCCACGCCAGCAAAGGCCGTGCCGGGTAATTATTTCATGAGGACGGTATAGTGCGCGCGGTGTCCAGCCCGCTCCAGATCCTAGCCGTCTACGGCACCCGTCCCGAGGCCATCAAGATGGCCCCGGTAATCGCCGCATTGCGCCGGCGCCCGGACCGTTTCATCGTGACGGTAGTCACCACAGGGCAGCACCGGGAGCTGCTGGAGCCGGTGCAGGATCTCTTCGGCCTGCGGCCCGATCTGGACTTGCGCCTGATGACGCCCGATCAGACGCTCAACGGCCTCGCGGCCTCCTCCCTGTCCGCTCTCGACGAGGTGCTGCGCGACCGCCAACCGGACTGGCTGCTGGTGCAAGGCGATACGACCACGGCGATGAGCGCGGCCCTGGCTGCGTTTCATCGCGGTGTCGCGGTTGGCCATGTGGAGGCCGGGCTGCGCACCGGCAATTTGGCCCAGCCATTCCCGGAGGAGGCGAACCGGCGGATCGTCGATCTGCTGGCCGGCGCCCTCTTCGCCCCCACCGAGCGGGCCGGGCGGGCGTTGCGGGCGGAAGGCCGAGAGCGGACCCAGGTCCACGTCGTCGGCAACACGGTGATCGACGCCCTGCGCTCGCTGGAGCCGGCTTGCTTTTCTCCCTCTTCTCCCGGTGAGGGGGGTGGCGAGGGGGCGGGAGAAGAGGGCCGGGGTGATGAGGGTCTTGGGCGGGGGCGGCCCCCGGAGGTGCTCGTCACCGTGCATCGCCGCGAGAGCTTCGGCGCTCCGCTGCGGGATATCTTCTCCGCCCTGCGCCGGCTGGCCGAGAGCTTTCCGGAAGTCGCCTGGAAATACCCGGTGCACCGCAATCCGAACGTCAGCGGCCCCGCGATGGACCTTCTCTCTGGGCTCGCCAACCTGGAGCTGTGCGAGCCCCTCGACTACCGCGAGCTGGTGGCCGTGCTGGCGCGCTGCCGTTTCGTGCTCACCGACAGCGGCGGTTTGCAGGAGGAGGCCCCCGCCTTCGGCAAACCGGTGCTCGTGCTGCGGGAGACGACCGAGCGGCCGGAGGGGATCGAGGCCGGGGTGGCGCGGCTGGTGGGCACGGACTCGGGACGCATCTTCGCGGAAGCGTCGCGGCTGCTCGTCTCGCCGGACGCCTACCTGGAGATGGCGCGCGCGGTCAATCCGTACGGCGACGGGCAGGCGGCTGACCGGATCGCGGCCGTCCTGGCGGGGGAGCCGTGGACGCCGTTTCAGCCGGCCGCCGCCGGCAGAATAGCCTCCTCGTAGCTCTGCCGGAACCAGGCGTAGGTGCTTTCGATCCCTTCCCTCAATCCGATCCGGTGCCGCCATCCAAGCCGGTGCAGGCGGCTGACGTCGAGCAGCTTGCGGGGCATGCCGTCCGGTTTCGTGGGATCGAAGACGAGCCGCACGCCGGGGTCCACGACCTCGCGCAGGGTCTCCGCCAGCTCGCGGATGCTCAGATCCTCCCCCGTGCCGACGTTGATGTGCTGGTCCTCCTCGTAGTGGCGCATGAGGAAGAGGCAGGCGTCGGCGAGGTCGTCGACGTGCAGCAGCTCGCGCCGGGGCGAGCCCGTGCCCCACACCGTCACCTCGCCCTGGCCATTGGCGCGGGCCTCGTGGAAGCGGCGCATCAGCGCCGGCAGCACGTGAGAGCTCTGGAGGTCGAAGTTGTCGTGCGGTCCGTAGAGATTGGTCGGCATGGCCGAGATGAAGTCGCAGCCATACTGCCGGCGGTAGGCCTGGCAGAGCTTGATGCCGGAGATCTTGGCGATGGCGTAGGGCTCGTTGGTGGGCTCCAGCAGGCCGGTGAGCAGGTACTCCTCGCGGATCGGCTGCGGGCACTCGCGGGGGTAGATGCAGGAGCTGCCCAGGTAGAGCAGCCGTCGGACGCTGTGGAGATGGGCGGCCTGCACCACGGTCGCGTGGATCATCAGGTTGTCGTAGATGAACTCCGCCGGGCGGGTGGAGTTGGCGAGGATGCCGCCCACGGTGCCGGCGACGAGGAAGACGTACTCCGGCCGGTTGGCCCGGAACCAGTAGTTCACCGCCGCCTGATCGCGCAGGTCGAGCTGCTCGCGGCTGGCGGTGAGGAGGTTGTCGAAACCCTCCTGGCGCAATCGGCGGACGACGGCCGAGCCGACCAGACCGCGGTGACCGGCGACGTAGATACGTGCGGAACGGGGGATGTCGATCGCCATTGTCAGCGCCAGGACTCTACCACGGCGCCCTCGGGCGACGGCATGGAAAAAAGATGCAACCGCAGGCGGCTTGGTCTCACTCCGTTGATTGAGGAACAGCGTGGATCGGTAGTTGGTACCGGCTCTGTGTCTGGTCCTCTCAACCGTCAGCATCAGCTGACAGAAGCGGAGAACGTTCATGCGAGTCTCGATCACCAAGTCCATCCGGGCCGGAGTGCTCACCGGAGCGATTGCCTTGACCTTGGCTCTGGCGCCGGCTGTTGCCAGGCAGCCAGAAAAGACAAGGATCACCGAGCCCGAGGTGATCGCCGCCCAAAACGCGTGGTGCGCCGCCCTTGTGAAAATCGGGAAGGTGTACCAGGAGGAGGGCAAAGACAAGGCCAAGGCGGTCGCGAGCCAAGCCATCGACGCCCTGTACGACTACAAGGAAGGAAAGGTGTTCTTCAAGCCGACGTACACATTCGGCAAGAACACCTTCCGGCCGACGAAGGCTGGGGCGCTCTCCTATTTCGTCGCGGGCAACCAGAACTTTCCGGAAGACGACCCCGGCTTTGCGCTGAAGCCCTGGGTTACGTGCGTTGCCGACAACCCAAACGGCATCCAGATTCATGGCAGCATCGCCATCACCATGGGCAACGTCTCTCTGACCAGCAAGGACGGGCCAGCAAAGGTGGACAAGACCTTCGTGTTTCGGAAGGACCGGAATGGCAAACTACGACTGTGCGTCCATCACTCCTCCGTGCCGGTCGCGCCCCGGCCCCAGTAAAGGACATATCCTACGACTGCGAAGAGCGGCCGGACGGCGGAGGTCAGTTCCCAGAGGCCGGGAATGAGTCCATCTCCGCCGTCGCGGCTGGACCGTCCAGGCGTGGTGCACGTGGACCGTTCGTCTCCAGGTCGGGCTCAGACCTGAGATCGGGTTATAGTCGAGCGGTCCAGGAGGACAGGCCATGATGACTTCAGCTCTCTTGATCGGACAAGAACTCGGTCTCCATTTCGAGCCGTGCGTTTCGGATGCCGGCTGGCGCTTAAAATGAGCTTTTCCATTCGCACACTCGACGTCGAATCCACGGCAGGAGCAATCGCCGTTTCCGCGCGAGCTCTCGCGATTGGAACCCAGGACGGCTATGAGCTGTTCGAATACCCATCGCTCGAGCGTTCTGATCGGGTAGGCGGACTTTGGAGCGAGGGTTGCTCGGGAATCCAGTTTTGCGAAGACGGCCTAGTGATGCTCGGGCACGACGTGTCTCAGAGTTTTTCGCATCCGGCAGACTGGGACCATTCTTTGCTTCACCTTCAGACCGATGGCCGGGTGCGACGTTCACTGGTTGGGCCGGGCAACTGGAACCTGGTCAAAGGCTTACAGGGTTCTACGGCGGTCATCTATGACTCGACTGAGGGCCAGGGCGTCAAGGCTGTAAGAGTTGATGACAACATCGTCCAATGGACGCTTCCAGGCGAGTTCAACCGGGTGGTCCGCGGAAGTCTGGACCGGCTCCTCGCGCTCGGCGACTCTGCTCTGGCCGTGCTTGCGGCTGAAGGAGCCGTTGTCCAGGAATGTGACCTACCGCTTTCCACCGAGGTCCGCTGGACCGCTCTTGCCGAGCACGCGGGAGCCTTTGTTCTTGGTGGGTATGGATGCGAGTCACGCGACTACGTGATGGCGCGTTGGACTCCTGGCGGCAGGCCTACCCAGCGAGTCCTGCCAATGTCAGATGTCTTCTCGCGATCGACGATCGAAAGAGTCCTCGCGGACGAGGACTGCTGCGGCGCCGACTTGTTCCACGTGGCGGCCATCGATCTACAGACCGGTGGCAAAGTTGTCGTCGCCCTTGGCGGTGACGGCGAGCGCCTCGGCGCCTGTCAAGGTGCTTGCGCTGTCGCACTGTTCGATCCCTCGACTCTTGAGCTACTCCAATCGGAAGTCATCAACGAGACCGATGGGGCGAACGGGATGCTCCTGGCTCCCGACGGAGGCATCATCGTAAACTGCTGCGGCTCGCTGCATGTCGTCCACCTCTCGTGAGGCCGCGATTCTCGGAAAGATGTGGGAATCAAGGATTGGAGAAGCCAACCCGTGCGCCTTGACTTCACCCGCTACGGCAACATCGTGATCCTCACCGGAGCCGGTGTCTCCGCCGGCTCCGGCCTCCGCACCTATCGGGGTCCGGGCGGAGTCTGGGAGGAGCACAACGTCGAGGAATACGGCCATATCCGAACGCTGCTGGAGCGCCCTGAGAAGACCTGGCAGCTCTTCGGTGTCCTGCGGGCGACGCTTCGTGCCGCGGAACCCAATGCAGCGCACCTGGCTCTGGCGCAGTTGGAGGCGCGTCTCCGGCAGGATCAGAAATTCCTCCTGGTGACGCAGAACGTGGATGGCCTGCATCAACGAGCCGGGAGCCGAAACGTCGTCGAGCTGCATGGGAACCTCGGTCTCACCCGTTGCAGCAACGACGCCTGCGATCTCGAACCCTTCGCCGACGAGGAGGCTCACGCGGGCCACGTGCCGGCCTGTCCCAGATGCTCGAGCTGCCTGCGGCCTCACATCGTCCTGTTCGGCGAGCCCATTCCGATTGACGCCGCCTGGACGGTCAAACTGGCGCTCCGCAATTGCGACCTCTTCATCGCCATCGGCACCTCGGGCCTCGTCGCACCGGCCGCGAATTTCGTCCGTTCGGCCGAATACGCAGGAGCCCGAACCGTCTACGTCAACCTGGAGCCCATGAACCCGCCAGATCGAGCCTTCCAGGAGGTCTACCTCGGGAAAGCCGAAGAGATCCTTCCCGAGCTTCTGGACTCAGCCGACTGATTGCCCGACACGAGTACGTGCTCGTAGCACTATGCGATATAATGGAAGATGAGGTGAGACAGATGCTCCGGCTACGAACAATGGATCTGCTGCCCTGCTTTCTCGCCCTTTTTCTTGGGGTACCCGCTCTCGCAGTCTCCCAACCTCCCCCGGCTGCCTGCTCGGCACTCGTCCCTTCCAAACCGGAGGCAGGCGCTCGCCGATACGTTCTCGACCACGTCGAGGGGCAGGCTGTCGTCGCGTCGGTATCTCTGGAGATGGACACAGGAAACTTGAGCGGCGTGTGCATCGCCCTTTTCGAGGAGAAGGGGCAGAGGCAGGCCGCTGCTGTGGCCACGGACGACCGGGGGGCGTTTGTTCTGACGGGCGTGGCGCCGGGACGGTACACGCTGATCGCCGCGAGACAGGAGTTTCGTGGGCTCGCCCTTCCGGTCGAGCTGACGACTGGGTCTGGTAAAACGGGGCTCCTTCTGCGCCTGCGTCAGGAGGGAGACAAAGAAAAAAGCAGGGCGACCCTGATCACCGATCTGGGCCTGCGACGGGAGCTCCTGCAGAGGATCGAGCAGGATCAGGCGATCCGTCAGGAGATGGTCAAAAGCGGGTGGGATCATCCGGATCCCAAGGTCGCCGAACGCATGGCCGCCATTGACGCAGACAATACGGCCCGCATGAGGGAGATCGTCAAGGCGCACGGCGGCGGCTGGCCCGGGCCTGATCTCGTCGGCGTAGACGGCACGGAAGCCGCGTTCTTCCTCGTCCAGCATGCCGTCCCTTCGTTTCAGAAGGAGATGCTGCCGCTGGTGGAGAAGGCTTACCGCACGGGCAGTCTGCGGGGTAGTGAATATGCGCTCCTGAAGGATCGAGTTCTCGTCGCCGAAGGCAAGCCGCAGATCTACGGCACGCAGGTGAACTTCAAAGACAAAGAACCCATTCCCAACCCCATTGAGGATGAAGCCCATCTCGACAAGCGCCGTGCGGAGGTGGGGCTACCGCCATTCGCCGAGTACCTCAAGTTCCTGAAAGACATGTACTTTCCCCCGGACAAGGACAAGCCATAGGCCGGCACTTGAGTCCAGACCAGGCGAGGGGAGGCGTCCATCACTACTGTGTGGCGCGGGCTCAAGAGAATCGGGCCAGACCCTACTTCCACATTGCGTGTCTCAGGCTCGAGCAGCACGTATCACCAGGCCCGCTTGAATATCTTTTTGGAGAGCCCCAGAGTCTATCGGAAGAGATAGCCTCTTCTTCTCGTAGGATCGCCTCCGCAGCCATGGAAAAGATGACCTGTGCGGGGCGGAACAGGTTCCAGGCGATTGAGGCTGGGTGCGGAAAGGCGGGGAGGGAAGGAGAAGTGACAAGACTGGCCCCTCTCTCCCGTTGTGAAAGAGAGGGGCCTGGAGGTGTTCGAGATTACTGCTTCCGGGCTCCCCTGCCTGCTTTGGCAGCTTCGGCGGCTACCGGGGTGCCGCAGGGAACGAACGTGAACTCCTGTGCGCCGAACCCGGTCTCGTAGTACCAGGCCGAGCCGGGCCAGATCCCCTTGAGTTTGTAGGCCTCGACGCAACCGGAGCCCGGGCTGGGGTTGACCAGGGTGAACTCGACGAGAATACCTTTTTCGGTGTACGTGTAGCTGCCGAGTAGAGGCCAGGTGCCCCCACTGCAGCCCTGAGCGCTGACTGCCGAACCGGTGATGTATTGATGTGTCGGATCGAGGTAGTAATTGTACTGGTTTCCGTACTGGTCCTGAACGCAAGTGGTTGTCTCAAAAGCAACACCCATGACAATTTCCTCTCAGGCGGGGGTTAAGGCAGCGCCCTCATCGAATGGAGGTCAGTAGGATCGGCCACGCTGGCCGGTCTGCCTGTTGCTGCCGGGATCGCCTGAAAGAGGGATAGAGCAAATCATGGGCCAGGTTTACACGCCCTCTCATTCCTATCGCGCCCACACATCCGTATAGCCCATTTGATAACGCCGTGCGAATGCGGCGCGGTCCTCGATCCGGAATGCCTGCCCGTCGTCGCCGAACGCCCAGGGCTCGAAGCCGAGCTCGTCGAGGACCGCCCAGAAATCCTCCGGCCCCGAGCCGGCGGCACGCAGGTGCTCGGGGGAGAATTCGATTATCAGCCATTGAGGCCGGGTACGGTCCAAGGTCTGCCGAAATCCCCGCAGGGCAGCTACCTCGGCACCCTGGATGTCCATCTTGACGGCGTCAATGCGATGGATAGCTTCACAATAGTCGTCCAGTGTAGTGAGAGGCACCTCCACGGTCTCGGCGGTCTCCTCTCCCAGCGATGCGTGGACGCGGTTGTCCGCGCGGTTCGAGCGGTTGCAGAACAGGGTGATGCCCCCCGAGTGATCGCCCACCGCCACCTGATTGATCGTCACGTTACTGAGCCGGGCCATTCGCTTTCTCAGAATGCCGAAGCTCAACGGGTCGGGCTCGAAGGAGTGGACACGGCCGGTAGGGCCTACGAGGTCCGCGAAGACGCTGGTGTAGAAACCAATGTTCGCCCCAACGTCGAAGACCACCATGCCGGGCGTCACCTGCTCGTGGAAGAACCGCTGCTCGCGGCGCTCGCCGAGGCGCTTGCCCAGCAGATAGAGCCGCGCGTACAGGGCTCGAGCCAGGGAGCGATCGCGTAGAGCGGAAGAGAGGAGCGTCCGGGTGACGATCCTCCCCAGGCGGTGGACGAGAGGGTCGCCGGTCACTCAGGTCTCCGTTCGAGGACCACATGAGCGAACATGGCGAGCTGGCGGGACCACGGCGACAGCGCCCGTTCGAGGCCCCGCCAGAGCGGGTAGCTCGCGGCCGGCGCCAGGCTGCGCAGGGAGATGCCGCCGGAGACGAGATAGCGCAGCGGCATGATCGGCGTGACCGACCGCACCCGCCAAGCTGGCGCCTCGCGCTCGAACCGCTCGCGGTCGCGCTCGAAGAGAATCCACGGCAGGGCGCCGTTGGCCCCCGAGAGCGGGCCCCCGGCCGGGATCTCCCAGTCTCCCCCGGGCAGGAACGGCTCGTGGTGGAGACGGGTGTAGACCTGCCGCGACCACCACGTGACCCACGGCTCGATCAGTGCCACAACGCCGCCGGGGCGCACGGCTCGGGCCGCATCGGCGAAGAAGAGGATCGGGCGCGGCAGGTGATGCAGGACGTTCGTCATGACGATGCCCCGCAGGGCTCCGGCGGCGAACGGGAGATCCAGCCCGTCCAGCACCAGGTCCAACCCGGGGCTGAGGAACACCTCCGAGCGCAACACGCCCGGGACATGATCGGCCAGGAAACCGGCGCCGGCTCCAAGCTCCAGGACTGCTCCCTCGCCCGCCGGCAGCGAGGCGGCGATGGTCTCGTACCACTCCTCGTAGATGCGCTGCAGGAATCGCTTCTCGGCGAGAATCTGCCGGCGCAGGTGGGTGGTGCGCGGATCGTCGATGTCGAGCCCGCGGGTGAGCGGGTGCGCGAGCCAGCGCGCGAGCGTGCTCATGGGTTCAGATGAACTTGATCCGCCCGGCGGCGAAGGCGCACATCTTGAGCAGCAACCAGCCGTGGCTCCAGCGCTGGATGTTGGTCGTGCCGTAAGTGCGCTCGCGGTAGCGCACCGGCACCTCGACGATCTCCAGGCTGAGCTTGGCGGCGCCGAACAGGAGGTCGAAGTCGCCGAACGGGTCAAAGTCCCCGAAGTAGGAGCGGTTGGCGGCGAGGGTCTCGTAGTCGGGCCGGCGCAGCACCTTGGTGCCGCAGAGCGTGTCCTTGATGCGCTGGCCGAGGAGCCAGGAGAAGGCGAGGCTGAAGAACTTGTTGCCCAGCAGGTTGGCGAAGCGCATCGCCTCCTTCTCCATGGGGTAGACAAGCCGCACGCCGTTGACGAATTCGCCCGTGCCGGAGCGCAGCACCTCGTAGAAGCGGGGGAGATCCTCGGGCGGCACGGTGAGGTCGGCGTCGAGAATCATCAGCACGTCGCCGCTCGCCTGCGCGAAGCCGAGGCGCACGGCGTCGCCCTTGCCCTTGCCGGTCTGGCGGAAGGCCGCCGTCCGCCGCTCGGGATGAGCCGCGATCTCGCGGCCGATGGCCTCCCAGGTGGCGTCCGTGGAATGACCCTCGACGAAGATCAGCTCCGTGCCGGCGCCCATCTCCGGAGTGCGCGCGAAGATGTTGGCGATGTTCCCTTCCTCGTTGCGGGCCGGCACGACGACGGAGACAATAGGCTCCGCGGGGAGGGGCTGGGGCGCCGGTCGGGCAACGATCAGGTTGCTGAGGCACAGGTGCCGGAAGGGCCACAGCCGCGCCAGGACGCGGTTGCACAGCGGCGCCAGCAGTGGGATGGGCAGCGGCAGCAGCACCTCCTGCGTTTTGCGGATGGTCTGGAAGCCGGCCAGCCGCAGCAGGTTCTCGACGTCGCCGACGGTTAGCCAGTTCTGGAGGAGGAACGGCCGGGCAAGCCCCAGGCGCTGCGCGAGGGCGAGCGGCATCTCCCAGAGGCGGCTGTAGAAGTTGAGGATCACGCGCGTTCGCCGCGTGGTGAGCGGCGCGATCTGCCGCAGCAGCCGCTGCACGTCCCAGGCGTCGTTGATCAGGTCCGAGAGGATGACGACGTCGAAAGTCTCGCCGGCCAGCGCCGACAGGTCGTGCGCGTCGGCGACGAGGAACCGCAGGCCGGGGTGGCGCTCGGCGGCCCGGCGCACCATCTCGTCCGAGAAGTCGATTCCCAATCCCACGGCGGGCTCCAAGGCGGCGAGCAGATCGCCCGTGGCGCAGCCGATCTCCAGCACCCGCAACCCTGGCGGCACCTGGTAGCGGTAGACTCGTTCGAGGCGCCGGTGATACGTCCCCGCGAGGCCCGACCGGCGCTCCCAGCCGCGGGCGACCGCGTCCCAGTGGGCGATACGCTCGCGGCGATAGCCCTCCTCCGCCGGATCGAGGCGCACCGGCTCGACGGGAGCTGCCGGGGAAGGGCGGTCAACTACGGCGGTCATGGGCGGAAAGAGTACACGAAGCTCTGTAGCGGGGGCATCTTACGGGCTGGTGCAGAACCCCACCGGCCGGGTTCCCAGCTTCTTGAGATTGTCGGCGTAGAACGGCCGCGAGGCGTGATGGTAGAAGCGGTAATAGATCTCGCCGCTGAGTTGGGGCGCCCCCAGCACCGGCGCGAAGACCACCCAGGCCTGAAGGACCACGACGAGGCCCAGGGCGGTCCACGTTCCCCGCCGCAGGGTCAGAGGCAGCAGGGATGCGCGAATCTGGAAGAACGCTGCCAGAAGGCTGACCATTGCCACGAAGATGGGCTGGTAGATGCGGGGAACCCAGGAGCCGCGCAGTTGCCAACCGTCATAGGGCGGGGCCAGGTTCAGGAACAGGAAGAGGAGCACAGCCGTGACCGCCAGGGAGATCTCCGCCGGGCGCAGCACCGGGGTCACCCCACCGGCCTCGCCGCTTCGAAGCCTCTGGACGCACAGGATCGCCAGGACAAGAAGCACGAGCACGGGCAGGAACAGGAAGTTGCTGAAGAAGTAGTTGTCCCTCACCGCCCAGGGAAACGCGCGCAACCAATACCACCAAGCCCCGAGGTCCACTGTCGAGACGTGGACGTAGCTCCGGATCACCTTGTAGTAGGCCTCGGTGTTGCCGTTGCGGAAGGGCACCCGGTAGACCTGCCAGAGGACAGCCGAGGTCAGGGCCGAGGGGACGACCGTGGCCACGGCGAAGACGGCGCAGGGCACCCAGAGCCGCCGGTAGAGGAGGAGCAGGACGCCCGCGACGCCGAAGAACGGCAGCAGGTCATAGCCCGTGAACAGGACTCCCATGGCGAGGCCGGCGAGCAATGCCTGGTGCCAGCCGATCAGCGTCTCGACTCGCCAGAGGAGCACCATGCAAAGGAGGCTCAAGGGGACGATGGCGGCGTAGGAGTAGGGGAGCCCGGCCCAGTACATCCACCCCGGATAGGTGGCCAGGAGCGCCAGGAGGAGCACAGGGGGCTCGGCTCCCAGCCGGCGGCGGAGCGCCAGCCAGAAGACGGCGAGCGATCCCACGGCCATCAGCACGTTGGTGACGAGCCCGCCGGCGCCGAAGCCCAGGAGCTTCATGAAAGGGTAGGCGAGCAGCGGATAGAGGATGCGCCGCAGGACGACGCTGAACTCCCACTGGCTGCGGGGAGCGCCGTCGAGCATCAGGAAGGTCGCCTTGAAGTGCGGATTGTCGATGTTCAGGGGGTAGTTGCAGGGCGCCCAGATGAGGGGGCTCTTCAGGGTGGCGCCATAGGGTGCGAGCGTCCCGGTGTTGACCCAGATTCCGAGCGTCAGGAGCAGGGCGGCGCCGCCCAGGGTGAGCGCGAATCGGCTGGAATGGAGCTTCATGGTCTCCCAGAAAGGCGCGAAGCCTAACACGGTGGCCGGCCTGTTGCCTGTGTACGAGGCCTTGATGTCCCGGAGCAACGTCACGATGTTCCGGAGCAAAGTCGCGGTGCACCGGTGCAGTGTCACGATGCCCCGGGTCAATGCGGCGATGTACCGGTGCAAAACGGCGGCTCGGGCCAGCCGTACGTCGACGTCACGGCCTTGGGTGTCTGGTCGTTCCGATGGTTGCGGCCTGAAGGGCCGCGTTGCCGGCGCAACAGTCAACCCGCCATCGGCAGAAGCACCATCTTCCCGGTCGTCGCTCGACCTTCCAGGAGACGGTGTGCCTCGGCGGCTTCGGCCAGCGGGAAGCGCCGCGAGATCGAGATCTCCAGCTCACCCGCCTCGACCCAGGCCAGGAGATTTCGGCGTGCGTTCGACCATGTTGCCTGATCGTCGATGTAAAGGCCGAAGGCGCCGACCTTGAGGCACCGGTTGTAGAGCTGATCCGGGTCGACCGGGTCGGGTGGGCCGCTCGCTTCGCCAAAGTAGATGAGCTCGCCGTAAGGAGCCAGCATGGCCAGGCTCTGGCCCTGTGTGGCCTTGCCGACCGAGTCGAAGACCCGGTCGACACCTCGGCCGCCGGTGGCCGCCGCGATGCGTTCCGGAAGATCCGGACCGTAGAGGAAGGCCTCTCCTCCCAGGTGTTCCACGGCGGTGGCCTTCTCGGGGCTCGACACCGTCCCGAGCACGCGAGCGCCCTGCCGCCGGGCGAGCTGGACGAGGATCTGGCCGACTCCGCCCGCGGCCGCATGGATGAGAACCACGGCTCCGGGGACGAGCCTTGTCGCGAAGAAGGCCAGCCCATAAGCCGTCAGCCCCTGCACCGGCAAGGCGGCTCCCAGATCGTATGCAACGCCGTCGCCCAGATAGAAGAGTGCGTCGGCAGGCGCGACCGCATACTCGGCATATGTCCCGCTCACCGCCGGAGGCATGGCCCAGAAGGCGACGCGCCGGCCGACCAGGTTGGGATCCGTGTCCGAACCGACCGCCACCACCTGCCCTGCGCCCTCGGTCCCAGGCGTCCAGGGCAGGGTGAGATTCTTGTAAAGCCCCCGCCGTCTCTCGGTATCCGAAAAGTTCACGCCGGTCGCATGAAGCTGGACGAGGACCTGGTGGGGGCCCGGCTCTGGCCGTGGCAAGTCCGCGAGCTCGAGAACCTCGGGCGGACCCAGACGGTGAACGAGGATGGCACGCACAGGAAAAGCATATCTCCTGCGCTCTCGCTGGGATCGCCTCCCCGCTCAGCGCCCTGAGACCGCCGAGACTGAGATCCGTCCTCCGCCCGCTTCCTCGATCCGTCCCACGATGGCAGCCGCGGTCACGCCGGCCGCCCGTAAGCTGGCGATCACCTCGTCCGCGAGGCCTTCCGGGACAGCGGCCAGGAGGCCTCCGGAGGTCTGTGCGTCGCAGAGGAGGAGTTGCTCCTCCTTGGGCAGCGCCGGGTCGTAGGTGACCCAGTCGTTGAGGAACTTCCAGTTGGCGTGCGTGCCGCCGGGTGCGATGCCGCCGTGGACGTACTCCCGCGCCGCCGCCAGCACCGGGACGGCGTCCGCCCAGATCCGGGCCGTGACGCCGCTCGCCGCGGTCACGTTGCGCAGGTGCCCGAGGAGACCGAAGCCGGTGACGTCGGTCAGGGCGTGGACCTCGAAGCTGGTGAGGACTTCGGCGGCGGCCCGGTTGAGCGTCGACATGACGGTGATGGCCTCGGCGATCGCGCCCAGGCGATCCTCGCCGTTCTTCGCCGCGGTCGTGATGATCCCGAGGCCGATCATCTTGGTCAGGATCAGGAGGTCGCCGGGCCGCGCGCCGGCGTTGGTCAGCATCTTGGCCGGATGGACGGTGCCGGTCACGGCGAGGCCGAAGATGGGCTCCTCGGACTTGATCGTGTGGCCGCCGACGATTGCGATGCCCGCCTCCGCGGCCTTGTCGGTCGCCCCGCGCAGGATCTCCGCCAGCACCTCGACCGGCAGCTTGTCGTCCGGGAAGCCGACGAGGCTCAAGGCGGCGATCGGCCGGCCGCCCATGGCGTAGACGTCGCTCAGGGCATTGGCCGCGGCCACCGCCCCGAAGTCGTACGGCCGGTCGACGATCGGGGTGAAGAAGTCCGTCGTCAGCACGAGCGCCAGATCCTCGCTCAACTTGTAGACCGCCGCGTCGTCGGCGGTGTTCGAGCCGACGAGCACATTGGGATCGAGGATGGCGGGCAGGGTGCGGAGCAACGGCAACAGATACCCCGGAGGCTGCTTCGCCGCACACCCCGCCCGCTTGGCGAGCTGCGTCAATCGGATTGTGGCTGAGTCTGGGGATGCGTCTGCTGCTGGGCTCATGGGTCACACCTCAAGAGATGGAGATTGCGGCGAGGTGGGATTATAGACGGCAGGCAGTCGGCCGGGTGCCGGCCGCTTCTGGTGGAGGCCGGGCGCGGGTCGCGTCCGATTGTTTCATGGTCTAATCCTATAAGGTTCTCAACGCATGAGCATCACGCCAGCCGCCCGCACCAGGATGCTTCGCACCCTGAGCAACGCGATCCTCGTCGCCGGCCTCCTCGCCTCCCTGGTGATCTACCGCACCGCCGCGCCGCCGCCGGACGATCCCCTGGGCAGCATAGAGGACAGCAAGCGGTCCCTCCGCCAGCTCCAGATGTACGGCGGCGAGGCGAACGTCTTCGCCTACGAGATCCGCCAATGGTTCGGCAGCCTCTGGCAAGGCACCCGACTGGCGGTCACCGTCGCCGTCCTCGCCACCATCGCGGCCGGCGGCTGCCGCTTCGTCGCCATCCCCCTGCCTCCCCCGGGAGACGACGCCGCGCCACCGTGACGGCGGGTGCCCGCTGCAGGCCGCCGGTCACGCCCGCCGGGCGAGACGGCTGCTGCCGGCGGCCAGCGGACCCACGGCCTGGAGCAGCTCCGCAACGCGGTGGTCCCAGCTTTCGCTCTCAGCGGCCCGGCGGCGCTCTTGGGCCAGCTCGGGGGTGTGCTCGGAGACGGCCCGGCGTAGCTGGCGCACGAAGTCCTGCGGATCGTCATAGAGGTAGACGAGGGGCTCGCGCCAGCGCTCCGTCTCCGGCAGGCGGCGGGCCACGACGGGCAGGCCGGTGGCGAGGGCCTCGTAGAGCTTCACCGGGTCCACGGCGCGGGTGAGGGGCAGGTCGCGGAAGGGCACCAAGGCCACGTCGAGGCCGGCGAGGAAGCCGGGCACCTCGGCGAAGGGGATCTCGCCCAGTGTCTCCAGGTTGGGCAGCGCGCGCAGGGCGGCGACCTCCGGGTCCTCCACCTTGCCGGCGAGGCTGAAGTGCCAGCCGGAGAGCACGCGGGCGGCTTCCTGTACCGCGTCGACATCGAACCACGGCCCGAGGGCGCCGACGTAGCCCACGCGCACCGCGGCGGCAGCATCGCGGGCCTCGCCGGCTGCCGGCGGCGGGAACGCCGCGAGGTCGACGCCGTTGGGCAACCGCAGAACTTGGGGGCCGGCTTCTCGCGGGCGCTCCGCCAGCAGGCCGGCGGTGGCGCAGACCAGGTCCGCCGTGCGGATGAGGCGCGCTTCCACGGCCTCAATGTCGGACGGCACGCCGGGAAAGCCGGCATGCAGGTCGATGCGGTCGTAGACCAGCGGTACGCCGAGCTGGCGGGCCAGCTCGCTGCCGAGCTCGGCCCAGAAGGGGAGCTGCACAAGCACCATCAGCGGGAGTTCGTGCCGAAGCCCGGCCAGGATGGTCTTGGCGAGCCACGCCGCGGTGGCGGGACACAGGGGCTCGCGATACGGGTCCGGCCGGCCCGGCACGCGCACCCGCAGCACATGCACCCGGCCCTGCACGTGGGTGAGCTGGCGGGCGGGGAGGAGGCGGCTGCGCAGGAAACCGTCGACGTAGAGCACCGGGTGGCCGGCCCGGGCGAGCGCCACGGCCAGGTGCTGCGGGCGCTGGTAGCGGTACTGCCAGGCCACGGCCGGCAGGTAGAGGATGGGGGACTTGGAGCCCCCGAGCGTCGCGTCCAGGTCCACGGTCTTTTCCGCCGGATGCGACCACGGCCTGCCGAGCCGTCCGAGCCGTCCGGTACGCAGGCCGCGAAGCGCCGCGCGGGCCAAGCGCTCGATCTCGCCCGCGGCCGTGAGAGCGCGGTGATGGACCCGGGCCGGGTAGAAGAAAGATCTACTCATGGCCATGGGTGGTAAGCTCCGCGTTCCCGCGCCGCGGCGCACTGCCGGAGCTCGCTTTTTGTCCTTGCCGATCGATCCCACGAAACGCAGCCTGAAAGTTTGCGTCGTCATGCCGGCCTACAACGCCGAGCGGACTCTGGAACGCACCTGGCGGGATCTGCCCATGAATTGGATCGACGACGTGGTGGTGGTGGACGACGCCAGCCGCGACCGCACCGTGGAGGCCGCCCGGAAGCTCGGGCTGCACGTCCTCGTCCACCCCGGGAACCGGGGCTACGGTGGCAATCAGAAGACCTGTTACCGGGAGGCCCTCGCCCGCGGCGCGGATGTCGTGGTCATGGTCCACCCCGATCATCAGTACGATCCCGCGGCCATTCCGGAGCTGGTGACGCCCCTGCTCGCCGGCCAGTGCGACGCGGTCTTCGGCAGCCGCATGCTGGGCGGCCGACCGCTCGAGGGCGGTATGCCGAAGTGGAAATACCTGGCGAATCTCTTTCTCACCGCGATGGCCAACGCTACTTTCTATGCCTACCTGTCGGAGTACCACTCGGGGTTGCGGGCCTACAGCCGGCACTATCTGGAGGCCGTCGACCTGGAGAGCAACTCCGACGGCTTCGTTTTCGACACCGAGATCATAGCGCAAGGAGTATGGAAGAATTTGCGAATCCGGGAGATTCCGATCCGAACTCGCTATTTTCCTGAGGCTTCCCAGATCGGTTTCGGTCGCAGTCTGCTGTATGGAGTCTCCGTTCTGGGTGTGCTGCTGCGATACAAGATGCAGGAGAAGGGCGTTCTCGGCAGCCGTATCTTCGGCGATCCTCCCGCGGTGGCTCAACACAACCCAAGCTCCCGATAGAGATCGGCGAAAGCCTGCGCGGCTCCGCCCTCGGCACTGCCAGTCGGGAGGGGACCAGCCGTCCGAGTTTCGCCGGGGATTCGCAGCCCGTTGATTCTCGCCGCCACTGCCGCGGCGATGCCGGCGGCTCCCGCCTCCGGCTCCACCAGCAGGCCGCCGCCGTGCCGGCGCAGGCGCTCGGCGATGGCTCCGTGATCGAAGGCCGCCACCGGCACTCCCGCCGCCAGGCATTCCGAAAGGGCCAGGCTGTAGGACTCGGGCACGATCGAGAGGAGCAACGCGAGGTCCACCCGATCGCGCCGCAGGTGATCGATCAAGGAGCCCGAGCGGTAGTAGCCCCGCACCCTGACGCGGGGGAGGCGCCGCAGCCGCAGCAGGAGGTCGAGGTCGCCGCCGCCGTAGGCACTCCAGCGCAGACCAGGGAAGTCCCCGGCCATGCGGCGGATCACCTCCTCGAAGACCAGGGCGCCCTTGTGCGGCACGACCTTGCCGATGTAGGCGACGTGGCGTACGGGCATTCCGCCGGCCGCCGGTGGCTCCGCAGCCAGGGGGCCGGACGGCTCGACCACCCGCTGCCGCTCGGGCGGGATGCCGGGGAACAGCTCCAGGTGCCGGCGGCGCAGGAAGTCCGACGGGTAGACGACGGCGGCGGCGGCGAGCAGCAGCTCGCGGGCGAGCGCCCGGCGTTCCTGCTGGAAGCCGGGCGGCACCACCCAGTCCGCCGCCAGGCAGCGGGCACAGCGCCCGCCGTCGCAGGAGTAGTTGCAGAAGCGCAGCTCGGGGCTCTCCAGCAGATGCGGCCGCGGGCAGAAGAGGCTGAAGTCGTGCACCGAAATCACGAGCTTCAGGCCTTGGCCGTGGAGAGCCAGCAGCGAGGCGAGCGGCAGGGCGGCGAGCCCCTCGACGTGCAGGGCCCGCGCTCCCACCTCGTGGACGGCGCGGAGCACCGCCCGCTCGAAGGCCGCGTCGGCGAGGGCCACCGCCGAGGGCGGATCGCCGCCATCGAGGGTGAGGGAGAGACGCCGGTCGCCGGCGGCCACCTCCAGCCGCCAGGCCCCGCCCTCCGGGTATAGAAGGGCCAGCGGCCGGCGCCCGGCTTCGCTCTCGATGCGGTGGAGGAGCTGGGCCTGCAGTCCTCCAAGGCGCGGTGTGGGCGCCGTGGAGAGAAGGTTCAGCACGGGGTTCGCCGGCAGGTCCAGCGGGCTGCCGGCGGCCACGAACGACAGGCGCCGGTGGCGCTCGCGCCAGCGGTCGGAGAGGCGGTCGCGCAGGGCCGGGAGACCCTCGGCACGCAGCACGCGGCCGGCCGTGCGCAGGGACAGGCCCTCAGCCATGATGCGCTTCCCTGATACGCGCCAGCTCGCAGCGGAAGCGGCGGGCGGCGGCCTCGGGACCATAGAGATCGAGCACCCGCTGACGGGCCGCCGCGATCTTCGGCGCCGCGGCCTCCGGAGCCTCGGCCAGGGCCAGCATGAGGGAGGCGGCGTGATCCGCGTCCGGCTCGGCCCACACGGCGCCCTCCGGGTAGGGCCCCTGCGGACGTTCGAGGGCGGTCATGCCGTGACGTACCACGAAACCGGTTTCCTCGTCGAGGAAGTCGGTGACGCCGCCGTAGCCTGTGGCAATCACCGGCTTGCCCAGGTACATGGCCTCGATGAGCGGCAGGCCCAGCCCTTCGGAGCGGTGGAGCGAGATGTAGGCGTCGCAGGCGGCGGTCAGGCCGTCGAGCTGGCCGCGGCTCAGGGTGCCGGTCAACAGGGTGACGGGCAGCCCCGCGCAACGGCTCCGGAGCTCCGCGATGAAGCCGGGCTCGAGCTCTGCGTGGTTCACCTTCATCAGCAGATGGACGGGCCGCCGGCTCTCCCGCGCCACCTGGGTGAAGGCGGCGAGCAGCCCGAAGGGGTTTTTCCGCTCCGGCACCGAGAGGGCGTCGAAGGCGAAGAAGAAGAGGAAGCTTCCGGGATCGATGCCGAGGGCTTCGCGGCTGGCGGGCGCCGCCATGGTGGGCACGACGCACGGCGGCACCCAGCGCACCTCGACCGTGGCGAGGGACTGAAACGCCTGCTGGCAGAAGCGGCTGGGGGCCCACACCTCGTCAGTGTGGCGGAACGCCCGGGCAAAAGTCACGGGAAAGTGCGCCAGCTCCCAGAACCAGTAGCCGATGCGATGCCGCCCGGCGGTGAAGCCGCGGGGGAGCCGGCTGTGGACAGTCTCCATCATGTCGGCGTTGACGTGGTAGAGGCTGACCTCATAAGGCAGCCCGCCGTGGGATATGCCCGCCGCGGCGCCGTCCGTCTGTCCGTCGAGCCCGCCGTCATCGAGCGGCCAGAGGGCGCTACCGAGGCCGGCGAGGTCCAGGGCGGCCAGGGTGCCGCGGCAGGCCTCGCCGACGCCGGTGGGCGAGGTGGACCAGCCGATGACGTTGAAGCCGGGCGGCCCCGCGGTCCGCGTCGGCGGCGGGATCGCGTCGGCCCCGGCGGTCCCCTCCTGCCTCGCAGCCGCCTGTTTGACGATTTTCTGTCTGCGCTTCTGTCGCTCCCACCACAACCGCGCCCAGACCCGCTGGCGCCACGACAGGGTGCGGAGCACGGGAAGCACCACGGACTTCGGCAGGCTGTACTCGTGCCGGCCTGAGGTGACGAACCAAAGGGCCACGCTCTTGCGGTCGGCGCCGAGCGGATCAGGGTACGCCCGCAGCAGGTCGGCCCGCTGGCGGTGCATCTCCAGGGCCAGCCGGGACACCCGGGGCCGCCGCCGCGGCTCGTGGCCGGCGTCGGCCGTCAGCCAGGCGATCTTCGAGGCTCCAAGCTCGCCCTCCGGCGCCGGCGGTCCCGTCAGCGAGGTCAGGCGGGTCATCGTCTGCTCCGCCGGGGCGCTCGCCAGGCGGACCGTCCTCTCGAACCCGGCGGTGAACGCCGGATCGATGCCCTCCGCGGCGCTGGCGGTGGCCTGCACGAACCACTCGGCGAAGCGCAGGCGGTCCTCTGCCCACGGGCGGACGAAGAGGCGCTGAAGATCCTCGCGATGATCCCAGAGCAGCAGCGCGAGCCGGGGAAGGGGAATGAATTCGTCGCCGTCCGCCGGCTGGCGCAGCCAGTCGAAGAAGCTGTCGGGCCCCGTAGTAGCGAAGGGCTCGGGCCAGCGCACCCCTTCGGGATCGACCTGCCGCAAGACCCGGCGCGCCAAGTCCGGAATGGCGACGCCGTTGGCGAAGCGGCCATACCCGTAGGGATAGTCCTGGACCTCCTGCTGCCCCTGTCGCCGGATGCTCTCGCCGTAGAGCTGAAAGAGGGGAAGGACGTCCGGCCGCTCAGCGAAGGTGTAGCGGTTCTGGAACTTCGAGAGGTTGTCCGGCCGGTTGAAGTCGTAGCCGCTGAAGTGGAAGAAGCGCAGCGGCACGTCCCCCACCCACCAGGCGCCGTCCCGCTGAGCCAGTGTGCGGTGGATCAGGTTCCAGTAGGCGACGTTGTAGCCCGGGTCGCGCAGGATCTCCATCCGCGCCAGGAAGGCGGGCGCGAGGTCCATCCAGCGCTGGTCCACGAACAAGCCCTTGTTCACCTCGTGCAGGCACCAGCGGTAGAGCCGCTGCTTCCACCAGTCGAGGAACGCCAGGGTGCGTTCGTTGAACGCCAGGCCGAGGAAGCCCAGGTTGTAGATGCCCGAGAGCAGGATCTCCCGCTCCGAGGGCACCAGCGAATCGTCGATGGGCGCCGTCAGGTGCGGCGTGAGCACGGCGTCCGCTCGCCCCACACGGTCGTAGAGCTCGCCGAGGTCGCCGAAGATCAGGATGTCGGGATCGAAGTAACACACCCGGTCGCAGCCCAGGGTCTGGTGCAGGTGGAGGAGGAACCACGGCTTGACCGCCGTCGACAGCTCGACGATCGAATAGCGGAACGAAAAGTGGGCGAAGCCCGGAATGCCGAGCTGATCGGCGAAGGTGACGGCGAACGGCTCGTCCTCATAGCGGTGGCCCGGCTGAGGGTGGTCGACGATGAGCACGCAGACCGTCCCCGCCGGATGGCGCTCCAGGAACGAGCGGGTGAAGGCCCGGGCGTATGCGAGATAATTGTTCGCGACGATGGTGCAGGCGAGGGGGGCGTTCACCGGGAGACTTTAATCCATGCCGCGGCCCGCCGCGACGAGAAGCCGCTCGTAGAGGGCCTCGATCTCCTCCGCGTGCTCCAGCATTCCCTTGACCGGCGGCTGGGCGTCGCGCCAGCCGGCGACGATCCCGGGTTCGGCCGTCAGCCGCTCGATCCACGCCGCCAGCTCCCCCGGGTCCTCCGGATCGAAGAGGGCTCCGCATGGCGGGCCGGCCGCGAACAGCTCGGTCAGGGCGCCACGGCGGCTGGCCAGCACCGGCACGCCCTCGCCCAGGGCCTCCCGGGCCACCAGGCCGAACGACTCCAGCCCCAGGGAGGGGACGAGCAGCACGTCGATCCCGGCGAAGGTCTCCCGCCGGAGCTCCTCCTCGAATCGGCCGGCGAAGCGCACGGCCGGCGAGGCGAGAGAGTCCAGCTCGGCCCGGTAGGCGGGCGAGATGCGCGGGTCCCCCCAGACGGTGAGCGTCGCCCGCGCGGGATCGACGCCGCGGAAAGCCGCCACCGCCAGGTGGACCCCCTTGTGCGGCATGAGAGAGCCGATGAAGCCGAAGCGCAGGGGAGGATTCGGGACGCCCGTGGGCCGGGGTGCCCATGCCGCATGGATTGCCGGCCGTTCGACGCCGTAGGGAATGACCTGGGCGTCATCTCCCGGCCGCAGCCAGCCGAGGGCCAGGAAGCTGTCGCGGATGGCCTGCGAGCCCATGTAGAAAGCGTCCGCGCGCCGGATCTCCCGGCGTGTCAGGCGCGCCCGGACAGCGTGCAGGAGCCGGTTGAGGACGGGAGCCGGGGGAAGGCCGGTCAGCGGCAGGCAGGCTGCGCACTTGGCCGGGCCGGGACCGGAGCAGAGCCGCCGTTCGGCGTCGAACAGGTTCGCCCGCGCGCAGGGCGCCCACCAATCATGAGCCTGATAGACGACGGGCACGCCGCGCTCTGCCGCCACGCCCATCAGCGTCGCGGCATGACCGGCCAGGTGGTGGACGTGAATGAGATCCGGGCGGGTCTCGGCCAGGAAACGCCGGAAGTCCGCCGCCAGCCGCCGGTCGTGGAGGGCGTTGCGCGATAAGGGGTTGCGCTGGGTGAAGTTGTTCACCATCAGCCGCACACGGACCCCGCCGTCCATCACTTCCAGGGCCTCGCCCAGCTCCCGTTCCGGATCGGCGAAGCGCGCATAGACTGCCACGTCCCGCCGCGCCGCCTGACTCAGCGCGAGGCGGCGGGCGTAGACCTCGGTGCCGGCATAATTCCAGGGCGGCCAACCGTGGACCAGGTGAACCACCCGGCGTGGTCCCAGCGCAGAGTGGACCGGAAGAGCCGGCCGGCGCGCCGCCTCGATCCGCCGCAGCTCGGCCGTCACCCGCTCGCGGGCCGGGGCGAGCGGGTCGTCGCGCAGGAAGCGGGCGATGGTGGGCAGGTACTCGGGATGCAGGCGGCGCATGGCGCGATGGGCGGCCCGCACCCGCGGCGTGCGAGAGGCGCCAAAGCTGCGCTGGCCGGCGTGCCAGATGAACGTGGCATCGTCCAACACGTTGAGGAATCCCGCCTTCAGCGCGCGGAAGCAGAATTCGCTCTCCTCGCCGTAGCCAAGGCCGAAGTGCGTCTCGTCGAAGGGGCCCAAGAGGTCCAGCGCCTTCCGCTTGATGTAGAGGCAGACGCCGACGCCGGTCGGCAGGCGTGGCCGCTCGCGCGCCGTCACCTGCTCGACCAGGGCGGCGAAGCCGTCCACTGTCCAGCCGGCGGGTAGTGTGTTGACCGCGGCGCCGCGGGGGAGGGAGGCGATGGTGGCGTTGTTGGAGAACGGCGTCACTGTGGCGATCGCCGGATGCGAGTAGGCGGCCTCCTGGAGCTTTTCCACCCAGCCGGCGGTCACCTCGGTGTCGCTGTTCAAGAGGATCACGTCGCGGTCCGAAGCCGCCATTCCCCGGTTGACGCTCCCCACGAATCCGCATCGGGACGAGTTGCGCAGGATGATTGACTCTCTCGCTAATCCGACGGCCTCCTCGACCGCCGGCTCCTGCGGCCCGTCGATCACCAGGACGAGGCGATTCCTTCCAAGGTCCGTGTGGCGCCGGAGGCTCGCGAGGCAGAGGGCGAGCTCGGCGGCGGCGCCATAGACGGGGACGATGACGTCCACCGGTCCCGGCGGGGCATCGGAGGCATTGGGTGGAACGGCAGAGCGGTTTTGAGTCCAGTCGAGCGGCGAGGGGCGGAAGGGGAGCTTCATGCGGGAGGGGCGATGGTATCGCGGAAACGGAAGCGCGCCAGATCGTGGGCGAGCGTCACCTCCATCTCCGTAATCCCGTCGAGGCGGCCCTGCTGGCTCTGCCGGGCGCCGCGATAGGTGGCGGCCAGGGCGTCACGAAGAGCGCCGGCTTCCAAGACGGCGGTCTGGCGGACGGTCTGCCGGTCCTCCAGCACGAAGTCCGGCGCCAGCAGCTCGGCGGCCCGCTCCAGCCGGTCGCGCAGCACGCCCTCACCGAGCACGGCCGCCCGCAGCTCCACGAGGTCGTCCGGCGCCGGTACGGCCACCAGGAGCCGGCCCTCGGGCGCCAGTACCCGCCGCATCTCGGACGGGCTCAACCGGGCGTCCAGCGAGAGGACGAGATCGAAGGACCCCTCCGCATAGGGAAGGAAGCGGTCGGCGTTGGCCACCACCCACGTGATCCCGGGATAGCGGCGGGCCGCAAGCTCGACGGCGGGCACCGAGAGATCCAGCCCGTGCGCCTCGATCCTGCCCGTCGCCAAGGACCCCAGGTAATAGCCCTCGCCGCATCCGACGTCGAGCACCGAGGCGCCGAGGCGCCGAGCGACGACCTCCGTCTCCAAGGCCGCGAGCAGCGCCGTCCCATATCCGGCATCGAGGAGCCGCCTGCGAGCCTCGGCCGCCGTGCGCGAATCCCCGGGATTCTTCGACCGCCGGTCCTGCGGCTGAAGGAGATTGCAATAGCCGCTGCGGGCGAGATCGAACGAATGACCCTGCGGGCAGACGAGAGACCGCGCCTGCCGTTCAAGGACAGCGCCGCAGTGGCGGACGGGACAGATCAGGGTGACCAATTCGACCTCACCTTCAAGGCGCCAAAGCCGCAGTCAGGAACGTCCTCACCGCCCCATAGGCGCTAACTTTGCTTCAGCGTTCCCCCACCCAAGCCCCTCATCACCCCGGCCCTCTTCTCCCGACCCCGCCCAACCCCCTTCACCGGGAGAAGAGGGAGCAAGGCGGGGAAGCCCCAGGGGTACCCCTCTCCCGGG
>DASYJD010000075.1:0-3813 GCA_035996875.1 Thermoanaerobaculia bacterium
GCTCGCGGCGAAGCTCGCCGCTGCCTCGGTCAAGCAGCACCTCGCCGCGTTGCGGATGCTCTTCGACTACCTGGTCGTCGGCCAGGTGCTGCCCCACAACCCGGCCGACGCCGTGCGCGGCCCGCGGCTCGTCATCCGCACGGGCAAGACCCCCGTCCTCCAGAAGGACGAGCCCCGGCAGCTCCTCGACTCCATCTCCGGCGACGACCTGGTCGACCTGCGCGATCGAGCTCTCCTCTCGGTGATGCTTTACAGCTTTTCTCGCGTGAGCGCCGTCGTGGGCCTCAAGGTCCGCGACTATGAACACCAGCGCCGCCGCGCCTACCTCGCCCTGCGCGAGAAGGGCGGCCAGCACCGGCGCGTGCCCGTCCACAGCCGGGCGTCTGAGGCCCTGGACGCCTACCTGGAGGCCTCCGGGCTCGGCGCGGCGCCGGAGGTGCCGCTCTTCCAGTCCTTCGCCGGCCGGACGGGTCAGCTCACGGGCAAGGCCCTCTCCTCGCGCTCGGCGCTACGTGCCGTCAAGCAGCGCGCCGAGACCGCCGGGCTGGGCACCGACGTCGGCTGCCACTCCTGCCGCGCCACCGGCATCACCAACTACCTACTCAACGGCGGCACCATCGAACGCGCCGCCTCGATCGCCGGCCACGCCTCGACCCGCACCACCCAGCTCTACGACCGGCGGCGCGAGCTCGTGGAGCCCGATGAGATTGAACGGGTGAAGTTTTAGAGGTAGTGACCGTGCTACCCCTAAGAATCCCATGAGCCAGAAGCGCCCGACTCGATCGCCCCGAGCTGGCGATCCAGGCGGCGATCGCCGCAGCGGTTTTCCGGCCGACGAGGCGGACGCCAGGGCCAGCGGCTCGTCCGCCCTTAGTAGCGGCAGGCCGCCGGCCGTGGGGCTCGTTCCGTTGCCCTGATGGGGACGCCTTTCGCCTCAGCTAATCGCCCCCAATAGAGACAGGCAGCCTAATAATAGGCACAGTAGCCCTGCCCAAAAGGACCGTTTTCATTGTTGCAGAAGACCCCGATTTCGCAGCTAAGTGTGCGGGTGCAATCGTCGTTGTACCTGCAGAAAGTGTGAGTGCAGGTATAATAGTCAATATCGACGGGAGTCGCTTTCGGAGGAGTCCCGGGGAGGGTTTGGAGCAACGGCGTCTTTGACTGTCGCACGCTGTCGGCTCCGACGGTTCCGACGACCGACGACGAGATGACCAGGGCCACTATCATCCACAGGTGCTTTTTCATCGCGTACCTCCTTGCTCTTCGATCGAGCATCAGCCCAGTCTGGCGCTCAGGCAGTATTATAATTTATTCTGGTGGCTATCGGTGGTGATCGAGGAGTCCAGCCCGGGCTCAAATCTGGATGGAGAGCGTGGTCGCGGATGCTCTACGCCGGCCCTGAAGGCCCTCCAGCACCGCTTGCCGCCCCTCACCCCCGCCACGGTGCCTGCGACGAGCCGGGCGAGGAGGGTTGACGGCCTATCGGCGACCAGCGTCTTGTCGCCCGACGACAGAGGCCAAGGATCGGAGTATTGCCCCTATATGATTCGGTCATTTGCGTGATTGGCATCCCCTAGCAATCCTCCCGGGACCGGAAGGTCGTCGAACGGCGGAACCTCGCCGAGTGAGCCATTCGGCGTCGCGCTCGACGGCCAAGTCGGTTGGGGTGAAGCGGTTCGCTACCGCTCCACCCCCCTCGACGGGTTGGCCACCGTCCCCGCGACGAGCCGCGCGAGGTCCCCCTGCCGACTCATTCCCAGGTCGAAGTACCCCACGACCACGCCGACGCTCCCCCGGGCGTGTCCCGTGGCGGCAAGCACCTCCGACAGCGGCACCCCGCGCTCCGCGGCCAGCGTCAGCACGCTCGTGATCGACGCATGCCGCAACCCATGGGGCCGTACACTTAAGCCCAGCTCCTCGCCCAACCGCCGCACAATGAAGTAGACGCCACCCGCCGCCAAGCGCTGGCGCTCGCCACGGCGCCGCATCAGCTCGACGAAGAGCGCGCCCGCCTGGGTGCCGCGCCGCTCCACCCAGACGGCAATCGCCGCGGCGGTCGGCTCGGGCAGCTCGAGGGACACTCTCGCTCCGCCCTTGCGCACCATGGCGAGCCGGCGGGCTTTCAAATCGACGTCTCCGAGGTCGAGCCCCACGACCTCCGAGCGGCGCAGGGCTGCTGATCGTAGTGAGCAAGCTCCTCACCGGTTTCGACGCGCCGAGCTGCACCTACATCTACCTAGACAACGAGCTGCGCGATTACATCGACGCGGGCGAGCCGGAGGACATCCAGGACATCGACGGCCACTTGCCTGACTCCCGCAAAGGCTGAGATGTGGGCGGCATCAGTCGTCCGCAGCTCCGACGGCTGTGACGTTGGCCACCACCGCCTGCACCGTCGGACCGGGCGCGCGCCTCCTCCTCGATTCCATCGCCAGCGACGTGTATGGCTGATCCGCAGCGCGGCGGCGTCTCCTCCGGTCGCCCTACGGGCTTCCCTCCGGAGCCGCCGCCCCCCTTTCCGTTGCGGGATCTACTAACCACTTCCTCCCGGAGTGTTACCTATGTCTCCGGTCTGAAGTGTTACCCATGTCTCCGGCCGTCCACAGGCGCGCAACGCCTCGCCCCCTGGCCACCGGACGACCATCGCCCGCAAGCGCTCCTCGGACAACTAGAAACGAGAACGAGGCTGTCCCCAGTGAAGGGACCGCAGGGGGACGGTGCCCATCGCTGCCGAGCCCCCTGTGACTTTTGCGGCTAGGCGATCCCCTAGGGACTAGCCGGCACCGATGCCTTCGTCCAAGCAGAAGCGGCACTGGGAATTGTTCAAGGAGTTACAATCATCGGTAATACCGGAAGTGGTTCCACCTGCTACCTGTCCCATGGCTCCGTTTTCGAGACTCCGCACCGTCTCCTTCGCCAGCATCAGCTTCTTCGTCTTCTTCATGAAATCTCCCCGGTAGTTCGAGGGAAACCGCTTCCCCAGCTTGTGCATTCTAGCTGACTCTTGCTGTGTTTAAGTTCAACCCATCCAAACCATCCCGGCAAGGCGGAGAGAGATAGGCGCTCTCGGAGCCGGCCCTCAGGCGGCGAGGCGGGGGGATATAAGTAGAAATTATCTCCAGGGAGTTCGACCTTTGGCACTCTCTGTCTCGACTGCTCACCTCCCCGTCCGCCCACGGTCCACTTAAAAAATATGCCAGGAGGATGCCACAGCGCCTCAAGTGCTGCGCTAGACTGATGAGACTCATACCAGAGGTCGCCAAGAGGTAAAGAATGCAGACCAAGGCCAGGAGTAGCAAGTGGAGTTTGGGGCTAGGACTCACACTCTTCGGGGTAGCGGCCACGCTTGCCGCTTGGTATTGGCCCCGGTCCCCTGCATCTCCGCCACCCGGAAGCCGAGTATCTACGCAGTCCGCGTCGCGGTGTTGGACCCTCAGGGCCGCCCCATCCGAGGGAGCAGGCTTCGCGCGTCGGCTGGCAATGAGCCCCAGCTCTTCCGGACGGGAGGTGGGAAGTCGAGATCCCCGCAGCTAAGGTGCCGGCTAATGGATAGGTCTCGCTGTGGCGGAGCACGCAAATTGGGGTGGCAGCCGAGTCAATCTACGGCTGGGAATGGATCCAAACCCCCCGTGCTGAGATCCGCCTGAGAGGGTGTCTGGAAAGTCCTCATGCCGCCAACCGGCGCACCATCAACCGGATCATCGCAATTCGGATCATGGCCTCGCTGCTTTCAATCAGAGTTTCATAGTCCTTGCTCAGACGACGAAAGCGGCCCAGCCATGCAAAAGTTCTCTCAACAATCCAACGGTGAGG
>DASYJD010000076.1:0-55843 GCA_035996875.1 Thermoanaerobaculia bacterium
GCTCCAGCCGAGGCCGCCACAATCCCAGGGCCATCAAGCGAAAGGTCAGCAAGTTTCCCACCCGTAGTCGAGCCAAAAGAACCCGGCCACGCTGGACTCAGATTCGGGCGGCCATCGTTATGTGAACAGCATTGCGGCTAAACCCGGCTAATCCGGCTCGTCGTCCAAAGGCGGAGCGCTACGCCGACAGATTTCGATCAGGACCAGCAGGACGAATCCCGCGAAGAGCACGGTGGCCCCCAATAGCAGATCGGAGCGGCTGAGGCGGGAGCCCGTCAACAAGGCGACGACGTTGAGCCCCAGACCGAAGAGCAACACCGCCAGGATCACCCACTCCGCCGGACTGCGGGGTGGGAGCCGCCGCCGCGGTACGAGAGCTGCGGGACGGACCTCCTCGACCGGCGTCGTCGCTACGACTGTGGGCGTCGCCAGCCCTGGCCGTGGGGCCGTTCTTGGCGGGCGCAAGTCGTGCGTTTCGTCCAGCCCGGGCCGCAGTGGCGGGTTATGGCGCGGATGCCTCGGCCGCGGCTTCGGTGCCGGGCGGGAAGAGGCTGACGATGAGGTAACCCGTTGGGTTTCGGCCATGACTCGGGGCTCCAACCCTTATTGACGTCACCACCCGAAAGATTTCGGGGGTGTCGATTCCCCAAGAGACAATAGGCGGCTGCCTGGCAAGGGAGCCGCCCCTGAACCATCTAGACGGGCCTGGCTTGATCGACAGGCCTGTGGGTGGCGTGTGGCACTCTCCGGACGTCGGCCCGGAAGGTGCTGCCGGAGGGGGCTAGATGAACAAGGTCGTTGTCCGAGCTCGAGTCGACGACGAATCCCTCGCCGTTGATGGCGAAGTAGACCCGCCACGGACCTTTCGAGGTCATTGGCACGTTGACGACGGTACCTGCGGCGACCACCTGCCAGCGAGAAGTATCCTCAGGCGGAACGAAATGGCCGTGAGGCCCTATAGGCGCTCCTCCGCCTGAAACCTTGTACCTCGCGTCCAGCGGAGTGTCGTTCGAAATATCCATGACAAGAATCCTCCCAATCAAGGCCTCTTGCCGGCCAAACCGGCACGGGGTAAGTTGCTCGACCGATCAACGCTTGCCTGCCACAACCTCGAATTCCTGGGAAATCTCTTCGCCTCCCCGGGGAGTGACGGCGATCTCGTACCGGCCCGCAGGGAGCCGCTCGGCTGGAATGTGAAGAACCAGCCCTTGGCCCCAAGACAGGGTGCTGGGCGCGAGTTCTTTTTTCTCCATGATCAGGGTTCCCTGGTCTCTAGTACGAACCACAATGTCGAAAGATTTTGCGTCCCCCAAGCCGTCCGCATCGATTTGGATCTCGATCCTACGGATATCCGGGGCGAGATCGAGGTGTGTTCTTTCCTCGGCGCCCCGCGAGGTCAGGAAGGAGAGGGTCATCACGGCGGTGGGCACAACAGCCCGGTGCGGCTCTTTTCGCGCGGCAGGCTGGTCCGGTTTGAATTGCGGCGTCGTCTCCGTCCGTGATAGCGCGAGAGGTCGCGGCGCGGGAGCAGGAGTCTGCACCGCAATCCGCGAGGTCCCCTTCGTAGCTTGCGACGCTTGTTGCAGGGCGAGCCAGACCAAGCCCGCCACGATGACAAGGCTTGCCGCTAAGGCCATCCAGCGGATCGCCGGTGGCTGGAAGATCGGAGCCCGGCGGAAAAAGGGTTTGACTTTCTTGCTTTCCGTGGCCAGGGCCTTCAAGGACCGGGCGAGCGTCAAGCGTTCCAGCCCGCGAGGAGACGCTGCGAGCCTTCGCAGGACTTCTTCCCTCTCCTCAGGGCTGAAAGCACCCTGGTCAATCTCCGCTAGGAGATCAAGCTCCACGTCGTCCGCGAGCTCAAACAGGTCGTCTTCGGCGAGGAGGCGCCGCTCGAGCGTGTCCGCATCCTCTTCCGGGAGCCTTCCCAGCAGGTAACTGCGGAGCAACTCGTCGTCTTGTAGTTCTGGTGTCATGATTTCCCCTTCTCCTCGTCCGGTCTCACAGTCCAGTGTTCCTGGCTGTGAAAACATTTCACGAGGGAGGATCGTCGAGGCGGTGCAGGCAGGCGTCGAGGCAGTCTTCCAGCCTGCGGCGCACACGGTGGACGCGGATGCGCAGGGCGTTCATGGGGATGCCCAACTCCTGAGAGAGGGCTTTACGGTTGCGGATGTTGCCTTCGCCCTGATAGTACTTGAGCACCAGCTCCCGTTGGCTCTCGTGCAGAGTCGCGAGGCACTTGCGGAGGCAGTCGAGCCGGCGGTCGTCCGGCTCTTCGTCGATCACCACGGGGAGAGCCGTGGGGAGGAGGAGGTCGCCGTGGGCGTCGAGGGCGCTGCGCTCGCGCGCTGCGCTGCGCAAGACCTCCTTGAAGCGCAGATGGGCGACGCCGCAGAAGTAACTGTAGGGATCAACCGAAACGAGCTCGACGCCCTCGGCCAATTTCCGCGCCACGCGGTTGATGGTCTCGTCTGCCAGATCCTCCGGGTAGGCGCAGCCCTTCCATTCGAAAAGGCGGATCAACCTGCGACGGATGGTTTCGTAGAGCTCGCCCGCCCGCTCGCGATCGGGGTGGAGTTGTGCGAGGAGGAGGTCGAAGCTTTCCCGGGTGAGGCCCGAGGGCTTCCCTGGCGGCGGCTTGCTTTCGCCGTCGCCGCGCGTCACCTCCACTCTCCCTGGAGGGAGAAGCCGGCCCAGTAGTAGGGAGATTTCCGCTTTGGATCGTTCGCCATCTCGATCTGTGCTTTCCGCAGGGCTGCCGCCGGGGAGAGCCCCTCCCGGAGCATGCCGCGATAGAGCTTGCCCATGAGCACCGCGGTGGCTTTGTCCTCGACGCTCCACAGGCTGGCGAGGACGCGGGCGGCGCCGGCGTACATGAATCCGCGGGTCAGCCCGATCAATCCTTCCCCCCGCACCTCCTTGCCGAGCGCCGTGCGGCAGGCCGAGAGCACCACCAGATCGGCATCGAGATGCAAGTTGTAGATGTCGTTGAGCCGGAGGACTCCATCCTGCGGCTTGCCCTGCGGGTCGTATTCGGAGAGCACCAGCCCGGAGAGCTCCGGATGCCGGCTGTCGAGCAGGCCGTGGGTGGCGAAGTGCAGCTTGCGGAAGCGGTCCAATCCGCCGGCGGTGACGGCAGCTTTCGTGGCTTCGAAGCCCAAGGCCTTGAGGACCTGCTTGGGGGGTACCAGGGCGGCGATGGTCTCCGCCTCCTGCCGGGACGAAGGGAGGCGGCGGAGATTCGAGGTGTCGATTCCCGATTCCCGGCCGGCTTCCAACTCCGGAGCGCTCCGGAGACGGGGTGGCTGGAGGGCCGGGGCCGGGTGGTTCATCCGGCTTAGAGGGCCAAGGCGTGGTGTCTTCAGTCGTGTGTCGCTCGCCTGAAAAACGGGGTCGGCGAAGATGGCGAGCTCCTGCGGGGCCGGCTTGCGCCCCTTCAGCTCGCGGCGTAACGCGGCCAGGGCTGTCGCCGAAGGTAGGATGACGATCTCATGCCGCGAGATGAGGGGAGCGCCCGAGGTTGAAAGGGGCAGAGCCGAAAAGGGAACGTACTGAAGGGCCCCTTCTGCGACGATGAGGAGGGGCCGATCGCCCAGCCGTTTCTCCACCGGCGCCAGGATCAGGTTGGAGAGCTCCGCTCCCACTTGTTTGACCTGCTGATCGGACTTGCCGATGCGGGCTTTCCAAGCGGGGACGGTCTCGCCGGGCCGCTGGCCGTTGCGGGCAGTCACCTGCTCGTAGTACCGGCGAGCCACCGACTCGATCCGCTCGCGGCCGGGGAGCATGAAAGTCTCGACCTTGTCGGGTCCCACCAGCCAGAGAAAGCTTTTCTTTTCACCGAGCGCATATTCGAGAAGCAGGGCCTTGCCGTCGAGAACCTGGGCCTGGATCTCCGCCGCGGTCAGGGGCTGCGGCTGAGTGAGGGCCGCATAGCGGGGGCTGCTTTCTCGCAGGCTCGCTTCGACCTCTTGGAACTGGTCCAGCGCTTCTTCGATCCCGCGTTGGGCCTCGACAAGGCTGGCCGGGTCAGGCCGGGTCTTCTTTAATAGCTCGATGCGGCGCGATTCGCGGGTATTGATCTCGTCCCGCAGGTTCCGTTCGCGCTCGAGGAGCGCCGGGTCGGCCCCTTGCCGTGCGTCAGTCTCGGATTCGTGCAGTACCTCGAGCAGGATGCGGGCGCGAGCCCGTTCGCTCGCTTGCAAGGCTTCCGCCGAGAGGTCGCGGGCTATCAAGGTGTCGATGAGAAAGTCATAGAAATCGTGCCGTGCGGCGGAGAAGGAGGCCCTGAGCTCCTGGCTGACGACGCGGGAGCGCGCCGACTCGACGAGGACGAGGGCTGAGCGGACCCGTGCGAGAGCGTCGTCCGGGTGGCCGCTTCCGCGTGCCACCCGCGCCATGGCGAGGGCGATGTCGGCCTGTCTGAGGACCTGACCCCGCTGGCGATAGGTCTCTTCGGCTGCCTCGAGCTCCCGTTGCGCTTCTTTCCATCTCTTCAGGTCGCGATAGGTGGAACCCAGGACGTAATGAGCGAAGGCTTCCGGCTCTCCGGTGCCCTGGGCCAAGGCCAGTGCCTGCTGTGATGGTTTCAGTGCCAGGGCCGGTTTCTTGGTACGCAGGGCGAGGAACGCCTGGTTGCTCAGGGCCATCACCTCAGTCTCGACATCCTTGACCGTGTGGGCCAAAGCCAGCGCCTGATCGAGGAAGCGGCCAGCATCATTGAATCGGCCCAAGCGCAGGCAGGCGGTGCCAAGATTGTTGAGCGTTTTGGCCTCCCGAACCTTGTCCTTGGTGACGCGGGCAAGATCGAGGGCCTCCCGCCAGTGGCTCAGCGCCTTGTCGTAGTCGCCGAGATCGCAGTAGAAATCGGCCACGTTGTTGTGGACCAGACCCTCCTTGCCAGGGTCATGGAGCTTCTTCGCCAGATCTAGCGCCTGGTCATAGAACCGGGCCGCCTTCTGATTCTCGGCGACGCTCTGGTACGAGAGCGCCAAGTCGCTGAGAAACATTAATTCATTGGTATCGTGGGCCTTATGGACCAGCTCCAAGCCTTGGATCTGAAGGTCGATTGCCCGGCGTACCTGGCCCTGGTCGAAAGCTAGGCGGCCGAGGCCGCCGAGTGCGATTCCCTGCATTCCCCCGGCACCCAACTCCCGAGCCCGCCTCAGGGCTTGCTCATAGAGCGCCCAGGCCTCTTCGATCCGGTCGGCACGCTTGAGGTTCAGAGCCGCGAAATTGAGCGACATTAGCTCCTGGGTGCCGTTCTCGGAACCAGTCTGCTGAGCCCACAAGGCCGAGGACTGCTGAAAGTCCTGCGCGGCCTTGGGATAGTCCCCGAGCGTTTGATGCGCTTTACCCAGAGCATAGAGGAGTTGAGCCGTCTTTCGGGTCTCGCCCAATTCTTCCCAGAGAGTGCGGGCTTGCTCCAGGGACTCAAGTTGTTCACCTTCGCTGCCCACCGGTTTGATGAGGCCTTTCCAGGTGGCTTCGACCGCTGAGGCCCAGGTCAGGTCCGCTGCCTTCGGGCTCCGCAGCTCCTCGACGCGGAGGCGATAAGCGCCAGCATCCAGCTGGCGCGAGGCGACTACGAGGAGACGATAGAGGCCGGCACGTTCGGCCACGACGGCGAGATCCTCGGTCTCCTGCGGAGGAGGCAGACCTTCGCTGTCCGCCTCGACCACTAGCGCGTCCCGGGGGTCGATCAGCCGGACCTCGACGTCAATCCCCTTCTCCTGGACCGTGACGCGCAGGAACTGGCCCGCCTGAAGCTCGACGGTGTATCCCTGGGTTTCTCCACCCCGGATCTCCCGCTCCTGAGTGAAGCCGTCGTGGAGGAGCGGCTCAACGGGAGGAGCCGTCTCGGCGCCACAGGGGAGGACGGCGAGACAAAGGGGCACCCAACGGGCGGCACGGCACCGGTGGAAGAGGAGGGAAGGCCTCATTCGTTCGTCTGTCTGGGCGGTTTCACGATGGACCTCAATGGCTGCGAGAGTCTTGCGCACTAGCGAAATCTCACCCATTTTAGCGTCACGGAGGCCGGCCATTCCAGCGGCGGGTAGCCTGGAGCCCCATCTTCGTGACAAACCGGCTCTCTTTTGCCCCCGAGGGGCGGAAACGCGGCGGGTTTCGCGCTAAGCTACAGATCGTGCGCGATGAACCGGAAAAGGGCCGGCGCGTCCTGCACTGTGACATGGATTGCTTCTATGCAGCCGTGCACATGCGGGACGATCCGTCGCTGCGGGGCCTGCCGGTGATCATCGGCGGCCGGCCGGAGAGCCGGGGCGTGGTCGCGGCCGCGAGCTACGAGGTGCGGAAGTTCGGGGTCCATTCCGCCATGCCCTCCTCGCGCGCCCGCCGGCTCTGCCCGGACGCCATCTTCATCCCCCCCGATTTCCGCCGCTACTCGCGCGAGTCGGAGAAGATCTTCGCCATCTACCGCGAGATCACCCCGCTGGTGCAGGCGGTCTCGATCGACGAAGCCTATCTCGACGTCACCGATCACCTGGGGGAGGCGGGGAGCGCCACGGCCGTGGCGAAGGCGATTCGGCAACGGGTGCGGGAGGAGCGCGGGCTGACGGTGAGCGTCGGCGTGGGGCCCAACCGGCTCATCGCCAAGATCGCCTCGGACTTCGACAAGCCGGACGGCCTGACGGTGGTGCGCCCCGGCAGGGTGCAGACCTTCCTCGATCCTCTGCCGGTGCGCCGCCTGCATGGCGTGGGGCCGGCGACGGAGAGGGCGCTCGCGGAGATGGGCATCCAGACGGTGGCCAATCTCCGGGAGGTAGAGGTGGAGGTCCTGACCGCCCGCTTCGGCAAGCACGGCCGCATCCTCTGGGAGTTCTCGCGAGGCATCGACGATCGCCCGGTCGAGACCCGCAGCGAGCGCAAGAGCCTGGGCACCGAGAACACCTACAGCGTGGACCTGGCGGACTTCGCCGCCATGGAGGCGGAGGTCGACCGCATGGCGGAAGAGGTCGCCCGCTCTCTGGAGCGCTCGGGGCTCGGGGGCTGCACGTTGACGCTCAAGGTGCGCTATGCCGATTTCACCACCGTCACCCGCTCGCGGACATTCCCGGTGCCGGTCTGCGACAGCGGCTCGATCGCCCTCTGCGCCCGGGACCTCCTGCGCCGCACCGAAGCCCCCACCCGGCCCGTGCGCCTCCTCGGCGTCACCGCCTCGAACCTGGTGCGGGAGAGGATCTCCCAGCTCCCACTGTTCGTGTACTCAGAAGAAGGTACACTGAGAGGGTGTTGAACGAAGCGGCTCTGCAGCCCTACCGTGAGTATCATGCCCGGCGCGACCACGAGTTGCGAGCGCAACGAGAGGCGCTCCGTCTCAACGTATTGGCGCAGGCGAGGGAGGCCATTCGGCGGCTGGCCCCGGATTTTCCGGAGCTCCGCGCCGTCTATCTGTTCGGCTCCATCCTCAAGATCGGACGGTTCCATCTGAGTTCCGATGTGGATGTGGCGATCGACTGTGAAAACCTCGCGATGGAGCACCCCTTTTGGCAGGCTCTGGAGGATGCTCTTGAAAGAAATGTGGATCTGCGCCCGCTAGTGGGCCCGGTCGCACAGGCGGTTGAGGACTACGGAGAGCTGTCCTATGAACGAGAAATTCCTGGTTCTGGAACGTAGTATCCAGAGCGACCTGGAAATCGTCGAGCAACTCTACGACGCGCTCGGATTGCCGGACTTGGAGGAGTCCGAACCGCAAGAGGTTCTGATTGTCGTGGCCTACCGGTTGCACAGTCTCTATATGGCCTTCGAGAACATCTTCCGGAACATTGCCACGGCTTTCGAGAATCATCTCGATCCGACCAGTTGGCACCGGCAGCTCCTTAAGCGGATGCGCCTCGACCTGACCCCTCTGCGCCCGGCAGTCATCGATTCCGAGGCGTACGAGAGACTGGACGAGATGCTTCGTTTCCGCCATGTCTTCCGGACAATGTACGGCTTGGATCTGGATGCCCTGCGCCTCCAGGTCGTCCTGCACAAGGCCCTGGAACTCAAAGAGCTCTATCGGCCGCAGATGGAGACTTTCCTGGGATTCCTGCGCGGGTTGGAGTAAAGAACACCCGGCGTTCCTTCCCTGGCACTCCCCTTGCTACATCTATAGAGCAGACGGACTGAACTCGCGACCGGCTTGAGCCGGCCGCTTTTGGAGGAAACGTCCAATGCTTAGATGGGCTCTGATCTTCCTCGTCGTAGCCCTGATTGCGGCGGTTTTTAGCTTCGGCGGCATCGCGGCCGGCGCGGCGGGCATCGCCAAGCTCCTGTTCGTGCTTTTCCTTGTGGTCTTCGTGATCTCGCTGATCATGGGCTTGGTGCGGCGAGCCTGAGAGGACGAGTCGCCGGCAGGGGAAGGCCGTAGAATCCTCTGCGCCGCTTCCGGCTCGCTTGGCCCAACGCCCGAACCCGGAGCCTGCGCAAAGGATCTCCAATGCCGGAATTGCTCCGCCCCATCGCTCCCGAAGAGGAGCGCCCGCGCCCCAACATCAAGAATCTCCGCGACCTCCTGGCGGGGCCGTTCGGGGTTAAGTCGATGGCGCTCGGCGGCCTCTTTTTTCTGGCCGCCTTCTACACTCTCTATTTTGCCCGCGGTTTCTTTCTTCCTCTCATCCTCGCCCTGCTGCTCAGCTTCCTCCTCAGCCCGCTGGTGCGGGGAATGAAGAAGCTCCACATCCCGGAAGCCCTGGGAGCCGCGGTCGTCGTGTTGAGTCTCCTGGGCGTGCTGGGGGTTGGAATCTACGAGCTTGCCGGACCGGCCTACTCCTGGATCCAGCAGGCTCCCTTCAACATGCATAAGATCGAGCGCCGGGTGCGCGACCTGAAGAAACCCGTGCAGACGATGAACAACGCCACGCAGCAGGTGGCGAAGATGGCCCAGGTCGGGAACAATCCCCAGCCGGTGGCGGCGGCCACTCCGAGCCTCGGTGAGCGGCTGGCCAGCGGGGCCTATGAGCTCGCGGCGGACGCCGTGACGATGTTCATCCTCCTCTACTTCCTGCTCGCCGCCGGCGATCTGTTCCTGCGCAAGCTGATCAAGGTGCTGCCCAGCCTGGAGGACAAAAAGCGGGCCGTGGACATCGCCCGCCAGATCGAGTCCGAGATCTCCACCTATCTCTCGACCGTCACCTTCATCAACGTCGTCCTGGGGTTGGCCGTGTGGGGGGTTATGGCGTTGATCGGAGTCCCCAATCCGCTGCTTTGGGGCGTCCTGGCGACGGTCACCAACTACATCCCGTACCTGGGGGCGATGACCATGTACGTCGTGCTCACCGGGTTGGGGTTCCTGACCTTCAACGATCTCCCCCACGCCCTTCTGCCGCCGGGCGCCTTCCTGGTCTGCAACGTCCTGGAAGCCTACCTGTTGACTCCCATGATCCTCGGCAAGCGGCTGACGCTCAATCCGGTGGTGATCTTCCTCGCCCTGTCCTTCTTTGGCTGGATGTGGGGAATTGCCGGCGCCGTGATGGCCGTGCCGATCATGGTGGTGTTCAAGATCTTCTGCGACCACAGCGAGCCGCTGGCGCCCATCGGCGAGTTTCTGGGCACCTAAGAGCCGGCTACTTCTCCTCGGCTTCGCCCCAGCGTTCCATGTCCCGCCGCTCCTTCTTGGTGGGCCGGCCGGCTCCCGGGTCCCGGAGCGCCGGGGGCCGCATCATGAGTCGCTTCATCGGATCGGCCTCGGGGCGCGGCGGGCTCAGATCCTCATAAAGGGTGCGGGCCTCCACCTTCGAAACCTGCTTGTCGCGCAGCTCCTTGACCACGAGGACACGAATCCAGTCGCCCTGTACGATCTCGATCCGGTCGCCGGGGACCAGATTTCGATGCGGCTTGGCTGGCTGCCCGTTGACGCGGACCCGGTTCAGATCCACGGCATGCGTCGCCTGCGTGCGGGTCTTGAACACGCAGGCCACGTGCAGCCATTTGTCGAGGCGGTCGGACATGATGAAAGTCTATCGCGTCTCAGCGTTCCCCCACCCAAGACCCTCATCACCCCGGCCCTCTTCTCCCGACCCCCTCCGCCCCCTCACCGGGAGAAGAGGGAGCAAGGCAAGAACGCCCCAGGGGTACCCCTCTCCCGGGGAGGTGGATGGGGTGGTCGGGAGAGGGGCAGGGGTGAGGGTCTTGGGCGGGGGAAACTCTCAGACAAGTTAAGTTATCTCCTATGCTTTCTTCTCCCGGGTTACCCTATCCTCATGCGCGTTCCGCCCGAAGAGTTCGAAGCCCTGGTCGAGCACGCCCTGGAAGGTCTGCCTGAAGAGTTCGCCGAGCTGCTGGAGAACGTCGCGGTCCTAGTGGAAGAGGAGCCGGACCCCGAGGATCTGGAAGCTCTCGAGATCGAGCCGGACGAGGAGCTGTTCGGCCTCTACCAGGGAGTTCCCCTGGCGGACCGGGACTCCTTCTACCAAGCCGCCATGCCGGACCGGGTAATCATCTACCGCGGCCCCATCCTGCGCTACTGCGACAACCGCCGCCAGGTGATCCGCGAAGTCCGGGACACGGTCGTCCACGAGCTCGGGCATCATTTTGGGCTGGACGAGGACGACATGCCCTATTAGTTGCAGGGGATACAATCCCCTTCGTGCGCCGCTCCCGCAAGCGCCTTCTGTATCTCCTCCTGGGCCTCGTCCTCATGGTCGTGTTGTCGGCGCTCCTCTACATGTGGGGCATGGCCGGCCTGGAGGGAAAGCATCGCACCTACTGGGAAAGCCTGGAGTGGGCCGCGGAGTCGCTGAGCACCACGGGCTACGGCTACGACTCCCACTGGAGCCATCCGCTGATGGTCCTGCTGGTGATGGCGGTGCAGTTCCTGGGCGTCTTCCTGGTCTTCCTGATCTTTCCCATCTACCTCATTCCCTTTCTGGAGGAGCGCTTCGAGACCCGGCTGCCGAAGCAGGCCGAGCCGGGCCTTGCGGATCACGCGATCCTCTACCGCTACGGCCCGGCGGTCGAGACCCTGCTCGTCGAGCTGGCCGGAGCCGGCGTGCCCTCGCTGGTGCTGGAGCCCGACGAGGGATTGGCGCGCCGGCTTTTCGACCGCGGCCAGCGGGTGGTGCTCGGCGGCCTGGCGGACGACGGCCTGGAAGCCGTGCATCTCCTGCGCGCCCGGGCGCTGATCGCCAACGGCACGGACGACGAGAACGCCGCCGTCGTCCTCTCGGCCCGGCAGCTCGGCTATCGCGGCCCCATCCTGGCGCTCGTCGAGGAGCCGTTTCACCGCCGGCCCATGATGCTCGCGGGCGCCACGGCGGTCTACACGCCGCGCCACATCCTGGGAGCCGCCCTGGCCGCTCGCGCCTCGGTACGGATCAGTCCCCTGGGCGGCGTCCAGCAGCTTGGGCGTCACCTCGAAGTGGCGGAAATCCGGGTACAGCCCGGCAGCCCCCTCGCCGGCCACACCCTGAATGAGGCGGCCATCGCCACCCGCACCGGGGCCACGGTCATCGGCCAGTGGGTCGGCGGCGAGCTCGAGATACCCTCCGGCGCCGGGCTGCGCCTCGAACCGGGCGGCATCCTCGTGGTCCTGGGGAGCCACGCCAACGTCAATCGCCTGCGGGACCTGGCTGGCGGCGCCGTCACTCTGCGGCATGAAGGCCCCTTCGTGGTCGGCGGAGGCGGCGAAGTGGGGCGCAAGGTGGCTGAGCTTCTGAAGGCCGTGGGAGAAGAGGTCCGGCTGATCGATCGCCACGCCGGCGCCGAGGTGGATCAGGTGGGCGACGTGCTCGACGCGCGGGTGCTGGAAGAGGCCGGCGTCAAGAGCGCCCAGGCGGTGATCCTGGCGCTGGACACCGACGCCGCCACCCTCTTCGCCACCGTGATCCTCAAGGACTTGGCGCCCGAGGTGCCGGTCATCGCCCGCGTCAATCAGGCGGAAAACGTCGACCGCATCCACCGCGCCGGCGCCGACTTCGCCCTCTCCATCAGCCAGGTTTCCGGCCAGATCCTGGCCCAGAAGCTCCTCGGCGAGGAGGCGGTGTCGGTCGATCAGCAGCTCAAGGTGCTGAAGGTCACGGCCGGACGCCTCGCCGGGCGCCATCCTGCCGAGATGGGAGTCCGCCAGCGCACCGGCGCCTCCGTCGTGGCAGTCGAGCGCGGCGAGGACGTGCTGGTGGAGTTCGGGCCCGATTTCCGGTTCCAATCCGAGGACGCCGTCTACGTGTGCGGCAGCAGCCGAGGGGTCCGGCGTTTTCAGGAAGTCTTCGGGCGAGCGTAGGCTTGCCTCAAGCGACCGACCGTGCTATTTTCACTCCGTGAGCAAAGGTGAGCAGACACGCCAGGAGATCGTCGAGCGGGCCCTGGCCTTGGCGGGCGAGGTCGGCCTGGAGGGGGTGTCGCTCGGCGTTCTGGCGGCCAGCCTGAACCTCTCGAAGAGCGGCCTCTTCGCTCATTTCAAGTCGAAGGAGGCGCTGCAGGTCGACGTGCTGCAGCGGGCCATCGACCACTTCATTCAGGATGTCGTGGTGCCGGCGCTCAAGCAGCCGCGCGGCGAGCCCCGGGTGGTGAATCTCTTCGACTACTACCTGGCCTGGGTGCACGGCAACGGCCGCAGTGGAAGCTGTTTCTTCATGGCCCTCACCCATGAGTACGACGACCGGCCCGGTCCGGTTCGCGATCTTCTCGTGCAGTCGCAGCGCGACTGGTACGACACCATCGCCCGCGCCGCGCGTACCGCCGTCGAGGAAGGCCACTTCCGCGCCGATCTCGACCTCGAGCAGTTCGCCTACGACTTCGTCGGCATCGGCATGGTCTTCCAGCAGGTCGCCAAGCTGCTCGAAAATCCGCGCGCCGAAATGCGGGCGCGCAGTTCTTTCGCGGCGCTCCTCGAGCGCAGCCATCCCTAGTCCCATTCCGTAGAGGAGATCCCATGCAACTCATGGACGCAGCCCTCGCCAATTCGAATCGAAATAGCACGATCGGTCGTCTCCGGCCCGTTCCGGTTCCGCCCTGGCTGCGGACGGGGATGCGGGTGGCGAGCACGGTCGCTCCCGGCGCCGCGGCTCGATTGGCTCGCAAGCTGTTCTTCACTCCCATCCGGGCACGCCTGCGCGACGAGGAGCGTGCGGTGCTGGCGCGCGGCGAGCTGTTTTCCCTGGAGGTGGGCGGGCAGCGGGTGGTGGGCCGCGTCTGGGGGGAGGGACCGACGGTTTTCCTCATGCACGGCTGGGGCGGGCATTCCGGACAGATGACGCCGCTGGTCGACCCCGCCGTGGCGGCGGGTTTCCGGGTCGTGGCGCTCGATCTCCCCGGCCACGGCGAGTCCGCGGGCAGCGTTTCCTCGCTCATCCACTTCGCCTCGGCGCTGGTGCGCGCCGCGGCCCTCTTCCGGCCCGTGCACGGCTTGGTGGCCCACTCGTTCGGCGCCGCCGCCAGCACCTACGCGATCTCCTCGGGCCTGGCGGTGGAGCGCGCCGTCTTCTTCGCGCCGCCCGCCGGCTTCGAGTCGTTCTGGGCGCGGTTCCGGGAGGGCGTCGGCGTGTCGCAGGTCATCATGGACCGCATGCTGCACGAGGCGGAGGAGTGGCTGCACGTGAGCTTCGAGGGCATCGGCCCCGTGTCGCTCGCGCCGCGGATGACGGTGCCGCTCCTCGTCCTCCACGATCCGGAGGACCGCGAGGTGCCCTTCGAGGAAGGCGTCGAGCTGGCCCGCCGCTGGCCGGGCGCCGAGCTGCGCCCCGCGGGCGGGCTTGGGCATCTGCGCATCCTGCGCGACGCGCGTTGCGTGACGGAGGCGGTGAGCTTTCTCGCTTGACCGGAAGCGCCGAAATAGGTATACCAGCGCAGGCGGTTGTCGACTCTCCACGAGTCTAAAGAGGAGCTTCCAATGCGCTCAGGATCCTGCCTATCGTTGGTTCTGCTGCTCGTCGTAGGAGCCGCACCTCTGGCGGCGGTGGTTCCCGTACCCGGGAGCTCCACGCCGTACGGCTACAAAAACGTCCTTCCGGGGTTCTCATTCTTCACGGCCGACGACGGAGTGACGGGTTACGAGCTCTGGCGCACGGACGGCACGCCCGCCGGCACGTTCCGGCTGACGGACGCCTGCCCCGGAGAATGTTCCAGCCAGCCCGCCTTCCTCGGCAGCTCGGACCATCTCTCCTTCTTTCAGGTCACGGGCGCCTCCGGCATGGAGCTTTGGGTGACGGACGGCACGACCGCCGGCACCTTGTTCCTGACCTCGGCTGTTCAGTTTCCGGGCCTCGGTCGCTGGGTGGCCAGCCAACGGCTCCTCTATTTCGCTGCGGACGATGGCATTCACGGCAGCGAGCTGTGGCGCAGCGACGGCACGCCGGCCGGAACCTTCCTGGTGGCCGACCTGCGGCCGGGCTCGGGAGGCTCGGCTGTGAAGGCGCTCGTGGACTTCAATGGCAGGATTTTTTTCCAGGCCAACGACGGGCGGGGCCCCAGCCTCTGGACGAGCGACGGCACGCCGCAAGGCACTCGGCTGGTGAAGAACCTGGCCCCGAGCGCGACGCTCCAGGATCTGCAACCTTTCTTCGGCGTGATCGGCAAAGAGCTCGTCTTCACCGGCCCGACGCCGTCCCATGGCATTCAGCTCTGGCGTAGCGACGGCACGGCGAAGGGCACGTTCGTCTTCACCAGCCTCAAGCACAGGTCCCAATCGATTCCCTTCGTCGACTTCGCGGTCCTGGGGAACCGTCTCTTCTTCGAGGCGGCTGCCGGGAGCTCTGGATTGCAGCTTTGGGCGACGGATGGCACCGCAAAAGGGACCCAGATGCTTACACGCTTCCACCCGCGCAGCTCCGGAGGTCTGTTTCTGATTGCACCGTTCGGCCATCGCCTGGTCTTTGCGGCCGACGACGGTCCCCACGGGTTCGAATACTGGACGACGGACGGCACCCCGCGCGGCACCGCCCTGCTGAAGGACCTCTGTCCGGGCCCTTGTTCGGGAGCGTGGACCGAGGGGATCCAGGCCGGAAATCTCCTCTATTTAGTAGGCACGGACGGCGTCCACGGGCAGGAGCCCTGGGTGAGCGATGGCACGGCGGCGGGCACCCATATGATCGCCGATCTGTGCGAGGGGAGCTGTGACTCGTCGCCGTCCAGCATCCGTCCCGCCGGAGGATTTGTCTACTTCGGCGCGAACGACGGGAACGGCCGCCAGATCTGGCGCTCCAACGGCACGGCCCAGGGAACCTTTCCGCTGACGGAGGCTCTCTCTCTGTTTCCCTTCGATCCGTTCCTCAATGGGATCGTCCTCGGCAATACTCTGATCTTCACTGCCGGTGACGCTGCAAACGGCACTGAGCTCTGGAGGAGCGACGGCACGCCCCAGGGCACCGGCCTGCTGGCCGATCTCAGCCCATAGGACGCCGGGTCGCGCCTCTTCCGCAAGTGGGACCCGGCCACGGGCGCCGAGCTGTGGGCTTTGGAGGCGAATTAGTGAGCCGCCTGCTCCAGTAGCGGCATCGTCCGCTCGACCTCGCGTTCGATCTCGGCGATGAGATGGCCTAGGCCGTCGCGGACCGAGTCGTTGGTGAGATCGGCTTTCCCGCCCTTCTCTTCGAGCTCGGCGCTGAGGGAGGCGATTCGTACCGCGCCGAGCTGGGCGCTGCTGCCCTTCAGGCTGTGCGCGATGAAGGCGAGGTCCTGGACGTCGGACTGGAGCAAAGCCTGCCGCATGCGCTCCAGGCGCTGGGGTGTCTCGGCGGAGAAGTGGGTCACGACCTCCCGGGCCAGGGGCGTGCCGCTCAGCTCACCCAACTGGCGCAGCTTGTCGAGGAAGGTTGGATCGAGCGGCGAGGAGACGTCGGGCGAGCCCGGCGTGGCCCCCCCGGAGGCGGCGAGTCCCTCGGCGGCCGAGGTGCCGCCGGTCTCCCGGACGCCACAGCGGGCCAGCGCCGCCCGCAGCTCCTCGAAGCCGACGGGTTTTTGGACGAAGTCCTCCATGCCGGCGGCGAGGCACGCTTCCCGTTGCTCGAGAAGGACGTTCGCCGTCATGGCGACGATGCGTGGCTGGCGCTCGCGGGGAAACTCGTCGCGGATGCGGCGCGTCGCCTCCATGCCGTCCATGCCCGGCATCTGGATGTCCATCAGCACCAGGTCGTACGGCTGGCGGCGCAACGCCTCCAGGACCTCGACCCCATTGCCGGCCACGTCGGCCAGATAGCCCAGACGCTCGAGCATCAATAATCCCACCCTCAAGTTGATGGAATTGTCCTCGGCCAGGAGGATACGCAGGGGCAGGCTCTCGGCGAGTTTGGGGCCCACCAGGCCGCTTGGGCCAGCCGCTCCTGCAATCTCCGCGGCCGCGAAGAATCCCGTGGACACCCGTGCGGGTACCGCCTTTGAGGGCCGGCAGCGAAGGGTGAAGAAAAAAGTCGAGCCGCTGCCCTCCTCGCTCTCCACCCACATCCGTCCGCCGAGGCGCTCGGCGAGCCGCTGGCTGATCGCGAGCCCCAGGCCGGTGCCGCCGTAGACGCGCGTCATCGATGAATCGGCCTGGCTGAAGGGTTTGAACAGGCGATTCATGCGGTCGGCTGCGATACCGACTCCCGTGTCGTGGACGCCGAAGAGCAGCTCGACGAGGCCTTCTTTCTCCCCACGGATCCTGACCTCCAGGCGCACCTCGCCCTTGGGCGTGAACTTGATGGCATTGTCCAGCAGGTTGACCAGGATCTGCCGCAGGCGGGCCGCATCGCTCTCGACGGCCCTGGGAATGCCCTCTTCGACCCGTGAATGAAGGGTCAGCCCCTTGGCTTCCGCCTTGGGCCTGAGGATTCCCAGCGCCTCGTTCAAGCAGTCGCGGAGGACGAAGGGCGCGTTCGTGACGTGCAGCTTTCCGGCCTCGATCTTCGAGACGTCCAGGATGTCGTTGATGATCGCGAGGAGAGAGGAGCCGCTGCTGCGGGCCGTTGCCGCGTACTCCCGTTGCTGCGGCGTCAGGGGCGTGTCGAGCAGCAGGCTCATCATTCCGAGCACCGCGTTGAGAGGCGTGCGGATCTCGTGACTCATGTTGGCCAGGAACTCGCTCTTGGCCTGATTCGCCTCTTCCGCCTGGTCCTTCTGACGCCGCAGGCCGCGGCTCTGGTGGACGATGGCCGTGTTGATGGCGGTCGCGAAGGCGAGGATCGCCAGACGCGCAATCTGGTTATCCCAACGGAATATGCCGTAGGAGGGGCTGGAGAGGGGAATGCCCGTAGCCTCGCTGCGCAGCACCGCATAGGCGACGAGGGCACCGTATTCGAGCATGGCCGTGAGCCCGGCGACGATGCACAGGCGGACATCCTGCCTCAGACACGAGAAGGCGAGGGCCAGGAAGTAGATGAGGAAGAGCACCCGGCCATTGATGAGGGCCAGGGGATGGCCGGAGGCGATCAGGACGAGGCTCACCACACTCAGAACGCTGACGTCGAAAACGCAGGTGAAAAATCCCAGCCACGGGGGTGGCGACGCCCTTCGGGCGAAGCTTCTCACAGCGAGCCCCAGGAACACGGTCATCAGCGCACCGGCCAAGCCCACCCAGGGCTCGAGGTCGTGGGGTTGGAGGAGGAGGATCCCCAGAGGGATCAGGCCCGCGCCCGCCGCGGTCCAGATACGGACGGTCGCCGCGAGCAATTCGCCCTCGCGGCCGATCTTGGCCGAAGCCGGGTCGGGCCGTGCCCAGCCACGCAGACGAGTTACCAGGTGCACGATAGTTGCGCTCGCTCTCTCTTGCAGAAAATCGAGGCTATTCTGACACGGTCCGGGGAATGGGGGTAAGGGGGCTCCCCGAAGCTGGGACCGGCCCTTCCTCCTCCTCGCGAGTCCCTTGAGCGCCGCCGTAAAGCTTGGAGCCGCGTCGTAAAGTTTGGAGCGGCTCCATAAAGTTTGGAGTCACTCCGTAAAGTTTGGAGGGACGCCGTAAAGTTTCGTGGAGCTCCGTAAAGTTTTGAGCGGCGCCGTAAAGTTTGGAGCCACGCCATAAAGTTTGGAGAGGCATCGTAAAGTTTGGAGCGGCTCCGTAATGCTTGGAGCGGCGTCGTAAAGTTTGGAACGCCGCCATAATGTTTGGAGTGACTCCGTAAAGTTTGGAGCCGCGTCGTAGAGTTTCGAGCGGCTCCATAAAGTTTTGAGCGGCGTCGTAAAGTTTGGAGCGGCTCCATAAAGTTTGGAGCCACTCCGTAAAGTTTGGAGGGACGCCGTAAAGTTTCGTGGGGCGCCGTAAAGTTTGGAGCGCCGCCATAATGTTTGGAGTGGCTCCGTAAAGTTTGGAGGGACGCTGTAAAGTTTCGTGGGGCTCCGTAAAGTTTTGAGCGGCGCCGTAAAGTTTGGAGCCACGCCATAAAGTTTGGTGGCGCGTCGTAAAGTTTGGAGCCGCTCCATAAAGTTTGGTGCGACGGCCTGGATGGCGCAGAAGGCTAAAAAAGGGGAGCGCGCTGCTTGGCGCGCTCCCCTGCGGGGTCCTTCGGAGGATCTACGGCTGGGGATCGGCGCTCGCCCCGGGATGGGCAGTCGCGGGGGCCGGGGTCGCAGGGGTCTTCGGCGTCCGGGGCTTGCGGCCGCGGAACGGTTGCAAGCCGAACTCCGCCAGCTTCTCCGACCGGGTTCCGTAGTGCTCCTGGAGGAACTTGGTCATGCCGCTCGCCACCCGCCGCCCCTCGACCAGCAGCTTTTGGAGCTGCTTGGAAGCCTCCTGCTTGCTGGCCGTGAGCGCCGCCTGCTGCTGGGTAAACCCCTCGATGTCCGTGACGATCTTCGCCAGATGGAGGCGCGCCCCGTCCAGATGAGCCAGATCCGCGGCATTGGCATTCAGCGCCGCGCTGAACCGACCCAGCCCGCCCATCACTCCCGAATACGTCGTCTCGTTTCCCATGGTCCTTCTCCTTGTAGCCCTGAGGGCTTAAACGGCGCCGTCATTGGCACCGGTGCATCCAATACAAGATGAATACGACCCGTCTCTAATGCGCTGTTACATCTCCATAATGCATACCTGTGACGACGATGTCAATAGGCAACTTGCCGGCCCTCTCTGAATGCGATAAGATTCGGCCTATGCCAATGACCAAAGCGAAGAAGAAGAGGATGGAGGCGATCGGGGACCTGATCGCGGAGAAGAAGTCCATCACCGCACAGTCGGAGCTGGTGGAGCTGCTGGCGGCGATGGGGATCAAGGCGACGCAGTCGAGCATCAGCCGCGACCTGCAGGACCTGGGGGTCAAGCGGGTGAAGGGGCGCTACGTGCTGAAGCCCTGGCGCGAGGTGGGCGCCGCGGATTTCGAGGGTGTCCTCGGCTTCGTGCAGGGCATCCGGATGATGGGACCTAACCTCTCGGTCATGGCGACGAGTCCCAACACGGGCAAGCTGGTCGCCGAGGCTCTCACCGCCACCGAGTGGCCCGAGCTGGGGGGAGTCCTCGCGGGGGACGACACGATCTTCATCGCCACCGACTCCAAGGAAAACCAGGTCGAGCTGTTCAGTCGCCTTCGGCAGTATTTGAAGCGCTAGACTGGAGTGGAGGGAGCGAGATGGAGCCGGTCAATATCTTCGAGTTGGAGGCGATCGCCCGGGAGAAGCTCTCCCGGGAGGCCTACGACTACTACGCCGGGGGCGCTCACGACGAGGTCACGCTGCGCGAGAACCGCGCCGCCTATGACCGCATCTCCCTCGCCTACCGGGTGCTGGTGGACGTCTCTCACCGCGACCTGACGACGACGGTGCTCGGCCAGCCGGTGTCGATGCCCATCCTCGTCGCGCCGACGGCCTTCCATGGACTGGCCACTCCCGAGGGCGAGCGCGCTGCGGCCCGGGCGGCGGGAGCGGCGGGGACGATCTTTATCCTCTCGACGCTCTCCAATACTCGCGTCGAGGACGTGGTGGCCGCCGCCACCGGACCCGTGTGGTTCCAGCTCTACGTCTACCGCAATCGCCAGGCCACGGAGGGGCTCGTGCGGCGGGCCGAGGCTGCCGGCTGCAAGGCGCTGGTCCTGACGGTGGACGCGCCGCTCCTCGGACGTCGGGAGCGGGACGTGCGCAACCGCTTCCGTCTGCCGCCAGGGCTCGCGGTGGCCAACATGCTGCCGGAGGGCTATGGCGACGTGCCGGAGGTCGTGGGCGATTCGGGCCTCGCCGCCTACGTGGCCAACCTCCTCAATCCGGCGCTGACCTGGAAGGACGTGGCCTGGCTGCAATCGATCACCAAGCTGCCGGTGCTGGTCAAGGGGATCGTGCGGGCCGACGACGCCCTGCGCGCGGCCGAGGCGGGAGCCGCAGGCGTGGTGGTGTCGAACCACGGCGGACGCCAGCTCGACACCTCGCCGGCCACGATCGAGGTCCTGCCCGAGATCGCCGACGCGCTGGCCGCCCGTGGGCATCAGATCGAGCTGCTTTTGGACGGCGGTATCCGGCGCGGCACGGACGTCGTGAAAGCCCTGGCCCTCGGAGCCAACGCCGTCCTCGCCGGCCGCGCCATCCTCTGGGGCATCGCCGCCGACGGCGAAGCCGGCGCCGCGCACGTCCTGCGCCTCCTCCGCGACGAGCTCGACCTCGCCATGACCCTGTGCGGCGCCCCCACGGTGACCGAGATCACGCGGGACCTGGTGCGGCGGCGCCCGGCGAAAACGGAGTAGCTCCGGCATCCGGAACGCCCGACGGCTCCGTATTCCGCAGCGATGGCAACGATGGAGATCAAGCCCCCTTCCGCCCGACGCGAGGCGGCCAACGTGCTGCGGATGGCCGCTGTGATCCTCATCGCCACCTGGATCTACCTCGCCAACACGGCGGTGCCGCGCGCCGGGCTCGCCGCGGGCCAGGGCCTGATCGCCTATCAGAAGCTGTTTCGCAACCTGGAGCCGCGCGAGCAGCGGATGTTCCGCGCACTGCGCGAGGGGCTCCTCGAGGCCGAGAACGTCCGCTCCGCGAGCGGCTCATGGCCGGCTCCCGCGGCGCTCGCGGGGCAGGGAATCCCCCCTTTTGCTGCCGATCCCATCGCCAGCCGGGAGAAATACACGTGGACCTTTCACCAGGAAGGGCCTCTCGTCAATTATTTAGGGCTGCCTGCCGCCGCGCACCTGCCGGCCTTCCTGCTCTCCATCCAGGAGCCCACTCCCGGCGCGACGCCGGATACCGCGCCGAACGACGAGCAACATCACCGGTTGGCGAATGGAGACGTGCTGCACGTCGCGGTGTGGATGCACGGTGAAGGAGCGAAGCTGTCCGACGTCCTCTACGGCCAACCCGAGAGCACCGGCTGGACGCAGCTCCTCGCCGGCTCGGAGGGCTCACAGTAATTCCGTGAAGGAAAAGAAATCGATGCGAAAATCGTTGATCAGTTTCATCCTGAGCCTTGGGCTCGTTCCCTTGGGAGCCCTCGCGGCCCCTGTTTTGAAAGTCGGGGTGACGCTCCATCCCTATTATTCCTGGACCACGAACGTCGTCGGCTCACTGCCCGGCATCGAGGTCCGCCCCATCCTGCCGGAAGAGATCGACGCCGGCGATTATCAGCCGCGCCCGGAGGACATCAAGAAGCTCGCCGATCTCGACGCGATCGTGATCAACGGCATCGGCCACGACGACTTCATCCTTCCCATGATCAAGGCCTCGGGCAACAAGAAGATCGTCATCATCCGGCCCAACGCGGAGACGCCGCAGATGCGGTCGATCCACGGCACGGCGGTGAACTCGCACACCTTCATCTCCTTCACCAACGCCATTCAGCAGACCTACGCCATCGAGAAGGCGCTCGCCAAGCTGCGCCCCGAGCTCGCAGCCGGCTTGCAGAAGAACGCCGCCGACTATGCGCGGCGGCTGCGGACGATCAAGGCGCAAGCCGCCACCCAGCTCGCGCAGGCCAAGGTCACCCGCGTCGTCACCGTGCACGACGGCTATGGCTATCTGCTTCAGGAGTTCGGATTGGAGGTGGCCGGTGTGGTGCAGCCGGCCCATGGGCTGACGCCTTCCGCCACGGAGCTGGAGGCGATGGTGAAGCTGCTCAAGCGGGAGAAGATCAAGGTGGTCTTCAGCGAGGAGAGCTTCCCGCCGGCCCTGCTCAAGGTTTTGCAGGATGAGGCCGGAGTCAAGGTCTACATCATCAGCCACATCGCCTCGGGCGCCTATGCTCCGGACAAGTTCGAGAAAGAAATGCAGAAGAACGCCGACACGATGGTCCGGGCGCTGGTCAAGGACCCATGATGGAGGGAATGGCGGAGGCGGCTTCCGTCGGAGAGCCTCTTCTGGAGATTCGCGGCCTCGGCGTGCGCCGGGGGCGCGAGGTGCTGCTGCGCGACATCTCCCTCGCGGTCCGCCGGGGCTCGATCCACGTCGTGGTCGGTCCGAACGGCGCCGGCAAGAGCACGCTGGTCGCCGGGATCCTGGGCCAGATCGCCTTCACGGGCAGGATCGTGGCGAACTGGCGCGGCCCGGGGCGCATCGGCTATCTGCCGCAGTCCTTCGGCGTCGACCGTACGCTGCCGGTGACGGTGGCGGACTTCCTGGCTCTCGCCCGCCAGCGGCGGCCGGTCTGCTTCGGCATCGAGCGCGGCACTCGCCGGCGCATCGGCGAGCTCCTCTCCCGCGTCGGCCTCGCGAGCCTCGCGGACCGGCCGCTCTCCGTCCTCTCCGGCGGTGAGCTGCGGCGCGTGCTGCTCGCCAACGCCATCGATCCGCTCCCCGAGCTTCTCCTGCTGGACGAGCCCGCGAGCGGCCTCGACGAGGCGTCGATCGTGCAGATGGAGGATCTCCTCGTCTCCCTACGGCGGGACTCGGGCTTGACCGTGCTCATGGTGTCCCACGACCTCGACCAGGTGCGGCGCCTCGCGGACCGCGTCACCGTGCTCAACCGGGCGGTGCAACGGGACGGTCCGCCGGAGGAGGTGCTCACGGCGGACCTGCCGGCGATCCTCCTCGCCGCCCGCTGGACGGCCACATCGGAGGAAATTGGAGACTGATGGAAACCTTGTATGCCTGGGTGGCGGCATGGGCCCGGGCCGGCTGGCTGCCGGCGGATTTCCAGTATGCGTTCCTGGTCCGCGGCGTGCTCTGCGTGCTCGTGCTGGCGCCCGTCCTCGGCGGCTTGAGCCATCTGGTCGTCGCCCGCCGCATGGCGTTTTTCAGCGCGGCGCTGGGGCAGGCGGCGCTGACCGGCCTCTCGATCGCGCTGCTCCTGGGCGAGCCGCTCAACGCGCCCTACGGCGGGATCTTCGCCTTCTGCCTGCTTTCGGCCTTGGGGATGGTCTACGTCAAGAGGCGCTCGACGCTGCCGCCGGACACGCTGATCGGCGTCTTCCTGGCTCTCACTCTCGGCCTCGGCATCTGCCTGCTGGTGGCGGTGACCCGCCGCTTCAACATCCACCAGGTGGAGTCCGCGATGTTCGGCAGCCTGTTGACCGTCACCGACGGCGATCTGGCCTTGCTCGTCTTCGCGGGAATCCTGGTGTGCGTGCTGCTGGCGCGGGAGTACAACGGCCTGCTGCTCGATTCCTTGAGCCCGCCGCTCGCCAGCGTGGCGAACGTCGACTCGGCCTACGTCGAATATCTCTTCGCGGTGCTGCTGACGGTGGCCATCGTGGTCAGTCTCAAGGTGATCGGAGCGCTGCTCGTCGAAGCCCTGGTGGTGGTGCCGGCCGCGGCGGCGCGCAACCTGGCCCGGAGCACGCGCGCCTATCTCCTCTGGAGCATCGGGATCGCCTTCCTGGCCGGCGTGGGCGGGCTGGGGATCTCCACCCGCCTGCTGGTTCCCACCGGCGGCGCCGTGGTGCTGGCGCTCAGTTTGCTATTCTTCGTGACACTTGCGGTGGGCGCTCTGCGCCTGCGAAGGCCGGGGCGCCGCGCTCCATAGATCGGCAACCCGAAAGGAGGCACGTTGTGAGCCCAATGAAACGTTTCGCCCTCTATCTCCTCGCGCCACTCTTCCTCTTCAGCCTGACCGCCGCGATCCGAGCGGAAGAGCCGAAGGAGGAAAAGGCCGTCAGCACCGTGGAAGTTCACCTGACCGAGTACAAAATCGACATGCCCGAAACCCTCCCGGCCGGGCCGACGAACTTCATCGTGATCAACGAGGGCGGCAAGACCCACAGCTTCAAGATCGAAGGGCCGGGCGTCGACGCGCTGATGTCAGCTCCGATTCCGGCCCATACGAAGGGAACTCTCCAGGCGACCCTCCAGGCCGGCGAGTACAAGATCTACTGCCCGATCGGCAGCCACTCCATCAAAGGGATGACGAGGAAACTGGTGGTCACCGCGAAAGACCCGGCCTAAGCCAGCGCCTCGAAAAACACCTCTTCCATCTCCCGCGCCGCCCGGTCCCAGCGGAATCGGGCGGCCTGAGCGGGACCGCGGGACCGCAACTCGGCTTCGCGGCCGGGGTTGTCGAGGATCGAGGCGATTTTCAGGGCCAGGGCACCGGCGTCGCCCGGGTCGGTCAGCAGGCCGGCGTCGCCCACGACCTCGGGGAGGCTGGAACTGCTGGAGGCCACCACCGGCACGCCGCAGGCCATGGCCTCGGCGGCGGGAAAGCCGAAGCCCTCGTAGAGCGACGGGTAGACGAAGACGCGGGCGGCCTGGAACAGCCGCACCAGCCGCGACCGCTCCACCCGGCCCAGCGCCTGCACGCCCGAGGGCGCCAGGGCCTGGATGCGCCGTGCCAGCCGCTCGCTCCCCCAGCCCTCGGGGCCGGCGAGGACGAGCGGGGGCAGTCGCGGGTTCTCGGCCCGCAGAATCTCCCAGGCGTCGATCAGCACGCCGACGTTCTTGCGGGGTTCCAGGGTCCCCACGAAAAGGATGTAGCCCTCCGGCGCTCCCAGCTCCGCCCGGGTGGCCGCGATCTCCGCCGGCTCTCCCGGCCTGAACTCGGGATCGATTCCGGGGTAGACGACCCGGATCTTCTCCCGGCACTGGGGAAAATGGAACGCCAGATCGTCCGCCGTGGCTTTGGAGATGGTCACCAGCCGCCGGGCCTGCTCGAAGGAGAGGCGCAGGAAGGGTAGCAGGCTCCAGCGCACCTTGAGCGTGTGCATTTCGGGCAGCAGCAGGGCCGTCAAGTCGTGCACCGTGGCCACGGCCGGCACCGGGCAGCGCAGCGGCAGAGTGATGAGGGGCGACCAGAAGAGATCGACGTCGCCGCGGGCCAGGCGGCGGGGCAGCCGGAGCTGCTGCCACAGCACCCCCAGCGGCGTCTCCTGGTGCTCGACGCCGATGCCTGCCGCCTCGAGCTCGCCCGCCTCCCGGGGCGGGCGGTGCGCCATCCCCAGATAGCGCAGACCGCCGCGGGCCGCCAGCCCCAGGAGAAGCGAGCGGGTGTAGACGCCGATGCCCGTGGCGGCGGGCACCAGGGCGCGAAGGTCTACGGCGACGGTGGCGGCGGGACGTTCCGGCATGCCGCGGCATTGTAGAGTACCCGCCGTGCTCCCCCGCTTCGGCTCCGTCTTCCAGGTTCTGGTCTTGGCCCTGTTCGCCACATCTTTGCTCGTCGCGCTGGAGCAGGCGGCGAAGAGATCCCGGGTACGGATCGTTTTAGCGGCCTCGCATCTGGGCGAAGACTCTCGGCAGGCCCGCCGCCGAGTGTTGGGCGCCCGCTGGGTGGCCGCGGAGGAGGAGATCGCCCGCGCCGTTCCCGTCGATGGCGAGTACCTGCTCGTCGACGGCGGCGAGGAGCGGGATGGCGCGACGCTCTTCCTGCGCTACCAGCTCGCGCCGCGGCGGGCCCGCTTCGCGGGCCGGTTGAGCGAGGTGGCCGACCCGCCACGCTGGGCGGCGAGCCTCCCGTCCGGCGCTCGCTGGGTGGTCGTCGCCTATTCCAGCCGGCCGCCCGTGCTCGTCGGCCGTGCGGATCTCCCCCGTTGGCTGGAGGGGGCGCTTGATCGCCGCTGAGGCCCTCGCCGGCCTCGCGGGGGTGGCGCTCTTCGCCGCGCCGGGAGCCGGTCTCGCCGAGCTGTTGCCGGCGGTGCGCGCCTTCGGGACGGGCCGCCGACTCGCTTACGCATACCTGCTGGGCGTCGCCTGGACGGCTGGCCTGCTCTACGCCCTCTCTCACTTTCTCGCCGTGCCGCTGCGCGCCCCCGCCATCCTGGCCGTGGCCGCCGTGCCCGCCGTAGCCGGAGCGATCTCCTGGCTGCGCCGGAGGCGCCTGCGACCAGGTATCCCGAGGCTAAGACTGTGGGAGTGGCTGATCGTGGCGGTCTGCGCGGTGATCTCCCTCGCCGTGCTCTGCGAGGCCCTCACCAATCCGGTGATCGATTGGGACGGCTGGATGACCTGGGCCGCTCAAGCTCGCTACGTGCGTCACGAGGGGACGGTCGATCCCGCGGTGTTGACCCAGAAGGGCTGGTACGTCAGCCATCCATGGTATCCGCTGCTGCTGCCTGTGGCCATGGTGGCCGTTCTCGAAACGACTCGCGCGGACTAGGACGATCCCGCCTTCCGGCCGTTCTATGCCGCCTTTTTCCCCGTCTGGCTGCTGGTGATCTACGGCGGCGCGCGGGCTTTGGCGGGCCGCGCCGCCGCCGGCTGGACGACGCTGGCCGCCGCCCTGCTTCCCATCCCCGCCTTCGAGGTGGCGGGCGGCGCCGTCTCCGCCTACAGCGATCTGCCGCTCGCCTGCTTCTATGGCGGCGCGCTCGTGCTCCTGCTCACGCCCCGGCTGCGGCCTTCGGGGGCTCTGGCGGCGGGGATCCTCCTGGCGTCGGCGGCCCTCGCCAAGGCCGAAGGCGCGGTGTTCGCCCCGGCGGCGCTCGTCCTCGGAGGCCTCTATTCCGTTCGGAGGTGGCGTCAGAGCTGGCGATCGCTCGCCCTGGCGGCGCTGCCGCTCATCCTCGCTCTTCTTCTGCTCTTCTCCTGGCGGGCCGGGATTCCCGAGCGCTTCGAGAGCTACGAGAAGATCGTCTCCTGGTCGTTCCTCTGGCCGGGCATCCTCACCCGCGTCCCACGCATCGCCGCCGCGGTCCGCTTGCAGATGACGAGCTTCGCCGGCTGGGGATTTTTCTGGTGGGTGGCGCCCCTGGTGCTGATCGCCGGCTGGCGGGGCCTGCGGCGGCGGGCGACTCTCCCCCTGGTCCTCGCCGTTGCCGCGCCCTTGGGCGTCGCTTGGATCTCCTACACGATCAGCCTGACTCCGGAGTTCATCGTCCAGACGAGCTGGGACCGCTTCCTGATCCAGGCGTCGGTGCCGTGCCTGCTGCTCCTGGCTCTGGCGCTGAGGAATCTTCTTCGCGGTCTCGGCGCTTCCTCTGCCGCCAGATCTCTTGTGGAGAGACGACTCGCCAGATTTCGGTCGCGGTATCGAAGAACTCCAGCCTGAAGGCGCGCGGCCGGCCCTCCATCCAGTCCCGCTCCGGGTCCTCCCACGGCGAACGGTGGACCACCACGAAGTCGACGTCCAGGGCGTCGAGGCGCCGCCGCCAGCGGACGTAGTCGTCCCCCTCGTAAGGGAAGTCCAGCGTCCCGCCCCATTCGTAATACTGGTCTTCGAGCTCGCCCTTGCGGGGGACGATGCGGACGTCGTTCTGCAGCCGGCTGCCGAAAAATGTGTACGGCTTGTTGAGGCCCACGTAGGCCACTGCCGCGCCGCTGGGTCCCGCCATGCGTTCGAGGGCCAGCGCCGGCGGCCTTTGGAGGAGCTTCTCCGCCTGGTACCGTGTCACCGCGGCTGCCAGGGGGAGCGCCGCCAGGAGCACGATCGCCGCCGCGCCCACCGCCAGCCACCGCCGCGGAGCCGGCCGGGCCAGGGTCAGTGCCAGCCGTAGACCCCACGGTGGACCGTATCGCACCGCCAGCCACCCCAGGCCGATGAGGGCCAGCGCCACCACCGCCCCCACCGTGCCGCCGAAGTCGAGCTTGCGGGCGACGTGGAAGGTCAGCACCAGCAGCACGAGGACGCGGATCGGGGCGGCAATGCGCGGTCCGGCCTGCTCCACCAGCCAGGCGAAAGCCACGGCCGACAGCGCCACCCCGGGAAGGAAGTAGCGCATGTCCCGATGGTCGCCCATCAGGTAGAGGAATTCGAGAAAGAAGATCACGGGCAGGAGCAGCACCAGCGCGTCCCGCCACCACTCGCCGCGCCGCCGCCAGAGCGCCAGGAGCGGCGCAGCGAAAGCCGCGGGGAGCATGGTGTAGGGGAACAGCGAGCCCAGAAGGTCGCGGCGGTCGAGCAGGAACTTCCAGACGTCGATCTGGAACTCGGGACCCTGCTGCCTGGATTTGAGGTCCGCCCCTGGCCAGCCGGGAAAGATCGAGTGCCCGAAGAGGCTTAAGGGCGCGGGAAAGATCGGATTGCCCGCCGTCACCCAGTTGCGCAGGTAGGTATAGCCGCCCGCCAGCGCGCCGGCCACGGCCACCAGAACGGCGAGGCCCGCCAGGGTGCGCACCGGCAGCCGCTCGCCGGGCTCGGAGGTCCACCGGCGCCCGAGCCCTGCCAGGAGGAGCACGGCGAGGATCGTGGGCGCGAAGAGGAGGCCGATGTATTTGGTGCCGAGCAGGAGCCCGAGCGCCGCGCCGGCATAAATCGCCACGCCGGCCGCCGGCTGCGCGACGAGCGCCAGCGCGGCATCGATCGCCGCCAGGGTGAAGAATCCAGTGCTGTGGTCGTTGCCGGCCGTGAAGGCGAGGACGGGGAATACCCGCCGGATGGCGGCGAAGAGCAGCGCCGCCATCAGCGCCGACCGTAGCGGCAGCCCGAGCCGCCGGCCGATCGCCGCCGTGGCCACGAGGGAGGCGACGGCGAACGGGAGCTGCGCCCAGCGGGCGAGGACGTCGCTATCGCGAAACGGCGCCAGCAGCACCCACGACCAGACCTCGCTGCCGACGGGATAGAACGTCGTGCTCGTATCCCCGATCGCGAACTTGATCATCCGTAGATCGCCGAACCGGTGCCAGACGGCCATGGCCGCGAGATGGTAGGACTCGTCGTCCGGTCCCAGGCCCACCGGCGCCCAGCGGTAATGGAAGGCGTACTTGAGCCCGAACAGGGCGACAGTCGCCAGGGCCGCCAGCACCAGGGCCCACTCAATGTTGGCAATGTGAGTCCAGCGATCGGCTTCGCTCGGGGTTGCGGTCGGACTCACCGGCTGCCGCTTGGGCACCGGCAGCAGCCGGCTGAGCAGGAGGGCCGCGGCGGTCCAGATCAGGAACGGCGCCGGGCGCATCACTCCGAAATGCCCCATCCAGGTGGCGGGCGCCACGGCTACGGCTATCGCGAAACTGAAGGCAGCCACGACTCGCGAGAGCAGCCCGAAGTCCGGGCAGAGCCAGCGGGCCAGCCGGTCCCCCGCCGCGCCCAAGGCGCCGAGCATCGCCATGGCCACCAGCACTTGAAGAGCCGGGGGCGGCTCCGGAATCAGCGCTCCCGCGACGAGGACGGTGGTGGCGGTGGCGGGTACGGCGAGTCGCATCAGGGGAAGTGTTTCACAGAGCTTCGTGGGTACGGGGTCAATTCAGCATCCCGCCGCAGCGCGAAACGCCCGCACCGTCTCCTCCGCGGCGCGGCCCCAATCGAACAACTTTGCCCGCTCCAGGCCCCGGCGGCGCAGATCGGCGCGCAGGCCGGCGTCCGCCAGTAGCTCGCCGGCGTGGTCCGCCCATAGATCCGGCCGGCTCGGCGGCGCGTAGAGGGCGGCATCGCCCGCCACCTCCCGCAGCACCGGCAGGTCGCTCGCCAGCAGCGGCGCCCCCGCCCGCATGGCCTCGACGGCCGGCAGGCCGAAGCCTTCATAGAAGGACGGAAGGGCCACCAGCTCGGCGCCGCAATAGAGGGCCGCCAGCTCGTCCGTGCTCACGTAGCCGAGGTGGACGAGCCAGCCCTCGGCCTCGGCCGCGCCGATCTCCCGGCGCGCCTCCTCCGCCTTCCAGCCGAAACCGCCGCAGAGCACCAGAGGCGGCGGATCGGCTTGGCGCAACCGCAGAAGCCGCCAGGCGGCGAGCAGCGTCTGGACGTTCTTCCTCGGCTCCACCGTGCCGACGTGAAGGGCGTAGCGGGGAGGCGTGCGCGGCGGCACCGAGGAAGCGATCAGCCCCTCCCCGACGAGCCCGGTGCCGTGATGAATGGCCCGCACCCGGCTCGCGGCGACGTTCCTCTCGATCAGCTCCCGGCGCACGGCCTCGCTGGGCGTGAGGAAGAGGTCCGCCTCGAAGAGCGTGCGCTCCAGGAGCTCCCGCAGGGCTTCCCCCGAATCCGGCCGCACGGCCCACGGCACCTTCCACACCCCGAGATCGTGGATGGTGGCCACCCGCGCGCCCCGGGCCAGCCCGAAGAGGGGAGGGAAGAGATAGTTGGGGGCGAAGAGCACCTGGTTGCCGTCCGCCGCCATCAGCAGGGAGGCGAGGCGGCGGAGCACCTGGCGGCCTCGCCAGGGCCGGATCACCAGCCCGTCCGGCGCGTCGTAGTCGATGCGCTCGATGGCCCGTCCGGCTGGGAAGGCCGCGACCGGGCGTGGAATCCACGGGTCCCCGTGGACCAGCCGCTGGCCGTAGAGGCGCAGACGGACGTCGTCCCGGCCGGCGAGGTGGAGAAGGATCTGGTGCAGATACCAGCCCACGCCGGTGAGCGGCTCGTAGAAGGAGTTGACGTCCACCGCCACCGTCAGCCGCGGCTCCGCCCGGCGGCGGCGGATCTGCGCGGCGATCTCACCGATCCAGATCCACGTTCGCCGCAGCCGGCGAGGAGAGCCAAGGCGGAGAAACGCGTGGCCGGCGTTGAGGACGGCGCGGACCCGGCTGGGGGGTTTCTCTGCCATAAGGGGAAGAGTGTATCGTTGACCCCCGATGCCCTCCGATTCCACACCCCCGCCGCCCGGCGGCCTGCGCGTCGCCGAGGTGCTTCAGAAGGTCCGCTCCGGCGTGCGCCAGCGCCGGGCCGAGAGCGCGACGCTGGCGGCCGGCGGCATGGAGACCCGCAACGGCCTCCTGATGCTGAAGTCCCGCGAGTACGTCCAGGAGCCCGTGGTCTTCTCCCACCGGCCGCGCTGGGGAAGGCTGATCGTCTTCGTCCGCAAGGCGTTCTTCCACGTTTTCCTCAAGTGGTACCTGCGGCCCCTTCTGGAGCAGCAGAACGGCTTCAATCAAGCCGCGTCGCGCCTCATCGAAGACTTGGTGGAGGCCCACGACCTCACCTTGCGCGAGCTGGCGCTCGTCTCGGCGCGCCTCGAAGCGCTGGAGGAACGGCAGGGCGAGCCCACGAGCGACAAGGAAAACGCTGAGTGAAACCCCGCATCGTCATCTGCGCCACCCAGGTGCCTTTCGCCTATGGCGGCGCCGAGATGCTGGTCGATTCTTTGCGAGATGAGCTCAAGGCCCGCGATTTCGAGGTCGACGTGGTGGCGATTCCCTTTCATTGGCCGACGCGCGTCGAGCTGCTCAAGGGGAGCCTCGCCTGGCGGCTGGTGAATCTCGACGAGGCGGGCGGCAAGCGAATTGATCTCGTGATCGCGACGCGCTTTCCGTCCTATCTGATCAAGCATCCCAACAAAGTCGTCTGGCTCATTCACCAGCTTCGCCAGGCGTACGATCTGCTCGGCACGCGCTACAGCGATTTCACCGACCGCCAGCCGCGGGACGCCAAGGCGCTGGAGATGATCCGCACCATGGACCGCCGCACCCTTTCGGAAGCGCGGGCCGTCTATACGATCTCCGGCAACGTGGCGGACCGCCTTCAACGCAATAACGGAGTGGCGGCTGAGGTGCTCTATCCGCCGCCGAAGCTCGATGCGCTCTATCGCTCCGGCCCTTCCGGCGACTATATCTTTACGATCGGCCGTCTCGATCCCATGAAGCGTTTCGACCTGCTCGTCCGCGCGATGAAGCACACTGAAACCCCCGTGCGCTGCCATATCGCAGGCACCGGCCCCGAGCGCGACGCGCTGATCGATTTGATCGCCCGCCTCGGTCTTGAAGAGAAGGTCGAGCTCCTCGGCTGGACGCAGGACGCCGACGTCGTCGAGCACTACGCCAATTGCCTCGGCGTCTACTACGCCCCATTCGACGAGGACTACGGCTACGTCACCGTCGAAGCGTTCAAGGCCGCCAAGCCTGTGATCACCACCGCGGACGCCGGCGGCGTTCTGGAATTCGTGGAAGACGACCGCAACGGCTCCATCTGCCCGCCCGATTCTCCCCGCGAGATCGGAGCCCGCATCGACGCGCTCTATCGCGATCGCGAGAAAGCCCGCGCGATGGGCCTCGCCGGTCAGGCGAAGGTGCGGGAGATCACGTGGGACCGGGTGATTGAGAAGCTGACGGGTACTGCAACAACGCCGTTCGAATCGCAACGTTGACCGCGCAGGAACCTGGTCCTAGAATCCTCCGTAATCCCCGTAGTGGCCAACACCGAGGAGGAGGTTCCCATGAGCTCGGCTCTCTACATTATTCTGGATCGCGAGGTTCCAGGTCTCGACACGTTCATGAACGGCAAAGCGCTCGCCGCCGCCGAAGAGGTGGTCACCGCCCATTGTGAGCGACTGGGGGTGCGCGACCTCTGGTCGTTCTACAGCGTCGACCCCCTCGACGTGGCCGATCCACTGGACGATGTCGACGACTTCGGAGATCTGGACGGCCTGGGTCCCGCCGTTACGGAGGCCTGGTTCCCGGTTACGGATGGCCTCGCCACGGTGCGCGCCTTGCGCGGAGCCCTGCCCGGCCAGACCGGCAGCGCCGTGCTGGAAGACCTCGGCGACATGGAGCGCATCCTCGCCGAAGCCGAGCGGGCCGGCGCCCGCTGGTATCTCGCGGTGGACCACTGAAGCTCCGCTGAAGCGCCGTGTCAAGGTCGGAGCAGATCGGCGACTGTCACGACCCACGTATCTCCACCGTCCAGCTTGACGAAATCCTGTCCACCCTCGAGCTCTGGAACAAATAGAACTCTCACGCTCGTTCGCTTCGAGCTCTGGGCGGGCAGAGATGGCGCCGGCTTTGACACCAGCTCGTTCTTCGCCCGCTCCAACGCCTTCCTGCTGAACGGCTTGGCACTCCATTTCGCCTCTCCAAGCAAGAGGCGCCCGCCATCGAGAGACTCGCTGAGGATGTCCCACTCGGGTTCCGTTCCTCTCCACCACCGCGAGGCAGGACCCCAAGGCCCTTCGCTTCCCAACAGCGATGACTCCGACAGCCGGGGGAGGCGCTGACGGCAAAGATCCTCCCAGGCTTGGGCAAGCAGGCCTTCCCAGAATCGTGTCAGCAGTTGCGCCCGCGCTTTGCGGGTCCCGCTCGCCAGTTGACCCCGGTGTGGCGCGACGACTCGGAACCAAAGGCGAAAAAACGGGTCGTCGATCTTGTAGAGGCTCCGCCGGCTCGCCTTCTCAGGCTCGCCGAAAGGCACCTCCCTGCGAATCAATCCCATTCCGAGCAGGCGATCCAGGGGTCTCGACATGGAGGTGGCGGGACGCCCTAACCGGCCGGCGATCTCCGACGCTCTATGGGCTCCCCCTCCAATGGCGTCGAGGATGGGCCGAGCTTCCAGTGCCGAGGGGATCTCCTCCAGCAGCAACCGGTCCGGCTCACGGTGAAGCGAGCCCAATGGGTCCAGCACGAGTTGTTCGATTTGGGCTCGAACACCGCCGTCGACCTCTCTGGCCAGCTCCCAGTACCGGGGAACTCCGCCCCAGGCCGTATAGGTTTCGACCACACCCACGCCCGACAACGGCCCGAAGATCTCCCGGAGATACATGGGCTCGATCGGGCCGAGCTCGAGAATTTCCCTGGCGCGGCCATACAGGGGAGCCTCGCGGCCAAGGACGAGCCCCTGCATCATGCGCTGGCTGGAGCCGGCGACCGCGGTTACTAAACGGGCTTGGCGAGCGTCATGATCCAGCCAGCGCTGAAGAACACTGGGGAGCTCTGGCGACGAGGTCACGAGGTACGGCAGCTCGTCGAGAATGATGGGGCCTCGCCAGCCCGCGGCCGCGGCTTCCCGGGCCAGCCGCAGGAGCAGCGTTCGCCAATCGCGGTAGTCCACGTCGGCAAATCCAGGCAGCCGCTCGGCAACCGCCTCGGCAAAATACCTCCGCTGGATGTCCGCCGAGGATTGGTCGGCCACCGTGTACAATCCGTGGTGGCGGCTCGACCAATGAAGGAGGAGTCGGGTCTTGCCAATTCTCCGGCGGCCATAGATCACGGCGAGCCCTCCCTCCTCCAGGGCCGAGAGTCGGTCGAGGCGTTCCATCTCCTGAAGGCGGTTCACGAAAATCATTATGCAGGACAGCATAATGCAAGTCTGCATAATGTTGGTACCCCCGTAAGACCGCCCGGCCCACTACAATCCCCACACCATGCGCGTCGCCTTCTTCAGCCCCCTGCCTCCGATGAAGTCGGGGATCGCCGACTACAGCGCCGAGCTGCTGCCGCACCTCGCGGAAGAGTGCGAGATCGAGCTGATCGTCGACGAAGGGTTCCGCCCTGACCCGGCCCTGGCGGCGTGCTTCCCCGTTCACGGCCACCGGGCCCTCCCCCGATTACTGGAGCAGGGACGGTTCGACGCCGTCCTCTATCAGCTCGGCAACAACTCGGACTATCACGCCGCCATTTACCGGACCTTGCTGGAGCATCCCGGCGTCGTGGTACTCCACGAGTACGTGCTCCACCATCTGGTGCGCGAGCTGACCCTGGAGGCCAACCGGCCGAACCTCTACGTCGACGAGCTGCGCTACGCCTATGGGCGCACGGGCGAAGCCGCGGCCCGGCGGTGCCTGGCGACCGGCGTCTCCCTCGACCTGTGGAGCTATCCCCTCTTCGAGCGGGTGGTGGACTCCAGCCTGGGATTGATCGTCCACAATCGGTTCACCCGTGACCGGGTGCTGGCGAGCCGTCCCCTGGCGCGCGTGGCGACGGTGCCACACCATCTGAGCCTGGACGGCCCCCTTGTGGATGAGGGCGAGGCCCGCGCCGCCCTCGGAATCGATTCCGGCGACTTCGTCATCGCCACGTTCGGCTTCATGACCCCCGCTAAACGGCCGGCCGTGCTGCTGCGCGCCTTCGCCCGCCTGCGCCAGGAGATGCCCAGCGCCCGGCTGTTGATCGTGGGCGAGGTCTCGCGTCACTTCGACTTCGAGCGCATCTTCACGGCCGAGCTGCGGCAGGGCGTCACCATCACCGGCCGTCTCGAGCTCGACTGCTTCCTTCTCTATATGCAGGCGTGCGACGTGGCGGTGAACCTGCGCCACCCCACGGCCGGCGAGACCTCGGGCACGGTGATCCGCCTGCTGGGCCTGGGCAAGCCGCTGATCGTCAACAACAGCGGCGCGTTCGCCGAGATCCCCGACGATTGCTGCGCCAAGGTGGACCTCGACGACACCGAGGAGGAATTGCTCCTCGGGTATCTGCGCACTCTCGCCGCGGACGAGCCGCTACGCCGGCGCATGGGCGACAACGCCCGGCGCCACATGGCAATGCATCACACCCTCGCCGGCTCTGCCCGCGGTTACGCCGATTTCCTGCGCGAAACGGTCGCGATGAACGTCCGGCCCTTTCGAGCCGTGCCGCCGCTCACCGCCTCCGCTGAGGGCGACCTGCTTTCCGATCTCGTCCGCGACGTCTCCGCCGAGATGGTGGACCTCGGGGTTGAAGAGGAGGACGACGATCTGCTGCGAGAAATCTCGGCGGCGCTGGTGGAGCTGGATCTGGATCAACCTCTCGGAAAAGAGCGATGAAAAGAAGACATTCCATTCTCGTGATCGCAGTCCTGCACGCTCTGTGCGCCTACGTCCCTCCAGGAGCCGCACAGAAGGCGGCAGACCCCGAACCCTCCGCTCTGATGATCAGCGGCGACGGCTTTTCCTTCATGATCCAGGAGCCGCAGGGCTGGACGGGAGACACGGACCGGGCGCGGCAATATGGTGTCAGCGTCGTCTTTTTTCCGAGCCTGGCGGAGTCCAAGGCCGCGGACGTGACGATCCGCGTTCGCGTCGACGAAAAGACCAATGAGAATCTGGCGGAAGATCTGAAGGCCGACCTGAACGGCCTTCGCCGGCAGTACCCTGAATTGCAATCCCAGGATCTTGATGTGAAGCATCCCGCCTACGTGACCTTTCCCAAGCTGTTTTACAAGCCAGGGTCGTTCTTCGAGTACGTGACGTATCTCAACCCCGGCCCTCAGTTTCCGTTCAGCGTCTCGGTGGCGATGTCGAAGGCAAAATCGGCCGCCAGCCCCGGGGAGCTGGGGGCTTTCGAGAGTGTGGTGAAATCGATCACCGTCCTGTCGGGCGCCCAATAGGATCTCCGCAATGCCATCCATCGAACGCATCCTCGAAACCGCGTTGTACGTCGACGATCTCGACCGGGCCACGGCGTTCTATCGCGACGTGATGGGGCTCCGCGTCCTCGATTCCGGCCCGCGGCTGGTGGCCGTGGATGCGGGGCAGGCCAGCGTCCTGCTGCTCTTCAAGCGCGGCGCAACACTTCAAGGAGCCGATCTGGGGCCGGAGGGGCGGATTCCACCCCACGATGGCAGCGGCCCCGTCCATCTCGCCTTCGCCATCAAGGGAGACGAGCTGCCCGGTTGGGAGCGCCATCTGGGCGAGCACGGCATCGAGATCGAAAGCACCGCGCGCTGGGCGCGCGGCGGAACGAGCCTCTACTTCCGCGATCCCGACGGCCATTCGGTGGAGATCGCGACGCCGGGGATCTGGGCGACGTACTGAGATTGACTCCTTCGGCTTACCCGTTCGCCTTCAGCTCGCCCACGATCATCTGGATCTGCTGGTCCGGCTCTTCGATCAGCGGAATGCTGCCGGCACCTTTGTGGCCGCCGCCGCCGTAGCGCGCGGCGAGCTCGCCGACGTTCATCTTGCAGGTGCGGCGGAAGATACTGTGGCCGAGGATCAGCATGGGGAACTTGCGGTCCGGCCCCCAGTGGATGCGCGCCGAGACGTTGACGTCGGGGAACAGCGCGTAGACCAGGAAACGGTTGCCAATGGGCGTGTAGTCGAGCGACCGGAAATCGGTGATCACCACGTTGCCGTCCACCCGGCTGTGCTCGCGCAGCGCCTCGCAGAAGTGCTGGTTCTCGCCGTCCATCAGCAGGCAGCGGGCCTTCACCGACGGATCGTCGAGGACGTCTGCGATCGGCGTCTCGTTGCGCAGCAGATCGACCAGATCGTGGAAGTAATCCTCGAAGTGGCCGATGCCCGTGCGGCCGTCGATCGTGAAGCCGAGCTTGATGTAGCCCTGGGGATCGAGCACGTCGTCCGGCGTCAGGTTGGCTGAGTCGAGCCGGTCCGTCTCCCGCACCAACTCGGCGAACTGCGGCATGGCCGCCTCGCCGCCGTAATACTCGTAGACCAGCCGCGCCGCTGACGGCGCCTGGGCAAAGGCGCCCTTGAAGCCCACGGGAACGTGCGGCGTCGCCGTGTGCAGGTGATGGTCGAACCACAGGGCGCAGTTGGGATGATAGGGAAGGTTGGCGATGACGTCGTCCGGCCGGATGTCCGCCCGCCCATCGCTGATGTCCTGGGGATGAATGAGGGAGATGCCGGTGATGTCCTCCTTCTCCGAGAGCAGCACGGCACACGTCAGCCCGTCGAGGTCGCCACGAGTTACGAGTCGCATGGTCGGGGGATTATAGCGCGGGATAAGAGCGCCCCACATCCTCTCAATGGCCAGCCGCGCGGGGAATCCGGAAACCGCTCCAGCTCATGGCGGCCACCCCGGAAGGGCCGGCCTCGAACCGGATGTCCGCGGAGAGGGCCCGGTAGTAGAAGTGGTCCTTCCCCAGAGCGTCGAGCGGCAGGAACACCCCGTCGGACGAGGCCAGCTCGAGACCTCTTTTGGCCTTCCGGACTGTGAGCACGTTGCCCGGCGCCATCTCATAGCGGCCGGTGAAGGGGCCGAGCGACTTTTCCGGCAGATGCACCAGGCGCCGCCGCGCGGGCGAAGTCGCCGGCTCTCCGAGCGCCAGGGCCACGAGGCCTTTCGAAATCGCCTCCAGCGCTCCGGTCTGCACGTTGGCAAGGACGATCACGATCACGCCGTCCCGCGGATAGCCGGCGATGTTCGTCGCATAGCCGGGAATCCGGCCGTCCTGTCCCAGCACCTGCTGCCCTCTCTCCTCTCGCCGTGACCAGCCATAGGGATAGGAAAGCTCGCTCCAGCGGACGACGTCGCCCGCGGCGAAGCGGCGATACCACGTCAGGAGATCCTCGGCGCTCGAAACCAGAGAGCCGCTGCCGGTCAGCCAATCCGGATGCGACTCGTCGGCGGCCTGGAGAAGAGAGGGCGGAAAGCCGGGGTCCTGGCCGGCCCTGACTGCGGGCCGAGCCCCAGTGCTGCCGAGCCAACCTGTGTCGCGCAGCCCCAGCGGCTCGAAAAACGTCGCCTGTAGATACTCGTGAAACGGGCGGCCGGAGACCACCTCGACGACGCGAGCCAGCAGAGCGTAGCCGGAGCTGGAGTAGCCCGACTTCGTTCCCGGCGCGAAATCGAGCGGCGCCCGGCCGATGACCTCCACGAGTTGAGAGAGAGAAATCGGCTCTTTGCGGTGGGTCGCGAAATCCTCCAGCACGTGATAGTCGCGCACGCCGGCGGAGTGCCCGAGCAGTTGCTCGATCGTGATCTCGCCGCCGTGAGGAAAGCCCGGAAGGAATTTCGACAGCGGATCGCTCAGATGAAGCCGATCCTCCTGCGCCAGCTTGAGGATCGCAGCGGCCGTGAACGTCTTCGCGACCGACCCGATGGCGAAACGCTCGTGCCCCGTCGCCGGCACACCGCGCATTGTCTTCGGAGAAAAGGCGGCCCGATAGACGGTCGCGTCACCGCAAGCCACGAGCACCACGCCCTGGAAGTCGCGGTTTTCAATCGCGGGCCGCAGGAAGACCGGGATCCGCTGGTCGAGACCAGGGACGGCCGATCGGCACGGCAGAGCGGCCGACGCGACCTGTTCACCGCGACCCGGCAGTCCACCGAGCAGCGCGAGCGCGATGAGCAGCAACCCGGATTCTTTTCTCATGCAGCCTCCAACTCTCACTGCCGGACGGTATAGCATCCTGACCCCATGGCACGACTCCTTGGTACGCCCGAGATCTTCGCATTGTTTCCTGACGTCGTGCTCGGCGTGATCATCGCCCGCGAGATCGACAACGCCCGGGAGAGCGAGGAGATCCTCGCCGGGCTCCGGCAGGAGGAGGCGCGGGTGCGGGAGCTGTTCGCCGGGCAGCCCATCCCCGAGCACCCGCACATCGCGCCGTGGCGGGAGGCGTACCGGAAGTTCGGCGCCAAACCCAAAGACCATCCGTCCTCGATCGAAAACCTCGTGCGCCGGGCGGGCAAGGGACATGCCATACCGCAGATCAATCCACTGGTGGACCTCTACAACACGATTTCCCTGAGGTATCTGCTGCCCGCGGGCGGCGAGGATTTGGATCGCACAACAGGGGACATTCAGCTTTGCTTGGCCGGCAAGGATGAAGCGCCGGTCAAGCTCCTGGGCGAGCCCGAGGCGCGGCCGCCCTACCCCGGCGAGGTCATCTACAAGGACGATCTCGGAGCCATCTGCCGGCGCTGGAACTGGAAGGAAGCGGACCGCACGAAGCTCAACTCCCAGACCCGACGGGCGATCCTCGTCCTGGAAGGATTGCCGCCGGTAGGCGCTAGCGAAATCGGGGATGCCACGGAGATTCTGGCCTCGATGATCCAAGCTCATTGTGGCGGCGCGGTCACTCACGTCGTGCTCGATCGCGATCGTCCCGAGATCGCATGGCTTTAGGTTGACTCTCCCATGTCCGGCCTCGGCGTCAGGTACGTTTTCAAAGGCAAGCCAAACCGCCGCCGCTTCCTCGTCATCTCCGGCCTTCCTGCAAGCGGGAAGACGACACTCGGGCTTCGCCTTGCCGACGCCCTGGGTCTCCCCCTGCTCGACAAGGACGAGATTCTGGAGGCGCTGTTCGAAGGGCTCGGCGTTGGCGATGCGGAGTGGCGGAATCGCTTGAGCCGGTCGGCCGACGTGGTTCTTCAACGGCTAGCGGCTCAAACCGCTGGCGCCGTCTTGGCCTCGTTCTGGAGACATCCTCAGGTGACCGGCGAATCAGGTACACCTACAGGCTGGATCTCGGCTTTGTCCGGAAGGGTCGTCGAAGTCCACTGTGTCTGTCCGGCAGAAGTCGCGGCCGAGCGCTTCCTGGCTCGCAAGCGCCACGCCGGACATCTGGATCGGGACAAGAGCAGCGATGACTTGGTCGCCGACTTCGTGCGGCTGGCTGACCTCGGGCCGCTCGGTCTCGGGCCTCTGGTCAACGTGGATACAGGTCATGCGGTCGACTTCGATGGTGTCTTGCGTCAACTTGAGGAGCACTGGGGGTAGACTCGCTCCATGACCGAGACCACGCGGGTCCTCATCGTGCCGGGGCTTTGGAATTCGGGACCTCAACACTGGCAGAGCGTCTGGTCGGCGGCGGAGCCGGGATTCCGCCGCGTCGAGCAGACGGAGTGGGAGTCGCCGGCGCGCACGGATTGGGTGGCGGCGCTGGAGGCGGCCGTGGCAGATGCCGGTCCGCAGGTAGTGATCGCCGCGCACAGCCTCGGCTGCGTGACGGTGGCGCATTGGGCGGCTGAGACCGGATTGAAAGTTCGCGGCGCGCTTCTCGTCGCGCCGTCCGATGTCGACGCCCTGATCTATCCCAAGGGGCCGACGGGCTTTCGCCCCATGCCGATGGCGATGCTACCGTTTCCCAGCATCCTCGTGGCCAGCGAAGACGATCCTTGGATCAAGCCCAGTCGCGCCCGCCAGGTCGCCGAGGCCTGGGGCAGCCGGTTCGTCAGCGCCGGCGCCGCCGGCCACCTCAACACCGAGAGCGGCCACGGCCCCTGGCCGGATGGCCGCCGGCTGCTGGACGAGATTCTGCTGGGTTGAGGCCGCAACTGCGATAGCATTCCTCCAGCATTTCCTGGACCGAACGGCAGCCGGCTCGATGTGGTGAGTCAGAGGGAGGGTGTCCTCATGATGTGGTACTACCGGCGAGGCGAGGCCCAGACGGGGCCCGTGAGTTGGGAGGACTTGGTCAACACCGCGCGGGCGGGCGGTTTGGGGTCCGGCGACCTGGTGTGGACGGACGGCATGGCTCAGTGGCAGGCCGCGGCCACGATTCCAGGATTGCTGCCGGTCCAGGCTCCCGTCGCGATGCCGCCGATGCGGCCCGCCTATACCGGCCCGCCGAGGCCGTCGGCCGGCGACGATCCCGTGATGCGCATGCTGCTGCCCGTGGGACGGTCGGGCTGGGCGATCGCCGCCGGTTATCTCGGCCTGCTGTCTTTCCTGGGGATTTTTGCGCCGGTCGCTCTGGTCGTCGGCATCGTCGCGGTGCGCGACATCCAACAGCATCCTGAAAAGCACGGGCTGGGACGAGCCTGGTTCGGCATCGTCATAGGGGCTCTGGGCTCCATCGCCCTCGTCATCTTCCTCACCTCCTCGCTGGCGCCGAATCTGATTCCGAAGTAGCGCCCCGCCCGTCCGCTCTCAAACGTGGGAGACGCGCTCGGCGTCGGTTCTCTGCCGTAGGGCCGGGGTCAGGCGCTCGATTTCGCGCTCGATTTCGTCGACGATTTCGGCCGCTCCCGCGAGGTTGCTCTCGCGGGCCTGGAGCTCCAGGGCGTGGCTCTGGGCGGCCAGGCGCACGGCTCCAAGCTGAGCGCTGGCCCCTTTGAGCGAGTGAGCGGCAAAGTCGAGCGCCGCGCAGTCGCCGGCCGCCAGAACCTCTCGCATCCGGGAGAGGCGGCGGGGCATTTCACCCAGGAAGCTGTCGACGATCTCGCCGACGACGGAGTGGCCGCTGGCCTCTTCGAGCTGGCGGAGACGGTCGAGGTAGATTGGATCGAGAAGCGGGAGCTCGCCTGGCGGCTCCGGCGGGGGAGAAGGAGGAGGAGGGGAAGCCGCTGCCGGCGCCGCCGCCACGCTGCGCAGGGCGGCCTGGAGCTCGCGGATGAGGATGGGTTTGGTGAGGAAGCCGTCCATGCCGGCGGCGAGGCAGGCGTTGCGGTCGGAGATCAGGGCGCTGGCGGTCATCGCCACGACGCGGGGCCGATGGGCCTCGGGCCATTCGGCCTGAATGCGGCGCGTCGCTTCCAGGCCGTCCATGTCGGGCATCTGCACGTCCATGAGGACGACGTCGTAGGTCTGGCGGTGAAGGGCGGTGAGCACCTCGTAGCCGTTGCCCGCCACGTCGGCCGAGTAGCCCAGCCGCTCCAGGAGCAGGAGCGCGACGCGTTGGTTCACGGAGTTGTCCTCGGCGATGAGGATGCGCAGGGGCAGGCGCTCGGCGAGCAGCGGGTCGGGAGCGTCCAGGGCCTCGGGCGAGCGGCTCCCCAGGGCGCTGGCCAGGGCGCCCGTGGCCGGCCGGCAGCGGATGGTGAAGTGGAAGACGGAGCCCTGGCCGGGCTCGCTCTTCACCCACATGGAGCCGCCGAGCTTGGTGGCGAAACGCTGACTGATGGCGAGCCCCAGGCCGGAGCCGCCGTAAATGCGGGTGTTGGAGGCGTCGGCCTGGCTGAACGGCTTGAACAGGCGGTCCATCCGCTCGGGCGGAATGCCGATCCCCGTGTCCCGAACCTGGAAGCGCAGCTCGACGGTATCTCCTTCGACGGGCACCGAATCCACAAGCAGGGAGATTTCGCCGGTGGAGGTGAACTTGATGGCGTTGCCCAGCAGGTTGACGAGGATCTGGCGCAGGCGCGTGGGATCGCTGATCACACCCACGGGCACGGAATCGTCCACCGTGCAGTCGATCTCCAGCCCCTTGCGGATGGCCTCGGCGGCGAGCAGCTCGATGGCGTCGAGGAGGCAGTGGCGGATGTCGAAGGGCATCTCCTCGATCTCCAGGGCGCCCGCTTCCACTTTGGAGAAGTCCAGGATGTCGTTGAGGAGGCCGAGGAGGGCCTCGCCGCTGCCGCGGATGGTCTCGACGTGCTGCCGCTGGTCGCCGGTCAGCGGCGTGCCCAGCAGAACACTGCTCATGCCGATGACGGCGTTCATCGGCGTGCGGATCTCGTGGCTCATGTTGGCCAGGAACGCGCTCTTGGCAGTATCCGCCTGCTCGGCTTCGCGGCGCGCGGCCTCGGCCCGGTCGCGCTCCCACTGCAGGGCGTGGGTGCGCTCCTCGACGAGGACGAGCAGCTCCCGCTCGCGCTTCCGGATGCTGTGCACCCGCAGGCGCCAGGCCCCGGCCGCGATGGCGGCCAGCAGCGCGGCGGCGAGGACGGCGAACCAGACCGTCTGGTACAAATGGGGCTCGACCTGGAAGCTCAGGGCGGCGCCGGTGGGGCTCCAGACGCCGTCGTTGTTGCTGGCGGTCACCCGGAAGGTGTAGGCGCCGGGGCGAAGGTTGTTGTAGTAGGCGATGCGCCGTATCCCGGCGTCCATCCAGTCCTTGTCGAGCCCATCCAGGCGGTAGCGGAAGCGCACCTTCTCCGGCGCTACGAGGCTCGGGGCTGTGAACTGGATCTCGACCGTCTTGGTGTCCGGGTCGAGCCGCACCCTGCCGGCGCGAGCCACGGTCCGGCTATCGGCCTGAAGGTCTTCGATCACCACGGGCGGCGGCAGGGTGTTGAAGGGAACCTGCTCCGGCCGGACCGCCGCGATGCCGCGGAGGTTGGGGAAGAGGAAGCGGCCGTCCCGCGTCCGGCAGGCGGCGGGCTGATTGGCGCCGCACCCTTCCACACTCTTCAAGCCGTCGGCGACGCCATACGCGTCGGAGGGAATGGCAGGCAGGTGGCCGCCGGCGAAAGCCAGCAGATCGCTCTTGCGGACCCGGTAGATGCCCCGGTTGCAGCTCATCCAGAGGTAGCCGCGGGAGTCTTCCAGGATTTGGAAGGCGGTGTCGTCGAACAGGCCTTGGTGGGCGGTGAAGACGACGACGGTGCCGTGGCTCAGGCGATGAAGCCCGGAGTTGGTGCCGATCCAGAGGTCGCCGTCCCGGTCCTCGTGGAACGCGAAGATATCGGCGCTGCCCAGGGCACCCTCGCGCAGCGGCTCGAAGCGAGTGCCGCGCAGGCGGGACAGGCCGCCGTGGGTGCCGGCCCAGAGGGTTCCGGCACGGTCCTGGTAGACGGCGAAAATGCGGTCGCTCGGCAGGCCGTCGGCGGTGGTGAAGCCGGTGAAACGGCTGCCGTCCCGCCGGAACAGCCCTTTCCTGGTGCCCACCCAGAGATGCCCCCCGGGATCCTCGTAGAGCACGAGAGCGGCCGACTGGGGAGCCCCCGGCTCGAGGGCGACGCTCACGAAGCGGCCGCCGCGAAGGATGGCGAGGCCGCCGTGCGTGCCGGCCCAGAGGTTGCCCTCGTGATCGCGCAGGACGCTGCGCACGATGTCGTCCGGCAGGCCCTGCTCTCGGGTGTAGAGGGTCGTCATGCCTCCGGCGAGATGGTAGAGGCCTGCGCTGGTGCCGGTCCACAGCGATCCGTCTCCGTCCTCGAACACGCTCCAGGCGATTCGGCTCGGCAGCGGGCTGTCTGAGGCCAGAGGACCGAAGGCGACGTTCTTGAGGCGGAAGAGGCCGGCGTTACCGGTGCCGATCCAGAGGCTCCCTTCGCGGTCCTCGAAGAGCGCGCGGATGTCGTCGTCGACGGGCGGCACGCCGGCCGCCACCAGCCGGCCGTCGCGCAGGCGGGAAAGCCCACGGCGAGTGCCGATCCACAGGTTGCCGTCCCGGTCCTCCAAGAGCGCGTTGACCGCGTCGCTGGGCAATCCGTCACGCGCAGTGAAGACCGTGAGGTGGCCGTCGCGCAGGTGGTTCAGACCTTGGTAGGTGGCGATCCACAGGCTGCCGTCGCGATCTGCGTGAAGAGCTTGGATGCGGTCATCCGAGAGTCCTTGCCGGCGGGTCAGCGGCTCGGCCCGGCCGCCTGCCAGGCGGTAGACGCCGGCATCGGCGGTGCCGACCCAGAGGTTCCCCGCGCGGTCCTGGCACAGGGCACTCAGTGCCGAGTTGGGCAGTCCGGCCATCGGCACGGCGACGAGGCGGCCGTCCCGGCCCAGATGGGCGAGGCCGTGGGTGGTGCCGATCCACAGCCCTCCCTCGCCGTCCGCCAGCAGGGCCTCCACATTGTCTCGAGGCAGGCCGTCGCGCTGCGTCAGCGAGGTGAACTTCCCGCCCCGGAGACGGCCGAGGCCGCCGCCGTCGGTACCGATCCACAGCGTCCCGTTCGCTGCCGCCACCAACCGGAAGATCGAATTGCTGGCCAGCCCCGGGGCGTTGCTCGCCAGGAAGATCTGGAAGCGGATGCCGTCGAATCGAACCAGCCCCTCCTGGGTCGCCAGCCAGAGGTAGCCGTCGGGCGTCTGGGCGATCGAGGCGACGGTGTTCTGCGGCAGGCCCTGCTCGTTCTGCCAGGACTCGAGGCGGTATGGAGGGTGGTTTTCGCCGGTGTCGAGAGGGAGCGCAGGCGGCGGAAGTGTCAAGGCGAGGCCGGCGAGCAGGACGAAAATCCACCCGCGCGAGGGACGGCGGGCCCCACGCCCTGCCTCCAATCGACGATGACAGATCATGGGGACAAGGCGGCCCCCACAGGCCAGCCGGCCCTCCCAAAGCTCCAGAAGGATGGAAATCTCCTTCAATAAGAAGTGAGACCAGAGTACGCCCGCAGGGCGGCCCGGGTCAAACGGCGGGCGCTGCCCACCTACGGCGCCGGCCGGAACACCCGGCGCCACCAGCGCTGGAGGGCCGGCTGGCCGCGCTTCTCAGCCCGGGCTTCGATCTGCTCGAGGGGGGCCGGGAGGATGGCGAGCCTCCCCTTTTCGAGCTGGAGGAGCAGCAGGTCCATCTCCCGCCCCCGTTGCCGCGGATCGCTGGAGAACGCCTGGCCGAGAGGCGTCTTGCCGTCGAGGTGACCATAGAAGTCGCGGACCCGCGCCGGCATCCGCGTGCGTTCCTCGGTCGCCGGCTCTTCCACCCAGATCGGGTAGCTGCGCTCCAACAGATCGAGGGGCACCGCCATCTGGCGGCCGGCCACCAGCACCTGCTCTTCGGTGGCCTGCTCCAGCAGCAGATCGTAGACGCTCAGCTCGTTCGTGTTGCGGTCGATCGACTCGGGGACCTCGGCGACGTCCAGCGCGCGGTCGATGCAAAGCCGGAACGTGGTTTCGAGGAAACGGAAGTGAGAGCCCTTCACCCGCTGGAAGACCTCATCCAGAGTCCGTTCGCCGTCCACCGCCGCGAGGATCATGCGCTCCAGCGGCAAGCGATCCGCGGACCGGCGGCCGGCCAGCTCGCCGCGCCGCAGCACCACGTCGTCGTGCACCAGGACGCGGCGAATACGGGCGGCCTCGTCCAGCCAGCGCCCCCCTTCCATCACCAGGCCCAGGACGTTGATGGGCTCGGGGAGAATCTCCTCTTCCACTGGCAGCTCCGCAACGAAGTAGAAAACCCCTCGGTTCCAAAGGAAAAGATCGCAGATCTGGTCCTCGATCTGATCGCGCAGAGTCTGTTGAATCACTTCGGGTGGCAGCAGCCCCGACTCGCGCAGAGCGACTCCCAGGCGGACGCTCTGGAGCGTGCAGGCGCTCAAGGCCTGAGATAGCTGTCCTTCGTCCAAATGGCCGTGGAGGAGCAGATATTGGCCATAGAACTCGCCGGGATCGTTGGAAATGCAGCCCACGACCTCGCCGGCGCTGAAGTAGACGCGCTTCTCGCGCTGGCTGCGGCGGATGACGAGGGCGCCCGTGCAGGACTCGTTGCGGGCCCACTGCAGAAGATCGGCCATGGGGAAGGCGGCAAGCCTGCCGGAGAATTCCATAGGAGATCCGAGATTCTAGCCGATTCTCGCGGGCGCTGAGCAGATCCGGCGAGAGAATTTCCGTCCTGAAGGCCCCTGTTATGCTTGGCGCCATGCATGCCGCAAAGCGCCTCCTGCTCGCCGCCCTCCTGCTCTGCCCGGCGCTCCCATTGCGGGGCGTCGAGATCTCCTGCCGGCCGTGCGCCGGTCTCCGGGTCGATCCGTCCGGTGGTGCCGCTGCCGCCGGCGACATCGCGCGCACGCTCAAGGAATCCGCGCATCTGGAGGCGGGCAGCCCATTCTTCGTCGCCTGGGAGGCGCCTCTCGACGGCACGACCGCGGGCATTGCGGATGCCGCGAGCCTTGCGACGACGTTGCGCGACAGCGGCGCGACGCCGTGGATCTCGCTCGTCTTCCGCACCCCCGGCCCGCTGGCCCAGAATGCCGAGCGGCTGCAAACCGAGCTGAGGGCGGTCGTCGATCTGGCAGGCAAGACGCCGGCCGGCACCTGGTTCCAGGTGGTGTGGAGGCCGGAGGGCGCCGAGGCTCAGGCGTTCTCTCCCACCGACTACGCTTTCCTCCTCAAGCGCGCCGCCGTGGCCCTGACCGGTGCCCGGCAGGACGTCCTCGTGGCGTCTCAGGCGCTGCCCGCGGACGCCGCCGTTCTCCGCGCCTTTTACGGCCAGGAGGTCGCGGCGTATCTGGAGGCCATCGTCCTTCAGCCGGCGCCTCCCCAAGTGCTGGCGGCGGCCGTGGCGGCAGTGCAGGAGGCCGACCCCGGCCGGCCGGTGGTGGTGGACGCGCTTCCGCTGCCGGCCGTGCCTGCCGAAGCCCTGGCCGGAGCCGCCCGCGAGGCGGCACAGGGAATCAACCTGACGTTGTTCCAGGCGCCGGCACTGGACACCAGGACGATGGTTCCGGCGCTGGCCCCGTTCGCTCTGCTGGCGCGGGAGTTCAAGGGCGACCTTTCCTATGACGCGTCGTCGTCGCCTTCCGGTGCCGCCGAGGCGTGGTCGTTCGTGCGCGGCAAGGATCTTTCGATGCGGGTGATCGCCCTGGCGCCAGAAGGGGCTCAAGGGCTGACGCTCCGCTTCTCCGATCCTCGGCTCCGGCGTCCCGTGCGCTTTCCTATCGGTGGCGAGCGGGTGCCACCGCCGAGCGGCAAGGTGGCCGGGCAGGAGCTGGAGCTTCAGGTCGGCTCGCCGGGCCGCGTGGCCGTCCTGGGGCTGGATCGTCCCACCGCCGCCGAGCTTCACGGCGTCGAGGAAAAGGTGACGGTCTCCGGGGAGCGGGAGATCCCGGTGGAGGAGATACTGCGCCGGCTTCAAGCCTTCGAGGACAATCAAAACCGGCGCCTCGACCATTACAGCGCCATCGACACGACGGCCCTGCGCTTTCAGCCGACGGCCGGAGCGCAGACCTTCGAGGCGACGCTCCAGGGTCCCCTCTTCTATAGCCCGAAGACCGGCTCCGACTGGGCCTGGCAGACCCTCTACGTCAACGGCGTGAGGTGGCGGAGCAAGCAGCTCCCCGAAATCCCCCTGATCCAGCCGGAGAAGGCGGCGGCGCTGCCGCTGGAGATCCATTTCACCAAGGAGTACCGCTACCGACTGCGCGGCACCGATACGATCGACGGCCGCGACGCCTGGGTGGTGGACTTCGCCCCGGCGGGTCCGGGAGCGGCGGGCAAGCTGTACCAGGGCTCGGTGTGGGTGGACCGGAAGACCTTTGCCCGCCTGCGCACCCGGGCGGTGCAGATCGGCCTCGAAGGCGAGGTGCTGTCGAACGAGGAGACGATGAGCTATTCGCCGATCGACGCGGCGGGCAATCCGGCGCCGTGGTCGTCCGAAAGCTTCGTCCTTCCCCTTCATCTCGTCTCGCAGCAGATTCTCTCGGTGGTCAACGCCACCACAGTGGTCGAGAGGGACACGCGGCTCACCGACGTCCGCATCAACGCTCCCGGTTTCGAGGAGCAGCGCAAGCAGGTGGAAAGCTCGGACCTGACCATGGTGCGCGACACCGACAAGGGCCTGCGCTACCTGGTGAAGGACGAGAAGGGTGAGCGCGTGGTGAAGGAGGGGTTCAGCCGCAGCAAGGTTTTCCTGGCCGGTGGCGTGTTCTACGACGACTCGCTCGACTATCCGCTGCCGCTCGCGGGCATCAACTATCTCTCCTTCGACTTCAAGGGCACGGGCAAGCAGATGAACGTCTTCTTCGGCGGCGCTCTGCTGCTCGGCAGCATCGCCGATCCGCGCCTGAAGGGAAGCCGCTTCGACGTCGGCGCCGACGTCTTCGCCCTTGCCGTGCCCTTCACCGACACCGTGTTTCGCAACGGCACGCAAGACAATCGTCAGGACGTCAAACAGTTGCCGGCGAGCGTCGGCTTCAAAATCGGCCATCCGATCGGAAATTTCGTGAAGGTGCGAGCCGAGTACGATCTCCTGTACTTCGGCTACAAGAAGACGAGCGATACGGAGAAGGATTTCGTGATCCCCAGCGACAACCTGACCCATTCGCTGGAGCTGGGAACCTCCTTCTCGCGCTCAGGGTACGGGCTCTCCGCCGCGGCGAGCTACAACCGGCGCTCGAAGTGGGACTTCTGGGGACCGGCGGGCAATACGGACTTCAGCCCGGATCAGAAAGATTTCTATCGCTGGGAGGCGCGGGCGAGCAAGAACTGGTATCTGCCGAAGTTTCAGAAAGCCGGGCTGGAATTCGACTACGCCGGAGGCTCGGACCTCGACCGCTTCAGCAAATATCAGTTCGGCTTCTTCGGCGGCACCCGCGTCCACGGCTACAAGAGCGACAGCGTGCGCGCCACCCAGGTCTACGCCGGCCACGCCTCCTACGGCTTCGTGATCGGGGACGCCTTCAACCTGCAAGGGATCGCCGACGCGGCGCTGGCCACCGACAAGCAGAACGGCCTGGAGAACAAGCTGCTGGGAGGCGTGGGCCTTCAGGGGACGTTCGTCGGTCCCTGGCAGACCGTGGTGAACCTGGACGCCGGCAAGGCCGTCGCCGGCCCGGATGATGGGTTCGTTTTGTATCTGGTGTTCTTGAAGCTGTTCAGGTAGCAGCGCCCCGCTTCGCCTTGACCTCTTCCCGCAGGGCCCGGAACGTCTCCAGTCGGGCCTTCAGCTTGCCTTCGAACCCCTCGCCCTTGGGCTCGTAGAAGCGCGTTCCCTGGAGCGATTCGGGGAGGCAATCGAGCCCGCCGACTCCCTCCTCCGTGTGGGGCGCGTAGACGTAGCCGGCGCCGTAGCCGACGTTCTTCATCAGGCGGGTGGGCGCGTTGCGGATCGCCAACGGCACCGGGTCGGCCGGACGTTCCTCCACCGTCCGCCGGGCGGCCTTGTAGCCCTCGTAGACGGCGACGCTCTTGGGCGCCAGGGCGAGATAGAGCGCGGCCTGGGCGAGGGCCAGCTCGCCCTCGGGCGAGCCCAGCCGGTGGTAGGCCTCCCAGGCGGTGAAGGCCTGGACGAGGGCCTGGGGATCGGCGAGGCCGATGTCCTCGCTGGCGAAGCGGATCATCCGCCGGGCGAGATAGAGCGGGTCCTCGCCGGAGGCGAGCATGCGGGCGAGCCAGTAGATCGCCGCGTCCGGATCGCTCTCGCGCAACGATTTGTGGAGCGCGGAAATGAGGTTGAAGTGCTCCTCCCCCGACTTGTCGTAGAGCAGCACCTTGCGCTGGGCCACCCGCCGCACCGTCTCGGCGTCCACCCGCCCGCCCTCGGCGTCGGCCACCGACAGCTCCAGCAGGTTGAGCGCCTTGCGGGCATCGCCGGAGGCGAGCTGCGCCAGCATGTCCAGGGCGTCGTCGTCGATCTCGGCGCCCGAGGCTCCAAGCCCCCGCTCGGGATCGGTCAGGGCGCGGCGCAGCAGGGCCGCCAGCGCCACTGGGCTCAACGGCTCCAGGACGACCACGCGGCTGCGGGAGAGCAACGCGGCGTTCAGCTCGAAAGACGGGTTCTCGGTGGTGGCCCCGACGAGCACCACGTCGCCACTCTCCACATAGGGAAGGAACGCGTCCTGCTGCGCGCGGTTGAAGCGATGGATCTCGTCCACGAAGAGCAGGGTTCGGCGGCCCTGGGCCTTGCGCAGGCGCACAGCCTCGGCCATCACCTCCTTGACCTCCTTGATACCGGAGGTGACGGCCGAGAACGGCACGAAGTGGGACGAGGTCTCGGTCGCGATGATGCGGGCGAGCGTCGTCTTGCCCGTTCCCGGCGGTCCCCAGAAGATCAGCGAGGGAACGCGGTCCGCGGCGATGGCCCGGCGCAGAAAGCCGCCCGGACCTACCACTTTCTCCTGGCCTGCGACCTCGTCGAGGGTGCGGGGGCGAATGCGTTCGGCGAGAGGGGAGCTGGTGGGCGCGGAGGCCGGCGCCCGGGTCGCGGGCTCCGGCGGTTCCTGATCGTCGAAGAGGGAACGGGGCACGGCGGCTCAGACCTTCGCCACCTCGACCCGGGCGTCGTTGAAGCACGCTCCCTGGCCGAGGTCCGTGAAGGTGTCCGGCGCCAGGGCGTTGCCGGTGTTGCCCGAGTCGGTGTGGCGGCTCCACATCCCCTTGGGCAACAGGACGACGCCCGCCTGGAGATCCGGGTTGAGCCGCGCCGTCACCCGCACCTCGCCGAGCTCGTTCCAGACGCGCACGGCATCGCCGGAGGCGATCCCTCGATCCTCCGCGTCGGCAGGGTGGATCTCCAGCGGCGTCTTCTGGTGCTGGAGCTGGCCGAAGGTCGAGCTGATCGTCCGGCTGGTGGCGGGCGAGATGAGGGCCAGGGGGTAGCGCTCGGTCGCCGGATCCTCCTGGAAGGCGTAGAGGCCGTACGGGGCCTCGCGGTCCAGCGCTTCGGGAACGAGATGGACCTTGCGGTCGGGTGTCAGGGGGAAGGAGTCGCCGAACTGGATGGGGGCCGGGCCGCAATCGGGAGAGGCGATGCCGTCGCGCTCCAGCTCGGTCCACATCCGCTCGGAGCGCCGGAGGAGCATCGCGGCGAGATCATCCGCCGTCTCCGCATCTCCGGGCCGGGCGAGCCCCAGGCGCCGGCCGATCTCGGCGAAGACCTCCACGTTCGAGCGCGCCTCGCCCGCCGGAGTCGCCACGGCCGGAGAGCGCTGAAGCACCAGCGCGCCGTAGCCGCGCGACATCTCGTCGTGCTCCAGGAAGTGGGTGGCCGGCAGCACCAGGTCCGCCCACATCGCAGTGTCCGTCCACACCTGGTCGAAGGCGACAGTGAACAGGTCCTCGCGGGCGAGGCCGCGGCGCACCTTCTCCTGGTTCGGCATCGTCGCGAGCGGGTTGCAGTTGTAGGAGAAGAGGACGGTGACGGGAGGATCGTTGCGCTCCAGGAGAACCTCGCCCAGCCGGTTCATGTTGATCACCCGGGTGGACGGCTCGGGCTCGCCCACCGCGCCCGCACGGTCGAAAGCGAAGGCGCCGGAATTACTCAAAACGTAGCCGCCGCCCCGCACGCCGAACTTGCCGCCCACGGCCGGCAGGGCCAGCACGGCCGCGACAGCCGAACCGCCATTGCGGTTGCGCTCCAATCCCCAGCCGCACCGCACCACGGCCGGCGAGGACTCGGCATAAAGCTGGGCGAAGCGCTCGATGTCCGCCGCCGGCACGCCTGTGACCTCGGCGGCGCGAGCGAACGTCCAGCTTTCAGCCCGTCGCTTCAGCTCGTCGCCTCCGGTGGCGTGGTCACTAAGGAAATCGAGATCGGCCTTGCCCTCCGCGAACAGCCAGCGGATCACCGCGAGCGCCAGGGGAAGATCCGTCCCCGGCTTGGGAGCCAGATGGAGATCCGCCTTCTTCGCCAGGTTGATGCGGCGAGGATCGATCACCACCAGCCGCGCTCCCTGGCGCTGCGCTTCCTGGATGATGGGGACGAGATGGATTCCCGAGGCTGAGGGATTCACGCCCCAGAGGACGATGAGCCGCGCGGCGGGGAAATCGGAGAAGGCGACGCCTGCCATCTTGCCGTAGAGGCCCGTGGCCGCGCGTCCGGTCGGCGCCGCGCAGACGGTACGGGCCAGGCGCGAAGCGCCCAGGCGGTAGAACAGCCGCGCGTCGGTGGTGTCCTGCGTCAGCAGCCCATTCGAGCCGCCGTAGTAGAACGGGAGGATCGCCTCGCCGCCGTGCCGCTCCCGCGCCTCGCGCACTTTCGCCGCCACCAGATCCAGGGCCTCGTCCCACAAGATCCGCTCGAATTCGCCTGAGCCCTTCGGCCCCACCCGCCGGGCGGGATAGAGAAGCCGGTCCGGGCCATAGAGGTGCTCCGGCAGGCGCCGGACCTTGGAGCAGATGTAACCGTCGGTCAAGGGATTGCGGCGGGTGCCATCCACCTTCACCACCCGCCCCTCCTCCACCCGCACCTCCAGGCTGCAGGCGTCCGGGCAGTCGAGGGGGCAGGCGGAAGTGAAGGTGTCGGGGTCGCGGAGGGTGGTGGTCATGGAGGCTATTCTATCCGGAAGCGGCATGACCTTCGAACGCTCGCCGCCTCCCAAAGCCCTCAGAGTCACCGGCGGGGCTTCCGCTGCGCCTACAACCATGCCTGCACCTTTCTGCTATCATGCTGTCATGGCCAAGCAGTTGACGATTCGCGGAGTATCAGACGAGGTCGGGCAGAGGCTGGAAGGCCTCAGCCGGGCTCGGGGCAAGAGCGTCAATACCGTCGTGCTCGAAATCCTGGAGGGGGCGGTCGGGGTCAACGAGCGGCGCAACCGACTGGCTCGTTACATGACCTGGACCCCTGACGATCTGGTGGAGTTCAACGACGCGCTCGCAGCTCAGCGGACGATCGATGACCCGCTCTGGAGCTGAATTCTCGGGTCGGCTGGTTCTGGACACATCCGCGTACTCTCATTTCCGGGGCGGAGATGCGCGCGTTCTCGACCTGATCGCCTCGGCCGAGGTCGTCTTCCTGCCGACGATCGTACTGGGCGAGTTGGAAGCCGGTTTTACCCTCGGAAGTCGGCAGCGTGAAAACCTCACTCTGCTGGCTGAGTTTCTTGCCGAGCCCTTCGTCGCGATTTTACCCGTAACCCCAATGGTTGCCCGCCGCTACGGGCGGCTGTTCGCCGACTTACGGCGAGCCGGCACACCGATCCCAATCAACGATATCTGGATTGCAGCCACCACACAGGATTGTGGCGGACACCTGCTGAGCTTCGACGAAGACTTCAAGAAAGTCGCTTCCCTCGACTGCACTGTGCTCAAGCCAGGAGGAGAATAGGTGTAGGTGGAATTCGCAGCCGGTGCCAGTTGCCAGGACTAGAATAATCATTTTAGCCACTTCTTGGGTTACAATCAGAGCTATGAGAGACGAACTCACGACGAGAGGTTGGTCTTTAGTGCCAAAAAGTGGCTGTAGCAGCGACATCTTAGCAGTAGCTCGCCAGCTAGGGAAGCCGACTATTTCCCCAAAAGGCTCCTTTGTAGAAACAATTGTAGCGCGAGATAGTTCCCAAGCTTCGAGGCTTAGCTTAAGCGGAAGTTTTGGACTTTCTGCGTTCCCAGCTCATACCGATACTGCACATTGGCATCTGCCCGCCAGGTACATCTTAATGGAGTGCATCCTCAATGAGCCTAGAGTTCCGACTATTCTAATTGATAGCAAATCCATAATCTCATACGCTGTCCAGCGAGAATGGCGTCGGGCAGTCTGGAAGGTCAAGCCAGTTCCGACACCATTTACATGTTCTATGTTCTTTCAGATCAACGGAGAAGAAGGTTTTCGCTGGGACCCTTGCTGCATGAGTCCACTCGGCCGAGTTGCCAAGGGCATTCGAGACTCGGTCATCGAGACGTTCGAGGTTGCTTCACGACGTGGCCAAGAAATCTCATGGAAACGGGGCTTCATTCTTGCAATAGACAACTGGCGCATACTGCACGCGCGGCCCGGGGTGAATGGCATCGCTGGCAGACGCCTACTTCAGCGAGTTTTAGTAGCAAGGGAGTAATATATGCCTAGTCAAGCGGATCTGGTTTGGGCGCATGATCTTTTGCTATCAAAGGCCCGCACATACGCTGAGCGTGCCTTCGATGAACCTCGTGACAGCTCTGCGTTTCCTTTCTGGGCCTCGCTAGCTCTTGAGCTTCTTGGAAGAGCCGCTTTGGCCTTCATCCATCCAGCATTGCTCGCCGATACGGAGCGCGATAGAAGCAGTATTATTTACGCATTTGGCATTGCGCCTAAGACTAAAAATTTTGTGCCTCGCTCAATAACGATCACAGAGGTGTTCGCACGCTGCGAACAAATTGTCACAGGTTTTACTTCGGACTTGCAGATTTTTTGTGCAGGCTTGACTGGCCGACGAAACGAAGAGCTACACAGCGGCGCGCTTCCATTTGAAAATTTCCCCAATAGGCTCTGGCTTCCTCGCTTCTACTCGACATGCAAGGTATTGCTCGAATTTCAGAAGCTCTCATTGGAGGATCTCCTAGGAACGGATGATGCTCGGGCGGCGGACACTATGCTTACTGCCCTAGCTGACGAGAACGCTAAGCAGGTTCGACAGAAGATCTCCGCCCATGCACAGGTTTGGGAAAGCAAGCCAGATGATGCCCGGGATGCCTTGAAAGAACAAGCGGAAGAGGATGCCTCGCCCTGGAAGGGTCATGTTGTGGATTGCCCTGCTTGTGGATGCAAGGCTTTGGTAATTGGAGAAGATATCAAGCAACTTCCTCCGAGATTGGAAGAGGAAGTGCTTGTCGTTAGGCAGGTCAAGCTTCCCACTAAGTTCCTCTGCACGGCCTGTGGCCTTGCCATCGAAGGTCATTCCCAGCTACACGCGGCAGACTTGGGTAGTCAGTTTACGAGTACATCTACTTTTGACCCGATTGATTACTATGCACCGGATGAACCCATACAAGATTATGGCGCTTCACGGTTTTGTGTGGGTGACCGCTGAAGGGATAAGACCGGCTGGATACAGGTCGAGGCCACCGAGGTGGAAGTAGATTGCATTGCGGAAACGGTCGCGGTTGCGGAACCCTCTGGCCGTATACTTAAGCCATTGGATTTTGGCGTTGACGCTCTCGGCGCGGGCGTTGGTGATGCCTTCGACCACGGCCGTTAGGATGCCTTCCAGGTGTCGCTTGACCATACGAGCGACCTCCTTGAGCGGTGCCAGTCGTGAGCGAATCGCCCAACTGTACCAGCGCTGCCAGCCCCGCCGAGCCCAGCCTCGTTGTCGATAGCCCCACAACGTCATCGCGAACTCCTTGATCGCCCAC
>DASYJD010000077.1:0-233582 GCA_035996875.1 Thermoanaerobaculia bacterium
TTACGTCCTTTCAGGTGGGGAGTTGGGCATTGGGGTATCTTCCCGAGGCGCCGCCGTGGCGCCATAAGGCAACTTTACCCCTCCTAGATACCCGAATTCAAGACCTAGGGCAGTCTGGCTTGGTCTGACAAAGTAGAATTAGGGCCGGTCACGAAATAACCTGGACTAGTAGCCTGCCGGAACCTCCGCCGGCCAACGGGTCGGGAGACCCTAGCCCGGGGCTGAGGCCGGCTGAGGCCGAAGGCCGATGCCCTGGGAAAAAGGGCACCCCATCCTTGCGGCCTGAAAGGCTGCGAGAGCTCTTCTCGCACGGACCGAGGCGCTGGGCCACGACGTCGGCCACCTCAAGAAAGGCTTGAACGACTGGCTGCGCAACCGCGGCCCTCAAACGCCGGGCCAACGGTCTCGCGGCCCTTCAGGCCGCACCGCGTTATCGATCTCTCCACCCAGGGCATCGGCCTGCGGCCTCAACCCTGGGCTGAGGTCTCCCGGCCTGTTGGGCCGGACGGACTGTCCACTTGTTGCCGGAGAGGACCGGCTGGGTGGTTGCCGCGGGCCGGGAAATAGGGCAAGGGTTTCTCCTTCGTGCCGGAGAGCTTCTCCAGCCGGCGGACAACTTTTCTGGCCGGCGGGAAGGTCTTTCGGCCGGCGGGAGAGGAGGGAATGCGGCGTTCCCTCCTCTCCCGATTCTCCGGGAAATTTTCCACGCGGCTGAAAAGTTTGTCGGGCGCCTGAGAAGTTTGCCGCGGAATCGGGAAAGTATTTCCAGCGGCTGGAGGAACTTCTCAGCGGCCCGAAATGTTTCGCGCGAGACCGGGAGAGCTTCTCAGCCGCCCGAAAAGTTTCGCGGGGCACCGGGAAAACTTCTCGGCGGCCCGAGAAGTTTCGCGCACGACCGGGAAAACTCTGCAGCCGTCCGAAAAGTTTGGTGCGTCATCGTGAAAACTTCTTAGCGGCCCAAGAGGTTTCGCGGGTCACCGGGAAAGTTTCCCAGCCGCCGGAGAAGTTGCGCGCATGACTGGGAAAACTTCTCAGCGGCTGGAAGAGTTTCGCGCGTCACCGGGAAAACTTCTCAGCGACCGGCGAAGTTTGCCGCATGACCGGAGAAACTTCCCAGCGGCCCGAAAAGTTTGCCGCGCCACCAGGAAAACTTCTCAGCGGCTGGAGAAGTTTTCCGTGTGGCCGAAAAAATTTCTCTGGGGCCGGGGAAGTTTCACTGGCGACTGGGAGCATTTCATCGGAGGCGAGTATGGCGGGTAAGCTGCCGGCGAGACGCCGGCGCTCCCATTGGTCAGATGGCGAGCCCCTCACCACCGCCAGCCATCTCATCTTCGCCGACCCGCCGGAGTGCGCTTTCGAGAGGGTTCACGATTGGCGGGGCCACGCCACTGGACGGCCGACTCCGTCTCCGTGCTCAGTGCCCGGTCGCCGTTCGAGCCACTCACGGACACGAGCCTCGATCTCGGCGTCGGTTGCCTCGGGATGCGTCCTTCTCAGCTTCTACCGCAGCATCGCCTCCGCCATCTCGAAGAGAGCCAGGGTGTCTTGAACCGGGCGGCGATTAGCTCTTCTTTCGACTTGGCCAACTCTTTAGGGCTCGTCATAGAATAACTGTACCAGTTCTCCCGAGCTCAGCCCCGAAGTGGGCGACAGCATAAAGCCTGGGGCGTGAGCCCCAGGACTACGAAACCTCAACATCCCAAGCCCTGAAAGGGCGGCAGCGGAAAGCCGGGAAAACCGCTGCTGCCGCCCCTTTGGGGCTATGGGATTTGTGATGTATCTCTTCCTGGGGCTCACGCCCCAGGCTTTATGCTGTCGCCCACTTCGGGGCTGGGACAAGAGCCTGGTACAGTTATTCTGTGACGAGCTCTTAGTGTACCGTACAGCCCTTCTCGCCCTACACCACCGGCCCTCGCACCATCGCCAGCCATCCCTTCAAGTACTCCCCCTGCGGATGGGTGATCGCCACGGGATGATCCGGCGCGGCAGCCAAAGGCTCCAAGAGGGCGACGCGGACTCCGGCTTCGACGGCGGCGGCGAAGAAGATCTGGCGGAAGAGCTTGGTGTCCACGGCGCCGCTGCAACTGAAGGTGAGGAGGAAGCCTCCAGGGGCCACTCGCTGCAGGGCGAGGCGGTTCAGGTCTTTGTAGGCGCGGGCCGCGGCGTCGACGTCCGGCCGCTTGCGCACCAGGGGCGGCGGATCGCAGATCACCAGTCCATAAGTCTCCGTCCGCTCCCGCAGATCCTCGAAGACGTTCGCTTTTACCCACTCGATGCGGTCCGGCGCCAGGCCGTTCAAGTCCAGATGATGGCGGCCCCTCTCCAGCAGACGCGCCGAGGACTCGATGCAGACGACCCGCTCGGCGCCACCCCGCAGGGCGTAGAGGCTGAAGGCCCCCGAGTGGGAAAAGAGGTCGAGGACGCTCCGACCGCCCGCGAGGCGTTCGGCGCGGCGGCGGTTCTCCCTCTGGTCACAGTAGAAACCGGTCTTCTGACCGCCCGCCATCTCGGCGGTAAAGATGAGGCCCGATTCCGTGAATTGCGCCTCGGCCGGCGGATCTCCAACGATCACCTCATCCCCCGCGAAGGTCAGGCCCTCGGCGCGGCGCACCGGCACGTCGTTGGCTTGGATCAGCGCAGAGCCCGGCAGGGCCGCGGTCAGGGCCGCGTACGCATCGGACCGCAGCGCCTCCAAGCCGGCCGCGGTGATCTGGCTCACCAGCACGTCGCCGAAGCGGTCCACCGTCCAGCCGGGCACGCCGTCCCCTTCGGCGTTGAGCAACCGGTAGCCCGTGGTCTCCGGCGGCAGGACGCTCCGGCGCAGCTCGAGGGCCTCGGCGAGGCGGGCGGCGAAAAAGGCTTGATCGGCGTCCCCGGAGCCGGCGCCCAGCATGCGGACGCGGATCTGCGAGAGCGGGCTGTTGAAGCCGAAGCCGAGAGGCCGGCCGCCGGCGTCGAAAACCCGGGCCACCGGAGCGTTGGCGGGACCCTCGAGACGGGCGACGGAGCCCGAAAAGATCCACGGGTGCCCTTCGCGGACGGACTTGTCGCGCCCCGGCTTGAGGTGGACGTGGGCCTCGCGGCCCGGCGACGGCGAGGGAACCGCTCAGTTCCTCGCGCCGTGAGGCGGCGCCGGCGGCGGGACGACGAAGCGGATCGAGCTGGCCACCGAAGGGGTTCCCCCGGCAGCGCCGCCGGCACTGGCAACCGTGACGCGCAGCACGTACTCGCCGGGCTTGAGGTCGGGCGGTTTGAAGTGAGCGATGGCGCGGTCGGGCGTCGTGGCGGTGCCGGCGAGACGTTCCTTGATTTCGAGGGCGCCGCCGGGAAGCTCGTGGCCGTCCGGCGTCAGCACCCGGGCCTCGGCCTTCCAGTCGGCACCCCCGAGATTGGAGCCGAAGAGCATGAGCCGCACCTCCCGGCCCGGATAGAGCGCCGGCTTCGACGCCGGCACGAACGACTGGCCTCCCCCCAGCAGGAAGGGATACGGCGCCGCCTCTTTGCTCTCGCCGCGCGGCTCCTCGCGGGTGATGATCCAGCGGTCCGGCGGATCCGGGAAGAGAGCCGGCAGCAGCCAGGGCTCCGAACCGAAAGCCGGCACATGTACCGGCACGACCCGCAGCCCTGAGCGGCCTGAGGCCGCGTTGCGCACCAGGATGCGCAGCGAGTAGTCGCCCGGCAGCAGGTCGAGATGGCCGAAGAACTTGAGGCCGGACGAGCGCAGTCCCGTGCCGGCCTTGGCGAGGTCCAGACCTATCGTCTGGGTGAGGAAGTCGTGCACCGCCCCGGTCGCGTCGAGGGCATAGAGGTAGACCTCCACTCCCAGCTTCGGCGGCTGCTGGCCGGCGAGCAGGGTCGCCCCGTCCACTTCGATCAGCACCGGCACGTAGGCCTTCTCTCCGGCGCCGCGAAAGGGAGTCGCCAGCACCGCGGTGGCCACCGCGTCGCTCTCCTCGCCGCTCATCACCAGGTTGGCGGTCTCCAGCAACTTTTCGAGCGAGGTCTCTTCCTGATAGGTCTTCGGCAGGAAGTAGCCGGGCCGGTGCACCAGCCGGGCACCGCGCAGAGGCTTCTTGAGCTCGACGCGCAACCGGTGATACTCCCCTTCCGGCTGCAGCCGGTCGGGCTCCACGGCCAGCACGTAGGTGACGCTGGTGCGCTGGAGCATCTGGGTGAAGGCGACGGTCAAATCGTTGAAGCTCTCGTAGAGCTCGCCGCCCGTCCCCTTTGCCATCATCAACAGGCTGTCGCGCCCCACGGGCCGCGGCGCGCCCTGCTCGGCGCCGGCGCGCAGGCCGCCGATGTCCACGGCCTGGATGACGCAGTCGGCGCGGCGGAACTCCTCGAGCATCCGCTCGATGTCGTTGCTGACCTCGGTGAGGCCGTACCGCTCTTCCGGGTTGTTGCGCCAGGACTCGCCGTGCAGGGAGTTCTCGCGCATCTCTTCCTGCCGGGCGGTGTCGCCCGTGCCTTGGAAGAGGGCGGTGTCGAATCCCTCGGAGAGGAAGACGACGTATTTGCGGCCCTCCACCACGGTGATCTGCCGCGCCAGGTCGGCGAGCGAACGAGTGAAGTTGTTGACGTGATTGCGCAGGGCGGTGCGATCGGCTCCCTCGACGGCGTTGGTCACCGCCTCCATCCGCGAGAGGACCGCCGCGTCGGTGGCTTCGGCGAGCGGATCGCGTCCGGGCACCGGCGCCGAGCCGCCCACGGCGTTGCCCGCGCTCAGCACCTCCTCCAGCACCAGACGGAGGGGATCCATCGGGCGGGTGATGAGGTCGGGCAATCCCAGGGAGTTGAGCGCGTTGTCGAGCTGCCGGCGGTCCGGCGTGAAGCCGAGGACGAGCTGCGGCCCCCGGGTGGCGCTGTAGGTGGCCACCGCCGCCAGGTCGGACGGCTGAAGTTGGGTGATGAGCCGGGCCGCCGCCGCGCGCGCCCGGGCGATGGCCTTCGGCTCGGAGAACGCGAGGTCGAAGAGCAGCAGGAAATGGCGCCGCGCCGCGGCGGGCACCGGCGTCCGAGCCCCCTTGGCGGCGGCCAGGTCCAGGGCCTCGAAGCCGGTGACGGCCAAGCGCCGGCGCCCCTCCCAGACCTCGAAGTCGGCGGCGGTGAGGCCGCGCACCGGCTCGCCGTCGCGCACCACCTGCACCGGCACCTCCACCGACAGCACCTGGGTGGTGGAGACGAACGGCGGCGCGTCAGTCGGGGGAGGAGCTCCTTCGGTCGCCGGCGGGGGAGAAGGCGCGGTCTGCGCCCACCCCTGCCTCGAGGAGATCTCCGGCAGGGCGAGAACGAGACCCGCCAGCGCGAACCCCGCTCCAAAACGCCACGCCTTCTCAAGACCCTTCATAAAAGCGGCTCCCGGCTCAGTGGCTCCCGCGCGGCGGCGCCACGCCTGAGCCCACGGCGAAGTGGGCCATGCTGGTCTGCGACTTGCCCGCGCTGTCGACCAGGGTCACCCGCAGCTGGTAGTCGCCCGGCGGCAAGGCCGGAGGACTGAAGCTGGCCGGCATGCGCATCAGGCTGCCGGCGCCATCGCGGCCGCCGAGCTTGACGATGCCGTTGCCGACTTCCTTGCCGTCGGCCGCCAGCACCTTGGCCTCCGCTTTGACCTCGCCCGCCGCCAGGTTGTAGCCCTGGAGGACGATCTGGGTTTCCTGCCCCGGCGCGAGCACCGGCTTGGAGGATGGAATGTACGGGGCCTCTTTCAGCATGAAGGGGTACGGCATCGGGGTCTGCCCCGCCTTGGGCGTCTCCCGCACCATCACCCAGCGGCCGGGGGCCTCGGGGAAGAAGGCCGGCAGCAGCGCCGGCTCGCCCTTGCCGAAAGCCGGCACGACCACGTCGGTCACCCGCAGGCTGGAGGCTCCGGTGCTGCCGTTGCGCACCAGCGTGCGTAGCGTGTAGTGGCCCTTGGGCAGCTCGAGTTGGGCGAAGAACTTCAGCCCCGACTGCCGGAGCTGCGACTCGGCCTTGGTCAGGTCGAGCCCCACGGTCTGGGTCACGAAGTCCTGCACCGAGCCGTTCTCGTCCAGGGCGTAGATGTAGATCTCCACCGGCAGCTTCGGGTCCTGCTTGCCCGCCAGCAGGGAGACGCCGTTCACCTCGATGACCACCGGCACCCAGGCGCGGTCGCCGCTCGCCGCCGCGAAGGGCGCCGCCAGTACGGCGGTGACGACGGCACCGCTCTCCTCGCCCAGCACCGTGCTGGCGGTCTCCAGCACGCGGGCGAGAGGCTGCTGCTGCTTGTAGGGCAGCGGCGCGTAGTAGCCCGGCCGCGACACGACCCGCGCGCCGCGCGGCGCGTTCTTCAGCTCAACTTTCAGCGGGTGGAAAGTGCCGTCCGGCTTGAGGCTGTCCGGCTGGTAGGACAGCACGTAGGTGACGCCGGTGCGGCGCAGCATCTGGCCCATGGCGGTCTGCAGGTTGTTGAAGTTCTCGAACAACTCGCCGCCCGTGCTCTTCGCCATGTTGAACAGGGCTTCGCGGCCGCTGGGGCGCTGGGCTCCCTGATCGTTGCCGGCCCGCAGGCCGCCGATGTCCACCGCCTGGATGGCGCAGTCGGCGCGGCGGAACGCCTCGAGCATCTTCTCGACGGCGTTCTGCGACCCCGTGTCGCCGAACCTCTCGTCCGAGCCGGTGCCGCTGGTGGGCGCGATGATCCGGGTCTCGTCACCCGTCACCGGCGGCTCGTCGGCGCCGAGCGTGTTCGCCGTGCCCGAGACGAGGCTGCTGTCGTACCCCTCGGAGAGAAACACCACGTACTTGCGCCCCTCGACTTCGCCCATCAGCCGCGCCAGGTCGGTGAAGGACTTCGTCATTCTGCGCAGCACTTGCTGCTGGATGGTGCGATCGGCGCGGTTGGATTGCGTAGCCAGACCCTGCAGGTTGTCCAGCACCGCCTCGTCCATGGCTGCCTTGCCGTCGGTGTTTCGCCCCTGCAGCCCGGTCGACGGTTTGTTGGAGATGTCGTGCTGGGCATCGGTCAGCACCAGCTTCAGCGGATCGGGGGAGCGGTCGACCAGCTTCGGCACTCCCAGGGTGTCGATCGCGGTGGCGATCTGCTTGCGGTCGGGCGTGAAGCCGATCACGAGCTGCGGCCCCTGGAGGGAGCTGTAGGTGGCGACCGCGATCAGGTCGGTCGGATGGAGGCCGTCGACGAGGCCGAGGGCCGCCGCACGGGCCTTGACGATCGACTTGGGCTCGGAGTTCGAGAGGTCGAACAGCATCAGGAAATGGCGCCGTGCCGAGACCGGCACCTGCTGCGCCACGGCTGCCGCCGCGGGCGAGCCGGCAGCCACCGGTGTCGCGAGATCGAGGACTTCGAAGCCGGTGACCGGCACCTTCTTGCGGCCGTCGTAGAGCTCGAAGTCCTTGGCGGTGAGCCCGCGCACCGGCTCGCCGTCCTTGACGACCTGGACCGGAACCTCGACGACCACCACGTCGGTGGCTCCCGCGAAGGTCTGCTGGGCGAGCCCGGCCCCGGAGACGAGCCCCAGTCCGGCCACCGCCAAGGCGATGATGCGGTGAATGCGCTGAAGTTGACTACCCCTTTTCATGCAACGTCCTTTCGGCCCTCGCGGAATGGATCTCCCAGCTCAAGAATACAAAACAGAAAACAGCAGATGTTCCCGATACGGTACCACCGATCAGCGCCCGCCGCCCACCACGAAGGGAGCGCTGCTGGGGCCCGCCGCCGCGCCGTCGCCGGTGAGCGTCACCCGCAGCAGGTATTCTCCCGGCGGCAGCTTCGGCGGCCTAAAGGTCGCCGTCAGCCGGTCCGGAGCTCCGCCGCCCCCCTTCTCCCGGTCCAGCACCCGCAGGACTCCGCCGCCCTCCGTCCCCGCCTCCTTACCGTCGGGCGTCGTCACCCGGGCTTCGGCCTTGAGGTCTCCCGCCGCCAGGTTGTAGCCCAGGAGCGCCACGGGGATCTCCTGGCCGGCGGCGAGCGCCGGCCGCGTCGAGGGAACGAACGGCTGCTTGCGGGCCATGAACGGATAGGCCACCTGCGCCCCCCGCTGCGCCTCGCGGATGATCAGCCAGCGGTTAGCCGTCGCATCGGGAAAGAGGGGCGGCAGCAGCACCGGCCCCGCCGTCGCGAAGGCCGGCACGGTGAGCGGCACCGCCCGCAGGCTGTAGGCGCCGCTGGCGCCATTGCGGATCAGCGTGCGCACCGAGTACTCGCCGGCCGGCAGGTCGAGATGGCCGAAGAACTTGAGGCCGCCCTGGCGCAGCGCCGTCTCGGCCTTGGCGAGATCGAGCCCCAGGGCCTGGAAGAGGAAGTCCTGAATGGCGCCGTCGGCGCCCAGGGCATAGACGTAGACCTCCACCGGCAGCACTCCCTGCGGCTTGTCGGCGAGCAGCGCCGGACCGTCGACCTCGATGAGCACCGGCACATAGGCCCGGTCGCCCGCACCGCTGCCGTCCGTGCCGGTAGCCCGGAACGGGGCCGCCAGCACGGCGCTGGGAATCGACCCGGACTCGGCGCCGCCCATCAGCTTCGAGGAGGCCTCGAACAGCTTCTCCATGGGGTTGAGCTGGCGGTACGGGCGCGGGGCGTACCAGCCCGGCCGGAAGGCGACCCGGGTACCGCGGGGAGCGTTTTTGAGCTCCACCCGCAGCTTGTGGTAGGTGCCATCCGGCTTCACCTTGTCCGGCTGGAACGTCAGGACGTAGGTGAGGCTCGTGCGCTGCATCATGCCGCTCATCGCCGACGACAGGTCGTTGGAGCCCTCGAACAGCTCGCCGCCGGTGCCGCGGGCCATGGCGAAGAGGCTTTCCTTGCCGGCGGTGCGGGTCACCTGCTGCTCGCCGCCGGCGCGCAGGCCGCCGAGGTCCACCGCCTGAATGACGCAGTCGGCGCGGCGCAGCTCCTCGAGCATCTTCTCGAGCGCGTTGATCGCCTGGGTGTTGCCGAAGGTGTCGTCCGAATTCTCGAGGTGGGCCTCGGAGCTGCCGACGCCCGGCTGCTGGATCTGGCCGAGGACCGGCGACTCCTCCGGCCGGTCGTTGAACGAGGCCACGGTGCCGGTGATCAGGGTGCTGTCGAACCCCTCCGAGAAGTAGACCACCTGCTTGCGCCCCGGGATCGCCGCCAGCGTCCGCGCCATGTCGGAGTAGGCGCGGGTAAGGGCGGTGATCGAGGCCTTCTGCGCCGAGCGGTTCGCATCCCGGTTGAGCGTCGCCTGCTGCGTCCCCAGCTCGGTGAACAGGGCGTCGGTGTGGGCGGCGTCCGCTTCCTGGGAGTGCTCGGAGATCTGCCCGGGCCGTGTGCCGCCGTTGCCGTGCCCCATCACCAGCCGCAGTGGATCGTCCGCCCGGTCGGGGTGCACGGTGCCCAGGGAGCTGAGAGCCGAGTCCACCTGCCGGCGGTCGGAGGTCAGGCCGAGGACGATCTGGGGCCCGCGGGCGGCGCTGTAGGTGGCGACCCCCACCAGGTCGCCGGGCCTCAAGCCCTTGATCACCAGCTCCCGGGCCGCCTCCCGCGCCTTGACCACCGACTTGGGATCGGAGAAGGCGAGGTCGAAGAAGAGGAGGAACTGGCGGCGCCCCGCCAGCGGCACGGCGGCCGCCCGCTGGGCGGCCGGAGCCGCGAGGTCGACGGCGTGGAAGCCGGTGAGGGCCTGCCGGGTGCGGCCGTCGTAGACCTCGAAGTCTTCCGCTTTGAGGCCGCGCACCGGCTGGCCGTCGCGGATCACCTGCACCGGCACCTCGACCTCCACGACGTCGGTGGAGCCGCCAAACGTCTGCTGGGGTGGCGCCGGGGCCGCAGGCGCAACCGCCGCCGTGGCCGTCACGGCGAAGGTGAGCCCCGCCCAGGCAGCCGCACAGAAGGCCGCAAAAACCCTGGATGTCCGCATCGCTGCTCCTCGCGAAACCTAGTGAACCACCTGAAAAGGTAGAGAGCTCGCATGCAGGTGGCCGGTCGTCGGGTCGGTCACCGCCACCTGCAGGACGTAATTGCCGGCGTTGAGCCCCGCGGGATCGAAGGTCGCCACCAGCTTGTCGAGGCCCTGGATGCCGGTGGCCGTGCGCTGCGCCTTGGAGAGATGTCCCGCCGAGGCCGTGCCGTCGGCCGCCATGACCTTGCCCTGCACCGAGACCTCGCCTTTGCCGAGGTTGTAGGCCACCAGGCAGAGCTTTGCCGTCGATTCGCCGCGCAGGGTCGGCCGGGCGGACGGCACGTAGGGCTGCCCTTCGACGGTGAACGGATAGACCACGCTCGCCTGCTGCCCCTCGTGGCTGTTCTCCCGCACCAGCAGCCACTTCTGCCGGTCCTCCATGAAGAAGGGGGGGAGCAGCACGGCCTGGGCCTGGCCATAGGCGGGGACCTCGACGCGCGCCGTCTGCACGCCGGTGCGGCCGGTCTCGGCGTTACGCACCAGCACCCGCACGTGGTAGTCCCCGGGCGGCAGGTCGAAATGGCCGTAGTACTTGACGCCGCCGTCGAGCATCGACTGCCGGCCGCGGTCCTTGCCCAGGTCGAGGTCCACCCGCTGGCTGAAGAAGTCCTTCATCTGCCCTTCGCTGTTGCTGACGTAGCTGTAGATCTCCAGGTTCAGCTTGCTTCCGGCCTGCCCTTCGAGCAGGCTGCGGCCGCCGATCTCGACGATCACCGGCACGTAGGACAGGGCGGCGCTGGCGCGGAAAGGCGCCGCCAGCACGTTGAGGTCGATGTCCCGCTTCGGCGCCGCGCTCGCGATGCCGTCGGAGGCGAGAAGGTTCTTCTCCAGCGGATCGAGCTCCTTGAACGGCCGCGGCGCGTAGTAGCCGGTGCGGTGCGCCAGGCGGGCTCCGGACGGCAGGTTCGCCGCCTTCACCCGCAGCCGGTGATAGGAGCCGTCGAGCTTGAGGTCCGAGCGCTCGAAGGTCAGCAGATAGGTGACGCTGGTGCGCTCCAGCACCCGCTCCAGGGGATCGCGCAGGTTGTTGGCGTCCTTGAACAGCTCGCCCCCCGTCTCGTTGGCGAGGTAGAACAGCCCCTCCTGGCCGCTGGGCCGCGTGCTCTGGTCGGCGGCGGCGCGCAGGCCGCCGATGTCCACCGCCTCGATGACGCAGTCGGCCCGGCGGAATTCCTCGAGCATGCGCTGCACGTTGCCCTGCAGTCCGGTGTTGCCGTACCGGGCGTCGTTGTCCACCATCCAGGTCTGGCCGAACATGATGTTGACGTTGTCGTCGTCGGTCTCTTTGTCGATGGTCTGGCGGCCGAGCAGCAGCCGGCTGTCGAACCCCTCGGAGAAGTAGAGGATGTGCTTGCGCCCCTTCACCGAGTTGAGCGCTTTGGCCATCTCTCCCAGCGCCCGGGAATAGCCCGCGATCCGGCTGACCTCGAACGACCGCTCGCTGCGTTCGTTCACGAAGCTGAGAGTCTTCAAATAGTCGAGGATCGCCTGATCCTTCTGCGTCTTCAGATCGAGGTTGTCGGCGATGTTCAGCGTCGCCTCGCTGAGGGCGCTGGCCGGCGTGTCGATCATGAAGCGCAACGGGTCGGCCATGCGCATGTCGAGGACCTGGCGGAAGCCCAGGGTGTCGATGGCGCGGACGAGCTGCGCCCGGTCCGGGGTGAAGGTGATCACCAGCTTGGGCCCCGCCTCCAGCGAATAGGTGGCCACCGCCGCGAGGTCGGCCGGGTGGAGGGAGTGGAGGGCGAGGTCGCGGGCCGCCAGGCGGGCCTTGAGGATCGACGTCGGGCTGGAGAAGGAGAGGTCGAAGAGGAACAGGAAGCGGCGGCGGGCGCTCGCCGACATCTCGTCGGGCTGCCGCTCGTCCGCGGGGGCCGTCCCGGCCGGGATCGTCGCCTTCAGGTCGACGATCTCGAATGAGGTGATCGTCTGCCGGTCGTTGCCGTCGTAGACCTCGAAATCGCCGGCCTTCAGCCCGCGCACCGGCTCACCGTCGCGGCCGGAGACGTTGACCGGCACCTCCACGGCGACCACGTGAGAGGAGCCTTCGAAGGTTTCGGCCGGCTTCCGGGCCGGGGCCGCCGCCACCAGAAGCACGAGCAGAAACGGCAGGAGGTAGGGAGAGGGACGGTTACGGACAGCTTGAAACACGCTCATCGCGGCCTCCTTCGACCAACAGGGACTTTCCATGGTACTCCCGCGCCGGGCGAAGGTACAGGCCCGGCAGGGGTACCATGCTCACCCGCTTCAGCAGGTGACCGTGCAGGCTCCTCCGGTCTCGCACCCGCCGCTGCACAAATCGCAGGTCGCCGTCGCGCACCCGCCGCAGGTCACGGCGGTAGGATCTCCACCGCATTTAATCTGCACCGTGCAAATCAGGCTGCATATGCAGGAAAGTGTGACTGCGCCGACGACACCTGAAAGACCATCATTACTCAGGGAACGCAATGTTTCGCGATTTAGAGTCAGCTTCTTCATCTTCTTCTTCAATTGATCTCCTTTCGGGAGGGAAGGAAGCGAATACTACTACACATCCTCGCCCCCCTTGCCAGGAGATGGACCGGCTCACTGTCCCAGCATCCGTGCGTATTGAAGGGCGTCGCGGTTGGTGGCGTCCAGCTTCAGGGCCCGTCCCAGATAGTGCCGCGCCTTCTCCATATCGCCGATCGCGAGGTAGACCTTCACCAGCCCGAGGTGGACCTCCGGCAGCTCGCTGTCCAGCCGCAGGGCGCGGGTCATGTACTCCAAGGCCTTGTCGTTGTCCCCCTTGCCCAGCGCCACCTCGCTCTGGTAGATGAAGAAGAAGGGGTTGGAGGTGTTGGCCCCCTCGATCCGGGCCATCAGGGCGGAGGCCTCCTCGCCGCGTCCCAGCTCCTGGAAGGTGCGGGCCATGTTGGTGAGCAGCGGCGAGTTGTCCGGCGCGATGGCGAGGCCGCGCTGGTAGAGCTCCAGCGCCTTCTCCGGCTGGCCGCTACGGGCGAGGACCACCCCCAGGTTGTTGATCGCCTTGTCGAAGCGGGGGGCGATGCGGGTGGCGGTCGTGAGCAGCTCCTCGGCCCGCTTCAGATTGCCGGCCAGCAGCGCTTCGGCGCCGAGGTTGTTGTAGAAGTGAGCGGCGGCCGTCAGGTCGTCGATCGGCTTGAAGTCGCGGTAGGCCTTCTTGCGGTCAGGGATGAAGTCGAAGGTGCGCAGCACGCCGTCGAGGTACATGCCGGCGACGATGTGACCCTGGCTCACCACCATGCCGTCGCGGTGATTCCATTTTTGGAGGTCGGTGACCTCTACATAGGACGGATTGAGGCCGCGGTCCCGGGCCACGCCCACGAACAGGTTGACGAACGACAGGCAGTTGCCCTCGCGGGTGCGGTAGGTGTCCACCGCGTTGCGGGTGGGGGTCAGCGAGTACTGGAGCTGCAGGCCGTCGAAGATGAAGTCGTTGACCTGGTTGATGCGCCGCAGCTCGCTGGCGAGCGGCGGCATTTTGCCCAGGGAGCCGCGGATTTCGGTGTTGAGCTCGAAGGGGACCTCGACGTGCTGGGCCTCCTGGGCGCCGATCTCGTGGGCGTACTGCTGGCGCAGATAGCTTGCAGTATCCAAGGGTTGATAGGTGGTGCAGCTCGCGGCTGGCAGCAGGGCGAGCACGGGGACGAGACGGAACAACTTATTGGCCATGGCGATCCTCAAGATAACGGAATGTCCAAGCAGGGAACGTGCCATAGGACCGCACGGCCCGGCCCCGGGGAAGGGAGGCCGCCGCGGGGCGGATCGCGTTCAAGAATTTGGACCCGACTGGTTCAAGCCACTGGATCGCGGAGGCTCCGGCCTGTAGGCATTTTGGACAAGTCGCTGAAAACAAGATGTTTGGAAGAAGTACCCCAACTCTTTTCGGTGTGGCACTCCGCTTGCTTTACCCCCAGTCACAAGCTGATCGCCTCAGAGCTGCCAAGACTTACTTCAGCTCGATCGAAAGGGGGTGTTGCTCCGACACGGGACAACGATTTCTTCACCGCGCTTTCTGTCGTCTCTCACGAGCCACTACCGCGAGCGTTTCGCGGCTTCGGGCTCACCAACCACCAAACGGGAGGTTTATTGAAATGAAAAGCAACAACCTTTGGGGACGGATCGTAGCCGTCGCTGCGTTGCTGCTGCTGGTCGCGGGCGGTACCGCCTTCGCCCAGTTGCAGACCGGCAACCTTTACGGCACCGTCACAGACGATAAAGGCGCTCCACTGCCCGGGGTCACGGTGACCGCGTCCGGCCAAGGCGCCCCGCAAGTCCAGGTGACGAATGCTCAGGGGCAGTTCCGTTTCCTGGGTCTCAGCCCGGCCAGCTACCAGTTGAAGGCCGAGCTCGAGGGCTTCTCGACCATCGACTACCCGAACATCGTCATCAACATCGGCCGCAACACCCAGATCGAGGTGAAGCTGTCGGCCGCGGTTGAGGACGTCATCACCGTCACGGCGGAGAGCCCGCTGCTCGACGAGCGCCGCATCAGCAGCGGCGCCACCGTCAGCCAGACCGAGCTCGAGAAGATCCCCACCTCGCGCGACCCCTGGTCGGTCCTGCAGTCCACTCCCGGCGTGCTCACCGACCGTATCAACGTCGGTGGCAACGAGAGCGGCCAGCAGTCCACCTACGTGGGCCCGGGCTCCGGTGGCGACCAGGCCATCTGGTCGGTCGACGGCGTCGTCATCACCGACATGGCGGCTCTCGGCTCCTCGCCGGCCTACTACGACTTCGACTCGTTCGAAGAGATGCAGGTCACGACGGGCGGCTCGGATTCGACCATCGCCACCGGCGGCGTGGTGCTCAACATGGTGACGAAGCGCGGCACCAACGAGTGGCGCGGCAGCGGCCGGTTCTATGACACCGACCACAGCCGTGGCCAGTCCGACACCAGCTTCGGCGACAGCGACTTGACGGCGGGCGAGTGCTCTCCGGCTCACCCGTGCCTGTATCGCGCCAACTCCGGCGCCAACACGGGCCAGACCCTCACGCAGCTCCAGCAGTTCCAGGCGGGGTTCCTGACCAACGGCGTTCCCGTTCCCACCTTCAAGCAGGGCAACCGCATCATCAGCGTCGAGGACTACGGCGCTGAGATCGGCGGCCCGATCATCAAGGACCGTTTGTGGGTCTGGGGTTCCTACGGCCGTCAGAAGGTCAACCTGCTCACCATCGCCGACGTCGGCGACAAGACCGACCTCAAGAGCTACAACGCCAAGCTCAACGCTCAGATCGCCACCAACAACTCGGCGACGGCGTTCTATCTCGACAGCGACAAGATCAAGATCGGCCGCAACGCCGGTCCGACCCGTCCCCAGGAGACCACCTTCGATCAGGGCCGCTTCGGCGACAAGCCGACTGCCTACAAGTTCGAGGACACCCACATCTTCAGCTCGAGCTTCTACCTGACCGGTCTCTACTCGCACGTCAACGGCGGCTTCATCCTCGCCCCCGAAGGCGGCCTGGGCGCCACCCCCTTCCTCGATAGCGGCGGCGTGTGGCACAACTCCTTCGAGCTGGTTTCCACCCTCCGCCCGCAGAAGCAGTACAAGGCGGACGCCTCCAACTTCTTCAACACCGGCAGCCTGAGCCACGAGCTGAAGTTCGGCGGTGGCTATCGCCAGGCTGACGTGACCTCTCTGACCACGTGGCCGAACGGGACGGTCGTCCTCGACGCCGCGGCGGCCGGAACTGGCCTGAACCTGCTCGAGGTCGTCCGCAACGGCGGCTCGGCCATCAAGCAGACCTACAAGGACGCGTATGCGCAGGACACCCTGACGTCGGGCAACCTCACGATCAACGTTGGCGTGCGGTACGACGTGCAGGGCGGCGAGAACCAGGCCCGGGCTCAACCGGCCAACCCCTTCCTGCCGGGCGTGTTGCCGGCGGTTTCCACCCAGAGCCATGACATCGGCTTCGAGTGGAAGTCCATCACTCCGCGCCTGGGCCTCACCTACGCCCTCGGCGCCGAGCGCAAGACCCTGCTGCGGGCGAGCTATTCCCGCTTCGCCGACCAGTTGGGCACCGCCACGGGCTCGTGGCTCAACACGCTGAACATTCCGAGCTACGCCTACTTCTACACCACCAATACCGGTCAGCCGATCGTCACCGTGGGTCAGATCATCGACATCGGCGAACCGACGATCACGACCCCGTTCGCCTACAGCGCCAACGTCAACCCGAACAACGGCCAACTCCTGCAGTCGAACGCGCTGGACAAGGGCCTGACGGCGCCGAAGACCGACGAGCTCCTGCTCGGCGTCGAGCACGCCCTGCTGCCCGAGTTCGTCGTCGGCGTCAACCTGACCTACCGCAAGACCACGGACCTGCTGCAGAGCGATCTGCTGGTCTTCAACGGCGCGGACGCCTACACGGACGCAAACATCGCCACGACGGGTCGCCGGGCCACCACGGCCGACTACACCCCCGTGGCGCTGACGGGCGTTCTGCCCAACGGTCAGAGCTACAACATCACCCGCTACATCCTCAACTCCAATCTCTCGACCCGTGGTGGCGGCTTCCTCTACAACGGCAACGACGAGACCACCTACAAGGGCGCCTCGGTCACCTTCAACAAGCGCCTTGCCAACCGCTGGATGCTGCGCGGCAACGTCTCCTACAGCGACTGGTACTACAGCAACGTCGAGAAGGCCGATCCGACGCCTATTCTGGGCGCCGCCAATCGCGAAGGCGATGCGGTCATTCAGGGCTCCGGCACCGGCTCGGGCTCCAAGGGCGGCATCTACATCAACAGCAAGTGGTCGTACAGCCTCAACGGCCTGTATCAGATCGCGCCCGACCGGCCGTGGGGTTTCAACGCGGCCCTCAACCTGACCGGCCGTCAGGCCTATCCGGTGCCGTACTTCCGCCGGGTGGTGCTGCCTGGTAACGAGCAGTCCGCTGCCGAGGCCATTGCGGTCACCTCGCGGCCCGACTCGTTCCGGTTGGACGACATCCACATCATCGACGCTCGCATTGAGAAGGAGTTCTCCTTCAGCGACTTCGGCCTCACTCTTGGCGTCGACTGCTTCAACCTCTTCAACCAGTCCTACATCCTCCAGGTCAACAACCGGTTGGCTCAGACCACGTCGAACAACGTGCGCGAGATCGTCAGCCCGCGCGTGTTGCGTCTCGGCGCTCGCTTGAGCTTCCGCTGATCGGCGCTTTCACAGGCTGATACCTGACTAGCCGCCGGGGGGCGACCCCCGGCGGTTTTTTTTTGCCCGCCGGCGGAATACACTCTCGCGCGCACGTGGTTTGCATCCCCCGGATGAGCACCTCCCGCGTTGGACGGGAAAGGGGAAAGCCAGTGCTTCCACGAACGCCCAAAGGAGACAACGTCATGGTCCCGCGCATCGCGAAACTGATGGTTCTGCTGACGGTCCTGCTGGTGGTCGCCGGCCTCCCCGTGTACGGACAGTCCTGGGCCGGCAAGGGCCGGCTTCAGGGGCAGGTCAAGGACGAGAGCGGCAAGCCCGTCGAGGGCGCCAAGGTCACCCTTCGCAACGGCAACGAGGCGGTCGATGCCAAGAAGGACGGCCCGGCCATCCTCACCACGGACAAGAACGGCAAATGGTCCATCCTGGGGCTCACCGGCGGCGGCTGGGGCGTCCTCATCGAAAAGCCGGGCTTCATTCCTTCCGAGGGCCGGGTCTCGGTCAACGAGTACACGGTCGCCCAGCCTCTCAACATCACCCTGAAGGTCATCCCGAAGGAAGTCATTCAGAAGGCCGAGAAGGAGAGCACCACGGGCCAAGCCAAGGGCGCCATCGAGAAGGGCAACACCCTGCTGGCCCAGGAAAAATATGGCGAGGCCCGGGCCGCCTACGAAGAGGGCATGGCCAAGCTGGAGGACAAGTCCCTCCATCCCGCCATCCTGCGCGCCATCTCCGAGTCCTACTTCAAGGAAGGGAAAACCGATCAGGCCATCGAGGCGCTCAAGAAGGCTCTGGAGATCGCTCCCGACGATCCGGTCACCCTCCAGCTCCTGGTCAACCTTCTGGTCGGCGCCGGCCGCGAGACCGAGGCGCAGACCTACATGGCCAAGCTTCCCCAGGGCACCAAGGTCGACGCCAACACCCTGCTGAACCTTGGCATCAAGTCCTTCAACTCGGGCAAGATGGACGAGGCCATGGCGCAGTTCACCCGCGTGGTCGCCGAGAATCCGGAGCTGCCGGACGCCTACTACTACCGCGCCCTCGTCTACATGAACAAGAACCAGAACAAAGAGGCCAAGGCCGACCTCCAGAAGCTCCTGCAGCTCGATCCCAACAGCAAGTATGCCAAGGACGCCCAGGAGTTCCTGAAGTCGCTGTAGTTCTCCCTTTTCCTCTGGGAGCGCCGGCGCTCCCAGGGGAAGGACCGGGAACACCTCAACGCCCGCGCGTGTTCCACAGAGCAGAGTAGCCCAACTTTTTTTGAGCCTCGGCTCGGAGTGTCCAGCGATGAAGAAAGTCCTTGCTCTGCTGATTCTTTCGTTCGCCTCCTTCGGATTGGCCGCCCGGGCCCAGACGCCACCGGCGAAGCCGGCTCCTCCCACGGCTGCGGCGCCGGCGGCTGCGGCCCCGAAAGCCGCGCCGCCCACCGAGTTGGAGAAGAAAGTTCAGGAGGTGAGCCGGCTCGTCCAGGCGGGCAAGGCCGCCGAGGCATTGCCGCGGCTCCAGGCCCTGGAGAAGGATCCCGCGGCGACGCCGCCCGTCCATGTCCTCGTCGGCGTCCTCTACCTGGAGCTGGGCAAGGCCCAGGAAGCGGTGGCGGTGCTCAAGCCCCTGGCCGATTCCGAGGACGCCCAGCCGGCGGTGCTCTACCAGGCGGGCCGGGCGGCCCTGGCCCTGGGCAAGGTGGACGAGGCAAAGGTCTACTTCACCCGTTCCGTGGTCAAGGAGCCGGCCTCACCCGCGGCCCGGGAACTGGGGATGCTGACCGCTCGGGAGGGCCGGGTGGTGGAGGCCTACTCGATGCTTCGCCCGTGGGCCCTGCGCAATCCTACGGATCCCGACGCCCGGCTGATGGCGGCCAGTCTCGCCCTGACCCTGGAGCGGCCGGACGACGCCGCGCAGCTACTCGTCGGCCAGCCGGAAAAAGATCCTGCCATTCAGTTGCTGCATGGCCGCATGCTGGTGCAGAAGAAGGACGGCCCCGGCGCCGTGGCGGTTCTGCAACCGCTTCTGGCCAACCACCCCAAGGGTATGGAGCTGGAGCTGCGGCGCGATCTCGCCGAAGCCCAGTTGCTGGCCGGCAAACCGGCGGAGGCGATCGCCCTCCTCCAGGGACGGGCCACAGGGCACCCGGCGCTCGTCCTGCCGCTGGCCCGGGCTCAGCGCCAGACCGGCAACGCCGCCGCCGCCCTGGCCACCCTCAAGCCCCTGGCCGAAAAGATTCCCAACGATCCCAATACTCTGGGCGATCCACGCTCGGCCGCGGCCATCGCCCAGGAGTACGGCAGTCTGCTGCTGGAAGGCGGCCACGCCGCCGACGCCGTGCCTTACCTGGACAAGGCGGCACACTACAACCCGCGCAACCCCGAGGCCTGGAAGACGCTCGCCCGCGGGCTCGATGCGGCCGGCAAGAAGGACGAGGCCGACCGCGCCCGCGCCCAGGCCGAAGTCGCGGCCAAGCCGCCGGCGCCGCGCCCGGCGAGCACCGCGCCGGCCGGGGCTCCCGCCGCCGGCGCCGCGAGCGCCGCGGCCGCTCCCCCGGCCGGGGCACCTGCCGAGGCGCCCCTGAGCCCAGGGCTCCAGAACGCCTTCCGCCTCATGTCCCAGGGCCAGTTCGACGGCGCTCTCACCGCCGTCCGCCAGGAGATGGCAATCTCCAAGGACTCCAGGGCACAGCTCCTGGAGGTCAGAATCCTGCTCACCCAGAAGAAGTCCGACGAAGCGTTGAAGTCGGTCGAAGCGGCGCTGAAAACCGATCCCAACAACCCTGACTACATCTATCTGAGAGGCGCCGTGGAGATGTCCCTCCAGCGCCTCAGCTCGGCGGAGCAGGACCTGCGCAAGGCTCTGCAGCTCTCCCCGCGCCACACGGGAGCCATGAATGACCTCGCGGTGCTGCTGATGAACGTGAACAAGCGGACCGAGGCCAAGAGCCTTCTCGAGCAGGTGCTGAAGATCAACCCTCAGGACCAGATGGCCGCCGCCAACCTGGAACGCCTGAAGTCCGAGGCCCAGCAGTAGAGGTCCGGCGGTTGCGGGGACAGCACGCCGGCTTGCTGACGGGCCTCGCCCTCCTGCTGCTGGGAGCGGCACCGGCGCCTCCCTCGCCACCCTCGCCACAGTCGGCCGCCCGGGAGCGGAGCCGCGAGCTGGCCCGCCGCGGCTCCTGGAGTCCCGGAGACGTCCAGGGCCTGCTCGCGCTGGAGCTCGTCGACCCCGAGCGCTTCGTGAACGACGAGGCCTTCCGCCGCGAGACGATCGCGCACCTCCCCGAGGCGCTCGACCCGGCCGCCAGCCCGGCGCTGCGCGACGCCCTGCTGCTGGAGCTCAACCAGGTGCGAGGGTTCGACTTCGCCGCCTCCGACGCGGTGGAGCACGCCTGGGGCACCATCCCCCGCCGCGCCGCCGAGCGGCGGGTGGGCTATGACGCCGCGGGCCAGCGCTTCGACTCCGACGTGGACGGCAAGCTTGCGGCCTCCGTCTACTCCCTTCCCTCGTTCTTCTTCGCCGCTCCGGCCGCCGAGCCCTTCCTCGCCGCCGTGCGGGCGGCCGATCCCAAGCGCACCCTCATCGTGCTCACCGATTCTCCGCTCCGCGACAGCCTGCAACCCCGAGCCCGGGCCTTGGGCTTGCATCTGCTCGACACCCACGGCCGCGCCTACTCGCCGTGGCCGCGCGACCCCTTCACTCTCGTCCACGCTGGGAACGGCGGCGTGCGCGTGCTGGTGCGGCCGAACCTCCAGCGCGGCCGGGAGGAGGACGCCAACCTCGGACCCGAGCTGGTGCGCAGCCTGCCGGACGACCTCGACCGCGCCTGGGGAAAGACCACCTGGACGGAGGCTCCGGTCCCCTTCCACAACGGCCAGGTGCTGCTGGCGAAAGACGCCGCCTGGCTCACCCTGCACACCCTGGAGCCGCGCATCCTCGCCATTCTGGGAATAGACAGAGTCCCCGTCGAGAGCTTCGCCACCGCCGAAGGGATCGACCGCTACCTCGCCGCCACGGATCAGGCCGCCGCCGAGCTCGGGACCCTCTACGGCCGTCCCGCCCGCTTCGTCCATCCCTTACCCCGCATCGGCTCGGGAGACCTGGCGGCGCGCCGGAACCTCCTGTGGCGCCTGGCCGGCGGCGCGGGCTATGACCTCGACTCCATCGTCACCCTGGTACCCGTGCCCCAAGGCCGGCTCGCCGTCCTGGTGGCGGACGTCGCCGCCGGCCGCGACCTGCTGGCCCGGCTGCCTCCAGGGGATTGGGACACCCTGCGCCAAGGCTACGGCCTGGAGCCCAAGGGAGAGCCGCTCGCCACAGCGCTCGCCGCCGCCCAAAGGACCCCCGCGATGGATGGCCTCGGCTCCTTCCTGGACCTCACGGCCGAGCACCTCAAATCTCTTGGATTGTCAGTCCACCGGCTGCCGCTGCTCGCCGTCCCCATCCCCCTCCTCCACGACCACGCCGGCCTCACCCACTCCACCTTCTTCGTCACCTGGAACAACGTCGTGGTGGAGCAGCGAGGAAAACAAGTCCGGGCCGAAGGCTTCGCCTCCCTGATCCCCACCGGCGACCGCCTCGCCCGGGACACCTTCGCAGGCTTGGGGGTCCACCTCGACCTCTTTCCGCCGCTGGTGCGCAGCGTCATCCTGAACGGCGGCTACCGCTGCGCGTCGAACCATCTGCGGGCGGGTGGGTGATGCGCCAAGCGTAGAATGGGGCGAGATGGCCATTCTGTCCCGCGATACGAGCCGCGATGCCGAGGACGTGCAGATGGAGATCCTCCGGCACACCTCGCCGCAAAAGAAAGCGGAGATGCTCCGCGGTATGCACCGCTCCGCGCTGGCCCTCACCCGCCAGGGCCTCCGGCGGCGCAATCCCGTCGCCTCGGGAGCGGAGCTGGAGCGCCTCCGAGCTGAAGTATGGCTCGGACGCGACCTGGCGGATCGCGCCTATCAAGAAACGTCGGCCCCCCTCAACGGAGATCTCATGGACCCACTCGATCCGCTCGCAGTGGCCTCCCTCGTGGCCCGCGCCCTGGACGATCTGGGGGTGCTCTACTTCGTCGGCGGATCGCTGGCCAGCACCCTTCACGGCGAGCCCCGGTTCACGCGGGATGCGGACCTGATCGCCGAGCTCCAGCCCCGGCACGCCGAGGCCCTGGCCCAGGCCCTGGCGGGCACCTTCTACGCCGACGCCGAGTCCATCCACCGCGCCATCGCCCGCAGAGCGAGCTTCAACGTCATCCACTTAGATTCCGCCTTCAAGGTGGACATCTTCGTCTCGAAGCTCCGCCCCTTCGACCGCTCCAGCTTCGCGCGCCGGGAGCCCGCCCAAGGCGCCGGGTACGACGTCTGGATCTCCAGCGCCGAGGACACCCTCCTCGCGAAGCTCGATTGGTTCCGCGAGGGTCACGAGGTCTCCGACCAGCAATGGCGAGATATTCTGGCCATCCTGACCGTGCAGAGAGACCACCTCGATCAGGGATATCTCCGCACCTGGGCGGAAGCGCTGGGCGTTCGGGACCTGCTGGATCGGGCATTGGTAGAAACCAACCTCGGCGATTGAAGCCAAGGATCGACGGACATCCCCCAGCAAAATGTAGAGACGCCCGCAGGGTAGCGCGAGCTACCCCGTGGGGCGTCTCAAGAGGCGGCGATGACGTTGAGATCGCCAAGACCACCTCGCGGGGGAACGCCGTGGAAGGCGCTCTGGCAACGCGAAATCCTCCGAAGGCCATTACCGCGAGCCCGGAGGGCGGCAGTCCCATAACCCAGTGCGCAAGTGCTGGGTTGGCATCACCCTACATTCAAATCCGCCCTGCCAAAGGCGAAAACGGCGCCCTTGGTCCGCCTTCAGGTGTCCTCAGAAGGCAGCAACTCTCTGAGTTGGTCCATCAGCCGGGGAATATCCTGCTCTGCCAAGCCCCAGATCCGCTCGTCCTCGATCTCATCGTAGGCGTGAATGAGGACGTTACGCTGATCGACAATCAGCCGCCAGGGGATCTCCGGATGGGCTTCCTTGAGCTCCGGCGAGATGCGCCGGGCGGCCTCGCCAATGATCTCGATCCTCCTCTCGGTCGCCAGTCGGAGGTTTTCATCGGCCGCGTACTTTGCGAAGGTGAGTCCTTGGAGCGATGACACCACTCCTTGGGCCGCGTTCAGCATGTCCCACAGGTGGACGTTGTCCCGATCAGGCGGCATAGACGACGTGTTGATCGGCAAGGATCGAGCGGCGCCGAAAGGGGTTGCGAAGGGCTTTCTTTTCGACCAAGTCGACGTCTCGACCGAAGATGGCTTCCAACTCGGCCCGCATTCTGGAGAGATCCCAGAGAGTCCAGGGCGCGCCAGGCTCGAAGGTGAGAAGGACGTCTACGTCGCTGTCCGGCCGGAAATCGGCTCGCAAGACGGAGCCGAAGAGGGCAAATTCCGTGACTCTCCAACGCCGGCAGAAGTCGCCGATGCGGTCGCGATCGATAGCGAGGGCGGTGGTCATGGTGTGGATTGTATCCCCGAGACAGGGGCTCCGCCGACACGGCCCGCCGCTATATCCCCCGTTCGGCCCACCCCCCTACTCCGATCGCGCCAAGAAATGCGGCCGTCGCGTCCGCACCCCAATCCGTACCTTGCTGCCCGGGGCTGGGGAGGTCTCCGAGGGGAAGTGGGCCAGGATTTCGGTTCCTCCTTCGAGGAGGAGAATCACCCGGTCGTAGGAACCCATGCCTCGGGAGTCGCCGACGGTCGCCAGGGTGCCGCAGGGATCTTCGGTCAGGTCTTCCGGCCGCACCAGGAGCCAGCCCCCATCGGCGCAGGCGGGGAGGACGAAGGAGCCGAGCGGGGTGTGGCTGCGGATGGGGAGGGGCGAGGTGGAGGCTACAGGACGGGCCTCGACTTCCACGAGGTTGGCCTCGCCCAGGAAAGACGCCACGAAGGACGTCTGCGGACGACGATAGAGATCGAGAGGATTGCCGGCCTGCACGATGCGGCCGTGGTCGAGCACCAGGAGGTGATCGGCCAAGAGCATCGCCTCTTCCTGGTCGTGGGTGACGTAGAAGGCCGTGGTGCCCAGCTTGCGCAGCAGGGCGGCGAGCTCGGTGCGCACGGTCCGGCGCAAACGGGCATCGAGCGCCGAGAGGGGCTCGTCGAGGAGCAGCAGGGAGGGGCGCGGCGCCACCGCCCGGGCCAGGGCCACCCGCTGCTGCTCGCCCCCCGAGAGCTGCGCGGGCTTGCGGTCCAGAAGGCGCTCGAGGCTCAGCAGAGCCGCTGTGTCCCACACACGCTCTTCCATGTGGCGTCGCGACGGCCGGCGCCGCGAGCTGCGCAGGGAGAAGCGGCGGCGGCCGGTCTGCAGGCCGAAGGCGATGTTCTCCCGCACCGTGAGATGCGGAAAGAGGGCGTAGGACTGGAAGACGACTCCCACGTCCCGCCGCTCGGTGGGGACGCCCGTCACGTCCTCGCCGTCGAACAGGATCTTCCCGTGGAGAGGGTGGAGCAGGCCGCAGAGGAGCTGGAGGAGCGTCGACTTGCCCGAGCCGGAGGGGCCGATCACCACCGTGATGCCACCTTCCGGCAACTCCATGGAGACCCCGGAGACGACCGGCTCCCGGGCGTAGGCGAAGGAGACGTTGTCGACGTGGACCCTCATGCCGGCAGCCCCCGGTGAAACTCCTCGCCACCCAGGGCCTGGATGGCGAAGAGGGCCGGAACCACCGGCGCCAGGAAGATCAGCGTCGCCGCGGCGGCCACGGGGAAGGAATTGGTCGTATAGGTGACGTAGAGGGCCGCCGGAAAGGTCTGCACGAGCGGCGTCGCCAGCAGGAAGCTGACGTTGAACTCCCCCCAGGAGACGGCGAAAACGAGCAGCGAGGAGAGGACGAGGGCCGGCATCAGCAGCGGCACCGTCACCCGCACCGCCGTCTCCCAGCCGGTGGCCCCAAGGCTGCGGGCCGCCGGCTCCAGCCGCAGATCGAAGGTCTCGACGGCGTTGGTCACCGTCTTCACCACCATCGGCAAGGTGTAGGCGAGGTGACCCACGACCAGCAAAGCGAAGCGCGGCGCGCTGCCCGCCACCTGGATGAGGGAGAACGCCAGGGCCACGCCCGGCACCGCCAGGGGCACCAGGGCGGCGGACTCCAGCAGCCGCGAGCCCGGGAACGGCCGGCGGCGGAAGGCCCACGCGGCCGGCGCACCGATGGCGAGCGCCAGGGGGACCACTGTGGCCACGATCTCCACCGAACGCAGCAGCGCTCCGCCCCAGAGGCCGGTGACATGGAGGATGAGGTCCGGCACACTTTCGGCGTCGGCCCCCGAGAAGGCGCCCGCCGCCGTGACGACGACGGGCGTGAGCAGGGCCAGCGCCAGCACTGCCGTCGCGGCGATGCCCGCCCGGCGGACAATCACGGTACTCATCTCTTCCCCATCGACAGCAAACGGTCCACAGCCAAAGTAGAAAAAGCCAGCATCAGGGCGAGCGCCCCGGCCACTTCGTCGTTCAGGGTGCCCGTCATCTCCTTATAAATTTCGAGCGGCGCCACAGTAAATCGCCGCGAAAGAATCAACGCCACACCGAACGAGCCCATGGCAGCCGAGAAGGTCACCGCCAGCGCCGAGCGCAGGGCGGGCGCTGCGAGCGGAAGCCCGACCTTCAGCAGGCGCTGGAGCGGGCCCGCCCCCAGCGTGCGCGCCGCCGCATCCAGCTCGCGAGGGAAGCGCCGGAAGGCCGACTCCAGCGTCATCACCGCTCGCGGAAGCTCGAAGTATAGATAAGCCAGGAACAAACCGGCGACAGTGTACGCCGCTCCCGCGAAAATCCGCCGGCCGGTGAGAGCTCCGAGAACCTCGGGAATCACCCCGATGCGGCCCAGCAGCACCACCATCAGGAACCCCACCAGCACGCCGGAGAAGGTCAACGGCAGGGAGATGGCGGTGCGCAACGCGTCCCGCCCGGGGAAGCGCTCGCGGGCCAGAATCCACGCCGGCCCCATCGCCAGCAGCACCGAACAGACCGCCGCCGACGCCGAAAGGCCCAGCGAGTTCACCAGTGCCGTGCGGTAGCGCCCGGCCTCCAGCACCTGCCGTACCGCTCCCCATCCAGGGACGGAGAGCGCATGCCTGGCCAGAGACACGAGCGGCCACGCCACGGCGGCGACCAGGAAGACGAGGAGTGGAAGCGCCAGCAGTGCCCCCGTCCAGGAGGAGCGGGTCAATGAGCGAGTCACCTCATTAGCTTATCCGCAAATCCAAAACCTACAATCCCCTATCTGTCACCACTTCCTCTTCCCGTACCGACATCGCCTGGGCCGCCTCTTCCGGCCCCGCCGTCTTCACCCAGCAGCGCAGCACCTCGGCGACGCTCCAGGCCTGGGCGACGCAGCCACGTGGGGTATAGGGGGCCTCGGCGTCGAAGACCTCGCTGATACTGCCGAGGCAGGCCTCGCCGAGATGCGGGACGAAGCCTTCCAGAAGCTGCCGCGCCCGCGAGAGATCTCCGGGATGGACGCGCAAGAAGGCGTCCACGTAGGGACCGATGAGCCAGCCCCAGACCGTCCCCTGGTGATAGGCGGCGTCGCGGGCCCGCAGGTCGCCATCGTACCGAGGCTTGTAGTCGGGATGGCCCGGAGCCAGGGAGCGTAGGCCCACAGGAGTGAGCAACTGCTCGGTGACCAACCGCAGCACAGGCTCCCAGCGCGCCTCGTCCAGCACCGGGTGCTCCAGGGCGATGGCGAAGAGCTGGTTGGGCCGGCAGGCGGGATCGTCCCCCGGCTCGTCGTTCAGAACTCCGTCCACCACGTCGTAGAGATGGCCGCCCTCGGCGTACCAGAACCGCCGGTTGAACGACTCACGGCAGCGCTCGGCGTGCGCTCCCAGGTTGCGGGCCGACGCCTCGGCCATGCTGGGATCGCCATGCGTGGCCACCCAACCCTGAAGGAGGCGCAGGGCGTTGTACCAGAGGGCGTTGATCTCCACCGCCTTGCCCCGCCGCGGCGTCACCACCCAGTCGCCGACCTTGGCGTCCATCCAGGTGAGCTGGTAGCCCTCGGCGCCCTGGCGCAGCAGGCCGTCGGCCGGATCGACGCCGATGCCGAAGCGGGTGCCCGAGAGGTGATGGTTCACGATGTCGAGCAGCGTGGGCAGGAGGACGCGCAGGGTCTCCCAATCGCCCGTCGCCTGCAGATAGCGATGGAGAGCGTGGAAGAACCAGAGCGTGGCGTCCGCGGTGTGGTAGAGGCCCTCGCGATCGCCTTCGGGAAACAGGTTGGGAATGAGCCCATCGCGCACGTAGCGGGCGAAGGTGCGGAGGATGTAGCCGGCCTCGAGCGCGCGGCCCGTCGTCAGGGTCAGCCCTTCGAGGCTGATCATCGTGTCCCGTCCCCAGTCGGTGAACCAGTGATAACCGGCGATGACGCTGCGGGCCTCGTCGCCCGCGGCGTGGGCGCGGGCGGCGTCCTCGGCGCGGCCGGGAGTGACCACGAAGTCGTCCGCCGCCAGCACCAGCTCCGCCGCCGCGCCGGAGTGGGCCGCGGGGACGGCGGCCTCGATCAGCCGCCGCCGCCGCTCGAGCTCCGCGGCTGCCACCTCGGCAGGATGCAGCGCGCCGATCACCTCCCAGCTCTCGGTGGAAGCGGTGAGGGACACCGTGTCCTCGCCCAGTGAGAGGGCGGCGCCGAAGAAGCCGGGGCTCCAGAGGTCGCCCACCGACTCGTAGCCGCGGCGGTCCTCGACGCTGTAGTAAATGTCCTCGATGCTGCGCGGTGCCACGGTGAAGGTGGGGGTATGGCCGTCGAGGGCCAGGCGCAGCGGCGGCAGGTTGGGCCAGGGCGAGGTCAGCTCGTAGCGGCCCTCGACGGCAGTGATCTGGTAGCCGCTGCCCAGGGGCGTCGAGACGGGCGCGTCGTGCGGCCGGAAGTGGACGGTGGGATGAATCTCCAAACGCACCACGCCCTCTCCTGCCGTCAGCCGGTAGAAGACGTGCACAGTGTTCTGGCGATGCGCGAGGAGGACGCGCTTCTCCATCCGAAAGGCGCCGGCCTCGTAGCTCCACACCGGCAAGCCCCAGTCCATGCGGAAGTCCTTGAGATGGCCGGCTCCCGGAGCCGCAGGTTCCTGGCCTGCCCGCTGCTCGCCGCCCAGGCGGACGATGGTGCCGTCCGGCAGCCGCAGCACTTCCTGCACCTCGCCGAGCATGAGCATGCGGCCCAGCGGCGCCGGCTGCGACGCCACCAGCAGGCCGTGATAGCGCCGGGTGGGCACTCCCGACAACGTGCCGGAGGCGTAGCCGCCGAGGCCGTTGGTGACCAGCCACTCGCGGGTGAGCAGCGAGGCGGGCAGCGGGGCCAGGGGGACGTCTTCCCGGACAGGCTTCGGGGCAGGCTCGGGTTCGGCCGCCACGTCTAACTGGGGGATGAATCTCTCGGGTGCGATCATGTCGTCTCCATTCCTTTCCTGCTTGTCGGGTCCTACCTTTCCCCCACCCAAGACCCTCATCACCCCGGCCCTCTTCTCCCGCCCCCTCCCGCCCCCCTCACCGGGAGAAGAGGGAGAACAGCTTGGTCCCCCAGCCGGGTACCCCTCTCCCGGGGAGGGGGATGGGGTGGTCGGGAGAGGGGCAGGGGTGAGGGTCTTGAGCGGGGGACCTCTCAGCCCGCAAAGTCAGCGCCTTTGCGGGTGAGGGTCCGCCCCGCAGGGTCGCTCTCCACCAATCCCAGCACCACGGCCGCCTGGCCGGGGAGCCGCCAGCATCCCTCGTCATCCTCCGGCGGTGGCGCGCCGCTGCCGCCGTATTTCGGGTCTTCGCTCGACCACAGGACTTCCCAGCGCGATCCCGTCAGCGGCGCCAATAAGGGCTCCGGCACCGGCTCCAGGTCACGATCCATTCCCAGGTTCACGATCAGCAGGCGGTCGCCCGCGGTCTCGCCGAAGAAACGGAGGGCGAACGCCTCGCGCCCCAGGACGGTGCCGTCGAGCCAGCCGGCGCCCTGGGCGCGGAAGACCGGGTCTTCCCGCCGCAGCTTGAGAAGATCGCGGTGCAGGACCATGGCCTCGGCGTGGGATTCGCGCTCTGTAAGGTCCAGCTTGCAGCGCGCGAAGGTGTCCGGTGACTCGGGATCGGGCACACCCGCTTGCGTCGCCAGCATGGCGATGCTGGGGAATTGGGAAAGGAACTCCAGGCGCCCTTTGCGCACCGCCGCGGCCAGATCCGGGTTGTGATCCGCGAAGTAGAGGAAGGGCGCCGAGGCGCAGAACTCCTGCCCCTGGAAGAGGAACGGCGTTCCCGGCCCCAGCAGCAGGAGCGCCGTCAGCGCCCGGTAGCCGCCCGGGCTCGCCAGCTTGTGCACGCGGTCGCCGCGCGCGGAGTTGGCCACCTGGTCGTGGTTCTGCAGGAAGTTGGTGAAGGCCGACGCCGGCAGGCCGAGGCCCGACGTGCCCCGCCGCTTCTCCTGCCACGAGTAGCGCTGCCCCTGGTAGAGATAGCCGTACTTGACGAGCGAGATCATCTCCTGCGGCGTGCCACGGTAGTCCGAGTAGTAGGCCTCATTGCGCCCGGTCAGCGCCACCATCACCGAGTGATGGAAGTCGTCGTTCCACAGCGAATCGAAGCCGTAGCCCCCCTCGTCCGGTGGCCGCACCAGCCGCGTGTCCTGGGGCTCGTTCTCGGTGGTGATGTAGATGCGCCTGGCGCCCGCGGCCTCGCGAGCCCGGCGGCCGATGGCGGCCAGGATGTGATCCGCGGAAGCGTCCTGTACGTCCTGCGTCGCGTCCAGCCGCAGCCCGTCGAGGTGGTATTCGTCGATCCAGTAGCCGGCGTTGGCGATGAAGAGCTCGCGCACCGGCTCCGCGTCCTCGAAGTTGAGGGCCTGGCCCCAGTCGTTGGTGTACTTGTCGGTGAAGTAGTGCTCGGAAAACTGCTTGAAGTAGTTCCCGTCCGGTCCGAGATGGTTGTAGACCACGTCCAGAATGATGCCGAGCCCCACGGCGTGCGCGCGGTCCACGAAGCGGCGGAAGTCGTCCGGCCCGCCATAGACGTGATAGGGGGCGAACAGGTCGACGCCGTCGTAGCCCCAGCCGAAACTGCCGGGGAACTCCGCCACCGGCATCACCTCGATCACCGTGATCCCGAGCTCGGCCAGCGCCCGCAGCTCCCGCGCCGCGGCCTCCCACGTCCCATCCTGGGTGAAGGTGCCGATGTGCATCTCGTAGAGGACCTGCCCTTCGCGGCCGGCGCCCTTCCATTCCGCATCGGTCCACCGGAATTTCGAAGGATCGACCACCTGCGACGGGCCATGGGGTCCCTCGGGCTGGAAGCGGGACGCCGGATCGGGAAACGCGTCGCCGCCGTCGAGCCGGTAGCGATAGAGGGCGCCGTCGCTGATCCCCGCGGTCCACCCCGAGAAGTAGCCGTCCGCCTCGGGAGCCAGGTCCATCTCGACCGGCCATTCGCCCGTGTCCTCCTCGAACACCACTTCCACCTGCTGGCATCGGGGCGCCCAGACCCGGAAGTGAACGCCTCCCGGCGCCACTTCGGCACCCACGGGCAGCCGGCGGGATGCGTCTTTCTCGGGGGGAGTCTTCCTCTCGCTCATCGGGAGCGGAGGCAATGCAGGGGCCGTGCCGCCGCCGGATTGGTCCTCTCGCCCCGCCCTCTTCTCCCGGCGTTCCCCCACCCGAAGACCCTCACCCCTGCCCCTCTCCCGCCCCCTCCGCACCCCCCTCACCGGGAGAGGGGTACCCCTGGGGCGTTTTTGCCTTGCTCCCCCTTCTCCGGTTGGGGGGAGGGCGATGGGAGAAGAGGCTTGGGGTGATGAGGGGGCTTGCTGTTCTCCCTCTTCTCCCGGTGAGGGGGGTGCGGAGGGGGCGGGAGAAGAGGGCCGGGGTGATGAGGGTCTTGGGCGGGGGAAGATTGCGGGAACGCCTGGAGAAGCTTGAGCCTCGCGTAATGGAGCTTGTAACAATCCCCCGGTACTCTGAGCCTGCCAGTACAAGACGGGTAACGAAACTTGGCTTTGAAACAGGGGGTGTCGCGTGGAAGAGCATCCTAGCCGCGAGGATCTGCGCCGGTTCGTGGAAGGACGTCTGGACCGAGACGAGGCACGGCGTGTGGTAGCCCACTTCATCGACGGCTGCCGAATCTGCGGCGACGAGGCGGTGCGGTACAACCTCCTGCGCCTCAGCGTCCGGGAACAGGTCACTCCCGCCTCCAACAACCGCCCGCCGGAGCTGGACCCTGCCCTTTTGAGCCTCCTACAGGACAACGAGATCGCCCCGCGGCGGGCTCAGTGAGATTGCGCCAGTAGCTGCAGAGCGTCCGAAAGCTCCCGCAGTCCCAAGGCCACGATCTCCGGCTGAAGGGCGAAGCCGAGCCGGAAGTGCTGCGGGCATTCGAAAAATTTTCCCGGCACGATCGAGGTCTCCTGCTCGCGCAGCCAGTCGTGGAGCTCCTCGCTGTCCTCTTCCTTCTTCAGGCGTGGAAAGACGGTCATGGAGCGCTCGGGCACCACGCAATCGAGCCACTCGGCGTGCTCGGCCAGGAAGGCGTGCACCTGCTCGATGTTGGGGTCGAGGACGGCGCGGCTGCGGGCAATGAGACGCGGAAGCTGCCGCAGGGCCGCGAGGGCGAGGGTGGCGCTGGGGACCGATCCTCCGGCGTCCATCAGATCGAAAGTCCGCCGCAGCCGGGCCGCGATCTTGGGCTCGCCGCAGAGGATCCAGCCGCAGCGCAAACCCGAAAGGCCGTAGGTCTTGGTCAGGCTACTGGTAGCCAGAACGTTGGGTCCCAGGTGGACGTGGCTCGGCGGCGCCGCCTCGAACCAGACGTCGCGATAGACCTCGTCCACCAGCACCCAGGTGCCCTCGATCTCGGCCATCATGCACAGCTCACCGACTTCGGACGGCGGTAGCATCACGCCGCTGGGGTTGTGCGGGTTGGTGAGCACCACCAGGCGCACCTTGTCAGCCAGCTGCAGGCGAAGCTCGCGCAGATCCAGGTGATAGCCGTTCTCGTGACGCCGGGAGAAGCGGCGCACCTCGGCGCCGAAGAACTTGAGAGCGGCCAGGATCGGCTCGTAGGTCGGTTGCTCCACCAGCACCACGTCGCCGGGCTCGATCAGGGTGGCGAAGGCGAGAAAATTGGCCCCCGAGGTGCCGCCGGCCGTCACCACCTCCTGCGGAGTATCCAGCTTGTACAGCGCGGCGATCGCCTCGAGAAGCTGCGGATAGCCGTCCCGGTTGTCGCCGTTGATCAGCACGTCGCCCGGCTCCAGATCGAGATCCTCGACGCCGATCGGCACCATGCCGCTGTTGGCGAGGTTGTACCGCGCCGCCGCATGCTCCTTGGCCCAGCGCATGTAGACGCTATGTTTGGTCATGCGGATATCTTTCCATGGGTCGGCCCCCGCCAGAAATAATAGACCGGCACTCCCAGGGCGAAGATGGCCGTGCCGATGAGGGCGTTGCGGGTGTCCGCGAAAAAGGTGTTGAGCACGATGCCGGCTCCGGCCAGGATGAAGAGCAGCGGCACCACGGGATAACCCGGCACGGGAAATGGCCGCGGCGCTTCCGGCAGCGTGCGCCGGAAAACCATGAGCGAGGCGCCCGCGAGGGCGAAGAAAATCCAGTCCGCGAACACTGCGTAGCCCAGAAGCTTGTCGTAGGTGTTCGCCAGCGCATAGACCGCGGCGAGACATCCCTGGAGCAGAATCGCCGCGGTCGGCGCCCGAAACCGGGGCGACAGGCGCGCCAGCCGGCGGAAGAAGAGGCCGTCCGCAGCCATCGCGTAGTAGACGCGGGGCGCCGAGAGCAGCGCCAGATTCATGAAGCCGAAGGTGGAGATGACGATCAGGAGGCTGATGACCCTGGCGCCCGTCTCGCCCACCAGGCGGGAGGCCATCTCGGCGGCGGGCGTCTTCGTCGCGGCGAGGTCCGGCGCTCCCAGCACGTGCACGTAGGCCACGTTGGCCGAGACATAGACGGCGATGACGCAGAAGACGCCGATCAGGATCGCCCGCGGCAGGTTGCGCTGCGGCTCCTTCACCTCCTCCGCGACGTAGTTGAGATTCTGCCAGCCGCCATAGGCGAACATGGCGGGCACCAGCCCCGCAAAGAAGGCGGAGAGCAGATTGAGGCCGCCGAGATCCGGCGGCACCAGCGGCTCCCAGGTGAGGCCCGACTTCTTGGTGAGCACGAAGGCGCCCACGATCAGCATGGCGATCGCCACCGTCTTGCTGAAGGTAAGGAGATTGATGACGATGGCCCCCGGCTTGATGCCCAGGGCATGGAAGGCCGCCAGCGACACGAGGATGGCCGCGGCGAGCCAGGGAGTCGAGCCGTCCGGCAGACTCACGAGCCGCGCCACATATTGGGCGAAGGCCACGGCCACCGCCGCCGTCGCCCCGGTCTGCACGATGAGCAGCAGCCCCCAGCCATAGAGGAAGGCCACCAGCGGCGAGAACGCTTCGCGGAAGAAGGCGTACTGGCCGCCCACCTTCGGCATCACCGTGCTCAGCTCGGCGAAGACGAAGGCGCCGAACAGGGCGATGACGCCGCCGGCGATCCACACTCCCAGGATGAGGAACGGCGTGTGGACCTTCTGGGCCACGACATAGGGATTGATGAAGATGCCCGAGCCGATGATGCCGCTGATGACGATCATCGTGGCATCGAACAACGTCAGGCGCCGGGCGAAACCCGGGCTCGATCCCGTGCTCATGGCGGCCCTCTCCTCCTGGGACGGGCAGTCGATGGTGGACCCTCGAAACGCTGCGGGAGTGTACAGCAGGCGGGCGGCGCTCGGTTGGAAGAATCCAACGGCCCATCGGAAAGTCCGGCGTCACGTTGGAAGAATCCAACGCTCCATTGGAAGAGTCCAACGGCTCATCGGAAAGTCCAACGTCACGTTGGAAGAATCCAACGGCTCATCGGAAAGTCCGGCGTCACGTTGGAAGAATCCAACGCTCCGTTGGAAGAGTCCAACGGCTCATCGGAAAGTCCGACGTCACGTTGGAAGAATCCAACGCTCCATTGGAAGAGTCCAACGGCTCATCGGAAAGTCCGGCGTCACGTTGGAAGAATCCAACGCTCCGTTGGAAGAGTCCAACGGCTCATCGGAAAGTCCAACGTCACGTTGGAAGAATCCAACGCTCCGTTGGAAAAGTCCAATGGCTCATCGGAAAGTCCGACGTCACGTTGGAAGAATCCAACGCTCCGTTGGAAGAGCCTCCGAGGAGGTGCGGGGGGGTCGAAGGCGAGCTCATTCGGGGACATCCACCCCCACCCGCCCCAGCGCCGCCTGAAACCGCTCCAGCAGCGTCTCCTTCTCGACTTCCACCTCGAACAGCGAATCCGGCAGCCGCTGCTTGAGCGGCCAGTAGCGCTGGGTGAAGACGCTGGTGATCGCCCCCTGCAGGTCGTTCACCCGGGCCTTGGAGGGCAGCCAGATGCTGCCGAACTGCGCGGCGGTTTCCATCTCGTAGGTCTTGAGGAGCTGGCCGCCGGCTCCCAGGTAGTCGATGTGGAGGAGGACGAGGCGCTGGCGGTCGACGGTGAGGCGGAGGGCGTTGAAGCCGAGGTCGCGTTCGAGCGCCGGGGTCTTCGGCCGGGCTTCGATGAGTCTCTGATTGGGCTGCCGCGCTGCTCCGGCGGGCGGCGTGAGATCGCGGAAGGTGTAGAGATCGGCGGAGAGGAACCCACGGGCGTCTTCGTAGGTGAGGCAGGTGCCGGGGACGAGCAGCTTCAAGGAGGTCTGCGGGATCTCCAGGAAGCGGCGGAAGGTGCGCATGTGGTACCACATGCTGTCCGGCGCGGAGCCCGCTGGATCCTTGATGAGCAGGCCGGTGCCTCGGGTGCGCTTGGGGCGGGTGAAGACGAAGAGAATGGCGGTCTGCTGCGCGTCGCCGTTGACGGCGCCGATCAGGCGGATCGGCTCGCCGGCAAGTACCTCCTCGACTCCTTCGCGGTGCGGTCGCTCGGTCTCGATGTCGAGCTGCACGATGCGGGGAGTGCCCCGAAAGCGCATCTCGATCTCGTGCAGGAGCGCGCCGGCCGTGGCGGCCGGAGTCGCTGCTGCGCACGGCACCCAGCGGGCCGCACCTAAGGCGAGCAGTGCGGTTGCCGCTGCCATCACTATCCGGCGCCTGCGGTTCATCCTGCGGCCTCCGGTTCCGCGCTCAACCGCACGACCTCGACCGGCCGGGTGGCCCACTGCACGAGACCCGGGAGCAGCAGCAGCGTCATGACGTAGGACGAGAGCATTGCGGCGGCGAGGAGCTCGCCGAGACTGTGATTCGGCCGCAGAGCCGAGAAGCGGAGCACGAGGAAGCTCAGAGCGAGCACGGTGACACCCCAGCGCAGTGCCTTGCCGGTCTTGCGGAAGGTCGCGGCCAGCGCGGCCGCGTGGTTCCCTTCGCGCGCCTGCTCCTGACGGTAGGAGTGCAGAAAGTGCAGTCCGAAATCGATCCCGACTCCCAAGGCGAGGCTGCCGAACATGCTGGTGGCGACTCCCAGAGGGACGCCGGCATAGCCCATGGCCGCGAAGACCAGGAGCGAGGCGGTGAAGACCGGCAGCAGGACGGCGATAGTGGCCTTGAGGCTGCGCTCGAGGCAGAAGACGAGGATCAGCGTGGTGAGGGCGGTGAGGCCGAGCGAGCGGAGCTGGTTGAGGACGATCTCGCGCACCATCTCGAGACCGATCGGCACGTCGCCGCTGAAGTGCCAGCGCACCGGCGTGCCCTGCAGGCGGCTGGACAGCGTGGAGCGTACGGCGGCTTCCAGCCGGCGATCGCGGTCGTAGTCCTCTCCCTTCAGGAAGAGCTGCAGGCGCACCTTGGCGCCGGCGCCGTCGACCCAGGACGACAGGCTGAGCGGATCGTCGGAGATCTGCGCCAGGGTCAGTATGTCATCCAGCCGTTCCGGCGGCAGCCGGCGGAGGTCGGCGCTCTCGCCGAAGGCGGCGGCGATCTCGCGCAACGGGTCGAGGTAGCTGGCGACACCCGAAACTCCGGGAGCGGCGGCGGCGAGCTGCGCCACGTCCTGGCTAAGCGCCACGCCCTGCGGTGTGTTGAAGAAGCCGGGTGCGGAGTCGAGCACGACGTCGAAACGGTAGCTCCCCCACAGCTCGCGGTCGAGCATCCGCTGGGTGGTGACGAGGCTCGACGCCGGGTCGAAGTTCGCCGTCCAGTTGTCGGCGACGCGCAGGCGGAGCACCCCGGGGATCGCCAGCGCCACGAGCGCGGCGGCGAGGGCGATCGCCAGCCGTTCGTGCCGGGCGATCCAGCGTTCGAACCAGAGCATGCGGCCAGGGTCCGCCGCCCGCCGCGCCAGCCAGCCGCGCCGCTCTTCGTGCGCTCCGGCGGGCAGGAACCAGCGCAGCGGCAGCAGGCTCATCAGCGCCGGCACGGTCGAAAAGCTGAGCAGGACCGCGATCAGCAGGCCGATCGTGCTGAAGAACCCGAAGTGCTGGAGCGGTTTGATCGAAGTGAACGGGAAGGCGAAGAAGCCGAGCGCGGTGGTCAGCGCGGCGGTGATCGTCGGGTGCTCCAACTCGCCCATCGCGGCGAGCAGCGCGGCGCGCAGGTCGTTCCGCGAGAGCGCCACGCCGGGCGTCCGCGCGGCCGCGTCGCGCAGCGTCTCCTGCAGGCGCTCGAAGAGGTGCACCTCGTCGGTGATGGCGGTCGCCATGAGGAGCACGGGGAGCAGCGTCGTCACCAGCGTGATCGGGATGCCGAAAAGCGCCATGGCGCCGAGCGTCCACACCAGCACGCAGCCGACCTCGACGGCGAGCACCGCCAGCGCGCCGACGCTGCGCAGCAGCAGCCAGAAGAGGACGGCGAGGACCGTCACCATGAACGGAATGAGGAGCGCCAGGTCGGCGAGGACGGCCTCGCCGAGGCGTGCTTCGGCGAGCAGAGGGCCGGTCAATCGCAGCTCGAACGGCTGGTGGACCGAGGCGACGAAGTGGTCCAGGGAGGAGAGCACCTGCTGGCGCCGGACGTTCGGCAGGACGGGCGCGTAGAGCGCCGCGGTGGTGCCGTCGGCGCTCAGTAGCAGGCCGCCGACCAAACGGTGGCGGCGGATCTGCTGCAGGCGGGCGGCGAAGCCGGCGGGATCGGCCGGCACGTCGTCGAGAAGCGAGGCTGCCGACAGCGAGTCGGTACCGACGCGCACCTCAGGCCAGCTGGCGAGCGAGCGCACACCGGCGCTGCGAATGCCGGGTAACGCGCGCAGCGCGCCGTCGAGCTGGCGCAGGAGGGCGAAGCCGCGCGGCGACGCGACGGGAGGTCCGTCGTGACGTTGATGTACCAGCACGATTAGCCACTCGGCGTCGTGGAAGGTTTCGCGGTCCGCCGCCGACTGCAGCACCAGTGGATTGGACGCGGGATGGAGCGACGCGCCGTCGGTATCGAGGGTGAGCCGCTGCAGGCAGGCGCCGAAGAACAGCGTCAGCACGGCGGTCGCCGCCATCCAGGCGAGCGGATGGCGGAGCGCGAAGCGGGTCAGGCGCAGCACGGGAGGCGGAGCGTCCTGTCTGTTCGTGTTGCGGTCATCGGCGGCATCGGCGGCTCAACACCATCTCGAGATGGAGCGGCTTGAGGGTCAGCAGCGCCAGCGCTTGGGTCTGAGGGGCGGACGGCGGGCGGTCGAAGCGGCATGCCTGCGCCACGGTGGCCACGGCGAGGACGACCTCGAGCAGGCCGAAGGCACTGCCCAGGCAGGCGCGTGGGCCGAGACCGAACGGCATGTAGGCGGCGGGATAGGGCGGACCGCCGGCCGCGAAGCGTTCCGGGCGGAACTCGTCGGGCTCCTCCCAGTAGCGCGGGTGGCGGTGCAGCGAGTACGGGCTGACCAGGACATCGGCGCCAGACGGCACCCGGTGCCCGAGCACCTCGTCGGCTGCCAGCGCGCGGCGAGAGAGCATCCACACGGGCGGATAGAGGCGCAACGTCTCCTGCACCACCATCTTCGTGTAGGCGAGCTGCGGCACGTCGTCGAAGCCCGGTGCCCTGCCGGCGAGAACACCGTCGAGCTCGGCTTCGAGCCGGTCGCGGGCGGCGGGATTGTGCGCCAGCAGGTGCCAGACCCAGGCCAGCGCCGCGGCGGTGGTCTCGTGACCGGCGAGGAGCAGCGTCAGGACCTCGGCTCGCAGCTCGACACCGGTCGCGGCGCCGCCGCTCGCCAGGAGGAGGGCGTCCAAGGTATCGCCGTCGCCGCCCGGCGAACCGTCCAGACGCTCGTGGCGGCGAAATTCGATCAGGGCGTCGGCGAAAGCTCTCAGCTTCTGGAGCGCGTGGGTGGTGCGGCGGTTGGCCGGCGTCGGCAGCCGTAGCGGCAGGCGGACGAGCGCGGCCATTCGCTGCAGTGCCCAGCGCTGGACTTCGTCGAAGCACTCGGCGAGGCCCTGCTGCGTCGCCAGCGGTCCGCGCAGCAGGGTATGGCCCAGCACGTCGAGCGTCAGTCCGGCCATCGCTTCACCGATGTCGAGGGTGGTGACGCCTGCGGCCTGTTCCTGCCAGCGGTCGAGCGCTCGCGTAGCGGCAGCGACCGTCTGCTCGGCGAACTGCCGCATGCGGCCTGGTGTCATGACCGGATGGACCAGCCGGCGTTGCGCGGCCCACTGGGCGCCTTCGCTGGTCAGCAGGCCCTTGCCGAGCAGCAGACCGGCGTCGATCAGCCCTGCACCCTTGACATAGCCGCGGGCGTTGTCGCGCAGCACGTGCTGGGCTCCAGCAGGGTGATTGACGAGGAAGAGGGGGCGCCCCGGCAGGCGGAAGAGCGCGATGTCGCCATATTCCTCGGCGGCGCGCAACACGAAGCCCAGGCGGTCGCGCCGCATCGCGCGCAGGCCGGCGAGCAGATGGAGGCCGCGCGGGCCGGGAACGGCTGCGCGCGAAGGACGGCTGGTGGGGGAGAGTGGAAACGGCAGACGGCGGAGCCAGAGCCCAAGGGTCATCGGTCCGCCTTCTTCGTTTCGGGTCGCGTCAAGTACCGGCGAATGGCAGGCTAGCGCATCTGCCTATGCGGCAGATCGACCGCCGGGTTTCCTTCGCTCGGCAGATTCAGCGTCTTCTTCTGTTCCGTGGTGTAGGTGACGAGCGTGGTTCCGCCCTCGTCCTCGCACAGCACCGGAACGAGCATCACCTTGCCCAGGGTCGGATGATCGGCCTGGATCCTCGTCACGTCGAACTTGGTGATCGCCGGGCTGGTCAGCCGGTTGCCGCTCGGCGGGACTTCCATGAAGCCGTCACCCTCAGGCGTGCCGCAGTGCGGTTCCGGGGTGAGACTCTGGCCGAAAGCGTTGACGTTGAAGATGACGTGGAAGAGAAATTTGGCGGGGAAGTTCGACCCCTTCTGCTGGGCGGTGATGATGCTCCCCTTCTGGTCGACTCCAGCGGTCGAGTAGGTGACGAGCGAGTTGAGCTTGTTGCTCCAGCCGAACGCCTCCCAGCTCTTCACCACGAAGGGGATCTGGCGGTAGCCGTCCTTGTTCACATACGGGTCGCCGCGCTCGACCAGCATGCGCCCCTTGAACTTCAAGGTTTCGAGCAGCTCGCCCGGCTCGCCGTTACCCTGCACCGAGTACAGCCCGACGGTGAGCAGGTGGTTGATGATGTCGACCCCGGCGCTGGGGAACTTGCCGCCGATGATCGCCTTGCCCGGGTCCTCCTGCGCCACGGCAGCGACGCTCAGCGTCAGGCACAGCACGACAGCGAACGCGACCCGCAGTTTCAAACTCTTCATCTGGCCCCTCCTTCGGTTATGAGACGCCCGCCCGCCCGCGCGGGCAGGAAACAAACTCTGTAGCTGCTGTTTGATGACGCACTGCACGCCGCGACCATTCAGTGGCCGCTGGCGCTTGCCGCTACTTCGCCTTCACCCGCTCGTAGGTGCCGGTCTCGGTGAAGGACTCCTTGCCCTTCTCGAAGAAGGTCCAGGCATTGGTGAGGTGGGTGTCGTCCAGGATATGGAGGGCGGCCCGCTGCATGTGCCCGTCGTTGGGGTCCTTCTGGTTCGTGATGTCGAACAGCTCGAACTGCAGAGTGGAGGGCTCGGGCGCCGGCAGCAGCGCCCGCATGCGGGGCTGGTTGTTCGAAACGCAGTAGTGGGTGAGCATCAGGTGCTCGCCGTCCAGGTGATAGACGGTCGACATGGCCAGTCCGGAGCCTTCCTCGCGGAAGGTCTCCAGGATCGCCGTGCCGCCGGCGATCGGCTCGTAGCTCAGGTGTACCTTCTTGCCTTTGTTGCTCGTGCCCTGCCATTCACCGCGTAGCGCCTTGAGCTTGGCGAACGCCTCGCGAGCCGGCGGATCGGCCGCTGCGACGAGCGGAAGCAGCACACCAGTGCAGGCGACCATAGCGACAACGAGGATCCGGGCTACACCACCCATCGGCGAGTCTCCCTTTTGACACGAGCTCCGCACGGAAAGCGAAGCCGGGTACGGCACTCCATCCTGACGATTTGATCTGATGAGCCAGTGTGAGCAAGAAGTGGGCGAAGTGTAGGCAAAATTGCACAGTTGTGTCAAGTGCGACCGCAGCAGATCCGATTTCACAGCACATCGGTGCCCCGGTCCGCGGCGCTTTTGCCCGGCGTTTCCCATCGGCCTCCGGCCTCGGCCCTGGGCTCCGTTCTCCCGGCCCCTTGGGCCGGCCGGGCCTTCGATGTCCCCCTTCCCTTCCCAGGAACAGCTTGTGCTCAGACTCTCCTGACGGCACGGCGATTTTATTATCGCCAGCCCAAAACCGCGCCGCCGCGTCTCTTGCTTTCAGAAAGACGACGCCGGCGATGAACTACCCTCCGGCCCAACGGGTCGGGAGAGCCCAGCCCAGGACCGAGGCCGGAGGCCGACGCCCTGGGTGGAAGAGAGGACAATACGGTGCGGCCTGAAGGGCCGCGAGAACCCGCCTTGACCGATCGCCGGACCCCTTTCGACCCGGGGCTGGCAAAGAGCGCCCGGGATTCATGCCCTTGCCCCTCCGAGGCATTAGATCCTTCCGCGCCCCAATGCTAGACTTCCTCTAAACAACTGTGTTCAGAGAGGTGATCGTGGCTGACGAGACACCGGTCGAGTTGCTGGTTGAGGTGGGAGCGAGCGGAGCGGACGCAGAGGAGGTCGACCGGCTGACCCGCGATTTGCTCAGGGAGCTACGCGAGCTCCCCTTGGAATCGGCCAATCTGGTCTCCGACGGTCAGCCGGGCCACGGGGCCAAGTCGGGGAAGGTCGGAGTCATCGGGCAGCTCATGGCAGGTGTCCTGCCCACGTTTCTACCCAACCTGGTCACCTTCCTACAGATTTGGCTCAAACGCGGAGATGGCAAAACCATCAAGCTCAAGACGGCGACTTTCGAGGTAGAGCTCCCGGCGGGTGAGTTCAGCCACGCGGAAATTCAAAAGCTGATACGGACCCTTGGCGCCAAACCGACCGAGGCGAAACCGGAAAACCCATGAGCCGCAAAGTCGCCCTACTGATTGGCAACAGCACGTACGGCCCGGGCCTCCCACCACTCGAGAAGCCTGACGCCGACATCGCAGCTCTCGCCAAGGTTCTCGCCGATCCGGCAATCGGCGGCTTCGACGACGTCAAGCCTCTTCTCGATGCGAACAGCGACAAAACGCGGCGAGAGGTCGCACGCTTCTTCTCCGGCCGCAGCCCGGACGATCTGCTCCTACTCTACTTCTCTGGCCACGGCCTGCGGAACGACAGAGGAGGCTTGTATCTGGCCGTCCAAGATACCGAGGCAGAGCTGCTCTCGGGAACCGCCGTCCCAGCCGCCTTCATCTCGGAAGAAATGGACAACTGCCGCTCTCGCCGGCAGATCCTGATTCTGGACTGCTGTTACAGCGGCGCCTTCGAGCGCGGAGCTAAGGGACCGGCGGCCAACCCGGCGACTGCCTTCAGGGGCAACGGCCTCGGGCGGTTCGTGCTGACCGCCAGTGACTCGATGCAACTCGCCTGGGAGGATGTCGCAGCTTCCAGCACGGGAGGGCTCTCGGTCTTCACCCGTCATCTGGTAAGAGGCCTCGAAAGCGGCGAGGCCGACCTCAACGGTGACGGCCTCATCAGTGTCGACGAGCTCTACGACTACGTCTATGCCCGAGTGGTCGAAGAAAATCCCCGACAGACACCCGGAAAGTCGACCTCCAAGCAGCAAGGAGAGATCTTTCTCGCTCGCAACCCCGCGGGACCCAAGCTCCGTCCGCTCCCGGCCGAGTTGATGCAGGCCTTGGATCACCCCTTGGCCACTGTGCGGGAGGGTGCTGTCCGCGAGCTCAGGCGTTTCCTACGAGGGAGCGACGCGGGAATGGCCAAGTCCGCTCGCAAAGCCTTGGAGGAGGCCCGCGACGACGACAGCCGCAGGGTGGCGAAAGTCGCCGCTGAAATCCTCGCGGCCGCCTTTCCAGTCCCGGCAGATACAGCGCCCTTGTCCGAATCCGCTTCGGAATCTCAACCAGCGCCGCTTACCGAGAGCGTGGAAGGACTCTCCTCTGCGCCTTCGCCTACTCCTTCAGCCGAGGGCTCCCTCCAGCACGTCGGGCAAAAAAGTACCAGGATGAGTTGGATCGCTCTGGCGATCTTTGTAGTCTTGGCGACGGTCGCCCTACTGATCTCACAAGCCAACAAGCATAGGGGCGGTGAAGTCGAGGAGACGCCTGCTGTCTTACCTGAGCCGTCGCCTGCTGGCTCACCTGAGCCCTCGCCTGCTCTCTCCGCCGAAACCCCTGCGCAGCCAGACGCGACAATGACGCTCCTGGCAGAGGCGAAGTCCTGGCCGCTAGTCGTAGCCGATAACTTTGATTCCGCAGAAACCTCCGCCAGCGGCCTGCCTTCAAACCTCAACCACGACGACAAGTTGGGTACCCGGATCGGGCGCATCTCCTCCGGTGTTCTTCGCTTGTCTTTCACGCCGAAGACTAAAAAGGGTGGCTTCAGTCCAGTTACAGGGACTTCGGCTACGACGGCCGCCGATTTCTACGTGAGAATTGATCTGAGTAAGAGCCAGGGACCTGAGAGGGCGGACGCTGGCCTTATGTTCCGGGCGAACCCGGATGGAGTGCAGCACTACGTATTCCTGATCCGCCAGCAGGCTTATTTCCTGGCGGCCCACAAGAAAAGCTGGCACGTATTGCGGTACTGGACTCCCTCCCCGGCTATCCGCCCAGGGCAGACCAACTCCCTGGCGGTTGTCGCTATAGGATCCCACTTGACCCTGTTCATCAACGATCAGCAAGTCGATCAGGTCTCCGACGCGACCTTTAGCTCTGGACGTATGGGTCCCAGTGTCGAGTCCCATGGAATTGAACCTGTGACCTTCGACTTCGACAACTTCGAGCTTCGCCGCAAACCATAGTTCCCAAGTCTCCGGAACTCTGCCCCCTGGCAGAGACCTTGCTACGCATCTCACCCGACGGCTCGCCAACCGGGCCGTCCGAGATCCTATGGCGAAAGCAGCAAGAGTCCCTATCGACGATCAGCCGCAACCCGAGCCCGAAACGACCGAAACCAAGCGGTCTCACGGTCCCACGCCTCGCAGGCCTAGCCGGCGCCATTGGATCTGGCTGGCAGTCGCGGGGGTCGTGGCCCTGATCCTTGTCCTGGTGGCCAGCCACTTCGACGAGTACCTGCGGCGCAACCTCGAAGCCAAGATGAACCAGCACCTCAAGGGCTACACCGTGAGCGTCGGCCACGCCCACCTGAATCCCTTCAGCTTCTCGCTGACCCTGAAGCAGTTGGTCATCCGCCAGCAGGCCAACCCCGAGCCGCCCGTGGCGGACGTCCCCCGGCTCAAGCTGAGCGTGGAGTGGACGAGGCTGCTCACCTTCCACTTGGTGGCCGACGCCGTGTTCACTGAGCCTCGCATCCACGTCAACCTGCCTCAGCTCCTCGAGGAGAGCCGGGGTTCGGTGAAGGTGAAGGACCGCGGCTGGCAGCAGGCCATGGAGTCGATCTATCCCCTGAAGTTCAACGTCGTCACGGTAAACGATGGCGACGTGGTCTATCTGGACCAGGATCAGTCGAAGCCTCTCCACATCTCCCACGTCAACCTCACGGCCACCAACATCCGTAACATCCAGTCCCAGGACCGGATCTACCCCTCAACCGTCCATGGCGACGGCGTGGTCTTCGACACCGGCCGGGCCGTTCTGAACGGCAACGCCGACTTTCTGGCCCAGCCCTACCCTGGCGTCCACGCCCTCTACAAGGTGTCCAACGTCCCGCTGGATCAGTTGCGACCGTTGAGCGCCAAGGCGAATCTGACGCTTCGGGGGGGAAGCCTCGCCTCCAACGGCGAGTTCGAGTACGGACCGCGGCACAAGGAGGTGCGGATCGACGACGTCTCCGTCCGCGGCCTCGACCTCGACTACATCCACGCGACGGCCACGGCCGCCGCCGAGAAGACCCGCGAGAAAAAAGTCGCCGAGGTTGCCCGCAATCCAAGCCCGCCCGTGCCGGTGCTCATCAAGCACCTGCTGCTCACCCGCAGCCGGGTGGGAGTCATCAACAAAGTCCCAGGCCATGACTTCCATCTCTTCGTCGACGGCGGCGAGCTCGAGGTGACCAACATCTCGACAGGCTTCCGCAACGGGCCGACCCATGCGCGCCTCACCGGCCGCTTCATGGGCAGTGGCACAGCCCACGGCAACGCCACCTTCCGCGACGACCGCAATGGCCCGGACTTCAATTTCCTCATCGCCGTCGAGCACGCGAACCTGCCTTCGCTCAACGATCTCCTACGCTCTTACGGCAAGCTCGATGTCGCGAGCGGCACCTTCTCCGTCTACTCCGAGGTCAAGGTCCACCATGGCCGCATCGACGGCTACCTCAAGCCACTGTTCGCGGACGTGCAGGTCTACGATCCCAAGCAGGACAAGGACAAGCCCATCCTCAAGAAGCTCTACGAGAAGGTCGTGGGCGGCGTCGCTCACCTCCTGGAGAACCACCGCGGCGAGGATGCCACGGTGGCCGATCTCTCCGGTCCGTTGAGCCAGCCCCGCACCAGCACCTGGGAGATCGTCTCCAACCTGGTATCGAACGCCTTCGTGAAGGCCATCATGCCGGGGTTCGAAAAGGAGCTCGCGGCAGCCCGGAAGCGGCGGTAGTTCTACTTTGCCGGGTGCTGTCCCGAGCCGGCGGAAGACCCCTCATCACCCCGGCCCTCTTCTCCCATCGCCCTCCCCCCGACCGGGAGAAGAGGGAGCAAGGCAAAAACGCCCCAGGGGTACCCCTCTCCCGGTGAGGGGGGGCGGGAGAGGGGCAGGGGTGAGGGTCTTGGGCGGGGGAAACTCTGAGACACGTTAAGTTAGCGCCTATGGGGTTGGGGAGTGAGGGTCCGGCCCCGTAGGGCCACGAACGACGGCCGCCCCGTGATATTTTCCTCCCGAATCCTGACTCCGGGAGGTTCTCAATGCCATCACGCGCGAAGCGTTTCGTCCTGCTTGCCGCCGCTCTGCTCGCCACGATTCCCTGCGCTGCGCTCGCGGCTGCCGCAGCCACCACCGCCGTCCGCTGCGGCCGGTTGATTGACGTCAAGAGCGGCACGGTGGCGGCCAACGCCGTGGTGCTGGTAGAAAAGGGGAAGATCACGGCCGCGGGCGCCGGCGTCAAGATTCCCGAGGGAGCGAAGACGATCGACCTTGGGACATCCACCTGCCTGCCGGGGCTGATCGACTCCCACACTCACCTGCTCTCGAACCTGCAGTCAGGGCTCGGCGACCAGCAGGGCGCGGCCATGATGATGTACACGCAGATGAGCCTCGCCCAGCGCGCCCTCCTCGGCGCCGCCATGGCGCGGGAGATGCTGGAGGCGGGCTTCACCGCCGTCCGCGACCTCGGCAACTCCGGCCACAACGGCGACGTGGCCCTGCGCGACGCCATCCGGGACGGCTGGGTCCAAGGCCCGCGCATGGTGGTTTCCACCCGCGCCCTGTCGCCCATCGGCGGGCAATACCGCAGGCTTTCCTCGGAGGGAGCCGCGCTCGTTCCGTTGGACTACGTGGAGGTGACGAGCCCCGAGGAGGGCCGCCGCGCCGTGAAGCAGGCCCTTTTCGACGGTGCCGACTGCATCAAGCTCATCGTCAACGAAGGCGGAGGCACCTTCTCTCCGGATGACCTCAAGGCCATCGTGGAGGAGGCCCACCGGGCACACCGCAAGGTCGCCGCCCATGCCATGGGGGAGGCCGCGGTCACGCTCTCCGTCGACGCCGGCGTCGACTCCATCGAGCACGGATACTTCGTGTCGGACGACCTGCTGCGCCGCATGGCCGAGAAGAAGATCTACCTGGTGCCCACCGATTTCACGGTGGACGACTTCGAGGCGGTGCTGCGCAAGCCGGGAGCGACTGCGGAGGACGAGAAAGTGATGCGCGAGCGGCTGGAGAAGATGTCGGCCAGCGTCCACGACCGCCTGGCCCGCGCCGTGAAGCTGGGCGTGCCCATTGCCGCCGGCTCCGACGCCTATTACGCCCTCCCCGGCAAAACCCGCGGCCAAGCCGCCCTGGACATGTTCCGCACCTACACCGAGGCCGGCCTCAAGCCGCTCGACATCCTGCGCGCCGCCACCCTGAACGCCGCCGACCTCCTTGGCATTCAGGATAAGACCGGCACGCTGGAGCCCGGCAAATTCGCGGACCTCATCGCGGTACCCGGCGATCCGCTGACGGACATCAAGCAACTGGAAAAGGTGGAGTTCGTGATGAAGGGCGGCACCGTGGTGCGCAACGACCACGAAGCGGCTGGGAAGGGAGCGGGCGGGAAGGGGCGCTAGAGCGGGAAGACCCCTCATCACCCCGATCTCCTCTCCTCTTAGAGGGTGTCTCAAAAGGGGAGACAGCAACGTCGGCGCCGCCAGGGATTGAAATCCCTGGCTACCGACGCTTGTCCCTCCGGGACTGCCATCTCGTTCTTCCGTGTCCCGCAGGGACTGTAGAGGGTAGCCAGGTGATTTCAATCCCTGGCGGCATAGGCGTCGTCGTCAACCACTTTTGAAACAACCTCTTACTTCGCCTTGGGCTCGACGGTCAGGCTCACTTTGTCGAGGGTGACCGAGGCGTCGTCCGGGGCGCTTCCCGCCACCAGCACCAGGGTCACGGCGACGTTGTCGCCCGACAGGACTCGTTCGTTCTTCCCCCTGAGCTTGCGCAGGGTGGGCGCCGCGTCGAGGATGATGTCGTCGCCGGGCGCGTCGGCTGCCGGAGTGTCGAAGGAGGACATGGCACCCACGTAGTGGCGATCGTCGGTACCGTTCGCCGCGCCGGCCTGCGGGAAGTTGAGGAAGACCCGTACGCTGGCGCCGGACGGCGCCTTGAAACCGTTGAGGTTCAGCCTCACGGTGGGCCCGTCCGCGGGCCGGTCCGGCATCTTTTGTAGGATGTTCCTGCCATCTCCGGAGAGGTGGAGCGTCACCGTCACCGGGGCCGAGCCTTTGATCGCACTTCCCGGCGAGCCCTCGGCGGTGAGCGGACCCGAGGCCGCCGCAAGAGGGAGGACGACGGAGAAACCGAGGAAGCCGCAAACGACCGCAATCGGAAACAGAAGCACCGAGCGTCGACTAAGCATACGATTCTCCTAGAAGTTAGCGCGACTATACCCTATCTTCGGGGCCAGAGCGCCCCGGGAGGTACAATCTTTTCGCGCGGTGCTGAAGAAGGCTGAAAGGAGAACGGCATGAAGCTGGCCTTGGCCAACCTCAAGGGGGGAGTGGGAAAGACGACGACGGCGGTCAACCTGACGGCGGCGTTCGCCCGGAGCGGCCTCGCGACGCTGCTGGTGGACCTCGATCCGCAGGGTTCGGCGAGCTACTCGCTGGGTGTCGGGCGAGCAATGGTCGAGGCCTCGTCCGCCGAGGTGCTGAGCGGCGACAAGACGGCGGCGGAAGCCATCGTGGAGACGGCCTTCGGCGGCATCCACCTGCTGCCGGCGGCCCTGCGCCTCGCGGGGACGGACCTGGCCCTGGCCCGCAAGCACAAGCCGGAGAAGCTGTTGAAGAAGGCCCTGGCACCCATCGGCCGGCGTTACGACGTCATCGTCGTCGACTGCCCGCCCGGCCTCTCGATCCTCACCGTCAACGCCCTCGCCGCCGCGGACGCCTTCATCGTCCCCGTGGCGCCCCACCGGCTGGACCTGGAGGCGCTCACCGGCTTCCTCGGGCTGGTGGACGAGCTGAAGCCGCGGCTCGGCCGGACGCCGGAGCTGCTGGGCATCCTCCTCACCATGGTGGATCACCGCACTCAATTGACCGACGAGGTGGTGGCCGCCATCCGCAAGCAGTTCGGCTCCAAGGTGTTCCGCACCGAGATTCCGATCAACGTCCGCCTCGCCGAGGCACCGGCCGAGGGCCGGCCCATCTTCGATTCCGCGAGCTGGTCCACCGGCGCGGCAGCCTATGGGCTGCTCGGCGGCGAGACACTGCGGCGGGCGCGGAAGGCGGAGCTGGTGTAGGCCCTCTCAGTAATCCGCGTACCCTTCGCGGGTCCGCGCCCGGCCGCCGCCCTTGACCCGAATGTCGAGCTTGTGCCATTTGCCGTCGGCCTTGGCGTTGTTCGGGTAATACCCGACGGCGTACTGCTCGCGAAGCTCCTTGAGGACGTTGCGGAAGGCGTCCTCCAGCTCCTCGAGCTTCTCGATGACCAAAATCCGGCCGCCGCTCTCCTTCACCGTCTTCTCCAGCTCCTGGTATTCCTTGTCGTTGGTCCTGAAGTCGCGCCAGGAGGAGGTGAAGGACTCGTGCTTGCCGCCGAGCTGAATCCAGTAGATGAGCGCCTGGCCGGCCCGCGATTTCCAGAGCACGTCGGAGGCCGGCAGGACGCTGTGCACGTCCGAGCCGTCGGAGAAGAGCACCACCACGCGCTGCCCCTGGCGGGCGTCGAGCAGCTTGAGGGACATGTAGAGGAAATCGTTGACCGCCGTGCCGCCGGCGGCCTGGGTGCCGGCGATGGCGGTTTCGAGAGCCTTCTTGTCCGAAGTGAAGGGCGTGAAGCGCAGCAGCCGGTCGGAGAAGAGGGCCATCATCGCCTCGTCCGACGACTTCATGCCGTCGAGGAAGGCCTTGGCCCCGCGCCGGACGGCCTCCTGCCGCTTGCCCTGCATGCTCTCGCTGGTGTCCAGCAGGAGGACGGCGGTGAGCGGCAGCTCGTCGCGGCCGAAGGTGACGATCTCCTGGGAAGAGCCGTTGTCCATCACCTGGAAGTCGTCCTTGCCCAGGTTGAGCGCCCGCGCGCCGTCGCGGACCACCGAGGCGAACAGGACGCGTAGCTTCAGGTTCATCTCGTCGTTGATCGTCACCGGCTGCGTCAGCACGGTGTCGGCGCCGGAGGTGCCGGCGGGGGTGTAGGCCACGGCGCGGAACTCGCGCTTGACGTTTTCCTCGCCGACGTCGATCTGAACGTGGTAGGGCGGCTTATTGCACGTACCCGCCAGCTTGCCATTGACGAAGACCTCCACCCGATCGATGGGGGCGCCGGCCTGTACGCCCACCCGCACGTCGGTGGAGCCGAAGACCGGCTGGCCGGCCTCCGGGCTCAGGATGCGGACCGTCACCTGGCCCGTCGTCTGGCCCGCTGCTTGGCCATAGGCGGCGGCAGCCAGGAGCAGCCCGGCCAGGGCGGGAAGGAGCACCCTCTTCATCCTCATCGGCCCACCCCCGTTCCTGACGACGGCGGCGGCGCGCCCAACGCCTGCGCCAGCACCGGCAGCCGGGAGCGCGAGTTCTCGGCGAGGAACGTCCGCGCCGCGGCGAAGGCGTCCGGCCGCACGGTGTTGTAGAGGAAACGCGCCGAGGCCTCCTCCCCCATCGGCAGATTCAGGGCCTTCTCCACCAGCGCAGTGGCCTCGCCCGGTGCGCCCCGGCGGTCGAGCACCGCCGCGAGCTGGATGTGCAGCCGCAAGTCGTTCGGATACCGCTTCAGGGCCTGCCGCAGCACCTTCTCCGCCTCCGCCGTCTTGCCCTCATCCGAGTCGAGGCGGGCGAGCTCCTGGAAGGCGAGCGGCGTCGCCCAGGAGGGCTCGGTCACGGCGGTGAGGTCGGTGAGAAGCTTCGCCGCCTCGGCTCGATGGTTTTGATGCTCCTGCTGCCGCCGGAGGTTCAGCGCCAGGCGCAGCCGGCCTTCGACGTTGCCGGGCTCCACCACCAGGGCCTGGCGCAGATCCTTGACGGCGCTCTCGGTCTGCGCGTTCTTCTCATAGATCGTGGCCAAACCCAGCAGGGCGGCGACGTTCTTCGGGTCCAGCTCGACGGCCTGCTGGAACATCTCCGCGGCCGGGAGCTGCTGGGCGCTCTGCTGGAGCAGGCCGCCCAGGCTGGTGAGCAGCCGGCTGGAGACGAGCGATGCCCCCTCCGAGCCCGATTGATCGTGATAGAGGATGGCCAGGTCCCGCGCCATGGTGCGGGTGTGGATCATGGCCAGCGCATGGCCGTGAAATCCCCGCTCCAACAGCCGCCGGTAGGCTTCGTGGTGAAGCACGGCGATAGGCACCAGCACCTCGAGGTCGGCCGCGCCGACCTGGTGGATGACCGCCTGCTCCTCCTTGAGGAGAAGCTTGCGGGTCGTCGGGTCGGAATCCAGCACGACGGCCGCTTCGAGCTCGATCAGCTCGTCCGGTGCCCGTTCCGTCTCGCCGGCCGACCAGTCGGCGAGGATTTTGCGGTAGATCTCCTGAATTTTCCCGGCGGTCACCTTCTCTCCGGCACGTAGGCCGAGAGTACCGGCGCCGCCTTGAGTCCCTGGGACCGGCTGAGCCCAAGCGGTCAGACCGGCCGACAGCCAGACCGCCACGGCGAGCCACGCAACGGGCCCGCCCTCGAACTTCGCTTCCGCTCGCACGCGCATGGGACCTCCGACAAAAAATGCCTCCAGCCTCTCCTCCGGGAGGTCCAACCCGGGAGTTCCTATGGACCGACTGCAACGCAAAAAAGAATAACCAGCAAGAGAATCCAATTATAGGTGCTTCCGGGCCAAAAAGCGTGACACGCGGCGAAAGATTGGAAGGATTCTCAAAGCTGAAGCCCCCTGGGGAGCGCTTGCGCAAGCGCCCCCAGGGTTCTGAGGAGATCTAGCGGTGGGTGTTGTGGACCGGACGGCGCGGCTTCGGTGTCTGGGCCGCGGGCGTGTGGTCGATGTAGTTCGCCGGCACGCCGAGCGAAAGCAGCAGGCTGCGCTTCGCCTCGTTGGTGAAGATGAAGGGCGGCCCGATCTTGGACTGGTCGATGGACTGGTCGATCGACGCCTGCGCCGAGGAGCTGGCCGAGGACTGGCCGAAGACGAACGGGAAGAGGTTGACCTCTTCCACGTTATTGCCGAACTTCTGGTTGATGGTATCGATGAAGAGATTGGCGATGAAGGCGTAACCGAAGCGGGTCGGGTGAACGCCGTCATAGGAGAAGACGCCGCCCTTCAGGAAGGCGCTCGTGTAGGTGATGCCGCCGACGTCGACGCCGGTTGTGGCCAGCTCGGTGAGCTGCGTGTTGACGTCGACCAGAGCGGCGCCGCGCTCATTGGCCACCGCCGAAATGACGGCGTTGTACTGGTTGACCCGGGCCCGGATGTTGGCCGCCTCGGAGGCGTTGAGCACCACGGTATTGGAGAGCGGCACGCCGGCGCCGCCGAGGGCGACCGGGATGCCGTGCCCCACGGCGAGCTCGGCGGTGGCGGTGAGCAGCACGAAGTCGCCGGGCTGCAGCGGACCGTCGGGGCCGATCAGCGGGATGAAGTTGCCGGCGATGAGCGCCGGCTGGCCCGTCATCGGGTCGGGAATGAATCGGCTCAGCGTGGTGACGAACGGGATGCTGGTCACGTCCGGGATGTTGGCGAGGGCCATCTTGGCGCCGCTCGCGGCGATGGCGCCCACGATCGTCCGGTAGTCAGACTCGAAGCTCGCCAGCGGCGTGAGGAGCTGGTCGGTGCCCGCCGTGGCGGAGCCGAGGGCGTCGTTGTTGCCGATCCACAGGGTGACGAACGTCGGTCTCAGCGACAGGCCCTGCTGGAGCTGGGTGAAGCCGGCCTGCCGGAGGACGAGGTCCGTCGGATCGTTGGCGCTGGTCGAGCGCGTCTTGGTCAGCAGGTCGTGGACGGTGGCGCCCGGCACGGCCAGGTTGTCATAGGGCCGCGGCAGAGTGAGGTTGGTGGGCGTGCCCGCGCCCGGCGTCGGCAGGATCACCGGAGTGGGAACCAGCCGCGCCAGCTGCAGGATGCCCGGCAGGCCGGGCGGGCTCACCAGCGGCTGCTGGAAGCCGGAGATACCGAACTGTTTGGCCAGCAGGGCCGGGTAGCTGTTGACCTGGAAAGTCGCGTTGATGCTGCCGCTCGAAAAGCCGGCGGTGAGGCTGTCGCCCATGGCGACGTACTTGCTGAAATCGGCCTGGCCGAATGCGGCCCCGGCCGTGAGGAGGGCGAGCGCCAGGAGGCTCGCCGGTAACTTGACACGATGCATCTTCCTGTCTCCTTGTCGTCGCGCGTTAGAAGGTGAGGGTCACGCCCAGCAGCCAGGCGGTGGTCTGGTAGGTGCCGAGGAACGGCTTGTCGCCCGGAGTGGTCCGCGTGCGCTCCTTGAAGGGGAGGTACATGAGGGCGAAGTCCGCCTTCCAGGAACCGGTGTAGCCGTAACCGATGCAGTAGCCCATGCGGTCCGCGTCGGGCAGCAGAGGATTGACGTTGACCTCGGGCTGGGGTGTCTGGTCGTAGACGTAACCCAGGCGCCACTGCGAGATCGGGTTGGCCTGCCAGCGCAGACCGAGGCGATAGTTGTAGACGTCCTTCCAGTTCTGGGGAACGATCTGGCTGGGCAGCGAGTTGGTCGCGCCGCCGGTGAAAGTGATGGGCAATTCCTCGAACGAGCTCCAGCCGGTCCAGTTGGCGTCGGCTTCGACCAGCAGGCTCGGAGTGAAGCTGTAGGCCACGCCGAGGCTCGCCATGGCGGGGAAGTCGATGGTGGTCTTGACCGGCAGGTTGGTGTTGAGCGGTAGCTGGGCGGCGATGGCAGCGTCGAGCTGGGCATTGCCGGTCGAGATCGGGGACAATCGGGCATCGCCCGTATAGTCGACGGTGATCTTGCTGCGGTAGGAAAGGCCCAGAGAGAATTCGGGGGTCGCCTTCCAGAGGATGCCGGCGTTGAAGCCGTAGCCCTCGTTGAAGTCGCCCTTCAGCTTGAGCGAGGCGCCGCTCACGATCGACTGGGTGAACGGGTTGTTGACCGGGATGTCCTGGTCCAGCTCGACGTTCGAGATGCGGGCGATGCCACCGATGCCGATGCCGAAGTTGGGCGTCACCTGCCAAGCGATCGTCGGGTTGACGTCAAAGGCCTGCAGGGCGGCCTTGGTAGAAATGAAGCGGCCGGCGAACTGGTGGGGGTGCTCCCACTCGGTGGTCAGGCCGAACGGCGTCTCGACGCCGAGGCCGATCTTCCAGGTGCTGTTGATCGGCTGCACGTAATACGCGTGCGGCGGGAACGCCGAGAGCGGCTTCTGCTTCGCCGAATAGTCATCGCCCGGGAACGGGTTGGCGCCGTGGAAGTCCGCTTTGGTGTCGTGAATGTAGGTGACACCGATCGAGCCGTCGGCCTTCGTGACGAAGGCCAAGCCCCCGGCGTTGTAGAACAGAGCCGAGGGGTCGTCGGCCTGGGCGGTGAAGGCTCCGCCCATGCCCATCGCCTTCGATCCCTGCTCGAAGATGCCAAATCCAGCCGCGTGCATGGGCACCGCGGCCAGAGAGCCGAGGGCCACGGCTGCGCCCAAGACCCTCCACAGAACTCCTCCTCGCCTCTGCATTGAATTCCTCCTGTCTGGTGAGCTCACGAACATGATAAATGGTTGGCCGTACCCTGGATCTCTCCGTCAGAACCCCCTCAGAAGCTGAGGAAATCGGGGCTCGGATGGCGTGTTTTCGGCTCGTGTAAACGTTAGTCCCAACTCCCTGGGGTGTCAACGTCCGCGGCGATCCCGAACTGCTGCTAGAGTAGGCGCCTCTGGAGGTGAGGATCATGTTCGAAAGTCCGGTCCATCATGAGACCTTCAACAAGCTGAGAGAATACCTGGGCGAGCTCTTCGACGAGCCGTACCACGATCCTGAGAACGACCATTTCTACGTCCGCTATGGCACGACGGTGCTGGAAATCTCCGTCGAGCCCCTCGGTTCCGACGAAGCCGCGGTCGTCATCATGTCCTATTGCGTGCAGGACGTGGAGCTCGAAGAGGAGCTGCTGGCGGGCCTGCTGGAGCTCAATCACCAGATGTCGTGCGGCCACTTCTCGGTGGTGGGCAACGACATCTTCTTCGCCCACTCGCTCTTCGGCAGCAATATGGAGCCCCGGGACCTGCTGCGGGCCATCACCGACGTGGCCACCATCTCGGACGACTACGACGACCGTATCGTGGCGCGCTACGGCGGCCAGACGGCGCTGGAGCGGATTCAGGATACCGGTGGCCGGCGCCGCCGGCAGGAGGGGCAGGAGGTCGGGAGCGAGTGAGGCCGAGGGGCAGACGGCCGCCGGTCACCAGCGGCCGGTCTTGACCGCAGCGTCGGCCTCGCGGTCGAGCTCGCGGGTCTTCTCCGTCTCCCGCTTGTCGTATTCCTTCTTGCCCGTCACCAGGGCGATCTCCAGCTTGATCCAGTTCCCCTTGAGGTAGACGGAGAGCGGTACCACGGTCAGGCCCTTGAGCTGGGTGCGGCCGAAGAACTTTTCGATCTGCCGCTTCTTGAGCAGCAGCTTGCGCGGCTGCTCGGGCTCATGGTTCTCCCGGTTGCCGTGGGTATAGTGGCTGATATGGGCGCCGATGAGCCAGGCCTGGCCGTCGCGGAACTCCACGAAGCTGTCCTTGAGCTGCACGCGCCCCGAGCGCACCGCCTTCACCTCGGTGCCGCTCAGCTTGATGCCCGCCTCCACCGTCTCCAGCACCGAGTACTCGTGCCGGGCGCGGCGGTTGGAAGCGAGGGGGCGCAGCTCGTCTCTGCCCTTGGTTGGGGCCTTGGTGGGAGCCTTGATCGCCATCCGGGGAGTGTATCAGCGACAACCCCACTGTCGGCTCCTGAAGACACTACCGGGTGAGGGTCATGCGGCTCGAAGACCCTCATCACCCCGGCCCTCTCCTCCCATCGCCCTCCCCCCGACCGGGAGAAGAGGGAGAACAGCCAAAAGCAACTCCTCCTTTTTTGGCTCTCCCCTCTCTCCCGGTCGGGGGGAGGGCGATGGGAGAGAGGGGTCGGGGGAGTGAGGGGCTGCCCCGGCAGGACGTTCCGCCGTCCCCACCTGGCATCTTCTCTGCAAAGACGACAAAGCGACATGACCGAAACCAGCTCCGGCCCTTCCGATCCCCTGTTCAGTCAGTTCCGCCAGAAGACCATCGCCCGGCCGGTGGCCATCTCCGGCGTGGGAATCCATTCCGCGCGGCCTGCACGCCTGCGGCTCCACCCCGCCCCGGAGGACACAGGGGTCGTCTTCCGCCGGACCGACAGCGGCATCGAGATTCCCGCCCTCTCCACCTCGGTGAGCTCGGTCGAGCTCGCCACCACTCTGGGGCGGGACGACGTGACGATCTCCACCGTCGAGCACCTGCTCGCCGCGGTGCGGGTCTGCGACGTCGACAATCTCTTCGTCGACTTGAACGGGCCGGAGGTGCCCATTCTCGACGGCTCGGCCCTGCCGTTTCTCCACCTGCTGAAGGCGGCGGGCTTGAGTCCGCAGAAGGCGCTGCGGCGCATCCTCGCCGTCACCGCGCCCCTGGAGGTGGAGCTGGGAGCCAAAAGGATACGGATCTCCCCCTACTCCGGCCTGCGGATCACCTACGCCATCGATTTCGCGCATCCGGCGATCGGCCACCAGGAGATCGACCTCGTCGTCGACCGCGACTCCTTCGCCAGCGAGCTGGCGCCGGCCCGCACCTTTGCGCTGCTGGAGGACGTCGAGCAGCTCCACCGCCGCGGCCTGGGCCTCGGCGGCGATCTCGACAATTGCGTGGTCTTCTCATCCCGGGGGCCGAACAACGCCCTCCGCTTCCCCGACGAGCCGGTGCGCCACAAGGCGCTCGACGCCGTCGGCGACCTCTCGCTGACCGGCAGCCCGCTCTGGGCCCATGTCGAGATCGAGCGCGGCGGCCACCTTCTTCATTACGCCCTGCTGGAGGCGCTGCGTGAGCGGCCGGACTGCTGGACCTGGGTCGAGGGGCCGGTCAACGCCCCAAGCCCGCGGCCTCTTTCGCGGTCTTTCCCAGCTCTTCCAGCTCCGCCACCTGCCGGCCTTTGACCTCCGGCCAGGTCACCCGGCGGCCGGCCAGGGCCTTGTCCAGGCGCTGCCAGAGCTCGCGGTTCTGCACCGGCTGGCCCTCCTGGGTCTTCCAGCCGCGGCGGCGCCAGCCTTCGATCCAGCGGGAGGCGCCATTGCGCAGATAGTCCGAGCCGGTATGGACGGCCACGGAGATCCCCGGCGGCAGGCTCTCCAGGGCGGCGACGGCACCCAGCAGGTCGAGCTGGTTGGGAGTGGTGCCGGAGAGGCCGGCGGAGAGCACCGCTTCTTCGCCGTCGCGCCGCATCATCGCCGCCCAGCCGCCCCGCCTGCCGGCGCAGGAGACGCGCAGGAAGACCTCGGCGTCCACCGGTTCGGCGGGCTGTGCCGCGGTGGCGCCTTGTCCCCGCTGCTTGCGGATCTCCAAGGTGGCCAGCTCGTCCGCCCGCTCGTTCCAGCGGTTGCCGGCGTGCCCCTTGATCCAGTCCCACTGAATGTCGTGCAGCTTGATGAGCTCGTGCAGGCGGCGCCAGAGATCCTCGTTCTGCAGCTCGCCGTCCTTGCGCTTCCAGCCGCGGGCGACCCAACCGGGCAGCCACAGGGTGACTCCCTTCCTCAGGTACTGCGAGTCGGTGAAGAGTTGCACCCGGCACCGGCGCTTCAGCGCTTCCAGGCCGCGGATGGCCGCCGTCAGCTCCATGCGGTTGTTGGTGGCGCGGGGCTCGCCGCCGGAGAGTTCCATCGCCTTGCCGGTCAGCGGATCCAGGAGGATGGCCGCCCAGCCGCCCAGGCCCGGATTGGGATCGGCGCCGCCGTCGGTGTAGAGGGTGACCGCGGGAAGCGGGTTCGTGTCGGCCATGGGCGGCGCGGAATGTAGAGGAAACGGCGCCGGAAAGCAAAGCAGTGGAGGGTTTTCCGGGGGCTTTCGTGGCACGTCTCTTGCGGTGCCGGTATTTCGGGCTGGCGGAGACCGCCGCCACTTTCGAATCACCGCCACTCCCAAAGGAGGCATCCACGTGCGAGAAGTCACTACTCCACGCTCATCGCAGAATTACCTCGAAAACGAGGAGCCTTCCCCTCTCATGACCCAGCTCGGCCAAGCCGCCATGATCTTCACCGGCGCGGCCCTGATGGCCCTCGCCGCAAAAGAGCGGTCCTGGCGCACCCTGGGCATCGCCGCCGCCGGCGCGCCGTTGCTCTACCGCGGCGCCACCGGCCGCTGGCCGGTGCCGGAGAAGTTCGCCCAGAGCGCCTCCGACGCCGTGTCCCCGGTCCCCATCGAGGCCGCCGTCACCATCGGCAAGCCGGCGGACGAGCTGTACCGCTTCTGGCGGCAGCTCGAAAACCTTCCCCGCTTCATGAAGAATCTCGACTCCGTCACCGAGAGCGATGGCCGCCATTCCCACTGGGTGGGCCGGAGCCCGCTGGGTTTCAAGATGGAATGGGACGCCGAGATCCTCGACGAGCGCGAGGGCAAGCTCCTCTCCTGGCGCTCCCTCCCCGACTCCGACGTACAGAACGCCGGCACGGTGTTCTTCGATCAGGCGGCCAGCGAGCGCGGCACGGTGGTCCGGGTCTCCCTGGACTACCAGGTGCCCGGCCACTTCTTCGGCCAGGCGGCGGGCAAGGTGCTCTCGGGAATCACCGAGCAGCAGGTGCGCGAGGATCTGCGGCGCTTCAAGGAGCTGATGGAGGCCGGCGAGGTCGCCACCACCGAGGGCCAGCCCCACGGCGTCCGGTCTTTCGTCGACATCAAGAATCCAATCTAGGAATCGATCCAGAAACGACCTCAGAGCCCTGCGGGGCCGGGAGCCCAACGATGAGAGCAGTCTGCTGGAACGGCAAGGAAGACATCCGGGTCGAGACCGTCCCGGATCCCCAGATCCTCAACCCCCGCGACGCCGTCGTGCGCATCACCTCGACGGCGATCTGCGGCTCGGACCTTCATCTGTACGACGGCTACATCCCCACCATGAAGAAGGGCGACATCCTGGGCCACGAATTCATGGGCGAGGTCATGGAGGTCGGCCGCGCGGTCAAGAATCTCAAGCCGGGCGACCGTGTGGTCGTCCCCTTCACCATCGCCTGCGGCCACTGCTGGTTCTGCGAGCACGAGTTGTGGTCGGCCTGCGACAACTCGAACCCCAACGCCCTGATCCCGGAGAAGGCCTACGGCCAGTCCGGCTCGGGGCTGTTCGGCTACTCCCACATGATGGGTGGCTATGCCGGCGGCCAGGCCGAGTACGCCCGCGTGCCCTTCGCCGACGTCGGTCCCCTGAAGATCGAGAAAGGCATCGAGGACGAGAAGGTCCTCTTCCTCTCCGACATCTTCCCCACCGGCTTCATGGCGGCGGAGAACTGCAACATCCAGCCCGGCGACACGGTCGCCGTCTGGGGCTGCGGACCGGTGGGTCAGTTCGCCATCCAGAGCGCCTGGATGCTGGGCGCCGAGCGGGTGATCGCCATCGACCGCTTCCCCGAGCGGCTGCTGCTCGCCCAGACCTGGGGCCGGGCCGAGACCCTCGACTACGAGGAGGTGGACAGCGTCGTCGACGTGCTGCGCGACATGACCGGCGGCCGTGGCCCCGATTCCTGCATCGACGCCGTGGGCATGGAGGCGCACGGCACCACGCTCGGGGCGCGCTACGACAAGGCCAAGCAGACCGTGCGCCTGGGCACCGACCGGCCGCACGCCCTGCGCGAGGCCATTCTGGCCTGCCGCAAGGCGGGAACGGTCTCCATTCCGGGCGTCTACGGCGGTCTCCTGGACAAGATGCCGTTCGGCGCCGCCTTCGGCAAGGGACTGACGCTGAAGATGGGGCAGACTCACATGATGCGCTACATGAGACCGCTGCTCGAACGCATCCAGAACGGCGACATCGATCCCTCGCGGCTGATCACCCACCGCCTGGGGCTCGACGACGCCGCCTGGGGCTACAAGACGTTCCGCGACAAGGAGGACGACTGCATCAAGGTCGTCCTCAAGCCGGGGAGCCACGGCCACGTCCTCGCGCACGGCGGCAACGGCCGCGAGCATTGAGAAGACGGCGGCGGCCCGGCAAAGTAGAATCCCCGCATGAGCCGCTCCAAGCGATACCGCCTGGGCCCCCAGCTTCGCCGGGCCGCCGCCGATCCCGCGTTCTTCGACCAGGTCCACGTCCTCTTCGGCGGCACGGGCGCGGTCGGAGGCGCGACGGCCCTGCAGATGATCGGCTTCTTCGAGGAAGCTGCCCGGGGCAACCCCGCCGCCGAGGGGCGCTCGCCGCGGCTGGTGATCACCGGCCGCTCGCGGACCGAGGTACGGCAGTTCACCCGCCTCCTCTTCGACCTCCAGCAGCGCGACCATGGCCGCCATCCTGAAGCGCTGGACCACGTTGGCTATAGGACGGTGGGCGGCGTCACCGTCGAGCTGACGGTGCTCGGCGTCGACCCGTCCATCCCCGGACTTCAGGATTTCGCGCAAGGCGACGAAGCCGGCCGCCAAGACGCCATCCGCCAGTTCCTCGCCGGCAGCGGTCTCGGACCCGAGAGCCCGGACGAGGAGAAGGCGCACTTCCTGGAGGAGGCCCTCCGTCGGCGGGTGGGCCAGCCGTTCAGCCGCTTTCTCGAAGGCTATCTGGCTGAACGCGGGCCTCTGCCGGGCGGCCGCGAGCGCTTCCAGTCGGTCGTGGTGGGCATTCCCCTCGCGAGCGTCGCCGCCTACAAGCTGGCGGATCTCGACGAGGCCGGGCCCTTCCTCGGCGTGGCCCGCGGCAGCTCGCGCATGGACGAGCTCAAGGAGGTCTATTTGGCGGCCATCCGGGACGATCTCGCGAACGTCCGCGATAACTTGGCCGCCGAGGTGCTGGCCGCTCACACCACCGCCGTGGGCGGCATGTACGACGAGGAGGAGGACGGCTCCCGCACCATCCGGCTCGGCTTCGCCCATAGCGCCATCGACGACAAGCTGCGCAAGAAGCAGATCTTCGCCGAGGAGCTGGCCCGCCTCTACGCCGAGAAGCAGATCAAGATGCTGATCACCGCCGCCGCCATCGGCGTCGACGCCGTGCTGGTCAAGGAAAGCCCGCCGATGAACGGCGCCATCCGCCAGCAGCTCGCCCGCGCCCAGGCCGAGGGTCACAACGTGATCCTGCCGGCCCCGCCCGCGCGCCTGGCCGTCTATCCGCCGGTCGACCTCGAGCTGCTCGCCGAGCCCCACGAGCCGGTCACTTTTCAGCACGGCCGTCCCCTGGTGCTGGACTACGTCCTGAAGAGCGGCGAGAACGGCTACTTCACCATTCCCAACGCCGACGCCCTCTACCGGGTGATGCGGGTGACGACCGGTAGCGAGCTGGGCCTCCTCCTCGCCCGCACCGCCGTCTTCGGCGACGATCCGCATTTCCCGATGTTCCCCGACAGCGCCTGCTACTACACGGAGACGGACAACAGCCGCCAAGTCTTCGACCTCCTCGGGCAACCCAAGCTGCGGCGCAACCAGCAGAGCGGCCTGCAGCCCAAGGCGTTGCAGGATCTCGGCTCGGCCAAGCACCAGGCAGAGCTGCACTCGCTCGGCCTGCTCATCCTGTTGCACCGGCTGAAGGGCCTGGAGCTGGATCTCCTCCTGCAACATGTCGACTTGAGCCGGTTTCAGCCCCATGAGTACTTCGAGACCCACTCGCCAGCGCCGACGCTGGAGGACACCCTGCTGTGGACCGCCGCAGAGCTTGCGGAGGAGCTCTGCCTGCTGGTGACCGCGCGGGAAGAGAAGGATCTGGCGCCCCTCAAGCATTTCTATCAGCGGGACCCGGAACGGCAGGAAGCGGCCCACCGTGTGCTTCAGGCCGCCATCCACGCCGTCTGGGCGGTGCCCTCGATTGGCACGCCGATCGTCTACGAGGAGAAAGGCCGCCGCCGGGTGGTGGCGGGCTACTACGCCGCCGCGATCGACCGCGTGGTGACTCACAAGGACACCTTCGCCAGTTACCTGCGGCATCGGTTCGAAGAACTGGGAGGCGGCAGCACCGAGGACTTCGATCTCTTCGTCGACTTCCACATCGCCAACTTCGGCTTCGCCGATCTGCGGCCCGTCGCCGTGCTGGTCACCGCCAAGTCGGACGAGAATTGGCGCGGCAACGTCCAGGTGTTCCGCGACGAGGCGTCCTTCCTGGCGGCCCTGGATCGCGTTGAGCCCTACAGCTACTTCACCACCAGCGGCCTGATCGCCCTGCTCGTCCGCCTGCGGGGCCTCTGCAGGCTGGCCCACCAATTAGAGCCCCGCCTCGGCACCGCCAACGAGTTCCGCGCCCACATCCCCTTCGATGAGCTGGACCGTCCGCTCCTCGTCCCCGGCATCATCGAGGCCTTCCGCATGGTCTCCGAGGGGCTGGAGAAGAACACCGGATCCGAGAGGCTGGATGGACGGTGGGGGTATTACGTTTGAGAAAGGATCGAACGGGTGGAAAACCCTGAAATCGCCCGCGTCCTCGAAGAGATCGCCGATGTCCTCGAGATCCAGAGCGCCAATCCGTTTCGCATTCGCGCCTACCGCAATGCCGTCCGCACCGTCGAGAGCCTGACGACTCCCCTGCGCAAGTGGGTGGAGGAGAACCGTGCGCTCACCGACCTGCCGGGGATCGGCAAGGAGATGGGCAATCACATCAAGGAGATGGTGGAGACCGGCACGCTCGGCTTCCGCGACGAGCTGCTGGCCGAGGTGCCGCGCTCGCTGATCGAGCTGATGCGCCTGCCCAACCTCGGCCCCAAGAAGGCGAAGAAGGTCTACGACGAGCTGAAGATCGGCTCCGTGGACGAGCTCGAGGCCGCCGCCAAGGCGGGGCTCATCGCCGCCCTCCCCGGCTTCGGCGCCAAGAGCCAGGAGAAGATCCTCGCCGGCATCGTGGAGTACCGCCAGCACGGCAGCCGCTTCCTCCTCCCCGCCGCCGAGCGCCTCGTCGAGCCTCTCCTCGGCTATCTGCGGGAGGCGCCCGAGCTGGAGCGACTGGAGGTGGCCGGCAGCTACCGGCGGCGCAAGGAGACGATCGGAGACATCGACCTGCTCGCCATCGCCTCGGAGCCCGTGCCGGTCATGGAGCGCTTCCGCGGCTATCCCCAGGTGGACAAGATCCTCAATGCAGGGGATACCAAGAGCACCGTCGTTCTCGGCTCAGGCCTCCAGGTGGACCTGCGCGTGGTGCCGGCGGAGTGCTACGGCGCCGCCCTCGTCTATTTCACCGGCTCGAAGGAGCACAACGTCAAGCTCCGTCGCCGGGCGGTCGAGAAGGGGCTGCGAATCTCCGAGTACGGCGTGTTCCGCTCCGAGCGTGAGCAGGCGGGCGGAGAGGTCGAGGGCGAGTGCATCGCCGGCCGCGAGGAGGCGGACGTCTACGCCACCGTGGGCCTCCCCTGGATCGCTCCCGAGCTGCGGGAGGACCGAGGCGAGATCGAGGCCGCGGCCGCCGGACGGCTCCCCGACCTCATCAAAATCGAAGATCTGCGCGGCGATCTCCACATGCACTCCACCTGGTCGGACGGCAAGAGCTCGATCGAGGAGATGGTGACCGCCTGCGCCGCCCGGGGCTACGAGTACATGGTGATCTCGGATCACAGCAAGGCGCTGGCGATGACCGGCGGGCTCGACGCCTACCGGCTGCGCCTGCAGTGGAAAGAAATTGACGGGATCCGCGCGCGGCACCCCGAGATCCACATCCTGCGCGCCATGGAGGTGGACATCCTCGGCGACGGCTCCCTCGATCTCGAAGACGAGATGCTGGCCGGGCTCGACCTCGTGCTCGTCTCTCTCCACTCCCGCTTCGACCTGCCCTCCGCGCAGCAGACCGAGCGGGTGCTCAAAGCCCTGGAGCATCCGGAGGTCAACATCTTCTGCCACCCGACGGCACGCATCATCAACCGCCGCAAGCCGGTGGAGATGGACCTCGACCTCATCCTTCGCCGCGCCGCCGAGCTCGGCGTGGCCGTCGAGCTGAACTCCAACCCCCACCGCCTGGACCTGAAGGACACGCACCTGGTGCTCGCCCGCGAGGTGGGCTGCAAGATCGTGATCGACACCGACTCCCACCACACCCGCGAGCTGGACCAGATTCGCTACGGTGTCGAGCAGGCCCGCCGGGCGGGGCTCACGCCGGGAGACGTGCTGAACACGCTGCCGTTCGAAGCGTTTCAGGCGGCGATTCGGCGGTAGAGAAGAGGTCAGAACGCAACTTCGGGGATCAGCCGAAATCGCTCGCAGTGTGCGGGCCGGATCGTGGCGAAGTGGCGTCGGTCCAGAGTTATGACCACATCCGTCCGGAAGCGTTCAGCCAGCGAGACGACCGAAGCGTCGGTACCGCCAAGAGGAAAGTCGGAGTACTGGTCGACCAGGTCCGCGATCCGAGCCCATTCTTGAGAACGGGGAGCCTGGACGTCGAAACTGGCGAGGCCGCGAAGAAACTGTGCCTCGACGCTGGCTCCCCGGCGGCCTTCAATCAGGTACGCCGCCTCCGCCACGCAGAGTGCGGGAATCACGAGATGAAATCGAGGATCCTGGAGAGCGGCGAGGCAGGCGCGATGGGCGGGGTCCGCCTGATTCGCCACAGCGACCAGAGGACCACTATCCACGATCGCGATCGATATCATTCGCCCAAGTCTTCGCGAGAGCTTCGTCGAGGTGCTCGGCCGAAGTCATTCCCGGATCGTTGAACAGACCGGCCCAAGGAATCACCCTGGGCTTCTCGGGCGAACCCGCAAGACCCACTGTGATGAACCCACGGATGACCTCGGAAACGCTCGTCTGACGACGTTGAGCCTCAGAATCAACCAGATCGGCAAGATCGTCGGGAAGAGTGATTGTCGCACGCTTCATACTTGCATACTAGCATACGAACGCTTGGGCACAGTTGCTCACCGCGTTCTCTCCAATCGGGTTAAACTCCCCAGAATCCTGGAGACCCGACATGAAACGAAATGCAGCAGCATCCCGGGCGGCCTTCGCGCTGCTCTTCCTCATTCTGGCCGCCGCGGTTCCTTTGGCGGCGCAAGATCTTGCGTCCTTCGAAGCGAAGACGAAAGTGCACGTCCTGCCGAACGGCTGGACGTTCATCATCGTCGAGCGGCCCGCCGCACCGGTCTTCTCCTTCGCCACGGTCGCCGACGTCGGCTCCGCCCAGGAGGTGCCGGGCATCACCGGGCTCGCCCACATGTTCGAGCACATGGCCTTCAAGGGCACGCCCAACCTCGGCACCAGCGACTACGAGGGCGAAAAGAAGGCCCTCGACGCCCTGGAGGCCGCCTATCAGGCCTACCAGGCCGCGCGCCTGGCACCGCATCCCGACAAGCAGAAGGTCCAGAGCCTCCTCGCCGACTTCAAGGCGAAGCAGAAGGTCGCCTCGAGCTTCGTGCTCAAGGGCGCGTTCGACGACGTCCTCAGCCGCGAGGGCGGCGTCGGCACGAACGCCTCCACCTCCGCGGACGCGACCCGCTACTTCTACTCGCTGCCCGCCAACAAGATCGAGCTGTTCGCGTATCTCGAATCCGAGCGGTTCTTCCACCCGGTGTTCCGCGATTTCTACGAGGAGCGCGACGTGGTGATGGAAGAACGGCGGATGACCACCGAGAGCGAGCCCATCGGCCGCCTCATCGAGCAGTTCACCCTCGCCGCCTTCTCCGCTCACCCTTACCACCAGCCCACCATCGGCTACGCCAGCGATCTCGAGTCGATCACCATGACCGACGCCGAGCACTTCTTCCGCACCTGGTACGTGCCGTCCGCCCTCACCACGGCGATCGTCGGCGACGTCCACGCCGAGACGCTGATCCCCCTCCTCGACAAGTACTTCGGCCGCATCCCGGCGCGCCCGGCGGCGCCGCCGCTGCGCACGGTCGAGCCGCCACAGGTCGCCGAGAAAACCGTGGTGCTGGACGACCCGTCCCAGCCCATGTACGTGGAGGCTTACCACAAGCCCGCGTCCACGCATCCGGACCAGGCGGTCTACAACGCCATCGACGACATCCTCTCGACCGGCCGCACCTCGCGCCTCTACCGCGCCCTGGTGCGCGACAAAAAACTGGCGGTCCACGTCGAGTCCTTCTCCGGCTATCCCGGCGAGAAGTATCCGAGCCTCTGGGCCATCCTCGCCGTGCCTGCCTTCGGTGTTACCAATCAGCAGGTGCAGGCGGCGCTGCGGGAGGAGCTCGACAAGCTCAAGTCCCAGGACGCTACGGACGAGGAGGTGGCCCGCTTCAAGACCCGCTCCAAGGCCAACCTCATCCGCTCGCTGCGCAACAACCAGGGGCTCGCCAATCAGCTTGCCGAGTATCAACGCCTCTTCGGCGACTGGCGCGAGCTCTTCCACGCCATCGACAAGCTCGACAAGGTAACCAAGGCCGACATCCGCCGGGTGGCCGGCGAGACGTTCGTCAGCGAGAACCGCACCGTCGCCATGCTGGTCAACAAAGCCGAAGCGCCGCAGCCGGCCGCGCCCAAGGGCGGACACTAGGAGGATGCCATGACGATCCGAACCGCTTCGACTCTCCTCCTCGCCGCCATCCTCGCGCTGCCTGCCGCCGCCTCGGCCCAGGCCACCCACGCCGAAGATCTGCGCTATCCACCGCTGCCCCGCTTCGACATCCCCCAGCCGGAGCGGGTGGTGCTGGACAACGGCATGGTGGTGATGCTTCTCGAAGACCATGAGCTGCCGCTGGTAGAGGCTACGGCCTTCATCCGCGGCGGCAGCCGGCAGGATCCGGCGGACAAGGCCGGCCTCGCCAAGCTCGGCGCCACCGTACTGCGCACCGGCGGCACTCTGGGACGCCCCGGCGACGCCATGGACGATTATCTGGAGAGCCGCGCCGCCTCGATCGAGCTGCGGGCGGCCGAGGATCACCTGCAGGCCTCGCTCTCGTCGCTCAAGGCGGACTTCCCCGATGTGCTCCGCGCCTTTGCCGATATCCTCCGCCAGCCGGCCCTCGACGCCCGCAAGCTCGACGTCGCCCGCAACCAGGCCGTCGCCGACGTGGCGCGGCAGAACGATGACCCGGGCCAGAGCATGTTCCGCGAATTCAGGAAGGTGCTCTACGGTCCCGACTCTCCCTATGGCCGTACCGAGACCTTCGCCTCCCTGGGCAAAATCCGCCGCGACGACCTCGTGGCCTGGCACGGCGAGGCCTTCCATCCGGACCGCATCATCCTCGGCCTGGTGGGCGACTTCCAGCGCGACGACGCCCTGCGCCAGATCCGCGGTGCCTTCGGCGACTGGCCCAAGGGCCCGGCATGGACGCACCCCGACGTGCCCTACCGCAAGCAGCCCAGCCCCGGCGTGTGGTTCGGCCGCAAGGACGAAAGCACCCAATCGTGGATCGCCATGGGCCACCTGGGCGGCTTGCGCAGCGACCCCGACTACTATGCCCTGGAGGTGCTGAACCAGCTCTTCTCCGGCTCCTTCGCCTCCCGCCTGGTCGACGACGTCCGCACTCGCAAAGGTCTCGCGTACTCCGTCAACGGCTCCATCGACAGCGATTATGACCATCCGGGAATGGCCTATCTCTTCGTCTCCACCAAGCTTCAGACCACCGGCGCCAGCATCGACGCTCTGCTGGAGGAGGCCCGCAACCTCACCGCCCAGCCGGCCACGGACGAGGAGGTCTCCAAAGCCAAGCAGGCCCTCCTCAGCTCCTTCGTCTTCAACTACGACACCCGGCGCCAGGTTCTGCGCCGCCAGCTCACCCTGGAGTACTTCGGCTATCCCCTGGACTGGCTGTCGCGCTACCGCTCCGCCATCGACAGCGTGACGACCGAGCAGGTGCGCGCCGCGGCCCACCGCCTCCGCCCGGACGACTTCTCGATCGTCGTCGTCGGCCCCGCCCAGGGGACCGACAAGCCCCTCACCGCTTACGGCAAGGTGACGCCCCTCGACCTCTCCCTGCCGCCCGCCCCGGGCAAGAAGTAGGCGCCGCCCGCCCCGTGTAAACGCCAGAGAGAGTGGGCAACCTTTACACGGGGCTGTCGGAATCCGGAACCCTCCCGCGGCCCCGCGACAGTGGGGCGTCGGCGTCCGTAAACCTATGAAAGAACGTCCTCCAGCTCGGATCACGGAGCCGGAGGGGCAGACCCGGGCCTGAAGGCGAGGCCCGGGTCCGGCCTTCGGCACGAATTTTGGATGAATCCGTCCGCCAGGCAGCACCTCAGAAGGCAAGAAGGGACCGGCATGACTGAGACCTATCCAACTCCCAGGAAGGTTCTGATGACGGCGGATACGACGGGCGACCTGTGGACTTACGGCGTCGATCTGGCCTATGGCCTCACCGAGCGGGGCGTCGAAGTGGCTCTCGCCACGATGGGCGATCCGCTGAACGATTCACAGCGCGAGAAGGTGGACCGCATCCCGCGGCTCAAGGTGTTCGAGAGCACCTTCAAGACGGAGTGGATGGATGATCCCTGGCGCGACGTCGAGAAGGCTGGCGACTGGCTCCTCGGCCTGGAGGAGCGCATCGGCCCCGACGTCATCCACCTCAACGGCTATGCGCACGGCGCGCTGCCGTGGAGCGCGCCCAAGGTGATGGTGGGGCACTCGTGCCTGCGCTCGTGGTGGCGCGCCGTCAAAGGCGAGGACGCTCCCGGCTGCGAGCGCTACACCGCCGAGGTCGCCGCCGGCCTGGAAGCCGCGGACCTGGTGATCGCGCCCTCCGAGGCTATGCTGGCCTCGCTGGGCGAGAGCTACGGCAAACCCCGCCGCTCGCGCGTAATTTACAACGGCCGCGACGCCCGGACTTTCAAACCCGGGGCCAAGGAGCCCATCGTCTTCGCCGCCGGCCGCCTGGGCGATGAGGCCAAAAATTTTGACACCCTGGAAGCCGCGGCGCCACACCTGCCGTGGCCCGTCTTCGTGGCCGGCGACGCCGGCGAAGGGCGCCCGCACCACACCCGGCAGCTCGGCCGGCTGTCGCCCCGCGCCCTGGCCGCCTGGCTCGGCCGCGCGGCCATCTATTGCCTGCCGTCGCGCTACGAGCCCTTCGGCCTCTCCATTCTGGAGGCCGCCCTTTCCGGCTGCGCTCTGGTGCTGGGCGATATCCCCAGCCTGCGGGAGATCTGGCGTCACCGGGCCGTCCTCGTGCCGCCCGGCGATCCGCAAGCCCTGGCGGATGCCGTACGGCGGCTGATCGACGATCCGGACCGCCGCTCGGCGCTCGCCGCCGGAGGCCGCGCCCGCGCCCTCCAGCTCACGCCCGGCAAGATGGTCGACAGCTATCTCGCGGCCTATGGCGAGGTCTTGGCGGAGGAAGCCGGCGCGCTGGACGGCTCCTCTGCTGGTTATCCGGTCGCGGTCTGATCGCCAGCCGTTGACCGCCAGAAGGCAGGCCGGAAGCCGAATGCGCGTCGCCTTCTTCGTCCACTCTCTGTTGGCGGACTGGAAGCACGGCAACTCGCACTTCCTGCGCGGCATCGCCACGGAGCTGATCGCCCGCGGCCATGAGGTTCTCATCTTCGAGCCGCGGCAGAGCTTGATCGCCGGCCAGGGCGCGGAGACCCTCGCCGGTTTCCGCGCCGCCTACCCCAAGCTCGCCAGCCAGCGTTACGACCCTGCGACCCTCGATCTCGACCGTGCGCTCGAAGGCGCCGGCCTCGTGATCGTCCACGAGTGGAGCGATCCCGTCCTGTCGCACCGCATCGGCTACCATCGCCGGCACGGCGGCGCCTACCGCCTGCTCTTCCACGACACGCACCATCGCTCGGTTACGCATGCGGCCGCTTACTCCGCCTACAGCCTGGTGGACTACGACGGCGTCCTGACCTCCGGCGCCACCGTCCGCGACCTCTACTTGGAGAACGGCTGGGCTCAAACGGCCTGGACGTGGCACGGGGCCGCCGACACCCGCATCTTCTATCCCCGGGGGGTCGAAGAGCGGGCCGGCGACTTGGTGTGGATCGGGAACTGGGGGGACGACGAGCGCCCGGAGCTGCGCGAGTTTCTCACCAGTCCTGTCCACGAGTTGGGCCTGTTCGCCCGCGCGTACGGTGCGCGAGTTTCCGAGGCGGGGCAGCGAGCCCTGCTGGAGGCGGGGATCGATCATGGCGGCTGGGTCCCCAACTACGAGGTGCCGCGGACCCTCGCCCGCTTCGCCCTCACCCTCAGCGTGCCGCGCCGGCCCCAGGCCCAGACTCCCACCAGCCAGCTCCTCGAGGCCATCGCCTGCGGCATCCCGCTCGTCTCCGCCCCCTGGGACGACGCCGAGGGGCTCTTCCGTCCGGGCCAGGACTACCTGCTGGCCCACAACGGCGAGGAAATGAAGCTCCTGCTTCGCGAGCTCCTCGACGATCCCGCCATGGCCGTCGAGCTTGCCCGCGCGGGCCGGGAGACCCTCCTCAGACGGCACACCTGCGCCCATCGGGTGAATGAATTGCTGGAGATTTACCGGCAGGTGCGATAGCAAAAATCAGTCACTTCACCCCTTCACCTTCCGCGCCGTCGTGAACACTTTGCCACCCAGCGACACCAGTCGCCCCTCCGGACCGATCGCTTTGAGAATCGGCTCGTTCTTCTCCGGCGAGCCGACGTCCTTGCCCATCTCCAATCGGCGGCCGTTTTGGTCGACCTCGAAAAGGGTTCCATCGTACGAGAGGACATAGACGTGCCCGCCGCCGCGGAAGGCCAGGCACGGGGTGACGTTCGGGCAACGCAAGGTTCCGAAGGTGGTGACGTACTGCGGAGCCTCGCCCCGGATCTTGAATCGGGCCGCGACGCTACGCATCTCCTCCTCCGGCGGCCGGAGCCGAGCGGCTTGGCGCTTCAGGGAGTCGCCGCGCTCGTCGTCCATCGTGCTGGAGATGACTCCGAGGCGGCCATTCTCTTCGAGCACCGAGCGGGTGATCTCCAAGCCACTGCGTGCGTCGATGACGCGGATGAGGTGATAAGCGTCCAGCCTGCGCTCCTTACCGCACCGCGTGGGGGACCAGTTCACGATGCGCAGGACGTCATAGCGCAAGGTCTTCTTCCGGAGCCCTTCCAAAACCCCCGCCGCCCCGCTGGGGAGAGACTCCGCCGGAGTGTCCTTCAGGAGCCGTTGAAGCTCATAGACGTAATTCGCGAGAACCTCGTCCTTGCCCCTGGGAAACGGCTTGGGGAGATAGAGAGGGCTGCCCGGCTTCGCATCCCGGAGAAACTGATCCGGCAGAGCCCAAGTCTCCACCACCTCCGGCGGGCACTCCACGAGATTCCAAGGCCGCACCGGAACCGCGGCGAGGAACACAAGCGCGAAGGCCCCGGAGATAGTCTTCACGAGATCCATGGCCGCCAAGGATCTCATGAACGGCGACCGAATTCGGTAGAGACGCTCCCAGCCCGACCACGTCACCCTTCGCAGGCCAACGACGGCGCCGACCTGCTGCGGCTCAGGCGCCGGTCTCTTTGAACACCACCCGCACTCCGTCGGGATCGTGGGTCTCGAAGATGAGGACGCCGTCGCCGTCCTGACGCAGGCCGCCGGGGATGTTCCGTTCGCGGAACTGGATCTCTTCGAAGGCCTTCTGGGCCGAGGGGACCTCGAAGACGAGGCTCACCTTGTTCTGCGGCCCCATGGACTCGAAGCGCTCGTCGTGGACGCGGCGCGGATCCTCGCTGGCCGGGGGGCCGATGATTTCCAGAATGGCGGAGCCGGCCTGGAAGATGGCGCCGCGGGAGTCCTCCCGTTCCCAACTCTGGAGCCGTGGCAACGCCAGGGACTCGCCATAGAATTTCAGCGCACGATCAAAGTACATCGCGCGGACCACCACGCGAAATTGCCGGATCTCCATTGCATTGCTCTCCTTGGATCTGTATTGGCTGCCAGGCCGCCGTCCGACTCCAGACCGGACCGCGCGACCGGAGACACCAGCATTTACCACACTCCGCGCAGAGAGGTCCAAAGGCGTCCCCCGGCAGGTTGCCGGTGGTATCCTCTCCGGCTGTGAAAGACCGCCGTATCTGGGCCATTCTCCCTTTCCTCTGCCTCCTTCTGCCGATGCTCGTCGCGGCCCAGGGCGGACAACCGCAGCCTCCGCCTCCCGCGGCCCATCCGACTGTGGTGTTGGAGGGGCGCGAGATCGCGGTTCCCGTCACGCTCGCGGGCAACGGGCCGACGTTCGGCCTCACTCCGCTCGCCGAGGCCCTCGGCGGCACGCTCTCGACCGATGCCTCGGGCGAGAGCGTATCGCTGAAGATCGCCGACAAGGAGGTGGTGATCGGCCAGGGCAACGCCATCATCACCGTGGGTGACGCCATCGTCTCCCTCTCGCAGCCGCCAGTGCAGGGCGACGGCGGCCTCCAGGTGCCGCTCGACTTCCTGCGCAAGACCTTCGGCGACCTGCTCGGCTACAACTTCGACTGGCGTCCGGAGACGCAGCGGCTGACCATCGCCCGCCGCGGCACCCGCGATCTGCCGGTCTCGCTGGACGTCGTCCACCTCCAGGGGATGACGACGATCGTCCTCATGTTCCCGGAGGAGCCCCGCTACAAGCTCAACCGCCAGGGGAACCTCATCCAGGTGCAGATGCTGGCGGACCGGCTCACTCCCCCGGCGCCGAAGGAGATCCAGGATCCGCTGGTGCAGGGCGTCACCATCGATCCCGGCCAGATCCGCCTTCAGCTCGCCGAGGGTGCGCAGGCCGAGAGCTACGTGCTGGAGAAGCCGTTCCGGCTGGTGTTCGACGTCCACCGCACCTCCGCGGTCGAGGTGCCGACGTCGCCGAATGCGCCCGCCGAGCGCCTGTCGGGCATCCACACCATCGTCATCGACCCCGGCCATGGTGGCGTCGAAGTGGGGGCGATCGGTCCCAGCGGCATCCAGGAGAAGGAGCTCACGTTGCAGCTCGCCCGCGAGCTCGAGGCGAAGCTCTCGCAGCGCCTCGGAGTGCGGGTGGTGCTCACCCGCACCGAGGACGCCCTCGTGCCGCTCGACATGCGCCCGGCCATCGCCAATCAGAACAAGGCGGACCTCTTCATCTCGATCCACCTGAACTCCTCGCTGGGCTCCGGGGCCTACGGCACGGAGACCTACTTTCTGAGCCCGCAGGCGACGGACAACCGGGCGTCGACCTCCGCCGCGGCGGAAAATCACGAGGCCGGAGGCGGCCCTGCCGCCACTTCGGATGCCGCCGGGAACCCGACGAACCCCGCGAATGCTGCAGATGACACGCAGGATCTTCAGCTCATCCTCTGGGACCTGGCGCAGACTCACCACATGGGCGAGAGCCAGCGCTTCGCCAACATGATCCAGGGCGAGCTGAACGAGATGTTGAAGCTCAAGGACCGCGGGGTGAAGCAGGCGCCCTTCCGAGTCCTGATGGGCGCCACCATGCCGGCCGTGCTGGTGGAGCTGGGCTTCATCAGCAACCCGGACGAGGAGAAGAAGCTCAAGGACGTGGCCTACCGCGAGCAGCTCGTGGACGCCTTGTCGCGGGCCGTCGCCCACTACAAGGCCCTGGTGGAGAACCGGCCGGAGATCCCGGCAGCGGCTCCGGGTGCTCCAGCGGCTCCGGGCACCGCGCCGCAGGCCACGCCGGCTCCCGCCGCCAAACCGCCCGCGAAGGGCAAACCCGCATGAGCCGCCGGGCGGCGAGCTTCGTCCTCGGTTTCGCCCTGGCCCTGCTCGTGGGCGGCGGCCTGTGGTGGTGGCTCGTCGGCCGTCAGGAGACCGGCCGGGGCCACGGCGCGGTGGGTGTGGCGGCCCAGCCCGGCAAGCCGGTGAGCTTTCAGCTTTTCTTCCCGGCCGATGGCGGAACGCTTAAGGCCGAGCCGCGGGACCTCAAGGTCTCCGAGTCGCCGAAAGACCGTATCCACAAGATCCTCGACGCGCTGCTCGTCGGTCCCCACACGGCCGGGCTGGTCGGCCCTTTCCCGGCCGGCGTGGTGGTGGGCGGCGTCCTGCTGGGCCAGAACGGCACGGCCTACGTCGACCTACGCTGGCCGAACCACGAGGAGCCCCCGCCCGGCGGCTCGACCGAGGAGATTCAGCGGGTCTACAGCGTCGTGGACTCGGTGACCCTCAACGTTCCCCAAGCTCCGCGGGTGGTGCTGCTGTGGAACGGCGTGCAGCGGGAAACCTTCTCCGGACATCTCGACCTCTCCCGCCCGCTGGTTCCGGATCGCACACTCGCCGGGCAGTGAATTTTCCGGATTGCCTTCCATGATCGACGCCATCGGAGTCTTCGACTCGGGAGTGGGTGGGCTGACCGTGGTCTCGGCCCTGCGCCGGCGGCTGCCGGGGGAGTCCATCCTCTACCTCGGCGACACGGCACGGCTCCCCTACGGCAGCAAGTCGCCCGACACGGTGACGCGCTACACGCGGCGGAACATCGAATTCCTGACCGGCCGCGGCGTCAAGGGGGTGGTCATCGCCTGCAACACGGCCTCCGCCCTGGCATTGCCCAACCTGGAAATGCACGAGGTTCCAACCTGGGGAGTGATCGAGCCGGGCGCGGTCAAGGCGGCCCAGGTGAGCCGCGGCCGGGTGGGAGTGATCGCCACCGAAGCCACCGTGCGGTCGGACGCCTACCCGCGCGCCCTGCGTGCCGTGCGGCCCGATCTGGAGATCGTCAGCCAGGCCTGCCCGCTGTTCGTTCCCCTGGTGGAGGAGGGTTGGCACGATGATTCCGTGACCGAGGAGGTGGCGCGGCGCTATCTGCGCCCCCTGCTCGAGGCGGGAGTCGATACCCTGGTCCTCGGCTGCACCCACTATCCGTTGCTCATTCCCGTGCTCCAGCGGGTGGTGGGCCCGGACGTCACCCTCGTCGACTCCGCCGAGGCCGTGGCCGAGATGGTGGCCGCCGGCCTCGCCGACCGCCACCTCGAAGCCACCCAGGCCGCCACCCACCACTTCTGCGTCACCGACTCCGGCGAGACCTTCCAGCGCATCGCGCGGCGGATTTTGCAGGACCCGGAGGTGGGGCTGGAGTGGGTGGAGGTGGTGTAACGGCTCACCCGAAGTCCCCCCTAGCGTTTCTCCTCATTCAAGAGAAATCTTTTAGGCCAGTCCGTCACTCCATCTAGACGGTTGGTCCGAGATTTCCGTATACAGCTTCAAAGAGGAGAAACAGTCCATGAAAAGCATCTTCATCGCCGCCACATTCGCCCTGCTGCTCACCGCTCCCGCATCGCCCCAGGGAGGTTCCGTCACCGAGTCGATGGGCAGGTACCACTCCGCCGAAGAGAAGGCCATGCAGTCTTACTCGCGGGGCGTGACTCTGAAGAAGAAGGCCGAGCAGGAAACCGATCTCGCGAAGAAGGCCAAGCTCTACACCAAGGCGAAGGAAGAGCTGTCGAAGTCGCTGGGATATGTGCCGAACTACGACGGCTACCTCGCCCTGGGACAGGTCTACCTCGCGCTCGGACAGCGGGAGTCCGCCCTGAACGTCTGCGTGCAGGCCCAATCCCTGAAGCCCACCGACCAGCCGGCCAAGAGCTGCATCGAAGAGGCGCGGAAGCCGCCCCAGAAGGTCGACGCCCAGCAGGCGACAAAAGACGGCGGCCGGTAGGGATCGAAGTGCGGGGCGGCCTGGAATCAGCCGAAAGGGGATAGAATTTCGGCAAGGCGATGCTCTACCGTCCACCCCTCGCCAAGTGGGATCTTCCGACGACTAGAGCACAAAGGTGCCCAAGACAACGGACGGAGGCTACTGTCCAGTCCCGTTTGGTGAGTTGCATCCGATAGCGCTTAGAGCCTACAATTCGTCGGATTGAGTGTCTCTGGGAGCAGATTGGGCTATCTGGGAATTGGATCGGCGCGGACGGACAGAACTTCGAAGGTACTACTACAGGCAGGCAATGCAGTGGATCCCCTTGCGGCGGGTGGCAGCAGAGTTTACACCGCGTCGATCTGAGCCTCCTCGGGAAGAGGCATATGCAGAGGCGTGAATTTGTTACTAAGGCCTTGCGTGCATGAGAAACCGTGGTACCCTACGAAGTCACTGATGAAAACAGGGGACAGGGGAGTAGCTCGTGCTCAATAGGAGCCCGAAGGTCTCATCAGCGAGATTTGTCTCGTATTCTGCCCTGAGAGGCACCTCTTAGGGCAAAGAGGCGTGCACTTTGAAGAGACTAAGACCGGAACAATTGTTGCAACTACACTTACAGGAGGTAAGGCAGTATGCGTGTGAAATGGAAATGGAGGCTCACGGGTTTGGCAGTGGCAGGGTTACTGGTCGGACTGGCTGCGGCCCCTGGCCTGCTCTCGGGGGAAGTGTTCTCGATACCCATCTCCGATCGGCTATTGGAAGGCCAGATCTCTATGCCGGACAAGGCCGAATTCCCGTCCATCCGTTTTGCTGCGCGAGAAGGTACCATGGTCACCGTCACCGACTCGGTGACTGGGCGCATAGAGGGGTGGATCCCTATCCTTGATGGAACTGGGAAGCCGACTCTTACTCCATTCCAGATCGTTCCTTACGGAAATGGGGAAAAAGCAAAGCAGGTAGGACCTGCGATTCCGGTGAGGCTCGGCAGCTTTGAAGACTTCAAAATCTTTGATGAGGTTTTTAGAGTCGAGGCTCAGAATGTCCAATTGGGCTCCTTCCCAAACCTTCGGCTCATTAATCCCAGAGGCGTAAGTCCCGACAAACTCCAGAAGCTCTACGGTAAAACTGGAGGGGGAAATTGTTGCGTGAGTTGTGGATCGATTACCGTATGCGCCACGGCGGTCGATTTAGATTGCGGCTCTTGCAGCACGATCGGCCACTCGCCCCGAGTGTATTAGACCAACTAATTCGACTTCTCATCATCTAGGTAAAGAAGGCCTCCGTCGTGGAGGCCTTCTTCCTTTTGTGGAGGCGCCACCTTGGGTTTTATCAGGCGACTAAAACTACGGTCACTTTTAGGAGGAGCATTCGGATTCTCCCTATTATTAGCAGCTATTGTCTATACGGCTTGGAAAGGGACCATCCTCCAAGTTGTATTAAAGGATTCTCATCCAATCGGGAAATCGCTTCCCGAGGATATTTGGTTTACCCCAGAGGGTGCTCTGATAATGCTAGAGCATCAAGATATGATGATAGTGGTTAAAAAATGGCAACCTGGTAACTTCGAGTCCCCACCGTCGGAGATTTCGCTTTCATTTGCGAAACAGGTCGGCGTCGCGCCGCGCCACTCTCTCCGAGTGGATTATGTAAACCCCTTGGTTAAATGGGTACCCTATGCAATCTCAATTGATGCCAAAAAAGCAGCTTGGTGGTGGAGAGGCTCTCTCCACATTCAGGACATTTTTGCCTCGACAACCGGCGGATCAGCGCGTTCCGATTCTATAAACCTGGGAAATCTTGAACCGGTCGAGTCTCTTTCTTTTTCTGGAGCATCAAGAATCAGTATCCTCTACTCCAGCGGTACATTGGAGACATGGAATCTAGACACCCGTAACAAGGAACGCGCCGGCACCGCTTTTGATGGGCATTGGCGGACCTGGACGCGGGGTCCAATTATGGCGCTCTCCTGTTTCGACAACAAAACCGGGGACGTGGCAATTGTACAATTTCCCTCTGCTGGCAAACTCAACATACAAATAGTCTCGGATTTCTTAAACGGAAGTGCCTTAGCAGTTTCTCCCAAAGGGCAGATTGCCGTTGGAACCATCGATGGCCTCGTCGTGCGCTACGGATCAACCACAAGCGTCCCTCTTGAGTCTTCTCGCGCGATTAACTCATTGGCATTCTACGACGAACGCCAAGTTATTGTTGCAGGCGATTTCCCGGGAATATATATAGTCGACGTAATAGCACCTTCCGCTCCCGTTAGACTAACCCCATCGCCAGGCGTCCGCCTCATTGCTCTAACCAAAGACCACCTCGCCTATTCAAGCACCGGATCAACAGTAATTGCGACCCTTAGCCAGGATAGAGTGTCGACTCCGGCTACCGGGACTCTTTGGAAATGGGTGCTGGGAATTATCTCTATCTTAGGATTTATCCTTGCTGTAGTGCGAGATCAAAAATCTTTGGTTTAATCTTATGGCTTTGGGGCGCCAGCCATCCCCTCCCAACCGAAATTCTGCCCAGCAAGCGGGGGCTCGGACGCCCCGGTTTCGGGACTTGCTGGAGCGCCGGCTCACGAGCGAGCCGCAGCCTCTCTGATGGGAGAATGGGAGTTCTACAGCCGGCTACTCTTCGGCGACTCGTGTGCTCATGCCCCGGCCGGAGACCGAGCACGTGGTGAAGGGGCGTTGGCAGCTCCCTGATGAAGCGGCCGCGGATCCTCGGCGTGGGCACCGGCCCTGGATGTCTGGCCGGACCGGAGATTCCCAGTCCGTCACTCCATCCTAGGCGCTTCGCCGGAGATTTCCGTATACAGCTTCAAAGAGGAAAAAAGTCCATAAAGAGCATCTTCATCGCCGCCACATTCGCCCTGCTGCTCACCTCTCTCATATCGCCCCAGGGAGGAGGCGCTGCTTGTCCATGACTCGTGGATCCATCCCCCGCCCTGCTCTGTGCCTCGCGATCTCCGCCATCCTGCTGCCCGTCGTTTTGAGTGCTGAGCCGATTCGCGTCAGCGGCCACGTGTGGTCGCCGGACACGAGCCACGGAGTCGCCGGCGCTCAGGTCGAATTGCTGCCGGCGTGGGAGGGCTACTCCGAGGCCGTTCGCCGGCTGCGCGACGGGACGGAGCCCCATCCCCTAGCGACCGCCCACACCGACAAGGAAGGGTTTTTCGAGATCTCGGCCCCCGAGGCCGGCGCCTACCGACTGCGGGTGCACACGGAGGGTTACCTGACGGAGGAGCTTCCCCTTGTCCCCCTGGTCGAGAATACGGATGCGGAGGCCGCCACCCTGACGCCGGCTGAGCCGGTCGAGGTTCGCGTGGTCTCGGGGGACAGCAAGGCCCTTCCTGGTCTGGCCTTGAAGGTGGTCGAAGAGCCGGAAGACCCGCGGATCCCGGGCGGCCTGCACTGGCATGTCGCGGAGCGTGGCGGCGTCACGGACGCCAGAGGCCGGCTGGCCCTGTGGGGAAGGCGCGGCGAACACCTGAAGCTGATGGCGATCTCTCCAGCGTTCCTGGGGGAGGTGGCGGTTTGGAGAGCCGGTTCCCCACCTCTGCGCTTCCTGCCCAAGCCGGCCTCGAAGCTGGAGGTGCGGACCGCCGAAGGCAAACCGGTGAGCGGTGCGCTCGTCCGCTGGCAATCCTGGGCCCTGGGCCTGACGGGTGCGGACGGCCGCTTTCCGCTGGCCTTCCCGCCGGGGTCTGAGCCGCTCCGGGTGGAGAGCGGCGACGGTGGCGCTGGCCAGGGGACAGCTCCTCCGGGCTCCAAGGCCGCGTCCCTGCTCGCCATCCGCCTGGAGCCGCCGCGGATCGTCGAGGGTCAGGTTCTCCAACAGAGATCTCCTAAACCGGTTCCGAACGCCCTCGTGTGGACAGGGAACCGCATGCTGGGGCCGCCGGTCCGCGCAGGAGCGGACGGCAAGTTCCGCCTCACCCTCTCGACCGTCGAGGAGGTCTCGCTGGAGGCTGCCGCTTCCGGGTTCCTGCATTCGGAGAGCCAGCTCATTCCGCGCACCTCGACCACCCCGGCCATGCTGCGGCTGGAGCCGGCCGCCCGCATCGCGGGCCAGGTAGTGGACACGGCCGGGAACCCGGTCTCCCAAACCTACATGCGAATTTCCATGCAGGGCTTCCGAGGAATGACCCTGAGCCGCGCCGACGGAAGGTTCCAATTCTCCGGCCTGCAATTCCAGAAAAGCTACGAGATCAAGGGCTTTCACCGGGACTACGCCGATGGCGAAGCGAAAACGCGGACGGCCTCGCCGGGCCAGGCCGCGCCGCCCGTGAAGATCGTCATGGGATCGGGGGTCACCGCGTTCGGGCACGTCGTCGACGCCGCCGGGAGCCCTGTACCAGGCGCGAGAGTCACGCTCACCAGCGCGCGGTCGAAGCGGTTCCCGGCAACCACGAACGCGGAGGGCAATTTCGAGGTCAAGGCCGTGGATACTGGAAAGCTCACCCTGCGAGCCCGGAGCACGGGGTTCTCCCCGCTCAGCCGCCCGGTCGAGATTCCCCCCGGCACGCCAAAATTCGATCTCGGGGCCATCGAGATGCCAGCGGCGGTCGTGGTCGAGGGCGAGGTGACGGACGCCCACGGCACGCCCATCGCCGGGGCCATCGTCGAGAGCAATCTGAGCTCGTTCGATCCATTCCAGTGGGCCGAGGATCTGGCGTCGCCCCCGCCGGAGGCCAGGACGAGCCCAGAGGGGCGTTTCCGCCTCACCGATCTGCCCCGCGCCACCCCGGTCCAACTCCAGATCGAGCACGAGGGCTACATTCCTCTCAAAGTCCTCGGTGTGGAGGCTCCGCTCCAGGAGCCTCTCCATCTCGAGATGAAGACGGCCCGCTCCCTCTCCGGCCGGGTCGTGGGGCCGGACGGCGAGCCGGTCGGAGGCGCGACGATCAGCCGGGTTGAGGAGAGCCATACCGGCGGCGGCGCGATGATGTCCGAGACCGAGCTGGGCCTCACCGATGCCCACGGCAGCTTCCAGGTCTCCGGCTTCGAGCCGGGCCCCAACGACCTGCGGGTCGCCGCCGAGGGCTATGCCACCAAGACGGTGCGGGGAGTCACGATTCCCGTGGACCGCGACCTCCAGGGGCTCGAGGTCGTCCTCGGCCGCGGCATCATTCTTCAGGTGTGGGTGCTCTCCGCCGACGGCGGGCCGATCGCTGGCGCCCGGGTGAACGTGCAACCCCAACAACCCGCCTCGGAGCCCCGGGACATGGGAAGCATCTTTCGCATGCCACGGATGCAGACCGACGAACGGGGCGCCTGCCAGGGAGAGCTGCCCAACCCGGGCACGTACCGGGTTTCGGCGTCGGTGGACCAGCGAACCGCTTCGATCGTCGTGGAGGCCAGGGCGGGGACGACGCCCGTCGAGCTCCGGCTTCCATCCGGAGTCCAGGCCTCCGGCCGGGTGACGGATGCACAGGGCCAACCCCTCGCCAGGGTCTTCCTGAGCCTGGCGGGCACCCGGGACCCATCCTTCCGCCAGGGTGTAATGAGCGGCGAGGACGGCGCCTTCGTCTTCCGCCAGGTGCCGGACGGCGATTACCGGCTGCGGGCCGAGTTGCAGGGTTTCAAGCCATCCAGCGAGCCGCGCGAGGTCGTGATCGCCGGCAGCGACATCCAGGATCTAGATCTCCAGTTGGAGCCGGTGACCGGGGCGACCGTCACCGGCCACCTGCTGGGGCTCAGGCCTGAGGAAATCCTGGGGGCGAGCGTCGGTGGTTCCGGAGGCGAAGCCGGATTCTTCCCGGAGGTGAGGGTCGAGCCGGACGGCCGCTACGAGATCAAGAACGTAGGGCCGGGGGACTGGCGCTTCACCGCGGTGACCAGCAGCAAGCGCATGGCTCAGCAACGGATCACGATCCAGCCCGGGGAGGCTGGGATCGTCCTCGACTTCGAGTTCGGCAAGGGCGCAACGCTCTCCGGCATGGTCCTCGTGGAAGGTAGCCCCCTGTCCGGAGCGGTCGTCAGGGTCACCCTCGCGAGTTCCGCGGGGGCCAGGTGGCAGTCAGCCGCTACGACGGGCACTTCGAGGTCCACGATCTACCGCCGGGTCCTTACATCCTGCGCGTCTCCGGCGCGCTTGGAGCCGTCCACCAGGAGCAGCCGCTCGAGATCGACGGCGACCGTGAGATGACGATCGACATCGCGATGGGGACCCTGGCCGGCCAGGTGGTGTCGGCCGGCACGGGCGAGCCGGTCGCGGACGCCATAGTGTCGATCGACGGTCAGGAGAGCGACTCTCATTCCTTCTACTCCACCCCCACCACCCGTAGCGGCGAGGAGGGGGCCTTCGAGAGCCGCCTCGCCCCCGGGAGGTACAGGATCAAGATTCAGAAGGAGGGCTTCGCGCCCGTCGAAACGACGGCCGAGGTCCGGCCCGCCGCCGCCGGGGCGCCGGTCGAGATCCGGCTGAGACCGGTGGGGGCGCCGTAGCCATCCAGCCGGCAGCCGCAGGCGGTGTATCATGAGGCCTATGCAACTCGCTACCGGTACCGTCGTGAATGGAAAAGTGGTCGTGGAGGGAGAAGCCCTGCCCGAGGGCTCAATGGTCACCATTCTCGTCCGTGAAGCAGCCGAGTCCTTCGAAGTGCCGCCGGAGCTCGAAGCCGAGCTTTTGGAGTCCATCGCAGAAGCCGACCGTGGCGAGACCATCTCCGCAGAAGAGTTGATCGAGCGCCTGCGACGGATCGCTTGAGCAAAATGCTCAAAGTCGAGGTCACGCCTCGGGCCGCAGCACAGATCGAGCGGGCCGCGGCGTGGTGGGCCGAAAACCGGCCAGCCGCACCCGACGCCATTCGCATCGACTTTCAGGAAGCCACGTCACTTCTATCCCGTCAGCCGGGCGTGGGCACCAAGGCGAGCACGGCCCGTTATCCTGACTTGCGCCGCCTCTTCTTGTCTCGCGTCAGGTACCACATCTACTACCGAGTGGATCCCGGGAAGGTCGTGATCCTTGCATTCTGGCATGCGAGCCGTGGTACCGGTCCGAGTCTTTGAGCCATGCAGTTCATCAAGAACGGCCCTGACATCCCCGAACGGCTCCTGCAGATCCACGAAGAAGGTCGTGTCGTTTTCTTCTGTGGTGCGGGGATTTCCTACCCGGCCGGGCTGCCAGGCTTCGATGGTTTGGTGCGTCTTCTCTACGAGCGCTTAGGGGTTACGCCTGATCCTGTGCAACAGGCGGCCCTAAGAGACATCCGGTACGACACTGCCATCTCCTTGCTGGAGGATCGCCACGTGGGTGGTCGGCGAGTGGTGCGCAGAGAGCTCGCGGCCATCCTCACTCCGACCGAAGTCTCGCACGAGGCCACGCGGACTCACGAGGCATTGCTGACGCTTAGCCAACGCCGCGACGGCAAGCTGCGTCTCGTCACCACCAATTTCGACCGGCTGTTCCAAGCCGTCATCGAGCGCGAGAGCAAGGCTCACAGTCGCCACCTGTCAGGCCCCACTCTTGCCGGTGCCCAAGAGCCGTTGGGACGGCTTGGTTTATCTGCATGGGTTATTGCCGCCCGCTCCAAGCGACAGCGAACTGGACTGCCTGGTGGTGTCGAGTGGAGATTTCGGCCTGGCCTATCTCATCGAGCGCTGGGCAGCGCGTTTCGTCAGCGAGTTGTTCCGACACTACACCGTGTGCTTCGTGGGGTACAGCCTCAACGACCCTGTGCTGCGTTACATGATGGACGCTCTGGCGGCGGATCGCCAACGCGGCGAGGCCCCACTCACGATGTATGCCTTTGGCAGCTACACAAACGGCAAGGAGACCGCTGAAGCAGAGTGGTACGCCAAGAACGTTATTCCCATCCTGTATGAGGAGACCGAGGATCATCGCTACTTGCACATGACTCTGCAAAGTTGGTCGGAGACCTACCGCGATGGTGCGAGCGGTAAGGAAGATGATCATCGTCAAGGAGGCGGTTGCCAATCCCCTGATACGGACTCGAGAGGACGATTTCGTCGGCCGGGTACTGTGGGCATTGAGCGACGAAAGTGGTTTGCCCGCCAAGCGTTTTGCCGACATGGATCCCGTGCCGTCGCTGGATTGGCTGGAGCCGCTCAGCGAAAATCGATACCTGCACGGCGACCTGGGCCGCTTCGGGGTGCCGCCAAAATCTGATCTAGACGAGAAGCTCGCCTTCAGCCTGACACGCAGGCCCGCGCCGTACGACCGTGCCCCCTTGATGGCGCTCTGCGATGTGGGGGCCACGGGCAGCCAATGGGACGACGTGATGGTCCACCTTGCGCGTTGGTTGACGCGACATCTCGATGATCCCGCGCTCATATTGTGGCTGGCCAAACGCGGTGGACAGCTCCACGATGGATTCGCAAGGCTGGTAGATAGCCGTTTGGGTGAGATCGCCAAAGTCGAACGCGACGGAATGACCGATGAGCTGGATCGCATGCGCGCCGCTGCGCCGCGTGCGGTCCCTCGCCCTCCGTTACGTACCGCCTGGCGTTTGCTGCTATCCGGCCGTATCCAGTCTAGCCGCCAGGATCTCGGACTGTACCCCTGGGAAGAGCGTTTCCAGCGCGATGACTGGTCCCCCAGTCTACGACTCGCCCTACGGGAACTGCTGACGCCGTGTATCGTGTTTCGCGAGCCGTTTCGCTGGGGTGACGGCGTGGACGAGAAGCAAGAGCCTCAGCATCTCAAAGAAATCGTTGACTGGGAGTTGAAGCTGCGCGCCGGTCATGTGCACACCGTATTGAACGGACTCTCGAGTTCCCCGCAATGGCAGGCTGCGCTGCCGGATCTCCTACCCGACTTCAATCTCTTGCTGCGCGATGCCCTGGACCTGATGCACGAGCTCGGTAGTGCCGACGAACGAAGTGACTCCTCGTATGTGCACCAACCCTCGATCAGCAAACACCCGCAGAACCGGAACTTCCATGATTGGACGGCGCTGATTGAGCTCACCCGCGACGCCTGGCTTGCGCTGGCCCACCGCTCCGTCGAGCAGGCTTGGCTTGTCGCCCAGCAATGGCGGCAAGCACCCTATCCGCTGTTCAAGCGGTTGGCGTTCTTTGCTGCGACGCAGGAGGCCATTGTTCCCCCGCCGCTTGCGCTCGACTGGCTGCTCGCCGACGACCGCTGGTGGCTGTGGTCGACGCAGACTCAGCGGGAAGCCTTGCGCCTGCTGGTCGCCTTGGCACCCCAACTGGGGCCCACCGATCTTGGTCGGCTGGAGGAGGCAATTCTGACCGGACCGCCTCGCACCATGTTCAGGGACGATCTGGACAGGGAGCGCTGGGCACAGATCGTCGACCAAGAAGTCTGGTTACGGTTGACGAAGATGGCCTCCTCCGGTGCTCCGCTCGGAGAACAAGCCCGAGCCGCCAGGGATGCGTTATGCGCGAACAACCCGCAGTGGCAGCTTGAAGAGGGCGAGCGAGACGAATTCCCGTTCTGGCTGGGAACTGTCAACGAGGAGCGCAAGTTTATCGTCACGCCGCAGCGCAGACGAGAGCTCGTCGAATGGCTGAAGCAACCTCCTGGCACCGGCCTTTGGCAAGAAGACGACTGGAGGCAGAGATGCCGCGACGAGTTTGCCACCACGGCTTGCGCGCTATGCGCGCTGAGTCGAGAAGATGTGTGGCCCCTTGGCCGGTGGCGCGAGGCACTCCAGGCCTGGAGCGAAGAAAGACTCCTGAAACGATCATGGCGCTACATGGCCCCGTCCTCGCTCGTGCGCCAGTTGAGGTCATCGGCAAACTCGCGCACAGCCTGAGTTGGTGGCTGCAGACCGTAGCGAAATCCTTCGTCGGTCACCAGAACCTATTCTTTGCCTTGTGCCGGCAGATTCTGAACACCACTTATCAAGATGAGATGGACTCCAATGATCCGGTCGATCGAGCCATCAATCATCCCGTGGGCCAGGTTACCGAGGCGTTGTTGCGCTGGTGGTATTGTAGCGTGCTTGAGGACAAACGAGGCCTGCCAGATGAGATTGATCCGATCTTTACCCGTCTTTGTGACTCGCGGGTGTCTGTCTACCGGCATGCGCGAGTGCTTCTGGCGGCACACGCCGTAACGCTGTTCCGAGTCGACTCCGAATGGACGAAACGCAATCTCTTGCCACACTTCAATTGGCAGAGATTGGCGGCCGAGGCAAGCGCCGCCTGGGAAGGCTTCCTCTGGTCGCCCCGCTTGTACCCTCCTCTGTTCGAGTTCATCAAACCTGCCTTCCTGGACACCGCCAAGCACTATGCGGAACTAGGCGATGCCGGAAGGCAGTATGCAGCCCTGCTCACCTTTGCCGCCCTGGAGCCGCGCGAAACCTTCACGACGGATGAGCTCAAGGCCGCGACCGAGGCATTGCCCGAGGCTGGGAGACAAGAAGCTGTGCAGACACTTGTGGTGGCGCTGGAGGGCGCAGGTGAGCAGCGAGTCGAGTACTGGCGCAACCGCGTCGTCCCCTATTGGAGATCGATTTGGCCGAAGTCGCGCGAGCACAGGACTCCTGCTTTAGCGGAAACCTTCGCCCGGCTCTGCATCGCCGCGCGCGAGGCTTTTCCCGAGGCGCTCGATGAGCTCCGGCCTTGATTGCAGCCGATTGGTTCAGGTTTTGTTGTTCGTCGACTAAGGAAGGATAACTTGACCAGCCTTTACCCGAAGGCTACGCTGGATCTTCTCGATATTTTGATTGATTCTCATTCTCAATGGCCGCCGCACAATTTGGCGGAATGCCTGAATGAAATCAAAGCCACCGAGCCCGGCTTGGAAGAGGATGGCCGATTCCGTCGCCCGATGGAGCTCCAACGCCGACACGAATGAGGTGATCTATGTATTTGTTCGACTCGAATCCGGGCACCGCTCCTGACATCTCGATGGGCTCGAATTGGCTTCGGAGCGTCCTAAGGGTGGGAAGGGATTGCCACCGGCGTGACCCAGCGGCACTCAGACAGGCCGAAGGGGCATCCTTTTTCGTGAAATTGGTGAACGTCGTCCCATTGAAGCGATACACCCCGCCGGAGGTGCCGAACCAAAGCTGTCCCCTGGCATCTTTCAGAATGCTCTGGACGTACAGGTTGCCAAGACCGTCCTGCTCTCCATAGCAGGTCGACGTGGTTCCATCCGTGCGGCAGGCACCACCGCCGACCGCTCCCATCCAAAGGGTCCCGGCCCGATCCTGGTAAAGCGTCCAGACGAAACTGCTCGTCAGGTCATTCTTCCGCGTGAGGCTGGTGAAAGTCTTGCCATCGTACCGGCACAGCCCCCCGAAGCGGGTGCCGAACCACAGGTTCCCGGCCCGGTCCTCGAGGATCGATGTAACGAAATTGTTGCAGAGCCCATCCTTCTCCGACAGGTTGGTCAATGTTGATCCATCGTAACGATAGACCCCACCGCCATTGGAACCGAACCAGATGTGCCCGGCCTTGTCCTGAACGATGCTGCTGATCAGCTTCGGGCTTGGATACGCAAGTGGAAAATGGGTGAGATCCGCAGCAGGGATCGGGAAGCCGGTGAAGGTCTTTCCATTGAAGCGCGAGACCCCGCCCTCTGTACCGAACCAGAAGCCTCCGGTCCTGTCCAACAGCAGGCTCCAGACCTGATCATCGGCCAAGCCATCCGCTGTCGTGAACCGGGTGAACGTTGTTCCGTCGTAGCGCGATACGCCGCCTCGCGTGGCGAACCACAGGTCCCCCCGTTCATCCTGCGCCATGCCCCGCACCGCATTGCCGCTCAACCCCTCCGCCGGCGTGAAGTAGACGAGAGATCGTCCATCGTACCGGCACACGCCGTCGGCTTCCGTGCCGAACCAGAGGTTCCCGGCAGCATCCTGGAACATCCGGCGGATGTACTGGCTGATCTGTTCACCACCCGTGGAAAAGCTCAGGAATCCGCTCCAGGGAGCCGTACCGACCGGCTTTCCGGCAGGAGCTGTTCCCGATCCAACCAGGCTGTCCTTGGGCAAGACTGGCTTGTCCTGTCCATTGCAGGAGGCGATGAACAACAGTACCAACAGCGGAGCGTAGAACTGTTTGTGCGGGGAGCAGGTCAGCATTGGCCGGTGGTTCATGAGCGGGTCCGTCAAAGATGGTACAGGATCCACGTAGAATAGGGATTCAGCGCTTCAGCAAGGAGGTAGCGCCTTGTCTCTTCTCTGTCCTCTTGCCTACGTGGCGCTCTCGATTGCAGTCGTTCTGTCCTCCGTGCCATCTGCCGGAGCTCTGATCGAAGGCCGGGTGACGGACGCGAAGGGGGGTCCTATCGCGGGGGCGAGCGTCTGGCTCCGCGAAGCGCACATCCCCGAGGGAATGGAAGAGCAGGGCAGCGAGCCCGCCGCGAAGACGGACGCCAGCGAGCACTTTCGCCTCATCGGCCTGCCCGCAGGCGCGCAGGTCCACCTGCGGATCGAGCACGCCGGCTATGCCCCGCTGGCAGTTCCCGGCGTGGAAGCCCCCACCCGGCAGGCCCTCCAGTTCCAGATGAAAACGGCCCGCGGCCTCGCCGGCCGAGTCCTCGGACCCAACGGCGAACCGGTCGCGGATGCGGCTTTGACGCAGGGGGGCATGACCTTCTCGGATCCCATGATGTCGATGTCGAGATCCGATCGCCCCGTGCTGGCGAGAACGGATGTGCGGGGCGCTTTCCGCATCGGGGGTCTGGAGCCTGGGCCGCTCGACCTCCGCATCGCCTCCATGGGCTACGCCACCCAGACGGTGCACGGGATTCCCATCTCCCAGGACCGGGACCTCGAAGGGTTCGAGATCGTCCTCGAGCGTGGGACCCTCCTGGAAGTGCGGGTGCTCTCGCCCGAGGGTACACCGGTCAGCAATGCCGGCGTGGGGGCGATGCCCGAGGATCCCCGCACCTTGACCCTCGCCGACCTGGATCAGATGGAGTACCTGTCAGGCAGCACCACGGACAAGCGGGGAATCGCCCGGCTCACGGTCCCGAGACCCGCATCCTGGCGGGTCATCGCCTCAAAGCAGGGAAGATCCGTCGCGGTCCTCGTCCAGGCGGGCCAGGGGACGACGCCGGTGGAGCTCCGCTTTCCCTCCGGCGCCGAGGTCTCCGGCCGTGTCATGGATCCCCAGGGCCGGGGGATCGGCAATGCCACCGTGGAACTGACGGCGGAGGCGAACGCTCCACAGAGCACCTTGACGAGGGAGGACGGCGCCTTCGTCTTCCAGCAGGTGCCGGACGGCGTCTTCCGGCTGACGGCCCGGCGGCTGGGCTTCGTCCAGTCCGCCGAGCCTCGCGAGGTCGTGATAGCGGGGAGCGGCGTCCGGGATCTCGGCATCCAGCTCGAGCCGAAGGCAGGCATCACCCTCACCGGGCGACTTCTGGGCCTGAAGACCAGTGAAATCCAGGCGGCGATGGTTCACGCCTTTGGAGACCAAGGCCTAGCCACCGCGACGGTCGGTCCCGATGGGCGCTATGAGATCCGGGATCTTCAGCCGGGAGACTGGACTGTCCAGGTGACGGCCGGGACTCGTTCCCTGCAACGAAGAGCTCAGATCCAGGCGGGGGACTCCAGCCCGGTTCTCGACATCGATTTCGGCCAGGGCTTCACCCTCACGGGTCGGGTCGCGATGGACGGCGCCCCGCTCAGTGGCGCGCTCGTCCACGTCGTGAGCCCACCGTCGGGGCAGGTCTCGGCGAAGACCAACTACGAAGGCCGGTTTGTGGTCCGCAACCTCGCGCCGGGTCAGTACTTCGTCATGGTCCTCGCCACCCGCGGCTTCACCGGCACGGGCCAGCCGGTCACGATCGAGGGCGACATGGAGGTGACGATCGACATTCCGGCGGGCGCCCTTCTCGGCCGGGTGGTCTCCGCCGGCACGGGCGAGCCGGTCTCCGGCGCCTCGGTGCAGATCACGCCGCAGGGACAGGAGCAGCAGATCCCTCCGGCCTTCTCGATCGCCGCGATTCATAGCGGCGCGGACGGCCGCTTCGAATCCCGTCTGGCCGACGGGAGCTACCAGATCCTCGTTCAGAAGGAAGGGTTCGCGCCCGCGGAGGCGACGGCGGAGGTCCGGCGCGACATGCCCGGAGCGCCGGTCGAGATCCGGCTGAAGCCGGCGGGCTTGCCGTAAAGGCACCAGAACCCCGAGATACGGGCACGAGGGACAGCAAGGACAACAGAGACCTCAAGGACAAACAGAAAGACGCCAGCATAGGACTATTCTTGTCTTTGGCGTCCTTGCTGTCCTTGCTCCCGGATACACTCCGCGAAGTGCCCACCCTGCGCCAGCTCCTAGCCGAGGCCCGCCCGCTTCTGGCGGCCACGCCCTTCGGCGCTCCACCCCGCGAGGCGCTGCTGCTGCTCGGCCATATCCTCGGCTGGTCGGAAGCGCAGGTGCTGGCGCGTGGGGAGGCCGAGGTGCCGACGGCGGAAGAAGCGCGATTCCGCGCCCTGCTGGCGCGGCGGCTGACCGGCGAGCCCACGGCGTACCTGCTGGGCGAGCGGGAGTTCTGGCGGCGGCCGTTTCAGATCGACTCGCGGGTGCTCATCCCGCGGCCCGAGACGGAGCACCTGATCGAGGAGGCGCTCGCCGAGCCGCTGCCCGCGCGGCCGTGGATTCTCGACGTCGGCGCCGGCTCCGGAATCCTTTCCGTCACCCTCGCCCTGGAGATCCCCGGATCGCGGACCGTCGCCACGGATCTCTCTCCCGGAGCCCTGGCCGTCGCCGCGGGCAACGCCCGGCGGCTCGGCGCGCGGGTCCGGCTGGTGCGAACGGACCTCACGGCGGGGATCGACCTCGCCCGCTTCGACCTGGTGGTGAGCAATCCGCCCTACATCGACCCCGCGGACGCGCCATCCCTGTCGCCGGAGGTCCGCGATTTCGAGCCGGCGCTGGCCCTCTTCGCACCCGGCTCCGGCGACTCCGTCCTCGCCAGGCTCTTCGCCCAGTGCGCGGCACTGCGTCCCGGGGTTAGACTGGCGGTCGAAATCGGCTTCGGACAGCTCGACGCGGCCCGCCGCCACGCCGAGTCGTCGGGTCTCGAGCTCATCCGTATACGGAACGATTACGCCGGCATCCCGCGGGTTCTGGTGCTGCAACAAAGTTTGAGGGAGAGAGGCCAGGAATGGAAAAGTTCCACATCGTAGGGCCGACCCGCCTCGCCGGCCGGGTGACGGCCTCCGGCGCCAAGAACGCAGCGCTGCCGGCGCTCACCGCGAGCCTGCTGACCGACGAGCCGCTCACCCTGCGCCGGGTGCCGCACGTGAAGGACATCCGCACATTACAGAAGCTGCTCGATCATCTCGGCATCGTCACTGAGGAGAGGGGAGGCGCCATGATCCTCCGCCGCGAGCGGCCGAACCCGGAGCACGACGCGCCCTATGACCTGGTGCGGACCATGCGGGCCAGTGTCCTCGTCCTCGGGCCGCTGCTGGCCAAGGAGGGGCACGCCCGCGTCTCACTCCCCGGCGGCTGTGCCATCGGCGTGCGGCCCATCGACCAACATCTCAAGGCGCTCACCGCCATGGGCGCGGAGGTGCAGCTCTCCCACGGCTACGTCGAGGTGAGCGGCAAGCTCACCGGCACCCGATTCAAGTTTGATCTGGCGACGGTGACCGGCACCGAGAACGTGATGATGGCCGCGACGCTCGCCCGCGGCACCACCGTGCTGGAGAGTTGCGCCTGCGAGCCCGAGGTGGTGGACCTCGCCAACCTGCTCAACGCCATGGGCGCCCGGGTCTCCGGCGCCGGCACGGAGACGATCGTCATCGACGGTGTCGAGAGCCTGGGCGCCGCCGACCACTCCATCATCCCCGACCGTATCGAGGGCGGTACCTATCTGATCGGCGCCGTGATGACCCGCGGCGACGTGCTCCTGGAGGGGGCCAATGCCGCCGATCTGGCGCCCCTGTTGGACAAACTGGCCGAAGTGGGCGCCAGCGTCGAAGTGAGCGCTGAAGGGATTCGCGTCCACTGCGCGGGCGACATCCAGTCGCTCGACCTCGAGACTTCGCCCCATCCCGGCTTCCCCACCGATCTCCAAGCCCAGTACATGGCCCTCATGACCCGGGCGGACGGAGTTGCGACGATCAGCGAAACCATCTTCGAGAACCGCTTTCAGCACGTTCCCGAGCTGGCGCGAATGGGTGCCGACATCCGTGTGGACGGCGGCCGCGCCCGGGTCTATGGCCCCAAAAAGCTGACCGGCGCCGGCGTCATGGCGACCGATCTGCGGGCCTCCGCCTGCCTCGTCCTGGCCGGCGTGGCGGCCGAGGGCGAGACGGTGGTGGACCGCATCTACCACCTCGACCGGGGCTACGAGGGAATGGAATTGAAATTGCAGAAGCTGGGGGCGCGCGTCGCACGCTGGTCGGTTCCCACGGGCTGATTTGCCCCGGGATTGCGGCGCCGCAACGGCCCCTGGATGTTCGGCTCCCTCACTCTCGCCCTTGCTCTCACCGCCGCGGATCCGCGGCCGGAGCTGTTGGAGCTTCAGCTCGCCGGCAAGGCCCAGGAAGAGCTGGGACGTGTCGAGCAGGAGCTGGCGCAGAGCCCCGACGCCTCGCATCGCCTGGGTCTCGACTATCTTCACGGCTACCTCCTCGACGCGGTGCGCCGGCCGCGCGAGGCCGGGGATGCGTTCGTCCAGGGGATCGCGCTCAACCCCACGCTGGCCCCTTACTGCCGCTTTCGCATGGCTCTCGACCAGGTTCACGGCGGCCATCCCGAGGTGGCGGCCGGCCTCCTCTCCAGTGTGGTCGCGGGCGATCCCGGCTCGCCGTTGTTCCCCGCCGCCGTCCATCTGTTCACCCAGGTGCTCAGCCGGGGGGGTGAATGCCGGCTGCTGGGTACCATGCGAGCGGATGCGTTGCCGGTGCCGCAGCGCCGGGAGATCGAGCTCTCCCGGGCGGAGTGCGCCCTGCGCACCGGCTATCGCGAGCTGGCCCGCAGCCTGATGACGAGCCTGCTGGAGGAGAGCCGTGACGACGAGCTCGCCCGCCTCGCCGCCGAAAGCCTGTCGCAAATGGTTGCCGGGGCCGAGAGCGGGCGTCTGCCCATGCTTTTGGGGAGAACCTTCCAGCAGCACAAGGAGTTCGAGCTCGCCCTGCGTCACCTGAAACAAGCCGGAGACCGCAAGTCGCTCTCAGCGCACGACACCTTCGAGACGCAGGCGCTCATCGGCACGGCGCTCCTCTCTCAGCAACGCTTCGCCGAAGCCTCGGCGGTCTTCAGCGAGTTGGCCAAACTGGCGCGGGCTCCCGGTGAGAAGGCTCGCGCCCTCTTCCAGGAGGGCCGCGCCCACGAGCTGCGCGGCGCCTGGTCCGTCGCCGTCGCGCGTTACCGCCAAGCCTGGAAGGCCGACTTACAGGGAGGGGATTGGGTGGCCCCAGCGCTCCTCGGTGCCCTGCGGCTGGAGTGGCGAAGCGGCTCCGAGGCCTCGGCCCTGAAGCTGTTCGATCAGCTCCTCAGGCGGCCGGAGTGGCACGCCCAGGTGGCCCGAGCGGCCCTCTTCCTCGCCGCATCCGACCTCGTCCGGGGCCGGCGGGACCGCGTCCGCCCCTGGCTCGACCGAGCCGAAGGCCGGGACGACCGTCTCGAGGTCACCTACTGGCGCGGCCGGCTGGCCGAGCTCGAGCACGATCCGCGGCAGGCGGTGAGCCGCTATCTGGAGGTGATCCGCAGCGAGCCCTACCATCCGCTCGCCCGCGCCGCCGAGGCCCGGCTCGCCGCCGATCCGTTGAGCGCCACGGCCGACGCCGAAGGCAGGCGCCTCGCCGCCACCGGCCGGCTGGAAGACCTCCGGAGCGCTTGGCTGCTCCTGGGTGCCGACGATCCCGTCGGCCGCACGGCGCAACTGAAGCTGGAGCAGCGGCTCCTGGCGGACCGGGGCGCGGCCCCCTACCTCAAATTGACCGATGTGCCGGTGCGCCGCTGGCCGCTCTGGAGCCACCGCCTCGCCCGGCCGGAGGAGATGCTCCTCGCCCTGGGCCTCTGGCACGAAGGAGCGCCGGCCGTACGCGAGCACTTCCCACCCTCCGACCCCAACCTCGCCTACACCGGCTGCCGGCTGCTGGTGCTGGGCGGCCAGTATCCACGTGCGATCTCGCTGGCCGAGGCGCTACGCGCACGGGCGCCGCAGCGGCTGCCGCTGGCCCTGCAGCCGAGGGATTTTCGCCGGCTCCTTTACCCATTTCCCTATCAGGCCGCCATCCTGGCCCAGGGGCGGATCCGCGGCGTCGACCCCCACCTGCTCACCGCCCTCATCCGCGAGGAGAGCCACTTCGACGCCTTGGCGCTCTCCCCGGCGGCTCTCCGCGGCTTGACGCAGCTCAGCCCGGCCACGGCCCGCCAATTGAGCGTTCAGCTCAATCTGGCGGCACGGGTCAATCCGGAGGATCTCTACATTCCCGAAGTCTCCATCGCGCTCGGCGCCGCTCATCTCAGCGCCCTGCTCAAGGTCTTCGGCAATTCACCCGTGGCTGCCCTGGCTGCCCGCCAAGCCGGCGAGCCGCAGGCCCAGGTCTGGAAAAACTGGTGCTTCACGCAGGAGCCCGACGAGTACTTCACCAAGATCGGAGCCGCGGAGACCCGGGACTTCGTCGGCCGGGTGCTGATGGCCGAAGGGCAGTACGCGGCGCTGTACTAGACGGCCTTCATCACCTCGGCGGCTTGGCCCGCGTCTTCTTTGGCGGCACCGTCTTCGTGTCGGGCTTCTTGACCGTGGAGGCATCCAGCTTCTTGACGACCGGTGGCAGCGGGCCGCCGGCGCCTTGCTCTGGGTAGATCACCACGTCCGCCTTAGCGCGCAGCTCCGCGGTCCAGGTCTGCAGTTCCTGGGTGAGCTTCTGCTGCTTCAGGACCTCGCGGATGTCCTCCCGCACGTCTTCGAGGGGCGGCGCGGGCTGCCCCTTCTTCTGCATCTCTGGCGTCAGCACGGTGCGGTAGTACTTGTTGATGTCGTCGAAGGTGACGAAGACACGGGGTCCCAGGCGCTCGTCCACGTAGGTGAGCACCAGGAGCTGGCGCGCCATGAGCTGCCGCAGCCCCTTCGGAGTCAGCCCCACCTCCTTGATCGCCTTCTGGAAGGAAGCCTCGTCCTTGAAGCCGGCGCGGACCTTGGCCACGGATCTCTCGATGTCGTCCACCGGCACCTGCTCCAGGCCGTAGCGGTCGATCTCGTGGAAGCGCAGCCGCTCCTCAACGAGGGAATTGAGCACGCGCTTGCGATGCTGATCGCCGGTCTCGCCGGGATCCGGCGGCTGCAAACCCAGCTTGACGACCCGCTCCACGTCCGACGCCAGGACCGGGTCCTCGTCCACCACCGCCAGCACCTTGTCCTTGGGGACGTTCTTGGCACCGGCAGCCGGGGTGGCCGCTGGAGCCGGCGATGCGGTGGGGGCAGGCGGCGAGGCCGGCTTCTTCGGCGGGGCTGCCGCGGCCATCCCCGGCAGCAGGACAAGGACGGCGACGAGCAGAACGGGCAGGCGCGGATCGGTCAAATCGTTCCTCATCGGACCTCCATGCTAGCATCGCCTCGACCGCCTAGGATGCCTCGAACCATGGCCGAATCCCCTACCACTCTCCTCAAGATCGGCTTGGCGCAGATCGACTGCCGCCTCGGCGACGTGGAGCACAACGCCGAGCGCCATCTCGACTGGATCGAACGGGCACGGGCGGCCGGAGTGGACCTGCTGGTCTTCCCCGAGCTCTCCCTCACCGGCTATCGCCTCCTCCATCTGACGCCGCGCGTGGCCCTGCCGTCGAGCTCGCCCATCCTGCGGCGGCTGGCCGAGGCGGCGCGGCCGATGCGCGTGCTGCTCGGCTTCGTCGAGGAAGGGGAGCGCGGGGTCCTGCACAACAGCGCCGTCCTGCTCTCGGACGGCGAGCCGTCCTACATCCACCGCAAGCTCTACCTGCCCACCTACGGCATCTTCCAGGAGGAGCGCTTCTTCGGCGCCGGCCGCCGGCTGGAGCTGGCGGACCTGCCGTGGGGCAAGATGGGCGTGCTCATCTGCGAGGACCTCTGGCACCCGGAGCTGGCCCGCCGGTTGGCTGTGGCCGGCACACGGCTGATCGTCGTCCCCTCGGCGAGCCCCGGCCGTATCGGCGCCGGCGCCCTCCCCGAGAGCCACGAGAGCTGGGAGACCCTCACCCGCTCCACAGCCCTGCTCGACACCTGCTGGGTGGCCTACTGCGGCCGGGTCGGCTGGGAAGAGGGCTCGTTCTATCCCGGCGGCAGCCATGTGATCCGTCCCGGCGGCGAGCTGATGGAGCGGGCTCCCCTGCTCACGGAGCACCTGCTGGTGACGGAGATCGACCTGCGCGACTCGGACCGCCTGCGCTGGCGCCTTCCCCTGCTCGACGACGAGCGCTTCGATATTCAGGGACCAACGCAGGGACCCACCGAGGGACCGGCGCGATGATCCGGCGCGATCAGGTGAAGGCGCGGCTCACCCTGAACGCCCCTCTCGCCGAGGCGGTGCTCACCAGCTTCATCCGCGACGCCGTGGAGACTTCCCGCATGAAGGGCGTGGTGGTGGGCCTCTCCGGCGGCATCGATTCCTCCCTCGCCGCCGCCCTGGCCGCCCGCGCCCTGGGTCCCGAGCGCGTCCACGGCTTCCTCCTCCCCTACCGCACGTCGAGCCCTGAGTCCGAGCGCGATGCTCGCGCCGTGGCCGAGCACTTAGGGGTGCCGCACCGGATGATCGACATCTCGCCGATGGTGGACGCCTACTTCGCCATGGAATCCGACGCCGGCCCAGACCGCCGGGGCAACAAGATGGCCCGCGAAAGGATGACCATCCTCTTCGACCAGGCCAAGAAGCTGGGCGCCCTGGTGCTCGGCACCTCGAATAAAACCGAGATCCTCCTCGGCTACTCCACCGTCTTCGGCGACAACGCCAGCTCCCTCAATCCCCTGGGCGACCTCTACAAGGGGCAGATCTGGCAGCTCTCGCGCCACCTCGGCCTTCCGGCACAGGTGATCGAAAAAGCTCCGTCCGCCGACCTCTGGCCCGGCCAGACCGACGAGAGCGAGCTCGGAGTCGACTACGAGACGGCGGACGAGATTCTCTACCTGCTGTTCGACATGGGGCTGCGGCCGGAGGAGGTGACGGACCGCGGCTACGACGAGCAGATGGTGAAAAAGATCGTCTCCCTCGAACAGCGGTTCCGCTTCAAGCGCCGGCTGATGCTCATCGCCCGGCTCTCGGGCAGCGCGGTGAACCTGGATCAGGAGATCCCGCGCGACTGAACGCGCGACGCTACGACGCGACGGCACGCTGGAACGACAGCGGGACCGGCTCCACGACCGGGAGGTCGTAGCGGCGGCGGATGCTGGAGCCGAGCTTGCGGACGTCGACGCCGTAGACGTGAATAGAGATGGCCGTCCCGGGTCCGGGATTGTGCACCGTGTGGATATCGCCGGGCGGTTGCAGGGCGGCGACGGAGCCCGCGCGATGCGTGCTCTCGCCGATCGGCAGCAAGTACTCGTCCCCTCCTTCCCGGATCACTTCGTAGCTGGTCTCGTGCTCCCGCCCCTGATGAACACCGATGACGCACCAGGACAAGTGATCGTGCACCGTCGTGGACTGGCCGGGCAACCAGACCAGGGCTACGATTGAGAACGCTCCCGTCTCCTCCACGTGCAGGACGTGCTGGCGGTAGCGCTCGGGATCGGGCTGCCGCTGCTCCAGCGTCAGCAGCCCGGGATTTCCCAGGAAAGGCCGAAGGATCCTCGCCACGGAGGGCGCCCACTTTTCCGGTTCAAGCTCCACGGTGAGGACGGACCTTACCGACAGGACCAGATCCTTCAGGACGTGATTCCCAGATGCACGCTCGATCAGATTCACGACGACCTCCCCTTTCCGCACCGCCTGGCCTTAGTGCCGGCGACGGATCTCAGAATAGGAAGGTCGGGTTTGAATGTCGGTAGCGGAAGGGTTATATCTCGGGACCGGGCGATCCCTGCCCGGTCTCGAAAATCTTGCGCACCGTCCCGATCGTGTCCGCCTCCGCGACCGTCTTGTCCTCCCGGTAGCGCTTGACGCGGGCGAAGCGGAGGGCCATGCCGGCGGGGTACTGCGGGCTCTCCTGCACGTCGCTGAAGGCTACCTCCACCACCAGCTCGGGCCGCACGTGCACGGTCCAGCCGTCAGTGCCGAGGGCAGTCTCCTGGAGCTTCTTGGTTTGCCAGGCGAGCATCTCGTCAGTCATGCCTTTGAAGGTCTTGCCCAGCATCACGAAACCGCCGTTCTCGGGATCGCGGGCGCCGAGATGGAGATTCGAGAGCCAGCCCTGGCGCCGGCCGTGCCCCCATTCGGCGGCGAGGATCACCAGATCCAATGTGTGAGCCGGCTTGATCTTGAGCCACGAGAAGCCCCGGCGGCCCGCCTCGTAGGGCGCGTCGAGGGCCTTGGCCATCATTCCCTCATGGCCGCGCTGCAAGGCGTCCGCGAAGAAGGAGTCCGCCTCCTCGGCGTCGGCGGTGACGATGCGCGGCACCGTGAGCCCGGGCACAGCCGCGCCCAAGGCCGCGAAGCGCTCGCCGGCCGGCCGATCGAGGAGATCCTCCCCATCCAGGTGGAGGATGTCGAAGAAGAAAGGCGTCAACGGCAGCTCGCCGCGCAGACGGGCGATGTCGAGCTTACGACCGAAGCGGCGCATGGTGAGCTGGAACGGCAGGGGCGCGCCGTCCGGCCGCAGGGCGATCACCTCGCCGTCGAGGATCAGTTGGCGCGCGGGCAGGGCCTGAACGGACTCGACGAGCTCGGGCACGGCCGGAGTGACGTCGTTGCCCCTGCGAGAGAAGACGCGGACCTCGTCCCCCGCTTTGTGGACCTGGACCCGGGCGCCGTCCAGCTTCAGCTCGAAAGCGGCCTCGCCCAGCCGCTCCAGGGCTTCGGAAACGTCGCCGGCCGGCGAGGCGAGCATAGGCTGAAGCGGGCGCAGCAACTCGAGGCGGAAGCGGTCGAGCCCGGCTTGCCCTTCGACAAGCGCGGCCCGCGCCACAGCTGTCAGCTCGCCGGCGAGCATGAGCGCCCGGCGAACGTCCGCGGCGGGAAGGCCCGACGCAGCGGCGAGCGCATCAGCCATGAGCCCGACCAGAGCGCCCTGCCGCAGCTCGCCGTAGATCAGGCGGACAAGGAAATCCTGCCCCTCCTTCGTGGCGCGGGTGAGAAGCTCCCGCAGCACTCCCACCCGGGCCGCCGTCGAGCCCGCCCCAGTGGTGGAGGCGATGCGTTCGAAAGTCGCGTCCACCTCGCCCAGCGTTAGCGTGGGTTCATTGGCAGCCGTCCCCGGCCGGGCATCCCGTACCGCCGCGCCCCCGAGGCCGATCCGTCCCTGCCGAAGATTGCCCGACAACCAAGCCACGGCGACGTCGATCTCTTCAGGGGCCAGACGTCGCAGAAGATCCGCCAGCACGCCCGTCTTCTCCGACCGCGAGCGGGTTTCGGCGACGCGGCGGGAGGTGGTGACGAGGTCGGCGAGGCGCATGGCGCCATCCTATCGCCTCGGCCTAAACGTAGTGACCCTTAGTGTGTCAAGACAAAGACCCCAGCTTTCAACGCTGCCGCTGAGAGACCCTTCGCCTGCTTCAGACGAACAAGCTCCGCAACCTGAGCCTCGTAAAATGCACGAGGGGGATCCAGGGTCTTGAAGAGTCGTCCGTAGAACTGCTTCATGAACTCTGCTGTGGCCTGGTCGTCCACAGACCAGAGCGTAAAGAGCAGGTACTGAGTGCCGGCGAGGGCAAACCCCCGTCGTAGCCCCAAAACTCCTTCGCCGCTTCTCTCCTCGCCTGCACCTGTCTGGCAGGCGGAGAGCACGGTAAGCCAAGTGGTACCGAGATCGAGGCCTCCAACCTCCTCGGCGGTCAGGATGCCGTCCTCGGAGAAGGGCGGCAGGACGCCGCGCTTCCAGGCGTCAAGAGTCTTCCCCGCGCCACCCAGAATGACGAATCCCCGGTACATGGGCTCTTTACTGAGCCTGGCCCCGATCATCCCCTCAAAGTTCCCATCCATCTGACCACCATGGGTCGCCAGATGAAGAATACCTGGACTATGGTGCTTGAAAAGCTCGACCTCGGAGGCTCGGTCGCCGACGAAGACCTCCGAGCTCCAGCCCTGGTTACGCGCGATGCGATCCAGGCTCGCAACTTCCGTCTGAGCATAAGGGAGATCGCCGGTCCCGTCCGCCAGAGCCAGCAGCGTCTTGTCGGCAGGGCCGGCCACCTTGCGCAACAGATCGCGGCCTGAGCTCACTTGCGCGATTTGCCAACGTTCCGCCACGAACGATTGGTTCTCATCGAGCAAGGCGGCCCAGGGAACGGCTTGCAACGCCCCGTCGGGGCTCAACCACACTTTTTCAGTCCCCGGAGGAAGGACCGCAGACAGCGGTCTCCAGACGGCGTCATAAAGCCTGCGGAGATCCGCGGTGACATCCTCTTCGGGCTTACCTTCAGATGAAAGCAATAAGACTCCGCGACCGTCACGTTCCATCCGGTTGGCCAACCGCTCAATCGATTTCTCAAGGTCGTCGGCTTTGCCCAAGGGAATCCAGGTCGGGAGACCATGGCTTGGGATGAGGACGGCACCATAGTGAGAAGCGAGCTTCCCTCCACTCTGAAAGAGCTGAAAGCGAGTGAGCTCTACGAGGGCCTGATCGCCTGCGAGCGACGCTTGAACCTTCGCGAGATCGGCGTGAGACTGCTGAGGAGGGAGTGGCCGTGCCAGGCTCCTGGCCAGCGCGGTCTCTTCTTGCTTGAGATTCCTTGCGATCTCGTCGAGTTGCCTGTCGCCTTCCCCACGGGCGATCTGCTCCATCGCCGCGATCTTCAGAGCATGGATGCGGTCCAGGCGCTCGCGGTCCGCTGCGTTCCTACTCTTTCGCACAAACACCCGCTCCGCGACAAGCGAGTCCAGTACGGCTCCCTTTCGTCGCAGGACCGCCTCCGCCAGCTGGGCCGCCTCGCCCATGTTGGCCAGAAAGTCGTACGGGAAGGCGTTGCTGTGGTAAGCGAGGCGTTGCGCCTCTGAGCCGAACGAGAGGATCTGATCGAGGTTCCTGTCTTCGAGATCGAGAGCTTCGCGACTCAGGGCGAGGACCTGCTCACGACGACCTTGCCGGTGAGCTATCAGCGCCAAGGCACGGTTCAATTCGGCGAGCACTCCGAGATTCCCCAATCGTTGCCGCGACAAGGTGGTCCTGGCTCTCGTCAGGAGTCTCTCGGCACGCACGAGATCCTCCCGAGCGAGAGCGATCCCTCCCAGCGTGGCCACGACTGCCGCGGCCGAGGGAGATTCCGGACCGTGAAGTTGCTCTGCGAGCCGGAGGGCCTCTTCGCCCTCCCGCTCTGCCTTGTCAAGATCGCCGGCGTCACGATGGGTAACTGCCAGGTTCGTGAGGACCAGGGCGCGTTCCTGACTCCCTTGGGTGGTAAGCGCCAGAGCTTCCTTGAGGCGGGCCTCGGCCGCGGCGAGCTCTTTGAGATCCCGCAACTCAAGGCCCAGGTCGTTGAGAACGGCAAACTTCAGTGAGCCCCGAAGTCCCTGGGCCAGGAGCTCCTCCTCGATCTTTCGGGCGGACTCGAAATCTCCCATTGAACCGTAGAGCGCGGCGAGGTTATGGCGTGTGGTCTGATATTTTGGATCCCCTTCCTTTCTTAGCTGACGCAGAAGAGAGAGCGCTTCGAGATACGTCGATTCCGACGCCTGAGCGTCCCCGAGGAATTGATAGGCCGAGGCGAGATTCTGCAGAGTAATCGCACGCGGTTCGAAGAGATCCTGGTCGTCCGGCCTCAAGGCGCTGACGGCGGAGCGAAACGAGCGAGCTGCCTCCGCGTAGAGCTCCTGATCCAACCGGGCGAGGCCTTGATTGTTGTGGACCCAACCGAGATCCTTCGAATCTCCCTTTTCTTCGAGAATTACCTTGGCCTCGCCATAGAGACTGTCAGCTTTGGAGAAATCGCCCACCGAGGCGTAGAGGCCGGCGAGATACCCCAGACCCCGCGCCAGGGTAGGAGTCCTGCCGAGGACGATGCGCAGCCCCGAGAGGAGCGGTTCGTAGATCGCGATCGCGTTCTTGACCGATTCCTTCGGAAGGGCCGGAAGGGGAGAGCCCGGGATCGAGACAAAGCCTCCGATCCTCTCCCGAGGTGCCATGCCTTGGATCGGGTAGGTCTCCTCCCGGCTCTGCCGTGCAGCCTCCAGCCTACCCGCCGAGCCAAGTAGCAGCAGGCTGCCCAGGACAATGACGCACGAGCTGTGCCGAAGCCCAACAGTAGAGCAGGAGGATTCCATGACCTAACCTTTTTCATGTCCGTGCTGAATGCCCATACCCTCGATGATTTGGCTCAGGTCACCCTTGACGACGGAGCAGACGGCCGTACGATCGTTGACCCTGACGACCCGGATTCGCGCGCGCTCGTGAACGACCTCGTCCAGTGTTTCACCCGTGTCCGGATCGCTCAGGATTTCCGACTCTCCAGCCACGAATTCATCGCCGGCCACGACTCCTTCGCGCGAGCCGCGATTGATGATGACGTCATCTCCCGCCACCTTGACGACCGAGCCGCGCCATGGCACCGAAGGCAGCTGGGAGACCATCCAGGGAATGATGTCGGAAATAGCTTTTTCGAGCGCCGCATTGAGGTCGTCTTTCTCTCCTGACTTCGCACCGCCGTCACGATCGCCGTTATGGAATTGGAAAGAAAGGCCTCGACCCTGAGCGACCCCAGAAAAGTTCTTGGAGGCCACGAGCGACCCGGTCGTAGCATCGATCATTTGGATCGTGCCTCGGACTTCCGTTCGGCTGCGCGCCGCACCGATCTTGATACCGCCGATACCGAATCCACCGTCCTGATTGCCGGCGTCTTTCTGAACGTGCGTGATCACCCCTTTCACCAGGAGTTGGGCGGGCGTCATGCGACTCCGGGCAGCCGTCTTCCGTCCCTGAGTCGTCGTCCCGGAGGCTCCCCGGCCTTGTTCCTTGAGCGCGCTGTGTTGCATGTCCTCTTGAGCCACCACGATGAAGCGGCCGCTCTCGTGCAGTGCGGAGGTCAGCAGCGTTGCCCATTCGTTGCCGAGAGCGGGAAAGTCGCTCTTGTTCTCAAACTTGTCGACAAAGACGCTATAACGAAGACTGCCGGTGGGTGACGACCCTGCGAACAGGGGCGAGCCCGTCAGGACACTGGCGAGCAGAAGGGCGGCCAGCCCTCGTAACCTTTTCGTTGACATGATCAATACCTCCCTATTTTATAGGTACTACTTGTTGATCAGCTCGACGTGAATCGTCTAGAGCTGAATGTCCCGCGACCTCAGAACGGCGAGAGTTCCGACCGCGAGGAGGAAAGCCTGAGCGGCAAGAACACCGAAAGCTGTGGCTTGGCGCGAACGATGGCGGCTCGGAAAATAACGTTCGGCCAGATCCATCTTGGTCTCACTGTTCGGCGACGCCGCGCCCGGGGGAGTTGCAGGAAGCGGTGCGGCGGCCCGGGTTTCGGCCTCGGCGCTCGCCATTAGCTCGAATGCCCACCGGGACGGCATCAGGTGAGCCAGCGTGCGGGCGGGCTGGCCCATTTCGTGAACGGGCCGCAGCATTCCGCCCAGCATCACCATGGGCAGGATGACGAGTGGCACGAGCGAAATCGCCACCTCTGAGCTCTTGGCCAGGGCAGAGATCGTCAGGCCCAAAGCGGTACCTGACAGCGCGCTCAGAAACAGGCCGGCGAGGAGCCCGGCCGACGGCGCCGTAATTCGACAGCCGAGCTTGACGATGAGAAGCAGAAGACCACACTGCAGCAGCCCGATCAGGCTGAGCAGCACGAGCTTGGATAACAGATAGGCGGCAAGCCGTAGACCTACGATGCGCTCCCGGCTGAAGACAGCCCATTCGGCAACGATCTCTCGCGCGGCATTCGAACAGCCGAACCAGACGGCGGCGATGTTCATGAAGAACAGGACCGTCACGCTCGCCGTCGTGCCCCGCAGCCATTCGTCGATACTCCTGGTATCCACATCTGCCTTCGTGGCCGTGGCGAAAATCAGTACCAAGAGGAGGGCGATGATCGGAGCCTGAATCAGCAGAATCGAGCTGTTCCAGAGGTCCCTGGTCTTCAGCACCAGCCCCCTGCGCATTAGGATGACGGTCTGCTTCAAGGCCGACGGCGCCTTGCGCGCCCCGAGCTCGTCGCCGGCGCCGGCGCCGGTTTGCCCCGCTCGCTCATCGACGAAGTGATGCTTCAAGGGCGAGCTCTCGAATCGTTTGAGCCACTCCGCCGTCGGTCGCTCCGAAAGCCCGCGAAGCACGCCCTCCGGCGAGGGCTCGGCCGGCAGGTTGGAGCCTGGATTGAAAAAGCGGATGGCCTCCGGGTAGGCGGGACCGTAGTACACGAGTCGGGCAGGATCGCCTGACTTGACGTCGCGCGAGACCACCGCCAGGTTGTCCATGAGCCGGAAGACCTCGCGGCTCGGCTGGTGAATCGTGAGAAGAATCGTCCTCCCTTCGCGGGCCAGCTCGCGCAGCACCTGCATCACCATCAGGGCGTCTTCGGAAGAGAGACCCGAGGTCGGCTCGTCGAGAAACAACACAGGGGGATCGGTCAGCAGCTCCATCGCGACGTTCACGCGTTTGCGCTCGCCGCCGCTCACGACTTTACGGGCTGGAGAACCGATCAGAGAATCGCGAATGTGCGCGATCCGAAGCTGCTTCAGCACGCTATCTATACGGTGGCCGACCTCCTCGTCGGTCGTATCGCTCGGGAGGCGGAGCCTCGCGGTGTAATACAGGGCCTCGAAAACGGTGAGGTCACCATGCAGGATGTCATCCTGAGGCACATATCCGATCCCGAGCCGGAAGTGATCGAAGTTATCGTAGAGGTCGCGGCCGTTGAACAACACCCGGCCGGCGCTGGGCGGCTGGTAGCCGTTGAGCGCCGTCATCAGCGTCGTCTTGCCTGCGCCACTCGGCCCCATGAGGCCGGTCAGCTCGGAGGGCATCAAGGTCAGAGAGACACCTTCGAGCAGCCGCCGATTGCCGATGCTGACAGCCACTCCCTGAGCCTCGACGCGGGTGTTGCCCTTGTAGTCTCTCCGCTCGAACTGGTCGTCATCGACCAGCACGAGGCGGCTCCCTCCGAAATCCACGACATCTCCAATCTGAAGCGTAGCCAGACCCGTGAGGCGGGCACCATTGACGTAGGTGCCGTTCGTCGAGCCAAGATCGGTCACCGTCCACCGAGATCCGGACCGTTCGAGGCGTGCATGGCGCCGCGAGATAAGCGGATGGTCGATCGGCACGTCGTTGTCGGGTGTCCGACCGACGAACAGCGTCGTGGAGGGACCTGCATGAATGGCGGTCGCGTCCATGGTGGCGATCAAGCGGTATCTCCTCTAATGCGCCGGTGCCGCGGCACGCAATTGAGTCCATTCGCTGTCGATGTCCTGAATCAAGTCGGCGGTAGGGCCGATGAAGGCTTGCTTCGCTTTGGTCGAGGCCGAGAGCTCCGTGTATTCGACCAACTCGGTCCAACCTCGGCCGATCGATCGATTCACGGGAAGCAGATAAGCGTTCATCCGGATCCGAGCCGCCTTGAGGGAGCCCGAGACGCCCTGGATCTCCAGCCTTCGGCGCTCCGCCTCCTCGACGCGCAGCAGGATCAGCACGTGGAAGCCACTGCGCACCAGTTGCGTTCCCAGAGCTTTCTGGGAGACGCCAGCACCTTCGCGCCGGAGCAGCTGGTCCACGTCCGGATCTCCGTGCTCGTCGGCCACGTCGAAGCGCCGGCCCAGCCGGCGCTCCATTTCCTGCTCCAGAACACCGGCGAGCAACGGATCTCCTCCCGCGATGACCGCAACCTTGGGATGCTCCGGAAGCGCCAAGACCGGAAGAGGAGTTGGGGCCGGTTCTGGCGTCGGGACCGGGACCGGCCTTGGTGTCGCCACTGGGTCCGGCCTTGGCGTTGGGAACGGGAATGGGCTTGGAGCCGGGACCGGCCTCCGAATCGGTATCCGAGTCGGTTTTCGGACTGGTGGCGTAGGTTTGGGAGTCACAACAGGAGGAGGAGGCGAGGGCGGAATTGGGTCGGGAGTTTTTCGGGACAGTAGGAAGGCCAAGAGCGCCGCGATCGCGAGAACCGCCAATGCGCCCAGGACAAGCCGCCTCTGGAACGAGCGCCGGCGACGAGTGTTGACTTCGGCCGGAGACGCCGACGGCAATTGCCGTGGAGCCAGAGAGGGATCGGTCAAACTGGAGGCACGAACCGTGGCACCGACCGGCACCCGAACGAGAGCCTGGTTGCCCTCCGGAACGCTCGCGGCGAGGTCGAGGTCGCGAATCAGGGCGTCGCAGGCCGGGTAACGGTCTTCGGGCTTCTTGGCCAGAGCCCGCATCACGACCGCTTCGAGCGCGGGCGAAATGCTGGGATCGATCCCTCGCAGGGGCGGTGGCGGCTCCGTGACATGGGCTTGCAGCACTGAGAATTGCGAACCCGAATCGAACGGTTTCCGTCCGGTCAAGAGCTCGTACAGGACGACGCCCATCGAATAGATGTCGCTTCGCCGGTCGATCTGATCGGGCGTGAGAATCTGCTCCGGGCTCATGTACTGCGGCGTTCCGATAGCGATTCCCGTCGTCGTCAGCCCGGGTCCGCTATCGGCCCGAGCAATCCCGAAGTCAGCCACAACCACTTCGCCGTTTTCATTCAGCAACAGGTTGGCGGGCTTCACATCACGATGCACGATCCCTTTCTGGTGGGCGTAGCCGAGCCCCGCAAGAGCCTGATCGGCCCAAGTCACCGCCTGCTGCCGAGGCACTTTCGCTTTCTCCTGCGACAGGACATCGGCCAGACTGCCGCGGTCCAGATATTCGATGACGAGAAACCACTGGCCGCTGTCCTCCAGGTAATCGAGAACCCGCGCGACGTTGGGATGGCGGAGCTGCGCCTGTAACTCGGCTTCGCGCCGGAAGCGCTGGCGAAAAGACTCCTCCGACTCCAGCCCTGGTGAAAGAACCTTGACCGCGGCCAGAGTCGATAGGGACGCGTGGCGGGCTTGGAAGACCGAACCCATCCCGCCTTGACCGAGTTCTTTTTCGAGCACCCAACTGCCGACTCGCCGGCCGAGCATCGGCCCGGCAGCCCCCATGTCAGGTCTCACCGAAACCGGCATGGGCGAACCTTCCAGACCAGGGGCGGTCCGACGGTAATAGCGAGAGGTGCGACGACGACGTATCTGGTTCGGCCACGAGCCATTGGCAATCTCCCCAAAGCAGGGTTCGAGCGTTTACCCGACCTTGCTCTTCAGGACACTGTTTATGGCTGTTTGTGTAGCGTTGAGCGAAGTCCCTCTGCTACCACCGCCCGAGCCCGACGAGGGAGATCGTCCAGGCCCCAAGTCGGTTGCGAGCAGGGCAGAGCGACGGGGAAATGGTCCCCAGCCTGCTATCCTCCGGACGCTGGCGCCGTCACCTCCCAGGACCGGCGGCCCTCCTGGGGCTGGTCTCCCTCCTGCTCCTCGGACAGGCGCCTGCGCCGTCCGCGCCGCCGGAAGATTCGCCGGCCCCTTCTCTGACGGTCCCGGCGGTGGCCAAACACCTGGCCGGCTTCGGCTTTTCCGTCACGACTGGAGCCGCGCCGGGGTACGTCGACGAGCGGTCTTGCGCTCTCTGTCATCCGAAGATCGCCGAGTCCTACCGCGAGAAGGGAATGGCCCGGGCTTTCCTCCGGCCGGGAGCGAAGACGGAGATCGAGGACTTCACCGCGCCACCGTTCGTCCACATCCCTTCGGCACAGATCTTCCAGATGTTCCACCGGGATGACCGGCTCGTATTCCGTCGCTGGCAGCTCGACCCTGCCGGTCAACGTCTTCGAGCAGCCGGTGGACTGGATCCTCGGCTCGGGCGACCACGCCCGGACCTATCTCTATCAAGCCCCGGGAGGCGAGATTTTTCAGCTCCCTCTCGCGTGGTATTCGCAGACCCGGAGTTGGGGCATGGCTCCCGGCTTCGACCGGCCGGACCATGAAGGCGTGCTGCGGCGAGTGCGGCGCGAGTGCCTCTTCTGTCACACCTCGTACCCCGACGTGCCGGCCGGAGAGGACTCCTATGGCGCGCCGCAGACCTTCCCGGCCACCCTTCCCGAGGGGGTCGGCTGTCAGCGTTGCCACGGACCGGCCGCCGAGCACGTCTGGCTGTCCCTGGGCGGAGTAGGCGTCAAGGAGGAGATCCGCGCCAGCGTTTTCACTCCGGGGAAGCTCCCCAAGACTCGGGGCGACGAAGTCTGCTCGGGCTGCCATCTCCAGCCATCGGTGGCGCTCCCCGGAGTGCGCCGCTTCGGCCGGAGCGACGACTCATTCCGGCCCGGCGAGCCGCTCGCGGACTACCTCATTCAGGTGGACGTCACGGAGGAAGGGCGGCCTTCCTCGGACCGCTTCGAGATCAATCATCATCCCTACCGGCTGCGCCAGAGCCGCTGCTTCCTCGCCAGCGGCGGCGCCCTGTCCTGCCTGACCTGCCACGACCCACACCGCCGCCTCCCCGCGAGCGAGCGCGCCAGCCACTATCGCGCCGCCTGCCTCCAGTGCCACGCGGCGGACGCCTGCCGCCGGCCCGAGAAGCCGGCGGAGGTGGCAGACACTAGCGACTGCGTCTCCTGCCACATGGCGAAACGGCGGACCCAGGACGTGGTCCACGTCGTGATGACCGACCACCTCATCCGGCGCCAGCCCGGAGGCCCCGAGCTCCTGGCTCCGCTCTCCGAGACCGAGCCGGTTCTCACCGGCCTCCATCTCCTCGAACCAGGTAGCGTGGGCGCGCTCGGCGAGGTGTACCGGGCCGCCGCGGTCGTCCGAGTGAGCAGCACGGAGGATGCCGTGACCTATCTGGAGAAGCTGCTGGCGGCGGCCCGGCCGGACGCGATCGAGCCCTGGCTGGACCTCGCCCAGGGCCAGATCCGCCGGCACCGGTTCGCCGAGGCGGAGAAGTCCCTCGCCGTCATCCTGGTGCGACGGCCGGAGCATCCCCAGGCGCTCGAATGGCTGGGCTTGACGATGGCCGCGCAGGGGAGGCCGGACGAGGCGATTGGCATCCTGGAGAGGGCCCTGGCCGCCGGCGCCGAGCGGGCCGAGACGGAGTACAGCCTCGGCCAGTTCCTCGCCGCCAAGGGCAACACCGCCGATGCCGAGAGTCACCTCGGCCGCGCCCTCGCCGCCCGGCCGGCCTTCCCGGCGGCCTGGTATCAGCTCGGAGAGATCCGCGCCAGGCAGAACCGGACACCTGACGCGATCGCCTGCTGGCGCCGGACCCTGGAGATCGATCCCACCCATACTGCCTCGTATCTGGCGCTCGGCAGAGCTTTGCTCGCCAAAGGCGACCGCGCTCAGGCGCTACGCTGGCTGCATCATGGTTCCAAAGTGGCCGCCAAGCCGGCCGAGGTGGCGGCGGCACTACGGGCGGCGGAGACGCAGTGACGAGCAGCGACTGCTCCACCTTGAGCAGCGATTGCTCCCGCTTGAGCAACGACTGCTCCCGCTTGAGCAACGGTTGCTCCACCTTGAGCAATGACTGCTCCCGCTTGAGCGACGGCTGCTCCCGCGAGAGTCGCTGCCAGGATTCTTGGAGTACCCTCTCAGAAGTGCAGCAGAGCCGCCCCGATGTCGTTGCCGATCGTGACGAGATTGCGCTCCATCAGGCTCTCGTAGTCACCACCGGCGGAACCGACTCCGGACCTTCTCTCCTGAAGGAAGCGGAGCAGGACTTTGCCCGTCGCACCGTCCACCACTTCGCCGGAGATCTCCGTCCGCGCCGCGCCGGCACCGAATCCTGCCCAGTACCGGGCAGCCCGGGAGCCCGGGTCCATCGTCGTCACCTTGCCGCGGACCACGAGGGTCCCGGGCTCGGCCGTTTCTCCCGGCTTCGCGGTTCGCGGGGCGAGCACGACCTCGGGCCTCTGAGGCTTTTCCGCGATCCCTCCCGCAAGGCCCCCCGCGAAGGGCTTGGTTACCAGGGCCAGGACGTTCTTGACCGGAGCGTAGGTGTTGTCGTCCTTCTCGGGCAGGGGCGTCGCCGAAGTGTCGAGCGGCTCGACGACGATGTGGTCGAAGTCCGCGAGCTTGAACGAGGCCACGACCTCGAGCTCGTCGACCTCGCCGTTCCAGTCCTTGTACTTCCCCGGAGCGGTGGGAGCCGCCTTGCCCCTCGCATACGACGCGCCGGAGGAAAGCAGGAGGAGGGCCAGCACGAGAACGAGATAAATCCGGATTTTCATAGCGATCTCCAGGACTGTTTTCACGCGCCCCGATTGAACTTTCGCATCAAATCTTCCACCGAAGCGGGCTTGGGGGTGGGTTTGGGCGGTGCCGGCTTCGCCGGCGGCCGAATTCCCTGGCCGGCTCCTCCGGGCGCGGTACGATCCGGCCGGCCGCCGCGGCCGGCACTGCCCGTCGCCTGGCGGCCTTCGGCGGGAGGCTGCTGGAGGGCCTTGATCGAGAGGCTGATGCGCTCACGCTGGTGATCCACTTCGAGCACCTTTACCTTTACGATCTCGCCCACCTTGACGGCCTCCCGCGGGTCCGCCACCCAGCGGTGGGTCAGCTCGGAGACGTGCACCAGGCCGTCGCGGTGGACGCCGATATCCACGAAGGCGCCGAAGTTGGCGACGTTCGAGACCCGTCCTTCGAGCACCATGCCGGGCTGAAGATCCTTGACCGAGGTCACGTCCGATCGCCATTCAGGAGTCTTGAACTCGGGGCGCGGATCGCGGCCCGGACGGAGCAACTCGTTGCGGATGTCCTCCAAGGTGAATTTCCCCACCTGGTGCGCCTCGTCCGCGAAACGGCTGAAGTCGAGCTTGCCTACCAGATCCGGATTGCCCACCAGGCTCCCCACCGGCACCGCCAAAACCGCGGCCATCTTCTGCACGACCTCGTAGCGCTCGGGGTGGACGGCCGTACGGTCGAGCGGGTTCTCGCCCTCGCGGACCCGCAGGAAGCCGGCGGACAGCTCGAAGGTCTTGGGGCCGAAACCCGTCACCTTGAGGAGCGCCTTGCGGGACTTGAACGGGCCGTTGCTGTCGCGGTGATGCACGACGGCGCTGGCCAGGCGCTCGGAGAGGCCGGAGACCCGCCGCAGTAGCGAGGCCGAGGCCGTGTTGAGCTCGACGCCCACGCGGTTGACGGCGCCCTCGACTGCCGTGTCCAGCTCGCGGTCCAGAGCTTTTTGGTCCACGTCGTGCTGGTACTGGCCCACGCCCAGCGAGCGAGGCTCGATCTTCACCAGCTCGGCCAGTGGGTCCTGAAGACGCCGCGCGATGGAGACCGCGCCGCGCAGCGAGACGTCCATCGTCGGCAGCTCTTCGCGGGCCACGGCCGAGGCCGAGTAGACCGAAGCCCCCGTCTCGGGAACGATCGCCACGACCACCTTGTCGAGACCCGCCTCCTGCACGGCCTTGCGGGCGAAGGCTTCCGTCTCGCGGCTCGCCGTGCCGTTACCCACCGCCACGGCGTGGACCCCGTGCTTCCGGATCAACGAGACGACCGTCTTCGCCGAGCCCACCTCGTCCAGTTGGGGCTGTGTGGGATGAACGATGTCGGTCGCCACGACGCGGCCGGTGCCGTCCACCACCGCCAGCTTGCAGCCGGTGCGAAATCCGGGATCGAGCCCCATGACGGCGATCTGCCCTAGCGGCGCCTGCAGGAGCAGCGCCTCCAGATTGGCGCGGAAGACGGCGATGGCCTGCGCCTCGGCCCGCTCGCGCATCTCGGAGCGGACCTCGTTGGTGATCGACGGCCGCAGCAGGCGCTTGTAGCCGTCCGCCGAGGCCTCGGCGATCTGCCGGCCGCAGGGGGTGTCGAGCGGCAGGCGCCAGGAGCGGCCGAGCCTCTCGGACTCGCGCTCGTCGTCGACCCGCAGGTCTGAGATCAGGAAACCCTCGCGCTCGCCGCGCAGGATGGCCAGCAGGCGATGGGAAGGAATGTCCCGCCCCGGCTCGTCGTGCTCAAAGTAGTCGCGGTAGGTGGCGGCTTCGGGGTCCTTCTCCTTCTCGGGGAGGACGCGCACGCGCAGCGTCCCCTCCGAGGCGAGCACCCGGCGCAACTCGGCGCGCTCGCCCGCGTTCTCACTCAGCCGCTCGGCCAGGATGTCCCGCGCGCCAGCCAGGGCGGCGTCCGTATCCTCGACGCCCTTCTCGGCGCTGACGAACTCGCGGCTCAGCTCCTCCGGCAGCGTACGCGAGGCAGCGTTCGCCAGCAGCGCGTCAGCCAGCGGCTCCAAGCCCTTTTCACGGGCGGTCTGGGCGCGGGTGCGTCGTTTCGGCTTGTAAGGAAGATAGAGATCCTCCAGCTCCTGCTTGGTGACGGCGGCGCGGACGGCGGCTTCCAATTCATCGGTGAGCTTGCCCTGCTCGCGGATGCTTTCCAGGATGGCGTCCCGGCGCTCGGTGAGCTCCAGGAAGTACTCCCGGCGCTTGAACAGGGTCTCAAGCTGCAGATCCTCGAGGCCGCCGGTAGCCTCCTTGCGATACCGGGCCACGAAGGGGACGGTGGCCCCCTCGGCAAAGAGCTCGGAGGCGGCCTGCACCTGCTGCGACCGGCAGCTCACCTCCGAGGCGATCATCGCGACGAAGCGCGATTCGAGTACAGCCGTCTTGCTCATGGAGTCTCCTTCAGGACGGAGGGGTAGTTTGTCATACCCGTGGTGGTCCAGAGAGCCCCCGAACCAGTGGGTTCCTGTTGCGCTCAGGAGATAGATGGCCCTACCATTGCGGTATGAGAGCCATCACGGGTACTGTCACAGGCGGTCGAATCGAAGTTCCGGCGGAGCTCGTAGCCGAGGGGACACAAGTGGTGGTGCTCGCCCCTGAATCTGGCGAGCCCATTGTGCTGTCTCCAGCCGATCAGAGAGAACTATTAGAAGCCATGGAAGACATTCGCCGGGGTGAATATGTGGATGGTGAAGACCTCCTGAGCGAACTACGCTCTCTCAGGTCTTGAGACTCCAGATTCGGATCTCTCCTCGGGCAGCTACTCAGATCCGAGTCGCTGCCAAGTGGTGGTCCCAGAACCGGCCGAAAGCTCCAGAGGCTTTCGAAGAGGAACTCACAAGGGGATTCGAATTGGTGAGGACATTTCCCTCGTCCGGAGAATCCGTGCATTACGCTACGCTTTCGGGCGTTCGGCGAGTCCTCTTGGGGCGGATCCGCTATCACCTCTACTATTGCGTCCCGCACGAGAGCGGGACGGTCGAGATCTTGGCGCTCTGGCATACGAGCAGAGGTAGCTCGCCAAAGCTTTGAGACGTGCCACCGAAGTTGATACTCCGGTCGAGTTGGTGAAGGAGTTGTGACAATGCCTCGCAAGAATTCCATAATCGAGGAAATCCAGTTGGTCGCCTGCCACTACTTGGCTGAACTATCTTTGGATGGGTATCTAGACGACCGCTGACCGGCCTGTTCAGTGGGCAAAGGTCTTTTAAGCCCTCTTGAGTGCTACCGAGCTCGGCCATACTGGACGGGCAACGCCGGGGGCAGGCCCAGCTCTCGCTGGGCCTTGAAAGTCCAATACGGCTCGCGCAGTAGCTCGCGGGCGAGAAAGACGAGGTCGGCATCCCCCTTCTCGATGATCTCGTTGGCTTGCTGCGGCTCAGTGATCAGCCCGACGGCAGCAGTGAGGATGCCCGCTTCATGACGGATGCGGCGGGCGAAGGGCACCTGGTAGCCCGTGGCGGCGGGAATGCTCGCCTTGGCCAGCGTGCCCCCCGAGGAGACGTCGATCAGGTCTGAGCCGATCTCCTTGAGCCGCTTCGCCAGCTCGACGGACTGCTCGACGTCCCAGCCGTCGTCCTCTGCCCAATCGGTCGCCGAGATCCTCACGAAGAGCGCCAGCTCGTCGGGCATCACCGCGCGGACGCTCTCCGCCACCCGCAACGTCAGGCGCATCCGGTTCTCCAGGCTGCCACCGTAGCGGTCGGTCCGATGATTGCTCAGCGGCGAGAGGAACTGGTGCAGCAGGTAGCCGTGGGCAGCGTGGATCTCGATCACCTGGAAGCCCGCCGCCAGGGCGCGCCGCGCAGCCACCTCAAAAGCCGTGACCACGTCGCCGATGCCGGCCTCGTCCAGCGGCACCGGCACCGGGCCTCCCTCTCGGAAGGGAATCGAGCTGGGACCGACGACCGTCCAGCCTCCCTCCTCGGGCGTCATGAGCGGATGGCCCCCATTCCAGGGCGGCACGGTGCTGGCCTTGCGGCCGGCGTGCGCCAGTTGGATGCCAGCGACCGTCCCTTGAGAGCTCACGAACCGCGCGATGCGGGCCAGGGGCTCCACGTGCTCGTCGCCCCAGATCCCCAGGTCGGCGGGAGAGATCCGGCCGTCGCGGGTGACGGCTGTCGCCTCGACCATCGCCAGGGCCACTCCGCCGACTGCCCGGCTACCGAGGTTGACGAGGTGCCAGTCGTTGGCCAGGCCCTCCTCGGCGCTGTACTGGCACATGGGCGACATGACGATGCGGTGGCGAAGCGTTATGCCTCGGATTGTCAAAGGCTTAAGCAGGTTCGGGGTGGATCTGTCCGGATGCGAGCTCTGAGATGAAACGGTCATTTTGCCATCGTAGCGCAGGAGCCCGCGAAACGTTTTCAGCCCGTTGGATCATTCTATAGTGTCCCCACACACCAATCCGTGGCCCCCCGAAACGCTGTCGGCGGGGCGCTCGCCATGGGGGGCCGGGAACGTTTAGACCGCCGATCCTGCAAATCAAACCAAACTCATTGAATCCAAAGACATTGGAGATCTCATGACCCTCTTGTACCTCGCGCTGCTCGTCGTGGGCGTCTTTTTCCTCATCATCCTGCGCCGCTCGCTCGTCTACATCCCCAACAACCGGGTGGGGATCCTGGAGAAACTGATCAGCGGCCGCGGCTCCGTGAAGTCCGGCCTTATCGCCCTGCAAGGCGAAGCCGGCTTCCAGCCGGAGCTCCTGCGCGGCGGCTGGCACTTCCTGAAGCCTTTCCAGTACCGCGTCCATCGCATGCCCCTGGTCACCATCCCCCAAGGCGAGATCGGGTACATCTTCGCCCGCGACGGCCAGTCGCTGCCGCCCACCCAGTCGCTCGCCTCCAACCTGCGCGCCAACAACTTCCAGGACGCCACGGCCTTCCTGCGCGCCAACGGCCAGAAGGGGCCGCAACGCATGGTCCTGCGCGAAGGCACCTACGCCATCAACCTCGCGCTGTTCATCGTGCTCACCCGCGACCGGCCCTTCTACCTGCCCCTCGACCGCAGTGAGGAGGCGGTGTTCAAGAAGATGAGCGACCTCATCGGCGAGCGCAACGGCTATCACCCGGTAGTCATCCGCGGCGCCGAAGACCGCATCGGCATCGTCATCGTGCACGATGGCCCGGCCGTGCCGTCGGGCGAGATCATCGCGCCGCTGGTCGGCAACGATCCCGCCTTCCCAGACACGTACCACAACAGCTTCCAGGACGCCGACAAGTTCCTGCTAGCCGGCGGCCAGCGCGGCCGGCAGCTCCAGGTGCTGGTGGAAGGCACCTACTACATCAACCGCCTGTTCGCCACCGAGGAGCTGGTGCCCAAGACGGTCGTCGACGTCGGCACCGTGGGCGTGGTCGTCTCCTACACCGGCGACGTCGGCCGCGACCTCTCTGGCAAGGACTACAAGCACGGCGAGCTGGTAACGGTCGGGGCGCGCGGCGTCTGGAGCGATCCTCTGCTGCCCGGCAAGTACGCCTTCAACACCTACGCCGGCCACGTCATCATCGTGCCGACGACCAACTTCATCCTGAAGTGGAACCGGCGGGAGACGGGCTCGCATCACTTTGACGAAAACCTTGCCGAAGTGAGCCTGATCACCAAGGACGCCTTCGAGCCGAGCCTGCCGTTGTCGGTCGTGGTGCACATCGACTACCGCAAGGCGCCGCTCGTCATCCAGCGCTTCGGCGACATCAAGAAGCTGGTGGAGCAGACGCTCGATCCGATGGTCAGCGCCTATTTCAAGAACGTCGGCCAGACCCGCACGCTGATCCAGCTCCTCCAGGACCGCTCGGCGATTCAGGACCTCTCGGGGGTGCAGATGAAGGAGCGCTTCGAGGTCTACAACCTCGAGCTCCAGGAGGTGCTGATCGGTACGCCCACCTCAGGTGAGGGCGGCGGCCAGATCGAGCAGATCCTGGTGCAGCTCCGCTCGCGGCAGATCGCCGAAGAGCAGGTGGAGACCTACAACCGGCAGGAGCGTGCCGCCGTCAAGGAGCGCGAGCTGCGCGAGGCCGAGAGCCGGGCGCGCCAGCAGCAGGCGCTCACCGAGTCGGAGATCGCCATTACCGTGCAGGAGAACCAGGGCAAGGCCGAGTACGCCCGCGCCCAGCAACAGGCGAACCAGATCCAGGCCTTGGCGCAGGCCGAGGCGGGCAAGATCCGCATCCTGGCCGAGGGCGAAGCGAAAAAGATCCGCTTGGTGGGCGAGTCGGAGGCCGATCGCACGGCCCGCGTCGGCGTCGCGCAGGCGCTGGCCCTCCAGGAGCAGGTGCAGGCCTACGGCGGACCGCAGTTCCAGCTCGTACAACAGGTGATGAACCGCTTCGCCGAGGCCATCGAGAAGGCCGGCGCCGACGTCGTGCCGAAGATCCAAATCACGTCCGACGGCAAGGGCAGCGGCAACATCGTGGAAAACCTGCTGGCCCTGCTCCTCTCGGGCAAGCTTGGCGAGACGGTGGGCGTACCCTCCGCGCTGGTGTCCAACCCCAAGGCAGACGCTCTACGCGCCGAGCTGCGCCGGAGCATGGAGGACGGCTTTCCACAGGGCGGTAATGGGGAGACCGGCAGGTAGGCAAAGCTGAGTGGCTGAGCCGGGGGAGGAGGGTTGTCCTCCCCCGGAAACCCAGGGCGGTGCCCTGGGCTTAAGGATCACGGGCCGTTGGCCTGGGTGCCCCGGCTGCTTGGGCCGCCTCGCTTAGACGGCGGCTATTTTCCCCAAACCTTCAAAACATCCTCGGTAGCGCAGATCCGGCCCAGGCGCGGGAAGATGCGCGTGAGGGCGAAGGTGTGATCTTCCGCGGTGCGCGCGGCCATGGCGTCCTCCACGAGAATGAGCTGGTAGCTCCGTTCCCAGGCGTCGCGCGCCGTGGACTCGACGCCGAAGTTGGTGGAGATTCCTCCCAGCACGATCGTCCGCCGGCCGCGCCGGCGCAGCTCCAGGTCCAGGTTCGTGCCGTAGAAGGCGCCCCACTGGCGCTTGGTGACGATCACGTCCGCGAGAGGCTGGAGCTCGTCCACGATCTCGTCCCAGCCGGGGGATCGGAGGCCCGGTGGCGCCGCCTCGTCCGTGTCGGTGCGCAGCATGTCGGCGCCGTCCTTCTCGAATGAGACGTGGACCAGCACGACGAGGGCGCCGGAGTCGTGGGCCGCCTGCGCCAGGCGGACGCCATTGTGAATCACTTCGGACGACGGGCGCGGCTGCGTGGAGGCTGCGACGATGCCCCGTTGCAGATCGATGAGGACGAGGGCGGCGGTCTTCGGGTCGAGGTCGGGCAGGGGGCGTGTCATCCGGAGACTCCTTCGTGTCGAAACCCTAAGCTAGCACGCCGTCATCCATTCGGAACACTTCTTGCAAACGCTTGATGTCTCGCGCGCTCTACGCGCGACGCAGGAAAGGGGGCTCTCGTGAGCAGTGAGGATTTCACAGATGACGACGCGGCAGAGAGTTACAACTCTGCAGGATTGAGCCGCCGCGACTTTCTCGGCGCGTCCATCGCGTCGATGCCGGTCGTGGGATTGGCCGCCGGCACTGTCAAGGCGACGAGGCCGGCTGTCCCTCATCAGGCACCGGCACCGGCGAAAAGTGCCGGCACGATGCCGATCACCCTCAACATCAACGGGCGGGAGCGGCAGCTCCGGCTCGATCCCCGCACCAGCCTCCTCGACGCTCTGCGCGAGAGCCTGGACCTCGCCGGCACCAAGAAGGGGTGCGACCATGGCCAGTGCGGCGCCTGCACGGTGCTGATCGACGACCGCCGCGTCCTCTCCTGCCTGACGCTGGCCGCCATGGCCTCCGGGCACCGGGTGACGACCGTCGAGGGGCTGGCCCAGGGCGACCACCTTCACCCGGTGCAGGCCGCCTTTCTCAAGCACGACGCCTTCCAGTGTGGATATTGCACGCCGGGCCAGATCATGTCCGCCGTCGGCCTCCTCAAGGAAGGCTGCCCGGGCGACGACGCCTCCATTCGCGAGTGCATGAGCGGTAATCTTTGCCGTTGCGGCGCCTATCCGAACATCGTCGCGGCCGTTCAAGAGGCGCGGGGAGGGAAAAACGCATGAATCCCTTCACCTACTCGCACACCAACCGGCCGGAGGACGCAGTCGCCGCGGTCGCGAAGAACCCGCACGCCGCCTTCGTCGCGGGAGGCACCACTCTCGTCGACCTGCTGCGGCTGGACGTCATGACTCCCGACGCCCTGGTGGACGTCAACTCGTTGCCGCTGGGAAAGATCGAGTCGCTGCCCGGAGGCGGCGTCCGCATCGGCGCGATGGTGCGCAACAGCGACCTGGCCAACGACGCCACCATCCGCAAGCAGTACCCGGTCCTCTCCGAGGCGTTGCTTTCCGGCGCCAGCCCGCAACTCCGCAACATGGCGACCGTCGGCGGCAACCTGATGCAGCGCACCCGCTGCTACTACTTCCGCGACGGCATCTCGCCCTGCAACAAGCGGCAGCCCGGCTCCGGCTGCGCCGCGATCGGCGGCTACGACCGCATCCACGCCGTGCTCGGCACGAGCGACAAGTGCATTGCCACGTTCCCCGGCGACATGCCGGTAGCCATGGCGACGCTCGACGCAGTGGTCCACACCCGGCGCCCGGGTGGCAGCGAGCGGGCGATTCCGCTGGCGGACTTCCACGTTTCCTACGGTGACGATCCGGCCCGGGAGAGCGTGCTCGAGCACGGCGAGCTGATCACCGCCGTCGAGCTGCCGGCGATGCCCTGGTTCGCGCGCTCCACCTATCTCAAGGTTCGCGACCGGGCGAGCTACGAGTTCGCCCTCGCCTCGGCGGCGGTGGCGCTCGATCTGGAGCGCGGCTCCATCCGCGCCGCCCGCGTCGCCCTCGGCGGCGTCGCCACCAAGCCCTGGCGCTCGCGCGAAGCGGAAAAGGTTCTCACCGGCGCGAAAGCAGAAGAGGCGACATTCCGGGCCGCGGCGGAGGCCGCTCTCAAGGACGCCCACCCGCAACGCAACAACGGATTCAAGATCGAGCTCGCGAAGCGCACCCTCACCCGGGCGCTCGCGACGGCCGTGGAGATAAAGGTATGAGCAGCCTGACCGTCGACACCATCGATGAAGCCACTTCGAGCAGTGCACCAGGGAAGGCGGACCGCACCGGGAGCGTGGGTAAACCCATCGAGCGCGTGGATGGGCGGCGGAAGATCACCGGCACCGCGACCTATGCCGCCGAGTTCCAGCAGGACCACCTGGCCCATGCCTGGCTCGTCCAGAGCACCATCGCCAACGGCCGCATCCTTTCGATCGATACCGCGGCCGCCCGCCGCGCGCCCGGCGTCATCACCATCCTGACGCACCAGAACATGCCCAAGCTCAAGAAAGCGCCGAGCGGCCCGAAGGCGAACCCCCTCCAGAGCGGCAAGACCGGAGAGGACCGGTTGCCGTTCTCCGACAACGTCATTCATTACGCCGGCCAGCACGTCGCCCTGGTGGTGGCGGACACGCTGGAGCACGCACGTCACGCCGCCTCCCTGGTCAAGGTGCACTACCAGGAAGAAAAGCCCGTCCTTGACTACGAGGAGGCCGCCTCGACCGCGTACTTCCCGAAGGCGGTTTTCGGCAAGCCGCTGCAACACACCCGCGGCAACGTCGAGGCGGCGCTCGCGGCGCCAGGAGTGGTCAAGATCGAGCAGAAGTACACCATCCCGGTGTTGACCAACAACCCCATGGAGCCTTCGGCGACCGTGGCCCATTGGAACGGCGACCATCTGATCGTCGCCGACGCTACGCAGGGCGTGATCAGCACCCGTGCCGTCCTCGCCCAGGCTTTCGGCATTCCCAAGGAGAACGTCCGCGTCCTCTGCCCGTATACCGGCGGCGGCTTCGGTTGTAAAGGTTTCCAGTGGCCGCACACGATGCTGGCGGCGATGGCCGCGAAGGTGACCCGGCGGCCCGTGCAGCTCAACCTCTCGCGCCAGCAGATGTTCACCTCCGTGGGCCACCGGCCGCCCACCGAGCAGACGATCGCTCTCGCCGCCAACAAGGACGGCAAGCTGACGGCCATCCGGCACCACACCCTCCAGCCCACCTCGACGACGACGGAGTTCGTCGAGCCCTGCGGTCAGACGACGAGCAAGGTGATGTACTCGTGCGAAAACGTGGCGATCCCCCACCAGCTCGTGCGCGTCAACGTCGGTCCGCCGACGCCCATGCGCGCGCCGGGCGACTGCCCGGGGACTTTCGCCATCGAATCCGCCATGGACGAGCTCGCTTACGCGCTCGGCATGGACCCTCTGGAGCTGCGGCTGCGGAACTACGCGGACAAGGACGAGGGCGACGACAAGCCCTGGTCGAGCAAACACCTCAAGGAGTGCTACCAGCGCGGCGCCGAGAAGTTCGGCTGGAGCCAGCGCAACCCCAAGCCCGGCGCGACGAAGGACGGCGACGTGCTCGTCGGCTGGGGCATGGCCACCGCGATCTACCCCGGCAACCGCCGGCCCGCCTCGGCGAAAGTCCGCATCACGCCGGACGGCCGGGCGCTCGTCCAGGCGGCCACACAGGACCTCGGCACGGGCTCCTACACCATCTTCACCCAGGTCGCGGCCGATGCGCTCGGGCTCCCCATCGAGCGGGTCACCTTCGAGCTGGGCGACAGTGACTTCCCCGAGTCGCCCGGCTCGGGCGGCTCCAATACGGCGGCGAGCGTCAGCGAAGCAATCCTTCAAGCCGCCGCGGCAATGAAAAGTAAGCTCGCGGACCTGGCCGCGTCCGATCCCGAGTCACCGCTCGCGGGCCTTAGCCCTGAGCAGATGACGATGGCCGACGGCCGCCTCGCCGTGGCATCGAACCCTTCCAAGGGTTTGGCCTACGGCGAGCTGTTGTCGCGCTCCCGCCGGCCGTCCATCGAGGCGGAAGCGCAGGTCAAGCCCGAGGACGAGAAGACCAAGAAATACTCCATCCACTCCTTCGGCGCGCAGTTCTGCGAGGTCCGGATCGATCCTCTGCTGCCCCGCGTCCAGGTGAGCCGTTGGGTTTCCGCGATCGACGTCGGGCGGGTGCTGAACCCGCGATTGAGCCGCAGCCAGATCATGGGCGGCGTGACCATGGGTATCGGCATGGCGCTGATGGAGCATACGGTCTACGACCCGCGGACCGGCCGCCCCGTGACCGACAACTTCGCGGACTACGCGATCCCCGTCAACGCCGACGTCCCGGTCGTCGAGGTGGAGTTCACCGATCATCCGGACCCGGTGATCAACACCCTCGGCTGCCGCGGCGTCGGCGAGATCGGGATCACCGGCGTCGCCGCGGCGATCGCCAACGCCGTCTACCACGCGACGGGCAAGCGGGTGCGGGAGCTCCCGATTACTCCGGACAAGCTGTTGTAGGCACACTGTGAGATAGTCCGGCCTCGATGACGATTCGGCCGGCCGCTGAAGAAGACTTCGAGGCCCTCTGGGCTATTTTTCGCGCCGTGATCGCGACCGGGACCACGTACGTGTTCGCTCCCGAGACTCGCTGCGAGGACGCTTTCCTGTACTGGTTCGGCCCCGGAGTTTCTTCCTATGTCGCGGAGGACGAAGGGCGCGTGATCGGCATGTACAAGATCGTCGCGAACCAGCGGGATCTCGGCTCCCACGTGGCGAATGGCTCATATATGGTCGATCCCAACTATGCAGGCCGCGGGGCGGGCAAGGCGATGGGGCTGCACAGCCTCCGCGAAGCCCGCAAGGCCGGCTTCCTCGCGATGCAGTTCAATCTCGTGGTGAGCACCAACGAAGCGGCCGTCGCCTTGTGGAAGAAGATCGGCTTCTCGATCGTGGGGACTCTCCCCAAGGCGTTCCGGCATCGGGAGCTTGGGTACGTGGACGCTTATGTGATGTATCGGTTTCTGGATGATATTGAGATTTGAGGGCATGATGCGGCGGGTTGCTCGATGTCGACGCAAAGCCCCCTCATCACCCCGGCCCTCTTCTCCCATCGCCCTCCCCCCGACCGGGAGAAGAGGGAGCAAAGCAAGAACGCCCCAGGGGTCCCCCTCTCTCCCGGTCGGGGGGAGGGCGATGGGAGAGAGGGGGTTGGGGGAGTGAGGGGCGCCCCGAAGGGGCGTCTTTCACCACGTCCGCCGCAACGGGTGCGCCTCCGTGTTGAACACAACCTTATCGAGATCGATCGTTTTCTCGGGGGCGAAGAGGAGATACAGATACTTGAGCGACTCGGCCAAAAAGTAGCTCGGCTGGAGATCGCCCTTTTCATTCTTGAGGACGTCTTTCAGCACCGTATAGCCGGCATCGGTGCGGCATCGGGTGAGGAGATCGAGGAAGAACCTGCGTCCCATTTCCTGGTACTGCTGGTCTTTGCTGTAGTGGTAGAGGTAGTAGGCCGACTCCATGATCTCGGGCCGTAGAGGATAGCCGGGCTCCGTGATCTTCATCGTCCGGTAGTCGATCACCTCGGGCTCGATCCCTTTCAGGTTCCACATCTTGAAGGACGAGGCCTGAAGGCGCCGCGCCCGGCCGAGATCGCCGCCGAGGGCCAGTACGGCGGGGAAGAAGGCGTGCAGCGATCCCCACTCGTTGGCCGTGCGCTTTCCCGTCTCCATGTCCACCTGTCCGTACCAGAGGCCCGTCGAGGCGTTGTCCGCCAGGTACTTGTTCAGCGCGCGCACACTTTCCTTCCACATGCTCACGCAGTCCTTGTCACCGAAGAGGATCGAGCTTTTCAAAAGGTATTCGTAATAGGAATCGATACCGCCGCCGACGTGGCTGGCGCGGCTGATCCATTGCCCCGTCTCGACATCGATCTCCTCGCCCACCAGACCGATTTTCGATCGCCGGTTGTAGAGCTGGACGACTGCGTTCTTCGCCTTGTCGTAGAAGACCGGATTGTGGGTGAGCTTCGAGAGCGTGCCGAGCTCCAAGAGGAGCGTGCCGATCTCCGCGGGGTTCGAGTGGGCGCCGGAGGTCTTGCCCGTCTTGAGGTTGACGAACATATAGGGCATGCCGGTAGGGGAGTTGAACACCGGCAGCAGCCGCTTGCCCAGATCGTCGGCGAGCCGCAGCAGACGTTCGTCGCCCGTCATCTGGTAGCTCGAAAGGAGCCCGCCCAGCAGGCGGATGGTGACCTCGAAGTTCTTCACCGAGATGTCTTTGTCAAACGAAAGCTTCTCGACGATCAGCGCCTTCGCTTTGTCCGCCTCGTCCTTGAGCCCTAGAAGAAGAAGAGTGTCCAGGGAATCCACCGGGGTCATTTCGAGAGATTCGCCATACCAGTCGCGAGGCGTTTTGGTGAGCGGCTTCAGCTCGTCGTGCCCCCAGGCGTACTGCTCATAGGCTTTCCACGAGTAGAGCATCTCGGCGCGGACGCTTTGGGCGAGCTCGGCGCGCTTGACGGGCTTCGCACGCGGTGCTGCCTGCGCTCCGGACAAGGGGAGGAGGAGGGCGGCGATTAGAAGAATTCTGCTTTTCATGAAGACCTCTTTTCGGTTCGAGGTCCGACAGTAGAGCCCAGTCCTTGAGAGAGTCAAGAGGGTCCGGTGGGGGTGAGGGGATTTTGCGGCTCCGAGCGTTCTCCTGCCAAGCCCGGCGGAAGACGCCGGTAACCCAAAAACCAAGCCTGTCGTGCGATGAAGCCTCTCGGGAGAGAGCGCTCCGCCGCAGCAGAATGAACACCTTTGAGGAGAGCCCCATGTTCACCCGTAACGCCGCCTTGATCGCTGCCCTGACCGTTTCCAGCTTCGGCTTTGCCGCTTCTTCCGCCCATGCGCAGTACTTCGGCGTGGACACCTCCGCGCAGACTCTCGGCTACATCGGGACCTACTCCGACAACTCGGGATGGCTGGTGAACCACACGTCCGCCTCGTCCCTGTCCGATCCCGCGGGCGTCACGCTTTCCAGCCCCAGTTACGGCTCGGCTTTCGCCGACGTCGGCGCCGGCTCCCACGCCGAGCAGGGCCTGCTCCATGCCTGGGCGAGTGCCCACACGAATCCTGTGACCGGCAACAGCTTCCCTGGCTCCGCGCCTTACGGCTACGGCTACGCGCACTTCACCGACCGGCTGACCGTCACCTCGAGCACGCTCTCCGCCGGCACGAAAGTGATGATCGTCTTCGGCAACGTGGTGGATCGCACCACCTGGACCTACAGCGGCTTCTACGACGGCTACATCGACATGCGCGTGCAGATCGGCGTCGCGACCGCCATGTCGCGCTGGACCGCCAACTACGCCTACGGCGACACGGCGGTCGACGCGCCGCTCCTTACCGTCAACACCACCGTCGGCTCGACGTTCAGCGTCGACGGCAAGCTGGGCGTGCAGGCCAAGGCGATGTACTACGACCCGGCGCACGTCATCGCTTCGGACATCAACGCCGAGGCCACGGCGAGCCTGGTGGTGCGCCAGATCCCCGACGGCGTGACGCTGGTCTCCGCCTCCGGGATCGTCTACCCCTTCGTCCCGGGCAACTGAGTCTTACCCCACTCTCATCAATAGGGGGCGGCTCCTCTGGGGCCGCCTCCTCTTTTTTTGTACGGTATGCTTCGTGGGCCATGAGCGAAGACCGGAACGCGCATCTCTGGACCTGGATTACGACCCTCCTCTGTTCCCTCTACATCGTTTGGCTTGCCTACCAGCTCGGCTCCTGGGTGGGCCGATACGAGAAGGTTCTTCCAGAACTCGGCGTCCGCTTGCCGGGAGTGACGGTGTTCGTAACCGGGCTGTCGAAATACAGGCTCTTCTCTGTGGCTGGCGTGCTGATCTTGGGGCTTGTCCTGAAAGAGTTTCTTGTGAAGAGAAGCCAGGTGCGCCGCGCCATCACCTTCATCGTCTTCATGGCCGTTAGCTGGTTTCGCCTCTTTTATCTGGACGCGATCCTCAAACCCCTGGTGCAGATCCTTGATAAGATTGGATGACTGGGCTTGGGAGATTCCGGGCGGAGGTATGCTTCTGTGACCATGAGCGAAGATCGGGACGCGCATCGCTTGACCTGGACTACGACCATTTTCTGTTCCCTCTGCATTGTTTGGATGGTCTACCAGCTCGGCACTTCGGTGAGTGTCCTCGGAAAAATATTTTCCGGAGTCGGCGGGCCTCTGCCGGCAACCACGATGTTCGTTATAGGGCTGTCGGAAACCGCGTTTTCCCTGGCGGGGGGCCTGCTGATCGCAGGGCTTGTTCTCAAGGAGCGCTGGGTAAAGAGCAGCGCGATGCGAGACGCCATCACCTTGATCGTCTTCCTGAGCACCGACTGGTTCTTCTATTTTTGTTTCGAAACGATCCTCAAGTCCCTGGTAGATCTTAGTCACAAAATTGGATGAGGGATTGCGATCATGGACAAGCCCATCGATCCTCAGGTCCGCATCGGCCACGTACATCTCAAGGTCGCGGAGATCGAGCGGGCGCTCGCTTTCTATTGCGGAGTGCTCGGCTTCGAGCTGACCCAGCGCTTCGGCGAGAGCGCGGCCTTCATTTCGGCGGGCGGATATCACCATCACATCGGGATGAACACCTGGGAGAGCCTGGGCGGCTCGCCGCCGCCGCCGGGCACCACCGGCCTCTATCATCTCGCCATCCTCTATCCGACGCGCGCCGCTCTCGGCGACGCCCTGCACCGGCTGATCGAGGCGGGCATCCAGCTCGACGGCGCGGCCGATCACGGGGTGAGCGAAGCGCTCTATCTCCGCGATCCGGACGAGAACGGCGTCGAGCTGTACTGGGACCGGCCTCGCGAAGAGTGGCCCCGCACGCCGGACGGCGAGCTCGCGATGTTCACCCGCCGGCTGGATCTCGAGGGATTGCTGGCCGCGAGGGCCTGAACGACGAGTCAGCTATTCGAGCTCGTCCAGCGACCGCAACGCCGGAATCTTCCAGGCCGTGACGCCCACAACCCCGAGCGTCACCAGCCCGCCCAGAATCACGGAATTCACGGTGCCCAACAGCCGGGCGGCCACGCCGGACTCGAACGAGCCGATCTCGTTGGACGAGCCGATGAAGATCTGGTTCACCGCCGAGACGCGGCCGAGCAGATTCTGGGGCGTGCGAAGGGTGAGGAGGGTGGAGCGGATCACCACGCTGACCATGTCCAGCATGCCGCTCAAGGCCAGGAGCCCGAGGGACAGCCAGAAGGAACGCGAGAGGGCGAAGAAGATCCAGCACAGCCCGAACCCGGCGACGCACAGGAACAGCGCTGGCCCCGAATGCCGCAGCTTGCGATGCGCGAGGATGAGGGAGACCACGACGGCGCCGGCCGCCGGGGCTGCCCGGAGGACACCGAGCCCCTGGGGACCGACGTGCAAAATCTCCGAGGTGAAGATGGGGAGCAGCGCCACCGCGCCGCCGAAGAGCACCGAGAAGAGGTCGAGCAACTGTGCGCCCAGCAGCTCCGGCTGCGTGAGCAGGAAACGGATGCCGATCGTGAGGTTTTCGCCGATCGTTCCCTCGCGGGGAGGGATCGGCCGTGGGGTGTAGGCGATGCGCGTGAACAGCAGCCAGCCGGCGAAGCAGAGCACGGCCTCGACGATGTAGGCCGCGCGGGCGTCCGCGAAACCGTAGAGCATGCCGCCCAGAGCCGGCCCCACCACGGCGCCGATCTGCCAGAGCGACGAGCGCCAGGCGACGGCATTGGCGTAGGTTTCGCGGGGCACGATCTCGGCGCCCAGCGCGATGCGGGCCGGCTGCAGGAAGCTGCGCGCGATCCCGCTGACGAACACCACCGCGTAGATCGGCCAGACGCGCCCGCCTGCCAGTATTTCCGGCCGTAACGTATAGCCGAGAAGCACGACCGCGGCGACCGTCTGGACGCCGATGGCAATCAACGAGAGGCGCTTGCGGTCGTACCGGTCCGCGATGTGGCCCGCGTAGAGCGCCGCCCCGATGAAAGGCAGTGCCTCCGCCAGCCCGACGAGCCCCAGCGAGAGCGGGTCCTTGGTGAGGGCGTAGACCTGCCACGCCACCACCGTCGCCTGGATCATCGTCCCCAGCGTCAGCACGACCATGCTGGCCACGTACCAGAGGAAGCTCGGATTGCGCAGGGAGACGTACGGATCGTGTGGCGCGGGCATGCGTCGGCTCGGAGACCCGGGGATGATACCGGTACGGCGGCATCAAGGACAAACCGGAGCCGCAAAAACCCGAGGAGCTTACCGGCGAGCGCCCCCGCCGCCATAGGCAGGAGGAGGCCCGCCGGAGGACGGTCCTATGACTCCGCGGCCAGGCGGCGGCGGGGGCTCGCGATCAGGCCGACGAGAAGCCCAAGGCCGGCAACGGACAGCAGAACCTTGCCCGGGTTTTCTCTGACGTATCGCCCCGTGTCGCGCTGGAGGCGCGACACCTTCTTCCTGGCGCGCAAGTAGCGCCCCATCAGAGATTTCTTGGCCTCGCCGACCTGCTCGTGCACGGTGTTCGAAACGCGCGCGGCGTGACCACGGACCTGTTTCACCGTATCGAGGTAGCGGCGGTCGATCACGTCCACGCCGCCGTCGAGGTTCTCCTTCACGGAGTCGAGGCCACCATTGACGATCCCACGCGCCTTCTTCACCAAGTCGTCCACTCCATCCTTCACAGCCTCAGCGGCTTTACTGTGTCTGGCCATGTCATCCTCCTCAGTTGCGTCACCGTATCCGCGGTGAGTCGCTCCGCCAGCGGTTCGGCTGTGCGGTACACCCCTATTCATTTCAAGATCCGCGCCAACCTGGGCTCAGGAAACCGGGAACCTTCCCCCTCCGGCCGCGTTATGTTGAGTTGGAGATGCGAGCGAGCTCATGATCATGCCCATGGTTCTGGAACCGCCGAGCGACGCGGAGCTGATGGTACGGGTGCGGGAGGGAGACCGGGACGCCTTCTCGGACCTGGTCGACCGCCATAAGGACGCCGTGGTGAGCTATCTCACCCGTCTGAGCGGCGACCGCGACCGTGCCGAGGATCTGGCCCAGGACACGTTCCTGCGTCTGTTCCGCGCCGCTCGCGACTACACGGAGCAGGGCTATCTCAGGGCTTATCTCTTCCGCATCGCAACGAACCTGGTGCGGTCGGGGGAGCGGCGGGAACGGCGGCTGCGTCTGCTGCTGCCGTTCATACCGCGGGAGGAGCATGCCGAGCCGGCGGCCGCCAGCGGCATGCTGCGCCGGGAGCTCCACCGGGAGATGGCCGCGGCCCTGGCGAAGCTGCCCCTGCGCTACAGGGTGCCGCTCGTCCTCCACGAGATCGAGGGCTGGTCGTACGGGGACATAGCCCAGGAGATGGGGTGCCGGGAAGGCACCGTGAAGTCACGCGTCCATCGCGGACGCAAGCAGTTGAAGCAGAAGCTCGAGACTTATTGGACTGGAGGTGCGGCATGGAAGACCCCCGAAGCCGCCAAATAACCGAACTGTTGTACGAGCTGCCCCGCGAGCATGCACGTCCGGGCTTCACCGCCCGCGTGTTGGAGCAGCTCGACGCCAAACCGCATCACGCCTCGCGCTGGAACTTTCGGCTCGCGCCGGCCATGGCGGCGATCACCGTCGCCGCTCTCCTGGCGGTCGCGATCTCGGCCGGGCCGCTGATCGAGTGGCAGGGAAAAGCGCGGAAGCATCAAGAGGCCATCCAGGCCTTGCGGGAGCTGCGGGCCGAGCATGGCCGTTTGGAGGCTGAGCTCCAGGAAATGTCGGAGCCGCCTGTGGTCTACCTCGGCGGCGACGAAAAAGTCGACTACGTCCTCGATCTGGGAAAGGTCCGCGAAGCCGAGCTCGTCACCTCCGCGACGCCCGCGGCCTATCATATCGATACGTTTTAAAAGAAATCGATCGCACCGATCGAATCACGAAAAGGAGGATCGCAATGCGCAATGGAAAGGGATTGAACGCCCTGGCCTGTGGCCTCGCTCTCGGCCTCGCGGCCTGGGCCGGAACGGCGAGCGCCGTCCGCGCCGACGAGGGAGAAGGCGAAGCGAAGAAAGTCGAGATGAAGCGGGTCGTCATCGTCAAGGACGGCAAGCCGCAGGTGTGGGAGAGCGGAGGTCCAGTCGCCAATCGCGGTTATCTGGGCGTGGGACTGCTGGACCTGACCCCGGAGCTGCGCACCCACTTCGGCGTGCCCGAGGAGTCGGGCGTCATGGTTTCGAAAGTGGAGCCGGGCAGCCCGGCGGAGAAGGCGGGTATCAAGGTGGGCGACATCCTCACGCTGATCGACGGCAAGGCCATGAAATCGACTTGGGATGTGATGGGCAAGGTCCGCACCTACGACAACAGCCAGCAGGTCCCGGTCGAGATCTGGCGCAATGGCAAGGCCCAGACCGTCTCCGCGCCCATCGTCACCCGTGAACGCCCGGAGCTCGACATGGCTCCCCTCTTCACCAAGGTGGCCGGCCCCCAAGGCGACCACATGCTGCTCCAACTCGACGGCGAGAGCCTGCCCAAGCTCAAGGACCTCCCTAACGGCAAGTGGCTCGATGAGGATGGACACAGGATCCAGATCAAGCGCCTCGGCTCGGGCCGCGAGGCGGACCTGGAGAAGAAGCTGAAGGAGCTCGAGAAGCGGATCGACGATCTTCAGCGGCAGTTGGAGAAGAAGAAGTAACGGCTACTCTGTAGGATAGCTTTCCGAGCCGGCGGAAGACCCCTCATCACCCCGGCCCTCTTCTCCCATCGCACTCCCGCCCGACCGGGAGAAGAGGGAGTGGTTTGTCTAAAAACAAGACAAGAAGAGGTTTGGTTTTAGCCCCTCCTCTCCCGGTCGGGCGGGAGTGCGGTGGGAGAGGAGGGGTTGGGGTGGTGAGGGGCCGCTGTCGAGGGAGTGGGCGGCGATCCCCTCAGTATGCCAGCAGCTCCCGGGCCGCCGCCAGCACCTTCTCCTTGTCCGGCAGCAGCACCTTCTCCAGGTTTTTGGCGTAGGGCACGGGCAGGTCCGGATAGGCGACGCGGCGGATGGGGGCGTCGAGCCAGGGGAAGGCGGCGTCGGCCAGGCGGGCCGCCACCTCGGCTCCGAAGCCGAGGGTGATGGGCGCTTCGTGGACGATGAGGGCACGGCCCGTCCGCCTCACGGAGGCCAGCACGGTCTCCTCGTCATAGGGAACCAGGGTCCGCAGGTCGATCACCTCGGCCTCGACTCCCGACTTCGCCAGCTCCTCGGCGGCTTCGAGCGACGTCCAGGTGGAGGCGCCGTAACCGATCAGCGTCAGGTCCTTGCCCGGCCGCATCACCCGGGCCTCGCCGAGGCGTGCCACGGCCTCGCCCTCGGGCAGCACGGCCTTGATCCGGCGGTAGAGGAACTTGTGCTCGAAGAGCATCACCGGGTTGGGATCGCGGATGGCCGCCTTGAGCAGGCCCATGGCGTCCTCCGCCGTGGCCGGGCAGACGACTTTGATGCCCGGCGTCTGGGCGAACCACCCTTCCGGATTCTGGGAATGGAAGGGACCCGCACCCACGCCGCCGCCGGTGGGCAGGCGGATGACGATCGGGCACGGCACCTGCCAGCGATAGAAGAGCTTGGCCGCCACGTTCACGAGTTGGTTGAAGCCGCAGGAAATGAAGTCGCCGAACTGCATCTCCACCACCGGCCGGTAGCCCAGCAGGGCGGCGCCGATGGCGATGCCGATCGTGCCGCTCTCGGCGATGGGTGTGTCCAGCACGCGGTGAGGCCAGCGGGAGTGCAGCCCCTTGGTGGTACGGAAGGCGCCTTCGAAGACGCCGATGTCCTGCCCCATCACCACCACGGACGGATCGCTCTCCATCTCCTCCAGCAGCGCCTGGTTGATGGCGTCGACGTAGGTGACCTCGCGCGGGTTCCGCCGCCGCTGGATGAGGGCGGCGGTCTCGAGCCGTTTCGGCTCCGGCGTCACAGGCGCGAACACAGGCCGCAAGGCCACCTCGGGTGCCGGGGGCGCCGCGTCGACGGCGCGGGAGATGGCGGTCTCGACCATCTCGGCGATCCGCGTCTCCAGGCGTTCGCGGGTGCCGGCGTCGAGAATTCCCTCCTCCTCCAAACGCAGGGCGTAGGCGGGCACGGGATCGGCGGCGCGGTAGCCCGCGAGCTCGTCCTTGGGCACCACCTTCAAGGAGTCGTCCCCTTCGCTGTGGCCGCGCATGCGGCCCAGCATGGCCTCGATCAGCGTCGGGCCCTTGCCGGCGCGAGCGTGGTCCACGGCTCGGCGGAAGGCCTCGGCCATCGCGTCCGGATCGTTGCCGTCCACGGTCTCGGCGGCGATGCCGTAGCCGATGCCGCGGTCGGAGAGGCGCTCGGCGGCATATTGGAGATGGGCCGGGGTCGAGAAGGCGTAGTGGTTGTTCTCGATCACCAGGATCAGCGGCAGCTTCCAGACGGCGGCCATGTTGAGCCCCTCATGGAAGTCGCCCGTCGAGGTGCCGCCCTCGCCGATGAAGTTGATCGCCACGCGGTCGCTGCCCGAATGCCGGAAGGCGAAGGCGCAGCCGGCGGCCACCGGGATCATGGCGCCGAGGTGGCTGATCATGCCGACGTGGAGAATGCCCTGCTCCGGCGCCAGGTAGCCGTAGTGGAACGAGCGCTCGACGCCCTGCGAGAAGCCGTCGCCCTTGCCCAGGAGCTGAAGGGCCAAGCGGTTCAAGAGCTGATCGGGCTCTGGCCGCCGGCCGTCCGGCTCGCCGAAGCCGAAACCGGGGAAGGCGCGGGCAGGATCGAGATAGACGGCGAGGATGGCGCCGAGGTCCCGGTGCAGCGTGCACAGTGCATCGCCCGGCCCCAGCGCCAGGCCCGCCGGAATGGTCGTGGCCTCGTTGCCAACCTCGCTGTACCACTTGGAGACCCGGCCGGTGAGCAACAGGGCCTCGAACCGGGCGTCGAAGTCCCGGGTGAGCTTCATATAGGCGTACCGCAGCAGCCGCTCCCGGCGGGCCGGAGCGGAGACGGCGGCGGTCTCGGATGATAGGACGGTCATGGGAGGAGTGTATCAAGGGGAGTGCAAAGGCCGGACGTTCTCCGGACCGGCCCCTCATCACCCCGGCCCTCTTCTCCCATCGCCCTCCCCCCAACCGGGAGAAGAGGGAGAAAGGCAAAAACGACCCAGGGTACCCCTCTCCTGGTGTGGGGGGTTGGGCGGGGGCGGGAGAGGGGCAGGGGTGAGGGTCTTGGGCGGGGGGACCTCTGCCGTTCTTCGGCCTCTACTTTTTGAGCCCCGCCACCTGCTTCTCCAACCGCTTGCGGTGCCGGTTCTCGGGGTCCATCTGGAGGAGGATCTTGAGCGCCAGCTCGGCCTTGGCAGTATCGCCCTGCTCTATGAAAGTCTCCACCTGGCGGACGCCCTGCTCCAGGGCCTGCTGCCGGCGGTGGACGGTCTCCAGGCGCTCGACCTCGGCGTACATCGCCGCCGCGCGCGGGCTCGCGGGCTGGGCCTTGCTCCACTCCTCGGCCACCTCGCGGGCGGCGAACCAGTTGTGGTCGGCCAGCGCCTGGCGGTAACGGCGTTCGAAGACGGCCGTCTGCTCCTCGGTTTGGACGCCGGCCCGGGCCTCCTGCAACTGCTCGCGGTAGAAGTCGAGAGTCACCCGGGAGACGTCGAGCTTTCCCAGGGCGTCCAGCTCTTCCTTGGCCTCCACCAGCCGGTGCGCCGCCAGCAGCTCCTCGAAACGGCGGCGTCGGCGCTCGATCTCCACCGTCTGCTGAGACTGCCGCTCAGCCCCCTCGATCTCGCGCTTCAGGGCCTCGGCCCGTTTTCCCTCGGGATCGTTGAGGGTCACGGCTTCGAGCTCGCGGCGCGCGGCCTTGAGGTCGCCATTGGCCAGAGCGTTCCGGCCCGCTATGAGGGCGACCTCGGCCCGCTTGCCGCGCTCCGTCTCCTCAGCCAGGTCCTTGAGCCGGGCCTCGAATTCTGCCCGCCGCGGGGACTCGGGCTGGATCTCCAGCAGCGTCTCCAGAGCCAGGCGGGCCAGGGGAAGCTGCTTGCGCTGAAGATAGTTGGCGAGCACCTGCTCGGTCTCGGCCTCGCGCCGCGTCCGCTGGTGGCGCGCCTCGGCCAACCGCTCCTGGAGCCGGTCGAGGCCCAGGGCCCGCGGATGGGAAGCCGCGATCTCGCCGATCAGCCGCTGCGCTTCGTCGAGCCGTCCGGCGGTCATGGCCTCCTCGGCCCGCGAGAGGTCGACGGTGTTCTCCTGGACCCGTTTGGACGCCCGGTCGATCTGGGCCAGGAGGCCGATCCGCTCGGCCCGCGACAGCTCGCCCGAGCTGCGCGGGCGGGGCGGCGGGGACCGGACGGACGAGGCCTCGAGGACCGCGAGAGGAATCTCCCGCGTCTCCGCTCCATCCAGCGCCTTCGCCACCTTTTCGAGGGCGCCGATGAAGTCACGGGTTTCCGGGTACCGCTGCTCGCGGTCGCGCTGCAGGGCCCGCCGTACCACGCGGTCCAGCTCCTGCGGCACGTCGATGTGGGGATTGCGGCCCCGTAGCGGCAGGGGGTCTTCCGACAGCCGCTTGAAGATAAAGCCGTGCTGGTTCTCGGAGTCGAAGGGCGGCAGCCCGGCGATCATCTCGTACAGCACGAGGCCGAAGGAGTAGATGTCGCTGCGATGATCGAGAGCGACGCCGCTCGGTATCCCTGCCTGCTCGGGAGAGCAGTACTGGAGCTTGCCCATGAACATGCCCACCTGGGTGATCTCGAAGTTGGCGTCGGCCTCCAGGGTGCGGGCGAGGCCGAGATCGATGATCTTGATCCGTAGCCTGCCGGTCTTGTCCTCGGTGATCATGAGATTGTCGGGCGACAGGTCGCGGTGCAGGACGCCGGTGGAGTGGATGGCTTCGAGCCCCTGGAGCGCCTGGATGCCGAGCTCGACGGCGACCGGCACCGAGAACGGGCCCGAGCGCTGGATGCGGTCGCCGATGTTCTGCCCCTGGATGTGTTCCCAGACCATGTAGAAGCTGCCGTCGTGCAGCGTCGCGAAGTCGTACAGGATGGCGACGTTGGGGTGCTTGACCTGGGTGGCGAGCCGGGCCTCGCGCATGAAGCGCTTCTGCGCCGAGGTATCGCCCGCGAGGTCTTGGCGCAGGATCTTGACCACCCGTAGCTCTTGCAGATGGAGATGCCGGACGAGGTAGACCTCCCCCATGCCGCCGCTGCCGAGGCGGTTGACGATCTCGTATTTGCCGTCGAGGATGGACCCCGTTTCCCGAGCGTTCACGAAAACACCCCCAAACTGACGAGGCGGCTATTGTAGCCGAGCGCGACCGAGCCCTCACCCCCGAGGGGGCGATTCGAGGGTGAGGCGGATCTACATCTCGTCCAGCAGCTTCTGCCGCTTGGCGTTGAATTCCTCCTGGCTGATCAGCCCCTCGTCGGCCAGGCTCTTCAGCTGCCGCAGCTTCTCGGCGACCGGATTGGCGGCCGGCGCCGCGGGAGCTGGCGCCGCAGGAGCCGCTGCCGCCGGAGCCGCGGGGGCGGCCATGGCGTCGCGCATCATGCCCGGCAGCATGGCGCCGAGGCCGGCCCCCATGCCGATCCCGAGGCCGGCGCCCACGGTGCCGCCGGCACCGCCGCCCGGCTGGGCCGCAGCGTCGCCGATGGCGCGGGCGGTCTTGAACTTCATGTAGACGTTCATGTCGCCGATGGCGCCCATGCCGCTGCGCTCGTCGATGAGCTTCTGCACCTCCTCGGGCGGCGTGATGGCGCCGAGGTAGAGGTCCACCAGCTCGATGCCGTACTTGTTGAAGTCATCCGCCACCCGGGCCTTGAGCCCCATGGCCAGCTCGTCGTAGACCTTCGGCAGGTCGAAGATCGAGGTCAGGTTCTCGCCCAGAAGATCAGTCAGCCGGGCCACGATGACATCGCGGAAGTAGTCCTCGACGCCCTGCGTCGAATAGGCGCCGCGGGTGCCGACGATGGTGTTGACGAACACCTGAGCGTTGGTCACCCGCACGGCGAACTTGCCGAAGGCGCGCAGCCGCACCATGGCGAGCTCGTGATCGCGGAAGATCACCGGCTCCTTGGTACCCCACTTGAGGTCGAGGAAGGTCTTGGTGGAGACGAAGATCGCCGCCGCCTGGAACGGCGAGGTGCCGCCGAAGGGGATGCCGAAGAGGCCGGCGATCACCGGCACGTTTTCGGTCGCCAGCGTGTGGCGGCCCGGGCCGAAGGTATCGAGGGCCTTGCCGTCGCGGATGAACACGGCCTGTTGGCTCTCCTCGACGATGAGCTGGCTGCCGAGGCGGATGGCCGCCGTGCCGTTGGCAGGCCAGCGCGCCACCATCGTGTTGCCGGTCGGGTCCTGATATTGGATCACGTCCATTGTGAGGTCTCCTGAAGGGTTCTAGCTGCCGGAAAGCTCGTCAAGCGCCCTGCACGGCGTTGCCGATGACCTGCTTGCGCTGCTTCCACTTGTCGTCCAGAGCGCGCACCGCCTGTTGCAGCCGGTCGAGGGCCGGCGCCGGATCGTCGGCGCCCGGTGCGGGCACCGCGGCGACGCCGGCCTCGAGCTGCGCCAGGTCGTCCACCACCGAGAGGTCGAATTCGTAGAGGCGCTGCAGCTCGGGCTCGCCGATCTTCACCGGATCGAACAGCCCGGTGGCGCCGTAGTCGGCGAAGCGCACGGCCTGCGACAGGCCGTCGATCTGGCGGTCGAGGCGGTCGAAGCCGTTGAGGGCGCCGATCTTGCCGGCGTCCGTATAGCCGCGGGCGCGGTCGCGCAGGGCCGATTTCAGGCGCCCGAGCTCCGCCGCCAGATGCTCGCGCAACTGCCGGTCGACGTCGCGCCGCAGCTCGCGGTCCTGAAAGCCCCGGTAGCCGGGGATCTTCTCGCCGAGCCGCTCGAGGGTATTTCGTTGTGCCTTGGCTTCCTCGAAACTGTTGGTCATGCCGGTCTCCTCCACTGTGGACCTCGACCAATCCTATCGCAAAGCACATCCCGGGTCTCAGGCCGGTCGAAGTTCCGGGCCGGGACGACGGGAGTGCGCCGGCCGGCGACAAAAAGGCTCCGTGACGAGCTGCCGTCCGCGTGCCACAGAGAATCGACCGCGGTCAACGGAGAATCGACCTGAGTCTACGAAGCATTGACCCGGGTCTACGTGACGTCGACCGCGTACAACGGAGCAGCGACTGCGGTCTACATCACGTCGACCGCGGTCAATGGAAGATCGACCCGGGTTTACGGAGCATTGACCCGGGTCTACGTGACATCGACCGTGTACAACGGAGCAGCGACTGCGGTCTCCATGACGTCGACCGCGGTCAATGGAAGATAGACCCGGGTCTACGAAGCATTGACCCGGGTCTATGTGACGTTGACCGCGTACAACGGAGCAGCGACTGCGGTCTCTATGACGGTGACCGTGGTCAATGGGACATCGACTCGGGTCTGCGGAGCATCGACCCGGGTCTACGTGACGTCGACCGCATACAACGGAGCAGCGACTGCGGTCTCTATGACATTGACCGTGGTCAATGGGACATCGACCCGGGTCTGCGGAGCATCGACCCGGGTCTACGTGACGTTGACCGCGTACAACGGAGCAGCGGCTGCGGTCTCCATGACGTCGACCGCGGTCAATGGAAGATCGATCCGGGGTTGCGGAGTGCTGACCCGGGTCTACGTGGCGTCGACCGCATACAACGGAGCAGCGACTGCGGTCTACATGACGTCGACCGCGGTCAATGGAACCTCGACCCGGGTTTACGGAGCATTGACCCGGGTCTACGTGACATCGACCGCATACAACGGAGCATCGACTGCGGTCTGCATGACGTCGACCGCGGTCAATGGGAAATCGACCCGGGTCTACGTGACGTCGACCGCGTGCAACGAAACGCTGATCGCGCCCGCCCAAAGGACCCTGGGACGGTACGGCGGGCCGATGACCCGGTACGATGCGACGAAATCCCTTAAGTGGCCGGCTCGTCCGGCCCAACGGGCCGGGAGAACGGAGCCCAGGGCATCTGAGGCCGAAGGCCGATGCCCTGGGTGGAGAGATTGACCACGCGGTGCGGCCTGAAAGGCCGCGAGACCGTTGGCCCGGCGTTTGAGGGCCGCGGTTGCGAAGCCAGTCGCTCGAGCTCTTCTGAGATGGCCGACGACGTCGCTCAGCGCCTCGGTCCGTGCGAGAAGAAAACGGCGTACAAGTTCTCGCGGCCTTTCAGGCCGCAAGAATGGGGTGCCCTTTTCCCCCCAGGGCATCGGCCTTCGGCCTTAGCCCTGGGCTCCGTTCTCCCTGCCCGTTGGGCAGGTAGGGAGTTTTTCGACAGGCTCCTTAGACGAGGCTATTTCGTGGCAGGCCCTCAGGCGACAATCCGCTCCGTGTTGACGAAGACCAGCGATTGGTGTAGTGTGGTAACTATCATGGGCAGAGCAAGATGCGTTTGAAAGAGCGGATCGCAGGCGCCTCTCATCCGTTTGCCGCTAAGCATTCTGGGAGCTGGCGCATAAGCTCACCTAGATTATGCGGCAGGATAGGATATGACTGAGTGTGAGGTAGAGGCTGGGATTGATCTCGATTGGGACCAGGAGACTAAAGATGTAAGCTTCCCTGGCGACCCACGTGTGATCCGTTTTACCGTGGGCCACGCCCAGGATCTGTACAGGACTTGCGGATAAATTAGTGGATTACCGTTGTCTTTCGAGTTGAGAAAGAGCATAGAGGCAAGGTCTCCTTCATCGCTCGCGAGCTCGTTGAGCGTATCGTAGATGCTCTTTCTGTGTTGGCGGGCATTGAGGTACTGATCATCCATTGGCAAGTGGTTCGCCCACAAATAGCTCACCCTATAAATAGCAGATGTTTCTATCAAAACAAAAGAGGCGAGGACCGTTCTCCAACGAAGACCCTTTTAAGGCGATTCGGGCTGCCAAGGAGTACCTGGAGAGTTCAATGAAACGGCATGTGCATTCAGCATTGGCTCCGCCAGAGATCGTTCGGATACCTGTAACCATTTAATCGGAGCCTTAATGCAGAACGTAACGTATAACCCCCGATGCACCGCCAGGAACCGAGCTCCGCGCGCTTGCCGCGCGGTGAGCTTCCAAGGCGTTGGCCTTCGGAAGGTCCGGGTTGGCTCGCATCGGAAAGGAGAGAGTAAATGCCGAAAAAGGTGTTCATCTCGTTTCGGGGAGAGGATGAGTTCAAGGTAAACACCCTCCGCGGGCTAGCGCAATTTAAAAACGTGTCCTTCGTTATGGACGACGTCTCTCTCCGTAACGCGATTGAGAGCCGTGATGACAGTTACATAAGGAGCGTTATTCGACCGAAGATCCATAATTGCGATGTTTGCCTGTGTATGATTGGCGAAAACACACATCGAAGTCGCAAATGGATACCTTGGGAGATAGGGTTAGCCGTCGAAGAGGTCAAGGACATCTACGCAATGCGCTTTTGGGATTCTGCCAACGCTCTGACTCCAAGCATTCTGGCTAACAATGGTATAAGGCCGTTCAATTGGGATGTGGACAAACTCTTCCAGAAGATTGGCGGCTAGGACTATTTGACTAAGTCAACGTGCCCATGACTTTGTTTTCTGACAAAGGGCGCCTTCTGCCCACAGGATACTTCCCGGTTCTCAAGGGCTAGGCGGTCGGCTTCAAGGCGAGCAATGCACACATGTAAAACTCTCGCGAAGTCGCCGGCCAACCCAGACGCCTGCAGCGGCCGCTTGAGCCAGTCTCACCTAGAGTGCCCTTCGGGGGGTGGAGACTGCGAGCACCCTTTGAAGCTATTTGACCGGCGCCGCTGAGTCATGACAGCGTTCGGCGGCAGGCGGGATTCGGGGCGTTTTCGGTGAGCCAATCGCAGGTCGAAGACGTACGGCCTACATCCGCAACCAATGCGAGTATCACCGAGTCAAGTCGTTTCAAGAGAAGCTTCGTGCGTTCCTCAAGGCGTATGAGGGTCGAGTTTGACGAACGCTACCTATGGGATTGAACGCCGGGCCAACGATCTCGCGGCCTTTCAGGCCGCACCGTGTTATCGATCTCTCCACCCAGGGCATCGGCCTGCGGCCTCGGCCCTGGGCTAGGTTCTCCCGGCCCGTTGGGCCGGACGGGCCGGCTACTCGCGGCAGGTTGTGTCGGAGGGAGAGCGCCGGCGAACAGGTGCCTACCTCTCGCTCGGTCTCTCTATCGATCAATCCACCGACCCAACCGCCGGACCTAGTGTAGTGCACCTGAAATTCGGTTCATTGCCCTCTTCCGGCCCTGTCGCTACGCCTTCCGGTAAGGGAACGGATTTAGGAAGCAGTACGCTAGGTTATTTCGTTACAGGCCCTTAGGCAGCTATGGAACCCACCTAATGTGGTAGGCCTGCGATCTACCACCGGCCCAACGGGCCGGGAGAGCCCAGCCCGGGGCTGAGGCCGAAGGCCGATGCCCTGGGGAAAAAGGCGCCCCATCCCTGCGGCCTGAAAGGCCGCGAGAACCCGGCTTGACAGACCGGCAGACCAGTGCTTGAGTCACCGGCACCATGCCTCAATCCCTCTCCAAACTCTACGTTCATCTCATCTTTTCGACGAAGGACCGCGGTCGAACCTTGCCTGACGAGGTTCGCCCCGACCTCCATGCCTATATGGGCGGCACGCTCAAAGGCCTCGGCTGTTCCCCGATCGAAATCAACACCGAGCCCGACCACTTGCACGCCTTGTTTCTTCTCGCGCGGACCGAGGCGCTGAGCGATGTCGTCGGCCACCTCAAGAAGAGCTCGAACGACTGGCTTCGCAACCGCAGCCCTGAATTCGAGAGGTTCTTCTGGCAGGCGGGATTCGGGGCGTTCTCGGTGAGCCAATCGCAGGTTGAAGACGTTCGGGCCTACATCCGCAACCAACGCGAGCATCACCGAGTCAAGTCGTTTCAAGAGGAGCTTCGCGCGTTCCTCAAGGCGTATGAGGTCGAGTTTGACGAACGCTACCTATGGGATTGAAGGCCAGCCCAACGGTCTCGCGGCCCTTCAGGCCGCAAGGATGGGTGCCCTTTTCCCAGGGCATCGGCCTGCGGCCTCAACCCTGGGCTCCGTTCTCCCGGCCCCGTTGGGCCGGACGGGGGCCTTCGATGACCCATTTTCCCTTCCAGGTACCCGGCTGGGGCAGTCTGGCTGTTCTCCCTCTTCTCCCGGTTGGGGGGGAGGGCGATGGGAGAAGAGGGCCGGGGTGATGAGGGGATTGGGCGGGGGGACCTCTCAGCCAGCAGAGTCATCTAGCGCCCCTCCCTTCCCGCCCTCCCCGGATTCCGCTATCCTTCCGGGCCAGTTACGTCCTGAAGGCAGTATTTTGATTGCTTAGACGCCTATCCAATCATCCCTGGAGCGCGCGCCTTCTGGCGCCGGCCCTGCTCCTCGTCCTGCCGCTCGCCTGGAGCTGCTCGCGAGGTGCGGAGCGCAATCCCAACCTTCTCCTGGTGACCGTGGACACCGTGCGCGCCGACCACCTGGGCAGCTACGGCTACCGCGCCGCGGTGACGCCCTGGCTGGACCGCCTGGCGAGCGAGGGGGTCCGCTTCGACGCCTCCTCCTCCACCGTGCCGCTGACCCTCCCCTCCCACGCCACCGTGCTCTCAGGGCTGCTGCCGCTTCACCACGGCCTGCGCAACAACGGCGTTGGCGCCCTGCCGGCCGGCACGGGGACCCTCGCGACATTGCTGGCCGGGAACCACTACCGCACCGGCGCCTTCGTCGGCGCCTTCGTCCTCGACGGACGGTTCGGCCTCAAGCCCGGCTTCGAGGTCTACGACGACGAGATTCCCCGCGACCCGAAAGCCGGCGTCTCCCTGGAGGCCGAGCGGCCGGGCCGCGAGGTGGTGGACCGCGCCCTGGCCTGGCTGGCGCATCAGGACAACCGCCCGTTCTTCCTCTGGGTCCACCTCTACGACGCCCACGCGCCCTACACCCCGCCGCCGGCCTGGGCCGCCCGCCACCCCGGCCGGCCCTACGACGGTGAGATCTCGGAGGTCGACGAGCAGGTGGGCCGGCTGCTGGCGGAGCTTGACCGGCAGGGGATCGCCAAGCGGACGGTGGTGGCGGTGGCGGCCGATCATGGCGAGTCGCTGGGCGAGCACGGCGAGCTGACCCATGGCCTGCTCCTCTACGAGCCGACGCTCCACGTGCCGCTGATCCTGCGGGCGCCGGGCCGCCTCGCACCGCGGGTGGTGCGGACGCCGGTGAGCCTGGTGGACCTCGCCCCCACGCTGGCCGGCCTGCTCGGGAAGACTTTCTCCGGCCCCGGGCTGCGGCCGCGCGACGGGCGCGATCTCGCCGCCGACCTCCTCGCCGGCCGCGAGCCCGGAGCCGGCGAGGTCTACGCCGAGAGCCAGTATCCGGCCATCTTCGGCTGGAGCCCGCTCGCCGCCCTGCGCCGGCGCGACCTCAAGTACATCTCGGCGCCGAGCCCGGAGCTCTACGACTTGGCGAAGGACCCGAAGGAGTCGATCAATTTATTGGATCGCGGCCAAGCTGGACCCGCCGGCCAGGAAAGAGGATTCGCGGCGCGGCTGGCCGAGATCGAGGCCGGCGCCGTGGCGGCCCCTCGCCTGGCAGCGGATGCCGAGACGCGCGCCCGCCTGGCGAGCCTCGGCTACGCGACCGGCGGCGCCAAGCCGGCGCCGGCCAAGCGGGGAGCCGGGGGAATCGACCCCAAGACCATGGTCGATCTCTTTCAACGCTTCGAGCGGGCGAACGACCATCTCCAGGACGGCGACGCGGCCGCCCTGACCGAGCTCGACGCCCTGGTGGCGGCCGATCCGGCCAATCCCGTCTTCCGCGGCAAGCTGGCGGAAGCCTGGCGCAACCGCCGCGACTACGCCAAGGCCGTGCCGCTCTACCGCCAAGCCGCCGAGGCGGCGCCGGACGACCCCGACGCCTGGTACAACCTGGCCGCCGCCCTCCAAGAAGCCGGGCAGCTCGCCGCGGCCCGCACCGCCATCGAGCGCGGCCTGAAGCTCGACGCCAGCCGGCCCGAGGCCCACAACACCCTGGGCATCGTGGCGATGAGCGAGGGCCGGCTCGAGCCGGCTCGCCAGGAGTTCGAGCTGGCGTCCCGGCTCGATCCGCGCAACGCCCGCGCCCTCAACAACTTGGGCAATGTGCTCAAGGCGATGGGCAAGCTCGACGAGGCCGAGAACGCCTACCAGCGCTCGGCCGCTCTCGCGCCGCGCTACGCCGAGCCGCTCAACGGCCTCGGCACCCTGGAGGTGGAGCGCGATCGGCCGCGAGCGGCACTTCCTTATTTCGAGCGTGCTCTGGCGCTCGCTCCGGGTTACCATGAGGTCAGGCTCAACCGCGCTATCGCGCTCGACCTCGCCGGCGATCCCGCCGCGGGTGTGAGCGCCTACCGGGATTTCCTCGCCGCGACGGACGGGGACCCGAGGTTCGCGGAACAACGTCGCGCCGCGCAGCAGCTCCTCGCCCGGCTCACCGGCCGTGCGGCGGGGGCGGCGGCCGGGAGGAGGTGATTGGGCGTTGCACAGTCGTGCTGCACTGCCGTGCTGCACCGCAGTCTTATGTGTTCCGTTCCGTTCGAAGGCGAATGGGTTTTGATCGCATACGTTCCACGAGAAGGAGACGAGTCATGAAACGAGAGAGAGTCGGGGCGAAATTCGCCCTCGCGACCGTGCTGGCGCTGGTCGCCGCGCTGTTGTGCTTGCCGGTGGCCCAAGCCCAGACGGGCGGCGCCAACCTGGTCGGCAAGGTGCAGGACAAGACCGGCAAGGCACTGCCGGGCGTCACCATCACCGTCACCCAGAAGGACACCGGTCTCACCCGCAGCACCGTCACCGAGAGCGACGGCAAGTTCCGGCTGCCGTCGGTCCCCCCCGGGATCTACTCGGTCGTCGCCGAGCTCAACGGCTTCGCCACCGTCACCGTCCAGGAAGTGCGGCTCAACGTATCCTCGGACCGCGAGCTGACGGTCGACATGAGCCCCTCGACGCTCGAGGAGTCGATCACCGTGGTGGACGAGGCACCGCTCGTCCAGACCACGCCGACCATCGGCGCCGTAATCAGCGAGAAGCAGCTCGAGAACCTGCCGCTCAACGGCCGCCAGTTCGCCAACCTGGCCATCCTGGCGCCCGGCACCTCCCTCACCTACAACTCCGACCCGACCAAGCCCGGCCAGCTCACCGTGGCGTTGAACGGCGGCATCGGCCGCAACGTCAACTACGTGGTAGACGGCGGCGACAACATGGACGACACCATCGGCGGCGCGCTGCAGAACTTCAACCTGGAGAGCGTCCAGGAGTTCAACATCCAGACGCAGCAGTACAAGGCCGAGTACGGCCGCTCCACGGGCGGCGTGCTGACCGTCGTCACCAAGTCGGGCACCAACAACTTCGCGGGCAGCGGCTGGGGCTTCTTCCGCGACAAGCAGCTCAACGCCAAGACGGAGTCCGAGAGCCTGGCCGGCAACGACAAGTCGCCCTACAAGCGCGAGCAGTACGGCGCCACGCTCGGCGGCCCCATCCTCAAGGACAAGGTCCACTTCTTCGCCACCTACGAGAAGACCGACCGGAAGACCGAGTACACGGTCAACACCGGTGTGTTCGCGGATCAGGACGGCAAGTCGGTCGCGATCCCCTTCAAGGACGACCTGTTCACCGGCAAGCTGACCGCCAACCTGTCGCCGAAGCAGTTCCTCCAGGTGCGCTACGGCTATCAGAAGAACACCGACAAGTACGGCGCCAGCTCGCTGTCCACTCCGGACTCCCTGGGCACCGTCAACAACAAATACAGCTCCCTGCTGGCCGGCCACAGCGTCCAGCTCGGCAGCGACAGTCTCAACGAGTTCGTCTTCCAGTACACGAAGTTCAACAACACCATCACCGCGGATTCCACCGCGCCCTATCTCTACTTTCCCTCGGGCGCCCATAGCGGCCAGAACATCAACACGCCGCAGAGCACCAACCAGACGAAGTATCAATACAAGGACGACTTCAGCTTCACCCGCAACCTGTTCGGGCGGGCCAACAACTTCAAGGTCGGGGCGAACTACATCCACGAGCCGACCCTGGGCGGCGACTTCACCACCGGTACCAGCGGCCAGTTCTCGTTCGCGGCCGACAACATCAATTCGCCGGTCACCGACATCACCTTCTTCGGCGGCTTCTCCGGCGACGATACGCCCGTCAACCAGTATAGCGGCTACTTCCAGGACGACATCCTGGCGAGCGACCGGCTGACGCTCAACATCGGCCTGCGCTACGACTACTGGTCAGGCTATGACCTCAACCAGACCTCCAACCCGATCTGGCAGACGTTGTCGACGCAGACCCGGTACAACGAGTCCTATTTGCAGGACTTCCAGGGCGGCAGGGGCGGCGTTCTGAAGAACGACAAGAACAACTGGTCGCCCCGTCTCGGCTTCACCTTCGATGCCAGTGGCGACGGCAAGCACCTGATCCGCGGCGGCTGGGGCATCTATTACGACTTCCCCTACACCAACGCCACCATCCTCTTCCCGGCCTCGGCCGTGCAATCCAGCTACGGCGTGGTCTACAACGTCACGAAAAAGCCCGGCGACGCCGGCATCCTGAACCCGGACGGCACGTTCTTCCGGCCGGGCCAACCGCTGCCGCCGAACGGCCTGCCCGGCGCTCAGATCCCGCCGCCCAACGAGGTCGCCTCGCCGACGCTGGCGACGCCGTACTCGCGGCAGGCATCCCTCGGCTACTCCTGGCAGGCGACCCCCTGGCTGGGGCTCAACATCGAGGGCAGCAACATCAACTATCGCGACATCCCGTTCCGCTTCCGGGCCAACCCGATCGACCCGGCGACTGGAGCGCGCCGGTTCCCGGCCTTCGGCAACTTCCGGCTGTGGGACGGCGACGGTTTCGCGGACTACAAGGGCGTCAACGTGAGCTTCCGCGCCCGCGCCAGCCAGAAGCTGGAGATCCTCGGCTTCTACACCTACTCGAAGGCGACGGGCAACGTGCTGGCCGGCGCCGATGAGTTCCGCCTCACCGACACCAACCATGAGCCCAGCCTGCGCAACGCCCGCGACGTCTCGGTCAATCCGCTCAACCCGGAGTGCAGCGCCTGCGAAGGGCCCTTGAACACCGATGCGAAGCACCGCGTCACCCTGAGCGCCGTCTATCAGGCGCCGTGGGGAATCAACGCCGCCGGCATGTTCCGCTACCGGTCGGGCCTGCCCTACACCCTGGTCGTGGGCAAGGACATCAACGGCGACGGCTTCCCCCTCGACCTCGCGCCGGGCGTTTCCAACGTCAACTCCGCGCGCGGCGCCTCCTTCACGCAGTTCGACGTGCGGCTGTCGAAGGACTTCAACCTCGGCCCCGTCAGCCTCGAGCTGATCGGCGAGGTGTTCAACCTCTTCAACAGCAAGAACCCGAACGCCTACACCCTCGACTTCTTCAACAATCCAAACGATCCCAACGACCCGCGCAACGGCACCCTGATCGGCTCCCACCCCACCGCCTACGCGGGAGACCCGCTGCAGGGCGAGCAGCGCCTCGCGCAGCTCGGTCTGCGGATCCGGTTCTAAACAGCCGGTTCGCCGGCCGTTGGTCCTGGGGGCGCTCCGGCGCCCCCTTTTACTTTCCTTCAGGGCCGGCTGAGGAACGGCGCCGAGAGCCGCGGATAGCCCGCGGGCTCCAACGCCTTGCCGCCCTTGCCTCCCACGTCGCGAATGGTGGCCCGGCGGCCGGGGAGAAAATCGAGCCCGCCGCCACCCCCGGCCATGAAGCGAATCTCCCCATCGGCCCCAAGCGCCAGCCGTGCTGCCGCCACCTTCTTCTTCCACGCCGCGAAATCGCCGTCCTCCGCCCTCCGGCCCACCTGCAGGCCGACGCTCGCCGGCTGCTTTTTGGGCATCGCCACCCACGAGCCCGCGAGGCCCCGCCGCGGCTTGTCGGCGGGGCCGTAGTAGTCCGGAAAACGCGTGGGGGCCGCCCCGACGTCCCAACCTCCGGAAGTCACCAGGGCCACATAGGTGTCGCCATAGCGGGAGACCACGACGTCTCCGGTATCTCCGACGGCCTCCGGCTTCGACCACGGAGGTGCCAAATAGGCATGCCCCAGGCCCTGGCCCGGCGAATCGAGGCGGGCCACCACCAGGTTGCGGCTCGCCACCGCCTGATCGTGGGTGTCGGTCCCGTCCGTCTCGGAATCCCCCAGATCCTTCGTACGGCTCCAGAGGTAGAGCGGTGCGAAGTCGGGGCCCTCGGCGTAGAGCGTCGCCACGATCTCCTGCCCGCCGGAGACCCGCAGCGCCAGATCGCTCACCGTCTGCGCGGCGCCCAGGATGTAGTCCGGCGTGGCCCAGGTGTAGAGGGCCACGTCCTCGGCGCGGCGCTTGGCCGGCGTGATCCGCCGCCGTTGCAGGATCTCGTAAGGCGGCTTGCTGCGCCTCTCCGTCAGCAGGCGGACGGCGCCCTCGGGGATGGCGTAGCGGCTGACGGGCAGCTCCGGGCGGTCCATGAAGTTGATGTCGTCCGGCTTGCCGATGCCGGCGGCGAGCCAGGCCCAGGCCTCCCACGGGGAGCTGCGGGGAGTGAGCGCCCAGGTGCCGTTGGTGCGGCTCTTCGCCCCCGCCGGGAAGCCGCCGACCTGGTTCTGCGCCCAGGTGGCGAAGAGGACGTCGAGCTGGCCTTTGGCGAGGTCGCGCACCACCGCCTGCGGCGCGTGGTCGGCGAGTTGGAGCAGGGCGGTCAGAGAAATGGCGAGATAGCCGGGGCTCTCCGCCTCGTACCAGCCGTCGCGGTCGTGAGCGCGCAGGAAGGCCTCGGCGAAGGTTCCCCAGCCCACGGCTTCCTCCGAATCGGGAGTGCCGGCCACCACTTGAGCGACGAGGCTGCGGGCCATGACGATCATCCGCTGATTCTCCGTGTCGCCGAACGCCCAGGGATTCTGCACCTGCCCCGGGCCGGGAGGCGGCGACGCGTTGGACACCGCCTGACGCAACCGGGCGAGCAGCTCGGGCGGCAGGGACTCGGGGTATTCGAGCACCAGCCGCTCCAGAGGGAGCTGGCCGCGGCTGCATTCGTTGTTGCTCCACCTCTTGCAGCCTGCGAGCACACCAGTGACGAAACGCGCCGCCTCCTCCCGGAGCTGCGGCGAGTCCGGCCGGCCCTGGCTGGCGAGCGCGGCGGCGGCGAGCGCTCCGGCCGCCATGGGCTGGTTGCCGATCCAGTCAAAATGGCTCTGGAGCCTGCGGATCTGTGCCAACTCCATCTCCAGATAGCGCGTCTCGCGCTCCGAGAGCTTCTTCCACGGCGAGGCCGCGGGCGCGGCGGGAGCGGCGGGCAATGTCGCAGGTATCGCGAGCAGACAGGCGCCCAGGGCGAGCAGGGCGGGGAGCTGTCGATGAATCATGGGCATCCGGAGATCCTCCTTCGCCGCGAGAAAACCTGCAGGATTGGGGCCGGCCCGGTATGATGCCTGCGGAAGGAGGGGGCACGGAAAATGGATTGGAAGCCGATTCTCGAGGTGCTGGGCGTCATCGTGCTGATCGCCCTCGTCCTTTCCGGGCTAACTCTGGCGGTGGCGTTCCGGCGCCTGCGCCGGCTGCGCCTGCCGCCGAACCCGGACTTCTTCACCACCGTCCGCGCCGTCCCCCTGTCCCTGATGGTGGGGCTCGACCTGCTGGACTTGGCGCTCGATTCCTTTTCGAGCCCCATCATCTGGTTCCTGCTGCGTCGATTGAACCTCGAGTCGCTGCGAAAGGTGGCGACCATCGAAGCGATCCTCCCCTTCACCGGACCCATCCCGACGCTGACCCTCGCCTGGATCGCCGCCCGCATGTTCAACCTCGGCCAGCCGGTGGATCCCGAGGTGATCGAAACCGAGCAGGTGGGACCGGGCCGCTACGCGCCGCGGCGCTGACCCCGCGCCCTCACGGCCGGGACGCGTCCGTCACCACCGCATCCGGCGGAACGCGACAAAGATGGCGCCGAAGATGAGGCCGGAGATCACCAGGTTGCGAAGGGTCTCCGATCTGGCCGGAAAACTGGAGACGGTGCTGAATTTCCGCTCCAGCCGCTTGGGATTCACCCGCGCGAGCAGCCTGCGAACACTGCTTGCCGGCACGGCGAAGTTGAGGCTCTGCCCGCCGTCATAGACAGCCACGGCCACACCCACCACCTCGCCGTTGAGGTTCATCACCGGCGAGCCGCTGGAGCCATGGGAGATGGGGGCGGTGATCTGGAGCAACGGCCCCTTGATGAAGTCCGGGTCCTCGTCGATGCCGTGCTCGCGGTAGGCCGAGACGATGCCGTCCGACAGCGTGCTGGAGAATCCGAGGGGATTGCCGAGCACCACCACCCGCTCTCCAGGCTCCGTCGGACCGGGGCGCACCAGGGGAAGCGGCACGAGATGATGGGCCGGAGCCTTGAGGATGGCGAGGTCGTGATCCGCGTCCTGGGCGAGGACGCCCGGCAGCTCGAGGACGCTCTTGTCCGGCAGCACCGCCTGCATCCGCGAGGCACCTTCGACCACGTGATGATTGGTGAGGATGTAGCCGCCTTGGATGACGAAGCCCGTGCCCTCGGCCCGCGCCTCTCCCCCGGCGTCGAGGTTCTTCAGCAGCACGACCGAGCCGCGGGCTCGGTGATTGAGCTCTTTGAGGTCCACCCCCGCGAGCGGGCTTGCCAGGGCCAGTGTGGCGAGACAGGCCAGCATGCGAGACGACGTCATGGGATTTTTCTCGGCTTCCAGGTCGGCTCCCAGCTTACCCCAGGCCCATACCGTCAGGAAAGCGCTGCGAGACGGCCCTCGCCGCGAACGACTCCCGCCAACCGGCGGAACGCCGGCACGGCCGCGAGGCCGAAAACCAGGACCACCGCGAGGCAGGCCAGGAACGCCGGGTCCACGCCCGTGCGCCAGATCGGCTCCGCATGCAGATTGCCGATCAATCCATATTGCAAAGGAATGAACAGCACATCGGCCGTCGCGTGGAGCACGATCGCAGGCAGGATCGATCCCGTCCAATAGACCAACAGCCCATGCACCACGCTGATTGCGAGGAAAAACGGCAGATGGGCGAGAGTCACATAGCTATGATTGAGATGCGCCACGTAAAACATCACGCCGCTGACCAGGAACGCCACGGGCCATCCGTGCCGGCGCGCGATTGGACTGATCAGATATCCCCGGAAAGCCGCCTCCTCCACCACCCCGGCTGACACGCTGATCGCCAGCAGAATGGAGATCACCGTCCAGGGAGGGAGAGCCGCGAAGTCCACCGGCAGCTTGTAAGTGTCGCGTGGAACGTCGGCGAATCGCGCCAGCAGGAGACCGAAGGCCATGCAACTCACCACGCCGAGGCCGCCCGCGAGGAGAGACCAACGCCAGACGCGGGCGGAGACGGGGCGGGCGCGCAGGTCCCGCCGTCGGCTCTCGGAGGTGGATCGCGGCCACCACGCACCGTTCATCCAGCGCCAGAACAGCCAGAGCCATAGTGCCGTCGCCGGGAGCAGCCAAGGAACGCTGGGCCAGAGCTTCAGATTGGCCAGCATCAGGCCGCCCGGCGGAAGATTTCCGACGGAAGCGAGGAGCTCCGCAATCAGTGCGGCCCGTAAAATGACAGGAATCCGTCGCCAGAGAAGGATGACAGGATCATTGGTCAGATCTTCAGTTGCGGACACGGCGCAGCCTCCTGGAACTTCCTACGAGGCCCGGTGAGGTCGGGTTTCGACCGAAAACCCTCATCACCCCGGCCCTCTTCTCCCAGTCTCCCCCCCGTCCGCCGGGAGAAGAGGGAGCGGTGGGAACCTGGGGACGGGAAAATCGCCGGTTGTACACTACCTCCCCATGAAAGCCCTCTGCTTCGACCACTTCGGCGACGCTGGCGTCCTCGAATATCGCGACCTCCCCGATCCACAGCCCGGCGCCGGGGAAATACTCATCCGCACGCGGGCGATCGGGCTCAACTTCGCGGACGTCTACCGCCGGCAGGGGAATTACCATCTTAAAGGCAGCCCGCCCTGGGTTCTTGGCTACGAGGCGGCCGGCGTCGTCGAGGCCCTCGGCGAGGGCGTCTCCGGCTTCGCGGCCGGCGATCGTGTCGGCTTCGCGGACGCGCCGTTCGCCAACGCCGAGCTGGTCGTCGTGCCCGAGGATCGGGCGATTCCGCTGCCGGACTCCATCTCCTTCGAGACCGCCGCCGCGATCCTCCTCCAGGGGCTCACCGCTCACTACCTGACGCAGGACAGCCACGACATCCTCCTCGGCGAGACTGTCCTCGTTCATGCCGCGGCGGGCGGCGTCGGCCTCCTCCTCATCCAGATGGTTTCCGCTCTGGGAGGTCGCGTTCTCGCGCTCACCTCCTCCGAGATCAAAGGAGAGGCCGCCCATGAGGCCGGCGCCGAGGCCGTAGCCCTTTACAGCGAAGATTGGGTGATCGAGGCCCTGCGCTTCTCCGGTGGCGTGGGCGTCGACGTGGTCTATGACTCCGTCGGCTCGACGCTGGAGGACAGCTTCCTCGCCACCCGCACCGGCGGCCACGTCGTCTTCTACGGCATGTCCGGCGGCGATCCCAAATCGGTCGATCCGCGCATGTTGATGGACACCTCGAAGACCCTGACTGGCGGCGACCTCTGGAACGTCCTCACCTCAGCCCAAGAGCGGCGCAGCCGCGCCCACCAGCTCTTCGATTGGCTGGAAGCCGGCCAGCTCACCCTCAACCCGCCCACCACTTTTCCCCTCGCCCAAGGCGCGGACGCCCATCGGCTTCTCGAAAGCCGGAAGAGCGTGGGGAAAATTGTGTTGATTCCGTAGGAAGGGCCGTCGGCTCGGGTCAGGCCGCCTCCAGATCCCGAAACCAGAACCGCCCCCGCCCCTCCACCCGTCCCAGCCTGATCCCCACTGCCTCGCGGAAGATCGGCCCATCGTGGACAAAGGTGTGGAACTCGCCGTTCTCGCCGCAGGGATCGACATCGGCCGGTAGATCGCGGAGCAGATCCTCGTCGAAGGAGCGGCCCACAAAGACGGGATCGAGGGCTTCGGAGTCCACACAGACCAGCGTGGCCTTGAAGCCGAGACGGATCAGCTCCCGGGCCAGCTCATCCGTGTCCAAGCCCCAAACGGGGAAGACCGGCTCCAGACCGAGCGCCGCCATCTGCCTCTCCCGGTAGGCACGGATGTCCTCCAGGAAGAGGTCCCCAAAGGCGACGTGGCGGATGCCATCGGCCCGGACCTCGCGGAGGGCCGTGGCCAAGCGGTCCTCGTAAATCTCGTTCGTGCAGTCCTTGGGGATCAGCACTTGACGGAGAGGGAGACCGATGGCTTCCGCCTGCCGATCCAGCAGCCCGCGGCGGACGCCATGGATGCTGATGCGGTCGTAATCTTCAGTGATCGAGGTGAGCAGCCCAACCGGCTCGAAGTCCGCCGAGGAGCGCAGGGTGTGGAGGGCAAAGGCGCTGTCCTTACCGCCGCTCCAGGAGAGGAGAATGGGGTGGCGCATGCCGGGAAGGATATAGGGAACCGCTGACTCTGGCGTCTCAACTCCCCTCGGGCTATGATCTCTTTATGCCCCCTACTCTTCCGCTTCACGAGATGACCCTCGAAGAAAAACTCCAAGCCATGGAGGCGCTCTGGGATGACTTGAGCCGCAACCCAGATACCCTCGAGTCTCCTTCCTGGCATGAAGATGTCCTGCGAGAGAGACAGCAACGGCTCTCCGATGGCGAGTCAAGCTTCATGGATTGGGAGCAGGCCAAGGCTTATATCCGCAGCCGCACTTCATGAGGATTGAGATCCTCTCTGAGGCCAATGAGGATCTTCTCAACGGTTATCATTTCTACGAGCGGCAGGCGCCGAATATCGGCAGCTACTTTCTCGACTCATTGTACTCGGACATTAATTCACTGCTCGTGTATGCCGGGATTCACCCGATGGTCTACGGGAAGCATCGGTCCCTCTCCAAGCGCTTTCCCTATGCCATCTACTACAGCGTCGAGGGGAAGACCATTCGCGTCCATGCCGTACTCGATTGCCGACGAAACCCATCCTGGACTCGAAGACGCCTCCGGAATACCTGAACGATGAGGCCCCGACCATGGCCGATCGCTTCACCTACGACGTTTTCCTGAACCACAACCCGCAGGATAAGCCGCGGGTGCGGGCCTTGGCGGAGGAGCTTCGCGCCGAGGGGTTGCGGGTGTGGTTCGACGAGTGGGTCATCAAGCCCGGCGATGACATCTACCTGGCCATCGAACGCGGGCTCGAAGCCGCGCGAGCCCAGGTGTTGTGCCTGTCGCCAGCGGCGCTTGGGTCGGAGTGGGTGGCGCTTGAACGCAGCACAGTGATCTTCCGCGACCCGTCCAATGCCAACCGGCGCTTCATCCCGTTATTGCTGGCCGACTGCGAGCTCCCGGACGCATTGCGGCGGTACAAATACGTGGATTACCGCCAAAAAGCCAAGACGGCCTTCGCCGAACTGCTGGCCGCCTGCCAGCCCGAAACGGAATCAGCCTCGCCCACGCCTAATGTCCTCCCACCCGCGAAGAAGCCCGCGCAACAGCGGAAGCCGACCGAGCCGCTGGCGGTTCTGGAACGTGAGCTCATGGGACACATGGGCTGGGTCCAAAGTGTAGTCGTCAGCCCGGATGGGACCTGGGCGGCATCCGGCTCGGAGGATAAGACTGTCAAAATTTGGGACCTCGAGACGGGGCTATGCCGGGCGACGCTGGAAGGACATGACGGCGTAGTGCGCTCCATTGCGATCACACCGGATGGGAAGCGGATTCTGTCGGCGTCGGAGGACAAGTCTATTCGTGTTTGGGACGCAAGCTCGGGCCGGGAATTGGCGAAGCTGGCCGGTCACGAGAACCAAGTTTGGTCGGTGGTCGCGTTTCGCGGCAACTCGCACGCGCTTTCCGGAGATGACAACACGCTCCGGCTGTGGGACCTTCCTTTGGGCAAATGCCTCAAGATTATTCATTGCGGGCTGGAAGGTGGAGAAGCAGTTCGTAGCACGGCTATCAATCCGGCGGGGGTGCGGGCGCTATCAGGACATCTGGACGGGCAAGTCCGGCTGTGGGATTTCGAAGGGGGCCAGTTGGCGACACTGGAAGGCCACTCGGGCAGAGTTAATTCCGTCCAGATCACAGGCCGGCTTGCCGTTTCAGGCTCAGAAGACAAGACCATCAAGGTCTGGAACCTGGAAGCGAGGTCCTGCGTCGGAACCTTAGAGGGCCATCAAAGCGGTGTAATTTCGGTTGCTATCTCCCCCGCTGGCGACTTGATTGCCTCCGCTGGATTCATGGATGGGACAGTTTGGCTTTGGGATTGGAGATCGGGGACTCGCTTACAGGTGATCCAACACGCCGAGAATCCATCGCCGACTTCTGTGACCTTCAGTCCTGATGGTTCGCGGCTCGTGGTGGGCACGGCTTCCGATTCAATCATCTACGTCTACCGCCTGACCGGCGTTCGCGCCGCACTACCTGCCGAGGCAACGCGCCGGTACGTGAATGCCAAGGTCGTGTTGATAGGCGAGGGGCTGGTAGGCAAGACGTCGCTGGCGCATCGGTTGATCGAAGATCGTTACGTCATCCGCGACCGCACGCACGGGATGAACGTATGGCCTCTGGAATTACCTCTTCCTCCCGACGCCACTTTGCAGCGCGAGGCCCTGCTCTGGGACTTGGCTGGGCAGGAGGATTACCGGCTGATCCACCGGCTGTTTCTCGAAGAAACCGCGTTGGCCCTGCTGCTGATCAATCCGCAGAAGGACAATCCCTTTGCCGAGGCGGGCGACTGGCTCAAGGCCCTGGAGACTGCTACGGCTGCCGTACGACACCATGCACCGGAACATCGCGTGACCCGGCTGTTGGTCTTCTCTCAGATCGACGTTGGCGGAATAAAGGTCGGTAATGCCAAGATCGACCACTTTTGCGAGCAGCACGGCTTCGCCGGCTGGCTAGCCACGAGCGCCAAGACGGGCCAGCATTGTTCGGACTCTGAGAACGGCGGAATGCCCTCGAAGCTGAAACAAATGATCGCCGACCACATCCCCTGGACGACTCTGCCATGGACCGCCACACCGCGTCTGCTTGCTGAACTGAAGAACACCGTGATGACGATCCGCGACACGACGGACATCCGCCTTCTGCGCTTCCTCGAGTTGGCACAGCGGCTGGAGCACGCCCTGCCAGGTGAGCGATTCGGCGAGTCCGACGTGCGCACGGCAGTCACGCTACTGGGCAATCACGGCTTGGCCTGGCCCTTGAAGTTTGGCGACTTGGTGCTGCTGCGGCCTGACCTGCTGAACGGCTACGCTGGGGCGATCATCCGCGCGGCCCGCCTCCACCGGGACGAGATTGGCTGCGTGCTCGAGGCGGACATCTACGGGCCGGACTTCGATTTCACCGGCGTCGACCGGCTAAGCCGCCCGGACGAGGAACTCCTGCTGCGGGCCATGGTCCATTCCTTCCTCGATCATTCGCTCTGCATCGCCGAAGATACGCCGCAGGGGCGGCACTTGGTGTTTCCCTCTCAGTACCGGCGAGAAAAGGACATCCCGTTGGAGCCCGGCGTCTTCGTCTCCTACACCTTCAGCGGCGAGTGGCAGACGGTCTGGACCACCCTGGTGGTGCGCCTGTGGTACAGCCAGGAATTCGAGCATCGCAAGCTGTGGCGCAACGCAGCAGAGTTTCAATCCTGCCGGGGTCATCTGCTGGGCCTGAAGATCGATAACCGGCAGGGCACAGGCCAGGCAACGATCAGCCTGTTCTTCGACGTGAAGACGCCGGATGAGCTCAAGGTGATCTTCATTGAGTACGTCCACAGGCACCTGGCTAAATATGCCTGCGACGTGACGCGCGACCGGCGCTATGTATGTCCAGAGTGCGAGCGGCCGGTGATGGATCTCGACGCCGTGCGCAGACGTCTAGCGGCCGGCAAGGACTCCATACTCTGCCAGGAGTGTGAAGTGCGGGTGCTGCTCATCGACTTCATCGAGCAGCGGCTCAAGAGCGATCCGGTCGCGCGCAAAATTCTCGCGATGGAAGAGACGGCGACGCGGGGACTTGACAACCAGGCCCTGGAGCAAATCCTGATCGGCCACATGATGGCCGTCTGCGGCGAAGCCAACCAGATCTTTCGCACAGTGTCGATGTTCGATCACGGCATTGATGGTGAGGTGGAATTCAAGGATGACGACGGCGTGGCCCGGGGCAAAAAGATCTACGTCCAACTCAAGAGCGGCAATTCCTACCTGCGGACACGCCAGCGCGACGGTCGCGAAGTCTTCGACGTGAAGAATCCACGCCATCTGGACTACTGGATCAACCAGCCCGTGGACGTGTATCTCGTCATCCGGCAGACGGACGAGCGGCGAGGCGAGGAGACGATCCGCTGGATGAACGTGACGCGCTATCTCAAGAACCGGAAGGACAAGACCAGCCGCCAGATCGTCTTTGAGGGCGAGCGGCTGGACATGCAAGCCGTCTGGAAGCTGCGCGACCGCTTCTGCCCGCCCCGGCGCGGTGCAGTCGCTTGACGCAAGGCCGGCAATGCTTCAACTGAGGACACTCATGTCAACTGCTAAACGGAGCTCTGCAGTTTCGCGGCTTGCTGACGTTAAACTTGAAAAAGAAGCGTACGAAGCGGACTTACAGGTTAACGATCGAGCCCAAGTATTTGTTACTGAGATCGTACGACTCGGACTGCTTGCAATTGGCGGCACTGGCTTCCTGATTAAAGCTCACGAGGGGCGTCTCGGGCCAGATTGGCTCCTGTTGAGCAGCTTAGTACTCTTCGGCATCGCAATCGGCACCGCGCTCTTTCACCGCTACTTCTCCACCGACTGCATCGTGTGCCAGATAGCAATTCTGCGCCTGATCATGCGCTTGGAGCGCACGGACTTGGATGAAGACACGCAGCAGACCCTAAAGAAACAACTTGGTAGTCGACGCGATCGCCAGGAACGCGACATGTACTACTGCCGGCGGTTGACCCTTTGCGCCGCCATTGCATTAGCAGGGGGAGCCCTCTGCCTGGCCATCTTGATTGGCCTACGTTGAGGGTGTTGGTACGACAATGGTTCAGACCGACGAGCGCCGCGGCGAGGAGACGATCCGCTGGATGGACGTGACGCGCTATCTGAAGGACCGGAAGGACAAGACCAGCCGCGTTCCAGAGCGCTGAGGGACGATACGACGATGGTTGATCGAGACGCCAGAGACAAGATGGTACTGCTGATCCGGCGGTTGGTAGCAGGCCGTATCACCAACGATGAATTCGAGGCTGGACTGCCGTTCGGCTCTTCAGACCCAGCAGTGATGGAGGTCTATCATCGGGGACTCTGGAGCTTCTACTCAGATCTCTCTGAGCACCGGCTGGTCGGCTCCCACCGGCTGTCCAGAACTGCACGACGGGAGGTCGCTCGCTTCATCCTGTTCCTGAAGAGTGACCTCAACTATGAGTGGCCCTGCCGGCAGCTCTGGAAGGAGTTGCTGTGGATGCTGGCAGGGCTTCTGACACTGGGTGTAGCGGGCCGCCTCTACTGGCCCTGGATTGGCACTCATGGTGAAGTGCGCGTTTGGCCGTTCTTACGGAAGGAAGATTTTGAGCAGGCGGTGCGCCACCCGTGCTATCTCGCGGGTGCCAAGTAAGCCCTAACCCGCGGAGAGGATCCGCGGGCGCCTCGTCGAGCGGCTGGCTCCCGGGTCGATCAGGGCACTTCGACGACCTTTTCGATGCGGTCTCCGAGCCGGATCTCATCCAGCACGGCGTCGCCGGCCACGACTTGGCCGAAGACGGTGTAACCGCCGTCGAGATGCGGCTGGGGGGAGAGAGCGATGAAGAACTGGCTGCCGCCGGTGTCCGGCCCGGCGAGGGCCATGCCGACCGCGCCACGGCCATAGCGCAGGCGGTTGATCTCGTCGCGGATGGCGTAGCCGGGGCCGCCGCTGCCGTCGCCCCGCGGATCGCCGCCCTGGATGACGAAGTCGGGGACGACTCGGTGGAAGGTGAGGCCATTGAAGTAGCCCTGAGCCGTGAGCTGCAGGAAGTTGAGGCAGGTGAGCGGCGCCTCCGGGCAGGCCAGACGGACGGTGATCGTCCCCCGCTGGGTATGGATCTCCACCGTCCGCGGCCGGCGGGTGCGCTGCACGATCTGCCGGTAGGCGTCCACTTCCTGGCGGGTCGCGGGGCCGGGGGCCTGGATCTTGGTCTGCCCGAGCTTGGCCAGATTCTCGCCCGCCTCCCGGCGCAATACGTAAGGGCCGGCGGCGGCGGCCTTCTCCAGGAGGGCGATGACGGCACCCCGCTCCAGCGGCTCGGCCTTGCCCCGCGCCGTCAGCGCCCGTAGCTCGGCGAGCCCCATTTCTTCCAGACCCTCGCGATAGACGCCGGGAAGCGCGGCCTGAAGCTCGTCGAAAGTGGCCACAGGATGGTCCGCAAGCCAGTCCAGCGCGGCGCCCCGCACTCCCGGATCGGGATCGAGAAGGGCCTTGCGCGCCACGCCGCCGGCCTTGGCGTCCGCCGTCAGCCAAGCCGAAACCGCGGCGGCGCGCACCCGGGGAGCCTTGTCCGCGAGCAGCGGAGTCAAAACCTGCGCCTCAGCAGGCAAGCCCAGCAGGCCCGCGGCCTCGGCGGAGCGAGCCCGCAAGGTGGCGTCCTCCGAGGCCGCCGAGGCCGCGACTCGCGCCGCAGCCTGCGGGTACTTCCCAGACGCCAGGGCCACGAGGGCCGTTCCCTTCTCCCATGGCTCACCGCCGTCCACTCGCGCGGCCAGGGCCTCGCCGAGTGGGGGCCGAGCCCAGACGCCCGCGGCTTCGAAGGCGCTCGCCCGCACGCCGGGACGTGGATCGTCCATCAGAGTCCGCAGGCGCGGCGTCCAGTCCTCCAGAGGCTTCACCTTGCCGGCCGCCACCAGGGCGCGGGCGGAGCGGAGGGCCTGGATGAGCGGACCCGGATCAGCGTCCTCAAGGAGCGGGCGCAAAGCCGTCAGATCTTCCTCGGTCCCCACAATTCCCAGGGCGCGAGCCGCCCACGCACGCAGCCGGGGGTCACCGTCGGCGAGCAGCTTGCGCAACGTGGGAAGAGTCTGGGGAAACGGATTGCGGGAGAGGGCATAGGCGGCCTGGGCGTGGAGCACCGGGTCGTTCTGAGTCTGGGCCAGTCCGCGCTCGCCGAGGGAGACGATCGTCTCCTCCTTGAAGCGGAAGAGGCCGGGGAGAAGGCGCGCCCACCTCTCCTCCTCGGGCAGGGGGAGGAGAGGTTCCAGGGCGTCGACCACCCGGGCGCCGAGCTTGCCGAGGGCCTCGACGGCCAGCGTGCCGGTCTCGCGGTCCGCATCGCGCTCGGCCAGCAGGAGGGCGGATTGAGCCTGCGGGTCCCCCAGCACTCCCAGGCCGAACGTCGCCGCCCGTCGCACGGCGGGAGACTCGTCGATCAGCAGCCCTTCGAGGATGGGCCGGCCGGCCCGGTCGGGAATCCGCCCCAAGGCCACGGCGAGATCCTGTCGCAACGCCGCGTCGCCTTTGAGGCATTGCTGCACGGTGAAGTCGTCATACGTCTGGCGGTCCACCAGAAGCAGGAGGAGAGCCCGCTCCCCGATGTGAGGCACCTGGAGGTCCGGCGTCTCCCGCGCCGTGCGAGGAGCGGCGTGGGGCGCGCAGGCGGTGAGGAGGAGGGCGAGGGAGAATGCGGAAAGTTGTCGAGTTGTCATGGAGAGGGCGATGCTACCACTCCCTGAGGACGCCGGCCTTCTGGTAGCACGCGGTGGACTGCTATCATCACGGCGTTAGCCGCAAGGAGGACGCATGGCCGCCCACGCAGTAACGCTTCGATTGCCGATTCCGCTGTATGAAAGTTTTAAGAGTCGGGCGAAGCGGGCTCACCGCAGCCTGGAGGCGGAGCTTCTGGACGCGGTTGCCACCGTCGCCGCAGACGAGGAGGAGCTGTCTCACGATGTGACCAAGGCCATTGGAGATCTCGAGCTCCTGAACGACGAAGAGCTGATGCGTGCCGCCCAGAATCGCCTCTCCGACGAGACCAGGTCGCGGCTCGAAGCTCTCAACTTCAAACAACAAAGAGAGACGTTGACGCTGGCCGAAAAGGAAACGCTGGAGCAGTTGGTCCATCAGTATGATCAGGCCGTACTGCTGCGCGCGGAAGTGGCACGGCTGCTGAAAGAACGCGGTCATGACGTTTCCAAGCTCCTGATCGTGCGATGACGTCGGCTTACGTTTCCAAGAAGCTTCGCGAGCGCGTGGCCGAACAGGCTCGCTACCGTTGCGGCTACTGTTTGAGCTCAGAACAGATCGTAGGTCTCTCCATGGAAGTCGATCATCTGATCCCACAGGTGCTGGGAGGACTGACGAGTGAAGAGAACCTGTGGCTGGCCTGCTCTGCCTGCAACGCCTTCAAGGGGCAACGGATCTCGGCTCTCGATCCGGAAAGCGGTCATTCGGTTCGGCTGTTCAATCCTCGCGAACAGAGCTGGGACGAGCACTTCCACTGGGTGGAGCTGGGCTCTCGAATCGCCGGCAGAACGGCGGTAGGCCGAGCGACCACGAAGGCGCTTCGCCTCAATCGGCCTCTCCTGGTCAGGGCCAGACGATCCTGGGTCGCAGCAGGTTGGCATCCTCCCGCTGACTGATCTCGTACCAGGAGAACGCTGGGAGAAGCGGCCGGGGTTGAGGGTCTTCCGGCGCGGAGAACGTTATGAGTCTCGATGCTGCTCTCAAAAAACAAAGTTAGCAGGCCGGCGGGACGCCGGCGCTCCCAGGGGGGCCTGATCCAGAGAGGCTTTCGGGCGTTCTGCCTGTATATTCTCCGCCGTGAACGCGCCTCGCCTCCAGTTCGACCAGGTCCGCCGCCGCTTTGGGCGGCTGGCGGTGCTGCAAGGAGTCTCCGGTACGGTGGACCCGGGCGAAATGCTGCTGGTGACGGGGCCGAACGGCTCGGGGAAGAGCACTCTGCTGCGCTGCCTGGCCGGCCTGCTGGCGGCGGACGGCGGCACGATCGCGTACCAGGAGGACGGAACGCCGCTCGATGCCGCGGAACGGCGGCGGCGGGTGGGGGTGATCGCTCCGGATCTCGCCTTCTACTCCGAGCTCACCGTCGAGGAGAACCTGGCCTTCTTCGCCAAGCTGCGGCGGGTGCCGCCGACGCGGGGCCTCGGCGTTCTCGGCCGTCTGAATCTTCCTCTCGACCGGCTGGCGGGCAATCTCTCCTCCGGCATGCGCCAGCGGCTGCGCTGGGGCTTCGCCCTGCTCCACTCGCCGCGACTCCTGCTGCTCGACGAGCCGTTTCAGAACTTCGACGCTCCCGGCGAGCGCATCGCCCGCGAGCTCCTCGACGAGCACCTCGCGGCGGGCGGCCTCGCCGTCGTCGCCAATCCGTCGTCTCTGGACTTCCACCATGTGGCCACGCATCTCGACCTGGGTCGCTGAGGCCACGGCGGTGTTCGTGAAGGAGTGGCGGTGCGAGTACCGCACCCGCTACGCCTTGAACACCCTCGCCCTCTTCGCCTTCACGACCCTGGTGGTGGTGAGCTTCAGCCTCGGGCCCATGGGAGTGGACCGCTCGCACGGGACCGCGGTGCTGCCGGTGCTCCTGTGGATCATCCTCCTCTTCTCCGTGGCGGCGGGCCTGCCGCGCACGTTCGTGCAGGAGGAGGAGACCCAGACGGCGATGGCGCTGCGCCTCTCAGCGACGCCCTCCGCCCTCTTCTGCGGTAAGCTCCTCTACAACCTGACGTTGGTCCTCGCCCTGGAGGTGCTGGTCACTCCGGCGTACATCATCATGACCAGCCTGGAGGTCGCGTCGCCATGGCTTCTAGCCGCGGTACTCGCCGCCGGGGGGTACGGCCTCGCCGCCGGCAGCACGCTGGTGGCGGCCATCATCGCCCAGGCGCGGAGCAAGGGGACGCTCTTCTCCGTCCTCTCGTTCCCCATCCTCCTCCCCTTGCTGGTGCTGGCCGTGGAGCTGACCCGGGGTGCCACGGCCGGGGACCCGGGCGGAGTGGCCGTGCCCGTGCTCCTCCTGTATGATGGCACGATCACTGTCGCCGGACTTATGCTCTTTCCGGTCGTGTGGAACCCATGAAAACTTTTCTCGCTTGGCTGCTGTGGCTGTGGATGTCGCTCGTCATCGTCGGGGCGTTCTTCTATGCCCCGGTGGCGGAGCACTTCCGGGTTCCGGGATCGAGCCGGATCGTCTTCTTCCACGTTCCCATGGCCTGGACGTCGTTCCTCGCCTTCATCGCCGCCGCGGTGTGGAGCGTGATGTACCTCGTACGCCGCAACCCGCACCACGACCGGTCCGCCGGGGTGGCCGTCCAACTGGGGCTCCTGTTCGGCGTCCTCGCCACGGTCACCGGCGCCGTGTGGGCAAAGATCGAGTGGGGAGCGTGGTGGAACTGGGACCCGCGCCAGACCTCGATTCTCGCCTCGCTCCTCTTCTACGCCGCCTATCTTGCCCTCCGGCAGGCCGTGGAGGAGCCCGAGAAGCGGGCGCGGCTGGCCGCGGCCTACGCTCTCCTGGGGCTGGTGGTAACACCGTTTCTCTTCTGGATCGTCCCGCGGATCACCTTCTCGCTTCACCCCGACCCCGTGGTCAATTCCTCGGGCAAGGTGGAGATGGACCCGCGCATTCAACACGTGCTGTACGCGAGCGGCCTGGGCTTCGCCACCCTGTTTTTCTGGATGCACAATCTGCAACGCCGCTTGGAGTCTCTTACCGAGCGGCGAGAAGCACTAAAGGAGTAAGAGGCCATGGACTTGGGCGTCAACGGCTGGATCGTGGCCGTCAACCTGATCATCTGGACGGGATTGTTCCTCTACCTGCTGCGCCTCGGGAAGGGGCTGCGCCGGGCCGAGAGCGATCTGGAGAAAAACTCATGAAGAAGAACCGTCTGTACGTGCTCGGCGGGCTGCTCCTGGTGGCCTTCGCGGGATTCTCGTTCACCACGTTCAAGAGCTCCATGACTCCCTACGTCTCCTACCAGCAGGCCCGCCAGGGCGATCGCATCGTGCAGGTGGCGGGAGCGCTGGAGAAGGGAAGCTCCTCCTACGCGGAGGCCAAGGAGTCCCTCTACTTCACTCTCAAGGAGCCGAAGACCAGCGAAAACCTGCGGGTCCGCTTCAAGGGAGTCAAGCCGGGGAACTTCGAGGACGCCATCAGCATCGTCGCCATCGGCCGCTACGACGAGAAGTCCAAGGAGTTCGCGGCTGAGAAGCTGCTGGTGAAGTGCCCGAGCAAGTACCAGGGCGCCGAAGTGAAGTCCTACAGCTAAGGGGAATCCGTGGGGCGAGCCCACGCGCCCCCCTTAGGGCAAAAGATCGAAGGAGAACCCCGTGAACCACCTGAGCACCTATCTCTCCCATCTCTTTCTCCCCGGCGCCCTCGCCCTGTGGTGCGCCCTGATCTTCGCCCTCTGCACGATGTGGGGTTACGCCCAGGCGCTCGTCGCCGGCGATGCCAATGGGGGCGGCAGTGCTTCGGGCAATACCGCCGCCCGCACCTTCGCGCGGCGGTCGTACGGCTTTTTCGCCTTCTCCATCGTACTGACCGCGGCGATGATGTCGCTGCTGCTGATGATGCGCGACTTCCGGGTGGAGTACGTCTACCAGTACTCGGGGATGGATCTGCCGACCTACTACCAGTTCGCGTCGTTCTGGGCGGGCCAGAAGGGAAGCTTCCTGATCTGGCTCTTCTGGGGCGCGCTGCTCGGGCTGCTGGTGCGCCGCACGGCCGGCCCCAACGAGCCGGCCATCATGGGGGTCTACACGCTGACGCTGATGGGGCTGCTGCTCATCCTGGTGCGCGAGAACCCGTTCGTCATGCTGGGCAAGACGCCGACCGACGGCGTGGGCCTCAACCCGCTGCTGCAGGACAACTGGATGGTCATCCATCCGCCCATCATGTTCGTCGGCTACGCCGCGAGCGCCATACCCTTCGCCTTCGCCATGGCCTCGCTCTGGCGGCGCAAGTACGACGGATGGGCTGAACGGGCGTTCCCCTGGGCGCTCGGCGGCTTCATCGTCCTTGGCACCGCCATCACGATGGGGGGCTACTGGGCCTACAAGACCCTGGGCTGGGGCGGCTACTGGGGCTGGGACCCGGTGGAGAACGCCTCGTTCATTCCCTTCCTGTTCGGTACGACGATGATCCACGGCCTGCACATGGAGCGCGCCAAGGGGCGCTACCGGCGGGCCAACTACGTCTTCGCCTTCCTGACCTACATCTCGGTGCTCTACGGCACCTTCCTCACGCGCTCAGGCGTGCTGGCCGACTTCTCGGTGCACAGCTTCGTGGACCTCGGCATCTCCGGCTGGCTCACCCTGCTGCTGGGCGGCTTCTTCCTCCTAGGCCTGTTCCTGCTGGTCACCCGCTGGAAGGAGATCCCGACCGAGCCCAATGAGGACCTCTTCCTGTCGCGCGGCACCTTCATGGTGCTGGCGACGATCACCATCCTCGTCGCGGCCTTCGTCATCACCGCCGGCACCTCGGCGCCGCTGCTGACCAAGGTGATGGCCAATCCGAGCCAGGTGGGACCAAGCTTCTACAACAAGGTCAGCCTGCCGATCGCCATTCTGATCGCGCTGCTGCTCTCGCTCGTGCCCTACCTCACCTGGCGGGGCAACAAGTTCTCCGACATCGCGCGCAAGATGGTCGTTCCCGGCGTCTTCGCCGTGACGCTGACGATCGCCGCAGCGGTGTGGAAGGTCCACGATCCCTTCCATCTCACCTTCGTGCTTCTCGCCGCCCTGGCGCTCGCCACCAATCTCCAGAAGACGATCGGCAAGTTCCAGGTGAGCGGCCTGCGCGGAGCCGGCGGCTATCTGGCCCACGTGGGCGTGGGAGTGATCCTGCTGGGCATCATCGCCTCCTCGGGCTATGACGAGAGCACCAAGGTCACCCTGCTCCAGAACGTGCCGCGCCAGGTGGGCGACGTCAGCCTCACCTTCAAGCGCTTCATTCCCCGCCACGGCTTCGAGAAGGAGCGCATGGAGGTCCAAGTCGCCCGGGCCGGACAGAAGCCGTTCATGGTCTACCCCAAGCTGTTCATGAACCTGCGCACCAAGCAGGTGATGGCGAACCCGGACGTCCGGACGACACCGTTCCAGGACCTCTACGTCTCGCCCATCGACTTCGATCCCGGCCAGCCGCGGCTTCAGCTCGCCAAGGGAGACACCGGCAGGATCGGAGACGTGGAGGTCAAGTTCACCGGCTTCAACCTTCAGGCGCAGGGCAATGCCATGGCCGCCATGCAGGCGGGCCAGCCGGTGACGATCGGCGCCAAGCTGGCGGTAACCCGGGCCGGCCGGACCACGGAGTTGCAACCTCTCTACAGGCTCAACCCGGCGAGCGGCCAGGTGGAGACTCCGCCCGTCGAGCTGCCCGGCGGCGGCGCCCTAATCGTCTCGGGCATCAACGCCAGCAATGGCGCCGTGCAGCTCGAGGCGGCTGGCGTCGCCAATCCCATGAAGCTGTCGCTGGACGTGACCCGCAAGCCGCTCATCCAGCTCGTCTGGTTCGGCCTGTACATCATCATCCTCGGCGGCCTCCTCTCGACGGCGCAGCGGCTGCGGGAGATGCGCCTCCGCGAGCGGCTGGCGGAGGCGAAGGCGGGGTAGCAGCGCTCATGAGACCGTCTGCCCGCCGTGCAGCGCTCGCCTTGATGCTCGCCGGGATCCTGGTCTCGAAGGAGGCGACCGGAGCCTCCACCCCACCGCCCTCTCCAGCCACGGAAGCCTACGCGCAGGGCCAGGGACACCTGGCCCGCAGGACCTCCGCCGACCTGCTCGCAGCTCTTCAGGACTTCGAGCGGGCGACCGCCGCCGATGCCACTTTTGCGCCCGCTTTCGCGGGCTTGGCCGAAACGCAGGCGTTGCTCTTCGACTATCCACGGGCCCGCGAGGCGGCGAACCGGGCACTCGCGCTCGACGAGCACCTGGCGACTGCGCACGCCGTGCTGGGCTTCGTCCGGATGCACGCCGACTGGGATTGGGCCGGCGCCGAAGGGGAACTCCGGCGTGCCCTGGAGCTCGAATCCACACGGGCCACGTCGCATCTCTGGTACGCGATCCTCCTGGAGGTGACCAGCCGCTCCGGCGAGGCGGTGAAAGAGGCCCGCCGAGCCGCCGACCTCTCGCCCGGCGACGCCCGTATGCGCGCCGGGCTCGGCTATCGACTCTGCTGGGCGCGCCGCTACGACGAGGCGGTGGCGGAGCTGACAGCGGCCCTCGGGCTCGATCCGGCTCTGGCGACCGCCCACTACTTCATTGGCCGCTGCCGCATTCAGCAGGGCCGCCTCGACGAGGCGCGAGCCGCCTTCACCCGCGCCCGGCAGCTCTCCCCACGGGATGCCAACCTGCTTTCGGCGTCGGCCTATCTGGAGGCGCTGGCCGGGAAACGGAAAGAGGCGGAGAGGATCCTCGCCGAAATGGAGCGCCTGGCCCATGGCGGTCTGCCCTTCGCCTTGCAGATCGCCAGCATCCACGCCGCTCTCGGGCACAAGGCGGCCGCGCTGGATTGGCTCGAAAGCTCGCTCTCGGCCCGAGAGGGGACCATGGTCTGGCTCAAGATCGATCCCTGGTTCGAGTCGCTTCGCGGCGAGCCCCGCTTCGCCGAGATGTTGCAGGCGCTGAAGCTCGCCGGCTAAAAACCGTCCTACGCCCCGAACGCGAGCCGGTCCGCCAGGGTGTGGGGCAGGCCGGCCTTGCGGATGCGGCGCTGGGACTCCTGGATGGGGTATTCGATGCGGTACCAGCGGACGATTCCCTTGACGCTGTCGTAGGTCATGTAGGAGGCGCGCGGGTCGCGGTCGCGGGGCTGGCCGATGGAGCCGGGGTTGATGAGGTAGCGGCCCCCGGGATCGAGCTGGATGCGGCCGCTCGTGCCCCTCAGCGCCTTCACTCCCAGGAGACGCCCTTCCAGCCAGAAGAGTGACGGGATGTGGGTGTGGCCGAAGAAGGTCACCGGAGTCTGGAAGCGGGAGAAGATCTCCCAGGCGTCGACGTCCGAGAAAACGTAGGTGTCCTCGTCGAGCGGCGAGCCGTGGCAGATGGCGAGCCGCTCCTCGACCTGTAATGGTCCCTGAGGGAGGCCGCGGACGTAGCGGAGGTTGGTCGGAGTGAGCCGGCCGCTGGTCCACTGCGCCGCCGCCAGGGCCGTCTGATTGAAGTTGCCGCCGGAGTCGATACCGGTCACCACTTTGTCGTGGTTGCCGCGCACGGTATGGAGGCGAGGCCCGAGATCCCGTACGGCGTCCACCACCTGGTTGGGCGCGGCGCCGTAGCCCACCAGGTCGCCGAGCACCAGGACGGAGTCGAAGCGCTTGCGGCGGGCTCGCCGCAGAACGGCTTCGAACGCCTCCCAGTTGGCGTGCATGTCGGAGAGAATCAGATAGCGCAATGTCGGTCCCTGGTCAGATCCCAATCAACGGTCCTTGATCAACAACGCAATCCTAGCCGCAATCTCCTCAGGCCCTTCGATAGGTGCCACGTCCACGGTCACGTCCGCCCGGCGGTAGGCCGGCAGCCGTTGTTGATAGAGCGACAGGGCCTGGACCTCGTCGCGGAACAGCGGCCGGTCGGACTTTCCCAGCGCGCCGATGCGCGCCACGATGGTGGCGAACGGCGGGTTGAGCCACACGGCCAGCCCGTTGGCGCCGATCCAGCGCGCGTTTGCCTCCGTCACCATGGTACCGCCTCCGGTCGAAACCACCACGTCCGGAAGGCTGAAAGTTTCGCGCAACAGCTCGGCCTCCAGTTGGCGGAAGGCGGACTCCCCCTGCTCGGCGAAGATCTCCCGCACGGTCTTTGCCGTCCGGCGCTCGATCTCCTCGTCCAGGTCCACGAACGGCACTCCCAGTCGCGAAGCCAGCAGCCGTCCCACGGTGGTCTTGCCGCAACCCATGAACCCCGTCAAGTAGACGCGCATGAGCCCCTGGCGGAATGACCGGCCGCCGCCAGCAGCCGGCGGCAGTTGGCGCCAATGTCGCCGCGGCAGACCGCTCCCAGCACCGCCGCGGCGTCGGCGCCGGCCTCCAGCACCGCCGCCACGGTATCCACGTCGATGCCGCCGATGGCCACCAGTCGCTTGGCCGTCCGCGCCCTGGCTCGCCGGACGAAGTCGAGGCCCACCACCGAGTCCGGCCGCTCCTTGCCCGTCGTCGGGAAGACCGGACCGACGGCGATCACGTCCACCTCGGGATCGGCATCCGCCGCGGCGAGCTGCTCTTCATCGTGAGTCGAGAGGCCGAGCTCCACGCTGCGTCCCACCACCCGCCGTGCCGCGGCCGGCGTCAGGTCCGCCTGGCCGAGGTGGAGCCCCTGCACGGTAAAGAGTGCCGCGAGGTCGGCCCGGTCGTCCACCCAGAGCTCCGTGCCGCTGCCTTCGAGGACCCGGCAGCAGTCCGCCAGGGTTGGATACCACTCACGCCCCGAGAGCCGCTTGCCCCGGATCTGAATCCACCGCACTCCCGCCGCCGCCATTTCCGCCACCGCCGCGGGCAGCGGCCGGGGGTGGAGGGCCTCCGCGTCGGCGATGGCGTAGATCGGGGGCTTCATTTGCCGCCGTCGCCCGATTTTCCTTCCCGCGGGCCTTCGCGCTGGAGGAAGCGTTCCATGAAGCGCGTCGACAGCCGGCCGGCGATGAAATCCGGATCGCGGAGGATGCGCCGATGGAGGGGGATGGAGGTATGGATGCCCTCGACGACGAAGAAGTCGAGCGCCCGGCACATGCGGGCGATCGCATACTCCCGCGTGCGGTCGTGGACGATCAGCTTGGCCACCAGGGAGTCGTAGTACGGCGGGATGACGTAGTCCTCGTAGCCGTGAGTGTCCACCCGCGTGCCGGGGCCGCCCGGCAGGTGGAAGGTCTTGAGCGGGCCGGGGCTGGGTGCGAAGGTGTCCGGATTTTCGGCGTTGACCCGGCATTCGATGGCGTGCCCGCGGGGTTTGAGGCCGTTCGGAATCTCCAGCCGCCGGCCGGCCGCCACCTCGATCTGCATCTTCACCAGGTCCATGCCGGTGACCATCTCGGTGACCGGGTGCTCGACCTGGATGCGGGTGTTCATCTCCATGAAGTAGAAGCGGCCGTCCGAATCGAGGAGGAACTCGATGGTGCCGGCGTTCTCGTAGCCCACGGCCTCGCAGAGGCGCACGGCCGCCGCTCCCATCTCCTCGCGCAGCTCCTGAGTAAGGGCCGGCGACGGCGACTCCTCGATGAGCTTCTGGTGCCGGCGCTGAATGGAGCATTCGCGCTCCCCCAGGTGCACCACCCGGCCGTGGTGGTCGCCGAAGACCTGGAACTCGATGTGCCGCGGCTCCATCAGGTACTTCTCGATGTAGATCGAGCCGTCGCCGAAGGCCTTCTCGGCCTCGCTCTGGGCGGCGGCGAACTGGCCGGCCAGGTCGCCCTCGGCATGGACGATGCGCATGCCGCGGCCTCCGCCGCCAGCCGACGCCTTGAGGATGACCGGGTAGCCCACCTCCGCCGCCAGCGTCAGCGCCTCCTCGACGCTCTGCAGCGGCTCCTGGCTGCCGGGGAGCACGGGCACGCCCGCGGCCTTGGCCGTCTGCCGGGCCTTGGCTTTGTCGCCCATCAGGCGGATGACCTCCGGACGGGGCCCGATCCAGCCGATCTTGCACTCGTTGAGCACCTCGGCGAAGTGGGCGTTCTCGGCCAGGAAGCCATAGCCGGGATGGACGGCGTCGGCGCCGGTGATCTCGGCGGCCGAGATGATGGACGAGATGTTGAGGTAGCTCTGCTTCGACGGCGGCGGGCCGATGCAGACGTCCTCGTCGGCGTAGGTGACGTGCAGGCTGTCGCGGTCGGCGGTCGAGTAGACGGCGACCGTCTGGATTCCCAGCTCCTTGCAGGCCTGGATGATGCGGAGCGCGATCTCGCCCCGGTTGGCGATCAGGATCTTCTTGAACATCGGCAGCCTCGGGGGCAATTCAGGAGGGCCGGATGGCGAAGAGCGGCTCGCCGAATTCCACGGCCTGGGCGTTCTGGGGATAGATCTCGGCGATCACCCCGTCGGCGTCCGATTCGATTTCGTTCATCAGCTTCATCGCTTCGATGATGCAGAGCACCTGCCCCTGCTTCACCCGCGAGCCGATCTCGCAGAAAGGAGGAGTGTCAGGGGACGCCGCGCGGTAGAACGTGCCGACGATCGGGGAGTTGACGATATGGCCCGGCGATCCGGCAGGCGCCGCGGTGGCGGCCGGAGCCGGAGCCGCGGTGAAGGCCGTGGACGCCGCCGCGGTCATTGCAGTCGCCGACGGAGCGGGAGCGGCGGATGCACCGGTCATCGCCGGCGCCGGAGCGGCGGCCGGTGGGGCGATTGCCATGGATGCGGCGGGCGCCGTCGACTGGCCATCGATCTTGAGGCGGAATCCCGAGCGTTCGAGCTCGAGACCCTGGAGCCGGTTGTGGGACACCAGCTCGATCAGTTCCTTGATCTGTTCAAATGTCAGCACGTGAAATGCCCCTTTGCTTGGCTCCTGCGGCACGGCGGTGCGCGCTGGAGCTGGTACAGCCGGTCCGCGCCGCCTGGCCTGCCGTTGCGTTCCGAATCAGGAGAGCTCTGCCTCCAGGAGCAGACGCGCTCGCCGGAGCTCGAACCGGGCCCGCCCGTAGTTTCCGTCGGGTCCAAGCACGAGAAGCAGATAATAGTCCGCGGCGACGGAGCTTACCATCAGCGTCAGTCGGTCCGTGGTGACCGAGAGATGCTGCACCTCGCCGACCGCGAGCTCCCGGTGGTTCTCTGTGATCATGCGCACCTGGTTGACCAGCTCGGCGGCCAGGACCTCGAGGTCAAGGCTCGGGTCGGAGCTGACGGACTCCACCGGCATGCCGTCCTTGGCCACCAGCGACAGGGCCAGGGCGCCGTCGATCCGGTTGCTGATCTGGCTCAGTTGGTCAAGAAACATCGCGCTGGCCTCCCCCCCGGATGCGCTCCAGATAACGGCTCAGGAGAAAGGCTTTGCGAGCCCGTCCCTCCGCCGGGCCGGACCGGCCGGCCGGCTGGTACCCCGCGAGCAGATCGCGGGCTTCGACGGGCCGCGTCCCGGGAGACCCGGTGACCTCGGCGGCCGCAGGTGAGGAGAGCTTTGCGATCCCCTCCAGCGCCGCGGCGCTCGCCGGCTCACGGCGCAGGACGTCGCGGAAGATCCGCTCGGCCTCCGCCGGGTAGCCCTGCCGCAAATACAAATCGCCGAGCGTCGCCGTGGCGATGGGCTCCGGCTCGGGAACGGCGGCGGCTTGAGGCTCCTCCTCCACCGCTTGCTCTTCGGCGGGCTCGGGCTCCGGCACCCATGCCGGAGCCGCGGCTTCAGGCGCCGCTGTCCACGGGATCGCCGGGATCTCTGGGATTTCCGGAGATTCCGGTGTCAAATCGAGCTGGAACAGGCCCTCGGAGGCCAGACCGGCGAGATAGCGCTGCCGGCTTTCGCGAGAGTCCATACCGGGAAACAGCACGTGCGCCGGCTCGGGTTCCTCGAGAACCGCCACGGTGGATGCGGCAGGGGCAGAGGAGGCTAGAGGAGCCGGCGCCGAGGGCGCGGCAATCGCGGGCTCCCGCGGTGCCCACAGCTCCGCGAACGGCTCTTCCTCCCGGGCCGCAGATACGGCGGCCCGGGGCGCCGGCAGGCCGAGATCGAAGATGTCCTCGCCCGCCGTGCGGGGTGATGCCGGCGGCGGCAGGGGGCGGCCCGGTACCACCGGGGGACGCGGATTCTCGGCCTGACTCGTTTGGTCCATTGCGCGGAGCCTCCGGCGCAGCTCTTCGATTTCAGGATCGCTGTCGTTCAGCAGCGTATAGAGGTCGAGCCGCTCACGGGCACGCTCGGGATCGGAGGTCTCGATATACGCCCGCACCAGCAGCTTGTTGGCAACCATCTGGGTGGCGTCCTGCTTGACCACCCGCTCCAGCACCGTCCGCGAGCGGTCGGGCTCGCCCAGCTCCAGCAGGCAGCGCCCCTTGGCGACCAGTGCCGAGAGGTAGCCGGGATGTTCCTTCAAGCCCCTCTCCAGCACCTCCAGCGCCTCCCGCACCCGGCCCTGATGGCGATACTCCTCCGCGAGTTGGAGAAAGATACGGGAGGAGGGATCGGATTCCCAGCGTGCGCGAAGCTGGGTGAGGCGGTCGGGAAACGCGCCGTCACTCATCAGGAGACACCTTGGGCGGAGGGTGGGCGAGAGGGGACGAAGCGGATGGTGTCAAGAGTGACGGCAAAGTGGCCGCATTATAGCAACATGCGGCCCGGAACCGCCTCTTTGCGGAGTGTGGCTTGAACGCGAGAGGCGGGCTCAGGGTTCGAGCCCGCCTCCGCAAGGATCCATCGGCCTCAGGTGCCGCTGCCCGGGGTGGCGACCGGCACGGTGACGCGGGCGATGGCGGAGTCCGTCAGCCCGCTGTTCGGGTCGGTCACGGTGAGCTGGACCGTGTAGTCCCCGGCCGAGGCGTACGTGTGGCGCGGGTTCTGGGTGGTCGCGCTACTGCCGTCCCCGAAGTCCCAGGTGTAGGTGAAGGAGCCGGTCCCCGTCACACGGGCCGTGTACACGACCTCCAGATCCGTGGAGCCCTTGACGAAGTCGAACGCGGCAACGGGCCGGGTGCTCTGGACCGTGACGGTGGCCGTGCCACTCACCAGGCCGCCGTCGGACCCCGCCGTCTGCGCGGTGACGTGAATCGAGGTTGCGTTGTTCGTCAGGTCCGCCGCGGTCACCCGGAGAGTGTCGTGGGCCTGGCCGTTGGCGTCGGTCATGACGATGGCACCGCGGGAATCGAGCGTCCCCAGGTCGGTGCTGAAGTTCACACCCTGATTGGCCTGCGGCTGGCCATTGGCGTCGCGGACGATCGCCAACAACTGCACCCGGCCACCCGTCGACGGGATGCTGGTGGGAGTCGGCTGCAGGATGATCGTCTTGGCCGACACGCCCACCTGGATGGTGACCGACGCCGTCAGCGAGCCGGAGGTCGAGCCGGTGCCGCCATCCGACGTCGTGGTGCCGCCGCTGCTGCTGCCGCCGGTACCGGTCGCCGCCGTGATGGTCGCGGTTCCGGGAGTGCCGTTGGACTGGTAGGTCGCCGTCGCGTTGCCGCTGCTGTCCGTCAGCACGATCGACGGGATCGAGCCGTTGGTGGCGCTCAGGCGGATCTCGGTGCCGGGATTCAACGGCTGGCCGTCCGGCTTGCGTCCGATCACGGTGATCGTCGAGGTCCCGTTCAGGGCGATCTTCGTGGGGTTGGCGCTGATGACCAGGATGGAGCCGCTCGGCGCGACGGGCGTCGCCTTGTCGCAGCCCACCACGGCGATGACGGAAACGACGAGGAGAACAGACAGGATGGACAGCAGGATCGGTGTGGCGCGGCGCATCATAGTACTCAGTATACGAACGGGGGCGGCCATCCGTCTAGACGGCCGCCCCCGGAAGTGAGACCAGGGTGAACGATGCCCTACGGCACCGGCACCAACTGTGTAAGCGAGCGAGTTCCAGACCCGCCCCCTCCGGTGACTGTCAGTTTGACGGCGTAAGGGCCTGCCGCACCATAGACATGGGTCGGGCTTTCCTGCGAGTTGGCGGCGGTGGTCGGGCTGCCGTCGCCGAAATCCCACAAGAAGGTGAGAGGTGCCGTGCCCGTTGAGCCGTTAACGAACAACATCTTGTGTATGGTGGCATCTACCACTGCGGGAGTGAACGCCACGGTCGGCGGCGTGGGCGGCGTCGCCGGGCACTCCGTGGGATCCGGCGGCGGGACCAAACTGAACCCGCGGAACGTCGACAGGCAGGTCGTATCGAGGTTCTGCACCGTGACGTTGATCGGCGTCGCCACCTTCCTCGTACCGGTGGTGCCGGTTGGACAGGGGGTCGTATCGAAAGTGAAGCTTGCGGGCTTGGCCGGCACCGTGGCGGTGATCGTCATGTCGGACACCACGTGGACGTTGGTCGCCGTGCTGCCGCTGGTCGGATCGCCGAAGATCACCTGCACGTTGTTCGGCAGGGTGGAGAAACCGCTGCCGGAGATGGTCACCGGGGCCCCTGTGCCGCCGGAGAGCGGGCTGATGCCGCTGATCAGAGGCAGTGGCACCTGGAAGTTGAAGCCGATGGGGGCGGAGGCGGTGTTGCCGTTGTCGATGTTGGTGACGGTGACGCCGGTGGAGGTGATCAGGCCGTTCCTCGGGCAGGTACCCGAAAGCGGCGCCGGGGTGGTGAGGATCACGATCTGGGTGCCGGTGACCGAGAGCGGCTGCTGGGCCACGCCAATGCCCCCGAAGGTGAACGAGACCGCCACCGGATCGTTGAAGCCGTTGCCCTGAATGGAGGTTCTCGTGCCGCCCAGGTAGGAGCCGGTTCCCTGCGTCATCGAGGTGATCTGCACGGTGGTGCCGTATTTGAAGGCCAGGGGCGCGACGGTGTTGAAGCCGGTGTTGGCATTCTTGATCAGCAGGCTCACCAACTGATTGGTAAGGTTCTGGCCAAAGCCGGTGGCGGCCGGCGTGACGACGACGATCCGGTTGGTGGTCACCGATTGCACCGTGGCCTCGACGCCGTTGAAGCTGGTGGCGGTGCTGCCGATGCCGAAGAGCACCTGGACCGGCGCCACGAAGCCGTCGCCCACGATGGTGACCACGGTGCCACCGTCGTTGGTGCCCAGGCTGGGCGTGACGGTGAAGACGACCGGCTGCTGCGTGCCGCCGCCGAGAGCGTAGGTGAAGCCCCGGTCGATGGAGTCCACCTGCTGGTTCACCTTGTTGAGGTTGATGGTGACCTGGACCGCCACGGCGGCCGTCTGGCCCACGCCGACGGTGACGCCCGCCGCCGCCGCCGATGGAGTGATGACCTTGATGGCGCTGCCGCTGACCGACTTCACGGTCGCGGTCGCGCCGTTGAAGGTCACCCGCACCGGCGCCGCGAAGCCGCCGCCGAGGATGGTGACCTCCTCGCCGCCGCTCGGATTGCCGATGCCCGGGCTCACCGACGAGATGAAGAAGGTGGCGGCTTGGCCGATGCGGACGTTGGCCGCGCCGGTGAAGCTGACCGCCGATCCTACCGGGGTAAAGGTCGCGGTGACCGCGGCCGTGCCCGTGTCCGCGCCGGCGAAGAGGGTGGCCGAGGCGCGGCCGTTCACGAGCTGCAGGTCGACGGCGTTCGTGCCGACCGTGCTGCCGAACACCCCCAGACTGGTGGTGACGTGAACCGTCGAGCCGTCCGCCGGAATCTGGCCGTCGGAGCGGACCACGTTCACCACGATGGTGCTCGAGCCTGTGCTACCCGCCGTGATCTCCGATGGGTTCGCCGTGACGGTGATGTTGAAGCTCACGGTGGCCGGCGGTGGCTTGGGCGTCTGCGGGGTACCGCTGCTCCCCTTGGGCTCGGTGGGCGAAGAGGTGCAACCCAGAGCCACCAGGAAGGCCAGGGCGAAGAACAGTCGAGTGGCATTCCTCAATGCATCCATACTGAAACTCCCTGCCCGGCTCAGTGCCGGACTTCAAGCGTAAAGGTGGCCGGCGCGGAGGCGACATCGTCGCCGGAGAGCGTACGGCCAAAGAAAGTCATCGTGACGTCCAGGACGATCACGGAGGTCCCCGTCTCGCGATCCACTCCGAAGTCGTGAAGATCCTTCAACGGCTGGCTGAGGGTCTGATCGCTGAACAGAAAGCCCGTGTTGACCAGATCGGTGGTGCCATTGACCGGCACGTTGCCGAAGAGCCCCTGCACGCTCGGCGGCGGCACGCGGGTGCCGGTGTCGCGCCGCCGGTAGGTGACCTCGTAGGACCTCAGCTCGATGTCCTGCAGACTGGACGTGGTGCCGCCGGGGTCCTTGGCGAAGTTGCTGAGGGTCACGGTGCTGATCACGTACGGCGGGCTCTGCGTGGTGAGCGAGGCGGTGAACGGCAGGCCGTTGAAGTGGCTGACAGACAGGACGACGGTGCCCTCGCTACGGTCGGTTCGCGCCCGGCATCCGGCGACGGCCAAAGGCACGGTCAGCGCGATCAGAATCCAGAGGACGATGCGTTGGTTCTTCATGGGAAGGCTCCGCTCCCGAGAGTTTCTCAGATGGGTCTCAAATTTTGATGATTCGTGCCGTGACGAAAATAAGGAGCTCGTCGTTGATTTCGCTCCGCGTCTTGTTCTTGAACAGGTAACCGATGATCGGGAGGTTGCCCAGACCGGGCACCCGGCTCTCGCCGTTGTTGCTGGTGATCTTGTAGATGCCGCCGATGACGGCCGTGCCGCCGTCGCGGACCACCAGGCGGGTGTGGGCGTCCTTGGTGGCGATCGGAGCATTGGTGGCGCCGGGGATCAGGAAGGCCGTCTGCGGCTCGCGCTTCGAGATGATGATCTCCAACAGCACCGTTCCCTCGGCGGTCACCTGCGGCAGGACGTCGAGCCGCAGGGTGGCGTTGATGAACTGCACGGTGACCGTGTTGTTGAGCACCGTCTGCACCGGAATCTGCAGGCCGCTCTGGATCGAGGCGACGGTGTTGTTGAGCGTCGCCACCTTCGGCGCCGAGAGGATGGTGATCAGGCCCTCGCTCTCCGCTGCCTGCAGGGCGACGTCGAGGTTGAAGGTGTTGAGGACGTTGCCCAGCTTGAGGCTCAGCGTGCCGTTGTTGCCGTTGCCCGCCAGGTTCACACCGCCGCTGGCGGAGCCGTTGCTGGGGAAGACCAGCCCGCTCGTGTTGCCATGGGCGGCGTCGGCGATGGCCTGGAAGCCCCAGTTGATGCCCAGGTCGCGGGTGAAGTTCTTCGTCGTCTCGACGATGCGGGCCTCGATCATCACCTGCGGCTCGGGCGCGTCGAGCAGATCGATCACCGAGAGCACGGCGTCCATGTTCGACGGCAGCTCCTTGATGATCAGGGCGTTGGTGCGGGTGTCGACGACCACGCTGCCGCGTTGCGAGAGCAACCCCGCCGGGCCCGTCTTGAGCAGCGACGCCACCTCGTTGGCCGTGGCATAGCTCAGGCGCTGGTAGACCGTGCGCAGCGGAATGGCCAGGGCCTTGGCCGCCGCGAGCTGCTGCCGCTCGTTCGCCTCGGTCTTGAGCACGCTGGTGGGGGCGATGCGCATCACGTTGCCGTCCAGTTCGTAGTCCAGGTTGTTGATCTTGAGGATCTGTTCCAGCGCCTGGTCCCAAGGGACGTTCTCGAGCTCCGCCGTGACCGTGCCGGTGACGCCCGGCTGCACGATCACGTTCAGGCCGCTGATCTGGGCGAACGTGCGCAGGACGTCGGTGACGTCGGCATTGGTCACCTTGAGGTCAATGGGCTCGCCGACGTAGGTGCGCTCCTTTTCATTCGCGCCCTTCGGCTGGAGGATCGACGACGCCGGCGTCGGCTTGGAGCCCGCGACTTCGACCGGTCCGCTACCGATATGGGGTCCGGCCGGCAACGAGCCGGCGGAGCCGGCCCGCGGCTGCAACACCACCTTGCCCGGCGACGTGGACGAAGACTGGATGACCGCGGCCGAGGCGGCCGGCGGGCTGTCCGGCGAATGTTTGGAGGACCCACCGGAGGCCGCCTCCGCGGGCGATGGCTGCCGTTGGGCGAGCACCAGGTCGGAGGCCTCGGGCGCCCCCGGGTTCGGGGCCGCGGCCGGAGGGGGCGGAGAGGCCGGAGTCGAGGCCTTGACGCGAATCGGTACCGGCGAAGCCGCCGGAGCCGCGGTGGTCTTGGCCGCGTGGACCGGAGCTTCCGGCGCCGGCGGCGGGGCCGGCGGCGCGGAAGCCGCGGGAGGCGCCTGCGAGCCGGCGGCCGCCGCCGCGGGGCTCTCGGTGCCGCCGCCCGGGGGCGGGAAGGAGACGACCAGGGCTCCCTGGGTGCGCTCGATCACCGGCACCGTGTCGCGATGCAGATCGAAAACGATGCGGGAGACGGGCTTGGGCGCGGGCTTGAACTGGGCCACCCGGACTCGGCCCACCACCGCGCTGTTGACGGCGACCACCGAGTTCCGGGCACGGTTGATCACCCCGTCGAGGTCGATGACGAAGCGCCGGGGCTCGGAGAGGGCGAAAGTCGAGTAGGGGAAGTCGCCGTCGCCGGCGATGCGGATCACCGCGCCGCCGTCCGCGGCCAGGATCTCGATGGCGTCGAGCCGCGTCGCGGCCACACCCTGGGGAGCCGGCGCCACGGCCGGTTTGTCGGGAGTGCCGAGAGCCGCCGGAGCGGCCGAAGAGGGCGCCGGCGCCGAGGCGGCCGGCGGGCTCGCCGGTGCCGCCCCACTCTTGCCCGAGGCGGCCGGGGCCGGGTTCGCCGACGCCTCCTCGCCCAGGGGCTCGAAGGCGAGCTTGGCCTTCGCCTGCTCGCCCACCGGCAGAAGCTGGATGCGCAGCTTGGCGCCGTCGGCGGTGACCGAGTGCTCCACCTCCTGACGGGTGGCGATCACCAGGCGGGTCATGGGCCGGCTCCCCTCGTCGCTCTTCTGGATGGCGAGCGACGAGACGAGCCCGTCCGCGGGCGAGAGGTCGGCGAGGCTGGCGCGCGGCACCGCGTTGGGCAGTTCCACGATCACCTTGCCCTCGGCATTGCGGAAGCTGGTCCAGACCAGGGGAGCGCTCGCCTCGAGGTCGATGAAGACCTCCGGCGCTCCCTCCCGCAGGTCGAGAGAACGGATCTCGGCCGGCGACGACTGAGAGGTCGCCGCCTTGGTCTCCGCCTGGGCGGGTTTCGGCGCCTTGGCCTGCTTCGGAGCCGTCTGCGCCTCGACCACCCGGGCGGGCCTGGACGCGGTGCAGCCGGCTCCTACCGCGACGGCCAGCACGAAGGCCGCGACGGTCCAACGCCGGTACCCGGCGTACTGTTTCGTAAAGAAAACATCTCCCATGGCAACTCGCCTCCCTTACGGGCGGATCAGGCTCTTGACCACCTCGCGGAACGGTTTCAGGGCTGTTGGATCCTGCACGACCTGCTTGAACACCACCTCGTTGTGGTTGATGCTCACCACGTCGCCGTCGTAGAGCTGGTCTCCGTCTTTCAACAGATAACTCTTCTTTTGATTCGCGGCCACGACCTGAGCCACGTAGCCTTTGCTCGTACGGAAAACTCCGGTCAGATCGATCTCGTCGATGAGCAGGCCCGCGATGCCCTCCGGGCGCGGGCCGCGGAACTCCGGACGGTCGCGCCCGGCGAGCAACGACTTGAAGGGGTCGCGCCGGTTGCCCGGATCGTAGGAGAAGCCGCTGCCCGACAGCACTTCTTCCTCGCCCTCCAGAATCTGGTCGATGTCCTCCAGGCCCGAACCGCCAGTGGTCTCCGCACCCGCCGTCGTCTGCGGCGAGCCGGCCGGCTTGTCGCCCGGCTTGGCCGCAGGCTGCGAGGTGCGCGTCGTCTGCGACGTCTGCGCTGACTTCGTCTGCGTCGTCCTCGTTTGCGCCGGGCGCTGGGGCTGAGGCGGCGGTGTGCGCTGCGCCTGGGCCAGGGCCGACCACGCGGCGGCCGCGAGCACGACGATCAGGCTTGCGGAGCGGAGGAAACGAGCCATCAGTCGGGTCCTCCGGCCGGGACGCCGCCGGTGCGGATGCGGGCCGCCGGGCCGCCGTTGTCCGGCCCCGGCGGCGGGGTCGCGGGGCGGCCCGTCGCCGGCTTGCCTGCCACTGCCGCCTTGGTGGCAGGGGTCGGCTCGGCCGACGGCTCCTTGTAGACGAAGGTCTTGGCCGAGAAGGTCGCGGCGATGGTGTGGGTGCCCACCAGCTTGCCGGTCAGCGAGCCGATCTCCAGGTTCTCGATGTTGATGACACGCGAGAAGCGGCTGATGCGGTCAAAGAAGAGCGCCAGGTTGTGATACGACGCTTCGACGTTCACGCTGATCGGCCACTCGCTGTAGAACTCCTTCTCGGCGAGGGTCCCGGGGTTGAAGCGCTTGAGGGTGAAGTCGCCCTGCTCCGCCAGCGAGCGGATGCGCCGCATCAGGTCCGGCGTGTTGCGCCGGGCGGGCAGGATGCGCAGCAGCTTGTCCAACTCCAGCTCGAGCTGGTGGACCTCCTCGCGGAACTTCGGCAGTTCCTGGCGCGCCGCCCGTCCCTCCTGGATCTTGGTCTGCAGGCCTTTCAACAACGCCTCCTGATGATCGATCTCGTCGCGCAACGGCTCCAGCATGCGCCATGAGCCCGCCGCGAACAGCAGCCCGCCGACGACGAGCCCGATACCGAGCCCGACAAACCAGGGCTTGCCTTCCAATCCCGTCTTCAACGCCACTTAGGCCAGCCCTCCCTATCCGGACGTCGCCGGGATTGACGCCTTGGGCTTGGCAGGACCGGTGGAGCCCGGCTTGCCGGCCCCCCCGTTCTTATCCCCGTCCTTGTCCTTGGCGTGCGTAGCGAATGAGTAATGAAAATTGACCACGAATTTATAGATCCCGGGAGTCTGGGGAGTGCCTGCCTGCTGCTCCGTGCTCTTCAGGACGGGCTCGTCGAACTCCGGCACCTTGTCCAGGTTCTCGATGAAATTGGCGACGGCGTTGGTGTTGAAGGCCCTACCCTCGACCTCGATGGAATCGGGCGTCATCTTCAGGCGGTCCAGCCAGAGCAGCTCCGGCAGCGCCCGGGAGATGTAGTCCATCACCCGCACGGGCCCGCGCTGGTTGGCCTTCAGATCGTTGATGACGCCGATCTTGCGCTCGAGCTCGGACTTCTTCGCCTTATAGTCCTCCACTTCCTTGATGACGCCAGCCAAGGCCTCGACCTCGCGCTGAGCCGCCGCCACCTCCGCCGTCTTCTCCTCCACCTGCTTGTTCAAAAGCCACCAGTTGAGCGCCAACGCCCCAACCCCCACGAGCAGGCCGGCGACGAGCAGCCACTGGCCGATGTCCTTCCCCTCCAGCCCCTTGAGGGCCGCGCCGGTGGGCCTGGCCTTGCGGACGGTCCGCTTGCCCTCGGAGAGCAGGTTGATCTTGATCATGCGCCCTAGTCCCCCACCCTGCGGATGCTCAAGCCCACGGCGACCGCCATCATGGGAGCGATCGACTGCAGCCACGCGCCATCGAAATCGCCTTCCTTGAACTGAATGCGGCGCAGCGGATTCATCAGCTCCGTGGGCACCTGGAAGCGCTCCCGCAACACCTGCTGCAGGTTCGGGGTCAGCGAGCAGCCGCCGGCGAGCATCAGCTCGTCGACCGGCCCCTCCGACGAGGTCGCCGAGAAGAAGTCGAAGGTCTTGCGGATCTCCGACGCCATCTCCGCCGACACGGCGTCGAGCACCGGGCGGGCGTCGGCCGGCGAGTAGCGGTCCACCGACTCGCCCTGCTTGAGCCCCTCGGCCTGCACGAACGACAGGTTGAACTCGCGCTGCAAGGCCTCGGTGAACTGGTTGCCGCCGAAGGAGATGTCGCGCCAGAAGACGGTGGTGCCGCGGGCCAGGATGTTGATGTTGGTCACCCCGGCGCCCATGTTGATCAGGGCCACGACCTTGCGCGGGTCGAGCTCGTAGTTCACCTCATAGGCGTTCTGCACGGCGAAGGCGTCGACGTCCACCAGCACCGGCTGCTTGCCCGTCTGGCTGATGACGGAGACGTAGTCGTTGACCTTGTCGCGCTTGACCGCGACGAGCAGGACCTCCATATTGTCCCGCCCGGGCTCGCCCTCGGTGAGCACCACGTAGTCGAGCCGCACGTCGTTGATGTCGAAGGGGATGTACTGCTCGGCCTCCCACTGGATGGAGCTCGCGAGCTCCTCCTCGGTCATCGCCGGGAGCTGGATCTTCTTGATGATGACGGAGTGGCCGGAGAGCGAGGTGGCGTAGTTGGGGCCCTTGACCTTGGTCTGGTCGTTCAAGCGATGGATCGCATCCACCACCAGCGAGGAGTCCATGATCGAGCCGTCCACGATGGCTTCGGGCGACAGCGGCTCGATGCCCAGACGCTGTAGATGGAACTCTCCCTTGCGCTCTCGAAGCTCGACCAACTTGATGGCCGAGCTGCCGATGTCGAGGCCGACAACACCCTTCTTGGCACGGGAGAAGAGCACGTTTTGAACTCCCCAAAGCCCAACGTTTAAGCCCACTTACCCAGAGTTACTTAAAGCTTCTCTGGAAGCTACCAGGAACAAACACCCCTGTCAAGGTGCCCATGCATCTATGGCTATATTGACCAGTTCAGGAACTCTACACCAGGAAAAAGCTCTCCGCAAGCGGGAAACCCTCCGCAATCAGGGAATTTGCTTCATTCATGGCTACGGCTCCAGAGGGAGCGCCCACAGCTCGCGGCCGTGCTCGCCATCGATGGCGGTGAAAAAGAGGTTGCCGTCCGCCGTCACGAGGTTCTGCGGCCATGAGGACACCGGGCCGGGCAGGATGTCCTGCACCATCACCGTGCCCGCGGCCGTGCCATCGCTCGTCCACAGCTCGAGGCCGTGCTCGCCGTCGGTGGCCGTGAAGTACAGCCGGCCGCCGCCGTCGGTGAGGGAGTCGGGACGCGAGTGCGCGGCCCCGGGCGCGATGTCGCGCAACAGGAACGTCCCCGCCGCCGTGCCGTCCGACCGCCACAGTTCCTCGCCGTGGACGCCGTCGTCGAGGCGGAAGAAGAGGAAGCCGCCGGCCGCGGTGATCGCCGGGGGGAAAAACTCGGACGGATCGCTCGCCGGCGCGAAGTCCGTGACGACGCGAGTCCCCGCCTCCGTGCCGTCCGACCGCCAGAGGCTCACGGGCCGGGCGGGATCCCCGGTGTCGGCGAAAAAGTAGAGGTCGCCCTCGAGGACGGTGAGCCCGCGCGGGTTCAGGGGGCGCGGCGCGTTCAGGCCGGCGATCACCGGCACCGTACCTGCGGCGGTGCCGTCGGTCACCCACAGCTCGGCTCCGGCAGCCTGGCGGTCCGCCGTTCCCATCACCAGCGCGGCCTTGCCGTTAAACGGCACGAAGCCCTCGGGCGAAGAGAAGAGATCGCGGATCGCCTGGGTTCCGCCGGTCGTGCCGTCGGTGCGCCACAGAGCGTCGGGGAACGGCGATTCTTTCCGCTGGGAGACGAACAGGACGGCGCCCCCCACCACTCCCAAGGGGTTGGGGCTGCCGCCGAGCTCCACCTCGCCGGTCTGCACCGCCCCCTGGGACGTGCCGTCGATGCGCCAGAAATCCCAGAACCAGGGCGGTTGCGGAGTCGTGGGACCAGTGATGAAGAACAGGCCGCCGCTCAAGGGGAGAAGGGCGCCGAGCGGAACGCTGCTCCCCGAGGCCACGACCCGAGTCCCCTCGGGCGTGCCGTCGGTGCGCCAGAGATGGGCGGAGTCCGGGCTGAAGAAGGCCAGATCTCCGGTGCTGACGATCGGGCCGATCGAGAAGGAGCCGCAGTCCGGGTTGACGGCTGCCAGCGGCACCGTGCCGGCGGCGGTGCCGTCGCTGTGCCAGAGCCCGAAACCGCCGGGGGAGCAGGCACCGAACAGCACGCCGGAGCCGAAGGGAGTGAGGCTCTGGAGGGACGCTCCCGCCGCGAGCCCGTTGCCCAGGGTGACGAGCGGAGCCGTTCCCGCCGGGGTCAGATCGCTCACGAAGGGCTGGGAGCCGTGGACCTCGTCGATGCCGTTGAAGATCAGGCGGCCGTTCAGCTCGGCGGCGTCGAGCCCGTTCGCCACCGAGGAGAAGATCTGCCCCAGCCGCGTCGTCCCGCCCTCGGTGCCGTCCGTGACCCACAGATCACGGTCCCCGGCCCGGAAGATCAACCGCCCCAGGGCCGGAGTGAAGCCGGCGGGCGAGCCGTCGCATTCGCCGGGGCAGAGGTCTTTCACCAGCCGCGTGCCCGGCCCCGTGCCGTCGGTCTCCCACAGCTCGCTACCCCTGGAATCGCGGCCCGCGAAAATCACCCGCCCCCCCAGCACGCCGGTGAAGAAAGAGGCCTGTTCGACGCTGGGGCAACCCTCCGGACAGCCGCTCAAGAGGCTTGGATGCCTCGCTCCGGGAGCCAGGAACCAGAGGTACAGGCGCGAGTCGGTCGGGTCCGAGCCCGCCGCCAGGATCACTCCGCCATGGAGCTCCGCGACCGGGCCGAACCCGTCATCGAAGCGGGCGAGGAACCGCGGCCGGTGATGGAGGGTGTCGATCTCCGACAGGTCCACGACGCCGTCGCCGAGGTCGGCCTCGTACAAGAGCCGGCCGCCGGCCTTGACGAAAGTAACGCCCCGCGACCGGAAGTCGAGGTTGAGGCGGGCGATCCGCCGGGCCTTGGTGCCGCCCGAGGGTACGAACCACAACGACCTCCGCGTCGAGGCGTAGACCGCTCCGTCCAGGGTCACGACGCTGCCGACGGATTCCGGGAAGCGCGCGATCTCCCGCGTGCCCCGGGACGTGCCGTCCGTGATCCAGAGCGCGGGACCGCCCGCTCCCGCGCCGCTGAACACCACGCGATTGCCGTCGGCGGCGAAAAGGAGAAAATCGATTTCTCGCGCCCCCGCCTGGACGGCGCGCAGCAGCCGGGTCCCCGCCACCGTGCCGTCGCTGCGCCACGGCTCGCAATGCCCGGCCGCGTCACAGGACGCGAAGTAGAGGATGCCGCCGGGCCCCATCAGGGACTCGCCGCCGGCGAGCGAGAGCGTGGCTCCGAGCGGAAAGGTACCCGCCGCCGTGCCGTCGGTGCGCCAGAGCCGCGCCGCGCTGTCGAGAACGAAGGCGAGGGGACCGGCGACGCCGAGGATCTTGACGCGAAAGGAGGACTCAAAAGGGGTGAGGCTCTCGGCACACAGATCGGCCAGACGCTCGGTGCCCGCCGCCGTGCCGTCCGTGACCCAGAGGCCGCACTGGACGTCGGTGCTGAGATAGCCCAGGAAGACGACCCGGTCTCCCAGCCGCGTGAAGGAGTGGAAGCTCGTGAAATCGTCGACGCTCCCGGGGACGATGCCCGGATTCAGATCGGCCACGAGATGAGCAGGCTCGGCGGCGGCAGGTACTGCCGGCACTACGACGCAAAGGCTGAGAAGGGCCGCCACGAAACTGAAACGCATGGTGAGACTCCTGACTTCTTGAGAAAAATGACCGGCTCGCGGCTAGGGCTCCAGAGGGAGCACCCACAGCTCGCGGCCGTGCACGCCGTCGACGGCGGTAAAGAAGAGATTGCCATCCGCCGCCACGAGGTTCTGCGGCCAGGAGGAGGTTGGGCCGGGCAGGATGTCCTGGACCATCACCGTCCCCTCGGCCGTGCCGTCGCTCGTCCACAGCTCGAGGCCGTGCTCGCCGTCGGTGGCCGTGAAGTACAGGCGGCCGTCGGCGGCGGTGAGGAATTCGGGACGGCCATGCGCGGCCCCGGGCGCGATGTCACGCACCAGGACGGTTCCCGCCGCCGTACCGTCCGTGCGCCACAGCTCCTCGCCATGGACGCCGTCGTCCAGAGCGAAGAAGAGGAAGTCGCCAGCCGGCGTCAGCGAGAGGGAAAAGAGAGCGGTCGGATCGCTGGGCGCGGCGAAGTCCGCCACGAGGGAAGTCCCGGCCTCCGTGCCGTCCGACCGCCAGAGACTCAGGGGCCGGGCGGGATCTCCCGTATCCGCGAAGAAGTAGGCGGTACCTTGCAGGACGCCGAGCCCGCGCGGGTTCAGGGGACGCGGCGCCTCCAGGCTGGAGATCACCGGCACCGTGCCGGCGGCGGTGCCGTCGGTCGTCCACAGCTCGCGCCCCACCGGGCGGCCTGCCGCTTCCACCACCAGCAGAGCCTTGCCGTTGAGCGGGACGAGATCCGGCGGTCCTGGCGCTGCCGACAGATTGAGCAGGGCGCCGGTTCCGGCGGTGGTGCCGTCGGTGCGCCACAGGGCATCGGGAAATGGCGGTTCATTGCGCTGGGCAAAGAAGAGAACGGTGCTCCCCACCGCTGCCAGAGGGACGAGCCCACCGCTCAAGGTCACTGAACCGGTCCGCAGGGTCCCCTGGGGCGTGCCGTCGCTGCGCCAGAAATCCCACGAAAAAGGCGGCTGAGGGTTCGTGGTGGAGCCGGCGACGAAGAACAGCCCGCCGTCCAGCGGCAGGAATCCAGGGAGGAGGGCACCGCCCAACGAGGTCAGGATCTGGCTTCCGGCAGGCGTGCCGTCCGTGCGCCAGAGATGGAAACGGTCCAGGCTGAAGAAGGCCAGGCCCCCGGCGGTGACGAAGGGAGTGATGGAAAAGGTGCCGCAACCCTGGCCGGCATCCAACAGGCGCTCCGTGCCGCCGGCGGTGCCGTCGCTATGCCAGAGACCCGTGCCGCCGGCGAGCGGGCAGGTCCCGAACAGCACTCCGGAGCCGAACGGGGTCAGGCTCTGGATCGCCGAACCTGCCGCCAAGCCGCCGCCGAGGATGTCAATGCGGTGCGTCCCCGCCACGGTGAGGTCACTCACCCAGGGCTGGGCGCCGGCGAAGCTGTCGAGGCCGCTGAAGACCACCCGGCTCCCCAGCCCGGCGAAGTCGAGCCCGCCCGCGGTGCGGCTGACGATCCTCGTTCCGGCGGGGGTACCGTCGGTGACCCACAGGTCGCCGGCGGCGGCGGTGAAGAGCAGCCGCCCCAGGAACCGTCCGAAGTCTCTGGGGGAGCTCGCGCAGTTGCCGGGGCACAGATCCTTCACGAGCCGCGTGCCGGTCCCCGTGCCGTCCGTCTGCCACAGCTCGCTGCCCCGGTGGTCGACACCCGCGAAGAGCGCGCGGCCACCCAGCAGGCTGAAACCCGCATTGGTCAGATCGATCTTGGGGCACCCCCCCGGACAGCCGCTCACCGGACGGGGATGGACCGCTTTGGGCCCCAGGCTCCAGAGGAGAAAGCTGCTGCCGTTCCCGGCCGCCGCGGCGCCGAAAACCAGCCGGCCGCCCACCTCCGCGACCGGACCCATCCCATTTTCGAAGCGGGCGAGGAATCGTACCCGGCGGTTGGAAGCCGGGATCTCCCAGAGAGAGGCGACGCCGTCGCCCTCGAAGTCCTGGATCAGCACCCGGCCGCCGGCCTGCAACAGTGGGACACCCGCCCCCCGGAAGTCGACGGGAAAGCTGCCGAGGTGCGCGACGGGCGACCCCGCCGCGGGAACCAGCCACACGTCGGATCGGCTGCCGCCCGTCGAGACGTACAGCGCGCCGCCCACCGGCAGAATGGCGCCGATGCGGTTCTGGAAGAGCGCCAGTTGGCGTGTGCCGTCCGGTGTGCCGTCCGTGGTCCACAGGTGAGCGCCTTGCGAGTCGAGGCTGCTGAACACCACGTGATTGCCCTGGACGACGAACTGAAAAAACGGTATGCCGCCCGGGTCGAGCTCGACGTGCGCCAACGGCTCCGTCCCCGCGGCCGTGCCGTCGCTGCGCCAAGGCTGGCAATCCCCCGCCGCGTCGCAGGAGACGAAGTAGAGGATTCCCCCGGGCCCGAGGACGGGCAGACCGTGTTCCGCCGAGACCCTGATTCCCAGCGAGAAGGTGCCCGCGCCTATGGCGGTGCCGTCCGTGCGCCAGAGCCGCCCCAGAGAGTCGGTCAGGAACACGAGAGGCCCGGCGACGCCGAGGATCCGGACCCGGGAGGAGTCATTCGCCGGGCTCAGGCTCTCGGCGCACAGATCAGCCAGACGGCCGGTACCCGCCGCCGTGCCGTCCGTGGACCACAGGCCGCACTGGTTGTCGCCGGCGAAGAAAAACCCCAGGAAAAGGACTCGTCCCCCGAGCGGGGTGAACGACTTGAACGCCACCGATTCGTCAAAGGGGACGAGGGCCGGGTTCAGGTCGGCCACGAGATGGGCGGGCTCGGCGGAGGCGGGCACTGCCGGCGCCGCGAGGCAAAGACTCAGAAGGGCCGCGAATAGACCGAAACGCATGATGAGACTCCTGCTGGTTTGAAATTAGGGCCGACCCAAGGGAAGCACCCAAAGCTCGCGGCCGTGCACGCCGTCGTTGGCGGTGAAGAAGAGGTTGCCGTCCGCGGCCACGAGATCCTGCGGCCACGAGGAGGCAGGGCCTGGCAGGACATCCTGCACCATCGTCGTCCCCTCGGCGGTGCCGTCGCTCGTCCACAGTTCGAGGCCGTGCTCGCCGTCGTCGGCCGCGAAGTAGAGCCGGCCCCCGGCCGCGGTGAGGGAATCGCGGCTGGAGTGCGCGAGAGCGACCTCGCTCACCGGCACCGTGCCGGCCGCCGTGCCATCCGTCTTCCACAGTCTCCAGCCGTGGACGCCGTCGTCGGCGACGAAGAAGAGCTGGTTCCCCAGGGGCATGGGCGGCCTGGAGACACGAAGTGGGTCGCCATTCGAATTCAGGGGCAGCTCGAAGGGGCGGGTTCCGGCCGCCGTGCCATCTGACCGCCAGAGCATCCGATCGCTCCAATCGATGAAATAGAGGGCATCCCGGAAGACGACCGCATCCGACGGGCTGAAAGGGCGCGGGAAGGCCGTCTCCTGCCCCAGGAGGCCCGTGCCGCCGGCCGTGCCGTCCGACCCCCAGAGATCGATGGAGCCCTGGCGGCTCCGGGCGGGGAAGAAGACCTTGCCGTGGAAGAACGGTCCCGGCCTGAAGGACGCAAACTCGAGCTCGTCCTGGATCGGCAGGGTGCCCGCCACCGTGCCGTCGGTGCGCCACAGACCTTCGAAGAAGAAGAGCGTCTGGCTGCCGAGGGCCATGAAAACCTCCGGAAAGCCTCCGCTCGGCAGGGTCAGCAGCTTCTGCGTACCCTGGGCCGTGCCATCGCTCGTCCAGAGCTCCGCGGGGCCGGTCCCCGGAGACGGCTCGGCGATGGCCAGGAGCCGGCGGTCCCCCAAAAAGCCCGTCGAGATCAGGACCTTTCCCGCGCCGAGGTCGAGGATCGGCTGGGTGCCCTCCGGCGTTCCGTCGGTCCGAAAGAGCCTCGCGCCCGATTGGAAGAAGAAGAGGGGCCCGCCCAAAGGGGTCCCACCCGAGCAACACGGAGTGTCCGCGGGAGGCAGACGCACCGTGCCGGCCGCGGTGCCGTCGCTCGCCCAGAGGCTTGAGGCGGTGCCGTCATAGATCCCGAAAACGATCCTGGCGCCCAAGGCTATGGGGGCCCGGACGTCGGAGCCGGCGGCCAGGTTGAAGCCGGCCTGCGCCAACGGCGCCGTGCCTTCGGGAGTCAAATCGCTCACCCAGACCTGAGCCCCGTGCTGGGGGTCGAAACCGTTGAAAACGATGCGTCCGTCGAGCACGGCGGCATCGACCGGATAGGGCAGGGACGGATTGACCACAGGCGGCTGCGACGCCAGGCGGATCGTCCCGGCCTCCGTACCGTCGGTGGCCCAGAGGTTCCGCTGGGCGTCGAGGAAGAGAAGCCGGTCCTCGAACACCCTGAAGCCCAAGGGAGCCCCATCGCACGCACCGGGGCAGAGATCCTTGAGCAGGCGGGTGCCCTGAGGAGTGCCATCCGTGGACCATAGCTCGGAGCCGTGCTGCGGATCCCGGCCGGCGAACAGGAGATGGCCCTTGAACGGCGCGAGCAGCGGGGCGCGATCGGCGTAGTTCTGGTGCGGATCGAGGGTGGGGCAGCCGCCGGGGCAGTCTGCGAAGCGCTCGGGCGCCCTCATCTCCGGATCGAGGAACCAGAGCTCCAGGTCCGGAAAGAAGCCCGCCCGGTTGGTCGCCTGGAACACCACCCGACTGCCGACGCCCGCGAACTCGTCGAGGCCCCCGGTGAACCGCGGTCCCAGCCTGTGCGTGCCGGCCCCCGTTCCGTCGGTCGTCCAGAGGGCGAGCTCCGGGACCTCCAGGTCGAAGGGGACGAGCAGCAGGCGGCAGGCGGCCTCGGCGAAGGAGACGCCGGTATACTTTGCCGAGCCATGGCTCAAAAGCCTTCGCGTCTTCCGGTTGCGCTTGTCGAAGGCCCAGACGCCGCTGTAGGTCTCGAAGAAGATTTCCGGTCCGTGCGGATGAAGCCAGAGGACGTCCCCCTCGGCTGGGAACAGCTCGACCGTGCCCCTGGGGCTGCCGTCCGTAGCCCAGACGGCCCCGTGGGTAGAGAACAGGACGCGGCGCCCGTCGAAGCTGAAATTCGAGGGGTTGGAGCCTTCCGGCCCGCGCCGCAGGTCGCCGAGCATCACCGTGCCCTCGGGGGTGCCGTCGCTGCGCCATGGCTCGCAACCGTGGGCCTCGGTGCAGCCTTCGAAGAAAAGCTCCCGGCCGCCGGGACCGAGAAGGGGGCGGTCGATTCCAGCGAATCCATGCCCCATCGTGACCTCTCCGAGAGAGAAGGTATTCTCGGCGGTGCCGTCCGTGCTCCAGAGCCGGCCGGACGCGGGGGTGAAGAACGCCACCCGGTGGGGGTTCGAGCCCATGGTGGCAAGCACGCCTCCGCCGCCCTCGGTGCAGAGCTGGGCGAGCCGCGAGATTCCGGCTGCCGTGCCGTCCGTGCTCCAGAGACTGCAGAAGGCCTGGTAGACCACCCGGCCGTTGACGACGGTAAAGGATGCGTAGGCGGGGGTACTCGCCGGCTCGGACGGCGCGAAGCCCGGCGTCAGGTCCGCCACCAGATGGGCCGGGCCGGTCCCGGCGGATATCCCGGCAGATGGTGCCGACACCGCGACACAGAGGCCCACGAGGGCTGCCGAACACCAGGATCGCATGATGAAGCTCCTACCGGCTTGAGATCGCTCGGGGTTTCTGGTATCTTCTCATGCCCTTCGAGGGCGAGCAAGGAGAGATCATGGCCAAGCAATGCGAGATCTGCGGCAAGGGCACGACGTTCGGCCGCAATGTCAGCCACGCGCACAACGTCACCTCCCGCACCTGGGAGCCCAACCTGCAACGAGTGCGGGCCAAGGTCGATGGCGGCGTGCGTCATATCCGGGTTTGCACCCGCTGCCTGCGTAGTGGCAAGGTCGTCAAGGCGCCGGCCCGCAAGTGGACCCCGCCGGAGACCGGGGCCGCGAAGTAGGCCCGCGGATTCCCGCCTTCCGACGATCCCCCCGAAGACCCCTCATCACCCCGGCCCTCTTCTCTCCCATCGCCCTCCCCCCGACCGGGAGAAGAGGGAGTGGTTTGTCTAAAAAAGACAAGTAGGGCGATGTTTTAGCCCCCTCTCTACCGGTCGGGGGGAGGGCGATGGGAGAGAGGGGGTTGGGGGAGTGAGGGCCCGCCCCGAAGGGGCGAGTTTTTCTTCAGCTCAGCGCTTCGAGGTGATTGACTCCGCCGCCGCTCATGCGGCGGTGCACCCGCAGCACGCCGGAAATGGAGCGCACTTCCTTGAGCAGCTTGTCGAGGTGCTTGCGGTCGCGGAGCTGGCAGACGACGCTGATCGAGGCCCGCCCGGTCTCGTGCGTGTCCGCCTCCATCGAGTTGATGTTGCTGCCGGCCCGGGTGATGGCGTCGGTCAGCCGCGCCAGCATCCCCTGCTGGTCCTCGACCTCGATCATCAGCGAGACCTGGTAGACGTCGTTCTTCGGCTGGTCCCACTTGACCTCGATCTCCCGCTCCGGGTTGTAGAAGAGGTTCTGGACGTTGGGGCAGTCCACCCGATGGACCGAGACGCCCCGGCCGCGGGTGATGTAGCCCACGATGTCCTCGCCCGGCAGCGGCGTGCAGCACTTCGCGAGATAGGCCATCATGTCGCCGTGCCCCCGGACGGTGATCGGCCCCGCGGCACCCCCGAAGGGGAGGATCTTGTTGACCGCCGTGTTGACCGCCTGGCGCAGGCGCCCGGGCTTCTCCGGCGTCTCGGCCAGCTTCTCCAGCCCCACCACCCGCTCCAACACCGTGCGCGGCTCGGTCTTGCCGAAGCCGATGCGGCTGTAGAGGTCGTCCAGCTTGGAGAGCCCCTCGCTCTGGAGGTAGGCGGCGAACTCAGGGCCCTCCGTCACCTTGCGCAGCGACAGGCCGTACTTCCGCAGATCCTTGTCGAAGAAGCGGCGGCCGATCTCCATCGCCCGTTGCTTCTGCTGCGTGTTGAGCCACTGCCGGATCTTGCTCTTGGCCCGCGAGGTGACGACGAGGTTGAGCCAGTCGCGGCTGGGCGTGCGCGACGGATTGGTGATCACCTCCACCATGTCGCCGTTCTGCAGCGGCGTGCGTAGCGGCACGAGCTTGCCGTTGACCCGCGCGCCGCCGCAGTGGTGGCCGAGGTCGGTGTGCACCCGGTAGGCGAAGTCGAGCGGTGTGGCGCCGCGCGGGAAGGAGAAGACCTCGCCCTTGGGAGTGAAGGCATAGACCTCGTCCGGATAGAGGTCCACCTTGAGGGTGGTGAGGAACGTCCGCGGGTCCTGCACCTCCTTCTGCCACTCCAGGAGCTGGCGCAGCCAGACGATGTTGGGGTCGCTCGCCTGCGGCTCGGCCTTCCCCTCCTTGTAGCGCCAGTGCGCCGCGATCCCCTCCTCCGCCACGAGGTCCATCTCGCGGGTACGGATCTGAACCTCGAACGGCTGCCCCTGGTCGCCCACCGCCGTGGTGTGCAGTGACTGGTAGAGGTTCGGCTTCGGCATTGCGATGTAGTCCTTGAACCGGCCCGGAATGGGACGCCAGTTCTGGTGCACGATGCCGAGCGCCGCGTAGGTGTCCTTCAGGCTGCCGGTGACGATGCGGAAGGCCAGGAAGTCGTAGAGCTGGGAGATGTCGATGCCCTGCCGGCGCAGCTTCTCGTAGATCGAGTAGAAGCGCTTGACGCGGAAGCTGATCTCGGCGTCGATGCCCGCCGACTCCAGGCTCTTCGCCAGCCGGTCGCGGATGCGGTCGGTGCCGGCCTGCCCCACCTTCATCTTCTCGGCGATCTTGACGTAGAGCTCGGAGAACTGGTGCGGATGGAGATGAAAGAACGCCAGGTCCTCGAGGTCGCCCTTGACCCGGGCCATGCCGAGGCGGTGGGCGATGGGCGCGTAGATCTCCAGAGTCTCGCGCGAGATGCGCCGCCGCGACTCCGCCTGCAGGTGCTCCAGCGTCTCCATGTTGTGCAGCCGGTCGGCGAGCTTGACGACGATCACCCGGATGTCCTTGGCCGAGGCGAGGATCATCTTGCGGAAGGTCTCCGCCTGCGCCTCGTCGCGGCGCACGTACTCATGGCGGCCGATCTTGGTGACGCCGTCCACCAGCTCGGTGATCTCGGCCCCGAACTCCTTCTCCAGCACCTCGCGGGTGGTGAGGGTGTCCTCCAGCACGTCGTGGAGGAGGCCCACGGCGACGCACGTCTGGTCGAACTTGAGATCGGCCAGCAGCCAGGCGACGTTGAGCGGGTGGATCATGAACGGCTCGCCGGAGCGGCGCGTCTGATCCTTGTGCATCTCGGAGGAGAAGTCGTAGACGGCACGCAGGAAGACGGGATCGAGAGCGCGCCCATGTGCAGAGAAGCACGAGAGCACCTGCTCGAAGCGCACCACTCCCGGAGGGGCCACGGGCGGTTGAAGGCTTTTGGAGAGAGGCATGGCCATCTCCCCGCGCGAGGGCGCCCGTCGAAGAGTTTTTCAGGGGCCCCGCTACGGGGTCCCACATTATAAGGGTGGAAGGGGGGCTGCGGATTCCCTGGGAGCGCCGGCGGCACGAAGGCAAATCCAGGGACCGTGCACCCGCGGACAGTCTTCGAGGAGTCTGGTGTTATCGCCGCCTCGGTGCCAGGGGGTCGCTCTCGGCTTCGAAATCATCCAACGAAATGCGGCCTGCCGAACGCGAACGCTCATCGAGAAACCGTTGAAAGTCCAGGCTGTTGCGAAGAGTCTCGACTTCTCTCTCGAAGTCGTCGGCCTCACTGAGGAGGAACTCATGGCCGTCGGAAGCAACGAGCAGGAGGGGCTCATGTCGCGCAAGGCCGATGGCTGCTTCCAAGTCGATCTTCCGCTCTTCCAAGTTCACAGTCTTCATATCTTCACCTCTTTGCCACGCACGAAAAGCTGATTGTGCTCTTTGTTCCCCACGGCAATGATCGTGACGATCCAGTCGGCCACCTCGTAGAATACTCTGAACGGGCCCAGGCGAAGCTCCCAGGAAGCAATTGGGTTGGTCCGCAAGGGCTTGCGGTTCTTCGTTACGGCAAGCGGCTCGTGCAGGAGCTGCGCTCGCATTCCAGCGGTGATCAACTTCCTCTCAGAAGCGGGGTAAAAGAGCAGATCACCTCTGGCTTCCTCTGTTAGCTCGATCCGAAATTCGGCCATTAGGATATGGGCTCCGGGATGAGTTCTCTAATGGACACATATTTTGTCACGTCCGGGCTACTGTTTGCCATCGGTGCCGCATCGGCCCCCTCATCACCCCGGCCCTCTTCTCCCATCGCCTTCCCCCCAACCGGGAGAAGAGGGAGAACAGCCAAAAACACGTGCCTGGTGGGTTTGTCTGGAGGACAGTCGGAACGCAAAGCCCCTCCCTCCCGGTTGGGCGGAAGTGCGATGGGAGAGAGGAGTTTGAGGAGTGAGGGGCCGCCCCCGTAGGGGCGGGCTTTCAGGCGTGGACGCGCTCAGGCCCGGCGGCGGGCCGGCCGCGGCCGGCGGTCGGGGGCGTTGCCGTTCTCGGCCGTGGTGCGGGGGCCGGCGGGCGCGGTGCGGTCCGCGCCGGCAGACAACGCGCCGGGCTTGCCCTTGCGCCACTTGCCGTTGACGCCGAACAGCGACTCCCACAGCAGGGCGAACGGGCTCGCGACATAGATCGACGAGTAGGTGCCGACGATGATGCCCACCACCAGCACGAAGGCGAAGCCCCTCAGCACGTCGCCGCCGAGGATGAACACGGCCAGCACGGTGAGGAAGGTCAGGCCGCCGGTCATGATGGTCCGCGACAGCGTCTCGTTGATGCTCTCGTTCATCACCTCGATCAGCGGCTTGCGGCGGCTCTTGCGCATGTTTTCGCGCACGCGGTCGAAGATGACGACCGTGTCGTTCGTCGAGTAGCCGATGAGCGTCAGGAAGGCGGCGACCGTCGTCAGGTTGAACTCATAGCCGAACAGCGTGAACAGGCCGAGGGTCACCATGACGTCGTGCACCGAGGCCATGATGGCGCCGATGCCGAAGCGCAGCTCGAAGCGGAAGCCGATGTAGGCCAGCATCGCGATCAGCGACCCCAGCACCGCCCAGAAGCCTTGGCGGCGCAGCTCGCTGCCCACCTGCGGGCCGACGTTCTCGGTCGCCAGCACGGCGAAGTTCCCCAGGTAGGTGCCCTGCTGCAGCGCCGCGGTCACGGCAGGCGAGACGCCCGGCAGGTGAGCGACGCGGTCCATGTTGGGGAAGGTGCCGTTCACCCGCCGCTCCTTGAGGATGGCATCGGCGACCGGGTTGTAGTGTGCGACGGCGGCCGGAGGCCCCTGCGCCGCCACGTGGTCCGGGTCGGCCTTGACGAGGAACGCGGTCAGCGACTCGCCCTGGATCTCGTTGAGATCGACGCCCGTCTTGCCCTGGTTGAAGGCCTTGCTGAGGGCGGCGACGATGCGGTCGCGGCTCCCCTCCTCCGCTCCCCGGGCCGCGGCGATCTTCACCAGCACCTGGTTCTCCGCTTCCTTGCCGACGCGGACGATCCCCTCCTGCTTCATCCCCGCCTGCTCCAGCACCTGGCGGATGCGGTCGACGTCCGGCTTTTCGTGGAAGCCCAGAGTCATCTGGGTGCCGCCGGCGAAGTCGATGCCGAGGTTGAGCTTGTGCGGCCCGAAGATGGAGTAGAAGCCGACGACCACCAGGACGAAGGACACGATGATCCAGAACCGGCGGTACTTCATGAAGTCGATATGAGTATCGTGCAGGATTTGCATGGTTTGCTCCTTACGGTCGCGCGGACGGCGCCCTCAGATCGACAACTTCTGAACCTTGCGCCGCGAGAGCACGAGGTCGAAGATCCAGCGGCTCACGAACACCGCGGTGAACAGGGAAGCGAGGAGGCCAATGAATAGAGTGACCGCGAACCCCTTGATCGGACCCGTTCCGAACTGGAACAGCAGCAGGGCCGAGACCATGGTGGTGACGTGGGTGTCGATGATTGACGTGAAGGCGCGGTCGAAGCCCTGATCGATCGACGAGCGCACCGTCCGGCCGGCGCGCATCTCTTCACGGATGCGCTCGAACACCAGGACGTTGGCGTCCACCGCCATGCCGATCGTCAAAATGATGCCGAAGATGCCGGGCAGGGTCAGCGTCGAGTGGAACATGCCCATGCCGCCGAACAGGATGAGCACGTTGAGCACCAGTGCCAGGACGGCGTTGACGCCCGACAGCTTGTAGTAGAGAAGCATGACGAAAATGACCAGCAGCGTGCCGACGACGCCGGCAAGCAGGCCGTCGCGGATGGCCTCGCGGCCGAGCGACGGGCCCACCGTGCGCTCCTCCAGGTAGGTAATGCTGGCGGGCAGCGCGCCCGACTTCAGCACCAGCACCAGGTCCTGCACCTCCTGCGCGGTGAAGTTGCCCTCGATCTGGCCGCGGTCGGAAATCTTCGACTTGATGACCGGCGCCGAGACCACCCGGCCGTCGAGCACGATGGCGAGGCCGTTGCCGACGTTCTGGCCGGTGAGCTCGCCGAAGGCCTGCGAGCCCGAGGGGGTGAGCGTGAACTCGACGTTCGGCTGGCCGAACTGGCCGCGGCCCGCCGTGGCGTTGGAGAGGTCGCGGCCGGTGACCGTGCGCCGCTTCTCCACCGCGTAGTACATCTTGCCCGTCACGGCGTTGTTCTCCCGCCGGTCGCCCTCCAGGATCTCGAGGTCGTCCGGAACCTGGCCGCCCAGGTTGGCGAGCAGCTCCTCGCGGCTGCCAACGCCGCCGCCGCCCTTCGGCACCTTGACCACCCGGAACTCCAGGAAGGCCGTGTTCTTGATCAGCTTGCGCACGCGCTCGGGATCGTCGACCCCGGGGAGCTGTACGACGATGCGGTAGCCCGTCGAGGTGGCCTGGATGAGCGGCTCGGTGACGCCGAACTGATTGATACGGTTGTCGATGGTCGTCTTGGCCTGGTTGACGGCGGCGTTGCGCACCGTGTTGACCTCGTTCGACTTCATGGTGAAGACCATCTCTTCGTTCTGGCTCGAGACGTTCCAGCGCGGCAGGTAGCGCTGGGCGAGGTCGCTCAGCACGTCCCGCTGCTCGGAGGTCGCGGGGATGGCGAAGACCGCGTCGGCCGTGCGCCGCGCCTTGAGGCCGACGACGCCCTTCTCTTTCGCCCGGTCCACCAGGGCCGCCATGTCGGAGTCGGTCTCCGCGCGCACGGCGTCCTCGGTGTGAACCTGGAGCAGAAGGTGCATGCCGCCCCGCAGGTCGAGGCCGAGGTTGATCTTCTGTTTCGGCGGATAGGCCAGCGCCGCGGCGACGAGGGCGACCGCCAGGATCAGGAGCCCGCGCCAGAGCAGAGGTCGTTTCATGAATTACTCCCCTTATCGCTTTTATCGCTGCTCTTATCGACCTCGCCCTCGAGACCGGTGATCGCCGACTTGGCGATCCGGACGCGGACGTTGTCGGCGATGCGCAGCAGCACCGTCGGTCCCTCGACTGACGTCACCTCGCCGAAGAGGCCGCCGGAGGTGACCACCTTGTCGCCCTTCTTCAGATTCTCGATCATCGCCGCCAGAGCCTTGCGCTGCTTCTGCATGGGCAGCATCAGGACGACGTAGAAGATGACGAAGATGAGGATCATCGGGATGAACCCTCCAAGCATGCCGAAAGGGCCGCTGGAGGCTTGCAGGGCGAGGGCAGTTATAGGACCAGTCATTGCATTCATGCGCACAAACCCTGGCAGGGATTCCTGCCGCTAAAAACTCCGTTGCTCACGGGGATCGGAAGAGACCGGATGGACCTCCAGATCAGGCCCCTCCGGCGAGCGGGCGAGGGCCGCCCCCCGGTCCTTCAACGCACCGAGTCCGATAGACTGCCGGAGGTCGGCCATAAAGTCAAGGTAATAGCGGACGTTGTGCAGGGTGGCGAGCACCGGGCCGGTGAGCTCGCCGCAGCGGAACAGGTGGTGCAGGAAGGCCCGCGACGTGCGGGTGCAGGCCGGGCAGCCGCACTCCTCGTCGAGCGGCCGCGGATCGTCCTTGAAGCGGGCGTTCTTGATCTTGAGCACTCCCTGGCGGGTGAAGAGCACCGCGTGGCGGGCGTTGCGCGCCGGCAGCACGCAGTCGAAGAGGTCCACCCCGTGAGACACGGCGTGGAGGATGTCCTCCGGGTAGCCCACCCCCATCAGATAGCGGGGGCGGTCCGCGGGCAGCGCCGGCGCCGTCCACTCCACCACCGTCCGGCGCTCCGTCTCCGGCTCCCCCACCGCCACGCCGCCGATGGCGTAGCCGTCGAAATCGAGCGCCGCGAGCTCGACCGCAGCCCGCTCCCGCAGGTCGCGGTAAACGCTCCCCTGGACGATCCCAAACAGGCCGCCTCCTCCGCCCCGCCAAGCCGCCCGGGCGCGCCGCGCCCAATCCAGCGTCCGCTCCCACGAGGCCGTGGCCACCGGCCGCTCGGCCGGCCAGGCCGTGCACTCGTCGAGCACCATGGCAATGTCGACTCCCATCCGCTCCTGGAAGCGCACCACGGTCTCGGGCGTGAAGCGCAGGGGCGAGCCGTCCAGATGGCTGCGGAAGGTCACCCCGCCCGCGTCCACCTTGCGCAACCCACCGAGGCTCCAAACCTGAAAGCCGCCACTGTCCGTGAGAATAGGCCGCCGCCACCCGGTGAACGCATGCAGACCGCCCAGCGCCTCGACCGCGTCGATCCCCGGCCGCAGAGCGAGATGGTAGAGATTGGACAGCATCACCGACGCCCCCGCCCCTTCCAGTTCCTGGGGAGTGACGCCCTTGACCGCCCCCAGCGTGCCCACCGGCATGAACGCCGGGGTCTCCACCACGCCATGAGGAGTCGTCAGCCGGCCCAGCCGGGCCCCGCCGTCCGTGGCGAGGATTTCGAAGGTCAGCATAGGAGAGTCCCAAGACGCTGAGGCGGAAGACCCTCATCACCCCGGCCCTCTTCTCCCGCCCCCTCCCAACCCCCCTCACCGGGAGAAGAGGGAGAAAGACCCCTCATCACCCCAACCCTCTTCTCCCATCGCCCTCCCCCCAACCGGGAGAAGAGGGAGCAAGGCAAGAACGCCCCAGGGGTTCCCCCTCTCCCGGTGAGGGGGGTTGGGAGGGGGCGGGAGAGGGGGTAGGGGGTGAGGGTCCGCCCCGCCAGGGGCGCCGGCTCCGCCGTCTTCACGGCTTCGACTTCGCGGCCCCCTCGCGGGAGAGATCGATCGTGCGCTTCTCGACTCCCGGCGGGAGCTTCACCACGAACCGGTCGTCGGGGATCGGCGAATTGCGCTTGAAGTCGCTGAACTGGTACTCGACCGTGTCGCCGTCCGGCTCCTCGTACTTGAGGCGGGAGGGGAAGAAGGTCTCGCCGTCGATCCACAGCGTCATCGATTTGAGCCGCTTGGCGATGCGCTGGTACTTGGGCACCAGCTCCATGCGGTAGAGATCGCCCTTCTTCTCGGGCAGCTTCAGCCGCACCGTGAAGTATTCGAGAAGCGTCTGCAGGCTGCCGCTCGCCCCCAGGTACTTGAAGATCTGATTCGAGTAGCGGCCCACCTTCAGAACCTCGGCGCGCTTGAGGTCCTTGTACCAAGTGGTCATCTCGTCGCCCCGGATCACGACCGTGATCGGGCTGGGCGAGGCGTACTCCCAGCGCACCTTGTCGGGAGCGGCGTAGGAGAAGAGCCCCTTGGACTGCTCGCGCGCCGTCAGCATCGAGCTCTGCTGATCCTGGGTGAAGCGCGCCTCCAGAGTCTTGAGGTTCCGCTGCTCCAGCTTGACCCGCTCTACGAGCGCGGCGAGCCGGTCCGGACCCGAGAGGCCGGGCGCCATGGGATCGGGCGGCGCCTTCTCGCGAGCGGCGAAACCCGGAACGGCGGCGAGGAGGGCGAGCAACAGGGTCAGAGCTGAAAGTTTCATGGCGTTTCCAGGCGAGGCGACAATCGGGCCCCCGCGAGATGGTCGAACGTAAGAGGGTTAGGAGCGGAACACCGCGGACAGACCGAAGAACGATCCTATCCCGCCTTTTCTTCCAGGTGCAAGGACTCCCGATCGCGCTCGCCTCTCTTCGGAGACGTTGACAGGCTCCCGAGCGGATGCTACGTTCACCGCCCTCTGAAAACCGGCCTCCAGGAGGGGCGGGAGTGTGCCATGCCTGAGCTCAAGCTAGGAACCAAATTCGAGTGCTACAACTGTGGCACGAAGTTTTATGACCTCGGAAAGTCCGATTCCATTTGCCCGAAATGCGGGGCGAACCAGAAGGACGCCGCGAGTCACGAGCCGGCCACCAGCTCGGCCTCCCGCCGCAAGCGGAAGGCGGAGGTCGCCAAGCCGATCGACATCGAGGAAGACGAGCCGATCGAGGAAGTTAGCGACGACGAAATGGTGGGACCCGACCTCGCGGAAGAAGACCTCGTCGTCGCCGGAGCCGAGGAAGAAGAGGAGGACCTCGACGAGGAGTGAGCGCGGCCTCGGCGGCAGCAGGACATCACCCGTCGCGCTCGCGTTCGGCGGCAACCTGGGCTCGGTGGAGCAGACGCTCGGCCGGGCCCTCCGCGAGCTCGAAGCCGCCCTCGGCCCGTTGCGCATTGCCTCTCTCTATCGCAGTTCCCCTCTCTCTCCCGTTTCCCAGCCGGACTACCTGAACACCGTCGCCGTGGCCACCACCGCCTTGGAGCCCGAGGCGGTGCTCGCGCTCGCCAAGGCGCTGGAGCTCGTCGCCGGCCGCCAAGCCCCTGCGCGCACCGTGCGCTTCGGCCCCCGCCCCCTGGACATCGACGTCCTCCTCTACGGCGACCGCACCTCAGACGCGCCCGAGCTAACCCTCCCTCATCCCCGCCTGCGCGAGCGCCGCTTCATGCTCGAGCCCCTCGCCGAGATCGCCCCCGACTGGCCCGTCCCACCCGACGGCACCCCCGTCCAAGAGCTGCTAGCCCGCCTCGGCACTTCCCAAAGCCTGGAGCGAATCGGCTGGAGCCTCTAAGCCACAAAATCCGCCGACCAACAGCCGATACCGGCACACCAAAATCAACAATCCTCGTTCAAACCTATTGACAACGTCTGTATCCGTCTCCTATGCTGCGGCCATCGAAGCCAATTGAGCCGTCTTCGACCAGAACCGCAGCAACCGAACCGAGGATTCCGGCGCCAATGACGGCGCCTGACCGATGAGCCCCCGAAAAGGCTCAAGAGAGGAGAAGGACCATGTCGAACACCGATCGCACCGCAAACGACCTCAAGCAGTGGGAGGAGGCGACGACCGCCATCGCCGCCAACGCCGCGGACCTGCCGCAGGCGGAAATCACCCGAGTGGCCCTGGAGAAACTGACCGACGAGCTGCGCAAGCTCGGCGTCGACCAGAAGCTTCACCAGTCCACCAAGCAGCTGATCTCGCAGCGGATGGCCGTCATCCACAGCGAGGGGAGCAAGCTGGCCACGATCCTCCGGTTCATGGTTAAGCAGCACTACGGCAGTCACAACGACAAGCTGGTCGAGCTCGGAGTCAAGCCGCTCCGCACCCGTGCCCGCAAAGTGACTCCCAAGCCGGAGTCGCCCCCGGCGACCCAGCCGAACCCGGCGGTCTCCACCACTCCCACCGTTTCAACCGCCGCCAAGTAGTCCTGGTGGCGAGCTTTCTCGGGGGACGTGCCAAGTGCACGCCCCCCTTTTTTTGTCTCCACCCCAGCACGCAGGGCTTTTCCACCCTGCTGAAAAGTTTCCCGAGCAGCTGAAAAGTTTTTCAGGCGGCTGAAGAACTTTCCCGATCCGCCGCGAAGGTTTCCACGTCACCTGAAAAGTTTGGCCAGCCGGCGGGGAGCCTTTCCAGCCGCCGGCGAAGTTTGGCGTGCCACCCGCCAAACTCTTCTGGCGACCGGCGAAGTTTCGCGGAGCTCTGAGAAACTCTCCCAGCGACCGGAAAAGTTTCTCGCGCGCCTGAGAAGTTTTCCCGATGAGCCGAAAAGTTTCGCAGGCGGCTGCAAAACATTTCAGGTGGGCCGCGAACTTTTCCAGTCAGCAGAAAAATTTCGCGGGTGACCGGAGAAGTTCTCCAGGTCAGCGGAAAAACTTTCCCGCCGGCTGAAAAGTTTGGCGCGGGACCCGCCAAACTTTTCTGGCGACCGGCGGAGTTTAGCGGAGCCCCGAAAAACTTTTCTAGCGGCCGGGGAAGTTTCTCGCGAGCCTGAGAAGTTTTCCGGTGACCTGAAAAGTTTCTCAGCCGGCTGCGAAACTTTTCCAGCCCGCTGGAAAGTTTCACGCGCGGCTGGCGAAGTTCTTCCGCCGTCTGGAGAAGGTCTCCGCCGAGCCGAGAGAATCTCCCGCCGTCCGGTAAAGATCCTTCGGACGGCGCAAGACTCTTCAGCTCACCGGGAAGGTCTCCCACGCGACCGGAAGAAGTGTTCCAGCCTTCGGGAAGTTTCCCACGCGGCCGAAGAGGTTTTCCGGCCAACCCCCGCCTTTCCGGCTCCAGTCCACTCTGCCCTCGTCAGGTCCCGATACACATGGGGCTTCAGAACAAGGATGGCCAGAAAAGAAGGCCTTTGCATGGGTTTCGACGGCCGCTATCGGAAGCGACCTATGCACTGGCATAGTGCTAGCACGCTCTGCCCGTTTTCATCCTGGTTCTGATCTTCGTGGGGATCTTCGTTACTCGCTCTATGTGGCGCCGCGGAAGGTGCTCCAAAGCAACAAGCTCATGCAGGCCCCGATTTCAGGGGAGGCGAAGGAGTCGGGGGTTCACATGGAAACGGAGCACACCCGGTCGGAGCTCCCGTGGGACGTCTTCTTCAAGAGGAAGACGGGTAAGGACATCGTGCTGCTCTATCAGTCAATTCAGGTCACCAACGTCTTCCCGCGGGAGTTCTTCGCATCGGACACCGACTGGCAGGCCTTCCTCGAGTTGGTCCGCCAGCACGTCCCGGATGCCGCACCGCAGAGCCGCGGCGGCGGGTTCCCCAGGACGCTCAAGATCCTCGTGCTCTGGATGGCGATCTTCATGGCCTTTATCTTGCTGTGGAACCTTTTCCACAAATAAAGACAGCCGCGGCACCCTTCCGCGACGACCTCTCCGCAGACGCCGTAGAGACGTTCCCAGCCCGTTCACGACACCCTCCGCAGTCCTATAACGGCGGGACGTCTCCGACGCGGCGACGTCGTGCCGATTATAATACCGCACGAGGGCACGTGGTGGCCCATTTTCTGTTTTCTCGCGGACACCAGGGCACATTGACGGCCTCCTCAACGGTTGACATTACTGAAGGGGTATGGCTTCGAAGAGACGTCCCGCCTTCGTTGGCCTGCGGTGGGCGACGTGGACGGGCTGGGAACGTCTCTACGTCCGTGCCGACAGGGTTCGCGGAATCAAGAGGGATCAATAGGTAGGGTAACGGCACCGTTCCGCGACGACCTCTCCGCAGACGCCGTAGAGACGTTCCCAGCCCGTTTACGAAACCCTCCGCAGGCCCATAACGGCGGGACGTCTCCGACGCCGCGACCTCGCGCCGATTGCAATACCGTACGAGGGCACGTGGCGGCCCGTTTTCTGTTTTCTCGCGGACACCAGGGCACATTGACGGCCTTCTCAACGTTGACATGTGGTCGAGATCCTCGGGCGTCTTCAGGATGACGTCGTGAAATCGCGTCTGCCAGTTGAAATCGGTACGCTTCAGATTCCACCAGATCCGTTTCGTGGCCTCCGACTTGAAACCTCCGATCGCGGCTCCCAGAGATTGGGAACGCAGGCGCTTCGAATCGGGCGGGGCCGAGGGAGCGCTGCCTTGGAAAATCAAGATGCCGTGCATGTGGTCGGGCATGACAATCCATTCGTCCAGGAGGACACGTGGTTGGCGGTGTGGGATCTTCAGCCATTCCTCGGCGACGACCGCACCGATCGGCGACAGGGAGACTTCACCGTCCACCACCTCTCCCAGGCAGCGCATCCGCCCACGCGTGCAAATCGTCACGCTGTAGGCGCCCGCCCACCGGTAATCCCACGCCGGATGCCGAGCTGAAGAAATACGGTATCGCTTTCGGAATAGCAACTCGTCAGGCATTGCGACCGAGCATAACATCGGCGCCGACCTCTCCGTACGACCCTACCCCGCTCCTAGGTTTCTCCCTCCCCTGTCAGAAGATCGCGACGCGCGACGAAGATCAACTATGAACGTTGTCTGTCGCTGATTGTAACGAATCACCTCTCCAGGGCGCCCATCTCGAACACGAGGTACGAGTGGGTTTCGCAGGCTGGACCTCGGGAAAGAAGGAACCATGCAAAGATCCATCGCTTCGTCCAAGTGGCCTCTGATTCGGCTGGCTTGCCTGCTTGGGCTCGCCATCCCGGCGAGCGGCCCGGTGGCCGCCCAGATCCCGCAGCAACCCAACAACCCTCTGTCACGCCTCACGTTTCGGAGCGAGGAGCTCGCTCCCTCGCAGCCGATCCAAGCGCTCGAGGGCGCTCAGAACGCCGTTCCGTCCGCCGCCCGGGAGGGTTGGACGGCATTCCGTCGCACCCATGCCGAATGGAAGGCGTCGGTCGATGAGCGAACCGGGCTCATCGCCTCGGCAGCGGGCCCCGGTATCCCTTGGATTCCTGGTCACGGCAACTCCCTCACTCCAACCGAAAATACGCCGTCCACCCAAGGAGCCGGCCGCGGACCCATCCTGACGACCCTGGAGGCGATGGCGCGCCGCGAGATCGATCTCCTCGCCCCGGCTCTGGGAGCCGGCAACAAGGACCTGGTTTTGAACTCTGGCCGATCCGGTCATCCCGCGGACCACCTCTGGTTCGTCGATTTCGATCTCGTGCGCGAGGGCCTCGTCGTCGAGGGGGCGCATGTCGTTTTCCGTGTCAACAACGGCAACCTCATCGAGCTCGGCAGCGAATACCTGCCGTCCGCCGGCACCCAGGTTCCACCCACGACGGTCGACCGTACGAAGGCCCTTGCCGTCCTGTCCAAGTACATCGGAGGTCTCAAATCCGCCGACAAACTGGTGGACGCGGGCAGTCTCCACCTTCTTCCCGCCAACGTAGGCAGCCCGAAGTCTGCTCGGGGCTACGAGTCCGGCCGCGGGCGCAGGATCGTCAAGGTGTGGCAGTTCACGTTTCGGCGTCCGGGCGTCATCGGCACCTTCCGAGCCCGGATCGATGCCGCGACTGGCAAGCTGATCGAATTTCAGGACGTCAATCGCTACGCACAGGTGACTGGCGGTGTTGCCTCGGACACTACAGCGGGAACCGAAATCTCACGGCCGCTTCCGTTCACGGACCTCGGAGGCGGCGCCTTCACCAACTCGGCCGGAATCTTCTCTTTTTCAGGCACGCCGCTCACCTCAGTCCTGAACGGCCAGTTCATCCGCGTCGTCGACACCTGCGGAGCGATCTCCCAAACCACCGAAGTTTCCGGCAATCTTCGCTTTGGCACCGCGACCGGCTCCAACTGCACGACCCCCGGTTTCGGCGGCGCCGGTAATACCCGCTCCTCACGCACCGCCTTCTACACTCTCAATCGCGGCAAGGAGCTCGTCCGCGGCTGGCTTCCCTCCAATACCTTTCTCAACGGCCAGTTCACCGCCAGTGTCAATCAGACGGGGACCTGCAACGGCTTCTGGGATGGCACAGGCATCAACCTTTATCAGGCAATGGCGGGGGCGGGAGGGTGCGGCGCGAGCGGCGAAGAGCCGGGCTTCATCCTGCACGAGCTCGGGCACGGGATCGACGACAACGACGGCAACGGCGCGGCGGATGGCGGCACCGGCGAATCCTATGGCGATGTCAATGCCGCGATCGTCCTGCACAACTCCTGCGTCGGCTCCGGGTTCCGCCTCGGCAACTGTAACGGCTACGGAGACGCCTGCACCTCCTGCACCGGCCTCCGCGATATCGACTGGGCGAATCACTCTTCGAACACTCCGCACACCGCGAACAATTATGCCAGGGTGAGCTGCGGCGGGATCCCCGACTACCCGGGGCTCTGCGGCAACTCGGCGCACTGCGAGTCTCACATCTCCAGTGAGGCGATCTGGGACTTCGCCAATCACGACATGCCGAACCCCGGCACGAACGCGGCATGGGCGATCCTCGAGCGCCTCTGGTATCTCTCCCGAAGCTCGGCGACCAACGCTTTTTCCTGCACCCCCGGCCCGACCTTTACCAGCGACGGTTGCAACGCCGGCTCCTGGTGGAAGACCCTGCGCGCGGTCGACGACGACGACGGCAACCTTGCAAACGGCACCCCGCACGGCGCCGCACTGTTCGCCGCGTTCAATCGCCACGGCATCGCCTGCGCCTCCGATCCTGGCGCGAACGTCACCTTCGCCGGCTGCACGCCACCGACGGCGCCGGCGTTGTCCGTCACCGCGGGCGACAACACGGTTGCGGTGACCGTCTCCGGCGCCAGCGGTGTCTTCGACATCTTTCGCAACGAGCTCGGCTGTAACGCCGCTTTCGTCAAAATCACCAGCGACTTTGCCGGCGGCACGATGATCGATAACGGTGTCGCCAACGGCACGACCTACTTCTACCAAGCCATCGCGCACCCGGTCGGCAACGAAGCCTGCGGATCGCCGCCGACATCCTGCCAGTCCGTTACGCCTTCGCTGGTCCCCCAGATCCAGGTGCCGGGGAATCTCGATCTTGGCAGGACCTGCGTGGGCACGAACAGCACCGGAACACTCAACGTCTGCAATACGGGCAAGAGCGATCTGATCGTCTCGGCCATCACGTCGTCGAATCCGAAATTCTCCGTGACCACGCCCTCGTCAGGCTATCCGGTGACGATCAGCCACGACTTCTGCTTCCCCTTCCAAGCGGCCCTGCAGCCTACGGCCACCGGTCCTCAGACGGCGACGCTGACGATCGCCAGCAACGATCCGAACAGACCCACCGTCATGGTTCAGGTTTCCGGCGACGGCACCGAACCAAACATCCAAGTCACCGGATCCACCGACTTCGGGGTCGCCTCCGCCTGGACACCGGCGGAACGGACGCTCTCCGTCTGCAACACGGGCGGCTGTCCCCTGTCGGTCGCCGCGGCGTCGGTCGGATGCTCCGATTTCACTCTGATCCAGAACTCCTTCCCGGCCTCGGTCGCTCCCGGTGCCTGTCTGGATCTGGTCGCGCGCTTCACTCCTGCGCTTCCCGGTGCGAAGAGCTGCACCCTCACGATCGCGAGCAATGATCCGGACACACCGGTGGTCAACCGCACACTGACCGCCAGGACACCGCCCTTCCTGAGCCTCCATGCGGGTCTCGCCGAACCGCAAGGCGTTTTGAACGGCAGCGTCCGGCAGGGATCGACCTTCCATCTCGACTTCGTCTACCCCTGGCGGCCCCGGTGGGCCTGGGACGTTCGCCTCGGCTCGACGCGCTTCGACGGGCGCCCCTGCTGTGAGGACGTCAAACTTTCGACGGTGTCGGCCAACGTGAAGTACACCTTCAACCCGACGTCGCCGGTCCACATCTTCTTGAACGGCGGCCTCGGCCTCTACCACTTCACTCCCGGCGACTTCGAAGGCGGTGGAAACCTGGGCCTCGGCCTCAACGTGCCAGTAGGTCACCGCTTCGCCCTCGAGCTGACCTACAACTACGATTCGGCATTCACCGCTTCGCCGGATCTCGAGTTCAGCCAGGTGCAACTCGGGCTCCTGGTCTCCTTCTAAGGCAACTCTCCACGACGTCTCCCCGAGGAATCTCGGCCTCGGGGAGACGCGCCGGCGGCGATTTTTATCGTCTTTATCCCCTCAATCTTACGTCGGGCGTTGGAACCCATTGGGACTCCAGGCCCGGATACATCCGTTCTGCCTTGAGCCTCGCGCTTGCAACGTCCGGGTAGCATGAGGCGCCCATCTCATTCCAAGACGCGTCGCAATGAATGAGCAGAACCTCGCCTGACGCCAGAGGGCCACAGATCGCAAGGCCAGGAACCGGCCCCACTTCAATACCGTCCACAAAGAGATTCGACCTGGCAACCATGGGTACATGGCCGACCATCACAGATTCCAACAACGGGAGAGATGAAATCGCTGGTGGCGGCAACCGTAAAGCCTTTATTTGTCAAGAGGCCTGATCGGGTCGCTCGTCAGGGGCCCCTTCGGCTTTGTTCCTCAGTCCTGACTCCCGTTCGCCGATGCCGGCTTGGGCATCGGAAAGAGTGTCAGGAAACGCTCGACCACTGACCTGTCGCCTTCGATCTTCAGATCTCCGGCGCGTAAGGCGTCGGAGAGCTTGCGCCCACCGTAGGCCAGCGCAGCCAGGGTGTCCGAGTCGGACTCGATGACGGCGGCGGGCTGATTCGCGCTGCCGCGGTTGAGCTCCATCCGGCCGTCCGCTATTCTGGCGTGAAAGCGATTTTCCCCCAATCGCAACTCAAGGCTCGCCTCGAAGCCCTCGGCGGCTTGGGCGTTGAACATCGTCCGGAAGGAGAGGATCAGCGCGTCGACGCTCAGGTGAGCGCCTTGGGGAAGCGCGGGCGAGCGGACGGCCCAACGACCCAGCGCCATGAGGACGGGCTCGAGCTCCAGGCCCCAGTCGGTCAGCTCGTAGACCCAGGCGCCGGCTGGCGGCGGGAGCTTCCGCCGGCGGACGACCGAGGCCTGCTCGAGTTCCTCCAATCGTTGGGTCAGGACGTTGGGGCTGATGCCGGGCAGGCCCGTCCGCAGGTCGGTGAAGCGCTTGGGGCCGAGCATCAGTTCGCGCGCGATCAGCAGTCCCCAACGCTCGCCGATGACGTCAAGAGCGTGCGCCGTCGCACACCCGTCGTCGTAGCTGCGCCTCGTCGCCATGGCCATAGTATACACCAGCAGTCCTGCACTGATTCTTGATAGTTGCTTTCTAGGACTAGAGAGTGTTAGCGTGCAACCATAACAACAGCGGAGGAACCTTCCATGTCCAATCTCAGCCCCTATCTGTTCTTCGACGGTAACTGCGCCGAGGCGATGCGCTTCTACGAGCGCACGTTGGGCGGCAAACTCGATTTGATGAAAGCGTCGGACTCCCCCGTCGCTGCCGAGATGCCGCCCGGCTCCGGCGACCATACCCTGCACGCCCGCCTCGTCCTGGACGACGGCCGGGTCTTGATGGCGTCCGACTGGATGGCCGGCCAGCCCTACCCGAAGGAGAAAGGGTTCTCGCTCTCTCTCGGTTACTCGACGGTCGCCGAGGCGCAGCGGGTGTTCGACGCTTTGGCCGAAGGCGGCAAGGTGAACATGCCTTTCCAGAAGACGTTCTGGGCCGAAGCTTTCGGCATGCTGGAAGACCGCTTCGGCACGCCCTGGATGGTCAACGGCCAGATGGCGGGCACCTAGAGTCGAGATCCACTGGAGGGAGCCATGCTAAAGATCATCCTCATCGTCATCGTCGTTCTGATCGCCGCCATTCTCGCGTACGCCGCGACGCGGCCCAGCAACTTCCGGGTTCAACGGAAGACGAGCATCAAGGCGCCGCCGGAAAAGATCTTTCCGCTGATCGCGGACTTCCACAACTGGACCTCCTGGTCTCCCTGGGAGAAAAAAGATCCGGCATTGAAACGGACGTACAGCGGAGCAGCCAACGGCAAGGGCGCCGTTTACGCGTGGGAAGGAAACCGGAACGTTGGCTCGGGACGCATGGAGATCACCGACGCTTCGTCGCCCTCCAGGATTGAAATCAAACTGGATTTCATCAAGCCGTTCGAGGGCCACAACGTCACCTTGTTCACGTTGCAACCCGAGGCCGACGCCACCGTCGTCACCTGGGACATGCACGGTCCCATGGCCTACATGGCAAAGGTCTTCGGGATCTTCGTCAACATGGACAAGATGATCGGCAACGACTTCGAGACCGGCCTCGCGAACCTGAAGGCCGTCGCCGAAAAGTAGCCCGGACATGAAAAAGGGGGGCGTCTCCGCCCCCCTCGTCCACTTCCGGCCGGAGCCGGAATCGCTCGGTTTTAAGCTCTAGAACTCGAGCCGCGCGCCGAGCTGGAACGTCCGCGGAACGTAGGCCACGCTGAGAGAGTCCTCGACTCCGAAGGTCGCCCTCGGGATCTGGGCTGTGCCCCAGATCTGGTTGTTGGCACTGATGAACCGGTTCGCTTTGTTCGAGCAGTTGAAGCACTCGCCGAAGATCGAGAGATCGATCGGCCCGACCTTGAAGCTCTTGTTGAGCCGCATGTCCAGAGAGTAGAAGTCCGGCTGGCGCTCGCTGTTGCGACCGAGGTTCACGCCGTTGACCGTCGGGCGGTCCGTGCCAGCCTGGCCATCGTTGTTGAGGTCGGCGTTGGCGATCGGCGTGAACGGCTGGCCCGAGTAGTAGCGGAAGGCGCCCGAGAGGCCAAAGCCCCACCAGGGGGTGGCCCACACGCCGTTGAGCACGCCCTTCCACCTCTGGTCACGGGCCGAGGGACCCCAGTTGAGGCCGAGGTTGTTGAAGTCCTCTGCCTGGATGCCGGAGAAGTTGCGCTCGTTGGAGTCGCTGTCCCGGTCCTTCGAGTAGGTCACCGCGCCGTACAGGCTGAAGTTGTCGGCATACCGCCGCTGGAGGGTGATCGTCGCGGCTTTGTAGTGAGACTTCGCATCCGACACGTCGGAGATCACCGAGCCGTAGGCCGAGAGGGGACGGACCGAGCTGTAGTGAGGAAGGCCGTTGACGGAGATCGTGCCGTCCAGGACCCGGTTGATGTCGGTCAGGCGCTGGAGCTGGTGCCCGTCGGCGTAGGTAAGGTCGACGCCGAAGGAAACCTTGGGCAGGATCTCACGCTCGAAACCCAACGTCGCGCGGTTGGTATAGGGGTCCTTGAAGTTGGGATCGACGGTGAAGACGCCCGGCGTCGAGAGCTTGGTGACGTTGTTGAAGTTGACGCGCTCGACACCGGCCGGGGTGAAGCCGGCGCCCCAGCCCGGAGCGTTGGGATCGGTCGGAGCGCCGATGACGGCGCCGCTGGGATCCTGGGTGGCGAAGATGGAGAGCTGGGCGCCTTGCAGGCCGTTCGAGGTGAACGGCTGAGCCCACAGCAGGGCCGGAGTGCGGCTCCAGAAGCGGCCGGCCGAGAAGCGCACCGCCGTCTTCTCGTCGGGAGCCCAGGAGATCCCCAGGCGGGGAGAGATCTGGTTGTTGGTGTCCGGAATGTGGCCGTTGTCCAGGAGCGTGCCGTTCGGGCCGGGAGCGTTGGGGTTGAGGATCGCGTTGTTCGGGTTGTCCAGCTTCTCATAGCGCACGCCCGCCGTGACGGTGAGGTTGGGGCGGACGAACCACTCGTCCTGAAGGAAGGCCGCGGTCTCCTTCTGAGCGAAGGCCGCCTTGCCCGCCTGATCCGAGGTCAGGCCGTTGAGGCCGCCGAACTGGCGGTACTCGCGCCACTTGCCGGCCAGGAAGTCGGCGTTGTTGGCGAAGATGAACACGCCCCGCCAGTTGCCCTTGAAGACCTGGTCCACGCTCGTATCGTTGTACTCGACGCCACCCTTGATGACGTGGTGGTCGAGCGCGTAGGTGAGCGTATCGGAGAACGCCTTGCGCTTGTTGGTGGTGTCGATCGGCAGGAAGCTCACCTCGCCGAAGCGCAGGCCGCCCACCTGGATCTCGGGCAGGTTGAGCCCCTTGTCGGCGCGCGGAGTCACCTCGTTGACGTAGTTGAGATTGAGGTCGTTCAGCACGTTGGCGCTGAACTGGCCCGTCCAGCTACCGACGTAGGTCTTGGCGTTCAGACCCTCGATGCCGTTGTAGCTGGCGGTGCGGGACTGCGAGTTCGACGTGCCGTTGTCGCCGTCGTACTTGGTGAAGTTGCCGCGCACCAGGAAGCGGTGCTGCTCGTTGGCTTGGTAGTCGAGCCGCGCGAAGGCGACGGAGCCATTCTGCGTCTGGACGTAGTCGGGCGGCGAGGCGAGCGCCGGATAGGTCGAGAAGAACACCGGGAGAAGGTTGGCGGTCAGGATGGGGATGGTGATGTCCTGCTTCTGCTTGTCGTAGGAGACGAAGTAGAAGAGCTTGTCCTTGACGATCGGACCGCCGAGCGAGCCGCCGTACTGCTTTTTGTCCTGATCGGCCGGCTCGAGGCTCACGCCGGGCGCGCGCGAGCCCGCCGGGAAGTTGGAGATCAGGCTCTGCGGCTGGTCGAAGAAGAAGGCGGAGCCGCGCATATTGTTGGTGCCGTTCTTGGTGATGATGTTGACGAAGCCGCCGCCCGAGCGCCCGTACTCCACCGAGGCGCCGTTGGTGACGACCGAGAACTCCTTGATCGACTCCTGGGAGATGGAGAGCGGGGCGCGGCCCTCGGCGGCGCCCACGGTGCCGCCGAAGAAGGCGTTGTTGTAGTCCACGCCGTCCACGTTGACGCTGGTGTTGATGCCGCGCTCGCCCGAAAGCGAAATGGTGTTGCGCTCCGACTCCAGCCGGCTCTCCGGCGTGAGCAGCACGAACTGCCGGAAGTCTCTGCCGGCGCTGGGGATGTTCTTGATCTGCTCCTGCTGGATGGTGGTGCCGACGGTGGTGTTCGTCACCTCCACCAGCGGCGCCTCGCTGGTCACCGTGATCGTCTCGGAGATCTTGGAGCTCTGCAGGGTGAAGTTGACGGTCGGCGTCGAGCCCAGCAGCAGGCGGACGTTGGGGGCGGTGGCCGTCGCGAAGCCGTCGAGAGTCGCCGAGAGAGAGTAGTTGCCGGTCGGCAGGTTGAGGATCCGGTAGAAGCCCTGGGCGTCGGAGACGTCCATGACCTTGAGGCCGGTGTCCTTGTTCGTGGCCTCGACGGTGACGCCGGGCAGCGGCGCCTTGTCGGTGCCTTCCACGGTGCCGGAGATACGGCTCGAGGTGACGTCGGTCTGGGCCAGGGCCGGACCGGCCAGGGCGAAGGCCAGCGACAGGGCGGCCAGGGCAAAAGCCCCTGTCCGGGAGCGAATGGAGCGCACGCGCATCATAAGTGGAGTCCTCCTATGGCAGACGGTAGCTTTTTTCGGGCGGATTCTACGCGCAGAGGACCGGCTTCCTGCAACCTCACCGCGACCTTCCTGTGACAGGTCCCCGGCGACCAGGTGTCAGCTACCGCTGTGCTAAGCTTCGCCCGCGATTGCGGTCAATATGGACGGGCGGATTATACCCCGGACCGGCCTTCCGCACACCCCTTTTTTTCAGCGAGATTCAGCATGAGCTCAGAGGATCGTCCCCTGGTCAGCGTCATCATGGGGAGCAAGTCGGACTGGGAGACCCTCGGCCATACGGACGAGATGCTCACCCGCTTCGGCGTTCCCCACGAGTGCCTCGTCGTCTCTGCCCACCGCACGCCGGACTGGATGGCCGAGTTTGCCCGGGGAGCCGAGGGCCGCGGGATCGAGGTGATCATCGCCGGGGCCGGCGGCGCCGCCCACCTGCCGGGCATGGTGGCCGGCCACACCTTGGTGCCGGTGCTGGGCGTCCCCGTCCAGAGCTCGGCCCTCAACGGCCTCGACTCTCTCCTCTCGATCGTCCAGATGCCCTCGGGCGTACCGGTTGGAACGATGGCCATCGGCAAGGCAGGCGCTATGAATGCCGCCCTGCTGGCCGTCCGCATCCTGGCGACCACCCGTCCCGACCTGCGAGAGAAGCTCCGGCAGTACGTCGACGAGCAGACGCGCCGGGTACGAGCCGAGACGGTGCCTTGAGGGGCTCGAACGGCGTCATCGCGCCCGGCTCCGTGGTGGGGGTCCTGGGCAGCGGTCAGCTCGGCCGCATGTTCGCCATCGCCGCCCGGCGCATGGGCTACCGAGTCCACACCCTATCGCCGGACTACGACACTCCCACCGGCCAGGTGGCCGACCGCGAGGTCCAGGCCGCCTATGACGATCTGGACGCCGTTCGCGAGTTCGCCCGCGGCGTGGCCGTCGTCACCTTCGAGTTCGAGAACGTCGCCACCGGCGCCACCGAGGCCGCCGCCGAGCACGCGCCCGTGCGGCCGGCCGGCTCCGTCCTCCACACCACCCAGAACCGTCTGCGGGAGAAGGCGTTCCTCGCCGGCGCCGGCTTCCCCGTCACCCCGTTCGCACCCGTCCGCTCTCTGGAGGATCTGAGAGCCGCCCTCGCCGCCCTCGGCACTCCGGCGGTCCTCAAGACGGCTGGCTGGGGCTACGACGGCAAGGGCCAGGTGAAGATCGCGTCTCTAGAGGATGCCCCTGCCGCCTGGGAGGCGGTGGGCGGGCAGGAGTCCGTCCTCGAAGCCTTCGTGGATTTCGAGCGCGAGGTCTCCGTCGTAGCGGCCCGTGGCCTCGACGGCTCCTTCGCCCACTTCGGAGTGATCGAGAACCGCCACAGCCGCCACATCCTGGACGTCTCGATCGCACCGGCGGCCGTTTCGCCCCGGGTGGCCCAGGACGCCGTGGAGATCGCCCGCGGCATCCTGGAAGGTCTGTCCGTGGTCGGGGTTCTCTGCGTCGAGTTGTTCCTGACGCGGGACGACCGCCTTCTGGTCAACGAGCTAGCTCCGCGCCCCCACAACTCCGGCCACCTGACCTTCGACGCCTGTGTCACCAGCCAGTTCGAGCAGCAGCTCCGGGCCATCACCGGCCTGGCCCTGGGCTCGACCGAGCTCCTCCGTCCCGCCGCCATGGCCAATCTCCTGGGAGATCTCTGGCACCACGGCGAGCCCGACTGGGCCGCCGCCTGCCGCCACCCCGACGTCAAGCTCCACCTCTACGGAAAGGCGGATGCGAGACCGGGACGGAAGATGGGGCACCTCACCGCGTTGGCGAGAACGCCAGAGGAGGCGCTGGAGCGGGTGGTGGTGGCGAGAGAGGCTTTGACGGGCTGATCACCCCTCCGGCACCAGCCACTCGTCGTTCACGTTGTCGTAGACGACGCTGTCGACGAAGCGGGCGATCTCGATGACGACGGACTCCACGTCCGGATGGCTGAGGTCCAGGGTGGGGCCGGTGTCGGCTTCCTGCACGTCCAGCCTCGCCGTGCACTGGCGGACGGCTTCCACCCAATCCTCGGAGAGGGCGCTGCCGGCGCGGTCAGCCAGATCCTCGATCTCGTCCGGCACGATGTCAGGATCGTCCTCGATCTGGATCGTCAGGGGAACGGCGGTCTCCACCCGCAGTTGCGGGATCGCCTCCGAGAAGCCTCGCCACTCCGTCAGCGTGCACGGGAAGGAGACGTTCGCGGAGAGGTGATCCAGGAGATCCGCCAGGGTGAAGACGTGCTCTTCAGGGTCGTAGGGGATGACGGCTGCGACGAACATGGGGAGATCTTCTCACGAAGAGGACGAAGAGAGCGGGAGATCGTTGCAACTGACAACGAAGTCGGCTACGCTCTCTTCATGAGCAGCTCAGCGACCCTCCTGCCGATCCTGAAGACCTCCGAGGCGGACCCCGATCTCGAACGAGATGCCGAGGCGCTGTACGACTCCGTCTCCGAGTTGGTGCGGGTCTACCAGTCGCTGGACCGGGACCGCATCTGCTGCCACGACATCTCCATCGCCCAGTGCAATGCCTTGGAAGGGCTTGCGCGCAAGGGCGGGCTGACTCTGGGCGAGCTGGCCGCCCACCTCTATCTGGACAAGAGCACGACCAGCCGGGTGGTGGACGCCCTGGAGCGCAAGGGCTACGCGGACCGCTCGCCGCATCCCACCGATGGCCGGGCCATCCTGCTGGTGGCGACGGAGCGGGGGCGCGATCTTTACCAATCCATCCGGAAGGGGCTGCTGGCCGACGAGCAGACGCTCCTGGCCGGCTTCGATCCTGAAATCCGCCGGGCGATGCCGCAACTCATCGCCCGCCTCGCCCGGGCCGTCGCCGCCCGGCTGGGCGCCGGCGAGTCCTGCTGCACATGAGATAAGAAACCCGAACCGGCGCTCCTGGCCCTCCAGAGAAATCCCCGAGCGCCTTTTTAAACCCCAGATATCAAACCCTGATTGTTGCAACTGACAACGAAAGGAGCCGTTCATGAACACCGAGCCTTCCACTTCCAATGCAGGCACGACACTGGATCCGGAGACCGTCCGCGCGATCGTGAAAGAGAGATACGGAGCGGCTGCGCGCCAGGTGAAAGAGGGATCGGCCACCGGCTGCGGTTGTGCTTGCGGCGTCGAGCGCGATCCGATCACCGTCGACCTCTATGACGAGAGCCAGACGGAGGGGCTGCCGCTCGAGGCGGCCCTCGCCTCCCTGGGCTGCGGCAATCCCACTGCGCTGGCGTCCCTGGCGCCCGGCGAGGTGGTGCTGGACCTGGGATCGGGAGGCGGCATCGACGTCCTCCTCTCCGCCCGCCGGGTGGGGCCGACGGGCAAGGCCTATGGGCTGGACATGACGGACGACATGCTGGCGCTGGCCCGCGAGAACCAGCGCAAGGCCGGCGTCGAGAACGTCGAGTTCCTCCAAGGGGAAATCGAGGCCGTGCCGCTGCCCGACTCGTCGGTGGACGTCATCATCTCCAACTGTGTCATCAACTTGTCGTCCGATAAGGGGAAGGTGCTGACCGAGGCCTACCGCGTCCTGCGGCCGGGCGGCCGCTTCGCCGTGTCGGACATCGTGCTGCGCGGCGTCCTGCCGGAGGGTCTCCGGAAGAGCTTCGAGTCCTGGTCCGGCTGCGTCGCCGGGGCGCTCCAGGAGTCCGAGTATCAGCGCCTGCTGGCCGAGGCGGGATTCGAGGGGATCGAGATCGAGCCCACCCGCGTCTTCGTCGGCGAGGACGTGCTGCCCTTCCTGGAGACCGCGGGCCTCGATGCCTCGCTGGCCAGCCAGGTGGACGGCAAGGCGATGAGCGCTTTCGTGCGGGCGCGAAAGCCGGCTTGAGGTTGTGCCTCTCGGGGCAAACCCATCCCGGGGCCCCGACGGCTCGCCGTATCCTTACCGCGAGTCAAAGTATCCTTACCTCGTCTTTCCTAGGCTTACCGGGAGCCCCGGTATCCTTACTTTGTCCCGCCAATGCTTACCGGGAGATCCAGTACGGATCCGCGGGACTCGGTATCCTTACCGAGAGCCCTGGTATCCTTACCTTTCCCGCCGATGCTTACCCCAAGACCCGGTATCGATATCCCGGGCCCGGGATCCTTACCCGGAGAGCGGGTATCCATACCTTGTCTCGCCGATGCTTACCGGGAGCCTCGGTACCGATCCGTGAGGCTCGGTATCCCTACCGGCAGCCCCAGTATCCTTACTTTGTCCCGCGATGCTTACCAGGAGCCCCGGTATCGATATCGCGGGCTCGGTATCCCTACTTTGCCCCTGCGAAGCTTAGCGGGAGTCCCGGTATCGATCCAGGAGGCTCGGTATCCTTACCGAGAGCTCCGGTATCCCTACTTTCCACAGGCCGGAATGAGGTATTCTCAAGAGAATTCTCACTTCTTCTTGGGGGACTTATGAGCTTAGGACAGCGCGCAGGCTGGTTGGGGACGCTGCTGGCGTGGCGTGAAAAGACGGACTGGATACCGCCGCTTCTGGCTCGCCTGACCTTGGGAATCATCTTCGCCGAGTCCGGCTGGGGAAAGCTTCACAATCTGCCCCGTGTGATTGCTTTCTTTACGGAGTTGGGCATTCCCGCCCCGTCCATTCAAGCTCCTTTCGTAGCGGGAGTGGAGTTTGTCGGCGGTCTGCTGATCTTCATAGGTTTGTTCACCCGAATCGCGGCCATCCCTCTCTCAGCCACTATGCTGGTCGCTATCGCGACAGCCAAGATGGGTGACGTTCATTCCATCGGAGACTTTGCGGGCCTCTCGGAATGGGCCTACTTCGTTCTTTTGATGTGGCTGGCTTGGGCGGGTGCAGGAAAAGTCTCCCTCGACGCGTTGATCACGGGAAGGCGCGGGAAAAGCGCATGATAAATCAAGTCCCCGCGTGCGGATTCTCCGCCCGCCCTCGGGCGATCCAGTTCTCGCGGCGGACCTGATCATCCTCGGGGGACGCTCATTGGTACGGTATCCTCCATCGGCGACGTGAACAGGAGAAAGAGAATCCAGAGATGCCAAGACACGCAACCGCCCGTATTGAAGACGCAGAGTTGAAGCTCAACGAGCCAGCCTCGCCGGATGCCCTTCCAAGATCTCTGAGTCAGGGACGCGGGCGCCAACGCTCCGCCACTTGACATTGCCCCCACTCAGGCATATCGTGCATATATGAATGACCGCCTCCCATCCGGGGAAGGCGGGTTTTTTTGTCCCAATGGTACAGATATGAATGGACTCCGGCGCATCCTCTGCCCGGTCGATTTCACCGAGTTCTCCCGCCGAGCGGCATCGCTCGCGGCGGCTTGGGCACGGCAGTTTGGGGCCGAGGTGTCGGCTCTTCACGTCCGCACCAACGGGTTGGACCGGCAGGCGGATGCCTGGGACGGGCCCGGAAAGCTCGTGGTGGTGGAGGGCGATCCGGTCGACATCATCCTGGAGCGGGCGGCGGCTCTCGCGGCGGACCTGATCGTCATGGGGACCCACGGCCGGCGAGGGTTCGACCGGTGGGTGCTGGGATCGGTGACGGAGCGGGTGATGCACCATGCGCCTTGCTCCGTATTGACGGTCAACGGCCGGGCGGAGCGCCCCGATCCGGACGGTCCTCCTTTCTCGCGCGTTCTCTGTGCGGACGACCTGACTCCCGGCGTCCTGTCCTACGCCCTGTCTCTGGTACGCGGCTCCGGCGCCCGGCTGGAGGTCCTCCATGCGGTGGAGGAGGTGCCGGAGGCGGGTGCCCTCGGCGGGACGCCCTTCGCCTATGGTCCCGTCCTGATGGCCCAGGCGCGGGAGCGGCTGCATGCGACCATTCCCGCGGCGGACCGGGAATCCGGTTTCGTCCACGAAGAGGTGGTCTGCGGCCGGGCCTATCAGCAGATCCTTCGGCGGGCTGCCGCGGAGAAGATGGATCTCATCATCATGGGCGTGCATAGCGGGCGCCCTTTCAATGACATGTTTTTCGGATCGACCACCCACCACGTGGTGCGCGGGGCCGACTGTCCAGTGCTCATCGTCCGCCCACCGGCGGTGTAAGGAGAGGCAAGGAATGAATCGTCAACTGGTTATCCGCCCGGGCGCCTTTTTTATCGCCCTGGCTCTGGCCTTGTCGGCCGGCTGCGGCGGCAAGGGCGAGAAGAAGGACGCCTCGGCTCCTCCGCCTCCTGCCGCGGTGATCGTCACCCCGGTCGTGCAGCGCGACGTGCCGGTCTCCAAGGAATGGATCGGCACTACGGACGGCAACGTCAACGCCGAGATCCGGCCCAAGGTCGACGGCTATCTCCTGCGGCGGAATTACCTGGAGGGTAGCCTTGTCCGCCAGGGGCAGCTCCTTTTCGAAATCGATCCCCGCCAGTCGCAGGCGCAGCTCCAGCAGTCTCAGGCCGATCTGGAGCAGGCCCAGGCCAACCTTGCCAAGGCGCATCAGGACGTGGTCCGTTTCCAGCCTCTGGTCGCCCAGAAGGCCATCAGCCAGCAGGAGCTCGACAATGCGCTGTCGGCGGAGCGCGCGGCGAAGGCGGCCATGGATGCCCGCCAGGCGGCCGTGCACGAAGCGCGGCTCACCAGCAATTGGGCGCGGGTGACCTCGCCGATCAGCGGCATCGCCGGCGTCGCCCAACAGCAAGTGGGTAATCTCGTGAGCCCCACCACAGTGCTCACCACCGTTTCCCAATGCGATCCGATCCGCGTCCAGTATCCATTGAGCGAGACGGAGTATCTGCATTTCCAGGAGAGTCTCCAGAAAAACCCAACGGCGGCGCGCGAGGACAATCTCGAGTTGATCCTCGTCGACGGCAGCGTCTTCCCCCACAAGGGCCACGTGCTGTTCGCGGGCCGCCAGGTGGACGTGAAGACGGGCACGATCTCCATGGTCGCCCTCTTTGCCAATCCAGGAAACGAGCTGCGCCCTGGCCAGTTCGCCAAGGTGCGGGCGGTGACGGAAGTCAAGAAAGGAGCGATCCTGGTGCCGCAGCGCGCCGTCAACGAATTGCAGGGCGCCTACCAGGTGGCGGTGGTGGGGAGCGACGACAAGGCCGAGATCCGCACCGTTCAAGCCGGCGAGCGCGTCGGCAAGCTGTGGGTGATCGATTCCGGCCTGCAGCCCGGCGACCGCGTGGTGGTGGAAGGCTTTTCGCGCGTCAAGTCGGGCGCCAAGGTCAATCCGAAGGAAGCGCCTCCCGAAGCGGCGGAGGCCGGAACCGAAGGCATGCCCACGACGACTCCGGGCACAGGTCCGGCGGCGGGAGGAAAATAATCCATGGCGCGTTTCTTCATCGACCGGCCGATCGTCGCGATCGTCATCTCGGTCCTGACGGTACTCCTCGGCCTGGTGGCCCTGGTGGGGCTGCCGATCGCCCAATATCCAGATATCATTCCGCCCCTCATCCAGATCCAGGGCACCTTCCCGGGCGCCGACGCCGTCACCGTCGAGCAGTCTGTGGCCACGCCGCTCGAGCAGCAGATGAACGGCGTCGAAGACGAGCTCTACATGCAGTCGGTGAACGCCAGCGACGGCTCGATCACCCTGCGCGTCACCTTCGACGTCGGCACCGACCGCAATGCCGACCAGGTCAACGCCCAGAACCGGGTCTCGCAGGCGCAGCCGAGCCTGCCGCCGGACGTCAACACCGTCGGCCTCACCTACCGTAAGACCCAAGGCACGCCGTTGATGCTCATCTCCGTCTTCTCGCCGAAGGGGACGTACCCCGGCCTGTTCCTTGGCAACTATGCCCTGATCAATGTGAACGACGCCCTCTATCGGGTGCCCGGTGTCGGCCAGGTGCTGAACTTCGGCGCCTCCGACTATGCCATGCGGGTTTGGGTCAAGCCGGACCAGCTCGCCAAGCTGGGGCTCACGGTCGCGGATCTGCTGCGTGCCCTCCAGCAGCAGAACACGGTCAATCCTTCGGGGCAGATCGGCGCCGAGCCCGCGCCGCCCGGGCAGGAGTTCACCTACACGGTGCGGGCTCAGGGACGCCTTATCACTGCGGATCAATTTGGCGACGTGGTCGTGCGTCTCAATCCCGATGGTTCGGCGGTGCGATTGAAGGACGTCGCGCGCATCGAGCTGGGGGCCTTGAGCTATAAGCAGATCGGACGTTTCAACGGCAAGCCGTCGAGCATCGTCGCCATCTTCCAGGCTCCGGGCTCGAACGCCCTGGCGGTGGCCGACGGCGTGAAGAAGCAGATGGCCCAGCTCAAGGCCAGCTTCCCCGAGGGCCTCGACTATAAAGTTTCCGTGGATACGACGCTGCCGGTGACGGAAGGCATCAAGGAGATCCTGACTACGCTCGTCGAGGCGATGGTGCTGGTGATCCTCGTCGTCTTCCTCTTCCTGCAGAACTGGCGGGCGACGCTGATCCCCTTGATCGCCGTGCCGGTGTCGCTGATCGGCACCTTCGCCGCCTTCCCGTTGCTGGGTTTTTCGATCAACTCGCTGTCGCTTTTCGGGCTGGTGCTCGCCATCGGCCTGGTGGTGGACGACGCGATCGTCGTAGTCGAGGCTGTGGAGCACCACATCGAGGAAGGGATGACGCCGCGCGATGCGACCCTTCAGGCAATGAAGGAGGTTTCGGGGCCGGTGGTCGCCATCGCCCTGATTCTGTCCTCGGTGTTCCTGCCGGTCGCTTTTCTCGGCGGCATTCAGGGGCGGCTCAATAAACAGTTCGCCATCACCATTGCCATCTCGGTTCTCATCTCGGCGTTCAACGCTCTGTCTCTGTCGCCGGCTCTTTCGGCACTGTTGCTCCGCCCCAGGAAAGAGTCGCGAGGTTTCCTGGCGCGTGGCTTCGGCCTCTTCAACCGCGGCTTTGAGAAAGGGAAGAATGCCTATATCGGAGCCTCTGCTTTCCTCATCCGCAAAGTGGTGATCGCGTTGGTGATCCTGCTGGGGTTCGGTCTGCTCGCGGGAGGGCTCGGCAAGAAAGTCCCGAGCAGCTTCCTGCCGGACGAGGATTACGGTTATTTCTACCTGGACGTACGGCTCCCGGATGCTTCGTCGCTCCAGCGCACGGACGCCGTCTGCCGCAAGGTCGAAACCATCCTGGGTCAGACCAAGGGTGTGCGTTACTACAACACGGTCGCCGGCTTCAGCCTGCTCTCCTACGTCTCGTCTACCTACAACGGTTTCTTTTTCGTTTCGCTCGATCCGTGGGCTGATCGCGAGGGGAATGGCCGCACGGCCAAAGAGCTGACGGTGAAGCTCAACGACGCTTTCCGCGCCCAGATCCCGGAGGCGACCGTCGTCGCCTTCCTGCCGCCCGCCATTCCCGGCCTCGGCACGTCGGGCGGCTTCTCGATGTGGTTGCAGGACAAGAGCGGCGGGTCGGTTGAGTACCTGAACCAGAACCTCCAGAAATTCCTCGAAGCCGCGCGCAAGCGGCCTGAGCTGGCGACCGTCAACAGCTCCTTCCGTGCCGCCGTGCCGCAGGTGTTCGTCGACGTCGACCGCGACAAGGCGCTGAAGCAGGGGGTGCCGGTGGCCGACATCTATCAAACTCTCCAGGCCTTCCTCGGCGGCGTCTTCGTCAACCAGTTCAATCGCTTTGGCCGCCAATGGCGCGTCTATCTTCAGGGCGAGGGGGAGGAGCGCACGACCCCTGACGACGTCGGTCAGTTCTACGTCCGCAACAACGACGGCAACATGGTTCCGCTCTCGGCCATCACCACCATCCGGCACACCGCGGGACCCGAGTACACGCAACGCTTCAATCTGTTTCGCGCCGCCCAGGTGGTCGGATCGGCAGCGCCCGGCTACAGCTCGGGCCAGGCCCTGAACGCTCTGGAGGAGGTGGCGACCCAAACGTTGCCGCGCGAAATGGGCTTCGACTGGGCGGACCTCTCCTACCAGGAGAAAAAAGCCGAAGGAACCGCGGGCAGGGTCTTCATGCTCTCGATCGTCTTCGTCTTCCTTATCCTGGCGGCGCTCTATGAGAGCTGGACGCTGCCGTTCAGCGTGCTGCTTTCCGTGCCGGTCGCGGTCTGCGGCGCGTTCGCCGGGCTCCTGCTGCGTAAGTTCGACTTCGACGTCTTCGGGCAGATCGGGCTCGTGGTGCTGATCGGTCTCGCCGCCAAGAACGCCATTCTGATCGTCGAGTTCGCCAAGACGGAGTTCGAGAAAGGGCGCAGTCTGTCGGATGCCGCGCTCGAGGGAGCCAAGCTGCGCTTGCGGCCCATCCTCATGACCTCGTTCGCGTTCATCCTCGGCTGCGTGCCCTTGTGGATCGCCCAGGGCGCGGGCGCCACGTCGCGCCAGATCCTTGGCACCGTGGTGGTGGCCGGAATGCTGGCCGCCACCTGCCTCGCCATCTTCCTGATCCCTGTGCTCTTCGTGGTGGTCGAGAAACTCGGCGGTGCGGAGAGGAAGCGTGCCGCGGAAGGAGCCACCGTTCTGCCGGTTGCCGAGGAGAGCCACTCATGAGGTCGCGTCTTTCTGTCCTTGCTGTCTCTGCTGTCCTTGTTGTCCCTGTCTTTCTCAGCGGCTGCGTCGTGGGCCCGCAGTACAAGCGGCCGGCCTTCACTGTGCCAGATCAAACCCGCGGCCAGGTGAGCCCGGCGCAGGCCGCCTCCCTCGCCGATCAGCCATGGTGGGAGATCTTTCACGACGACGCTCTCAAGAGCCTCATCGCCGAGGCGCTCAAGAACGGCTACGACGTGCGGCTTGCGGTCTGGCGGGTGGAAGAAGCGCGGGCCAACGCCGGAATCGCAAACGCGCAGCGTTTTCCGGCGATCCAGGGTCAGGCCGAGGTGGGATATGGCCGGCAGTCGAAGTTCTCCACGTCGCCCAGCGCCCAGGGAGGCCTGATCCAGCTCAACGTCAATGCTTCCTGGGAATTCGACCTGTTCGGCCGCATCCGGCACTTGAACGAAGCGGCCCTGGCGGAGTATCTGGCCTCCGAGGAGGCGCGCCGCGGCGTGTTCCTTTCGCTCGTCTCCGACGTGGCCACCAACTACTTTCAACTGCGCGAGCTCGACCTTCAACTGGAGATCGCGAAGCGCTCGTCGTCGGACTTTCAGGAGACCTTCGACCTTTTCGACCGGCGCCTTCAGGGAGGAGCCGCGTCGGCCCTGGAAACCTCGAGCGCCGAGGCTTCGCTCGCTTCGACGGCGGCCAACATTCCGGACCTCGAGCGGCAGATCGTGGAGCAGGAAAACCGGTTGGCGTTCCTCCTGGGCCGCAACCCGGGTCCCATCGCGCGAGGCGCGGTGCTGAACGATCAGTTTTTGCCGCCGGACGTGCCGCCGGGCCTTCCTTCGGACCTGCTCCAGCGGCGGCCCGATCTGCGCCAGTCCGAGCAGAGCCTCATCGCGGCCAATGCCAACGTCGGCGTCGCCAACTCCGACTTCTTTCCCCGCATCAGCCTCACCGGCATGCTGGGCAACGTGTCGCCCCAGGTCTCGCAACTGTTTCCGGCGGGCCGCACCTGGACGGTCGGCGGCGGCCTGCTGAGCCCTCTGTTCCAGGGCCGGCTGCTGCGTGAGCAATATCGCGCGGCCGAAGCCCGCTGGGAGCAGGCCAAGGTCGAGTACGAGCAGAGTGTTACCAACGCGTTCAGCGAGGTTTCGACAGCTCTCGTGGCTTATCAGAAGCTCGCCGAAGTAGAGCAGCAGCGGGCGCGCGCGGTGGCCGCGGACCGTCAGGCGGCGCAGATCGCAAACCAGCGCTACGTGGCCGGCCTCTCGTCCTACCTCGACGTGCTCCAGGCGCAACAGCAGCTTTATCCGGCGGAGAACTTGCTCGCGCAGGCGCGCTACAACCGTCTGGCAACCCTCGTGCAGCTCTATCGGGCACTGGGAGGCGGCTGGAAGCTTGGGGACGCGGAATGGCCGGCAGCCGCCGGTCCGGAGACGAAGTAATGCCACCGTCGCTCGCCACGCAAGCGACTTTCTATCCGTCCGAGAGCAGCCGGGTGATGTCCGTGATCATCCGCCTCGCGGAGGTTCTCGAAAAGCGGCTGGAAGAAAGCTTGGAGGACGTGGATCTGTCGCTCGCCAAGTACAGCGCCCTCAAGCATCTCGCGCTGGCCGGAGAGCCGCTGGCCTTGAGCGAGCTCGCGTCGCGGATGATCTGTGTTCGCTCGAACATCACCCAGCTCATGGGCCGCCTGGAAGCGGATGGCCTCGTGCAGCGCGAAGAGGATCCCCACGATCGCCGCAGCGTGCGCGCGACTCTGACTCGACTGGGTCGAGAGCGCCAGGCTGTCGGCGCCGAGCGGGTGAGGCAGGTGCAGGAGGAGATCGCTGAAACGCTCAGCAAGCTCGACTACGAAGCCCTGGCAGGGGTGCTGGCGGCGCTGAAGTAGAGGCGAGAATCGTGAGGAGCGACAGAAGCGCGTAACGGGCGACAAAACGGCAGGGGCTGCTCTCTGGCCCCCGATGTTCCTCTGACGATGGTAGACAGATTGCGTTAACCGCCTCACGCGCCATCCAGTCTTTACGTCTTCTTAACCTCTTTGCCCGATTCTTGCATCTACAATCGCGGTCTGGTGGCTCGTGCCGCCAGACGCTGAACGTACGTCATCTATATCTATATCTAGAGGCCTGAGCGATGATCTCCGAACCCCCCGTCAAGGAAGAATTCAAGCAAGAGAGAGCGGCCCCGGCGACTGCGCGGGAGACGGAGAAGCCCAAAGCCTCTCCTGGGCCTCCTGACACGAGCTCGCTGGACGAGCCGCCCCCCCGGCGCCATTGGCTGCGCTGGCTGCTGATTCTCGGCGCTGTCGCCGTGGCAATCTACCTGTTCGCCCACCGCCCGGGCCAGAACAAGGGCGGGGGCACCGAGGGACAGGGTCAGACCAAGGGCGCCGCCGGCGGCAAGGGAGGACAGGACCGTCCCGTGCCGGTGCTGGCCGCCGCCGCGAAGACGAAGGACGTCGGCGTCTACCTGACCGGCCTGGGTACCGTGGCCGCCCTGAACACCGTGGGCGTCAAGAGCCGGGTCGACGGCCAGCTCATGCGCATCGCCTTCCATGAGGGGCAGATCGTTCGTGCCGGCGACCTGCTGGCCGAGATCGATCCACGGCCGTTCCAGGTCCAGCTCATGCAGGCCGAGGGGCAGCGGGCCAAGGACGAGGCGGCGCTTCAGAACGCCAAGGTCGACCTCCAGCGCTACGAGATCCTCATCCAGCAGGATTCCATTCCCCGCCAGCAGCTCGACACCCAGGCCGCCACCGTCAAACAGTTCGAGGCCGCCTTGAAGAGCGATCAGGCGCAGATCGAGAGCGCCCGGCTGAACCTCACCTACGCCCGCGTCACGGCGCCATCCGGCGGCCGGGTCGGCCTGCGGCAGGTGGACGTCGGCAACGTCGTGCACGCCAGCGATGCCAACGGCATCGTCACCATCACCCAGCTCCAGCCCATCGACGTGCTCTTCACCATCCCCGCGGACCACCTCTCGCAGGTGCTGCCGCAGGTGCACTCCGGCCAGAGCCTCCCCGTCGACGCCTACGACCGCGATCTCAAGAACAAGCTCGCCACCGGCAAGCTGCTGGCGGTCGACAACCAGATCGATCCCACCACCGGCACGGTCCGCATCAAGGCTATCTTCGACAACAACGACGAGGCGCTGTTTCCCAACCAGTTCGTCAACGCCCGCCTGCTCGTCGACACGTTGCGCGGCGTCGTCACCGTGCCCAATGCCGCCATTCAGCGCAGCCCACAGTCGACGTTCGTCTATTTCGTGAAGCCCGACCACACGGTCGAGTCGCGCAACGTCGTGGTGAAGATGTCCGAGGGCGACGAGACGACCGTCCAGAGCGGCGTCGCGGCCGGCGACGTGGTGGTCATCGACGGCGTTGACAAGCTGCGGCCGGGCTCGAAAGTGGACGTCTCGATGGTGGACGCGAACGGCCATGTGATCAGCCGTCCGGACGGCGGCGAAAACGGCGGTAAAAACAGCGGCGGCCGGGCCGGCGGTTCCAAGAAGAAAGCGGGATCATGAGCCCTTCGAAGCCGTTCATTCTGCGGCCGATCGCGACGTCGCTACTGATGGTGGGCCTGCTGCTCGCCGGCCTTTTCGCGTTCAAGCAGCTTCCCGTGTCGGCGCTGCCCGAGGTGGATTATCCGACGATCCAGGTGATCACGTTCTATCCCGGCGCCAGCCCGGACGTGATGGCGTCCGCCGTCACGGCGCCGCTCGAGCGGCAGTTCGGCCAGGTGCCGGGCCTCAACCAGATGACGTCGGTGAGCTCCGAGGGGAGCTCGCTGATCACCTTGCAGTTCGCCCTCGATCTCGACATCGACGTCGCCGAGCAGCAGGTGCAGGCCGCCATCAACGCCTCGGGAAGCTACCTGCCGCGCGACCTGCCCAATCCGCCGATCTACAGCAAGACCAATCCGGCGGACGCGCCCGTTCTCACCCTCGGCCTGACCTCGAAGACGCTGCCACTGTCCAAGGTGCAGGACCTCGCGGACACCCGGCTGGCGCAGAAGATCTCGCAACTGACCGGCGTCGGCCTGGTGAGCATCAGCGGCGGCCAGAAGCCGGCGGTGCGCATTCAGGCGAACCCCACGCAGCTCTCCGGATACGGGCTCACCCTGGAGGACATCCGCACCGCGGTGTCCACGGCCAACGTCAATCAGGCCAAGGGCTCTTTCGACGGCAGCCGGCAGTCCTACCAGATCGCGGCCAACGATCAGCTCCTGTCGAGCGATCAGTACCGGCCCCTGGTGGTCGCTTATAAAAACGGTGCGCCCGTCCACCTCTCGGACGTCGCGACCGTCATCGACGATGCCGAGAACATCAAGCAGGCGGCGTGGATGAACGAGACGCCAGCCGTCATTCTGAATATCCAGCGCCAGCCGGGCGCCAACATCATCGGCGTCGTGGACCGCATTCAGGCTCTCTTGCCGCAGCTCCGGGCTTCGCTGCCGACGTCCGTGCAGGTGACGGTCCTCACCGACCGCACCACCACCATCCGCGCCTCGGTGCGCGACGTGGAGTTCGAGCTGATGCTCACCATCGGCCTGGTGGTGATGGTGATCTTCCTCTTCCTGCGCACGCTCGCCGCGACCATCATCCCCAGCGTCGCGGTGCCGCTGTCGCTGGTGGGCACCTTCGGCGTCATGTACCTTCTGGGCTACAGCCTGAACAACCTGACCTTGATGGCGCTCACGATCTCGACCGGTTTCGTGGTCGACGACGCGATCGTGATGATCGAAAACATCATGCGCTATATCGAGGAGGGAGAAGAGCCGCTCGCCGCGGCACTCAAGGGCTCGGAGCAGATCGGCTTCACCATTCTCTCGCTGACGGTGTCGCTCATCGCCGTGCTGATCCCCCTGCTGTTCATGGGCGATGTCGTCGGCCGGCTGTTCCGCGAGTTCGCGGTGACGCTGTCGGTGACCATCCTGATTTCCGCCGCCGTCTCACTCACGTTGACGCCGATGATGTGCGCCCGGCTCCTGCATCACAAAAAGGAGTCCGAGCAGGGCCGCTTCTATCGCGCGTCGGAGCGCGTCTTCCAGCGCATCATCGATTTTTACGGCCGCACGCTTACCTGGGTGCTGGGCCATCAGCGGGCGACGCTCTTCGTCGCCCTCGGCACTCTCGTCGCCACGGGGCTGCTCTACGTCGTCATTCCGAAAGGTTTCTTCCCCATCCAGGACACCGGCGTCATCCTCGGCGTCTCGGAAGCCCCGCAGAGCGTGTCGTTCCAGGCCATGGCCGAACGGCAGAAAGCGTTGGCGCACGTGATTCTGCAGGATCCCGCGGTCGCGAACGTCTCGTCGTTCATCGGCATCGACGGCACCAACACGACGCTCAACTCCGGGCGCATTCAGATCAACCTGAAACCCCTCGAGGACCGGAAGATCAGCGCCAGCGATCTCCTCCGCCGCCTGCAGCCGAAGCTCGCGAAGGTCGACGGCATCACACTCTTCATGCAACCGGTGCAGGACCTGACGGTGGAGGACCGCGTCAGCCGGGCGCAGTTCCAATACAGCCTGGAGGACGCCGACGCGCAGGAGCTTGCCACCTGGGTGCCGCGCTTCATCGCCAAGCTTCAGGAGCTTCCCGAGTTGCGCGACGTAGCGAGCGATCAGCAGAACGAGGGGCTCCAGGCGCGGCTCGTGCTCGACCGCACCACGGCGTCGCGGCTCGGCATCACGCCGCAGATGCTCGACGACACACTCTACGACGCTTTCGGCCAGCGCCAGATCTCGACCATGTTCACGCAGTCGAACCAGTATCGCGTCGTGCTGGAGACCAATCCAGGCTTCCAGCAGCACCCCGACGATCTGTCGAATATCTTCCTGCGATCCACTACGGGCGGCTCGGTGCCGCTCGGCGCCTTCACCCGCGTCGAGCAGGTCAAGGCGCCGCTCTCCGTGAGCCACCAGGGGCAGTTTCCGGTGGTCACCGTCTCCTTCAACCTGGCGCCCGGCGTCTCGCTGGGCGAGGGCGTGAAGGTCGTCGAGAAGGCCAAGATGGATCTCGGCATGCCGGCGAGCGTCCAGGCCAGCTTCCAAGGCACGGCGCAGTCGTTCCGCGCCTCGCTCGCCAACGTGCCGTTCCTTATTCTGGCGGCGGTGGTGATGGTCTACATCCTGCTCGGCGTGTTGTATGAAAGCTACATCCACCCGGTGACGATCCTCTCGACGCTGCCCTCGGCGGGAGTCGGCGCGCTGCTGGCACTGCTCCTCTGCCGCAGCGAGTTCTCGGTGATCGCGCTGATCGGCATCATCCTGCTCATCGGCATCGTCGAGAAAAACGCCATCATGATGATCGACTTCGCGCTCGACGCCGAGCGCAAGGAGAAGAAGGCGCCGGAGGAGGCGATCTATCAGGCCGCTCTGTTGCGCTTCCGCCCGATCATCATGACCACCATGGCGGCCATGCTGGGCGCCGTGCCTCTCGCGCTCGGCAGCGGCATCGGCGCCGAGTTGCGGCGACCGCTCGGCATCGCCATCATCGGCGGCCTGATCTTCAGTCAGATGTTGACGCTCTACACCACGCCGGTGGTCTACTTGTTCTTCGATCGCCTGGCGCAGCGGGTGACCCGCAGGAAGGCGGCCCGTGCGTCCGCCAATCCTCAGCTTCCCGATCTGCCGGACGCGGAGCGCGCGTGAGCATTTCGGCGCCGTTCATCAACCGGCCGATCGCCACCACGCTGCTGACGGTGGCGATCGCGCTCGCCGGCGGCCTGGCCTACAAGTTCCTGCCGGTTTCGCCGCTGCCGCAGGTGGAGTTTCCCACCATCTCGGTCAACGCCGGGCTGCCGGGCGCCAGCCCCGAGACCATGGCGTCGTCGGTGGCGACGCCGCTCGAGCGGCAGTTCGGGCGCATCGCCGGCATCACCGAGATGACCTCTTCGAGCTCGCTCGGCTCGACCAACGTCACCTTGCAGTTCGACCTCAACCGCGACATCAACGCCGCGGCGCGCGACGTCCAGGCGGCGATCAACGCGGCCCGCGGCCAGCTTCCGGCGAACCTGCCGAACAATCCTTCCTATCGCAAGGTCAATCCGTCGGACGCGCCCATCATGCTCCTCTCGCTCACCTCCGAGCTGGTGGAGAAGCCGCGGATGTACGACGTGGCCTCGTCGATCCTGCAACAGAAGCTCGCGCAGCTCGAAGGCGTCGGTCAGGTCACGGTCGGCGGCGGTGCGCTGCCGGCCGTGCGGGTGGATCTGAATCCCACCCAGCTCAGCGGTTACGGCATCGGCCTGGAGGACGTGCGCACGGCACTCTCCAATGCCAATGCCAACAAACCGAAGGGTGAGCTCTCCAACCTCAACCATTCGTGGTCGCTGAGCACCACCGATCAGCTCCACAAGGCCGCGGAGTACCAGTCGCTGATCGTCAGTTATAAAAACGGCGCCGCGGTGCGCCTGGGCGATCTCGGCCGGGTGACCGACTCGGTGGAGGACGTGCGCGCCGGAGGCCTTGCGAACGGCAAACCCGCGATCCTGCTGATCATCTTCCGCCAGCCGGGCGCCAACATCATCGACACCGTCGACCGCATCCGCGCCGTGCTGCCTCAGCTCCAGGCCTCGATCTCGCCGGCGATCCACCTGGAGGTGGTGGTCGATTCGACGCGCACCATTCGCTCTTCGGTGCGCGACGTGGAGCTGACGTTGATCCTGTCGATCGGGCTCGTCATCCTCGTCGTCTTCATCTTCCTGCGCGACGTGCGCTCGACCCTCATTCCCAGCGTCGCTGTGCCGGTGTCGCTCATCGGCACCTTCGGCGTGATGTATCTGCTCGGCTACAGCATCGACAACCTGTCGCTGATGGCGTTGACCGTCGCCACCGGCTTCGTGGTCGACGACGCCATCGTCGTGATCGAGAACATCACGCGCTACCTGGAGCAGGGCATGCCGCCGATCGAAGCGGCCTTGCGCGGCGCCAAAGAGATCGGCTTCACGGTGTTTTCTATCAGCTTGTCGCTGGTGGCGGTGTTCCTTCCCATCCTGCTGATGGGCGGCATCGTGGGCCGTTTGTTCCGGGAGTTCGCCGTCACCCTTTCCGTTGCCATCGCCGTCTCGATGGTGATCTCGCTGACGACCACGCCGATGATGTGCGCTCTGCTCCTGCGGCCGCACGAGCACCAGAAGCACGGCCGCCTCTATGAAGCGAGCGAGCGGGGATTCAATTGGATCCTCAAGGGATACGAAAGATCGCTCTCCTGGGTGCTCCGGCATCAGGGCTTGACGCTGTTCATTACGCTCGCGACGATGGCGACCAGCGTCTATCTCTACGTGATCATTCCCAAGGGCTTCTTCCCGCAGCAGGATACGGGACGGTTGAACGGCTCCATCGTGGCCGATCAATCGAGCTCTTTCCAGGCCATGCAGCAGCGGCTGGGGCGGCTCGCGGCGATCGTACAGAAGGACCCAGACATCGAGAACGTCACCGCCTTCACGGGCGGCAACAATACGGGGCGGATGTTCGTCTCGCTCAAGAAGGACCGTAAGCTGACGGCGGACCAGATCATCGCCCGATTGCGTCCGAAGCTTGGCCACGAGCCCGGCGCGAACCTCTTCCTGCAGCCGGTGCAGGACCTGCGAGTGGGCGGCCGCTCGGGCAACGCGCAGTACCAGTACACCCTCCAGGGCGACGACACCAAGGAGCTCCTGCAATGGGCGCCCCGCCTGTTGCGGTCGTTGCGCGGTTTGCCGCAACTGGCCGATGTCAATTCGGATCAGCAGAACAATGGGCTCCAGGCGTCGCTGGTGATCGATCGCGCCACCGCCGCGCGGCTGGGGATCACGCCGAGCTTGATCGATGCCACGCTGTACGACGCCTTCGGCCAGCGGCCGGTCTCGACGATGTACGAGCAGCTCAACCAGTATCACGTGATCATGGAGGTCGAGCCGCGGTTCTGGCAGAACCCGGACGGCTTGAAATACATCTATGTGCGTGCCAGCGATGGCAGCCTGGTGCCGCTCGACACCTTCACTCACTACGACACCACCAACGCGCCGCTCACCATCAATCACCAGGGGCAATTCCCCGCGGTGACCCTGTCGTTCAACCTGCCGGCCGGTGTGGCGCTCGGCGATGCCGTCACCGCCATCGACCGCGCGGAGGCGGCCATTCGCCTCCCCGGCAGCATTCACGGCAGCTTCCAGGGGACGGCCCAGGCTTTCCAGGCGTCGCTCAAGAACGAGCCGATCCTCATTCTCCTGGCGCTGTTCACGGTCTACATTGTGCTCGGCGTGCTGTATGAAAGCGTCATCCATCCGATCACGATTCTCTCGACGCTCCCGTCGGCCGGCGTCGGCGCGCTTCTGGCGCTTCTCGTCTGCAAGACCGAGCTGTCGGTGATCGCGTTGATCGGCATCATCCTGCTCATCGGCATTGTGAAGAAGAACGCCATTCTGATGATCGACTTCGCGATCGAAGCCGAGCGCAAGGAAGAGAAAAGCCCGGCGGACGCCATCTACGAGGCCTGCCTGCTGCGCTTCCGGCCCATCACCATGACGACCATGGCGGCCATGCTGGGTGGCCTGCCGCTGGCCATCGGCCTCGGTACCGGCTCGGAGCTGCGGCGGCCGCTCGGCATCGCGATCGTCGGCGGCTTGCTGTTCAGCCAGCTTCTCACCCTGTACACCACGCCGGTGATCTATCTCTATCTCGACCGGTTCCAGCTCTGGTGGTCGCGTCGCCGCCATCCGCGGCACCGGGGAGCCACCGTTCCGGCGAGCTCCGAAGCCTGAGGGAGGAAGGGCGTATGAACGTCAAAAGAAACCAGGCCGCGCGCTGGTCGTTGCTGGTCTGTCTCGGTTTTCTGGCTGCGGCCTGCACTGTGGGTCCGAACTATAAAACGCCCACCACGGACGTGCCTGCTGCCTTCAAGGAGCAGCCGCCGCCGGGCGTTGCTCCTGGCGATTGGAAGCCGGCGCAGCCGCAGGACGCCCTGCAGCGCGGCAAGTGGTGGGAGATCTTCGGCGATCCGCAACTCAATGCTCTCGAAGAGCAGGTCTCCGTCTCCAACCAGACCTTGGCGCAGGCGGAGGCCCAGTTCCGCGGCGCCCGCGCGGCGGTGCGCGAGGCGCGGGCCGGCTTGTTCCCGACCGTTTCTGCCGGAGCCTCGGTCACCAATTCAAGAAGTGGAGCGGGCCGCGTTTCCTCGACGGGGACGACCGGCACGACGACCGTCTATCAGGTACCGATCGACGTTTCCTACGAAGCCGACGTGTGGGGGCGAGTCCGCCGCCAGATCGAGGCCAACGTGGCCACCGCCCAGGCGAGTGCCGCCGACGTCGAAGCGATGCGCCTGAGCCTTCAAGCCGAGCTGGCGGCCGATTGGTTCCAGCTTCACGGGCTCGACCAGCAGCGGCAGCTTCTCGACTCCGCCATCGTGGGCTATCAGAAAACCTTGCAGATCAACGTCAACCGTCACAACCAGGGCGTCTCCTCCGGAGCCGACGTGGCGCAGGCGGAAACGCAGCTCGAGACGACGCGTGCCGAGGCGATCGACCTTGGGGTGGCGCGGGCGCAGCTCGAGCACGCCATCGCGATCCTCACCGGCAAGCCGCCGGCCGAGCTGACGATCGCGGTGGCACCGCTGGGCGTTTCGCCGCCGCCGATTCCTCTGGAGCTTCCCGGCGAGCTGTTGCAACGCCGGCCGGACATCGCCGCCGCCGAGCGCCGGGTGGCCGCGGCCAACGCGCAGATCGGCGTGGCCACGGCGGCCTATTATCCGAGCCTGACCTTGAGCGCCTCGGGCGGTTTCGCGAGCTCGACCCTCGCCACTTTGTTCTCGCTGCCGAACCGCTTCTGGTCCATCGGGCCGCAACTGCTGGCGACGATCTTCGACGCCGGGCGCCGGCGTGCGGTCACCGCGGAGGCGCAGGCCGCCTACGACGCCAACGTGGCCGCCTACCGCGAGAGCGTGCTGACGGCCTTCCAGAACGTCGAGGACAACCTCGCGGAGCTGCGCATTCTGAGCGAAGAAGCCACGCAGCAGGCCGCCGCCGTCGCCGCGGCCGAGCGTTCGCTGACCCTGGCCCAGAACCGCTACAACGGCGGCATCACGAGCTACCTGGAAGTCGTCACCGCCGAAAACGCCGCCCTCGCCAACGAACGCTCCGCCGTCGACATCGCCTCCCGGCGCTTGATCGCGAGCGTCAATCTAGTCAAGGCCCTGGGCGGTGGCTGGAAGACCGATCAGTTGCCGGCGGCGGGAACGCTGGTGGCGCGGTAGGCGGAGGAGCCCTCGCGTTGGATCCCCTGATCTGCGACAACCTATCGGTACGGACTCCAGGGTGAGGTTGTCGCGGAGCGGCGCCCAGCGTTCGAGGAGACGAATTCTCGGGCAGAAAAACGCATAGACAGTTGGAAGCCTCTGGACGCCGGCGAGGGAGATGGCCTTCGCAACCGCCCAGGAGCTTCAGGGGTCGACCCACAACGTCGAAAGGAGCGCCATGAAAGCACACATCCTCGCGTTTTCGCTGCTGTTCGCCGCCGTTCCAGGGCTAGCTGCAATGCTGTTCACATAACGATGGCCGCCCGAATCTGAGTCCAGCGTGGCCGGGTTCTTTTGGCTCGACTACGGGTGGGAAACTTGCTGACCTTTCGCTTGATGGCCCTGGGATTGTGGCGGCCTCGGCTGGAGCTGACTCGAACCTCCAGGATCTCGGCGAGTATGGCCTCGTGGATGCCGAGGCTGGGCTGAGGGGGGAATAGCGAGCATGGTTGGGAGCTTGCGCTTGACCACCCGGACTGCATGAACGAAGGACAGCTCGTCAGAGTCCACCTTCCCCTGGAGGGCGGCTTCGTGCATGAGGCTGCGTACGGCAAAGTGGGCCAACAAAAGACCGTAGAACTCCTGGAGTACCAGCGCGGGGGTTTTGCTGCGCAGAACGATCTGGCGGCCCCTTAGGTGGGTCTTCAACTCGTCAAAAGCGCTCTCGATTTCCCAGCGCTCGTGGTAGAGAGCGGCCAGCTCGGCGGCCGGCGCTGCCTGCTCTTCCAGAAGATTCGTCACCAGCCGGTACAGAGGCTCGGCGTCTTCGATCCCTTCGAGGCGGTACTCGATCACCCGCACCCAGATACCTCCCTGGTCCAGCCGCCGGTGCCTGGCCGAAGGGTAAATCTGGCTGAGGTAGGATCCATCGCTCAAGCGCTGTCTCACCGGCAGGAGCAGGTTGCTTTTGACACGCCAAACCAAGCCGGCCTCGGTCTTGGTAGCCCGCTGCCACAACTGGTAGCTGAAAAATCCACGGTCGGCCAGGCACAACATGTCGGGCTGGAGTTGATCCAACACCTCCTGAGCCAGTTGCGCCTCCGACATCCTGTACCCTCCCACCCGAGCACCAAACAGGATGTGGGTCCCGTTCTCGACCAGAGAGACAAAGCGCAGTTGCGGAAACCCACTCTGCCCCCGCGAGGCTCCCGGCCGGCCGAAGGTGGCTTCGTTCTGCGCGGTATCGGGTAGATCCAGGGTGCTGCCATCCACGCTCACCAGCCGCCACTGCCGGTACCAGGCTCCCTGGGTCTGCTCTCGCGCGACAGGAATCGCCAGCGTCTCGTACAGCAGCTTCAGAGGCTCAGAACCCAGCCGTCGGCGGGCCTGCGAGATGCTCGAACGAGCGCTCTGGCGTAAACGCTGGACGGGCAGCCCCAACCGCGCCAGACCCTCGACCAGGCAACGCAGAACCTCGCCGTAGTTGACTTCCATATACAGGGCCAAGGCCAGCACGTAGTACACCATCACGCGCGCCGGCAACTGCCTGTGACGCTGGCTCTGGCGCTCCGTCGCCTCCAGAGCCTCGTCGACCGTCCTCAAGGGAATGTACTGGGTCAACACACCCAAGCCGAT
>DASYJD010000078.1:0-83588 GCA_035996875.1 Thermoanaerobaculia bacterium
GGGTTCTGGAAATCGTCAGGAGATCGGACGCTGCGAAAGGATTCGAACTTCTGCCTCACCGTTGGATTGTTGAGAGAACTTTTGCATGGCTGGGCCGCTTTCGTCGTCTGAGCAAGGACTATGAAACTCTGATTGAAAGCAACGAGGCCATGATCCGAATTGCGATGATCCGGTTGATGGTGCGCCGGTTGGCGAACTGAGGACTTTCCAGACACCCTCTGAGGAAAAGCCAGTCGGCCCTGGGTGCCTACCACCGTCGACTCTGCGCCCGTATGGACCGAGCCAAAGCGATTGCTGCCACCGCCCACAAGCTGGCGCGGCTGGTGTACCTCATGCTTACCTGCGGACAGGCCTACGTCGATGCCGGCCAGAAGCAATACGAGGAACGCTACCAACAACGGATAGTTCACAACCTCGTCAAGCGCGCGCAGACCCTGGGGTTTCAACTCATACCTGTTGCTCTACCTGCTCCTGAGCACGTATGAAAAACGCCTTCCGAGGCGAATGTCTCCCTGAGAGTTTCTTGAGAGAGACGCTCAACAAAACTTGCGGATTGCGTGTCTATGAGAGGGAGTACAACCCCAGCTTGGCGAGAGATACTTAATTTACCATGGCGAGAGTCGATGAACCGCTCGGTTAGCCTCCTTTTCCTGCTTCTACTACTCTGCGTGTATTCACTCCGCGGAGTCGAGATCTCGCCAGAGGTTAACGAGGTTTTGATTAAGCTAGACGCAAAGCCAGCACCAGGGTTGAAAATCGTCGACCAGAAGCTGCGAATCATTGCGTACATCCCAGACCTCCAGGACAAGAATACTTCTTTCGGTCAAGCCCGTCTATGGTCATGGATGGATTCTCAGGGTAGAGAGATTCCGAATCGCTTTACTGTCGATTTCGCAACCGCCATTTCATCGATGTTGGAACAAGATTTTAAAATGATGTTTCCCAATTCTGTGGTTATACATAGTCTACCACCAGACGACCAAGAATTCGAGTTCCTTCTGAAGATAGATATGCGATCTCAGGGTTCACAGCGCGCAGGATTCAGGGTCACAGCAATGATCGATGTCGAGGACAAAGAAGGAAAACACTTGGACCACCTCGAAGCTGAAGGGTGGGAATCTCAAGATAAGGAACCTCACTGGACGGTTGTTGACAAGAGCAGGAGCATGGCTAACTCTGCGCTCCGTAAGGCAGTCAAAGAACTCTGCGATAATCTTCTCGCCGTTCCATCTTTGCACAGCTTGGTCCAGCGCCGAGCGGAGGATCGGGCGCGACCTGCGGGACTCGAAACTTTAGCAGTCTTCAACGACGATCGCAGTGTTCTACCCAACGGGCGCTTGGATGCAGGAGAGGTCGCGCGACTGGTATTCACGGTTAGGAACAACGGCCCAGGCACTGCTTTCGGCGTTAGAGTTAGAGCCAATTCGGATGGGAAAAGCGTTTCCCTTATGGAAGAAGGGCAGGTAGGAGACTTGCCTATGGGCGCAAGCAAGGAGGTATCAATCCCTATATTAGCCGACTTGACCCTGACTGATAAGGGTATCACCCTGCGGGTTGAGACTTTAGAAAAACGTGGCTTTGACGGCAGACCTCTCGCCTTTGAGGTAAGGACCGAGGCATTGAAACCGCCGAGATTGGAAATCGTCGACATAGCTTTGAACGACAAGAGTGGACGGGCGTTGGGTGACGGGGATGGCCAGCCCGCCAACGGCGAGACGATCGAGGCCATCGTGAGGGTGCGCAACGCCGGACCCGGGGAGGCTTCGGGTGTGGCGGTTACGATGACATCGCCCAAGGTCGCGACTGAAATCCTCGACCCGAAGGTCGTACTGCCGCGGATCGCGGCGGATCGGGTGGAGGAGGCGCGGCTCTTGTTCCGTCTTCCTCTCACCGTCCAGGCGACCGATCTGCCCCTGACCTTCAAGGCAGTGGAAGCCCGTGGTCCGCAGGTGGGCTCCGCCACGAGAGACCAGGCGTGGAAGATCCGCACCAAACGCCCCGGCGTGGAGTTGGCCTATCGCCTCTACGACGGAAACTCGGCAGGCTCGTCCGGCAACCGCGACGGCAAGGTCAACAATGGGGAGAGGATCGAAGTCGCTGTCACGCCCGCCAACCGCGGCGACCTTCCGGCGCGGGGAGTACGGATCACGGTCGAATCCGATGACCCCAAGCTGATACCACGCCCCGTAGTGCTCGATGTCGGTGATCTGCCGGCACAGGCCGAGGGAATGGCACAGCGCTTCGCCGTTGATGTCCCACGGGGGTATGGGCTCGATCGGCCCGCAGGGGACCTGCACTTCACCCTGGCGGTCTCCCAACAAGACTTCCCGCTCCGCCGAGAGCCAATCGCCCTGGGTTTCCGGACCCTGCGCCCTGAGCTTACCCTGGAGACCGCGATACCGCCCACCCTCACCCGCGGCACTCGTGGTGAGTTGGCCCTGCGCCTGAGGAACACCGGTCCTCTCCGCGCCGAGGAGGTCGTCATGGAAGTGGTCTCGGCCACCTCTGGCATCGATCTTCTGGATGAGCGTGGCATCCCTGTTCAATCGCGGAAGATCACACTCGGCGGCCTCGATCCGCAGGCGTCGGCGCCAGGGGTCAACATTCCAATCAACGTGAGGCGCAATGCATCCCTCGGCTCAGCTCCGCTGCGCATCAGCTTGACCCAGAAAGACTTTCCACAGATTGACCGGAATGCCTCTGTCGCCGTGACGGAGGAGGTCGCGGCGGTCATCGAGGCGCCGCCGACTCTGGAGCGGGCGCCGGAAAGACCTCCCGCCTTCGCCCCCGCAGCGCAGGCCACCATCTCGTTCCTACGTAACACGCCAGGCGAGCACGTGCCCACTGAGGCCACAGTCCTGCGCTTCGAGATCCAGTCACCCGCGGAGCTGGCCGAGGTCCGCCTGACGCAGAACGAGCGTCTCCTCCCGCTTGAAGGAGCACGGCGCTCGGCGAGCGTCGCCGCAGGAATGCAACTGACGCAGATTGAGCTCCCCGTTCAGCTCGAAGACGGGGAGAACCGGTTCGAGGTGGTGGTCGTCACCCGACAGGGGCTACGCAGCGTACGGTCGCTTTCCTTGTTCCATGACCGCGAGGTCGGCCGGCTCTGGATAATCGCGATCGGGATCAGCAAGTACCAGGATCCATCAATCCCGGGTCTGGGTTACGCTGACGCCGATGCCCGGGCCGTCTACGAGTACTTCCGTGAAACCTTCAGCCTGCCGGAGAGTCAGGTCTTCCTGCGGGTCAATGAACAGGCAACCCTCCGAGAGGTCAAGAGCCTCCTGGGAACCCAACTCATCTCCAAAGCCAACGACCCGAAGGACACGGTGATCCTCTACTTTGCCGGTCACGGCATGCGCGACCGTGTGACGGGGAGCCTTGATCCCGACGGGCTGAGCAAGTACTTCCTCCCCTACGACGCCAACCGGAACGACCTCTACAGCACCGCCCTGGAAATGGACGAGGTGACGAACATCCTTCGCCGCCTGACCCCGGAACGGGTCGTCGTCCTCTTCGATAGCTGCTTCAGCGGCGCAGTCGGCGGTCGTTCCCCCTTCGATCCGAAGGCGGCAGGCGAGCGGGCGCCGATCAGCAGCGAGTTCCTCGACCGCATGGCGCACGTCGGGAAGGGCCGTGTGGTGCTCACCGCAAGCGGGCCCGACGAGTCAGCCCAGGAGAGTGCCGACTTCAGCCATGGGGTATTCACCTACTATCTCCTGGAAGGGCTCTCCGGCGCGGCAGACCTGAACGGCGATGGCGATATCGATGTGCACGAGTCGTACGCCTACATTTCGGAAAAAGTGTCGCGGGCGACCCACGGCAAACAGAACCCGAAGCTCAAGGAGCCGGACCTGGTTGGCCAAATCCTCCTCGGACACGGCGCAGTACGGCGTCGGCGGCCTTAGGGCGAGGCGACCTATGGCAGCTCTTCCTTCTTCCTTTTGTCGCGGCCGCTATGCGGTCTGGCTTTCGGCGCTCACTCTCGTGCTCGGCCTCGTTCTGATTCCTGGTTCTAGGGCCTTAGCGGCTCAGGATGAGCCTATCGAAGTAACGCTCACCGGTAGCGAGATTGTCCCAATTTCGCTTCCCAAGCTGAAGACTCGGTTAACGCCTATAGATGACAACGTGAGAGTTGCGCTTCTTCTTTCAACGTCTCCAGACCCCTCGGCTTACTTAGTGACCCATGTGAAGGACTCGGTGGCGGATGGCTACTGGTATAGGGCTGATCAAATCAGAAAATTTCTCAGCCCTGTGTCCAACACCGCCAAGGAGTACACCATCGCTTTGATGTCTCCTTCTTCCGAGCGCTTGACTGAGATATTTCAAGGCCTCTTCCCGCATACGACGTTTCGGGAGGGAGCAGTGCCGGCAAACGAAGAGATTCGGTTTCATGCCGAGGTGGTACCCGAATTTATTGAGGGCGGAGAAACGGGAATGCAGGGCATGGCCGTTCGAATCTCATTAATAGTAACGGATGCAGAAGATCTTCATATTGCTGTGATTAATGTGAGCAGTAATAGCGCGCCGCACAGGCATCGTTTTTCTTGGACTACTACAGGTACATGGGCCAAGATTGCGGCGGACGCACTGAACGAAGCATTCGATGCATTGATCAGAGCAATCCACGCAAATCAGCGCTTGAAAGCGCGTCTCCGGGAGCTTGCGCAGGACCGGGATCGGCCGGCGAGTCTCACAGCCACTGCCCGTTTCGACGACAAAATGGCATTACTTCCTAACAGCAAGCTCGATGCCGGTGACGAAGGCGTTTTGCTCCTCCAGGTTTCCAACAAAGGGCCTGGGCCTGCCTACGGCGTGGCGTTCCGAGTGACGGCTGACCTGCCTCAGGTTTCGATCGTAGGGAAGGGGACAATCGGCGATCTCACTCCCGGAGAGAGCAGGGAGCTCACGCTGCGGGTTACTGGCAATCTCGACCTTCCATCCGCGATAGCAAGCTTGCGAATCGAGACTTTGGAAAAGAGGGGATACGGAGCGCGCCCACTTTTCTTTAAGCTGCCCACCGCGCAATTGGTACCGCCCCACCTGGAGATTGTCGACGTTACCTTCAACGACCGCACCGGACGAGCCAAGGGGGATGGGGACGGCCAGCCCGCCAACGGCGAGACCATCGAGGCTATCGTGCAGGTGCGCAACGCAGGGCCGGGAGAGGCCATGGGTGTAGCGGTTACGATGGCATCTCCCAGGGTCCCTGCTGAAATCCTCGACTCGACCGTCGTCCTACCGCGGCTCGCGGCGGATCGGATGGAAGAGGCGCGGCTCTTGTTCCGGCTTCCTCTCACCGTCCAGGCAACCGAGTTGCTCTTGTCCTTCAAGGCGGTGGAAGTCCGAGGTCCTCAGGTAGGCTCGGCCACGAGAGACCAGGCGTGGAAGATCCGCACCAAGCGCCCCGGCGTGGAGCTGGCATATCGCCTCTACGACGGAAACTCGGCAGGCTCTTCGGGCAACCGCGACGGCCAAGTCAATAACGGGGAGCGGATCGAAGTCGCTGTCACTCCCGCCAATCGCGGCGACCTTCCGGCGCGGGGTGTCCGGATCACGGTCGAATCCGACGACCCCAAGCTGATACCCCATCCCGCGGTGCTCGACGCCGGTGATCTGCCGGCGCAGGCCGAGGGAGTGGCGAAACGATTCGTCTTTGACGTCCCGCGGGGGTATGGGCTCGATCGCCCCCATGGGGATCTGCGCTTCACCCTTACGGTTTCTCAGCAAGACTTCCCTCCCCGGAGAGAGCCCATCACCCTGGGTTTCCGGTCCCTGCGCCCGGAGCTTTCCCTGGAGACTACCGTGCCGCCCACCCTCACCCGCGGCACCCGCGGTGAGCTGGCCCTGCGCCTCAGAAACACCGGTCCACTCCGTGCCGAGGAGGTCGTCATGGAAGTGGTCTCAGCCGTCTCTGGCGTCGACCTCTTGGACGAGCGTGGTGTCCCTGTTCAGTCACGGAAGATCACACTCGGCGGCCTCGATCCGCAGGCTTCGGCGCCAGGGTCGAGCATTCCAATCAACGTAAGGCGCAACGCACTCCTGGGCGCTGCTCCGCTGCGCATCACCTTGACCCAGAGGGACTTTCCACAGTTCATTCAAAATGCCTCGGTCACCGTGACGGAAGAGGACGCGGCAGTCATTGCCCCGCCGCCGACTTTGGAGCGGGCGCCGGAAAGACCTCCAGCTTTCGCTCCCACGGCGCCGGCCAGCATCTCGTTCCTGCGCAACACTCCAGGCGAGCACCTGATCGCCGAGGCCACCGTCCTACGCTTCGAGGTCCAGTCGCCCGCAGAACTCGCCGAGGTCCGCTTGACGCAGAACGAGCATCTCCTTCCGATCGAGGGAGCCAAGCGATCCGCGAGCGCCTCTTCAGGCATGCAACTGACTCAGTTCGAGCTTCCGGTTCAGCTCGAAGACGGGGAGAACCAGTTCGAGGTGGTAGTAGTCACCCGGCAAGGGCTGCGCAGCACTCGTTCGCTTTCCCTGTTCCATGACCGCGAGGTCGGCCGTATCTGGGTGGTCGCGATTGGGATCAGCAAGTATCAGGACCCATCGATCCCCGGCCTGGGTTATGCCGACGCGGATGCTCGGGCCATCTACGACTACTTCCGTGGCACCTTCAGCCTGCCGGAGAGTCAGATCTTCCTACGGGTCAACGAACAGGCGACTTTGCGAGAGATCAAGAGTCTCATCGGCACCCTGATCGTCGCCAAGGCCCAAGATCCGAAGGACACGGTGATCCTCTACTTTGCCGGTCATGGCATGCGCGACCATGTGACGACGAGCCTGGATCCAGACGGGCTCAGCAAGTATTTTCTCCCCTACGACGCCAGCCGGAACGACCTCTACAGTACCGCCCTCGAAATGGACGAGGTGACGAACATCCTCCGCCGCCTGATTCCGGACCGAGTGGTCGTCATCCTCGACAGTTGCTTTAGCGGCGCCGCCGGCGGCCGTTCCCCCTATGATCCGAAGGCGGCAGGCGAGCGCGCGCCGATCAGCGACGAATTCCTCGACCGAATGGCGCACGTAGGGAAGGGCCGAGTAGTGCTCTCGGCAAGCCAACCCGACCAAGCGGCCCAGGAGAGCGCTGACTTCGGCCACGGGGTGTTCACCTACTACCTATTGGAGGCCCTCCACGGCGCGGCGGGCGTGAAAGGCGAAGAAAACATCAGTCTGCTTGATGTCTACAACTACATCGGCCCGAAGGTAGAGAAGGCGACTAAAGGCCTACAGGTCCCAAAGCTCAAGGGAGACTTGGCCGGTCAGATCCTGATCGGGCGCAGTGCGATACACGGACGGCGCTGACTGTCGGTTTCCTCAGTTCTTCAGAGCGCGGGCTGTAGCCCTCTCCGCCGCTTGGCGAGCCGCCGTTTCTTCCTCTCCCAAATTCTGCCCGGCGAACAGCTCCCGCGCCTGCCGAAAATCCATCGCCGCCTCGCGATAGCGGGCACGGGCATACTCGATGCGGCCGAGCCCGAAGGCTGCGGCGGCCTGTACGGACGGCCCTCCATCTCTTGCCGCCTCGCGGTAGCGCGGCTCGGCGAATTGCAGGAGGCCCATCGCGAGGTAGACATCGCCGAGGGTGGCGTGCAACTCGGGAGTAGGTGCGGCGGCTAAAGCCTGCCGGTAGGCCTCGGCGGCATCAGCATAGAGCTCCCCCTGAGCGAGCAGGCCGGCCCGTGCCATTTCGAGCGCGGGTCCTTCAAGGCCGAGGCTTTCCAAATCCCGGAGGCGGCCCTCCAGAGTCGCGGCAGCAGAGACCCTCGGGGTGCGCACCTCCACGGGGTCGGTCCAATGCCAAGGCTCGACGGTACCGCCACGTGCCGCGATCCTGAGGAAGAAGGTCTCGTCTGGGGCCAAATCGGGGCGGTCCGAGGGCCAGGGCAAGGAGCAGACATCGGCCCCGCCTCGGTCTGCCGCGCAGACAACGTCGCCGGCGACCAGCCGGGTGTCATAGGCGGAGCGGCGCCCGCTCCACTCCACCCGGTACTCGGCCGCCGCCGGCAGCCGTAACCAGGAGACCGACGGACGCGGCGATCTCAGCACTGTGTTCCGTGGGGAGAGCAGTAGCGGAGCGAGTGAATCGTCTCCAGCGGCGACCCGGATCTCCCGCTCAAGCGTCAGCAGACCGGAGACGACCTTGAAACGCCCGGCCTGGGGGACAACAAGGGCGTACTCGCCAGGCGTCAACTCCCTACCGGCAAGACAGGATTTTTCGGTCAGGGACCACGACGCTGGCCCCTGAAGCCGGACGAAGTGGCGGTTCGAGCAAACAACGCCGACGGCGCCGCCCTCGGGGACGCGTACCGTAACCTTTGCGTGAATCACTTGCCATAGGCTGGCCACTGGAAGGTCGTTCACGCCAAGACCGGCGAGTTGTACGGTGCCGTCGACCTGCGTGAGGACGCCTGTCAGCTCGGTCGAGCCAGCTACCCCGTCAGCGACGAAAATCAAACTGAGCAACAGCGGCGCTGCAGGGAGCCATTTTTTAATCATCTTTCTCTATCTCCACCCCTCAAGACTCGCGCCGGCAGCCACGCCGCGCGGCGACCGCTTCGGCCTTCTGAGCCCAAGGGGTAATTCCCGGCGGATCGAGGCGATGGATCTCACTGATTTCATGGCAGGCCGCTGGAATGTTTTCGAGCCGGTCGTAAGCCGCAGCCAGCAACCAGGTCGTCTCCACCCGCCTGAGGTCGCCAAGGGGGTAACGCCGGATTGCCTCATTCAAGTGGGAAAGAGCCGCTTGGGGGTTCCCGGCGTCGAGCTCCAACTCGCCAAGACGCCGGTATAAGGCCGGGCGCTCCGGGTCGATCCCGAGGGCGGCCCCCAAGAAGAGGCGCGCCTTCCCGAGCATGCCGCGGGCGGCGGCAGCTTCTGCCAAATCGCCATAGGTATCGGCCCGCTGAGGGTCTCTATTTACGGCGGCCTGGAGAAACCGGTAGGCCTCGTCGTAACTCGTTCGGGAATTGAGAAAATGTCCCAGGTTGTACAAATGCTCCGCGGATTCCGGCTGCCGCTGCACAGCCTCTCGGTAGTGGTCCTCGGCGGCCCGGAAGTCACCGAGATTCTCCTCGGCCCCCGCTAGGTCCGACAGCACCTCCGCTGAACCCGGTGCGAGCTTCAGGGCAGCCTGGAAGCGCTCGCCGGCCTCTTTCCATTGCCTGTGTTCAGAGAGCGTCGCACCCTCGGCGACAAGCCGCTCCACCCGCCAACGGCAGGCGGCGAGAGCAGCGACGACAAGAACAACGAGGAAGAGAGCCAGGAACGCGGCGGTCAGCCGGCGGGCTCTTTTTCTCCTCGCTGAAGGGTCGTCCCAGAGGTCTTCTTCCGGATACAGCTCGCCGGTCGGAGTCCGCATGAAAAGGACTGGAGTGGCCCATTCCATGCCCGCTGGATTCGCCGAGTGCACCGCCTTGCGCCCTTCGGTCACGGCGGCGTCCACTGGATCGCCAGCCGAGAGGTGCTGATAGAAAGCACGGCTGAATGTGATCGCCGCCGCGTCGGAGATCGAATGCTGCATGGCGACCACAGCCGGCATACCGCCGAGCACCAGGGTGTTGGCCACGCCTGCGAAGGCATCGAATTCCATTTGCGGCACCATAGCCGACTTGCACGCGTTGAGGACAACGAGCCGCAAGGTTGGAGAATCGGCGATCGTGTTTACCAGATCCTCTCCCCGTATTGGGGCTTCGCTTCCGTCCTCGGCCTCGAAGAAAAGAACCTTCTCCGCTTGGGCCGTGCTTGAGCCGCCGTGGCCCATGAAGTGGAGCACATGGCACCCTGGGAGCGCCTTACGTAAGGCGGCGAGGGTGGAAGCCTCCGGCGTGATGACGTTGGCCGTCCCTACGGCTTCCCGGAGGTTACCGAGCTCTTTGTCCAAGTCGAGGAGCGGCAAGCTTGACTCCGGGTGACGCGGACTGGCTGCCACAGTAAGGATACGGAGGGGATGTGGAAGAGGGGCTGCATTAACCGGCTGTGGCACTGTCAGAAAGCGGGTGACAGGGGATCGACGGCTGAGTGTTAGAAACTTCGGTGTACCGGGTTGCCGCATCAGCTCCCACGGAAACGCTTGCAAGGCGGCAAGGTCGGGATTGAGCGGATCCAGCGTCAGCTCAAGGCGTAATCCTTTGGAGTCCGCTTGCAATAGATCAAGGCTCCGCTCGTAGAGACGAAGGATCTCGCCCTGGAAGAGGGCCTCAAAAAGTCGTTCCCCGATGGCTTCGGGAGACAGTTCCGGCGCCGCCGCATGACCATGAAGATCGCGCTCGACCTGGGCCGCCCGCCAAAGAGCCGCAAGGGAAACGTCCGCGTGGCCTTGCGGGAAGGGACGCTCGAAGTGGGCCTTTCCTTCTCCCTTGGGGGTAAAGGCGTGGACGGCGTAGCCGCCTGTCGGACCAGGGGTGATCAGTAATCGGAAGCGATGGTACTTCATAACACCGCCGCGTCCGGGAGCCTCCCCTCAGCGGACCGACGGGACAATCTCGTAGTCCAGGAAGAATTCTCTCGACAAGTTCGCGCCGTTGAAGACCACCTTTGCGGGGCCGGCCAGGTAGACACCTTGGGGGGCCTGTACCAAGGCCTGCTTGAGAAGACCGGCGTGTAAATTGATTCCTTGCGTCTGAGTGCTCGGAGTGTAGACGAGCACCGGAGAGGCGGGGTTGCCGTTAACCGTGTCCACACCATCGTAGACGCAAGCCAGGATCCTCATCATCTGGCCAGCCGCAACCGCCACGACGACCGGTGCGGGGACGCCATTCATGGCGATTGTCTTGACTTCACCAGCAACCGCCGCCGCGGCGAGACAGAGCGAAAGACAGACGGCGCAGAGCACGATCTTCATAGTCAATTCTCCTTGCTCTCCTAGACGCCAAAGGAGCGGCCTCTGTTTAGTGCCTCCCCCGCTCAGCAAACGAACTCCTCGGCTGGCCCGTACAATAGACAACCGCAGCCATCGCCGTAGAGGAGATTCACCATGTCGTCGCCGTTTCCGCGCCTGCTTCTGATCGGCCTCCTCCTCACGGGGGCGGCACCTCTGTCCGCTCTGCCAGCCGTGGAGGGCTCGTGGAGTCTGCTCGGCCCGGATGGTGGCTCGGTATTCGACTTGATCTCAGAGTCGGATAAGCTGCAAGTGCTGTATGCGGCCGTCGATGCCGGGGTCTTCCGCAGCATGGACGGCGGCGCCACCTGGAGTTGGACCGGCAACGGGCTCGACCGCCGGGTGCCTGTGGCCACGCTCGCCGTCGATCCCTTTCATCCTTCCACGCTCTATGCCGGCCAGTCGGCAGGTCTGTTCAAGAGCACGAACCGGGGCGCGAGCTGGACAAGAACCTCTCTCGGCGCGTTCAACGTCCTCAAGATCGCCGCTCATCCCCGGTTCTCCGGGACGGTGTTCGCCGCCACCGCGAATGGGCTCTACCAAAGCACCAACAGCGGCGGCCGGTGGAAGCTCCTCACCAGGGGGCTGGCGCAGCCCCACTACTCCGCCTCGTGGGTGTCCTTCGATCCCGCCAACCCACGCCGCATGTGGACTTCGATCCAAGGCAACCGAGGGGGAGGCCTCTACATGAGCCTCGACGGAGGATTTTCCTGGCGGCCGATCCACAGCGGCGTGATGGAGAATCAGAGCATCCGGGCTCTGGCGATCGACCGCCGCTCCCCGCACACCCTCTACGCCGGCACGCCCTCCGACGTGTACAAGAGCACCGACGACGGCACGACCTGGAAAAAACTGAGGTTCCCCCAATTCAACACCGTCCTCACCCTGGTCGCGCACCCAACGCAGCCCAACGCCGTCTTCGCCGGAGCCGGCGGCGGCCTGTACCTCAGCCAGGACGGCGGCGAGACGTGGACGGTTGTCACCCAGGGTCTCCCTTCCTTCGGCTCCGTCACCGTCCTCCTCACCTCCACCTCTCACCCGCAGATCCTCTATGCGGGAGTCGAGGGCCCGGATGCCCTGCACCTGCGCCCGAGCGGCGTGTTCCGAAGCGCCGACGGCGGCAGCTCCTGGACGTTCGACAGCCGGGGTCTCTCGGCTTCCAACGTGGCCTCCGTGAATGTGGCCGCGCAGGACCCCGACACGCTCTGGAGCATCTCCGATCTCGTCCCCTTCAAGAGCGTCGACCGCGGCGAGACCTGGACCGCGATCGAGCCCGGGCCCCCGCTCTCCATCCATAACGCGCCGCCCCTGGTCGCCATCGATCCGCTCGATGCGGCAGCGGTCTACATCCAGGGCGACGAAGGCCTGATCCTACGGAGCGGCGACGGCGGGCTGACCTGGGAAACCGGCGGCAACGCCGGCTTCACCCTGGCGTTGGCGATCGCTCCGCAGCACCCGGCCACCCTCTGGGCCGCCTCACGACAGGGCGGCCTCCTGCGGAGCACGGATCGCGGAGACACCTGGACCACCGTGCCCGGCCCGGCGAGCGGCGGCTTCTACCTCGCTCTCGATATCCCACCGTCCGCGCCGTCCACCGTCTACGCGGCCGGCACGCTCGACTTCAAGGCGCGTTTCGTGCGCACCACCGATGGAGGAGCGACCTGGACCCTCATCCAGGATGGGCTTCCCACCCCCGTCGCCATCGTCACGGCCGATCCCCTGGCGCCGAGCACCGTCTGGACGGTCTCCGGCGGCGACGTCTACAAGAGCACCGACGGCGGCGATCACTGGACGCCGGTGAGCAGCGCGTTTCGCAATCGGACCGTAAAGTCGCTGGTCGCCTCGCCTTTCGGCTCGCTCTACGCGGTCGTGGACCAGGACAACGTCTATGAAAGCGAGGACGGGGGTCAGAGCTGGGCCCCCTTCGCCCCGGGCCCATCGTTTTACTATCTGAACACCCTCGCCCTGGATCCGAAAGATCCATGCCGCATTTACGTCGCGACCTTCAATCGGGGGCTCCTGGCCTTCACCAAGAGCGGGACGGCGGTCTGCCCGTAAGATTCTCCGCTATGATTCTCCGCAATGGACGAGAACCCTAGCTCTCAAGGCGTCAATCCGGCGCCGGGACCCGCCTCGGCGGCACCGGCTTCAGACTCCCCAACCCCGGCCCCTGAACGCCTCCAGGAGGTCATCGAGCTTCTCCGAGCCGAGATCGAGCAGCATTATGGGATTCCCATTCTGTTCGTCGACGTCCCCGCCCCCTTCGTGGGCGATCTGGACGGCGAGGAGATCTGGATCGACTTCGAGCAGGAGTACGAGCTCATCGCCTTCAATCTGATCCATCTCTTCGGCCATACGGTGCAGTGGAATCTCGCCGGGCAGGCTCCGGACATCGGCAGCAAGGAGCCCGGCACCTACAGCGAGGCCGAGCTCGAGGAGGTCGATCGGTACGAAAAGGACGCCTCCCGCTACGGCCTGCGGCTTCTACACGACCTCGGAGTCCGGGATCTCGACGCCTGGCTGACGGAGTTCTCCACCAGCGACGTCGCCTATCTCGTCCACTTCTACCGGACCGGCGAGAAGGTGGACCATCGCGGCTTCTGGCACAGCGGCCTGCCTTTCCTCGATCCGCTGCCCATTCCGCACTTCACGCCAAGGCGGCTCAAGCTGCGGTCGAGCGGCGTGGTGATTTAGCGCCATACCTGCCATGTCCCGGCAGATCAATTGAAACGGAAGAGCTCATAGCCACCAAACTCCTTGCGGACCGTCCACCGGCCTCCTTCTCTCGCCAGGTAGACGCCAAAGGAGGTTCTTCCGGGAGGACGCCCGAGCTCGGCCATGACGAAATGCCCGTCACGCACCTCGCATTTCCAGAGCCCAATCAAAGACGTCTCAGGGAAAGGGCTCTCCGCCTGACCCGGCATATAAATGCTGACCTCACGCAGCTCTTGAAGGTAAGAATCCCAGTAAAATGGCCGTGGATCGGCCTCACAATATTCGATCATCGCCTCCCGGATGGCTTCCATGTCCTTTTTCGTGAGCTTTGCGCACGCATCCGGAGCCACCTTGGGCCCCAGACCGGGAGGGGCTTTCGGAGCCTTCGCCTTGCAGGCCACGATACAGCTTGCCATCATTCCAAGGACAAGAAGGCGAGCTACTTTCGCTGCCGTCGTCATACGATCTCCTTCCCGAGGAGCTTCCCAGCTCCTGGATACGGATGGCGACGGCGACAGTTCTACAGGACAGGCCCCCAGCTCACCACCGGTAGTGGCCGAGGATCACGAACGCATGGAGGACGTCCTCCTTGCGAGCACCGGCGCCGATATTGTGGATCATGTAAAGCCGGTCGGTGCCTGGAACGCGATCCTCGGCGACGACTCCGATGTGATACAGGCCGCCAGGAAGGCGCCAGGCGACGACGTCCCCGGGCTGATAGGGACCCTCGAGAGGCAGCTTCCTGCCCTGCCGCTCGAAGTACTTCATGAGGTTGGGAACCCGGCGGTGATCGATGTTGCTATCGGGCCGGCTCAATCCCCAGCTCCGGGGATAGACGCCGAAATTCTTCACCATGTCGGCATGAACCTCGGCTTGGAGATCAACTCCCACACGGCGAAAGGCCCGCACCACCACGTCGGCACAGACACCGCGCTCGGCAGGCACGTCGCCGTTCGGATAGCCGATGCGGAGGTAGGCCGGATCGTAAAGCCTGGTCACTCCCACCTGCTGCGCCGCTGCCTTCGCCAGGGAGATTCCCAGGGCCGCCGGCGCCGATCCGGCGAGCGGGGAGCTCGCGAAGAGGGTGAGGGCCGCCAGGATCGCTCTCGAGGTCTGCATGTCGTGAGACCGAGTCTGCGCTCTCCAAAGACTTCTGGCAAGCCGGAGAGGGAGGGGAGAACTCCGGCGTCTACCTGCTCTCCCTCACGACAGTAATCGGCAGGTCGCCGCCCAGTAATTGATCGAGAGTTTCCAGCTCCGGCGACATCGGTCTCATAAGGTCTACCGCGTAATCCGGCACACGGCGCCGTCGAGCACGTAGCTCTGCGTCAGCGTATCGGTGGTGGAACCGTTGGCATCCTTGTGCTCTTGTTTGATGGTCAGCGTGGCCTTGGTGCCTTCGATCACAAGACTCCCGCCGGTTTTAATATCAGCGGCGAGCTGCTCCCCCGTTTTCGACATCTCCTTCATCATCTCGGTCATCATCGTGCGGTCCTTGGCAGGCAGGGCTTTCCACTGGTCCTGCATCTCCTGGGTACCGAGCTTGTTGGCTTCTTCGAACTTGCCGGCATGAATCAGCCCCATGTGCTTGACGGCGACCTTGCCGCAGGCGTGATCGAGGATCGCCGCACCCTGGATCTCGGTTTTCGGCGACTCGGCCCTGGCTTGGCCGAGCAGCACAAAGGACAGTGCAACACCGGCGAGAACGGCGGACGCTTGGCGAGCGTTCATCTCTTCACCTCCTTGGGATGGCTCCGGGATCTCCGGCGCAGTTTGATCGTAGCTGAATTCCGAAAGGAGGCCGGCAACTTGACAGCCCTGAGGCGACCTGATAGAGAAGACGCTCCAGGTGCCTTAGATTTTCTACGCCCGGTTTACCCGCCTCCAGGGAGGAGCAGGATCATGGTCAGTCCCCGAGCTCTCACGGCTGCCCGCCTCAGCTTGTTCGTCATCTTCGCCTCTCTCTTCTCCGCGAGCGCCTGGGCCGACACACCCGGCATCAGGCTGGCCGCCACGCCCGGCATTCGGGAGAGCACGGCCAGCATCATGCAGCGGCAGGCGGCGAGCCCGCCGGCCAAGCCGCACCCCGATCACGAGCTCGAGTACCCTGACCGTAGAAATCTGCCGCAGAACCCGAACGCCCCGGCGGTATCACGGTTCCCGGCGGCCGAGCCGGACAAGGCGCTCACGCCGGAGTCGGTCAAGATCCATACGACGCTCAACTCCTTCGACGGTGCGACGCTCACCGACACGGGAGCGTTTCCTCCCGACTCCATGGGCACGGTCGGGCCGTCGCAGTACATCGTCTTCGTCAATGGCCGTATCCGCTCCTTCACCAAGGCAGGAGTCGCGGACGGGGTGATCAACGCCGATCCCGACGTCTTCTTCGCCTCGGTGGAGACTCCCGTGAGCCCGCCGGTGGTGCTCGACTTCACCAGCGACCCGCAGATCCGCTACGACCGGTTCACCGCCCGCTGGTACATGTCCATCATCGACGTGCCGTGCACGAACGCCACCTGCACGACGACGGCCGTCAACCGCTGGATGGTCGCGGTGAGCGACGCGGCGAGCGCCGGGGTGATCAGCGGCAGCACGGTCTGGACCTTCTTCTTTTTCTCGACGGACGCGAGTGGCAACTTCTGCGACTATCCGTCCCTGGGCATCGACGTCAACGCGCTCTATGTGGGCTGCAACATCTTCTCCGGCGCGGGCGCCTTCGTGGGCACCAACGGCTACGTCGTGCAGAAGACTTCGACCCTCGGCGCGGGACCGATCGTCGTCACCTCGTTCCCCAACTTGGCGGCTGGCGCGGGAGCCGGGCCGGAATCGCCGCGCGGCGTCGACAACTTCGACCCCGGCGCGACCGAGGGGTACTTCGTCGGGCCCGATAACGCCGCCTTCAGCACCATCCAGTTTCGGCGGGTGAGCAATCCGGGCTCCTTGACACCGACCATCTCCGCCAACATCCCCGTCACCGTGCCGACCACGACCATCAGTCCTGCCAACTATCTTGGCAGTGACCATCTGGGGAACACCGGAGGGGCCAACGGGCGCCTCGACGCCATTGACGACCGCTTCTTCCAGGCCATGATCCGCAACGGCCGGCTGTGGTCGGCCCAAAATTTCACGGTGCTCAACACAGGCGTTGCCAACACCGGGGCTCAATCGCGCTGGGCGACCCGCTGGTATGAGTTTCAGAACCTCACGACGACACCAACACTCGTCCAGTCGGGAACGGTGTTCGACAACCTCGCCACCCGGGCCGGCGCAAAAACGTACTGGATGCCTTCGGTCGTGGTCACCGGACAAGGGCACGCGGTGCTCGGCACTTCCATGGCCGGCACCACGACAGGCGCGACGCCGGTGTACGTTGGCAGGCTTGCGGGAGACGCCCTCGGTACGATGACCGGACCGCCTGCCGTGGCCGCGGTGCCCTTCGGGACTACCACTTCGAACTACAACCCGCCGGCTGATCCGGGTGGTCCGCGCCGTTGGGGCGACTACTCCTTCACCGTCGTCGACCCGATCGACGACATGTCGGTCTGTACGATCCAGGAGTACAACCAAGCCTTGAACCTCTACGCGGTGCGGGTCGGTTGCCTGGCGGCGCCGCCGCCTGCGACGCCGACCTGCTCCGGCAGCCCGATCTCCTTTACGGGGCCTACCGGCAACGTGGTGATTACCGCCACCTCTAGCGGCGGCTCGGGCTTCTACGATCCGGGGGCCAACCTGCCGCCGCCGGCTCTGCCATTCAGTCACATCAACGCCACGGTCACCAACGCGACCGTCAACAGCGTGACGTTCAACAGCCCGACCCAGGTGACGTTGAACATCACGGCGCTCGTCGCGGGGTCGCAGAACGTCACCATCACCAATCCCGACGGCCAGAGCGTCACCGCCAACGGCTGCATCAACGTCTCTGGCGTGGCGGCTGCGGATCTGGGGATCACGAAGACCGACGGCGTCGTCTCGGCGGTGCCCGGCGGCTCGGTGACCTACACCATCACAGCGTCGAACGCATCCGCCACGGGGGCGACCGGCGCCACGGTGGCGGATACCTTCCCAGCGGTCCTCACCTGCACGTGGACCTGCACGGGTGCGGGCGGCGGCACCTGTGCGGCCTCCGGCTCGGGCAACATCAACGACGCCACCGTCAACCTCCCCGCGGGCGCCAGCGTCACCTATACGGCGACCTGCGCCATCGCTGCCGCGGCTACGGGCACACTGAGCAACACCGCGACGGTGACGCTCGCCGGCGATCCGAACGCCGCCAACAACAGTGCGACGGATACCGACACGCTGACGCCCCAGGCCAATCTCGGGATTTCCAAGACCGACGGCGTGACGACAGCGACCCCGGGCGGCTCGGTGACCTACACCATCACGGCCAGCAACGCGGGCCCCAGCAACGCGCCGGGCTCTTCCGTGGCCGACACGTTCCCGGCCTCGCTGACCTGCACCTGGACCTGCGTGGGCGCTGGCGGCGGCACCTGTACGGCAGCGGGCTCAGGCAACATTGGCGACACCGTCAACCTGCCGAGCGGCGGCAGCGTGACCTACACCGCAAGCTGCAACATCTCGGCTGCGGCCACCGGCACGCTGACCAACACGGCGACCGTGGCGACAGCGGGCGGTATTACCGATCCGACCCCCGGTAACAACTCGGCGACCGACAGCGACACGCTGGCGGCGAGTGCCAACCTTGGCATCACCAAGACCGACGGCGTCACCACGGCGACCCCGGGCGGCTCGGTGACCTACACCATCACGGCCAGCAACGCCGGACCCAGCAATGCCACGGGCGCCACGGTCGCGGATACCTTCCCGGCTTCGCTCACCTGCACCTGGACCTGCGTCGGCGCCGGCGGCGGCACCTGCACGGCTTCCGGCTCGGGCAACATCAACGGCACCGTCAACCTGCCGAACGGCGGCAGCGTGACCTACACGGCGAGCTGCAACATCTCGGCGGCAGCCACCGGCACGCTGAGCAACACGGCCACCGTGACGGCACCCGCCGGAGTCACCGATCCGACCCCCGGCAATAACTCGGCGACCGACAGCGACGGGCTGGGGGCGACGGCCGACCTTGCCATCACCAAGACCGACGGCGTCACCACGGCCACGCCCGGCGGCTCGGTGACCTACACCATCACCGCCAGCAACGCCGGACCGAGCAGCGCCACGGGAGCAACGGTGGCCGACACCTTCCCGGCCTCCCTCACCTGCACGTGGACTTGCGTGGGTGCCGGCGGCGGCACCTGCACGGCCTCCGGCTCGGGAAACATCAACGGCACCGTCAACCTGCCTTCCGGCGGCAGTGTGACCTACACGGCGAGTTGCACCATCTCGGCCGCGGCCACGGGCACGCTGAGCAACACGTCAACGGTGACGGCACCCGCCGGAGTCACCGATCCGACCCCCGGCAATAACTCGGCGACCGACAGCGACACGCTGACGGCGAGCGCGGACTTCTCGATCACCAAGGTCGACGGCGTGACCACGGCGACTCCCGGCGGCTCGGTGACCTACACCATCGTGGCCTCCAACGCGGGTCCGAGCAACGCCACGGGTGCAACCGTGGCCGACACCTTCCCGGCCTCGCTCACCTGCACATGGACCTGCACCGGCGCAGGCGGCGGTACCTGCACGGCGTCCGGCTCGGGCAACATCAACGACACCGTCAACCTGCCGAGCGGCAGCAGCGTGACCTACACGGCGAGTTGCACCATCTCGCCTGCGGCCACCGGCACACTGACCAATACGGCAACGGTGACGGCTCCCGCCGGAGTCACCGATCCGAACCCGGGGAACAACTCGGCGACCGACGGCGACTCGCTGACGGCCAGTGCAAACTTGGGCATCACCAAGACCGACGGTGTCACCTCGGTGGCGGCGGGCGGCTCGGTGACCTACACCATCGTGGCCTCCAACCTGGGTCCCAGCAATGCCGCGGGTACGACCGTGACCGACACCTTCCCGGCTTCGCTCACCTGCACCTGGACCTGCGCGGGTACCGCCGGCGGCACCTGCACGGCCTCCGGCTCGGGCAACATCAACGGCACCGTCAACCTGCCCAGCGGTGGCAGCGTGACCTACACCGCGAGTTGCACCCTCTCGAACGCGGCGACCGGAACGCTCAGCAACACGGCCACCGTGACGGCACCCGCCGGAGTCACCGATCCGACCCCGGGGAACAACTCGGCGACCGACACCGACACGATCACCTCCGCGCCGGGTGCTTTGGTCTCCGGCACCAAGACAGCCGCCGGAACCTTCACCGTCGGTAGCACTCTCACCTACACGGTGACGCTGACGAACAGCGGCACTGGAGCCCAGGGCGACAATCCTGGCAACGAATTCACGGACGTTCTGCCGCCGAAGCTGGCACTGGTTTCCGCCACGGCTTCGAGCGGCACCGCGGTGGCGACCACCGGCACCAACACCGTCACCTGGAACGGTGCAATCCCGGCCGCCGGAGGCTCGGTGACGATCACCATCACCGCCACGATTCTTCCCACAGCCGCCGGCATGACCGTCTCGAACCAGGGGACCATCGCCTTCGACGCCGACGGCAACGGCACCAACGAGTCCACGGCACAGACCGATGATCCTGGGGTGGGTGGCACAGCCAACCCCACGAACATCGCGGTGCCAGGAGTGGATGTCGGCCCAATCCCAACCCTCTCGACGCTCGGGTTGGTCTTACTGGGATTGATTCTGGCCGGTGCGGCCTTCGCCATGCTGAAGCGTCGCAAGAACGCCTGATCGGTTAGGACATCAAAAAGGGGCGGCCCGCCAGGGCTGCCCCTTTTCTTCCCCGCTGCTATTCCTCCCCGCCCGCCATCAACACCTCGTACCGCCGCTGCATCTCCTCGGGCGACACATCTTCGATGCGGGTGACGAGGTGCCAGGTGTGCCCGAAGGGATCTTCCAGCTTTCCGCCCCGCTCGCCGTAGAACTCGTCCTGAATAGGCTTCGACAGACTGGCGCCCGCGGCGACGGCCTGCTCGGCCACGGCGTCGACGTCCGGCACGGTGAGGTGGATTCCCACCGAGGTGCCGCCGAGGGATTGCGGACCGCGAATCCCGTGCTCCGGAAACTCGTCGGCGAGCATGATCCGCGCGTCGCCGATCTGAATCTCGGCATGGCCGATCCGCCCGCCGGGCTCGCTGAGGCGCACCACTTCCTTGGCGCCGAAGGCTCGGACGTAGAACTCGATGGCGCGAGCCGCGCCCTTCACGTGTAGATACGGAATCACCTGGATCGACATGGCTTCCTCCTGTCTTGACGGCCACTTTCCCATGGCCTGCACAGGAGCTTACGGCGGCGCCAAGGCCAAGTCTTGGAAAAAAGTCTGCGGTTAGGGAGCCGTCTCGGCGAGGCTCACGCTCTCGGGGTAGCGGCGGGCGGCTAGGAACTCCCGGGGGGAGAAGCCACTCAGCTCGCGGAACTCCGCGTTCAGATGCGGTTGATCGTAGTAGCCGGCGGCGAGCGCGACATCGGCCAGCGTCTCCTCTCCGGCATTCACCATCGTGAGGGCGCGGCGGAAGCGGAGGACGCGCGCGTACTGTTTCGGCGCCAAACCGATCTGCTCGCGGAACTCGGTGGCCAGGCGCGTCTTCGAGAGGCCGGTCCGCTCGCGCAGAGCGGAGATCGCCACCGCGCCCTCCCGCCGCTCGATCTGGCCGGCCACCCAGGCGATCACCGGATCCACGCTCCGCGAACGCGCCATGCGCTCCGAGACCCAGTCCACCGCCCGCCGCAGGCGCTCCTCGCCCGAGCTTGCGCCATGGCAGCGCTCGACGAGCTCCGCCGCCGCCCGGCCGGCGACGTCCTGCAGATCGACCGTGAGCCCGCTCATCTCGGAAAGTGGCGTGGCGAGCAGAGCGTAGGCCCCGGCGGGATGGAGCCGTACGCCAAGAACGGGAGGAGCCGAGGCAGGAGCCTCGACCACCGAGGGACCGGACATCATCCCGCCGAAGCAGGCCGTCGAGCATCGCCCTGTCCACGGTCCCTCGACCACCCGGTACGTCTCGCCAAAGTGGACGATCAGCTCGAACATCCCGTTGGGGAAGTTCCGCTCGCGGGCGAAGGTCGTCCGCCCCTCGAAATACCAGAAGGCCTCGACCAGCCCCGCCAAATGCGCGGGGCTCCACCGGCTGTGCGTCCAGCAGCCCAGAGGAGACGCGACGCTCTGGGTGATGATCCCCATCATGAGGCGATTGGACGAGCTTCGCTACTTCGCAGCGGCGCGCGGCCCTGCATCCTGGTCCTTGTAGTGGAAGGTTTTGGAAACCTTGGAGTATTGCTGACCGTCGACCTCGACGTAGGGATAGATGAAGTAGTTCAGGGGATCGCCGGCCTGCTTGGGGCTGAGGACGATGTCGCGGCCGAGCGAGAACTGCACCCGGTTCTCGTCGTGGGCGCCGAAGAAGTAGGCCCGCTTCTCCGGATGCTTGCGCGCCTCCGAGGCGTCGACCGGCACCCAGCCGTAGCCATCGAGGTAGAACTCCGCCCAGCAGTGATAGCCGGGGATCTCGCCGCCCCCGTGCTCCGGCGGCAGGGGGAAACCGATCGCGAATTTGGCGGGGATTCCCACCGCGCGATTGAGCCCGATGAAGAGGGCGTGGAAGTCGGTGCAGTTGCCCCGCTTCGCATCGCAGGCCCATTTGATGTCGCCGTTGCCCCAGCCGGTGCCGCTCTTGTCGTAGGCCATCGTATCGACCACATAGTCGTAGATGGCCCGGGCCTTCGCGAGGTCGCCGTTCTTGTCTTTCGTCACCTCGCGGGCGAGGTCGCGGATGTTGTCGTCGTTCGGCACCAGCCGATCCGGCTTCAGCCACATCGCGACAGGCGCGGGACGGGCGCCCTTGGCATCCGTCTTCAGGGACGCGAAGGTGTTGTGGAGGTACTCCTTCCGCCGCACGTGGATCTTCATCTCGACGTCGAAGCCGGGCACCTTGGGATCGGTGGCGGAGAGGTGCAGGATCGAGTTGCCGAACCTGGACTCCTTGACGACCTCGTGCTTGAAGGGCGCGGTGACCTCGGTGACGGTCACGTCCTGGTTCGCGTCGCTCGTCGGGTAGGGCAGCCAGACGTCCACCCGGTGGGCGTCCGCAGGCAGCTCCGTGACGTGGGCGGTGTAGGTGAAGTCGAACTCTCGGGCACGCGGAGCGTCCGCTGCAGCCGTGGCGAGGGCCGCCGAAGCTCCCAGGAGGGCCAGGCAGACGATCGATCTCTTGTTCATGAGTTTCTCCTCAAGGTCCTGATGAGACTCTACGCCAAGCCCGCAGCCGGCTCAAGAAGACTTGCCTTCGATCAGCGACGCCGCGCTCAAGGATGCCAGCACGGCGAGGCCCGCCGCCACCAGCATCACCCGGCGGTAGCCGTCCACAAAGGCCTCGCCGACCGCGGCGTGGATCTGCGCCCGCACCTGTGGGGACGCGGAAGCCGGGGCTTGGAGGTTGGCCAGCCGCGTGCGCTCCGCAGCCAGGGCCTGCCGCGTCTCGGGAGGCAGGTTGAGGCCGGCCAGGCGGCGGTCGAGGCCGTTGCTGAAGACGCCCAGCAGGACGAGGCCCAGCACCGCGATGGCCAGCAGGCCGGCACAGCGGGACACCGCGTTGTTGATGCCGGACGCCACTCCGGCATGGCTCTCCCCCACCGCTCCCATCACCGCCGTGGTGAGCGGGGCCACGCTGATCGTCATGCCCAGGCCCAGGACGAGGATGGCCGGCAGAATCGCAGTCCAGTAGCTGCCGCCGGTGCCCGGCACCGCGAACAGGACGAAGCCGCAGGCGGCCACGGCCGGCCCCACGATGAGCGGCAGGCGAGCCCCGAAGCGATCCACCAGGCCGCCGGAGAAGCGGGAGAGAGAAAACATGAGGAGAACGAACGGCAGCAGCGCGGCGCCGGCCGCCGTGGCGCTGTAGCCCCGTACCTGGATGAGGTTGAACGGCAGGAAAAACAGGGCGCCGGCCAGCGCCGCGTAGAGCCAGAGCGTCAGCAGGTTGGCTCCGGCGAAAGTCCGCGAACGAAAGAGCGAGAGGGGCATCATGGGCTGCTTCGTCCGCGCTTCCACCGCGAGGAATGCCGCCAGGCAGCCGCCTCCAATCGCCAGCGCTCCCCACACCTGCGGGTTGTCCCAGCCCAGGCGCGACGACTCGATGAGCCCGAAGGTCACACCTCCGAGACCGACCGTGGCGAGGAGGGCCCCGGGCCAGTCCAGCCGGCCGGTGGCCTCGGGATCGCGGCTCTCCGGGACGTACCGCATCGCGATGACCATCACCGCCAGCGCGAACGGCAGGTTGAGGGCGAACACCCAGCGCCACGACGCGTGATCGATCAGCCAGCCACCGACCAGAGGTCCCACAGCAGCCGAAATCGAGCCGAAGCCGGACCACGTGCCAATGGCCTTGCCGCGCCGCTTCTCGTCGAACGAGGCCGAAAGGAGAGCCAGGCTCCCGGGCACCAGCAGCGCCGCCGCGATCCCCTGGACGGCCCGCGCGGCGATGAGCTGATTCGTTCCCGACGCCAGACCGCACCACGCGGAAGCGAGGGCGAATCCGGCGACGCCGACGAGAAACACCCGCCGCCGACCGAAGTGATCGCCCAGCGAGCCCCCCACCAACAGCAAAGCTGAAAGAAAGAGGGCGTACGCCTCGACCACCCACTGCACCTGCACCACCGTGGCTCCCAGGCTCGCCTGCAGAGCCGGCAGCGCGACGTTGACCGCCGTGCCGTCGATAAAGGCCATGCTGGAGCCGAGGATGGTCGCCGCCAGCACCCACGGCTCCACCGACCGGTCGCAGGGCGCGGCGGTCTTGCCTTTCAGGACTACGCCTTCGTCGCAGGGTCCCTTGGGAATCGTCACGCCGGGGATTATAGGGCTCAATCCTGGGCAATCACGAGCTGACGCATCCCGTCCACGAAGCCATGGGCCACGTCCACCTCGGACTCGTCGAGGGCCAAGCGGGTCGCCCTCTCCATGTTGAACCAGGGAATCGCAGGATAGAGATGGTGAATATTGTGGAAGCTCGTGCCATGGGTGCCGAAGAGCCGGAACCACAGGCCGCGCATCTCCCGCGTACCGGTGCGCGGGCTGTTGTAGTGGCCGAGCATGTCGTCCCAGAAGAAGAGGATCGGAAAGACCGTGAACCGCGGCACGACCCAGTACCAGAACAGCAGATCGAGCCGGCCAACGAGGCCGAAGACCGCGACGACGCCGATCCAGAACGCCGCCACCGGATTGCGATACGCCGGATCGAGCCAGCGCTTCGAGATCAGAACCTCCTTGAAATCGGAGACTTGCAAGGGCCCGAGGAACGGCCGGATCCACAGGAGCCAGGTCATGTACCGCCGGTCGTGCCGCCGCGCCGGATCGAGGCCGTAGCCGGTGCCCCAGGTCAGAGTGTCTTTCTCCGTGTAGGTCCGGTGGTGATCCATGTGATCGTCCCGGTCGGCGGCGATCGTAGTCGCGAGGGGGAGCGAATAGAAAAGCTGAAGCCGCGAATTCCAGCTTTTCCGCGTGAAGAGATTGGCGTGGATGGCGTGATGATGCAGCTCGAACAACGCGTTCATCTGCCGCGCGATCACGATCGCCGCGAGCGGGATCAACCAAGGGTGGAAGAACGTCTCGCTGAGCGCCGCGGCCAGGACAATCACACCCCAATCGGCGGCGATCGTCAGGAAGGCCCGGACGTCGCTGCGGTGGGCCAGCTTGCGGAGCACGACGCGCTCTTCGAGGGATAAAGCTCGGGGCATCGGGAGTTACTGTAGCACCCCTGCCAGAACTTCCATGCGCGTCTCTCGTAGTCCCCCGGAGGAGGTCCCATGCGCATGAAGCTCCTTCCTTTCCCGACCCTCGCCGCGATGGCCGCTATCGCCGCTATCGGCGCCGCTTACGCCGCTCCCCCGCCCACGGCCGTCGAGCCCGCCAAAGACGTGCTGCACGGCGTCGAGATCGTCGATCCCTATCGGTGGCTGGAGGGGAGCGCGGGCCTGGAGGCGCCGGACGAGGCGCTCGACGCCCGGGTGGCGGCGTGGACGGACGCCCAGAACGCCTATGGCCGGTCCATTCTGGACAAGATCCCAGGGCGCCAGGAGCTCGAAGCGCGCCTCCGCGCCCAGGGGAGCGGCGGGTTTCAGGGCAATGTGAGACGGCGGGGAGATCGCCTGTTCTACGAACGGATCGAGGGGAGCCAGCAACAGCCGGTGCTCGTCGTCTCCAAGGCCGGCGGCTCCCCTCAAACCCTCCTCGATCCGGCCGCGTTCGATCCCAGCGGCCTCACCACGCTCGCCTGGTATGCGCCCAGCCCGGACGGCCGGCTCGTGGCCTGCGGGCTGTTCAAGGCCGGAGACGAGAACGCCACTCTCTACCTTCTCGAAACCGGCACCGGCACCTGGCTCGCGGACGAGATCTCCAACAAGGTGCGTGAGGTCGAGTGGCTGCCGGACGGCTCCGCTTTCCTTTACAACCAGCTCGCGGATCTCAAGAACCCGTCCTCCCGGCGCATCCGCTTCCACCGCGTCGGTACCCACCCGCGGCAGGACCTCACGCTGATGGAGCAGGACAAGGAGGGGCCTGGCGCGAAGACCTGGGGGCCGTTCGCCCACTTGAGCCCCGACGGCCACTGGGCCGTGACCGGCCACTGGATGGGCGCCGCCGTCAACGACCTCTGGGTGATTGATTTTCGCGCGTGGCAGCGCACCGGCAAGGCTCCAAGGCGGCCCATCGTCGTGGGCCAGCCGGCACAGAGCGGCCTGCCGGACGTCTACCTGAAGGGCGATCCCATCCGCGGCGACACCCTGTACATGACCACCAGCCTCGGCGCGCCCAACAAGCGGGTCGTGGCGGTCGATCTCAACGATCCGGCACCCGGCGATCCGAAAAAGTGGAGGGTATTGATTCCCGAACGCAAGGACGCCGCCCTGCAAACGCTCTCCCTGGCGGGCGATCTGCTGGTGGCGGAGTACCTGAAGAACGCCAGCAGCCGCATCGAGCGCTTCGGCCTGGACGGCAAGCCGAAGGGCGAGCTCTCTCTGCCGGGCCTCGGCTCGGCCAGCCTCATCACCGCGCCGGAGGGGACGGAGGCGTTCCTGAGCTTCTCCAGCTTCAACGAGCCGCCCACCCTCTATCAGGTCGATCTCGCGACCGGCGCGCGGAAGGTCTGGTGGCGGGCGAACGTGTCGTTCGATCCTGCGTCCGTGGAGGTCGAGCAGGTCGAATATCCGTCGAAGGACGGCACCCGCATCAGCATGTTCCTGGTCCATAAGAAAGGTTTGAAGAGGGACGGCTGCAACCCCACGCTCGTCTATGGCTATGGTGGCTTCGGCATCTCCACGACGCCCGAGTTCTACGGCGGCATACTGCCGTGGCTCGCGGCCGGCGGCCTGTACGCCCTGCCCAATCTGCGCGGCGGCGGCGAATATGGGGAGGACTGGCACCGCGCCGGCATGCTGGAGAAGAAACAAAACGTTTTCGACGATTTCATCGCCGCCGCGGAGTGGCTGATCGCTCAAGGGTATACGCGGCCGGAGAAGCTCGCCATCCTCGGCGGCTCCAACGGCGGCCTGCTGATCGGTGCGGCAGTGACCCAGCGGCCGGACCTCTTCGCCGCCGGAGTCGCCCAGGCGCCGCTGCTGGACATGATTCGCTACCCGAAGTTCCTGCGCGCCCGGAACTGGATTCCCGAGTATGGTTCGAGCGACGATCCCCAGCAGCTCGCCTACCTGCTGCGTTACTCGCCGTACCACAACGTCAAACCCGGCGTTAAATATCCGGCCCTACTGATCACTGCCGGCGAGCGGGACGAGCGCGTCCACGCCCTCCACGGCCGCAAGATGACCGCCCGCCTCCAGGCCGCCACCGTGAGCGATCCGGATGCCAAGCCCATCCTCCTCCAAGTCGACCGCGATACCGGTCACGGCATGGGAACCCCGACCGACAAGGAGATCGCCGCCCAGGTGGACCTGCTCAGCTTCGTGATGTGGCAGACGGGCGTGGTACAGGTTTGCGGGGTGGGGGGCCGCTGACCGCCACATCACCGCCAACGTATCCGTAGAGATTTTTAGGAACCCAATAGCCACAGGCTGGGCAAAAGCCCAGGAACCTTCGGGCCGGACTCAACGCCATCATCGGCCATTGGCCGGACGATGAATCCGAGGAGGAAAACTGGGGCGCTGGCCTGCTTTTCGCTGAGACGCGTAAGATCTGGACCTCAAGCCCGGGGCTCACTCTCCTCTGCTGGATCTCGCCCGATCTCGGCGACGAAGCTGAGGCTCCTGACCAGCTCGAAAGTGACCCGCAACTCAGGCAGCAGAACCAAGCTTATGGGGATAAGAGTCAAGTTTATCTCAAGACCTATTTTCTCTTCCTGGGAAAGACTCATCTGCCCCAGACGTTTTTTCAACCCAGCGTAGATTTCAAATCGATCGGATGATGACCGCTCCAGCAATTCGGAGAACAATAATCTCATGCCGGTAGGGTAGGCAGCAGAGAGAGCCAGGAGAGCCACTAGGCCCTGCTGCACCTCGCGTTCCGGCCGCAGGTGCCGGTTGGGGCGAGACCACACGATCTTCAGCAATTTGAAGGCGTTGACGATCCGTTTGATCGCCCGCGGCGACAGCGGCAGCCGGCCGCAATACTGCTGGAGCCAGCCCCACTCTTCCTCGGTGAAGTTGATGACTTCCGCGGTCACCGGCTCGGGCTCTTCGTCCCGGAGAGTAGAGGAAAAGACTTCACCTCCGACCGTCGCGACCGGAATAATTGAGAACAGCTTCCGTAAATTTAGATTCCCTCTCGGCTGCCTCTCGCCGGAAGGTCTCTCTCGCCGTACGATTGAATTCCGCCTTGGAGTCGTCGATCGCCATATAGCCCGCTCTCAATTACTCAGGACAGTGCCCTGAAGTCCATCGAGAGAGTCTAACGCTTCTCCATTCAGTCTTGGGCGAAAGGGATTCGAGGCTACGCCAATGGGCCAATGGGCCAATGGGGAAGGAAGTGCTAGGCTGCAAGCGGTTCCTTGGCGGCGTCTCCCGAGCCCTCCTCGATCCGGCTGGGTTCGATCCCGGCGGCCTCACGACACTTGCCTGGTACGAGCCCAGCCCGGACGGACGGCTCATGGCCCGCGGGCTGTTCAAAGCCTGGGATGAGCACGTCATATAAGGTATCTGCTCGAAACGGGCGCCGGCACCCGGCTCGCGGACGAGATCTCCAATAGGTGCGCGAGGTCGAGTGGCTGCCGGACGGCTCCAGACACCAAGCCCATCCTCCTCCAAGTGGACCGCGACTCCGGTCACGGCAGGAACTCCGGTGGACAAGGAGATCGCCGCCCAGGTGGATTTGCTCAGCTTCGTGATGTGGCAGACGGGGTGGGAAAGGTTTGCGCGGCGGGGGCGGGGGCAGCTGATCTCGGCGGACCATCAGAACCAGAGGTGCCGGTCGAGAGCTGCCCGGATCTCGGCCATCCGTTCCCGAGAGAGCTGCCCCAGACGCTCGCTGAGCCGTTCGCGCGAGACGGTCCGAATCTGCTCGCAGAGGGCCTTGCTGGCCCGAGTCAGCCCACCCTCGCCAGCGGGAATCCTGACCTGGAAAGGGAAGACCCGTTCGGTGCTGGTCGAGATGGGCACGATCGTGACGGTCTGGCTCGACCGGTTGGCCAGATCGTTCTGAACGACCACGGCGGGCCGGGCTTTTCCCACCTCCGATCCAATCACGGGATCGAGAATCACCCGGACGATGTCGCCTCGCTGGAGAATCACAGCTCCTCAGCCTCGAAGCTCGCCCACTCCGGGTCGAGAGACGAAGAGGCCGCTTCGGAGCGGTATCCCTCCTCCATCTCCCGGCCAAGCCGCTCCCGCTTGAGCCACAAGATCCGTTCTTGGATGGCATCGCTCGCGAACTCGCTGAAGGAACGTTCGCCGGCGAGATCCCTGGCTTCCGAGTAGACCTCATCAGGGAGAGAGATCGTGGTGCGCATGATTCACCTCCTACCGCATCGAAATGCGATGCAGCTTAGTATGACTCAACCGCAAGAAGAATTCCAAGCCGGGGGGTGCCGGCCCCTAACTGCTGTCTGCCTGCACTCTCTAATCCCACTCATCCCGCCCTGATCCCGCTCGTCCCCAAGCCATTGCTCCCGCCAGCGCCTTCGGCGATCCTGTCGCCGTGGGACAATCCTACGGAGGAAAACGACATGGACGCTCCGCAGCAAACCACCGCTTCTCCTGCCGCCGACCGTAAGGTTCTGGCCGGCGGGCTCGCCATTGTGGGCCTCGTGGCCCTCGTCAAGCTCCTGCTCCATCTCGCAACCACAGGGCTCTTCGGTTACAGCTTCTTCATCGACGAGCTCTACTTCCTGGCCTGCTCCGAGCATCTCGCCTGGGGATTCGTGGACATGCCGCCGCTGTTCCCGGCGATCACTGCACTGATCCGTGCCGTCCTCGGGGACTCACTCTTCGCCATCAGACTGCTACCGGCAATCTCCGGCGCCGCTCTGGTGTTGATGACCGGCCTCATGGCCCGTGATCTAGGCGGCAAACGCTTCGCGCAGGGCATGGCGGCTCTCGCCGTGCTCACGGCTCCGCTCTGGATGCTGATGAGCAGCATTCACACCATGAACGCGCTCGATCAGATTTTCTGGACGGCCGCCGCGTGGCTCGTGATCCGCATCCTTCGCGATGATAGCGATGGTTGGCCCCAGGGCTGGCTGTGGGTGGGCATCGTCTGCGGCCTTGGGATGCTCAACAAGCACACCATGGCCTTCTTCGGCGTCGCGCTGGTGGCAGGCCTCGTTCTTACACCCGCTCGGCGGGCCTTTCGCTCGCGTTGGCTCTGGCTCGGCGGGATGGTGGCAGCCTTGATCTATCTACCCAACCTGATCTGGGACGTGCAGCACCACTTCCCGCACTTCGAAATGCTCGCCAACATCAAGGCCAACGGCCGGGACGTCCACCTGAATCCGTGGCAGTTCATGCTCGAGCAGGTAACGATGTTCAATCCCCTGGCCCTCCCCCTCTGGCTCGGCGGCCTCGCCTGGTTCCTGGGCGGCCGAGAAGGCCGGCGGTACCGGGTGCTCGGCATCGCCTGGTTGGCACTCATGATCGAGATGTTCGTGCTCGATGGGCGCCCCTATTATCCGGCTCCCGCGTTTCCCATGCTTTTCGCGGCCGGTGGCGTGGCGATCGAAGGGTGGCTGGACGCACGGTCTCGGCCGTGGCGGTTCGTCAAGCCGGCGTACGCCTCCGTGCTCGCCCTCTCGGGCGCGGTGCTGGCGCCCATCTTCGTGCCCATGCTGCCTCCCCAGACGCTGATCCGCTACTCCCAGGCGATCCACATGTCGCAGCCGCGCATCGAAACCCATCGCCTGGGACCTCTGCCGCAGCTCATGGCCGACCGCTTCGGCTGGCGGGAGATGGCGACAGAGGTGGCGCGCATCTATCACTCCCTGCCGCCGGCCGACCAGGCGCGCGCCGCCATCTTCGGCCAGAACTACGGTCAGGCCGGTGCGATCGATCACTTCGGGCCGGCTCTCGGCCTGCCGAAGGCGATCAGCGGCCATCTCACGTATTTTCTGTGGGGTCCCCGCGGCTACACTGGGGATGTGATGATCGTGATGGACGACAATCGCGAGACGCTGGAGAAGCTCTTCGATCACGTCGAGCTCGCCGGACACGTCGCTCATCCATACTCAATGCCCTATGAGCACTTCGACGTCTACGTCTGCCGTGGTCCGCACGGGCCGCTGGCGGCGTGGTGGCCGCGGGTGAAAAAGTGGAGCTGAGCCCTCCTCCGCCGAGGGTCCGGGGCGCGTTCCTCTGGCTCACCTTTGTGGTCCTCGTCGGCCTTCTCCTCTTCGCCTACCACTACCTGGAGGTCGTGGCGGCGCGGGGCTCGCAGCCGATGATGGAGCCGTTCATCAACGAGATGACCGGAGCCATCGTCGGCGGAGTGCTGTTCTTCCCCGCCAAACGGCTGGTGCGCCGGCTTCCCCTCCGGCGGTCCAACTGGCCTCGGCGTCTGCCCCTTTACGCCCTGGCGGTGCTGGTGCTGGGACCGGTGGCCACGACCCTGATCTGGGGCGCACGGTCCGTGCTCTATCCGTTGGCCGGGCTGGGACTCTACGATTACGGCGCGATGCCGGTGCGCTACTTCATGGAGCTGCCGTTGCAGGTCATCTGGCTCACCGGCACTTTCGCGGCCGTCCATGCTTTCGATGCGTTGGAGGCCGCGCGGGTCCGGGAGCTGCGCGCCGCTCAGCTCGAAGGGAGCCTCGCCCGCGCCCAGCTTCGCAATCTGCGTCTCCAGCTTCAACCCCATTTTCTTTTCAATGCGCTCAACACCATCTCGGCCACCATGTACGGCGATCCGGCCGCGGCGGACGAGATGCTCGATCAGCTCGCCGAGCTGCTCCGGGCCTCGCTGCGCACCGCGCAGTCCGACGAGGTGCCGCTCGGCGAGGAGCTGGCGCTGCTCGACCGTTATCTCGCCCTGCTGCACGCGCGGTTCGGGTCACGGCTGGAAGTCGATCTCCAGCTCGATCCGGAAGCCGCCGGTGCCCTGGTTCCTTCGCTTTTCCTTCAGCCGCTGGTGGAGAACGCCATTCGTCACGGCAACGCCGAGCGCGAGGGTCGGGGCGCCATCGCCGTGCGCACCCGCCGCGAGGGCGAGACGTTGATCCTGGAGGTGGAAGACGACGGCCCCGGAGACTTGGGAGCGGCGGATCGCACTCCGGCTCGCCGGGAGCCCGGCCTCGGCCTTGCCGCCACGGCCGAGCGCCTCAAATTGCTCTACGGCGAAGCCCAGACCTTCAGCGCCGGCAACGGCGAGCGCGGAGGCTTCCTGGTGCGGGCCTGCCTGCCATACCGCACCCTCGAGGGTGCCGCGGCGTGATTCGCGCCCTGATCGCCGACGACGAGGCTCCGGCCCGGCGCAAGCTCCGAGAGCTTCTGGCCCGCGAGAAGGATTTCGAGATCGTCGCCGAGGCCGCCGATGGCGTCGAGGCGGTCGAAAAGATCCGCGTCACGGCGCCGGACGTGGTCTTCCTCGATATTCAAATGCCGCGGCTGGACGGCTTCGGCGTGATCGCCGAGGTGGGAGTCGAAGCCATGCCGCTCGTGGTCTTCGTCACCGCCTACGACGAGCACGCTCTACGCGCCTTCGAGGTCCATGCGCTGGATTATTTGTTGAAACCTTTCGCACCCTCCCGTTTCCAGAGGCTTCTCGAAAGGCTTCGCCGCCAGCTTAGGTCTGCAAGCGCTGGAGATGGAGACCTGGCGCAACGCATCGAACGCCTACTGGCGGAGGTGCGTCCCGCGCCCGGTTATTTGCGGCAGATCCTGGCGGAAGGAAAAGATCATGAGAATCGCCAGGTGCTGCTCGCCGTGGATGAGATCGACGTCATCCGCGCCGATGGCAACTATCTCCGCTTTACGACCCGCGATGGCGAGCACCGCCGCCGTGGCACCCTCCGCGAGATCGAAGACCGGCTCGATCCCGCCCGCTTCCTGCGTCTCAGCCGCTCCGAGATCGTACGCCTGGACGCCATCCGCGAGGTCCAGCCCTGGTTTCACGGCGATGCCCGCGTAGTCATGCGAAGCGGTGCCGTGCTCACCTGGAGCCGGCGGTACCGGTCGAAGGCGGAAGGATTGTTTTGACCGGTCCCTGCGATAAGTGAATCAGCGCGATAACCCAGAACCGGTGGCGGAACTCGAAGTCAGTGGCGCGCATGAAAACCAGTACCTAAGACCATATCCATCGGCCTGCGAAATGGAGCTCGACCTCGCAAACGCCGGGCAGTGACGATCCTCGCAGCCGCGGCAGGCCTCTACTCCCCCCGAAACACGGTTGCCGGCGCCACGCGCACCGCTCGCAGCACCGGCAGCAGGCTTCCCAGGAGTGTCATGAGGATGCAGAGCACGACCGCCGCGGTGAAGGTGGGCGCGTCGCCGGGCTTCACGCCGGCGAGCAGCGCTTCCATGCCCCTCCCCGCGGCGAAGGCCATGGCGATACCGGGAATCACGCCGATCGCGGCCAGCCGGACGCCCTGGCGCACCACCATTCTCACGACGTCCCCGGATTTTGCTCCGAGCGCCATGCGAACGCCGATCTCGTGGCGGCGCTGCGAGACGTTGAACGAAAGCAAGCCGTGGATTCCCACCGCCGCGAGCAGAAACGCGATCAAGGCGAAGCCGCCGAGCACGCGCACCTGCACGGCGCGCGACGCCGTCTGCTCGGACACGATGTCGTTCATCGTCCGCACATTGGAGATCGGCTGCTGCCGGTCGGCTTTGCTCACGATGCCGCGGATGGCCGGGAGGAGCGCCGGCGGCGGGGTCGACGAGCGGATCACCAGGTCTTTCGGCACGTAGTTGCCGAACTGTCCGTCTTTCACCTGCTTGTAAGGCAGGTAGACCTGCGGTTCGCTGGTTCGCTCAGGGCCACGCACCCGGATGTCGCCCACCACGCCGACGATCGTCCGTTCGTTCAAGGCAAATTGGAAACGTTTGCCGAGTGGATCCTCGTGCGGAAAATACTGCCGCGCCAACGATTCGCTCACCACTGCGACGAAGGGCTGGTTGATGGCATCGGTCTCGCCGATCTCCCGTCCCTGGCGAAGGGGAATCCCCATCGCCGCGAAAAAGCCGGGCGTGGCGAATCGCATGCTGGCGAGATGCCCCTCGGCACGCGCCCGGGCTTGATTCTGGCCCGGCATCACCACCGGCCAGATGCCACCGCCCATCGCCATCGGCAGGAACGAGATGTAGGCGGCGCTCGAAACGCCGGGTAGGGCGCGAACCCCGGACAGCACTTCGGAGAAGAATCTCTCCCTCAGTGCCGTGCTGTCGTATTTCGGCGTCGGCAGCGCGGTGCGCAGAGTGATCACATTTTCAGGGTGGAACCCGGGATCGGTCGCCTGGATTCGCCACAGCGCGCGCATCAAAAGCCCGGACGAGATGAGCAGAACCACGCACCCCATCACCTCCGCGATGACCAGAGCGGAACGGAGGCGCCCTCGCTGGCCACCGCCGGCACGCTCCCCGTCCCGTAACGCGTCGAATCCAGCGCCGCCGGAGGCGCGGAGCGCCGGCAGGGTGCCGAAGGCGATGCCGGTCAACGCCGTGAGCAAGCCGGCGAAGAGCAGCACCCGTAGGTCGACCGAGGGCGATTGCGCAATGGGGAGCGTATTGGGGACGAGCCGCGACAAAAGCGGCACGGCCACGATCGCGACCCCAATGCCCATCGCGCCGCCCAGAATGGCGAGGACGAGACTCTCGGTGACGAGTTGCCGCACTAGGCGCTCCCGGCCGGCGCCGAGGGCGTTGCGCACGACCAACTCGCGGCGGCGGACGAGAGCGCGGGCGAGCAGCAGGTTCGCGAGGTTGGTGCACGCGATGAGCAGGACGCAGATCGAGGCGCCACAGAGTCCCAGCAGGAGCAGGCGCGATTGATTGGACAGCTCATCGCGCAGGCCGATGACACTGGCGCCGATCTTCTCGTTCTCTTGCGGATATTGGCGCTCCAAAAGCGCCGCGACGACGCTCATGTCCGCCTGCGCCTGCTGCATCGTGACACCGCGCTTCAGCTTCGCGAGAACCTCGAGCTCGTTGTTGTCACGCTCCGTGTCGAGTTGCTCCGGCATCGGGATCGGCGTCCACAGCGCGACCTCCCGGTTCGGAAAGTGGAAGTCCTTCGGCATGACGCCAATCACGACGCGCGGCGTGCCGTCGAGCAGCACCCGTCGCCCGAGCACACCGGTATCGCCCCCGAAGGCGGTGTTCCACAGCCCGTGGCTCAGCAGGACGGTGCCGGCGGCGCCGTCGCGTTCCTCCGCGGCGGTAAAGAGGCGCCCGAGGACCGGACGCACGCCGAGCATGGGCAGGAGGTCCGCGGTGACCGTCGAGCCCTGGAGCCGCTGCGGGTCACCCTCGCCCACGAGATTCACCTCGATGGAGTGGTAGGAGCCCATTGCCTCGAACGAATGGCTCATGGCCTTCCAATCGCGATAGTTGGGCGGCGAGACCTCCCACCGGCCGGCCCCTGGCGGATGCGACCAGACCTTGACGAGCCGCTCGGCGTCCTTGAAAGGCAGCGGCCGGATGAGCACGAAGTCGGCGATCGAAAACGCGGCGGTGTTGGCACCGACGCCGAGCGCGGTGACGAGGATGGCTGTGACCGCAAAGCCGGGTGCGCGGCTCAACGTGCGTTGCGTATAGCGGAGGTCCTGGACGAGGACGTCCCAGTGCGTTGCGATGGCATTGATCAGAACGTCGAAGGGCGCGGCGATCCACAGCGCAAGCACGGCGAGCAGGCCGGACGCCTGGCGGCGGCGCATCGCGAAGACGGCGGCCATCTCGTTGCCGTACTCCCCGCGGAACGAGGCAGGATAGAGATGCAACAGTGCGCGATAGAGGCGCATCACGCTTTATCCGGCAGGAGCCCTTGCGTCCGCGCCATGCGGACGAGTTGCGACATGCGGCGGGTTTCCGCGCGGGCCACGGCGATACCAAAGGGGGCGATGCGGTAGTACCGCCGGCGCTCGTCGTCAAGCTCCGGCGCCGGGCGGTCCTGCGTCTCAACGATCAGGCCCTGCTCGAGCATCCGCTGGATCGACCGGTACAAAGTTCCAGGGCTCAGGCGAAGCGCACCGCCGGTGCGCGCCTCGACATCCTGAATGATCGCGTAGCCGTGGCGGTCCTCGTGGGCCAGCGCGAGCAGAATATGAAAGGTCGCGGGAGGAAGGGGCAAAAGGGCTTCGACGAGCTCAGCGCTGGGGTTCATAGGGCAACTATACTCGCAGTGGATATATTGTCAACGGTTATACGGTACGAGACACGAGTCTGGATCATCGCGGCCCTGAGCCCGGCTTCAAGAATGGCCCCGAGACCGGCGAGGGGCCGTACGGGGTGACCCAGTCTTCTCGTGGAATCACCGGCGCGCTCTTGTCGTCGCCCGGTTCCCGCACGGCCGGCAGGATGTACCTGGGAGGGAGGTTCTGTGAAGTGTTGGTCGTGCCTTTGCTGCTGTAGTTGCCAGCATAGGTGGCGACGATGAGGTCGAGCTCAGGGACCACCATCACGGTCTGGCCGCCCGCGCCCCCGGCAAAAAAGGCGTGCACGGTGCGGTCCTTGTATGGATAGTCGATGCCCCACCAGAGATATCCGTAATAGATACCGCGGAGGTGGTACAGAGGCGCGGACGCACGGGCCACGAAGTCACGGCTGAGAATTCTGCGGCCATGCCACGTTCCGCCGTTGAGCATGAGCTGACCGAGCTTCATGAAATCGCGCGGCAGAAGCTGCACGCCCCCGCCGCCATAGGGATGCCCTGCTGGATCCAAAGGCCACCCGTAGCGGGTGATCTTCAGCGGCGCCCCGAGCAGACGGTCGAAGGCGTCCAGCGGAAATTCACCCGTCGCGCGGCCTACGACGCCGAGGGCGAGATTGGGATTTGCGCTGCAGTAGACGGCCTTTTCTCCGGGCTCCCAAGCCATCGGGACCTTCAGCGTGAAACGGTAGTAGTCCGGCTCTTGGTCCTGATTGATCATGATCTCTTCGCCGCCGGGCGCCTCGGGATTGGTGTCGTCGCAGAAGTATCCGGACGACATGGTCAAGAGGTGCTCCAGAGTCATGGCCCGCTTCTGCGGCTCCAGGCCCGCCGGGAAGGCGCCTCCGTTCATGATCTGGTAGACCGGGGTCGAGAGCTTCAGCGGCGCGCCGGCCTGGATCGCGGCACCCACGATCGTCGCCGTCACACTCTTGGCCGCCGAGCGCGTCTCATGCAGCTTGTCGCGGTGCTCGCCGTGGAAATACTCCTCCAAGACCAATTTCCCATGCCGCGCGATCAGGATGCCGTGGATCTCCGGGGTGTCCACCGACTCCATCGGTGTATCGATGATCCTCTGGATGAACCTCTCGATTCCCGCGCGATCGATGTTCGCCTCCTCGAGAGTCCCCGTGGGCCAGCCGTCATCGCGGGCCGGCGGCGGACGGTATTCATAGCGCGCCGGGTTCTTGCCTCGGGAATAGAAGTCGCTGTCGTCGCCGTCGCGCCTGAAGTCGTAGGACCCGCCTCGCGAAGGAAAGGAGAGGGTGATCACCCCGCTGTCCGCGTCGTAGGTCCCGCTGGCCGCTTCTCTCTCTTCCTTCTGACCTGGACGTTTCCCGATGAGCTTCACGGCGTTGCCGTCGCGAACGAGGCGATCGACGCCGAGCCAGGCACCGAAGTCGCGCTCGGGATTGCGCAGAAAGACTCCGAGGGTCCCGTCCGGCCGTTTCTGCGCCAGGAGATAGAAGGTGAACACGTCCTCGAAGGGCACGACCTGTCCACTCCATCGGTTCGGACCCTCCGGCTCGAGATGGACAGGCGATGCATATTTGCCGCTGATCGAGGGTGGTGGATACCAATGGCCAAGAAGGGCGCCTCCGGCCTGCAGCTTGCCTCGAAACGATCCCTGGCCGTTCGGCAACTCGAAGGACAACTCGCCTTGGTCCACGCGGATGGGCAATGTCCGCCCAATCATCTCAGCGGTGTACGCCGCCCCTATCCGTTGAATGACCAACGGGCCGCGAGCAAAAGGCCCGAACCACCGTTTCGCTTTCCAGAGGCCCGCCAATTCGTCCGCCGAAGCGGCCGTAGGCGCCGTGGCTGCGGGAGCCGCAGGCGACGGTTGCGGCCCCACGAACAGGAGGGTGACGAAAAACGCTCCAATCACGGCCCGGAAGGCGTGGCGGAGCTGGGCCCAGAGCGTCGCAGGAGGGAGAGACAGGAGGGCCTCGGCTGGCTCGGCGGCGTGTGGCATGGACTAACTATATCCACATCGGGTATATTGTCAATGGGTATAGCTGCGATGCCGCTTCCCAAGCCGACGTGAGCCGAACCGTTCGCGGCACCGCCGGGGGACTGGCCCAGCCTGCGCGGCCAGGTTAAGATATAGCGCGTCTTCACACCTCGACAACCCACCATTCCAGGAGAAAAGACCATGAAAAAGAGCCTGCATTCGAAGAAACTACAACTGAGCCGGGAGACCCTGCGCAACTTGGAGACGACTCAGATGTCCGAGGTTGCAGGTGCCTCGGCCAAATGCACGACCCTCTTATGCACGGGAGGCTCCAACTGTTACGCGTGCACCTCCATCGACGCCTCGCAGTGCACCTGCGACTGACCAACTCCGGAGACGGCCTTCCCGCAACGCGTTGCTTGACGAGCCTGGGGCGTCAGCCCCAGGTCCTGGGTCCGGCCTTACCGGGCCACGGCCGCCGAGCTTCGCTTCGTCCAGATGACCGGCCCCTTCAGGTCGCTACCGCCGCAGCCGGTCGAATTGAAATCGACAGTGCCCTCGATCTCCGTAGGATTGAGACCGTTCGCCGTGCCCTCGCCAGTCAGCGAGCTGCACCCGCTGCCCGTGCCCTTCCAGTGGACCTTGAGATTGCCGTCGACCGTCCCGCTGATGGAAGAGCTGGCGCCGAACACGCCGACGGAGAAGGACCCAGAGATCGTGCTGCCGTTCTGCGTCAGGATCATGGTGGCGCCCAAGCCAACCGGGGAGCTCTCGGGCGCCCAGCCGCCGGCCCAGATCCCCTCGACCTGGGGAACCGCCGCAGGCTCCGTGGGTCCATGCCCACCCCCTCCGCACGAGAGCACCAGCAAGCCCGACAGCAGGACGGCGAGTCTTCCGCGCATGGCACCTCCGCTGAGGTCATTTCTCCCATCTTATCACCGGGGCTTGGTGCCCATGCGTCCCTGGGAGCGCCGGCGGGACGCTGCGCTCCCAGGGGTTGATTCGGGCATTCTCGCCTTACTGCTGCGTAATCTTCACATCATCCACCGCCGCTTCGACCAGGCTCGCGGTGCTCGCGTCGGCGGCTTCGATCAGGATCCTCACCGTCTGGCCGGCGAAGGCGCTGATATTGATGGAGGCCGTCGCCCAGGCGGCGTCGTCGTTGGCGGTGCTGCCGAGTTCCTGAAGAACGGTCGTAGTGGTGGTGCCCACCACTTTGACGTGGAAGAAGTCCGCCGTCGAGGAGTTGGTGACGTGGGCGAAGTAGTAGGAGAAGGAGAGCGTCAGCGTTCCCGAGGCGGGAAGGACGATGGCAGGCGAGCGGATGGAGGTGGTGCCGCCATCGACGTCGAAGTCGCCCGCCGCGGTGCCCGCGAGGCGCCCGGTCACCAGGTCGTTGGTTCCCGAGACCGTGGTGGCGAGCTGCTTCGTCCCGCCCGAGCTCGTGAGCTGCGGAACGCCCCGCTCCCACTGGCCCGTGGTCGCCGTGTCGGTGCCCGAGGGATTGGTCGTCCATCCCTTGCTGGTCTCGAAGTCGTCGAAGAAGACGGTGACCGGCGGCGGTGTCGTGCCTCCCTCGACGGCGTTGCCCGTCACCACCAGGGCGAAGGGCTGGGGACCGTTCGGAACGTTGAAGGAGCGTACAGTCACCGTGTAGACGCCCGCCGCCGGGGCCGCCAGCAGCACCTGCTCCAGTGGATTCTTGCGGTCCGCCGCGCCGCCTGTGGCCGAGACGCCGCCGGAGAAGACGTTGCCCTTCCACACCGTGCCCGTGGGGCCGGTGACGATCAGATCGAGATCGTTGTTGAGGTTGACGCTCGCCGCCGGAGTGGACGGAAAGTCGGTCCACGCCAGGGTGGCCTTGAACGACTCGCCGGCCGTCACGGCGTAGGTGAAAGTCCGGTCCTCGTTGGTGGAGCCGGTGGCAAAGGGCGTGGCGGTGTCCTTCACGGACAGCTTGCGCGTCTGGCCGGTGAAAAACAGGGCATTCTCGAGCAACACCCGGCCCCAGCCCTGGCAGTTGGCAGGGATGGCGGTGGTGCCGGTCATGTTGATCGCCGAGTTGATCAGCGTAGCCTTGAGCAGCGCTGCCGAGGGCGTGAAGCCGTTGGCCGAGTTCTTCGCCCCCGTGGGATACCAGCCGTCGGTGAAGTATTGGCGGATCAGGGCCGTGAGGCCCGTGGCCCCGGGCGAGGCCATGCTGGTGCCGGAGAGAGTGGCGGTGCCGCAGTTGTTGGAGGTGATGCTGCGGTCCGCACCGGCCGAGACGATGTTCGAGCCGGGCACGGTGATGTCGGGCTTGATGCGGCCATCCGCCGCCGGGCCGCAACTGCTGAAAGAGGCCATGGAGTTGGCGCTGGTGCCGCGCAGGGTGGCGCCCACGGAGACGCCATTCTTGTTGGTCGAGGGGCTGCCGACCGAGCCCGTGCCGGGGCCGGCGTTGCCGGCGGCATAGAAGATCAGGAAATCCTTGTGATCCCACATGACCTGGTCGGCGTCCTGGCTGGCGGCGGTGTAGTTGTTCTGCACCGCGGCGTTCTCATTGTCGCCCCACGAGTTGGTGTGCAGCCGTGCGCCTTGGTTGTAGGCCTGGAGGAAGATGGGCTTGAGATCGACGACCGGGCAGCCGATGCCCGGCAGGTCGCCGCAGTTGTCGGTGAGGAATCCGGCGTCCTGAATGACCAGCTTGGCGCCGGGGGCCATGCCGTCGGCGGCGTCGTGGGTCAGCAGGTGGGCGAAGTTGTCGCCCGCCACCGTGCCGGCCACGTGGGTGCCGTGGCCCTGAGTGTCCCACTCCCCCGTGGCAATGCCGCCGGCGCACTCGGAGGAGGTCAGGAAGTCGACGGCGAGGACCTTGCGCTGGGCGGTGTCGACCACGGTGCCGCCGTTGCAGAGGTTGGTGGGCGGCAGGCCGCGGGCCGTATCGCGGAAGAAGCACATGTCGGCGTCGAGGCCCGTGTCGATGATGCCCACGACCTGCCCCTCGCCGAAGATGCCCTGGCTGAAGATGGGCGTCGTCTGGCCGCCGGTGAGGCCGGACTGCCCCACCCAGATAGTGGTGTCGTTGCGCAGGGCCTTCCGTCCTTCGAGATCGATCCAGAAGACGTCGCGCATCGCCGCCAGGGGCTCGCGCAGAGCGGCGATCTCGGCGGGTGTCAGCAGCAGGCGGACGCGGGAGAAGTGCGGATCGCGACGGGAGCCGACGATCCCCTTCACTCCGAGGTCCTTCATCATCCGCATCACCTCGGAGAGGTCGGCGTCGGGCAACACGTGAATCATGACCGGCATTACGGGTCGAAAGGGCCGGGAGGACTTGACGGTCTCATCGGCATCGCCTGAGCTCACGGCGGCGATCTCGGGAGAGATCTTGTAGGCCGGATGGTACGGCCCGGACCAGGAGGCGCCGAGACCCGAAAGCAGGGACTTCGTCCGCGCTCCAGCTGGCATCTTCACCAGGTATGAGTAGTAGGGCAGGTAGGTATAGACCTGAAGGCTCGCGGCGCGAAGAGCCTGGACCTGGCGAGCCGTCACCGGCCCCGGGAACTTGACCAGCACGATCTCGTCCGCCGTGGAATCGGCAGGACGGGCGCGCAGGGCCTCGGGGAGGACGGGCTCGGGGCGGCCGGTGTCGATGACTCCCGATTTGAGCGAGATGACGGTGGCCGCATGCGCGTCGAGGCTCGCGGACTCCTGGGCCGGCAAACGGAGGCAAAGACCCGCAAGAAACAATAGGGAAAACAACAAGACCTTCTTCGATCCAGGCATTACGTCCTCCAGGGTTGGAACGGCGTTTTTTAAAAAAGGGAAGTCCCTGCAAACAACGGTGCCCGTCCTCGCCTGGAGCGAGCCGTGCTACCCTGCCGATTCCGCCATGCGTTACTCCATCCGCCTCTTCCTCTCCGCTCTCGTCGTCATCGCCTTCGTGGGCTGCGATCAGGCGACCAAGGCGCTCGCCCGCGAGACGCTGGCCAGCTCGCCGCCCGTGTCGCTGCTGGGCGGCGCGGTGCTCTTTCAGTACGCGGAGAACCCGGGCGCGTTCCTCAGCCTGGGCGCGGGCCTCTCGCCGCAGTGGCGGTTCGTGCTGGGCGTGGTGGTCTCCGGAGCGGCCCTGGCGGCCCTGGCCGTCTTCATCCTGCGGTCGACGAGCCTTGCTGCGATGCAGAGGATCGGCCTCGGCCTGGTGGTGGCCGGCGGCCTCGGCAATCTCGTCGACCGGCTCGCCAACGACGGCCGCGTGGTGGACTTCGTCAGCGTCGGCATCGGCTCACTGCGCACGGGGATCTTCAACGTCGCCGACATGGCGATCACGGCAGGCGTGCTCGCGGCAATGGTCGCAGGGTTCAGAAGGGAAAAAGCGGGGTAAGCAGGCCGGCGGGGACGCCGGCGCTCCCAGGGGACGTGCCGGCCCAGGTCGCTCCGGAATCCGAGTGATTGGCCGGCTGCGTAGCATGGGTGGAAGGCACTTACGGAGGAAACAACGACATGAACGGACTCATCAAACGGAGCTGGCTGGCCCTCGCCGGGCTCCTGATGGCAGCTGGCCCCGGCCGCGCCGCGCAGCCGGCCCCCGCCCCCAACCATCCCGTGGCCAAAGCCACTTTCGCCGCCGGCTGTTTCTGGTGCGTGGAGGCGGCGTTCGACAAGGTTCCCGGCGTCCTCTCCACCACCTCGGGCTACACCGGCGGCACCAAGAAAAACCCCACCTATGAGGAGGTCTCCGCGGGCGGCACCGGCCACGCCGAGTCCGTCGAGGTGGCCTACGACCCGGCGAAGGTCAGCTACGAGAAGCTGCTCGACACCTTCTGGCACAACGTCGATCCGCTGGTGAAGGACCGCCAGTTCTGCGATGCGGGCCACCAATATCGCGCGGCGATCTTCTACCACGACGAGACGCAGAAGCGCTTGGCCGAAGCCTCCAAAGCCGAGGTGCAGAAGCGCTTCAAGCAGCCGGTCCAGACCGAGATCGTGGCGGCCACGCAGTTCTATCCGGCCGAGGAGTACCACCAGGACTACTACAAGAAGAACCCGCTCCGCTACAAGTTCTACCGTAGCGGCTGTGGCCGCGACCGGCGGCTCACGGAACTCTGGGGCAGCAGCGGCGAGTAGGGTCCGGCCCGACGGGCCACCCGTCGGAAGGCGCGGGATTGCGTCTTTCAAGATTTGGAGATTCTTAGGCTATACTGATTCTTCAGTATCCATGAAATTTCGGCGCACCTTGTTGCTTGCCGTGGCCTTCGGGCCTCCCCTGACGGCCCTCCCCAATCCCGGGCCGTTCGGTGCGTCGCCTCCCATCGTCCAGCCTGGTCCGGCACGGATCCCATCCGATCCGGACCGCTGGCTGCCCTGGCGGATCTTCACGTGGCGTGACGGTGTCAAGCCGGGAGCCTCGGCGCTGGCCCAGGACGCCCAGGGCTACGTCTGGGCCGGCGCTCAGGATGGGCTGGTGCGCTACAACGGTCAGTCGTGGCAACGCGTCGAGGTTCCCGGCAAGCCGGCACCCGTCTTCGCCATCGTAGGCCGCCGGGACGGGAGCCTGTGGATCGGCAAGCCGCCGGACCATCAGTTCTACCGGTTGAAGAACGGCGCCTGGACCGTTTTCGACCAGCGCTCCGGCATGCCCCCAGGAATCGTCGAGGCGCTGACCGAGACCGTCGAAGGGGAACGCGGCACGCTGTGGGCCGGCACCTCCCTGGGATTGTCCCGGTGCCGCGGCGACGTCTGTACGGAGATGATGGCGCTGCGGGGCCATACCGTGCGGGCCCTCGCCCCCACCCGCTCCGGGGATGGCCGGCTCGCTCTCTGGATCGGCACCAGCCGTGGGCTCCTGCGGCTCGACGACGCCGACACGGATCAACCGCGCCTCTCTCCCCTCTTCGCCGATCCCGCCGTGCTCCCGAGCGCCTCGCTCCGCAGTCTTGCCGAGACCGTGGGCAAAGACGGCAGGCGCTCGCTCTGGGTAGGGACCGATCTCGGGATGGTTCGGCTGCGGGATGGGATCTGGGCTCGCTACGATGGCGACTCGGGTTTTCCCTCGGGCCCCATTCTCACGTTCGTAGTCTGCCGCGGGGCCGACGGCGAGCCCGTCGTCTGGGCGGGAAGCTTCCGCTCCGGCCTATTCCGATTCGCGGACGACGGACGCTGGCAGCTTTTCGACGAGCACTCGGGACTGCCGGCCAATTTTGTGTTGAGCCTCTTGTCCACCGGAACCGACGGCACGGATCCGGCCCTCTGGGTGATCACCCCTGCCGCCCTCGCCCGCCTCGACCGCGAACGGTGGCATTCGACCGATACCCGGGCAGGATTGCCGAACGACTTGGTGACGGGCGTCGGCGAGGTGACGTTCCCCGACGGTCTGCGCTCCTTCTGGATCGGCACGATCGGCGGCATGGCCCGGCTGACTTCCCAGGGATGGGAGCGCTACTCGCCCATGCCCGGCCCGCCCGACGTGGTGCTGCAAGCCATCAATTCCCGGGAGGAGGATGGAACGCCCTCGCTCTGGCTGGGAAGTCTGGAGGGACTGCTCCATTTTGCCCATGGCCGGTGGTCGAGAATCGACTCCCGGACCAGTCCGCTGCCCCACAACTGGGTCTTTTCCGTGCTCGCGGTGCCAGGACCTCGCGGCTCCGAGATCTGGGCCGGCACTCTGGAGGGCGTGGCCCGCTATGCCGGGGGACGCTGGACGGTCTTCCGCAGTGGGGACGCCGGTTTGCCGGGCCGGGACGTTCGGACTCTCGTCCGGTCGACGCCTGATGGCGTCTCTCCCATCCTCTGGGCCGGCACCGAGAACGGTTTGGCACGCTTCGAGGCGGAGACCTGGAGGCCGGTCAGGGTGCCCTGCCTGCCCGATCCGACGGTCGAGTCTCTCCAGATCCTGGACGGTGCGGATGGACGCTGGCTCTGGGTCGTCGCGCGGGTGGGTCTCGCCCGCATGCGGCTCGACGCGGCCGGCAGCCTCCAGGAGCCCTGCCAGGCGATGGTGGATGACCCCTCGGCCCTGAGCCATGATTCGGCCCAGGTCCAGGCGGACTCCTACGGCCGGATATACCTCTTTACCGACCGGGGAGTGAGACGCCTGACCCTCGATCCTGTAAAGGGCCTGGCCGCCGCGCAGGTGGAGACCTTCGACACCGGCGACGGCCTTCCCAGCATGGATTTCTCCGGCCCGTCGTTCAAGGACCCCATGGGCCGGATCTGGGGGGGAGCCACCGGCGGCGCCGCCACCCTGGACCCGGTCCCGCCCCTGCGCGTCAAGGCTCCTCATCCCGGAGCTCCCCTGCTCATCGAGCACGTCAAGGTGGCAGGCCGCGAGCGCCCTCTCGCCTCGGGCGCCGTGCTGCGCCACGACGAGAACAGCCTGGAGCTCCAATTCGCCCTGCTGAGCTACCGCCGCGAGCACGCCACCATCTACCGAACGCAGCTCGCCGGCCTGGAGGACGAGCCCATGCCCTGGACCCCGGAGTCCCGCGTGGTCTACAACCGCCTTCCTCAGGGCGACTACACGTTTCGCGTCTGGGGGCGAGACGGCGAAGGCACGGTCTCCGGTCCCGTCGTGGTGAGCTTCCGGGTGCGACCGGCGCCGTGGCTCAACACTTGGGCGATCGCCCTCTACGCCATCGCTCTCTTGGGCATCGTCTGGGGGGTCAGTCATCTGCGGGTGAAAGCCTTGGCCCGCCGCGCCGCCCTGCTCGAAGCCGTGGTCACCGAGCGGACCCGCGAGCTCGCGGAGGCCAATCAGAAGCTGGAGCAGGCCTCGCTCACCGATCCTCTGACCGGCTTGAGCAACCGCCGTTTCCTCGACCTCAACATCGGCGCCGATCTCAGCCAGGCCGTACGCAACGCCCAGCAGTTGCTCGCGTTGCGGGACCGCAACGCGGACCTGATCTTCTACTTCATCGACCTCGATCACTTCAAACGCCTCAACGACTGGATCGGCCACGCCGCGGGCGACGCGGTGCTGGTGGAGCTCGGCCACCGGCTGCGAGAGGTGGCCCGCACCACCGACGCGGTGGTGCGCTGGGGCGGCGAGGAGTTCCTCGTCGTCAGCCGCTGGGCGAACCGCCGGACTGGCGGCGTGCTGGCCGCCCGGACGCTGGAGGCGGTGGCCGCCGAGCCGTTCATCGTCGACGGCCAGCCGGTCCACATCACCTGCTCGGTGGGCTGGGTCCCGTATCCCTGGTCGATCGTCAATCCCGAGTCCCTCCCCTTCGAGGAGGTGCTGAGCCTGGCCGACCGCGCCCTCTATCTCGCCAAGCAGGAGGGGCGCAACTGCGCGGTGGGCGTGCTCCCTGGCCCGGCCAACCAGGCCGGCGAGCCGCTGCCGGAGGGGTCGCTCAAGGCCGTCGAGGGCCATCTCGTGGAGTTGGTGCGGCACCAGGGCCCGGAGGTCGTCCCGTCTTTCGCGCCCGCCACGACCGACTCCGCCCAGGCCCGCATCACTCTGCGGGCGAGGTAGCGGGGCCGGGCGCCCGGAGTCTCTGCTGCTAGACTCCTCCGCATGCGCATCATCTCCCTCGTCCCCAACGGCACCGAGATCCTGTTCGCCGTGGGCGCGGGCGAGTTGGTGGTCGGCGTTTCCCACGAGTGCGATTTTCCCGCCGAGGCGCGGACGCGGCCGGTCCTCACCGGCAGCGCCCTGACGCCCGGCATGACCGCCGCCGAGGTCGACGCCGCCGTCTCCGCCCAGGTGGGAGGCGGCGCCAGCCTCTACACCCTCGACGAGGCGAGAATCGCCGGGCTCGAACCGGACGTCATCGTCACCCAGCAGCTCTGCCCCGTCTGCGCCGTCTCGACCGAGCAGGTGGACGGCGCCGTCCGCCCCCTTCCCCGCTGCCCGGACGTGATCTCGCTCGATCCTCAGTCGCTGACGGACGTCTTCCAGGACATCCGCCGGGTGGGCGAGCTCACCGGCCGCGCGGACCGGGCCACGGGGCTGCTCGAAGCTCTTCAGGTGCGGCTGGACGTCGTGCGCGCCGCGGTGGCCGGCAAGCCTCGCCCGCGGGTGCTGGCTCTCGAGTGGCTCGATCCACCTTTCGCCGGCGGCCACTGGGTGCCGGAGATGATCGCCTTCGCCGGCGGCGAGGATGTGATCGCGAGCCCCGGAGACCACTCCGCCCGCCTCACCTGGGAGCGGGTCGCCGAAGAGGACCCGGACGTCATCGTCGTCATGCCCTGCGGCTTCGACGAAGCGGGTGCCGCCGCGCAGATCGAGACGATCGCCCATCGGCCCGAGTGGAGCTCGTTGCGGGCCGTCCGCGAGAGCTGCATCTACCCGGTGGACGCCAACGGCTGCTTCAGCCGCCCCGGTCCGCGCCTCGTCGACGGCATCGAGCGGCTCGCGGCAATCTTCCACGGGGCGGACGCCAGGACGCAGACGACATGACGAACGTGGAGCGCGACGGCCTGCCCCTGAACCTCGACGATCTGCTCAATGGCCGGTCGATCGAGAGCAACCGCATCGAGTTCAAGGCCGGCTGGGACGAGCAGATCAAGACTTCCAGCGTCCGCACGATCTGCGCCTTCGCCAACGACCTCCTGAACCTGGGCGGCGGCTATGTCATCCTTGGGGTGCGGGAAGAGGGCGGTCGTGCCGTCCTTCCCCCAGTCGGGTTAGAGAATCTGGACCTCGACAGGGTGCAGAAGGAGATCCGGGGCGCCTGCAAGCGAATTCAGCCGGATTACCTTCCCACCGTTTTTCCTGTTCAGTACGAAGGGATTCCGCTGATCGTGATCTGTGCCTGGGGCGGAGATACGCGGCCTTACCAGGCGCCTGAGAACTTGAACGTTTCCGGAAGCCCGCTTCAGTTCTGGATTCGCCGGTCCTCGGAAACCATCAGAGCCCAAGGCGGGGATCTCCGTGATCTCATAGCACTTACAGCTAAGGTGCCCTTCGATGACCGACGGAGCCTGGAGGCGCGGATCGAGGATCTGTCTCCGTCGCTGGTTCGGCAGTTCTTGAACCAAATTGAAAGCGATCTCGTCAAACATGACCCTCCGATCGACGACCGGCAGCTTTTCCGAATGATGAATCTGGTCGTACGGGTCAATGCTCATGAAGTCCCCCGCAACGTCGGGCTTATGTTTTTCAACAACGATCCAGATCGATTCTTCCCTGGGGCGAGGACCGAGGTGGTTCAATTCGGCGACGATGCGGGAGGGGACCTGATCGAAGAGAGAGTTTTCCGCGGCCCCATCCCGGAGCAGATCGTGTCTGTGCTCAACTATCTCAACAGCCTGGGTGGAACGCTTCTCCAGAAGGTCAGCGGTCAAGCCGAGGTCGAAAAGTCCGTGGCTTATCCTTCCGGGGCCATCGAAGAGTCCCTCGTCAACGCCTTCTACCATCGCGGCTATGACGGCCCTGCCGAGCCCGTCAAGGTTTACTTGTATCCGGACCGCATGGAAGTGATCAGCTATCCCGGCCCGGTTCCGGGAATTCAGCCGAGTTACTTCCAGACCGGAGACGTGCTGCCTCCCGTTCCCGCCCGCAACCGCAGGATCGGCGATTTCCTGAAAGAGCTGCGGCTCGCCGAGAGGCGCGGCTCCGGTATTCCTAAAATCCGGCGTAGGATGCGACAGAACGGATCTCCCGAAGCCCGATTCGACTTCGATGAGGAGGGGCGGACATATTTTCGGGCGATCCTACCGGTACACCCACGTTATTTCGTTCTGCACGCGTTGCGAGAGGCCGGATATCTTTGGGCCACAGGGGAAAGAGAGCTCGGTTTGGAGCACTTGGAGCGCAGCTTGGAGCGAGCGCCCGACTCGGCCGCGCTGACGACACAGATCGTCGAGTATGCTCTGGCACTCGATGATTCTTCGCGAGCCGAGAGGGCTCTCGAGCGTTATCGAGAGGCGGGAGGAGAGCCCCTCGACCCAGTTCCGCTTGCGGTCCGCTCCTTGAGCCCTGCCGACTCGAACCTGATCTCCGATCTCGCGGAAACCAAAATCGAGCTCGCCGAGAGGCTGAGGCCAGACGACGACCCCGCGACCAAGGTCCGGTTGTACCGGGAAGCGATCGACCTCTTGGAAAGGGCTCTCCAGCTCTCCAAGGATTCAGAACGCCAGGCAGGATATTGGTTCGGCCTGGCCAGAGCTCTCGATGGCTCGGGCTCTCCCAAGCGGGAAGTCCAGGCCGCCTTCGAGAAGGCCCTGGCGTTGATGCCCAACGAAACCAAGTTCCGGGATGCGTATGAATCCTGGTTGAAAAGATCCTTCCCGGAATAACCTCTTCGCCGTCCGTCTAAACAATTCGCCGGGCAAGAGAGTCTAACCCCGGTGGTGGCGGATCCCAACAGGCCGCCTCCGGTCGAGTCCTCCCCTGGACCGGCCTCCTCGTCAAAGATGCCTCCCCTCGGAGGCATCCTTTTTTATCGTCCTGATTCCTGCGGTTGCCGCCGCAACCAGCCGAGCACTTGGGCGTCGACTCCGAGCCCGTCTTCCAACGCCTTGTCCAACCCGATATTCAGGCTTCGGGGGAACGAGACGTGCCCTCCTCCGGCCACCCAGCGGACCTCCAGCCGGGGAGCCGGACGCAGGACGGCGCGCACGGGCCGCGCCGGCACCATCGGGTCGCCCTCGGAGTTCACCAGCAGGGCCGGGACGCGGAGCTCTCCCAGCCGCGGTGCCACGCTGGCCCGGGCGTAATAGTCGTCGGCATCGGCGAAGCCGTGGCGCGGAGCCACGACGCGGTCGTCCCACTCGCGGATGGTGCGGATGCGCGCCGCCTCCCCGGCCGTCAGCGCCTGCGGACGGCGGGCGGCGACGGCGACGAAGATGTCGATCAGGCTGCTCATCAGGTACCGGCGGTAGAGCCAGCGCACCGGCGCGTCGATCGCCCGCTGCGACAACGACAGGTCCAGAGGCGCGCAGACGGCGGCGACGCCGGCCACGCGCGGATCGACGTCCTCGGTGGCGAGCCGCAACGCGACGTGCCCGCCCAGGGAGTAGCCAACGACGTAGATGCGCCGGTAGCCCCGCAGCTCCTCGCTGGCCAGCGCCGCGTGGAGGTCGGCGGTGAGGCCGGCATGGAAGAAGTCGTGGCTCCGGCGATCGCATCCCCGCAGGTTCAGGCGCAGGCAGGAGAGCCCCGCCGCGTCGGCCGCATGAGCGGCACGGACCATATAGTGGCTCTCGGTGGAGCCGCCGAGACCGTGGACGAGCAAGACGAGCTCCTCGCCGCCGGGCGAACCGCTCCCGGGCCGCTCGCGCAACCAGCCGGTCACCGGCACCCGGCCGGTGACCGGATCCACCAGCGAGGTCTCCCACGCCCTCGCCTCGGGCGCCGGCAGGGGCCGCAAGCCGTGGTGCAGGCGGGGGGCGATCGTCCAGTAGTGGCCGAGGAGCGACATCGGAGGGATGGTATCCTCAGTCTCCCCGGTATCCTCGAGATACTCCCCAAAACGGGGGTGAAACGTTTTTCGCTCTTCGGTCGTTATAGAGATGGACACTGCCGCAATGGGACCCCTCTATCCAGAAATCCGCGTCGCCCTCCGTAGCCGGAACCGCTACGCCCTGGTGAGCGCCATCCGTCTCGGCCTCCGCAAGGCCGGCACCCCGCCCGAGGACATCGAGCGCTTCAGCCGTGAAGCCCTCTCGACCCAGGACGCCCATCACTTCGAAGAGCTGTGCAGCCAGTGGGTGCTCATGGAGCAGGAGCGCCAGTTTCCCCACGCCGCCGAGTAAGCCCCCTCCCCCTCCATACCCGTCGTATCGCCTCCAAGCGAGTTGCGTTAGGCTTCCGTCATGAAAGCCATCCGCATCCATAGCCTGGGAGGGCCCGAGGTCCTCCAGCTCGAAGACATCCCGGAACCGCAGCCCAAGGAGGGCGAGGCCGTCGTCCGCATCGAGGCGGCGGGCCTGAACTTCATCGACTGCTACTTCCGCAGCGGCCTCTACAAGGGGCAGGCGCTGCCCTTCACGCTCGGCCAGGAGGCAGCCGGCACCGTGACGGCCCTGGGAGCGGGAGTCACCGACCTCGTGGTGGGCGACCGGGTGGCCTACACCAGCATCCACGGAGCCTATGCCGAGCTGGCGGCGGTGCCGGCGGCGCGGCTGGTGAAGCTGCCCCCGGGCGTCTCCACCCGCCAAGGGGCCGCGGCCATGCTCCAGGGCATGACGGCACACTACCTGGCCTGCAGCACCTTCTCCCTCAAGGAGGGGGACGTCTGCCTCGTCCACGCCGCGGCGGGCGGCGTCGGGCAGCTCCTCTGCCAGGTGGCCAAGATCCGCGGCGCCCGCGTGCTCGGCACCGTCTCCACCGAGGAGAAGGCGGCGCTCGCCCGCAAGGCCGGCGCGGACGAGGTCATCCGCTACGATCAGGTGGACTTCGCCGCCGAGGCCAAGCGCCTTACCGGCGGCCACGGCGTGCAGGTGGTCTACGACGGCGTCGGCCGGACGACGTTCGACAAGAGTCTGGACTCGCTCGCCCGGCGGGGCATGATGGTGCTCTTCGGCGCGTCGAGCGGCCCGGTGCCGCCCTTCGACCTCTCGATCCTCAACCCCAAGGGCTCGCTCTACGTCACCCGCCCCTCCCTCGCCCACTACATCGCCACCACCGAGGAGCTGCAACGCCGGGCCGAGGACGTGCTGGGCTGGATCGCCGAAGGGAAGCTGAAGATCAACATCGGCCTCGAGCTCCCCCTCGCCGAAGCCGCCGAGGCCCACCGCGCCCTCGAAGGACGGCGCACCACGGGCAAGGTGCTGCTGATTCCCTGACCTTCACCCCCCCTAACCCCATAGGCGCTAACTTAACTCGTCTGAGAGGTTCCCCCGCCCGAAGACCCTCACCCCTGCCCCTCTCCCGCCCCCGCCCAACCCCCCTCACCGGGAGAGGGGTACCTCTGGGGCGTTTTTGCTTTGCTCCCTCTTCTCCCGGTGAGGGGGGTGGCGAGGGGGCGGGAGAAGAGGGCCGGGGTGATGAGGGTCTTGGGCGGGGGGACCTACGCCGCCGGCTCGAGCTCCTCCAGCTCTTCCGGCGGCAGGCCGTCCAGGATCTTCCGCGCCTTCTCCAGATCCAGCTCGCCCTCCCAGCGCGACACGGCGACGGTCGCGACACCGTTGCCGATGAGGTTGGTGATGGCCCGCGCTTCGGACATGAAGCGGTCGATGCCGAGCAGCAGGGCGAGGCCGGCGACAGGGATGTTCCCCACCGCCGAGAGGGTCGCCGCCAGCGTGATGAAGCCGCCCCCGGTCACCGCCGCCGCGCCTTTCGAGGTGAGGAGCAGCACGGCCAGGATCTCCAGCTCCTGCGCCAGCGTGACGTGCGTGTTCGTCGCCTGGGCGATGAACAGTGTCGCGAGCGTCAGGTAGATGGACGTGCCGTCGAGGTTGAACGAGTAGCCCATCGGCACCAGCAGGCCCACCACCGACTCCGGGCAGCCGAGCTTCTCCAGCTTGCGCATGAGCAGCGGCAGCGCCGACTCGGACGACGAAGTGCCGAGGACGATGAGGATCTCCTCGCGGATGTAGCGCAGGAACTTGAGGATGCCGAGCCCCGCCCAGCGCATCACCAGACCCAGCACAAGGAGCACGAAGAGCAGGCTGGTGACGTAGAAGGTCGCCATGAGCTGGCCGAGGCTCAGCAGACTCGCGATCCCGAACTTGCCGACCGTGAAGGCCATGGCGCCGAAAGCGCCGATCGGCGCCAGGCGCATGACGATGGCCACGATGCGGAACAGCACGTGCGAGACCTCGTCGACGAAACGCAGCACGAGCGAGCCTTGGGCCTTGAACGCCGCGAGCGCCACGCCGAAGAGGATCGCGAAGAGCAGCACCTGGAGGATGTCGCCCCGCGCGAACGCGTCGGCCACGTCCTTGGGAATGATGTTCAACAGGAAGTCGACGGTGCTGAGCGAGTGGCCGGACGTGGTGTATCCGGCGATGGCACTGGTGTCGAGCTTCGTGGGGTCGGCGTTCATCCCCGCGCCCGGCCGCACGGCTTTTCCGACGATCAATCCGAGGGCGAGCGCGAAGGTGGTCAACACCTCGAAATAGACGAGCCCCTTGAAGCCGATGCGCCCCACCCGCTTCAGGTCGCCCATCTTGGCGATGCCCGTCACCACCGTCGTGAAGACGATGGGCGCGATCAACATCTTGACGAGCTTGATGAAACCGTCGCCCAGTGGCTTCATCGCCGCGCCGAGCGCCGGATCGAGGACGCCGAGGATCGCCCCGAGAGCGACCGCGACCAGCACCTGGGCATAGAGGCTCTGGGCGAACCTTCTCAACCGCCGGCCCTCCGCGGGGTCAAGCCGGCGTGCACCGCCAGGGCACGGCAGGTCTCATGAGGCAATTCGCCGTAGCTCCGGAACAGGATCATGATCTCGTCGACGGCGAAGCGGCGCGCGATCTCCGGCAGCTTCGCCGCACACTCCGCGATGGGCCCCTCGATCACCGCCTTCACGACGCCCGGCTGGTTGGCAGGCACGTCGCCGAAGGCCGGGCCGGAGGCGATGCTGACGACGACGACGGCGGCCGGCTCCGGAAACTCGGGGCTGGGGACGAAGGCGCGGCGATACTCGTCGAGCACGGCAGGGCCGTCGCGATCCGCGGCGGCATGGTGCAGGGAGAAGCAGAAGCCGGTGCCGTGGCCGCCGGCCCAGCGCGCCGCTTCCTCGCCGGTGCCCAGCACCCACATCGGCGGCCCGGGATCTAAAAACAGGTTCTGCGCCAGCGGGTGCCCGGCCGGCAGGCGGCCGGTCAGGAAGCCGTGCAGATCGGCGAGCTTCTCATAATGGTTGCGAAGAGTGTCCGCGGGGCGTCCGTCCAGCATCGCCTCACGCAGCTCCGGGGCGAGCCTCAAGCCGCGCGTCACCCCGAAGTCGAACCGCTCGGGCACCATGAACTCGATGAGGCGCGCGTCCTCGGCCACCTGGTAGGGGCTGCGATAGTCGAGGCACACGCCGCCGCTGCCGACACGGATGCCCTCGCTGGTCGCGGCCAGCAGGGCCCCAAGCAAAAGGGGATTGGCGCACTGAATCTCGCTGTGATGCTCCCCCAACCAGTACCGGCGATAACCCGACTTGTCGGCCTCGGTCATCAGGGCGACGGCATCTCCGGCATGCCCGAAATCGAGAATGGAAAGGTCCATGAAGGATCAGTCCCAAGGGGATCGGTTCGATCAATCGATTTCGCGAGCGGCCTTGCCGCTCAACGCCAAACCCGAAGACACGACGAGCACCGCTCCCGCCGCGATGAACAGTCCCCCGAGGCTCCAACTCGCCAGCACGCCGGAGAGGGCCAGGGAAATCGGCACCAACCCCACGGCGGCAAACATCAGCACGCTCATCACGCGGCCCAGCAACGCGCGTTCGACGCGCATCTGCATCCAGGAGCTGAACTGCACGTTGACGAATCCCACGCCCAGTCCCATCAACGCCAGCAGGGCCGCGATGGCCGCCAGCCCGTAGGCTTTGGGAACCAGACCGATGCCGATCAGCTCGAGGCCGCACAGCAGGCTCATGATGATGAACTGCAGACCGCGCTTGCGAGGCCGCTTCACCATGCCGCCGGCGACGATGCCTGCCAGTGTGCCGGCGCTGAAGCTCGAAAGCAACGTTCCAAACGCCACCTCCGAGCCGAAACGGAACTTCGCCAGCGAGGCGAGACCGACGCCGATCGGCCCGGCGACGCAGAAGTTGATAGCGGCGAAAATCGCCATCAGCGACATCAGCGGCGGATCGTTGCGCACCGAACGCAGACCCTCGGCGATGGAATGCAACATGCTCGGCCGGGCCGGCGCACCGCCCGCTCCGGCCGGTAGCGGAGCCTTCGGAGGATCGGGGATTCTGAACAACGCCACGATCACCGCGAGGAAGCTCAGCGCGTCGAAAAAGAGCGCGGAGGCAACGCCCATGCTTTTCATGAGCAGGCCCGCCGGCAGCGGCCCGGCCAATTGCGTCAGCACCGTCGAGCTTTGGAACAGCGCATTGGCGGGCTGTAGTTGCTCCGGCTGCACGAGCGTCGGAATGAGCGTCGAGCCGGCCGGGAACGAGAACGCATCCGCCACACCGAAAGCGAAGGTCAGCGCGTAAAGCTGCCAGACCTGAATGAGATCGCGCCAGATCAACAACGCCACCACGCCGACCAGCACGGCGCGCACCGCCGCCGTCGTCGTCAACACCCGCCGGGCCGAAAAGCGGTCCGTCACGGCGCCTCCGACGAGCATCAGCGCCGCGCGTGGAATCGCGGCGGTCATCAGGATCGTGCCCAACATCAGGCTCGATCCCGTCAGTTGCAGCACGAGCCAGGGCAGGGCCAGGAGATAGAACTGATCGCCGAGCAGCGAGATCGTGACGCCGATCCACAGGTTGCGGAAATGCGGCAGCGTGAGGGGATGCCGCAGCCGGGGAGCCGGCACCGGAGTCGATTCCGGGGATCCCGAGCCTTCCGGAAGGGCGGTGGATGCGGAGGTCATGGCGGCCTTACCTTACTTGCAATACCCTGCCTTAGGGAAGCCGGGGGCCGGCCAAAAAGGCGAGGCCCCGGGGAGCCTATTCGTCTCGGGAAGCGGGACCGCATACAATCGCGCCCGGGCTCTGCGCCGATGAATCTCGCCACCCGTTGCCCAACCGCTTTCGCCGTCATCGCTCTCAGCGCGGCTCTCTGCCTGTTCGCAGGCTGCCGACCGCCGGCGGCGGCGGTCTCCAGGCAGCCGATGGGTGCGCTTCAGCTCCGGGAGAGCGACCGCATCCTGGTCCTCGCTCCCCATCCGGACGACGAGGTGCTGGGCACGGCGGGCGTGCTGCGGGAGGCGGTGCGCCGGGGGCTGCCCACGCGCGTCGTCTTCCTCACTTATGGCGACAGCAACGAGTGGTCCTTCCTCGCCTACCGCAAGCGCCCGGTGATTCTGCCGCAGGCCGTCCTGGCGATGGGGACCCTGCGCCGGCAGGAGGCCCTGGCGGCGGCGGCGGCCCTGGGCGTGCCGGCCGGGAACCTCTCTTTCCTCGGCTATCCCGACTACGGCACCCTCAACATCTGGCGCGATCACTGGGGAGACGAGCCGCCGGGCCGCGGCCGCCTCACCCGCGCCACGGCCGTGCCCTACAAGACGGCGTACCGGCCCGGGGCCCCGTTCAAGGGCGAGGAGATCCTGGCGGATCTGGAGGCCGTCGTGCGGCAGTTCCGGCCGACCCGGATCTTCGTTTCCCATCCGGCCGACCACCACCCGGATCATGTGGCCCTCTACCTCTTCACCCGTGTGGCCCTCTGGGATCTTCAAGGCAAGGTGCCGGCGATCCTCCATCCGTTCCTGGTGCACTACCCGCACTGGCCCGGCGAGAAGGGCTTTCATCCCAGCGAGGAGCTGCGGCCGCCGGCGAAGCTGGCGACCGGCTTTTGCTGGCGGAGCCGGGAGTTGGGCCGCGGGGACGTCGACGTCAAGGGGCGGGCCCTCGCCGCCCATCGCACCCAGTTCGCCTACAGCGCGTCGCGCCTGCTCCCCTTTGTCGGCCCCAACGAGCTCTTCGGCGACCTCGACGTGCCGGCTCTCGTTCCCGGCGGTGCCGTGATCAACCTTCAGGATCTCGCAGTGCGCATCGCGAACCAGGAGCTCGAGATCGACGCCACGCTCGCGCGCGCTCTGCCGGAAGGGACCGCCGTGAATCTCTATGCCTTCGGCTACCGGCCGGACCGTCTTTTTGGCACGATGCCGAAGCTGTCGATGCGCATCGGACTCGAGACTCTGACGGTCCGGGACCAGGACCGTCCCCTGCCGCGCACCACGGTCGAGGCCCGCGTCACGGGGACGAAGCTCGCCGTTCGCATTCCGCTCGCCGCCCTCGGCGATCCCGACCGGCTCTTCCTTCACGCCGAGACCCGGCTGCGGGACACTTCGTTGAATCAGACTCCCTGGTGGGTGTTGGAGCTGCCAGCCGCCGCCGCGGCAGAGCCGGCGCCGGGATGTTCGGCGCCGGCCCCTCGGTAGGGGGGGAAAGGTTTCTTACATCAGGTTACGCGTGCCGCCGGCCTTCACTTCGACCCAGCCGCTGGGGCAGACGCGCCGCTCTGGCACCTGCAGGCAGAAGCAGGCGCTGGAAGTCCCCGAGTCCAGGCTTGCGCTCTGGCCGGGTTCGACATTCACCGTCTGCGCACTCGGCTTCGACTCGCACGAGCCTTCCCCAAAACGCGAATAGAGGGTGATGTGATGATTGGATTTATTGGCGAAGGTCACGCCACTGCCCGTCATGTCAGCGGCGAATGCCGTCACCGAGAGCACTGCGCCGGCCACCAGGGCCAGCACCAACGAGCTTCTGTACGATCCTACCTGCATCTGTAACCTCCTTGTTGAGTTGAAAAATAGCCTGCCGGATTGGCACACGAGGCCTACCCACACAGGGCCATACTCAGGAGTTAGCAAAACAGATGCCGAAAAGAGCCAGAGAGAACAAGGACGGCGGAGCCGCAAACCCTTGGGGCTCCGCCGCGAATCGTCAAGGTCAGGCCACGGCGATCGTGCAGTCTCTCGACTGTGGGCAGGTATCCAGCCGGCCCGTGCAGGCATAGCAGTCGGAGACGATGTTCGTGCACCCCCAGAACGAGATGGGGGCAGGGACGGCGACCACCGCGCCATTGGCATCCCGCAGGCGGGCCTCTTCCAGAGAGCGCAGCGTCTCGCGGCTCAGGTGCAGCTTCTTGGCCTTCTGCTTCTTCATGTTTTACGACCTCCTTCTGGAAATCCTGGCAGAAACGTCTGCCTGGAGAGTTACCTTGTTTTCAACCCCAGCTCCCTTCCTCGTCCACCATGCCGCCCGGGAACTCCCGCCAGCCGGGCATGGCCGCCAGCGGCCCCCGCAATGCGAGAGAGACGAGGCGGCGATCGATGCGCAAGAGCAGCCGCCGGCGCAGGAGGTCCTCGGCGGCGGCCGCGATCTCGGATTCCTCTCGCCCCAACCGCCCGGCGAGAGCCGAGCCCAGCCGCTCCTCGACCGGCGCCTCGTCGCAGGCCAGGTAGACCTCCCGCGCCGCGCCGGAGATCTCGCAGCGCCACTCCAAGGCGCAACTCCGCGAATCCTCGAAAACCAGCACGGCGCCGTCGTCCACCACCATGAGATCGGGCGGACCCTTCCAGAAAGCGCGGATCCAGCGGTCCAGACCATGCCGCACGGCTTGGGCTCCCGGCCGGCCCGTCATTGGATCGATGCCGGCGTTGGTGAAGGTATCCGGCCGGCCTTCGGCGGCGAAGAAATAGGAAAGGTCCGCGAGATCGGGCTCAGGCAGAGGATAGACGTGGGCCATGGCGGGGATCGGCCGCAGTGCGAGGCCGAAGTCCTCCGCCCGCTTCTGATAGGGGCTGAAGCGGTCGTACCGGATGCGCGAGACGCCGCCCGGCGGCGGCAGGTGCTCCAGGGCCGGAAACCACTCGGCCATCTCGACATACCAGGCGTCCTCCTCGCCCGGGAAGCCCCACAGCAGGTTCCAGGTCAGACGGATACCCAGCTCGCGGCTCCACTTGAGGAGCTGCAGGTTCTGCCAGCCCTGAACGCCCTTGTCCATCAGCTCCAGCACGGCCGAATGCAGGCTCTCGATGCCTGGCTGCAACCAGGAGATGCCGGCGCGCTTCAGCATCTCCACCTGCGGGCGGCGCAGGTTCGACTTGATCTCGTAGAAGATGCGCCGCCCCGCGTTCTCCTCCGCCGCCAAAGCCGGCAGGACGTTCTTGAAATAGGCCATGTCGAGGATGTTGTCCACCGTCTCGAAGCGGGCGATGCCGTAGCGCTCCTCCAGTTCCCGCATCTCCGCCAGGACCTTGCCGGGCGACTTCGAGCGGAACGTCATCGAAGAGCCGTTCAGGCCGCAGAACGTGCAGTGGCGGGCGGCGCCCCACCAGCAGCCGCGCGAGGTCTCGAGGGGAAGACCGGGCCGGATGGCGGCGGCGAAGGGGCTTTCCTCGACGGCGCGGAAGTAGTCGCCGAAGTCCGGCACCGGCAGGGAATCGAGCTCATGGAAGACGGGGCGCGGCGCCTCTCCGGAGCTGCCGGCGATCGACAAGCGGGGGCGGCTGGCGGTATCGGCGCTATCGGTGATATCGCGGTGCGCCGGCCCGAAGACGCCCGAAGGCAACAGATCCTTCGGCACCTCCCGGCCGCGATCGAGGATCTGACGGCAGAGGTCGCCCACCAGGGCGTCGGCCTCGCCGGAGACCACGTAGTCCAGCCAGGGGAAGCCTTGGTGCGTCGCGCGTCCCATGACGCTCTCGCAGTTGGCGCCGCCCAGCAGGGTGACGACGGACGGATCGATCTCGCGAATCCGCCGCAGCAGGGCGAGAGAGGCCACGTGCTGCTCGAACGTCGAAGTGCAGCCGATGATCCGGGCGCCGGTGGCGAGGGCCTGGCGCGCGGCCTGGTCGACGAACCCGGTCGCCGCCTCCCGAACTTTGCGCAGATTCTTCTGGAGCCTGATGGCGTCCGAGGGGCGCAGCCCATAGCCGGCGATCTGCTCGTAGACGCCGGCCACGTGGCGCAGATAGGCCTCGTCGTCGCGCACCGCGTCCGGGAATGCGGCCGCCGCGAACGTCCATTCGCCGGCCAGGAACTCCTTGGGAAATTGGGCCGAGGCGAGGTCGTACAGGGGGAGCCCGACCACCTCGGCGAACCCGAGATTGGGATAGAGGACGCCGGTGGCGACTCCCTCCCGCTCCAGCAGCGCCTTGATCAGTCCGAGGGCGAGCGATGGCCGGTTCAGCGAGGCGTAGGGCATGTTGACCAGGCAGACGTCCACCCTGTCAGGCAACACTTCGGGCTCGCGACCCCACTCTGCGACGGCTGTCATGACAGACCTCCGGAGAGGCGGCCCAAAGGCCGCCTACCTCAGAAGGTGTCGTAACGGGGGAATCAAGGGACAACGGGGGAATCTGAGAGGACGTCCGCAAGGTAGAGACGCCCCGTGGGGTACCCCGCGGGGCGTCTCCGAGGCGGTGAGGACGGTTCCGTCGGCTACGGCGTGCCGCGGGGCGTCGAGGATCTACGGACAGCTCGAGGTGGTCGAGCCCGCTTCGTTGGTCTTGCAGGAATCCCCTGCCGAGTTGTAGGCCCAGACCCGATAGGCATAGGTCGTATTGCACGTGAGCCCGCTGCTCGGGTAGGTCGTGGCGTTGGCTCCAACTGTCGCGACGAGCGTCCAGGGTCCACAGCAGCCTTGCTTGCGCTCGATCTTGAAGCCGCTCTCGTTGTTCGAGTTGTCGGTCCATAGAAGGTTGAGCTGGCTGGAGGTGGTGGGAGCGGTGAAGCGCAACCAGGTCGGGCAGGCGGGCACCGGCGGCGGGGTGCAGGCTGACGTGGTCGCTCCCGCCTCATTGGTCTTTCCCGAATCGCCCGCCGAGTTGTAGGCCCAAACCCGGTATGCGTATGTAGTGCCGCACGTGAGCCCGGTGCTCTGGAAGGTCGTGACGTTCGCACCTACGGTCGCAATGAGCGTCCACGGTCCACAGCAGCCCTGCTTTTGTTCGATCTTGAAGCCGCTCTCGTTGTTGGCATTGTCGTCCCATTGCAGGTTGATCTGGCTCTGGGACGCCGTCACTGTGCGAAGCCATGAGGGTGAAGATGGAGGAAGGGGAGGAGGGGAAGATCCGCAGGTCGGACAGGGATTGAGGAAATTCCCTGTCAGAAGAAACAGCGTCAGCGCCTTCAGGCTCGTGTTGAAGTAGTTGTCCCCGTGCACGCTGACATTGTCCTGGTAAGCCGCGTCGCAAAAGGATTGAAAGGCCGGAGCCGCCATCGCACCGGCAGCGAAGGGGCCGACGAACGCGTTGTTGTGATTGTTCCCTACCAATGTCCCGTCGAGCTGGTATCCATCCTTGATGGCGCCGATGCCCTGGCCGTTGGCGAAGGCTGTGAGCGCATTCGTCCGGATGGCTGCGTCTGCGGTTCCAAACCACAAGTAGTCGAGAGCGATTCTCCAGGGGGTTCGGGTTGCATCGTAGGAGTATTCGTAAGACCGCGAGGGATCCGGAGATCCATCCGGTAAACACCAGTCGGGAAGCAATCCGGTCGAAGGATTGGCGGCTGCCTGGAGGATGTCGTAGGACTTCTGGATCACGTTCAACCATCGGTCGTCCTGGGCGGCATTGCGGAAAACTCGGTAGTAGGCTGGGATCAGGTACGACGGGTTGACCGGAGGCGAGCTTCCCCACCCGTCTCCTGGCTTTAGAGCAAAGGTCACAGGATCGACCTCGTTCTCGTAGATGTCGTTGATGAGTGTGACGGCTTCTTGAAGATAGTTGATCGCGCCTCCGCTTCCCCACTGCTTGTCGGCACACAGTAGGGCGAATGCCATGTCTTCATCCGCGTCACTGGCGGAATTCTGCCCGTCATTGGTGCCATCTGCCCGGACCCTCCATTTCATGAGCCCATTGGAATCGAGGTGAAGTTTCGTGTAGCTCCACAGATCGTCGAACAGCGGGCGCTCGGCCATGTTTACGGCCAGCAGCATGCCGTAGCCGATTCCCTCCGAGACGGTCCAACCCAACTCGGCAGGATTTTCGTCGTAGAAGACCCTTCTGTAACCGCTTTGATCCGTGACCACGTAGCGGCTCTTCCAGTCGTTATAGGCCGCAAGGGCGTCCGCATGATTATGTGCTGCCGGTCTGATGCCGAAGGGATAGGTGGCGTTCTGGGGAAACGGGAAAGTCTGGGCCGCCAGCGCGCTGGAGACCAGAGCCAATAACATCGCGGACAGAATCGCTCTCGCTATCATGGTTTTCCGAAGCATGGCATTTCCTCACGAAGATGAAGTTTGAATGGCTAACCGACGACTGCGTCGGTGCCATCGCAAGGGCCATGCCTTATTCGATCCCGCAGGAAGCCGAGGACAACCGAAGAGAAAAAGCCAAGCTGCTGAGCAACAACCCGCTCAGCGGCTTGGCGGAGCACCAAACAACTTGTCAGATTTCTGGATCGCCCTTCGGGAAGATACTCAAGCGGTCCATCTTCAGAGCCAGCCCATTCCGCGTAATTCCCAGCATCCGCGCCGCCTTCGATTTATTGCCCTTCGCCGCGGACAGCGCCCGCAGGATCGCCGTCCTCTCGACCGCGTCGACCTGCGCCTGGAGAGTCTCCACTCCGGGAACGGGAGAAGCGACGGGCAGCTCTGTCGAGATCTGCCCGGCTTGATCCGCTTCCACGATTCCGAAATGCTCGCGCTGAAGCGAGCCACCATCCGGACAGAGCAACACCGCCCGTTCGATCAACGTTTCGAGCTCACGGACGTTGCCCGGCCAATCGTGGGACAACAACGCCGAGAGAGCCCGTCGGCTCACGCCGTGAACACGTTTGCCGTATTTCGCGGCAGCCCGCGCCGCGAAGACCAAGAGGAGCGCCGGCAGATCCTCGCGTCTCTCGCGCAGAGGCGGCAGCCGTAGCTCGATGCCGCGCAAGCGGTAGAAGAGATCGGCGCGGAACAGCCCCTCCTTCACCAGTTTTTCGAGGTCGCGGTTCGAGGCGGCGACCGCTCGCACATCCACCTTACGTGGCGCCGTTCCGCCCACGGCCAGCACCTCGCGCTCCTGCAAGACCCGCAGGAGCTTCGGCTGCAAGCGCTCCGGCAGGTCGCCAATCTCATCCAGAAACAGGGTGCCGCCGTGAGCCTGGACGAAAAAACCCTCCCGGGCATCGACTCCCGTGGCCACGCGGCCGCCGATGCCGAAGAGCTCGTACTCCAGAAGCTCGGCGGGAATGGCGGCGCAGTTGATGGCGATGAACGGACCGGCCGCGCGCGGGCTTGAATCGTGGATCAGCCGGGCGAACAGCTCCTTGCCCGTCCCGGTCTCGCCCGCCAGCAAAACGCTGAGATCGCTTCGCGCCAGAGCCCCCAACTGCGCGAACAGATCGGCCATGACCGTCGAGGAACCCATCACCATGCCCGGCGGCAGGCGCAACTCAGTCTCTGGACGAGGCGAGATCTCCGGACGCATCGCGGGAGACGCGGACAGCAGCTTCTCGACCAGATAGGAAAAGAAGTCGCGCTGCCATGGTTCCGGCGAGCTGTCAAAGAGAGCGAGCAGGCGCGAGTCTCCGGCGGCGTCCGCCAGAAGTGTCTCCCCAGCCGCAATGTCGATCTCCAGCGCAGTCAGCTCGTCCAGCCTGGTCTCGGACGGCAACGGGCCGTCGCAGGCCACGAGGGCCGCGTCGCCGGGAGACCGGACTTCAAGGATCAGGAGACTACCGGCCCCAAGGGCACGCCGGGCGCGGCCCAGGCGCTCGGCCGGGTCGGCGATGCCGTTTCGCTCGAGCTCGCGCACGAAACGCAGGGCCGCGGCGGGCGAGGAGCCGGCGGGTTGTAGCAAGGCCGCGGTGTCCGTGGCTGGTGGCCCGGCAACGGCATGGGCCGGAGTCTGAAAACGCAAGCCGGGCTCGCCGTCCGATGAAGAGAGATCTTCCAAAGTGAGGACGGCGTGACCGAGCCGGACGGTCTTGCCGGGAGCGAGGAGAATTTCGTCGAACCGCCGGCCGTCGCGCACCAAGCCGTTGGTCGAGCCGAGATCCGTAATCCGTAAGCCGGTTCCCGACGGGCCAATCTTCGCGTGATATCGGGAGATGCCGGGGAACGGCGCGACGAAATCGTTCTCCGCCGCGGTGCCCAATCGGATCTCGCGGTCCGGCATGGGGAAGTATCGAATCTGCTCCTGATAGCGCAAGGCGAGGCGGAGCATGGCGTGATCTCAATCCTTGATCTGAAGTTGGCGTTTTTTCCACAGCTTGAGCTCGGCGAGGGCTTCCTCGGCCTCGCGCGCCCGGCCGGCCCGGCGGGCCGCGACGGCGAAACGCTCGGCAACCAGATCATAGTGGGCGCGGGCGGCGGTGCTTGAGTCGAGACTTCCTCGCGTTTGCCACAGGGCTTTCTGCTCGGCCCTCCAGGATTCGGCGCCACGGCCGAGTTGGTCGAGAAGCTCACCCCGCAGAGAGAGAAGGAGCGGCCCCGCTTCAGAGCTGCGCTTCATCGCCTCATCGACTCCTTCAAGCAACGTCTGAGCGGATTCATGGCGAAGCCGTCGGAATTCGAGCTCCCAGTACCGGCTCATGTCCGGATTGCCGGTATCAATGTTGATCTCAGGAGGGTTCTCGCCGGTACGCCACCGGATGTATTGATCATAGCTACCGGCAGGATTGGTCGTAGGGTAGGCCGCGTAAAATCTCTCCACCTCCGTCATGGCTTCTTCCCAATGACCCAGCTCACCCATGCAAAACACGATCCCCTCGAGATACTCATACCTGCCCCTTCCGATCCCCGTAGTCGCCCCGTGACCCAGACCCCGCCGATACCAGGCCACCGCACGCTTGAGGCGGCCTTGGAGGTGAAAGGCACGACCGGCATCAAAAGCGGCTTCCGCCCCGGTCTCAGGATTTGCCGCCAACTTCTGGAAGAGTGTCTCAGCCTCCTCGGTGCGTCCCGCGCCCGCCAGTGCCTTCGCTGTCACTCGCGAGATCCATTCTGAAAGGTAGGGATCAACCGAGCCCTCCGCGGCCTTCCTTGCGGTTTCGGCTTCCGGCAAGGCTTCGGCCGCACGGTCGCTACGCAGCAGGCGCGTGGCCTCTCGCAAGGATGCATAAGCCTGGCTGCGCAGGGCCTGCCGCTCCCTGGTAGGCAGAGGCGACGGAAAACTCTTGAGGAAGCCGTCGAAGCCCAATTCCTTCGGGGCCTCGCCCTTGTAGTAGACGGCGAGCGTCCGCTTGTCGTGGTGAATGTCCAGGCTACCCCGCGGGAAAGGACTCGCCCGAGGGCCGAGGGTGTACCACAGCAGACTACTGCGGACAGAATAGACTTCGTCGGGAGACGAGGCTCTAAGCATCTCGTCCCGGTTTGGGAGGCCCTCCCCAACCCAGGGTATCAGCTTGACGGCGGCGGTCGCCGAATACCAACCCATGCGATTGTTGATCCCCGACAGAATCACCTCAGGGCGGCCGTCACCATCGAGGTCCGTGGCACCGAGAACCATATGGTGACCCGAGCCGACGAAAATCACCCGGGCAAAATCACGGCGGGGCTCGTAGAGTACCGTATAGCTCGGCCACCAAGGATTGTGACAATAACTGACCAGGACCTCATCCGTACCGTCGCCGTCGAGATCCAGGGTCCGCACGATAGCGCCGTATTGATTCGAGAAGCCAGGGAATGATTCGTGAGCGCTGGGCAGATGGACTGCCTTGACCACCTCTCCGGTCTCGGCGTTCAGGATGGACAGCACGTCGACCCAGGGGGAGTCAAAGACTCCTTGTGGCTGCAGAATCGCGGCCAGGTAGCGCCGGCTGTCTCGCCGCAGGCGCAGATCGGCAAAGTTGAATCCCAGCTCAAACCGGGGTTTTTTCCATAGCTCCCCGCCTTTCCTATCTAAAGCGATCACGCCGCCTCCCTCCAGCGGAACGAGGTGCGAGAATCGTGGCCGGCGCGAGTAAATCCACAGCCCGCCAGCTGCTAATAGAGCCAGGAACAGGGCTGCCACTCCGGCCCACCGGACGAAACGCCGCCGTCCCCCTTGAGTTCGCAGCAGGTTCTGCCGTCCGAGATCGGCGAGGACGGCTTCCGCGGAGGGATAACGCCGCGAGCGGTCCTTCTCCAGCAGGCCCGCCACGACCGACGCCAGCCAGAACGGAACCTCGGGACGGAGCTGGCGGACGTCGGGAGCCTTGACGCGTAGTCGGCCGAGGACGGCGCCCAGCGCGCTCTTCCCTGAATGGGGCAGCTCGCCGGTGAGCATCTCGAAGAGGACGACGCCGAGCGAGTAGAGATCGCCGCGCCCATCCACCTCTTCACCCAGAGCCTGCTCGGGGGAGACGTACTCGAGCGTTCCCAAGACGCCCTCGCCGACCGTCATCCGGCTCTCGTCGCTGGCTGGCCGAAACGCGAGACCGAAGTCGGTGAGCTTCACTCCGCCCCCAGGCTCCAGGAGGATGTTGCCGGGCTTGACGTCGCGATGAACGATGCCCAGGGAGCTGAGGACGCGGAGCCCCTCCAGAACCTGGACGGTCAGCCGTACGGCCTCGTCCACGGACAGCAGCCCTCGCGTCAGACGCTCGCGCAGCGACTCGCCCTCCACCACCTCCAGGGTCAGATAGACGGCGGCGTCGGAGGCTCCGATGTCGAAGATGCGCACCAGCCGCGGACTGGCGGCGTCGCGCGCCACGGCCGCCTCGCGGCGCAGGCGCTTCAACGCCCCCGCGGTCATGCGATCGGCGCGCAAGACCTTGAGCGCCACCTCCCGCCGCAGTTCACGGTCGAAGGCCAGGTAGACCACGGCGTAGCCACCGACGCCGAGCACCCGGCGGATCTCGAATCTCTGATCCAGGCAGGTGCCGGGATCGAGGATTCGGATCGCGGCCGGAAGCGGGGCCTCGGGCGAGACCGATTCCGTGGGATCGGGCTCCGGCATGGGGTTGCAGATCCTCCGCACATTCAAGTTTACAAGATCGAGACACTCCGCCCACTCTCCCATTCGCCTCACCGTCCCTCCGTCCAGATCTCCAGCTCCTCCCGAGTGATTGGCCGTCTTGCGCCCGCGGGATCACGTCATTCCCGATCAAGAGGCAGTAATGGCCCCCGTGAGGGGAGCCTCCGCCCCAACGGGGGCCGCCGTCGCCCTCGTCGGGGGAGTCGTCGCCCCCATGAGGGCGGTTGTGCCCCTGGTGGGGGGAGCGGCTCCCCCTGTGGGGGCGGCCATTCCCCCGATGAGGGGAGCTGTCGCCCTGGCGAGGGTCCGTCTTGGCCCCCGTGAGGGGAGCCATGGCCCTCTCTGGGGCGGCCGTCCCCCCCGTGCGGGGAGTCGTTCCCCCAATGGGGGCGGGCGTTGCCCTTGTGGGGGGAGCTGTTCCCCTCATGAGGGCCAAGGCTGCCCTTCGTTCGGGCGAGACTGAATTTCTCTAGTGCGTGGGAGATGAACAGCCGGGCGGGAGACGCGATTCAGAGGGAATGACGGGCGGAGCCCTGGGAGTGATCCCGGGCTCCGCCGGCTGGTTCCCGTTCCAGTTCAGGCGTCGGTGCCGGTCGTCGGCTGCACGGGACAGACGTCCGGCCGCCGGGTGCAGGAGATGCAATCGGAGATGGCCCGGGTGCAGACGGGAACGCTGAGATTCCCGCCGCCAGGGAATCCGCCGCGGGCCTCCAGCAGGCTCGAATCGTCCAGGGATCGAACGGTCTCGCGGTTCAGCTTCAGCTTGGTCGGTTTTCTGTTCTTCATGGTTCACCTCTTCCTTTGAAATGGGTTGCCGGATCGGCAGGAAGCCGCTGAGGTCGACCGGCGGCGATTCCAACCATCCACTTCGCAGGAAGGTGGAGTTTGGATGAGTGGCCTCGTCACTTCGAAGTGCGAAGAGCAATGACTGCTCTCGCTTGAGCAATGACCCTGCCGCCAGAACAACGACTGCTGCCGCGATGGGAATGGACAAATTTTCGCCTAGGCCGGCCCAGGAGGGCGCGGGATGGATCCCAAGGCCAGTGCAGCCCTGGCTCACGACTGGAACCTCGTCGAAGCTGAACCAGCGGATCGGATGTCCGTCGGTGCTCAGAGTTTCGGAGAATTTCTCCTGCCACGAGTCGAGCGCTTCATCCGGCGCCTGGCGCCAATAGTCCGCGGTCCTCCGGATGCCGAGAGCACGATCCGCGATCCACGCCGTGAAGCGCCTCAGACTCCGGGCTCCCAGCTCATCGCCGGAGTCCAAACCGGCCGTGTCCTACAACCGATGGGCTTCAGATAGATCGCGAATGGCAAACTCGGAGGTTCCGGATCGAGGGCCACCGCGTCGGCCTGATCCACGAGATTGGAGTCGGACACTCCGAGATAGGTGGTGGCTGAGACGACCGACACGCTCGTGAGCAGCAGAATGGCGAAGAGAATGGAACCTGTGATGTGGGTTGCTCTCATGACCGTCTCCTTTGACCTGGCATCGCAGGTTCCACTCTAGGCGCCGGCTGTCGTGGCTTCTAGCGGGAATCGCCGCGACTCGGTGTAGCGTTTTGGAGAGGTCTTTGTAGGATTTGAACGACAGTCCGAGGAGCTCCGCGCTCGGCCGTCATCGGCCTCGCGACGGCGGCGACTGCTCCCGCGATGGGAATGACAAATTTTCGCCTAGGCGGCCATGAAAGGCTGCGGGATGACCCCAGCATCCAGGCAATCCCGGACTGTGAGGAGAACTTCAGATAGACGCTTAAAGGCTGGACGGCTGCCCTGTTCAGTCCTCAGTCGGCCCCTCTTCCCGTGCCTCCTGGGTGATTTTCAGCTTCTTCCAAACCGCCTGCTCCATCGACAGCCAGGGAATTCGCCAGCGACCCTCATGGCCGTTGTACGCCACGACATAGAGCGCATCCTTACCAGCAGCAATCGTTGCCCGCCCTTTGAGTTGAATCGAAAGCGACACGCGCTCCAATTGGTTCAACGTTGGGTCGAGGCGGTCGAGAACGCAGGCGCCGTCCTTGTTGCGCGCGAGGAGGTAGATTCTGCCGTCGGGGGCTTCGGTCAGCGCGAGTATTGCAGGCTCCGCGGTGAAGCCGAAATAGCTCCGCTTCTCCTCGGCGTCTTTGCCTGGGGCTGTGGCGTCCCTCCCGCCTGCCTTCACAGTGATCTCCTGGGGACTGCTCTTAACCGGCTCGCGAACACCGCCAGCTACAGTCAAGGCTAGAAGCTGCCTGCCCCCCGGACTGAAACGCTCGACGCGATAGGCATAGCTCCTCCCCACCCAGAGCCGCCCTGAGCGATCCCCGGCAAGCCATGCCCCCCATTTCGCAACGTAATCGTTCAGCTTGCCGTTCTTGAGGCCTTCCGCGGTCTGGCCGGCGGTCAGCCCTTTCATCTCTCGCAAGCTCTCCCATTGCTCCCCGCTGGGGCGGAGTAGCCAGGGGGGCGTATCTCCCAACTTGCCCTGGCGCGTGCCGACGACGACAGGCAGGACCGCGACGACCGGTTCATCGCGCCGGAATCCTACGGAGTTGGGTAACCAGGCCAACCGGGGCAGGGCCTTCTCTTTGCCATCCGCGAAAAGGTGGACCGCCCCAAAAGTTTGGATCAACCACTGGGAACCGCTCGCGTCGAGCGCAGCGTTTTGCACCTCTCCTGAGACATCGAGAGTTGCCTGCAGACGTTCCGGTTCTCCCAGAGCGCCGGTCTTTTCCACTGGGTACACCTGGAGTGTCCTCGCGCGCAAAAGAGAGACGCGCCCCAACCGGTCGGCCGCTACGAATTGCGGGCCGTCCCAATGGCGGCTGGCTCCTCCGGCCGGAAGCGGGAGGGGATCAAGAGCAAAAACTGGCCTGAATGCCAGGCAAAGGGCGACGAGGCCGAGGATAGGGATGAGAGCTCGGCCCAAAGTCTTTTGCCGCTCTCCTGCGAACAGCCTGGCTTCCATCGTCACCCTTTCCATGTATACAGTTCTGTCTGCTAATGCGATTCTACAGCTCTACCGCAGCTCTAGAAGGTGTCTCGAAAGTGCTGATTTCCGCCTGACCGCCCGGGTCTTCAATCCCGGGCGCCATCGGAGTCGCCGAAGCCCTCTTTCGAGACACTGACCAAAGCGTCCCCGGGCCCGGTGCCCTTCCCGCATTTGGCGCCTTGGATGGGAGCGGCGCCGCTGTTCGACGCGGTCGGCCTCCTTGAGACGTGCCTGACTCTCCCGGTCTGACAGGAGTGAAATCGGGCATGGCAGACGAGACAAATGACGTGGCAGGCGTAACGAATGGCATGGCAGACGGACCGAATGACGCGGCAGGAGCGAAATCGGGCTTGGCAGACAGGCCGAATGGCGTGGCAGAAGTGAAATCGGGCATGGCAGACGGATCGAATGACGTGGCAGGCGAGACGAATGACGTGGCTGGCGAAACGAATGACGTGGCAGGAATGAAAACGGGCGTGGCAGGCGTAACGAATGACATGGCAGGAGTGCGAACGGGCATGGCAGGCGAGACGAATGGCGTGGCAGGAGTGAGATCGGGCGTGGCAGGCGAGACGAATGGCGTGGCAGGAGTGAAAACGGGCGTGGCAGGCGAGACGAATGGCGTGGCAGGAATGAAAACGGGCATGGCAGGCGAGACGAATGGCGTGGCAGAAGTGAAATCGGGCATGGCAGGTGAGACGAATGGCGTGGCAGAAATGAAAACGGGCATGGCAGGCGAGACGAATGGCGTGGCAGAAGTGAAATCGGGCATGGCAGGTGAGACGAATGGCATGGCAGGAATGAAAACGGGCATGGCAGGCGAGACGTATGGCGTGGCAGAAGTGAAAACGGGCATGGCAGGCGAGACGTATGGCGTGGCAGGCGAGCCGGTGCCACCCTGGCTCATGACTCGAAGCGAAGGCCTTGGTCGTGTCGCGCCCTGAAGAGGTATCCCAGCACCCGCCGCGCCTGCTCGGCCGTAGCCTCTTCGCGTCCGGCGGCTTCGTAGAAGAGCTTCAGCGCACCCAGAGCCTCCCGGTGGACCCCTTTCGACTCGAAGACTTTGGTCAGCTCCTTGGCCAGCATCTTCACCTCCGCCGTCCGGCCTTCCTCCAGCAGCAGGACGGCCTCTTCGAGCAGGGCCAGGGCGACGTCCCAGGTCATGTTACGCTGGTCGAACCCCTGCCGGGCCTGGTCTAGAAGAACCTGGGCCTCCCGCCTTCGTCCGAGGCCGGCCTGAATGCGGCCCCGCAGCCATACGACACGAAAGGCCTCGATCTCATCTCCTTGGGCCGCAACCAGGTCACTCACCCGGCTCGCCAACTCGGCCGCTTCGGCGTAGCGGCCGACGTGCGTGTAGACGACGGCGAGATTGAAGGGCAACATGTACGAAAGGCGGGGATCACCCGCTCGCTCCACTAGAGGCACCGCCCGCACGAATGTCTCAATCGCACGCTCATACTCGCCCATTACCTCCAGCGTAAAACCTTTCTGAATCAAGACACGCTCTGGAGTGCGGCCCACGGCCTCAGCCTCGTCAAGGCGTGCCAGCGCCTCGCCGAAACGACGTTGATCTCGCAGCAGCGAGGCTTCCAGGTCGAGCATTCTCCCAGGGTCCAGTAGCCCGAGAAGATCGGAGCCGGAAAGCCAAAGCCGCTTCGCCGCGGCGAATGCAGCCCCAGCCGGCTTCAGCTCGCCCAGGACTCGTTGGATGTTGGCGCCGTGCCCTCCGGCATAGCCTTGCACCCGGTGCGGAAACCCCTCCGGCCCGCGCACCCGCTCCGCGATCTCCTTGGCGAGGCGCGCCCACGCTGCCGCGAGCTCAATATTGCGAGAGGCCTCGCGACTTGAGGCATGGCAAACCGCCTCGCACAGGGCCCAGCTTTGAAGCTCTTCTTCAAGGCGGACCAAGGCAAGCCGCTCCTCGGGAGAGAGGCGCGCCAAGCGCTCAAAGAGCACGGCGGCATGCCCGCGGTCCCCTACCCGTGGATCGGTCGCCGCAAGCGGCAGGGCCACCAGCCGCTCATAGCTCTCTCGGGTATGGGAGCGGAGATCCTCGGCCAAGCCTTGCAGAAGATCCTCGGCGCTCTGGCCACGCCGGCGGCGGGACGCGCGGAGCCTTTCGTACCGGCACAGGAGGTCCTCGGTGTCCCCTGCTGTGATCCCCTCGTTCGCCGCCAGCCGCTCCAGATACTCCGGCCGCGCCAGGAGCTTCCCCTGCTCGATCTGCCCGATGATCCCGGGCGGGTCACCGATCTCCTCGCTGAGCTGCTCCTGGGTCTTGCCGGAGACCGCGCGGACAAGGCGCGCCTTCAGGTTCTCTCGTTTCATTCCTCCCCCCAAGAAAAGTGGCGTAATTCCGCCTGGGCCACACCGTAAGATGGCGAACGCGGTCCGCGCGGGCCAGGGAGGCCCGCGGCTGGCGCCGCGGCGGAGATCTCAATCATGCGCCGCACTCTCGTCGCCGTAACCCTGGCCTCATCCCTACTGTCGCTCCCTTCCGGCCGCTTCCTCCAGCCGCTCTGGAACCTCGTCTCTTCGCTATGGGCCTCGCCAGCCCAGGCAGGCTGCGGGGTGGACCCCAGCGGCCGGTGCATGCCCGCCGCAACCCAGCCGCAGCTCGACGAGGGCTGCGGGGTGGACCCCAGCGGCCGGTGCCAGTCGCAGGTCGACGGCGGCTGCGGCATGGACCCCAACGGGCGGTGCAACCCCGGCTCATAGCTCGAAGCGGAGGCCCTGGTCGTGCCGGGCGCGGAAGAGATAGCGCAGGACGCGGCGCGCCAGTTCGGGCGACGCGGCTTCGCGTTCGGCGGCTTCGCGGAAGAGCCGCAGAGCCTCCAGGGCCTCGCGGTGAACTCCCTTCGACTTGAACACCTTTGCCAACTCTTGGGACAGCACCATCCTTGAAGCTCAGCTCGTAATAGGCCACGAGCATCTGGAGCAGCTTTTGCCGGAAGGTGAGCCTGTCCGCCATCAGAGAGTCTCCATGCTGTAAGTGTCTTCCAAAAAACTGAGTGCGCTGAAGGGGGCGAACGTGACACTCCGGCGGCGGCACGTTCCGGCTCCCAACAATCCCAGGGCACTTATACGCGACTCTTCTTGCCTTCCGACGATGCGTAGTTACGCCTCTACTCGTGGAGAGGGTACCAGAGAGAGGGCTCGCCGCTGACAATCTGCCGGAGGCTGAGACGGGGGAATGGCAAACCGATTCCTCTCTATAAGAAAAAAGGGCGTTCCCGATTGGGAAGACTGGAGGCCACCTGGTGATGGAGGGAATGGAGTCATGGAAATAGGCGCAGCCGGCGCACAGGCGCAGGTCTGGATCATCGTCGGAGGTCTGAAGATCGGCCACGCTCTGTTGCGGGGAATTCTCGCGACTCTTCCTCCTTCCCCCCAGGAGCTCGACCCCGAGGTCGACCTGGAAGAAGAGGTCGAGGTTCGGATCGAGCTTCGCAGAGTCATCCAATGCGTCCTGACCGATTACATCGAGCCGGCAATACGAGATCTCACCGCGGCAACGGAGTACAAGCCCGCTTCGGTCCCGGCAGAAACCGGTTCATCACCGAACGAGAAACGGTGATAACGGCGCCGATCTTCTTGAGACCGCCTTCCGGTAAACCGCGCTCGATCTCCTGAATCGAAGGGCTCGCTTTGGCGGCTGCGACGCACTACTGCTGTCATGGGGACCTTTGTGCCCGGAGCGCGGCCATGGCGGAGGCTCATTGCAGCCCTCGTGCTGCCGCTCGTGCTGGCGGGAGTCGTCGAGGTCCATAACCACGGCCTTGCGCCCAGCCGCGCCGCCAACCTCGGGCTTGCGACCCACTTCTCTCCCGAAGCCGTTCACCCCAACCAGCCCTGCCATTTCGAAGAAAGCAGCGAGGGGGAGGCCCACGAGTGCGCCGCCTGCCTGCACAGCCTCTCGGCACGCGGCCTCCAGGTTTCTCTCGCGCCGGCCCTCCGCGCCACCGTGAGCGGCGAGCGCCCGCCATGCGCTCAAGGTCGAATTCCTTCCGATCCCCTTCCCCGCTGGGTCGGCGGCCGTTCCCCACCTTTCGCCTGATTCTCCGTAGTTCCTTTTCGCTCTGACGCCCCGCTTTCTGGGGCCGGCGGCGCATACCGCCCAATCTGTGCCCGCGCGGCGCTTCTCCGCCGTGGGTTCGATGCTCATTCCGCGGATGGTGTCATCCGCTTTTTTCAATCCATTGTTTTTCAGAAGGAGAGCTCAATGTCCGACAATCGTTGGAGAGGTTGGCTTGCAATTCCTGTCTTTGTCCTGGTCTGCGGTTTGCTCCTCGGTAGCGCCGGCATGGCCGCTGCCGCCATGCCGGGGATCGACGAAAAGGACCGCGTGGTCCTCAAGAACAACGTTCATCCGCTGGCACTGCCGCAGTTCGAGACCGGCCGGGCCGACCTCGGCCTGCCGATGGATCACATGATCCTCTCGCTCGCTCCGCGGCCCGGGGCGAAGCAACAGCTCGAAAGTTTGTTGGCGCAACAGCACGACCCCGCCTCCGCCGAGTATCACCACTGGTTGACGCCGGAGGAGTTCGGCCAGCGCTTCGGCGCTACGAACGCGAGCCTCAAGATCATCAAGCAGTGGCTGGCAGGGCATGGCTTCTCGATCGACGAGGTGGCCAAGGGCCGGGGTTGGATCAACTTCAGCGGCTCCGCCGAGCAGGTGGAAAAGGCATTCGCCACCGAGATTCGCGACTACAGGGTGGCCGGCAAGATCCGCCACGCCAACTCGGTCGATCCGTCGATCCCGCGCGCCCTGGCCGGCATCGTCAACGGCGTCGTCACCCTGCACAACTTCCCGCGCCCGGCCCACCACACCCCCATCAAGAAGCTGGCGCCGGGCGAGCTGAACGAGAAGTTCACCTCCTCCGGGAGCCATTACCTATCGCCCACGGACTTCTCGACGATCTACAACCTGAACTCCGTTTACAGCGCGGGCACCAACGGCACCGGACGGACGGTCGCCGTCGTCGGCCGTACGGATATCAAGCTGGCCGACGTTCAATTCTTCCGTAGCTTCTTCGGTCTGCCGGTCAACGATCCGGTCTTCGTCCACAACGGCACCGACCCAGGCAACGTCGGCGGCGGCGAAGAGGGCGAGGCGGATCTCGACGTCCAATGGTCGGGCGCAGTGGCCCGCAACGCGACGATCAAGTTCGTCGTCTCCAAGTCGACCGCGACGACCGACGGCGTCGACCTTTCGGCCCAATACATCGTCAACAACAACCTGAGCGATACAATGACTACGAGCTTCGGCCAGTGCGAGGCCACGATGGGCACCACCGAGGTCACCTTCTACAACAACCTCTGGTCGCAGGCGGCCACCCAGGGCATCACGGCGTTCGTTTCCGCCGGCGACGCCGGTGCGGCGGGTTGCAACGGCGGCGGCGATACGACCGGCTCCGGCCAGGCCGTCTCCGGATTGTGCACGACTCCGTTCAACGTCTGCGTGGGTGGTACGCAGTTCAACGACACCGCGAGCCCGAGCACCTACTGGTCCGCGACCAACAACGGGACCACGGAAGCCTCCGTGCTCTCCTACATTCCGGAAATCGCCTGGAACGAGAGCGGCACCGTGACGGGCGGCGCGAACCTCTGGTCCACCGGCGGCGGCGCGAGCAACTCGTTTGCCAAACCCTCCTGGCAGGTCGCGCTCGGCGTGCCGGCCGATGGCAAGCGCGACATTCCCGACGTTTCACTCACCGCGGCGGGCCACGATGGATACCTGGTCATCCAGGGCCACACCACGGGCACGACGGGCCTCGGCGCGGTGGGCGGCACGTCCGCCTCGACGCCGTCGTTCGCCGGGTTGATGGCGCTCATCGTCCAGAAGAAGGGAGCCCGGCAGGGCAACGCCAATACGGTTTTCTATCCCATGGCGGCCGCCCAGTATGCCGGCACCGGCCCTGTGGTGTTCCACGATGTGACCAGCGGCAACAACAGCGTTCCCGGAACGACCGGATTTTCCTGCACCACGGGCTACGACCGGGTCACCGGGTTGGGCTCCGTCGACGGCGCGGCGCTGATCAACAACTGGGGCGGCACGGCTCCGACCCCGGACTTCGCCATCTCGGTCTCGCCGAGCGCGCTCACCATCCCGCAGGGGGGCTCGGGGTCGGCGACGGTGACGACGACGATTTCGGGCGGCTTCAACGCCGCGGTCGCGCTGACCGTCACCGGCCAGCCCACTGGCGTGACGCTTTCCTTCAGCACGACCTCAATCGCGGCGCCGGGCGCGGGCAGCTCGACGGTTTCGATCATCGTCGCTTCGACCACAGTGGCGGGAACCTACCCCATCACCTTCACGGGAACGGGTGGCAGCAAGACCCATTCGACGACGTTGAGCCTCACCGTCTCCAGTACTTCGATCCTGATCGCCAATCCGGGCTTCGAGAACGGCTCGACGACGCCGGCTCCCTGGGTGCCCACGACGGGTGTCATCAACAACTCGGCGAGCGAGCCGCCGCACAGCGGAACCTGGGACGCCTGGATGAATGGTTACGGCACCGCTCATACGGATTCCCTCTACCAGCAGGTGACGATCCCCTCGTCAGCCACGACGGTGACGCTCACCTTCTGGCTCCATATCGATACGGCGGAAACCGCCGCCACGGCTTTCGATACGCTGGCGGTGCAGGTCCGCAACACGTCCAACGCGGTGCTCTCGACGCTCGCCACCTACTCCAACCTGAACAAGAACACCGGTTACGTGCAAAAGAGCCTCAGCCTGACCGCGTTCAAGGGGCAGACGGTCCGGATCTACCTGCTCGGCACGGAAGACTCCTCCCTGCAGACCTCGTTCGTGGTCGACGACTTCGTACTGAACGTGCTGTAGAAAACCCGCGGTTCCCGGGCCTCGGCGGCAAGCCGGGGCCCGTTCTCAAGCCAGCAGGCTCGCTTTGGCAGCGACGGCACACTACTGATTTCAAAGGTACCTCACTGCCAAGGAGATCCCGATGTCCAAGAATCGCTGGAGAAAAGCTTTTGCAATTCCTGTTTTTGCTCTGATCGCGTGCGGTATCGCCGCCTCGCCGGCTCTCGCCGATCCCAACAGCGGCTCGCTGGTGCAACTGATCGGCAATCCGGGATTCGAGAACGGCTCGGCGAATCCGGCCCCGTGGGTGCCGACGGCTGGCGTCATCAGCAACTCGCCGGGCGAGCAACCTCACAGTGGCACTTGGTACGCCTGGCTCGATGGCTATGGCACCGCTCATACCGACTCGCTCTACCAGCAGGTGACGATCCCCTCGTTCGCGACGACGGCGACGCTCACCTTCTGGCTCCACATCGACACGGCGGAAACCTCTACGACGACCCCGTTCGACACTTTAAAGGTTCAGCTCCGAAACTCCTCCAACGCGGTGATCTCGACCCTGGCCACCTACTCCAACCTGAACAAGACCAACGGCTATCTCCAGAAGAGCTTCGACCTGACCGCCTTCAAGGGACAGACGATCCGGATCTACCTGCTCGGCACGGAAGACTCCTCGCGGCAAACCTCGTTCGTGGTCGACGACTTCGCACTGATCGTGTTTTAGGAACCCGCCGCTCAAACCTCCAACCGGTCGCCGGGGCGGGCCACCAGGGCGTAGAGCGCCGGCATGAGGAAGACGCTGATCAGCAGGCGCGAGAAGAGGCCGCCCACGATCACCAGGGCGAAGGGACGCTGGGAGTCGGAGCCGATGCCGGTCGAGAAGGCCGCGGGCAGCAATCCGAAAGCGGCCACCAGCGCCGTCATCATGATCGGCCTCAGTCGCAGGATCGCCGCCGTACGGGTCGCTTCGGCGATGCCCATGCCGCCGCCTCGCAGCTCGTTGGCGTAGGAGATGTAGATCACCGCCGTCTGCACCGAGACGCCGAACAGCGCGAGGAAGCCGATGCCGGACGAAACGGAGAACGGCGTGCCCGAAAGCCTCAAGGCGATCAAGCCGCCGATGGGTCCGGAGAGCAGCACCGCCAGCACCGTGATGAACGGGAACTTGAAGTTGTTGTAGAGCAGGAAGAGCAGCAGGAAAATTAGAAAGATCGTCAGCGGCAGAATGAGGCGAAGCTGCTGGCGCGACGCCGTATACTCTTCGTACTCGCCGCCCCAGACCGCCTCGTAACCGGCGGGAAGCTTGACCTTCGAGTCGATCTGCTTCTTGGCTTCTTCGACGGCGCTCGCAAGATCCCGCCCCACCACCGAATATTGGATGCCGATGTACCGTGAGCTGTTCTCGCGGTAGATGAAGGAGGCGCCGTTGACCTCCTGAATCTTCGCCAGCTCCTTGAGCGGCACCTGCTGGCCCCCGGGCGTCGCCACGAGGATGTTGCCGATCGCTTCCGGCGACTGCCGGAACTGCGGCTGCAAGCGGACCACCAGATCGAAGAGCTTCTCGCCCTGCACCACCTGGGTCGCCGCGGTGCCGCCGACCGCCGCCTCGATGAGACCGTTGACATCGGCCACGTTCAAGCCGTAGCGCGCAATCTTTCCGCGGTCGACGTCTAGTATCAGGCTGGGCTGCCCGAGCTGCTTCACCACCGTCACCTCGGCGATGCCGCGCACCTTTTCGAGCACCTCCTTGATCTCCCGGCCCTTGGCTTCAAGAACATTGAGATCGGGACCGAAAACCTTCACCGCCAGCGCGCTCTTCAAGCCCGTCTCTGCCTCGTCCACCGCGTCCTCGGCCGGCTGTGTGTAGTTGAAGACGATGCCGGGAAAAGCCTTGAGCTTCTTGCTGATCGCTTCGATCAGCTCGGGCTTGGTGTGATAGGGGCCCGTCCATTCGCTATAAGGTTTCAAACCGACGAAAAACTCGTCGTTGAAGAAACCCGTCGGGTCGGTGCCGTCGTCCGGACGGCCGAGCTCGGAAGTCACCACGGTGACCTGCGGGAAGGAGCGCAGAATCGCCCGCACCTGGGGCGAGATCTTTGCCGCCTCTTCGAAGGAAATGGTGGAGGGCATCGTGGCGCGCACCCACAGCGCGCCCTCATCGAGATGCGGCATGAACTCGGCGCCGATGCCGGGGACTAGGAGAAGCGAGCCGATCAGAAGGAGCGCCGAGACGGCGGTGGTGACCCACGGATGGCGAAGGCAGACGTCGAGGCCCCGGGTGTACACGGACTTGATCGCCTCGAAGATGACGTTGCGCCGCTCGCGGACGCCTTTCCGCAACACCCAGGCGCAGAGCACGGGCAGCAGCGTAAGGGTGATGAGGAGCGAGCCGAGCAGGGCGAAGATGGTGGTGTCCGCCATCGGCTTGAACAGCTCGCCCGAGGGCCCGGAGAGCGCGTAGATGGGGAGGAATCCCGCGATGATGACTGCCACCGCGTAGACGATCGGGCGGTCGACCTCGCTCGCCGCTTCGAGGATCACCTCGTGGATCTTGAACGGCTTGCCCTCCCGCAACGCCAGTTGGCGGAAGATGTTCTCCACCATCACGACCGCGCCGTCCACGAGGATGCCGAAGTCGATGGCGCCGATCGACAGCAGGTTGGCGGGGACGTGCTTCAGGTCGAGGCAGATGAACGCAAAGAGCAGGGCGAGCGGAATGGTGGCGGCGACGATCAGGCCGGAGCGTAGATCGAAAAGAAAGAAAATGAGGACGACGGCGACCAGGATCATGCCGCGCAAAAGGTTGTCCTCGACGGTGCGGGTGGTGAGCGCGATCAGGTCGCGGCGGTCGTAGAAGGGGTGGATCTTGACGTCGGGCGGCAGGATCGACTTGTTGAGCTCCTGGGTCTTCTGCTCGATTTTGTCCAGCACCACCTGGGCCTGCTCGCCGGTGCGCATCAGGAGGATGCCCTCGACGGCTTCGTTGCGGTCGTTGAAACCGAACTGGCCGAGCCGCGGGGCCTCGCCGATGACCACCTGGCCGACGTCCTTGACCAGCACCGGAATCCCGTTGTGAACAGCGAGGACGACGTTGCCGATGTCCTCGGGAGTCGTCAGGCGGCCCAGGCCCCGCACGTAGTAGAACTGCCCGCCTTGGGAGTAGAAGCCGCCGCCCGCGTTGCTGTTGTTGGCTCCGAGCGCGGCGACGACGGTGGGCACCGACAGTCCCGCGCCGGCGATCTTCGCCGGGTCGAGGAGCACCTGGTACTGCATCGTGGGGCCGCCGAGGCCGGAGTCGTCCGCCACGCCGGGCACCGACTTGTAGCGCCGCTCGACGATCCAATCCTCGATCGTCTTGAGCTCGGTGGGCGTGCGGTCCGGGCTCTCCAGGACGTACCGGTAAATCAATCCCGAGGGAGAGAAAAGCGGCGAGACCGACGGCGAAACGCCGTCCGGCAGGCCGACGTCCGGCAGCCGCTCGAACACCTGCTGGCGGGCGAAGTAGCGGTCCGTCCCGTGCTCGAAGGTGACGCGGACGGACGAGAGCCCGTAGAGCGAAATTGAGCGTACGACGGTCAGCCCCGGCAGGCCGTTCATCTCGACCTCGACCGGCACTGTGATCAGGCGCTCAACCTCCTCGGCCGCGTGGCCCTCCCACTGGGTGACGATCTCCACCAAGGGTGGCGAAAGGTCAGGATAAGCGTCGACCGGCAACCGTTTGAACGACCAGATTCCGGCGCCGATCAGCAGCAGCGCCGCGAGCGCCAGAAGGAAGCGCTGGCGCAACGCCAACGCCACGATACGGTGGATGGCCGAGGGCGCCGCGGGCGCGGGCGAAGTCGGAGGAATGGTTTCGGAACCGTTCATGATCCCCCCGCGGTCTGCAGGAACAGCCCGCCCTCCGCGACGACGGTCTCCCCCGCCGACAGGCCGGAGGTGATCTCCTGGCGGTCTCCCATCCTAGGACCGATCTCCACGCGGCGGCGCGGGAAGGAGCCGTCGTCCTTGGCGACGAAGACGAACGGCAGGTTCTCGTCGTCGCGGAGAATGGCGGAGACGGGCACCAGCAGCCCCTTGCTCTCGCGGCTCGCCTGGATCTCGACGCGCACGTAGAGATCCCGCTTCAAAGCCTCCCGAGGGTTCGGTGCCACGATGCGCACGGCGATCGCCCGCGTCGTCGGATCGACCAGGGCGGAGATGTAGTCCACCTTGCCGGTGACCGGTCCGCCCGGCCCGCCAGCGATCACCCGGGCGGTGTCGCCGGGCGCCACGAACGGCAGGTCCGTCTCGAAGATGTTCGCCATCACCCACACCGTCGAGAGGTCGGCCACCGTGAAGCAGGGCGTCGTTCCGGCCTGGAGAAGCTGTCCGGGAGTGATCAGTTTTTCCACCACGGTGCCCGAGAGCGGCGAGCGGATGAGGCCGCCGGCCCCGTAGGTCGACTTGTTCTGTTGGATTTCGCCCACGGTCTTGGCGTCGACTCCGAGGTCGCGCAGCTGTTGCAGGGCGGCGTCGCGGTCGGCCTCGGCGGACACCGCGTCCGTCTCGGCCTGCTCCATGTCGCGCCGCGCGATGGCGTCGTTCTTCCAGAGCTGCTGGTCGAGCTCGGCCACCCGGCGGGCGTTCTTGGCCAGCGCCTCGGCTTTGCGCAGCGCGCTGACGTCGGCGGCGAAGTCGGGCGAGGCCACGGTGGCCAGGGCCTGGCCGCGGCCGACGCGCGCCCCGACCTCGACCTGAATCCTCGCCACGGGACCCGAGATCGGCGACAGCACCTGGGTCGCCCGGTTCTGGTCGAAGGCGACGGTGCCGGTGGTCTCGATGGTGCGCCGAAAGGAAGTGATCGCCACTTTCTCCAGCCGGATCTTCTGGCGCTGCGCTGGATCGAGCGTCAGGTCCCGGGCCTTCGGCGCAGATGCCGCCGAGGTCTCCGGAGCCGCGGCAGCCGGTGAATCGGCGGCTTTCTTGGGACCCGAGCAGGCCGCCAGGAGCAAAAGGACGACGGCAGCCAGCGTGCCCGCCGGAGTCGACAATCGGAGGCGATCTCTCATGGATGAGCTCCTGATGGTGAGGAGGATGCCGCGGAAGAAGGTGCCGCCGGGAGCGGTGCGCCCACCGCGAGCTCGAGGGCGGCCTGGGCATCGTTGGCGGCGGCCAGGGCGTCGGCGTACTGTTTTTCGGCGTCGAGCAGCGTCCGCTTGGCGTCGAGCAATTCGAGGGCGGACGTGCCGCCGAGCCCGTAGCTGACGGAGGCGACCCGGTAGACCTCGCGCGCCTCGGGCAGCAGCTCGTCGCGCAGGAAGATGGCCTGCCGCAGCGCCGTCGAGGCGTTGGCGTACGACGTCCGCACGTCGAGGCTGACCTGGGCCACGAGGTCCGAGACGTTGGCGGCCAGCTCCTGCTCACGGTGGATCGCCGAGGCGACCTCACCCTGCAGATGCTGGCGGAAGAAGATGGGGAACCCGATCCCGATGCCCGTGGTGTAGGTCGTGGGGCTGCCGTCCACCGCGTTGCGGCTGAAGGTGAGGTTGATGTCCGGCGCCCAGTACTTGCGGGCCAACCGGGTGGCGGCGCTCGCCCCCTGGCGCTGGATCTCCAGGCTGCGCAGCTCGGGCCGCGAGCTTTGAGCGAGCTTTTCGAGCGCTTCGAGCTCCGCGATCGACGCCGGCACCTCGAGGCTGTCCGTAGTCTCGATGGGGGCGCCGCCCGAGCGCCCGAGGAGGCGGTTGAGGTTGGCCTGGGCGGTGAGCAGCGAGCGCTCGTTGGCGATCAGGTCGTTGTCGGCCTGCGAGACATCCACCTGCGCCTTGACGACGTCCACCTTGGGGACCGTGCCGGCGAGGAAGCGGGCTTTGGTCTTGGCCAGGAAGTCGAGGGCCAGCTCCTTGCCCTGCTTCAGGTCCTCGGCATGGCGGAGGGCCACGAGGATGCCGTCGTAGGCCTGCGCCGTCTGCGAGGCGACCGATTGCTGGAGCTGGGTCAGAGCCCACTCGGCCGCCGCCAGATCCGCCTTCGCCACCTGGCCCCGCAAACGTGTCTTGCCGAGGAAGGGAAAGGTGACGCCGAAGCCGATGTCGTTCGAGTTGTTCGAATTCGGGTTGAGCGGTTTGCTCTGGCCCGCGACGTCCACGGCCAGAGTGGGATCGGGGAAGGCCGTGGCGGTCACCACAGCGGCCCGCGCCTGCTCCACCTGCTCTTTGGAAGCGAGCAGGCCGGGATTGCGGGCGAGCGCCTCGGCGATCGCCTCGCGGCGCGAGAGGCGCAATGCCGCCGGAGACGGTGTCTGGGCCGAGACAGGCGGCGCGAGCAAGGCAGCGCAGCCCAAGGCAACGAGAATTGCAGTACGCGATCGGTTCAAGGAGCCCTCCCGGAGCTCTATCCGCAAAACGGCGTCAAGCCGTGGCGGCGAGGATCTGAACGGCGAGGAGGAGGACTACAGAACGGGCGGGGCGCGGCTACGGAGGTCCTCGCCGGGGAGGGCGCGGACCGCGACCTGGGCCGGCAAGGGGGGCGCGGCCACGCGGGCACTGGGAGCGAAGACCGCAAGGCCCGGCGAGAGGACCGCCGAGAGGCCCGAAACCATGCACACCGGACATTCGTCGGTGCTGCCGGTCGAGGCTCCCTCCGGCGTGTGCAGGGCCGCAGGGTTGGGACCCTGAAGGGTCAGGCTGCCCAGCAGATTGCAGTGAGGGTGAAGCAGAGGGGCCGTGGCAAGCAACTGGATCACCGCGAAGGCGGTGACCAGGAGCAGGGTGCCAAGAGGCCGGAGGCGGTTCATCGTCAAGTCACAGGTGCCGCTTTGGCACGCTGACAGGATGGTACCACGATCCTCGGTGTCTGTGGCACCAGGAAAGATTCCCTAACCCGTAGGCGCTAACTTTGTCTCGGAGCTCCCCCGCCCAAGACCCTCATCACCCCGGCCCTCTTCTCCCGCCCCCTCCGCACCCCCCTCACCGGGAGAAGAGGGAGCAAGGCAAAAACGCCCCAGGGGTACCCCTCTCCCGGTGAGGGGGGTGCGGAGGGGGCGGGAGAGGGGCAGGGGTGAG
>DASYJD010000079.1:0-124308 GCA_035996875.1 Thermoanaerobaculia bacterium
CTCACGGTCGTAGTCGGAGGTCGTCTCGTCGATCTGCGTGCGGATCTGCTTGACGCGTCCCTCGATGTCCTTCGCCTTGCCGGCGCCCTCGACGAGCGTGGTGTTGTCCTTGTCGATCGTGATCTTCTTGGCCTTGCCGAGGTCGTCGATCTTGATGTTCTCGAGCTTGATGCCGAGGTCCTCGGTGATCGCCTTGCCGCCGGTCAGGATCGCGATGTCCTCGAGCATGGCCTTCCGGCGGTCGCCGAAGCCCGGCGCCTTGACCGCGGCGACGTGGAGGGTGCCGCGGAGCTTGTTGACGACGAGCGTCGCGAGCGCCTCGCCCTCGACGTCCTCGGCGATGATCAAGAGCGGCCGGTTCTGCTTGGCCGTCTGCTCGAGCACCGGGAGGAGGTCCTTCATCGAGCTGATCTTCTTCTCGTGGAGGAGGATCTTGGCGTTCTCCAGAACCGTCTCCATGCGCTCGGCGTCGGTGACGAAGTAGGGGGAGAGATAGCCGCGGTCGAACTGCATGCCCTCGACCACCTCCAGGGTGGTCTCCAGGCCCCGGGCCTCCTCGACGGTGATCACGCCGTCCTTACCGACCTTCTCCATCGCCTCGGAGATGATGCGGCCGATCTCCTCGTCGTTGTTGGCCGAGATGGTGCCGACGTGGGCGATGTCCTTGCCCTCGACCGGCTTGGCCAGCTTGTCGATGGACTCGACGGCGGCCTTGACGGCCAGCTCGATGCCCTTCTTGATCTCCATCGGATTGGCGCCGGCGGTAACGTTCTTCGAGCCCTCGCGGTAGATCGCCTGGGCGAGGAGGGTGGCCGTCGTGGTGCCGTCGCCGGCCACGTCGGAGGTCTTCGAGGCGACCTCGCGCACCATCTGCGCGCCCATGTTCTCCAGCGGATCGCCGAGCTCGATCTCCTTGGCGACGGTGACGCCGTCCTTGGTGATCGTGGGCGAGCCGAACTTCTTCTCGATGACGACGTTGCGGCCCTTGGGGCCGAGGGTCACCTTGACCGCGTCGGCGAGCTTGTTGACGCCCCGCAGGATCGCCGCGCGGGCGTCCCCGGAGTAAGTGATTTGCTTAGCCATTTCTTCTTTGCCTCCTGGTTACTATCGAGATACCCAGATGTCTGGAAGGGTGAGCGATTACTTGGAACCGTTGCTGTTGATGACGGCCAGGATCTCGTCTTCGCGCAGAATCACGAAGTCGTTGCCGTCGATCTTGATCTCACTGCCGGAGTATTTGCCCATGAGGACCTTGTCGCCTTCTTTGACGTCCATGGGCGAGCGCTTGCCATCATCGGTGAGCTTGCCGGGGCCGACGGCGATCACTTCGGCCTCCTGCGGCTTTTCCTTGGCGGTGTCGGGGATGATGATTCCACCCCGGACCTGCTCCTCGGTCTCGAGACGCTTGACCAGAACACGATCGTGCAGCGGACGGATATTCACGGCTTCTACCTCCTTGGTTTGGATTCGGATTCACCGCCGGTTGTTAGCACTCAGCGGCGATGACTGCTAACAGGATAGAGGTGGCGATCCAGCCTGTCAAGAGGTGGAGGAGAAGTTTCTTAAGAGACCGGACGCAGCGGCGCGAAGCGGTCCGCGACGCGGAAGTCCTCGCCGACCGGACGGCCGTCGCACTCCACCCAGGCATGAGCCCGCAGGTCGCCGCGGCGGCGCTCGACGCCGATGCGCAGCTCGGCGGCAATGCCCAGACGGCCCAGCAGCCAGCGCAGGCAGAGGGCCTGGGGGAGACAACGCATGGGATAGAGATGGTGGCGGGCCGCCGCCGTCGTGGCCCAGACGAGCCTCGGTACCGCCGTCTCGTCCGGCGGCCCGGCCGCCGGACCTTCCCGGGGCTCCGGGGCGAACCAGCCTTCCAGCCGCGAGAACGGCAAGAGCCGCAATCCCAGGTCGACCGCCAGGAGAAGCCACCAGGCGTGGACCAGCGCCCGGGCCTCCTCGCGGCTGAGGCGGCGCAGGCGCCGCAGCACACCCTCCCGCGGGGGAGAACCTGACAGAGGACCGGAAGAGGCGGACATCCTGCCGATTATGCTCCCATCGGCTCTGGAAACGGGAAGGGCGGCCCCGAGGGAGCCGCCCCAACCCTAGAGAGAACGCAGGAGGATCAGCGCGAGGCGTCCGAATCCTTCCGGACCTCCTTGTCCTTTTTCTCCTTCATCTTCTGCTTGTCCTGCTTCTGCTTGTCCTTCTCCATCATCTTCGACTTCTTCTCCTTCATCTTCTCCCGCACAGCCTTCTCGCGGTGCTCCCGCCGCTCTTCGTGGTCGACCTGATACCGCTCTTGAAGCGCGCGGTGCAGCTCCTCGCGGACACCACGCATCTCGCGCTCGATCTCCTCCCGCATCTCGGCCTGGGCTTTCTCGATCTCCTCCCGGTGTTCGGCCTTGACCTCGTGCCTCATCTCCCCGTGACGCTTGTGCATCTCGTCGCGCAGGGCCTCGATCTGCCGGCGCTGCTCGGCCGTGGGCTTCATCGACTCGGCGAGGCGGCGGGCCTCGGCGGTCAGCTTCTCCCGCTCCTCCCGGCTCAGGGAGCCCTCGGCCTGCAGCTTGTGGGCCTCGGCGCTCAGGTGTTCCAGAGCCTCTTCCGAGGGGCGCATCTGCGTGGCGAGCTTCGCCATCTCCCGGGTGAGCCGCTCCATCTCCGGATCCAGCGTCTTCATGCGGGCCATGTTCCGGCCCATCTCCCGCGAGAGCTGCTCGAGACGCGGCTGGAGCCGCTTCTGAATGTCCCGGGTGGTCCGTTCGATGTCGCGCTCCAGCTTGCGCTGCTGCTCCGTGGAAAGGCCGGCGTCCCGGGCCGAGGCGAGCTGCTCGTTCAGAGCGTCGAGGGGCTCGCCCATCGACGCGCTCACCTTCTCCATGGCGGCGTCGGCGGCGGCCATCGCCCCGTCGATGGAGCTGTCGCCGAAGTCGAAGTCCGCGATGTTCTCGGGATTCTCGGCGTCCGCGGCGTCCTCCCGATCCTCGGCCGCAACCTTGGCCTGCTCGTCGCGGTCCCCGGCACGCGGCGTCTTGTCATGCTCGGGCCGGGCGTCAACCCAGGACTGATCCGTGACCTTGACCGCCGCCGTTTCTGGAGCGGGAGCGACGGCGGCCTTCTCCTCGGGAGGCTTTGGCGCCTCCTGGCGGGAGGCGGACACGGCAGGCGCCGCGGCCGCTACGGCGACCAGCACCGCCACCATGCCGGCGGCGAGCCACAGGCGGCGGGCCGGGTGCTCGGGAGCCCGGGTATCGTCCAGGAGGAGGCGGATGCGCCGCGCGAGGTTCGACGGGCGGTCCGCCATGCCGGGCAGCGGCAGGGGCCGGAGGCCGGCCGACCAGCCGGCGACCTCGGCCAGGCATCCGGCCAGGGACAGGGGGCGCCCCGTGAAGGTCACGGCCCACTCGTCGCTCAGGATCTCGGAGATCTCCCGCAGCCGGCGGCGGGCTACCCAGTTGAGGGGCTGAAAGAACAGGGCCGCCGTCAGGAGATGGCTGACGACGAGCCACAGCGGATCGCGCCGCACGAGATGGGCCAGCTCATGGGCCAGCAGGCCCTGCTGCTGCTCTTCGGTGAGGCCGGCGAGCGCCCGGGGCGGCAGGCAGATCTCCGGTTGGCGGATGCCGAGGGCCAGCGGCACCGGCACCCGCGACGAGCAGGAGAGGCGGACGGGCCGGCCGAGCCCTGCGCCGGCGGCCAGCTCGCGGAGCTGGGTGAGCAAGCTTCCCCCCACCACCCGGGGCCGCGACCGCAGCCTCTGCTGGATGCGGGAGAACGAGCGAGCGTAGGTCCCTAGCAATAAGGTTGCACCCAGGGCCCAGAGACCGAGGAAGGCAGCGGGCAGCGAAGAGCTGGAAGACCGTTCCGGCCGGCTTGGAACCGCCGCGTCTGAGATCGCCGCCGGGGCGACCCGGAACGGCACGTCCATCCCGGTCCTTGAAGTCCCTTCCGTCCTTGCCGTCCTTTCCGACGTCTCCATCACCGCGGGCGCGGTCGGCGAGATCTCCGCCAGACGCCAGCGTCCGGCCGCGGGCTCCCAGCCGGCGGCGAGCTGAAGCGAGGCCGTGAGAAGCGCGCCCACCAGGGCGAGCTTCCACATCGTCTCCTCGGCCGCCACGGACCAGCGGGCGAGCGGCTTCGACGCGAGCCAGGCGAGGCTCAGCAGCAGCGTGCTGTGCAGGAGATAGGTGAGCAACCAGGCGAGCGCGGCTTGGGCGAGCATCTAGAGATCCTCCTTCCGCTCCCGGGACGCGATCATCTGCCGAAGCTGGGCAAGCTCTCCGGAGTCGATGTCGTGCTCGGACAACAAGTGATTGACCAGGGCGGTGACGTCCCCCCGGAAGAGCTGCGACGTGAGGTCCGACACCATCGAGCGGCAGACCTGGCCCTCGCTCACTAGAGGTCGGTAAATGAACCGGCGGCCTTCGGCGCGGTGGTCGACCACGCCCTTCTTCTCCATCTTGGTCAGCATGGTGGCGATCGTGGTGAGGGCGAGCCCGCGCTCCGGCTCCAGCGTCTCGTGCACGTCCGACACCGTCGCCTCGCCATGGCCCCACAGGACTCGCATGATGGCGAGCTGTAGATCTCCGAGGTGGTGGGATGTCTCCATTTCCGTTCTCCTTCGCATCAACTACCAGGATAGTACTACCCGAGTCGTTGACTGTCAACAAGGAGATACGGAGGAGGAAAGAGGAAGGTTGCAGGGCTCCGGGCGTAGAATCGCCAGGTCCAGTCCACGCGCAGCCGGACTTCCGGCAGAAAGGGGCCCCATGGTGCGGTTCGACGTGCGGAACATCGCGATCCTCCTCTTGCCGGCGTTGCTGGCTGCGACCGCGGCTCAAGGCCAGCCCTGGCGCGGGCTGGCGGCGGTGGAGATCCGGGTCGAGGATCAGAAGGGACTGCCCGTCGCGGGCGCCCAGGTGCAGCTCCAGTACACGGCCCTCAATCCTCTGGACGGGCCGGCGGCCGTCCTCACCGACGCCCGGGGACACGCCATAGTTGGCGGCCTTGCCGAAGGTCCCTGGCGCTTGGCGGTCAGCCACGACGGCTTCATGACCTACCAGGTCGAGGTGAACGTGCGTGAGGGAGGCCGTCCGGCGACGAGCGGCGCGACGCAGATCAAGGTCTCCGGGTCGCTGCGCACGATGGAGGTCCAGATCTCCCGTTCCCGCTCCGCCCCGGCTCCACCGCGCCCGGTGACGGCGCCGGTTCCACCACCTCTCGCCCCGGTGCGCCCCGTTCAGACCGAGCCCGCTCCCCGGCCGGAGCCTTCTCCAACGCCCGCTCCGACGCCTCAGCCACCGGCGCCTCAGCCCGTTCCGACTCCCAAGCCCGTTCCACCGCCACCTCCTGCTCCGCAGCCGGCCCCGGCTCCCACACCGAAGCCGGTACCCCAACCCACACCGGCTCCGACTCCCACACCGCCACCGCCACCACCATCGCAGCCGGTGCCCCAGCCTCCCCCGACCCCAGCACCGGCCCCCCCGCCGCCTTCCGCGCCACCGGCCGAACGCCTGTTGACCTCGAAGGACCGCAATTGCGTCGAATGCCAGCCCGGCGAATCGGCGCTGTCGCTCGAATGGACGGTCTCGCCGGGGGACTCCACCGGCTGCGCCGCCGACATCGCGAAGCGGCTGGCGGGCGGCAACACTCCGGCCGAGCTCTCCGCAGGCTGCCACGTGCTGCGGATCGCCCTGCCGGCCAACGCGCATTACACCGCCTACCGCTACGAGGTGCAGATCGCGGGCGACAGCGTCGACTGCCCCACCGGCAAGGACTGTCCGCGGAGCCTGGGCCGCTGGCCGATGGACCCGGTCCTGAGCCACGGCGCTCAAGGGACCGTCATCCTCGCGCCGTTCGAGCCCGGCCCCTCCCAGGCCGAGCGCCGGGCCGTGCTGACGGTCTACTTCTCGGAGGGAAAGCGGCCCCGCTAAGACGAGTGGGCGTGCCCCCACTTGAGCAGTGCCACGAACACGACGCCACCGATGATGTTACCGAGGGTGGTCCAGAAGAGGGTGATCCAGAAGTCCGCCATCGTGGCGCCCAGTCCGGAGAAGACCCCCGCCAGCACCTCGGCGGTGCCGACGACGCTGTGATGCAGATGGAGGAAGCCGATGCCGAAGGTCACCAGCCAGACGATGAAGATCTGGCTGATCGTGTCGCGGCTCGCCGACACCAGCCAGGTGAGGAGGCCCATGAGCCAGCCGGCCAGCACGGCGGAAAGCAGGATCACCCACCCCGGATGGTTCACCACGCTGGAAGCGATGTCACCAAACGCCTGCGGCTGGATGACGCCGAGCTGTGGGCCGATGAACGCTGCGAAGGCCGCGAAAGCCGTGGCGCCGATCATGTTGGCGATGTAGATCAGCCCCCAGAGACGGCCGAGCTGAAGCAGCGAGGCGCGGCCGTCCAGCACCGGCAGAACCGCGATCGTGGTGTGCTCGGTAAACATCTCCGAGCGGCCCAGCACTACGAAGAGGAAGCCGGCGGAGTACATGTTGGCCACCAGGATCTCGGCGACGACGTGCGGCAGCTCTCCGGCGGTCAAGGTGCGCATGGCCGCCATGAGCAGCAAACTCAGGGAGACGTCGAGCCCGGCCGAGAGGCCGGAGAGGAAGAGACTCGGGGCCGGCCTCTCGAGTTCGGTGACGCCGGCCAGGATCTGCTGCTCGAGGATGGTCTCGTAGCTCTTCTGCGGCGCCTGGCCCTTCTCTTCCTCCTCCTGCTGCTCGCGCCGGGTGCTCGGGTCGTCCAGATCGTCGTCGGTGGCCGCCATGGCCTCCGAAAGGGCTGCAAATCGTGCGCCGACGTCAGGTTACCGGCACCGGTCCCGGCCCTTCGAGCTTGAAGTGCGGATTCTCGATGATGCCGATGAGGTTGCCGAAGGGATCCGTCACCGTGGCGACCTTGATGCCGCCGCCTACCTCCTGCAGGGGCTCGTGCTCGCCGGCACCGTGGCGAAGGGCGTGCTGGAACGCCGCCTCCGCGTTGGTCACGCCCCAGTAGGCCACCACGCCGCTGGAGCCTGGCGTCACCTTCGAGGCGTCGGGATTGAGGCCCAGCTCGAAGCCACCGATGTTAAAGCCGACGTAGAACGGCTCGTCGAAATAGGGCTCGGTGCCGAAGAGCCCGCTGTACCAGGCCTTCGCCTTGTCCAGATCGTTCACCGTGTAGATGGCCGTGCGCAGGCCGAGAAACGGCTGAGAGTCCATGGGCGCATTGTAGCGGAAGAACACGGACAGACACGGACTTACAAAGGACTTTCAAGGACGGTGTCCGTGTTCCCGCTACCCCGGCGGCGTCTCCTCCGGCTCCGCGGCCGGCTCGGGGGGTGGCGGCGGGGGCGCGGGCACCGGCGCGATCCTGCCGATCGGTGCGCTGCTGGGCCGGATCATGATCGCGCCGCCGCCCGCCGTCGTCGTGGAGGCCGCGGCCACAGGGCTCGCCGTCCGCTCAATCGCCAGACCGTCCGGAGTGATGACGGTGGAGCTGAGGGTGGTGCCCGGTTCCTCCTCCGTCGCCGGGTCCGCCGGCGGTGCCCCGAGGGTCATGTCGGCCACGGCGTCGCCCTGGTAGCCGGGCGTGTGGCGTTCGCAGGGCACCGTCGGCGCCTTCCACTCCGGGAAGAAATCGGTCACCCGCGCCGGGCAGTATTGGGTGGCGAGCTGCCCCGTCTCCGGGTCCACGGTCGCCCGCACCATCCCCGCCGGCATGGGAAAGTCCGCATAGCCCCGGGCCGGACGCACGGCGGCGGTGAAGCGGGCCCAGATCGGGAGAGCCCCCCGGGCGCCGGTGAGCCGCGAGGGAGAGTTGTCGTCGTAGCCAACCCAGACCACTGTCGCGCGGTCCGGCGAGTAGCCGGCGAACCAGGAGTCGCGCTGATCGTTGGTCGTCCCCGTCTTGCCGGCGAGGGGACCGACGACCCCGAGCCCGCGGGCCGCCGCCGCCGTGCCGTGGTCCAACACGCCCTGAAGGATGTTGCTCACCAGGTAGGCGGCGTCGGGCGGCAGCACTCGCCGGGCTGACGGCAGCTCGTCGCCGGTCACGGGCTCGCCATCGGGGTCGAGCACGGCGGCGAGAGCGTGGACCGGCGGCTTCAGACCCTCGGTGGCGAAGGTCGAATAGACCGCGGCCAGCTCCAAGGGGCTGACCTCGAAGGTCCCCAGCGCCGCCGCCGGCACCGGATCGAGAGTCCCGGTGAAGCCAAGGCTGCGGGCGAGCTCGACGACGTGGTCCATGCCCACCTGCAACGCCAGGCGCACAGTGGGGACGTTCAGGCTGGTCTCCAGGGCGGTGCGCGCCGTCACATATCCGTGGAAGGTGCGGTCATAGTTCTGCGGGCTCCACGGCGCATTGCCGACGCGGACGACGATCGGCGAGTCCTTGAACACCGTGGCCGGCATCGCCACGCCGCTGGCGAAGGCGGCGGCGTAGATCACCGGCTTGAAGGCGCTGCCCGCCTGCCGCCGCGCCTGGGTGACTCGGTCAAACTGGCTGCGCGAGTAGGAGCGGCCGCCCACCCAGGCGCGGATCGAGCCGTCTCGCGGGTCCACCGAAATCAGGGCCGCCTGCAGCAGCTTGCGGCTGCGCTGGCGCTTCTCCCACCCGGCTTCGAGTCCCGCGAGCCCCTGGGTCACCGCCGCCTCGGCCTGCTGCTGGTCGCGCCAGCTCAAGGTGGAAAAGAGAGCGTAACCCTGGTTCTTCAGATTCTTGAGGCCGAACCGCTCCCGTGCCTCGGCCTCGGCCGCGTCGGCGAAGTAGGGGGCGAGGGGACGAGCCTGCACGGTCTGCGGGTGGGTTTCGAGCGGCGCCGCCAACGCCTGCTGGAGCTGCTCTTTGGAGATCCAGCGCAGATCGCCCATCCGTTTCAAGACCCAATCGCGGCGCTCCCGCGCATGGTCCGGATGGTCGATGGGTGAAGTGCCGGCCGGCGAGTGGATCATGCCGGCGAGGGTGGCGGCCTCGGGCAGGCTCAGCTCCGCCGCGTCCTTGCCGAAGTAGGCCCGGGCCGCGGCGCCCAACCCCATCAGGTTGGCCGGGCCGCTCTGACCCAGATAGATCTCGTTGAGGTACGCCTGCAGAATCGCCTTCTTGCCATAGCGCACCTCCAGCACCATGGCGATCATCGCCTCCTTGGCCTTACGCGAGAGCGTGCGGCGGCTGGAGAGATAGACGTTCTTGACGAGCTGCTGCGTGATGGTGCTGCCGCCCTGCTCCATCTCGCCGCCCTTGAGGTCCACCCACAGGGCACGGAGGACGCCGGAGGGAGAGACGCCGGGATGCAGGTAGAAGCCCGAGTCTTCCGCCGCCAGCACAGCCTTGACCACTGGGTCCGGGAGCTGGTCGAGCAGGACCGGCCGCCGCTCCTCCACCTTGCGGCCGTAGTACGAGGCCAGCAGCGGCGGCTCGAGCGCGGAGGCGCGCACCGGCTTGCCGGCTTCGCGCACGGCGGCGACTCGGTCGCCCTTGAAATCCACCTCCACGATCCTGCCGCCGGCCGGGCCGTCGGGCGTCGCGAACCGCCGCAGGTGGACGGCCACGCGGTCCCCCGTGCGGCGCCAGGCACCCGGCGGAAGCGCATCGGAGGGGTCGCCGGCGGGCTGACCGGCGTCGCGGTAGCCGGTCAGCGTGAGCTGATCCACCATGCCGGCGGCGGAGAGCGCCTCGCCGGGCACCAACGGCGTGGCACTGCCATAGAGGCGGGAAGGTTGCGGATAGGGCGCCGAAGGGAAGCGCCGCGAGAGGCTCCAGAGATAGCCGGAAACGGCGAAGCCGCTGAGGAAGAGAATGCCGGCCGTCACCAGGCCGGCGATGACCAGGCGACGCCGCGCCGGGCTCATCTCTTGAAAGGGGCTTTCGGGCTCGGCTACGTAGGCGTAAGGTTGCATGCCGTCAGGTAAGGCAATGCCTGTGCCACCCGTTGAGGGCACAGCGCTTGGCAAAGCGGCTACACTGTCCGGCGAGGTGAAAGATCATGAGCGAGACGAGCGACTCGGCACTGAAGGGCGAGGAGCTGCACCAGCAGCTCGGCAAGCTGGAAGGCTGGACGCTGGCTGACGAGCAACGGCTGGAAAAGGAGTACAAGTTCCCGGACTTCCGAGAGGCCCTGGCCTACGTCAATCGCCTGGGCGAGGTGGCCGAGCGGGAGGGCCACCATCCGGACATCTTCCTCACCTGGGGCCGGGTGAAGGTAACCCTCTCGACCCACTCCGCCGGGGGCATCACGGCGAAGGACTTCGCCCTGGCGGCGGAGGCGGACGGGGTGCGATAGGCCGAGCCCGCTCACGGCATGCGGCAGGTCGCTCCGCCGGCCGCCGGCAGATAGCACTGGTGGACGTAGTCCATAACCATACGGTCGGCGTTGTAGCGCCAGGCCAGGGTGCGCAGGGCCCGCTTTACCCGGCTCATCCAGCCGCCGGGCACGCCCATGCTGTCGCGCTGGTAATAGAGGGGGACCACCTCGTTTTCCAGCACCTTGAAGAGAGCGAGAGCGTCCCGCTCGTCCTGCACCTCGGGGTCGGCGTGGATCTCGCCGTGGCCGATGCCGAAGCCGTTGCCGCCGTCGTAGGCCTCGGCCCACCAGCCGTCGAGGATCGAGCAGTTGAGCACGCCGTTGACGATGCACTTCTGGCCGCTCGTGCCGCACGCCTCCAGCGGCCGGCGGGGAGTGTTCAGCCAGGCGTCCACTCCTTGGACGAGCTGCCGGGCGACGTGCATCGAGTAGTTCTCCAGCAAGACGATGCGACCGGCGAAGCGCGGGTCGTTCTCCAGATTGGCGACCTTCTGCGCCAGGGCCTTGCCTTCCGCGTCCCGGGGATGGGCTTTGCCGGAAAAGATGATCTGGAGCGGCCGTTCCGGATGGTTCACCATCCGCGCCAGGCGGTCGAGGTCGCGGAACAGGAGATCCGACCGTTTGTAGGTGGCGAAACGGCGGGCGAAACCCAGGGTCAGCGTCTCCGGGCTCAGCGGCTCGCGCTCCGGCTCGGGAAGGCCCAGCCGCTGGCGGCGCTCGGCCAGCCGGCGGCGGACGAAGGTGAGCAGCCGTGCCTTGAGCACCTGGTGGATCTCCCACAGCTCCGCGTCTGAAATACCGTCGACCTTGGCCCACAGCTCCGGACGCTCGATCGCCTCCAGCCAGTTGGGGCCCAGATGCTGCCCGAAAAGGCTCTGCAGATCCGCGGAAAGCCAGGTGCGAACGTGCACGCCATTGGTGATGTGGCCAATCGGCACCTCCTCCTCGGTCTTGCCGGGATAGAGCCCGCGCCACATCTTGCGCGACACGCGGCCATGGAGCGCAGAGACGCCATTGGCGCGGCGGGTGAGCTTCAAGGCCAGGACCGTGGGGCAGAACGGCGCCTCCGGATCGTCCGCGCGCTCGGAGCCGAAGGCCATCACCTCATCGAGAGACAGGCCGAGTCCCCTGGCCAGCGGCTCCAGATAGGGCCGGGCGAGCTCCGGCAGGAAGCGGTCGTGCCCGGCCTCCACCGGCGTGTGGGTGGTGAAGACGCTCATCGCCGCCACCTCCCGCAACGCATCGGCGGCCGTCATCCCGTCCCGCTGCACCAGCTCGCGGCCCCGCTCCAGCAAGGCGAAGGCCGAGTGCCCCTCGTTCAGGTGGAGCACCGAGGGCACTAAGCCCACCACGCCCAGCGCCCGGTGGCCGCCCACGCCGAGGAGGATCTCCTGCTGGATGCGCATCTTCTGGTCGCCGCCGTAGAGGCGGGCCGTCAGCGCCTGGTCCTCCTCCGAGTTGGCGTCGTCGCGAGCGTCGAGCAACAGCAGGTCGCTACGCCCCACCCGCACGCGCCAGATGCGAACGAAGACGTCCCGCCCCGGCAGCTCGACGCTGAACCGCGCCTGTGCGCCGTCCGCGCCCAGCACCGGCTCCACCGGCAGCTCCTCGGTGCCGATGGGCTCATAGTCGTCGATCTGCCGGCCCTCCTCGTCGATGAGCTGATGGACGTAGCCCTGGCGATAGAGCAGACCGATGCCCACCGCGTGGGCTCCCAGGTCGCTCATGCTCTTCAGGTGGTCGCCGGCCAGCACGCCGAGGCCGCCCGAGTAAATGGGCAGGGACTGGTGGAGGCCGAACTCGGCCGAGAAATACGCCACGGGCCGGGCCAGGATGGGTCCCGCGTGCGTGACGCCCCAGCTCTCGCCCCCTTGCAGGTATTGCTGAAGGAGGCGGTGAGCCTGGTCGATGCGGGTCTGCAGCTCGAGGTCCTGCACCCGCCGGGTGACCTCCTCGGAGTCCATCCGCTGGAGCAGGGCCACGGGATTGTGATGGACCGTGCGCCAGAGGGCTGGGTCCAGGTTGCGAAAGATCGCGCGGGTGTCCGGTTGCCAGGACCACCATAGATTTTGAGCCAGCTCGCGCAGCTTGCGAGACGTGCCGTCGGTTTCCGTCATGCGTCCACTCCGTAGTCAGGACCGGGGACTATACCGCGGGGCGCGGAGTGGGCCAAGACGGCGCCTCTCTCGGACCTCTCGTAGGGCCGCCATGCGGAGCTTACCGCATAATACCGAAATTTTTGGCAAATACCCCTTGACAGCGCCCTTCCGCTTCATGCACTATTCGTTCGTTACATCCGATTCAGCACGAAAGTTTGCGATTCTCAGGCAATTTGTAGGACATGAATCTGTCCCGCATGGCGAGGAGAGTCACCCAGAAGTCCTGATATGAGCTTCGGCACCGATTCCGGTGCCGGATTACGAGCCGAGAGGCTCAGGAGGAGAAGACAATGTCTACGAAGAAGGAAACGACCCAAGTCGGAGTGATGGGCGCCTTGCAGAAGTTTCAGGGCAAGCTGGAGGCGAACAGCGCGGATCTACCCCATCTGGAGGTGCCCCGGGCCCAACTCAGGGCGATGTTGACCCGGTTCGAGGAGCTCAGCAACCAGCAGGGCGCGATGAGGGCCAGTAAGCAGGAAGCGTCGAAGGAGATCCAGACTCTCGTCGATACGGCCCAGCAGTTGGGCAGCGGCCTGCGCGCGATGGTCAAGATCCACTATGGCCGCCGCTCGGAGAAGCTCACCGAGTTCGACCTGCAACCGTTCCGCGGTCGCAAGGCCAAGGCGCCTGCCCCGGAGACGGGAACACCCGCTCCTACTCCGCAGTCCCCCACTCCGCCTCCCATCGCCACCACCACCGTCAAGGACTGATCCGGTCTGGCGGCTTCTGTCCGGTTCGAGGGGCGTGCTTCCGGCACGCTCCTCTTTTTTTGTCGCCGTGCAGCGCAAGCGAAACGTCACCTCATCTCCCCCTGACAACCATCCGCCGTCTCCTTCCAGAGTCACGCTGGAGCTTTCTGGAGCCTCGCTGGAGCTTTCAGCGCGACGCTGGAGCTTTCCGAAATCACGTTGGAAACCTCCAGAGCTCGCCAGAGCTTTCCGGGGTCACGCCGGAACCTAACGGAGCGACCCTGGAAACTTCCAGAGTCACGCTGGGGCTTACAGGAGGGACTCCGGAAACTTGTGAGACACGTTGAAAGCTTCCGGAGTGATGCTGAAACTTTTCGGAGCCACGCTGGAACTTACAGCGTGAGGCCGGAAACTTCCGGAGACACGTTGAAAGCCTCCAGAGTGACGCTGAAACTTTCCGGCGTGACGTTGAAAACTTCCAGAACTCACCGGAACTTTCCAGGGTCGCGTTGTAACCTTACAGAGTGACGCTGGAACTTCCGACGTGACTCTGGAGACTTCCGAAGCACGCCGAAACTTTCCGGAGTCGCGCTGGAACTTTCCGGCCTTGCGTTGGAACCTTCCGGAGGTCCGCCGGAAACTTCCAGAGGGCGCCGGAACCTTCCGGAGAGACGTTGGAGACTTCCACAGTACGCCGGAACTTTCTGGAGTCGCGTTGGAACCTTCCGGAGTGACGCCGGAACCCTCCAGAATGACGCTGGAACCCTCCCTCCTCTCCTCCTTGTCACGCGAGAACAAAAAGACTAGGCTCCGGAGAGTCGTCTCTTTGTGGGATGGGATGCTCCTGAATCCGGAATCCTTCTGCGTGCAGTTCTTCGTGTAATGCCGAGCGAGAAGCCAGCGGCGGGCGGTGAGATGTCCCCTCTCCGGGAGGACGAAGGCAAGGGTGTACGCTCCAAGGCCAGACCCCGACCCCGGCAGGACGAGGCCCCCAACGATTTCGTCCGTCTCCTGGACTACCTGAAGGCCACACGCGGCTTCGATTTCTCGGGGTACAAGCTCTCCAGTCTCATCCGCCGGGTCCAGAAGCGCATGCAGCAGATCGGCGTCGCCTCCTACGCCGATTACAGCGACTACCTCGAAGTCCATCCCGACGAGTTCCTCCCTCTCTTCAACACGGTCCTGATCAACGTCACCGGGTTTTTCCGCGATCCCCAGGCCTGGCAGACGCTGGCCGAGCAGGTGCTGCCCCGCATCCTGGAGTCCAAGGGCCCGCACGAGCCCATCCGCTGCTGGAGCGCCGGCTGTGCCTCGGGCGAGGAGGCCTACACCCTGGCCATGCTGCTGGCCGAGGCGATGGGCGATCAGGAGTTCCGGCGGCGGGTGAAGATTTATGCCACCGACGTCGACGAGGAAGCCCTGGCCCAAGCCCGCCAGGGCAGCTACACCGAAGCCGAGGCGGAAGGCCTGTCGCCCGAGCTGCTGGCCCACTACTTCGAGAAGGTGGGCGAGCGCTGGGTTTTCCGCGCCGATCTGCGGCGGTCGCTCATCTTCGGCCGCCACGACCTGGTGCAGGACGCCGCCATTTCGCGCCTCGACCTGCTGGTCTGCCGCAACACCCTGATGTACCTCAACTCCGAGACCCAGGCGAAGGTGCTGGCCCGCTTCCACTTCGCCCTGCAGCGCACCGGCTACCTCTTTCTGGGCAAGGCCGAGACTCTGCTCAGCCACTCCAACAACTTCCGGCCGCTGGATTTGAAGACGCGAATCTTCCAGCGTGCGCCCACCTCCAGCCTGCACGACCGCATGCTGGCCCTCGCACCCGCCAGCACCTCCGCCGACTCGCAGGGTCGCAACCGGCAAGTGCGCATTCGCGACGCCGCCTTCGACAACGGTCCGGTGGCCCAGATCGCCCTCGACCGCCGGGGCCACCTGGTGCTGGCCAACGAGCGGGCGCGACGGCTGTTCAGCCTCGGCCCCAGCGACACCGGCCGGCTGCTCCAGGACCTGGAGATCTCCTACCGCCCGGTGGAGCTGCGCTCCCACCTCGAGGCGGCCTCCGTCTCTCGCGCGCCCGTCGTTCTGAAGGACGTCGGCTGGCACCCCGTGGGCAGCGACCCCAAAGTGCTGGAGATCCAGATCGTGCCGCTGACGGACGGTACCGGCGCGCTCCTCGGCACCACCGTCTTCTTCCTCGACCTGACCCTTCAGCACCAGCTCCGAGCGGACCTGGAGCGGGCCAATCAGGAGCTGGAGACGGCCTACGAGGAGCTGCAGTCGGCCAACGAGGAGCTGGAGACCACCAACGAAGAGCTGCAATCGACGATCGAGGAGCTGGAGACCACCAACGAGGAGCTGCAATCGGCCAACGAAGAGCTGGAGACCATGAATGAGGAGCTCCAGTCCACCAACGAAGAGCAGCGCTCGATGAACGATCAGCTCCAGAGCCGCACGGAGGAGCTGGACCGGACCAACGTCTACCTGCGCTCCATCCTCGCCAACCTGCGCGCCGCCGTGGTGGTGCTCGACAAGGATCTGAAGGTGGAGATCTGGAGCCAGAAGGCGCAGGAGCTCTGGGGGTTGCGCAGCGACGAGGTGCAGGGGCAGGCATTTTTCGATCTCGACATCGGCCTGCCCGTCGATCAGCTCCGGCAGCCGGTTCTCGGCTGCCTCGACAGCGGCCCCCGCGGGACCGAGCTGCTGCTCGACAGCGTCAATCGCCGCGGCAGGCCGGTGCGCTGCCAGGTGGGCTGCACTCGGCTCGGCGACGGCACCGGTCGTGCAGGCGTGATTCTGCTCATGGAGGAGGTTCCCGAAGAGACGGGAACGGGCTCCGTCCACTAAAGAGGGCTTGCGGAGCATGTCGATGCCGAAGAGATCCCTGAGATCCGGCCTCTCCTCGGCACAGCGCCACCTGGACAAGCTGCAGGAAGAGATCAACGAGGGTCCCTCTGAAAAGTTTGCCGCCGAGCTGATGGAGCTCCAGGCTTCCCTGGCCGAGCTCGAGGTGGCCTACGAGGAGCTGGAGCAGCAGAACGACGAGCTGCTGAGCACCCGCGAGGCGCTCGAAATCCAGCGCCACCGCTACCAGCATCTGTTCGACGAGGCGCCCTTCGGCTATCTCGTCACCGACCTCAACGGCATGATCGAGGAGGCCAACCGGGAAGCCGCCAGCCTCGTGGGCGTGCCCTACGTCCACCTTCCGGGCAAGCCTTTCAACCTCTTTCTCGACGCGAAGGACCGGCCCGGCTTCCGCCGGCTGATCCCGCGGGTCTGCGCCGGCGAAAGCCCCGGGGACCAGGAGGTGAAGCTGAAGCGCCGCGACGGCGAGACCGTCCCGGTCGTGCTCACCGCCGTCCGCGACCTCGATGACGAGCAGCGGACGGCCCGCCTGCGCTGGACGATCCGCGACGTCTCCCGGACCAAGGCCGCCGAGGAGGCCCTGCGCAGCAGCGAAGAACGCCTGCGCCACTCGCAGCGCATGGAGTCGGTGGGGCGCCTCGCCGGTGGCATCGCCCACTCCTTCAACAACCTGTTGGCCGCCATTGCCTTCCAGTGCGAGCTGCTGGATGAGCGCCTGGACGCCGGCGATGCCCGGCGAGCCCACGTGGACGAGATCCAGAAGGCCGGCGAGCGCGCCGCGACCCTGGCCCATCAGCTTCTCGCCTTCGGGCGCCGCCAGGTGCTGCAGCCCCGCGTCCTGGGCCTGAACGACGTCCTGAGTGAAATGGAGCCCATGCTCCGCCGGCTGATCGGCGAGCACATCAAGCTCGATACGCAGCTCGCCCCGGAAGCGGGATCGATTCACGTCGACCTCGGCCAGCTCGAGCAGGTAATCCTCAACCTGGTGGTCAACGCCCATGACGCCATGCCCGGCGGCGGCTGCCTGACCCTCGGCACGTCCAACGTCGAGGTCGTGGCGGGCAGCGGCGAGGAGTCTCCCGACCTCCACGCGGGCTCCTACGTCCAGCTCACGGTGACCGACACCGGCTCCGGCATGTCCCCGGAAGTTCTCGACCACCTTTTCGAGCCCTTCTACACCACCAAGGAGCGTGGGAAGGGGACCGGCCTGGGACTCTCCACCGTCAACGGCATCGTGTACCAGAGCGGCGGCCACATCCGCGTGGAGACCGAATCGGGGAAAGGGACTCGATTTTTCGTCCTGCTGCCCCGCGCCGGCAATGGCGCCGAGCCGGAGGCGCGGCTCGCACGGCCCTTGGCACGTCAAAAGCCGCAGGGCTCAGAGGTCGTGCTGCTGGTGGAGGACGAGGACAACATCCGCGAGCCGGCCGTCGAGGTCCTTCAGGGGCGCGGCTACCAAGTGCTCGCTTCGAACGACGCCACCCAGGCCCTCGCCCTCTCCGACAACCATCCCGGCCCCATTCACATCCTGGTGACCGACGTGGTGATGCCCGGCCGTAGCGGCGACTGGCTGGCCGAGCAGCTCGCGGCGCGGCGCCCCGGTATCCGCATCCTCTTCATCTCCGGCTACCCCGAAGACTCGATCGCCCACCACGGTGTGCTCGCCCCCACCCAGCACTTTCTGCAGAAGCCCTTCCCGCCCGGCCGGTTCCTGGAAAAGGTACGCGAGGTGCTGGGAGCAACAGTGACGCCGGACCAGACCGCCGGTGCAGCGCCGTGAACGACGATCGTCCCGGCGGCCTTCACCTCATCGCCATCGGCGCCTCCGCCGGAGGCGTCCACACGCTCAGCGAGTTGGCCGGCCAGCTACCCGCCGATCTGCCGGCCGCCGTGCTGGTGGTGCTTCACTTGTCGCCTCAGGGCCGCAGTATGCTGCCGGCCATCCTCTCCCGCGCCGGCGTCTTGCCGGCCGTCCATCCGCGGAGCGGCGAGCTCCTCAAGGCGGGCCGGATTTACATCGCCCCGCCGGACCATCACCTGGTGGTGGAAGACGGCCGGCTGCGCCTTTCCCGCAGCGCCACCGAGAACGGGCACCGGCCGGCCATCGACGTGACCTTCCGCACCGCGGCCCTGGCCTACGGTTCGCGCTGCGTGGGCGTGGTGCTGACGGGCAACCTGGACGACGGCACCGCGGGGCTTGCGGCCATCAAAGCCTGCGGTGGCGTCGCCGTGGTCCAGGATCCGCGCGAAGCCCTCTACCCCAGCATGCCCGAGAGCGCCATCGCCGCCGTGGCCGTGGACCACGTGGTGCCTCTGGGCCTCATCGCGCCGTTGCTCGCGGACCTGGTCCGCCGCCGGCCGGTAACCGCCGAACCCAAGTGCAAAGAGGAGGAGCCGGCGACCACCCTGCTGGTGGCGGACTGGGGGGGCGGGGCCGAGGTGGGCCAACCCACGGGGTTCACCTGCCCCGAGTGCGGCGGCTCCCTTTTCGAAAGCCCGGGCAGCCAGGGGCCCGACCACTTCCGCTGCCGCACCGGCCACGCCTACTCGCCGCAGAGCCTGATGGCCAAGCAGACGGAAACCCTGGAAGAGACTCTCTGGGCCTCCATGCGGGCGCTGGAGGAGAGCGCCGCCCTCGCCCGCCGGCTGGAGCATCGCGCTCGCCGCTTCGGCAATGACTTCAGCGGCTCCCGTTACGAGGAGAGAGCCCAGCGGGCCGAGAGCCACGCCGAGCAGCTCCGCCGCATCCTGGCGAGCCGGGAGGAGGCCGCCGGCAACCCGGAAGAAGTCGAGAGCGGCATGCCCGCCGCCGAGGCCAAGGAGAGTCCGTGAACCGCGCCCCGAGCTGCTTCCTGATCTTTCTCACGGCCACCCTGGCGGCGGTCGGCGGTTTCCTGGTGGGCTCGATCTGGGGGGGCCGGGCGCAAGTGGCTCAAATCTCGCCGTCTCCCGCCGTTCCAGGAGTGCCGGCCGGCCGCACGCCACGGCCCGCGGCCGTGCCCTCCGGTGTGACCGTCGCGCCGCGCGGCGAGCTCGACGCGGACGAGAAGGAGAACATCGGCCTCTTCGAGCGCTCCTCGCCGGCGGTGGTGTTCATCACCTCCCTCGCCGTGCAGCAGGACGCCTTCAGCCTCAACTCGAACGAGATCCCCCAGGGCAGCGGCTCCGGCTTCGTCTGGGATCTTCAAGGGCACATCGTCACCAACTACCACGTGGTGGCCAATGCCGACGTCGCCCGAGTCACGCTCGCCGACCAGTCCACCTGGGACGCCAAGCTGGTCGGCTGGGCGCCGGAGAAGGACGTCGCCGTGCTCAAGATCGAGGCTCCCGTCAAGCAGCTTCATCCCCTGCCGCTCGGCAGCTCGGACGATCTGCGGGTGGGCCAGAAGGTCTTCGCCATCGGCAACCCCTTCGGGCTCGACCAGACGCTGACCACCGGCATCATCAGCGCCCTGGGCCGGCAGATCCAATCGCTCAACAACGTGCCCATCCGCGACGTCATCCAGACCGACGCCGCCATCAATCCCGGCAACTCGGGCGGTCCGCTGCTCGACAGCGCCGGCCGGCTGATCGGGGTCAACGCCGCCATCTACAGCCCCTCCGGCGCCTCGGCGGGAATCGGCTTCGCCATCCCGGCGCACTCCGTGGAGTGGGCCGTGCCGGACCTCATTCGCTATGGCCGTATCCAGCGGCCCACCCTCGGCGTGCAGCTCGCTCCCGAGGCCCTGATGCGCCGCCTGGGATTGGAAGGGGCGATGATCTACCACGTCGATCGCGGAAGCGGCGCCGCCAAGGCAGGCCTGCGCGGTCTGGACCGCGATGTCCTCGGCCGCTGGCGTCTCGGCGACGTCATCCTGACCGTCGACGGCCAGCCCATGCAGTCGAGCGGCGATCTCCTCGTCGCCCTGGAAGGCAAGAAGCCCGGCCAGACCGTCCGCGTCGGCCTGGTGCGCGACGGCCGCAAGACCGAGATCCAGGTCCAGTTGGGCGGGCCATCGGAAGGCAGCACGTAGGCCCTCTTTCACCCTCCCCCCCTTTCCTGGCATAGTCTGCGAATGGAAATCCAACAGACCTGCCTCGACCTCGCCGAGCTCGCCCGGGACGCGGGCCCCGACCCGGCCGCCCGAGTCTCCACCATGGCCTCCGGCCTCATCGGCTCGGAGATCCTGCGCATTGCCGGAGAAATCCGGGAGCTGGTGGCCAGCGGCCGGGAGATCTGCAATCTCACGGTGGGCGACTTCGACCCGCGGCTCTTCCCCATTCCCGAGGTGCTGCTCGAAGGCGTGCGCACGGCCCTGGAGCACGGCGAGACCAACTATCCGCCGTCGAACGGCATGCCGGAGCTGCGGCAGGCGGTGGCGCGGTTCTACGAGCGCGACCTGGGCCTGCGCTATCCGGTGGACTCGGTGCTCATCGTCGCCGGCGCCCGGCCGGTCATCTACTGCATCTTCCGCACCCTCGTCGACCCGGGGGACCGCGTGGTCTACACGGTTCCGAGTTGGAACAACAACCACTACACGCATCTGGCGGAGGCCGTCGGCGTTCCCGTCGTCTGCAAGCCGGAGCACCGGTTTCTGCCCACCCGGGAGGAGCTGCTGCCGGCGCTGCCCGGCGCCCGCCTGCTGTGCCTCAACTCGCCCCTCAATCCCACCGGCACGGCGTTCGACCGCGGCACGCTGCTCGGCATCTGCGAGGCGGTGCTGGAGGAGAACGAGGCCCGCAACCGGCGCGGCGAGCGGCCCCTCTACGTCCTCTACGATCACATCTACTGGATGCTCTGCTTCGGCGACACGGTGCACGTGACGCCGCCGGAGCTGCTGCCCGAGATGACTCGCTACACCCTGTTCGTGGATGGCATCAGCAAGGGCTTCGCCGCCACCGGCCTGCGCGTGGGCTGGGGCGTGGGGCCGGTGGACATCATTTCCCGCATGTCGGCCGTGCTGGGGCACGTCGGCGCCTGGGCGCCGCGCGCCGAGCAGCAGGCCACCGCGGCACTGCTCGAAGACCCGGAGGGAATCCGGCGTTACCAGGTCAACTTCAAGCGGCAGCTCGAGCTGCGGCTCGACCTTCTCCACCGGGGCTTCCAGGCGATGAAGGCGCGGGGGCTGGCGGTCGAGAGCATTCCGCCCATGGGGGCCATCTATCTCACCGCCCGCATCCACCCCTTCGGCCGCCAGACGCCGGACGGCACGGTGCTGCGCACCAACCGCGACGTGCGCCGCTACGTGCTGGAAGCCGCCGGCATCGGCGTCGTGCCCTTCGGCGCCTTCGGCTCGGCGGTGGACGAAGGCTGGTTCCGCCTGAGCGTGGGCGCCGTCTCCGAAGCCGACATCGAGGCCGCGCTGCCGCGGCTGGAAGAGGCTTTGCTGCGGTTGAAGTAAAGGGAGAAGAGGGGGCAACGCGAAACGGCCTCGCATGCCTTCCCCCTCTCCCGGGACGGGAGAGGGGGTTAGGGGGCATAGGCGCTAACTTAACGTGGCTCAGAGGTCCCCCGCCCAAGACCCTCATCACCCCGGCCCTCTTCTCCCGACCCCCTCCGCCCCCTCACCGGGAGAAGAGGGAGAAAGGCAAAAACGCCCCAGGGGTACCCCTCTCCCGGTGAGGGGGGTTGGGCGGGGGCGGGAGAGGGGCAGGGGTGAGGGTCTTCGGGTGGCGGATACTCTCAGACGAGTTAAGTTAGCGCCTATGGGGTTAGGGGTGAGGGACCTTACCTGCATTGGATGATCCGGCGCTAGCAGCGTTATACGCCACGTGCGGCACGTACGGGCATCAGCAGTGAAACGAGGAAAGGAAGGATATGACGGTTAAACGGATGGACAACGTCCTCATCGTTGTCGACGATCTCGAAGCCGCCAAGGCGTTCTTCATCGAACTGGGCCTCAAGCTCGAGGGCGAGACGACAGTCGAAGGGCCTTTGGTCGGGAGCCTGATTGGGCTCAAGGATGTCCGGGCCACCCTCGCGATGATGCGGACTCCCGATGGGCAGGGCATTGAGCTGGACAAGTTCCACACGCCCAACGCGATCAGGTTTGGGCCCGTGGACGCGCCGGTGAACACGCTGGGATTCCGTCGCGTCATGTTCGCCGTCGATGACATCGACGCTGTCGTTGCGCGCATGCGCGCCCACGGGGCCGAGCTCATTGGCGAAATGCAGTACGAGGACACGTACCGGCTAGCCTACATCCGCGGGCCGGAGGGCATCATTGTCGCGCTTTCCGAGCAGCTTGGCTAAGGCGTGCCTGGCGTATAACCATGCGCTGCAGCGAACCCGGCTGATGCGCTGTGGTTGCAATCGAAGCGTCTCGCGGGCCGGGTCGCTGAGCTTGGGTCGCTATGCCGGCAGAATTGGAGCGTACTGCAACCATTTGAGTGGATCTTATGAAGCTACTTGCCAACCTTGACCATCTCTACGATGAATGCAAGGGGAACCAATGGTTGCGCTACTTCGCCGTCTTTTGCCGTGTCGCATTGGCCTTGGGGTTTATCCCTTCCGGCATAGTAAAAGTTATGGGAGAGCGGTTTACCGCGTTACCCTCGAATCATCCACTGGGCCACTATTTTGACGCGTTACACCTTACGGGTTTTTACTACACGTTTATCGGTGTGAGCCAGCTGACGGCGGCGCTGCTATTGCTCATTCCAAGGACGACGTTGCTTGGAGCGCTTCTCTATTTGCCGATTATCTTCAACATTTGTGTTTTGACCTATGCCACCCGCTTTGAAGGCACTCGCATCGCTACAATCATGCTGTTGGCAAACTTGTATTTGCTGTGGTGGGACTACGCGCGGTTGAAATACGTTCTGCCTCTTGCATCATCGAGCGACGTCGGTACAACGCCAAATCAGAAGCTGTCCGGCAAGTTTCCCTTGGTATTTTTTGGATGCGCTGTCGCAGTCGTCGTTTCAGTGATCGTCATCAACAACTTTGTGTACGACATCCGCCCTGGCAATTCTCAGCTAGAGTGCACGAACGGATGCGCCAATAATGCTCGCCGCGAGGCCTGCGAGCGCTTCTGCAGCTGCATTTACAACGAGGGCAATCCCTTGGGTAAGTGCTTGGAGGGATACGGGAAAAGGAAGGAATAACCCGCGAGCCCCCTCTCTCCCGGCCGGTGGGGGAGGCTGGAGAGAGGGGGTTGGGGGAGTGAGGGTGTCTTGGTCTCAGGCCTCGATCGACTGGCCCTTGTTCTCGCGAAGGAAGATCGCGCCGACCACCACGGTCAACAGAGCGACGACGATCGGATACCAAAGCCCATAGTAGATGTCGCCCGACTTCGCCACCATGGCGGTGGCCAGCAGCGGCAGCATGCCGCCGAACCAGCCGTTGCCGATGTGGTACGGCAACGACATCGAGGTGTAGCGGATCTGGGTCGGGAAAAGCTCCACCAGGAAAGCGGCGATCGGTCCGTAGACCATGGTCACGTACAGGACCAGGATGAACAGGATCAACACCGCCATGCCGTAATTGATCCGGCTCTTGTCGATCTCCGCGGGATAGCCGCTCGCTTTCAGGGCATCCTTGTACTTGGCATCGTCCCAGCCGTCGAGCTCGGTCGAGCCGATCTTGGTGACCACCGTCTGCCCGGCGACCTCCGGCAGCGACTGGAAGGACAGGCCCGACTTGGTGAGGAAGTCCTTGGCCTTGTCGCAGTCCGAGTTGTGGGTTTTCGGCCCGATGAAAACGTGGAAGTTGCAATCCGTCGCGGCGACCGTGATCGGCGTCTTCGCGCTGTACTCCTCCAAGGCCGGATTGATGTTGTGCGCCAGGCCGTGGAACAACGGGAAGTAGGTGAGGGCCGCGAGCAGGCAGCCACCGAGGATGATCTTCAGCCGGCCGACGCGGTCCGATAGCCTTCCGAAGACGACGAAGAACGGCGTGCCCAGCAGCAGCGAGATGCCGACCAGGCAGTAGGCCGTGAGCCAGTCGACCTTGAGCGTGATGGTGAGGAAGAACAGCGCGTAGAACTGGCCCGTGTACCAGACGACGCCCTGGCCGGCGGTAGCGCCGAGAAGGGCGAGGAGCACGAGCTTGTTGTTCGGATAGCGCAGAAAGCTGTCGCGAAGCGGCGACTTCGAGGCCTTGCCCTGCGACTTCATGCGCAGGAACACCGGCGACTCTTCGAGCTTGAGCCGGATGTAGATGGAGAAGATCAGCAACACGATCGAGACCAGGAACGGCACGCGCCAGCCCCAGGCCTTGAAATCGTCCGGCGTCTGCAGAAAGCGGCAGAGCCCGATCACCAGCAGCGACAGGAAGAAGCCGATGGTGGCCGTGGTTTGAATCCAGCTCGTCGCGTATCCGCGCTGGCCGTTGGGCGCGTTCTCGGCGACGTACGTCGCGGCGCCGCCGTACTCACCGCCGAGCGCCAGGCCCTGCAACAGGCGCAGTGTTACCAGGATGATCGGCGCTAAAATACCGATCGTCTCGTACTTGGGCATGAGACCGACGGCGAAGGTCGAGGCGCCCATAATCACGATGGTGATCATGAACGTGTGCTTGCGGCCCACCAGATCGCCGAGGCGCCCGAAGACGAGGGCGCCGAAAGGCCGCACCAGGAACCCCGCGGCGTAGGTGGCGAACGCCGCAAGCAACGCCGCCGTGTCGTTCCCCTTGGGGAAGAACAGGGCGGCGAAAAAAGGCGCCAGGGTCGCATACAGGTAAAAGTCGTACCATTCGAAGACGGTACCGAGCGAAGAAGCGAAGATGACCTTGCGCTCCTCGGCCCTGGAGACGAGCGGTGCAGCAGGCGAGGCGGTCGTCATAACGGCGTACCCTCCCTTTTAGAATTGGAATACCTGCCACTGAAGGTTGATCTGCTTCCGCGAATCTCCGTGCTTCGGCTCGATCCTCGTATAGGAAAGCTTGACGTTGTCGTTGTGACCGGCGAGGAAGTAGGCGATACCGAACGTGTCGCGGGTCTCGTCGATGCGCAGCGGATCCTTGAAATCCTCGGAGGCGTACTGGATGAACGGCTGCAGCTTGACCGACGCGAAATAGACGCCGGCTTCGATCAGCACATCGTCCTGCTTGGGCAGGGTGGTGAGGAACTTGCCGCCGTCGATCTGGTTGTAGTCGCCCTGAAGAACCAGGGAGTTGCCGCCGCCGAGAGGCTGGTCGAGATAAAAATCGCCGGCGTAGTTGTGGTACTCCTCCTGCTTGTCGAAGCTTCCCCCGATGGACAGGGAGTGCGTTTTTCCAAGCGACGTGCCGCGGTAGAACAGGCCCACCTGCGGGGTGAAGAAGGTGTACATCAGGCGCCCGGCGTAGCGAAACTCGTTGCTGTTGTTGGTTCCCCTCACGCCCTGATAAATGCCCAGGCGGTACTCGAGATGGTCGTCGGCGACGTAGCCGCGGGCGCGCAACCCATAATCGCGCCCCGTCCGCGAGGTGGTGGGGGTGGACTCGTTGAAGGTGTACGCGCCGTAGTCGAGAGTCATCAGGCTCGCCGCGGACTGGTTGTGGTTGTAGTCCTGCTCCATCAACAGCAGGCCGCCGTCGAGTTGGAACGCCTGCGCGAACTTGTAGGTCGCGGCGAAGTCCTGGATGAAGATGTTGCCCGTGTCCTTGACTCCGGCCGTCGCCTTGCCCAGGTTCGGGCTGTCGGTGTCGACGAAGATCGAGAGCTTGTCGCTGAGGTTGAAGCCCATGATCAGGCGCAACCGGCGGAAGGAAAGGTTCTTCGACGTGTCGTCCGAGCCGGCGACGTCCGCCTCCTCCGCCTGCATCTGGCCCAGGAGGCCGACCTTGAACGACTGACTTCCATCCTTCGAGCTCCACTGGAGCTGCGCGGCGGCGGGCGCCGCGGCAGCCAGCAGGGTGCCTGTCAGGAGGACTGCGAACGCTCCTGCCTTTCTTCTCTTGCTCACCAGAGAGTCCTTTCTGGCCGCGTCCGGCCGGCAACGAAGATGCCCGTCTCAAGGGGGCGATCTGTATTCAAAACGAGGAACTAACCTCAGTCAAAGCAAAGGGTGGGCCAGCCGCGCCGGCCGGGAAAGCGGCGGATTGGCACGAGAAGTGTCTCGCTTTGCTACGAGACGGAACGAGCCGAACGATGACTTGCTTCGTTCCGCTACATACGTCCGAACGTCTGCTACACTTTGCCACCGTGCTCTCCAAAGCCCGCCCGCGCCCCGGCACCGCCGGCCCTACGCTGCCGCTGGCCGCCTTCTTCGCCGCGCTGGAAGGCTGCCCGACGCCGGCGCTGGGCGTCGATCCCCAGGGACGGGTACTGGCCGCCAATGCCTGCGCCCGGCGGCGCCTCGGCCTCAAGACGGACCGGGAGCTCCAGGTCCGCGACCTGCTGGGCGTCGGCTGGCGCGAGCTCGAGTTGGTCGCCGCCGAGGGGCTCTCCGACCTCGTGCTCGATCTGCCGGTGCGGCCGCCCGGGTTGGGGCGCAAAGGCTGGCGGGTGCGCCCGGAGCGGGTGCTCGCCGCGGACGGCAGCGCGGTCGCCGTCGTCGCCTATCTCGAAGAGCCGTCGCCGCTCGCCGCCGGCGGATCGCGGCACGAGCTCCGCCTCTCGCGGCCGGTCGATCTCGAGGCCCTCTTCGGCGAGGACCCCGGCGTCGTCGCGACCAAGCAGGCGGGGGCGCGCTTCGCCCGCACCCGGCTGCCGATCCTGCTCCTCGCCGAGACGGGCACCGGCAAGGACCTGCTCGCCCGCGCCATCCACGCCTTGAGCCCGCGCCGCGAGCGCCCCTTCGTCGCCATCAACTGCGGGGCGCTGTCGCCGCATCTGCTCGAAAGCGAGCTGTTCGGCTACGCCCCGGGCGCCTTCACCGACGCCCGCCGCGAGGGGCACGAGGGGAAGATCGGTGCCGCGCGCGGCGGCACGCTGTTCCTCGACGAGGTCGCCGAGATGCCGGGGCCGCTCCAGGCCCTGCTGCTGCGCGTGCTGGAGGACGGCACCTACTACCGCGTCGGCGAGAACGTGCCCCGCCAAGCCGACGTGCGGCTGATCTGCGCCACCTGCCGCGACCTGCCGCGCATGGTCGAGGAGGGCGCCTTCCGCCAGGACCTCTTCTATCGCATCGCCGGCGCCTGCCTGAGCCTGCCGCCGGTGCGCGAGCGCTCCGACGTCCGCGCGCTGGTGCTGCACGTCCTCGCCGACCTCGCGGCCCGCGACGAGGCGGCCGGCGCCACCGACCCGCGGATCGCGCCGGAAGCGCTCGACTGGATGGCCCGCCAGAGCTGGCCGGGCAACGTGCGCCAGATCAAGACCGCCCTGCAATATGGGCTGACGCTCGCCGACGGCGGCGAGATCCGGCCCGAGCATCTGCCGGCGCTCTTCTCCACCTTCTCCACGGTCTCCGCTGTGTCCACCCGCTCGCCCGAGCCGAGGCAGGCTGCCGAGCCGGTCTCGGTGCCGGCGATATCCCTATCGGCAATCGAGGTCCCGGCGCCGCGGACCCTCGCCGCCATCGAGTTCGAGCTGGTGCGCCGCACCGTCGCCGAGGCCGACGGCAACCTGGCGCTCGCCGCCCGCCGGCTAGGCATCGCGCGCTCGACGCTCTATCGCTCCCTGCGCCGGGCCGAGGAGGAGGCGCCATGAGCCCCGAGCGGCTGCGGCCGGCGCGCCTGGTGGCGATTTTCCTTCTCGGCTGGCTGGGCTTCAACACGCCGCCGCTGCGGCTGGTCTCGCGCGACGCCTGGGTGGCGGGCCTGCCGCTGACCTGGGTCTATCTCTTCGGCGTCTGGACGCTGCTCATCGCCCTCCTCGCGATGGCTCTGCGGCCGCCGCGCAGGGAGTGAACCGGCGGTGCTCTCGGCGTCGCTCCTGGTCGCGGCCGCTCTGGCGTATATCGGCCTGCTGTTCCTCATCGCCTGGCTGGGCGACCGGCGCGCCGCCCGCGGCGCCAAACCGTTCGCGGGCCCCTGGGTCTACTCGCTCTCACTGGCTGTCTACTGCACGGCGTGGACGTTCTACGGCAGCGTCGGCCGCGCCGCCGACGACGGCTACGGGTTCCTGCCGATCTATCTCGGGCCGACGCTGGGCGCGGTGCTCGGCTGGGTGATCTACCGCAAGATCCTGCGCATCGCCAAGGCCGAGCGCCTGATCTCGATCGCCGACTTCATCGCCTCGCGCTATGGCAAGAGCACGGCGCTCGGCGCGGTGGTGGCGGTGATGGCGGTGGTCGGCACGGTGCCCTACATCGCCCTCCAGCTCAAGGCGGTCGCCTCCAGCTTCGAGCTGCTGTGGCGGTCCACCCACCCGCGCCCGCTGCCGTTCGACCAGCTCTCGTTGCTCTGCGCCGCGCTGCTCGCCGTCTTCGCCATCCTCTTCGGCACCCGCTCCGTCGACCTGACCGAGCATCACTCCGGTCTCGTGCTCGCCATCGCCTTCGAGTCGCTGGTGAAGCTCGTCGCCTTCCTCGCCGTCGGCTGGTTCGTCGTCTGGCGGCTGCACGGCGGGCTTGGAGAGCTGTTCGCCCGCGCTGCGGCCGACCCCAAGCTGCGCACGATGCTGGCGCGCACCGGCTCCAACGACGGCGACTGGGCGTGGATGACGTTCCTCTCTCTGCTCGCCTTCTGGTTCCTGCCCCGCCAGTTCCACGTCGGCATCGTCGAGAACGTCGACGAGCGCCACCTGCGGACCTCCGCCTGGCTGCTGCCGCTCTACCTGCTGGTGATCAACCTCTTCGTGCTGCCGATCGCGCTCGCCGGGCGGCTGGCCACGGCGACCGCAGGAGTCTCGGGTGACAGCTACGTGCTCGCCCTGCCGCTCGCCGCCGGCCGCACGGGCCTCGCGGTCTTCGTCTTCCTGGGCGGCCTTTCCGCGGCGACGGGAATGGTGATCGTGGAGAGCCTGGCGCTCTCCAACATGGTGGCGAGCGACCTGGTCCTGCCCTGGTTGCTGCGGCGCGCCGGACCGGCCGGCGGCGACTTCCGCAGCCCGCTGCTGGTCAGCCGGCGGCTGGCGATCGTCGGCGTCCTGCTGCTCGGCCATTTCTATGCGGTGTTCGCCGGCAACGGCGTCTCGCTGGTCACCATCGGCCTGATCTCCTTCGCCGCCGCCGCCCAGGTGGCGCCGGCCCTGCTCGGCGGCCTCTACTGGCGCGGCGCCACCCGCAACGGCGCGCTCGCCGGGTTGATCGGCGGCTTCCTCGTCTGGGGTTACACGCTGACGCTGCCGACGCTCGCGGCGAGCGGGCTGCTGTCGCAGTCCTTCGTCGACCACGGCCCCTGGGGGATGACATGGCTGCGTCCCTCGGCCCTCTTCGGCCTGGAGGGCCTCGATCCGCTGTCGCACTCGCTGGTCTGGAGCCTGCTGGTCAACGTCATCGCCTTCATCGGCATCTCCTCGCTCGGCGGCCAGACGGCGGTCGAGGTGCGCCAGGCCCACCGCTTCGTCGACGTCTTTCGCCTCCGCGAGTCGGAGGAGCCGGTGTGGAGCGCCGATACGCCGGTCGCGTCCGTCCGCGAGCTTCTCGCCCGGTTCCTCGGCGAGAGCCGCACCGAGAGCGCGCTGCAGGGCTGGGCGCAGGAGCGCGGCGCCGACCTCCAACGCGAGGTCTACGCCGATCCCGAGCTTCTGGCCTATGCCGAGCTTCTGCTCGCCGGCACCACCGGCGCCGCCTCGGCGCGGGTGGCGCTCACCACCGTCGCCCAGGAGCAGTCTCTCGACGTCGGCCAGGTCGTCGAGCTGCTCGACGAGACCTCGCGGGCGCTCGCCACCAGCCGCGACCTGGCCGAGAAGTCGCAGCAGCTCGAAGCCGCCTCCGCCGAGCTGTTGCGGGTCAACGAGCGGCTGCGCGAGCTCGACAAGCTCAAGGACGACTACCTCTCGACGATGGCGCACGAGCTGCGGACGCCGCTCGCCGCCATCCGCGCCTTCGCCGAGATCCTGCACGACAATCCCGACCTGCCCGTGGAGCGCCGCGCCGAGTTCCTCCGCATCATCGAGATGGAGAACGACCGCCTGAGCCGGTTGATCCACGACCTCCTCGACCTGGCGAAGCTCGAAGCCGGCGACGAAGCCGGCAATCAGGAGCTGGCGCTCAATCCCTTCGGCCTCGCCGAGGCCGTGGGCGAGGCCGTCGAGTCGCTGCGGCAACTGTCGACGGTGCGCGGCGTGGCGGTGGAGTATCGCCGCGGCGGCGACCCGCTCGCCCTCCACGGCGACCGCGACCGGCTGATTCAGGTGGTGGTCAACCTGCTGTCGAACGCCATCAAGTTCTGCCCGCCGAAAATCGGCCGGGTCGTGGTGGCGGCGGCGCGCCGCGCCGCGGGCCGCATCGAGATCTCCGTCAGCGACAACGGCCCGGGAGTGCCGGCCGCGGACCGCGAGACCATCTTCGAACGGTTCCGGCAACTCTCGCGGCCGGCCGGGGCTCCCGCGGGCACCGGACTGGGGCTGCCGATCTGCCGCCGGATCGTGGCCCAGCACGGCGGCCGCATCTGGGTCGAGGACGCCGCCGCGCTGGGCGGCGCACGGTTCGTGGTCCTGGTGCCGATCGCGCCGGGCGAGATCGCGGCGAATACTTCCAGGGAAGCCATGGATTCAAGGGGAGGAGCGGAATGGAGCCGAAGCGCCGCGTCCTGATCGTCGACGACGAGCCGAACATCATCCTGTCGCTCGAGTTCCTGCTGCGCCAGCAGGGCTACGAGGTGAGCGTGGCGCGCGACGGCGAGGAGGCGCTGGTCGCCGCGGAGGACTGGCGGCCGGATCTCATGGTCCTCGACGTGATGCTCCCGGGCCTCGACGGCTTCGAGGTCTGCCGGCGGCTGCGGGAGCGCCCGGAGAACGCGGGTCTGAAGATCCTGCTGCTGACCGCGCGCGGCCGCGAGGTCGAGCGCGTGCGCGGTCTGGAGGAGGGCGCGGACGCCTACGTGCGCAAGCCGTTCTCCACCCGCCAGTTGATGAAGACGGTGGCCGAGCTGCTGGGGAGGCCTGAGGCTTGAAGCATCGCACCCGGCCGGCCGGCCAAGATTTCGAGCCGCTGGTGCGCGAGCTCCGGGGCTCGCTCGCGAGCCTGCGGGCGGCGTCCGAGGCGCTCGCGCTGCTGGCCCCGCCCGAAGAGGACGCCGAGGCCAAGGATCTCCGCTCGGTCGTGCTCGCCGAAGGCGTTCGGCTGACCGAGCTCGTCGAGCGTCTGGGCACCGCCGTCCTGCCGGGTGAGAGCACGGCCCGGGGCCGCCGGCCGCTCAAGGATCTGATCGCCGAGTTGGTGCGCGCCGCCGGAACGAATCTCGATCTGACGATCGAGACCGAGCCCGGGGCGGCGCCGCCCGAGGTGCGCTTGAGCGACGGCTCCCTTCTCGTCGCGACGCTGCTCGGCACGCTCGGCCGGCTGCGGCGCGACTTCGCGGTCTGCCGTGTCACGCTGCGCAGCCGGCTCCACCAGGACCTTGTGGCGCTGGACTTCCTCTGGCCGGCCTCCGAGCCCGAGCTTTGGCGGCTCCGCGAGTCGAACGCCGAGCTGCTCGATGCCGCCGGGCGTGGTGAGCCGCCGCTGCGAGAGGTCGTCCAGGCCCTGGGCGGCGAAGTCTGGCTGACGGTGGACCGCGCCGCCGCCAGCGCCGGCCTTCGTCTTCTATTACCGCCGACCTGATACGACAATTTTCCGAGGAGACCGCATGGCTTCGCCGCAAACGAAGACTCCCCCTTCCGAGATCCGCCAGGCCGCGGCCTTCATCGCTCTCACCTTCGCCCTGTCGTGGCTCTACTGGCTTGCCGTGGCGGCATCGGCCCGCGGCTGGATTCCGGTGAAGGTGCCGCTGACGCCGTTCGGCTCCATCGCGCCGGCCCTCGCCGCCCTCGTGCTCAGCAGGTGGTGGGGCGGTGGCCCGGCGGTCCGCGATCTCTTACGGTCGATGGTGCGCTGGCGGGCCGGCCTCGCGCTCTGGCTGGTAGCGCTCTTCGGCCCGCCGCTGATCGCCCTGGCGTCCCTCCTCGCCGCGCGTACCTTCGGAGCCCTTCCTACCCGTTCCTCCATTCCGGGGTATCTGGCGCTCCTCGCGCCTCTGGAGATCCTCGTGCTCGGCGGCCCCCTCGGGGAAGAGCCCGGTTGGCGGGGTTTCCTCCTTCCCCGCCTGCTCTCTCGCTACGGCCCGGTGGCCGCGGCCCAGGCCGCAGGAGCCGTTTGGTTCGCCTGGCACCTGCCGCTGTTCTGGCTGCCGGGATCGGCTCAGGCGGGGATTCCTCTCAGCTACTACGCCGTCACGATCCTCTCGTACTCGACAGTGCTGACCTGGATCTACGTGCGCAGCAACGGCAGCGTCCTCCTCTGCATCCTGTTCCACACCTCCTTCGACGCGAGCCTGTGGCTGGCAGGGGCGGTATACCGGGGCGTGCTTTTGCAGCCGGCTTGCGGCACCACCTGGGTGGGGTTGAACGTGGCGGCGGCGCTCGCGGCCGGCGTGAGCCTGGTAACGCCGGGGCGAGATAAGATAGAGCGATGAGCGAAGAAGCGAAGCCTTCAGGGCCTGACCTGTCCCAAGGGATTTCTTTGAGCGACCTGCCCGACGGCGGTCAGCTCCTCGGGCACAGCGGCGGCGAGGCGGTGCTGGTGGTGCGGCGGGGCGAGGAGATCTTCGCCGTCGGCGCCACCTGTGCTCACTACGGCGGGCCGCTGGCCGAGGGGATCGTGGTGGGCGACACGGTGCGCTGCCCATGGCACCATGCCTGCTTCAGCCTGCGCACCGGCGAGGCCGTGAAGGCTCCGGCCCTGAACCCGGTCGCTTGCTACAAGGTCGAGCGGCAAGGAGATCGCATCATGATCGGCGAGAAGGTCGAGCCGCCGAAGCGTGAGGCCGGCGGACCAGATCCAGTGGTGATCGTCGGGGCGGGCGCGGCGGGGAACGCCGCCGCCGAGGAGCTGCGGCGCCAAGGCTACGGCGGGCGCATCCTGCTGGTGGGTCCTGAGGCCGGGACGCCCTACGACCGGCCCAACCTTTCCAAGGACTATCTGGCCGGCAACGCCCCCGAGGAGTGGATCCCCCTCCATTCACCGGACTTCTACGCCGAGCGGAAGATCGAGTTGGTGAAGGCCGGCGCCACGTCGCTCGACACCAAGGCGAAGACGGTGACCCTGGACGACGGCCGTGTGGTCAATTACGGCGCCCTGATCCTCGCCACCGGCGCCGAGCCGATCCGCCTGCCGATTCCCGGCGCCGATCTGCCGCACGTCCACGTCCTGCGCTCGCTGGCGGACAGCCGGGCGCTCATCGAGAAGGCCAAGTCCGCCAAACGCGCCGTCATCGTGGGGGCGAGCTTCATCGGCCTGGAGACCGCGGCGGCGCTGCGCGCCCGGGACCTGGACGTGACGGTCGTGGCCCCGGAGGAGCGCCCCCTGGAGCGCGTCATGGGGCGGGAGATCGGCGATTTCATCCGCGCCCTCCACGAGGAGCACGGGGTTACTTTCAAGCTGGGGGCGAAGCCGAAGTCCATCTCGGAGGCCGAGGTCGAGCTGGAGAGCGGCGAGCGGCTCGGCGCCGAGCTGGTGGTCCTCGGCGTGGGCGTGCGGCCCCGCGTCTCTCTCGCTCAAGCCGCCGGTCTCGACGTCGACAACGGCGTGCTGGTGAACGAGCACCTGGAGGCGAGCGCTCCCGGCGTCTACGCCGTGGGCGACATCGCCCGCTGGCCCGACCCCTGGTCGGGCGAGCGCATCCGCGTCGAGCACTGGGTGGTGGCCGAGCGCCAGGGGCAGACGGCCGCCCGCAACATCCTCGGCCAAGCCGAGAGCTTCGCGGACGCGCCGTTCTTCTGGAGCCAGCACTATGACGTGAGCATCAACTACGTCGGCCACGCCGTGAAGTGGGACGCCATCGAGGTCCATGGCTCCCTTCAGGACCGCAGCGCCGTCGTCGCCTTCCGCACCGGCGGCCGCATCGCGGCGGTGGCAACGGTCTGGCGCGATCAGGAGAGCCTGAAGGCCGAGTTGGCGATGGAGCAGGGCGACGCGGCGGCGCTGGAGGCGGCGGTGGCGGAGTAATCCCTGGGAGTTGCCGCAGTGCGTTAATATAATTGCCGCAGCTTGACGTAACGCCTCTCCTGTGGCACCCTAGGGTGATGATCGAAACCCTGGAAAACCGTCCGTACGCCGCCGGCTCCCTGAGCCCCCGCCTCGGCCGGGAGCGGATCGCCCACTTGGCGTCGCGCCTTTATCATCTGGAACCCGATCTTCCACCCCTCGCCGTGATGGCGCCAGCCACCGGTCAGCTCATCAGCCAGGTCTCCCGCGGCTCGGCGGCGGACGTGCGCGAGGCCGTAGCCCGGGCGCGCAAGGCGCAGGAGGCGTGGGCGCACCGCACCTTCGCCGAGCGGGCCGAGATCTTCGTCCGCTTTCACGACCTTCTGCTCGACCGCCAGGACGAGGTTCTCGATCTCATTCAGCTCGAAAGCGGCAAGGCCCGCAAGCACGCCTTCGAAGAGGTGGCCGATACGGCCATCGTTGCCAATTACTATGCCGAGAACGCCGGGCGCCACCTGCGGCCCAAGCGGCGTAAGGGGGCGCTCCCCGGCCTCACCGTCGCCTGGGAGCATCATCATCCGCGGGGCGTCGTGGCGATCATCGCGCCTTGGAACTACCCGTTGACGATGGCGATCACGGACGCCATTCCGGCCTTGATGGCGGGCAACGCCGTGGTCCTGAAGCCGGACCGGCAGACGCCCTTCACAGCGCTTTGGGTCGCCGAGCTGCTGGAGGCCGCCGGCCTGCCGCCGGGCCTCTTCCAGGTGATTCCCGGCGAGGGCTCGGACCTGGGGCCGGCGATGATCGAGAGCTGCGACTTCCTGACCTTCACCGGCAGCACGGCCACCGGGCGGACCGTGGGCCGGCAGGCGGGCGAGCGGCTGCTGAGCCATGCCCTGGAGCTGGGTGGGAAAAATCCCATGCTCGTGCTCGCCGATGCCGATCTCGACGCGGCGGTCGCGGGAGCGGTGCGCGGTTGCTTCTCCAGCGCCGGCCAGCTCTGCATCTCGATCGAGAGGCTCTTCGTCCACGAGTCGCTTCTCCATACCTTCGTCGACCGTTTCGTGCGCGAGGCGCAAGGCCAGCGGCTGGGCGCCAGCTTCGAGTACGACATGGACATGGGCTGCCTGATCTCGGAGTCCCACCTCGCCAAGGTCGAAGAGCACGTGCAGGACGCCGTGGCCAAGGGCGCCACGATGCTCACCGGCGGCCGCAGGCGGCCGGACCTCGGCCCCACCTTCTATGAGCCGACGATCCTCACCGGCGTCACCCCAGAGATGAAGCTGTTCGCCGAGGAGACCTTCGGCCCGGTCGTGGCGATCTACTCCTTCGATTCGGTACACGACGCCATCGAGCGGGCGAACGCCAGCCGCTACGGCCTGAACGCCAGCGTCTGGACGCGCGACCTGGAGCTTGGGCACCGAGTGGCGGCGCGCCTCCAGTGCGGCACGGTCAACGTCAACGAGGCGTACGCCGCCGCCTGGGCCTCGGTCGACGCGCCCATGGGCGGCTTCAAGGACTCCGGCCTCGGCCGGCGCCATGGCGCCGAGGGCATCCTCAAATACACCGAGCCGCAGACGATCGCCATCCAGCGCGGCCTGCCGCTCGCGGCGCCCGCCGGCGTGACCGACGAGGTTTTCAGCCGCGCCCTAAGCGTGACGCTCAAGGTGCTGCGGCGCGTTCCCGGCCTGCGTTGACGCAGGCAGGGAGGAGAAAGCAAATGGCGACTCATTTCTTCACCGGTTTTCCCGGTTTCCTGGGCTCGGAGCTGGTGCCGCGCGTGCTGGCCCGCTCCGCATCCGACGAGGCCGTGTGCCTCGTGCAGCCCAAGTTCGCGCCCCTCGCCCGCCAGCGGGCCGAGGAGATCATGGCCCGCGAGCCGCATCTCCAGGGCCGCATCCGCCTCGTGGAAGGGGACATCACCGTTCCCGGCCTGGGGATTGCGAAGATCGCGGAGCTGCAGCGGGACGTTGCCGAGGTCTATCACCTCGCGGCGGTCTACGATCTGTCCGTTCCCCGCCGGGTGGGCCTGAAAGTCAACGTCGAAGGCACCCGCAACGTCCTCGATTTCGCCGAGGGCTGCGCGGCCCTGAGCCGCTTCCAGTACGTCAGCACCTGTTACGTGAGTGGCGCCTACGCGGGCATTTTCCGCGAGACCGACCTGGCCAAAGGGCAGAAGTTCAATAACTATTATGAAGAGACCAAGTTCCTGGCCGAAGTCGAGGTCCAGGCGCGGATGAAGAAAGGATTGCCGGCCACCATCTACCGGCCCGGCATCGTGGTGGGCGACAGTCACACGGGCTCGACACAGAAGTACGATGGCCCCTACTTTGCCATCCGCTGGCTGCTGCGCCAGCCGGGAATCGCCATCATGCCGGTGGTGGGCGACACGACACGCACCCGCCTCAACGTGGTGCCGCGGGACTTCGTCATCGGCGCCATCGCCTATCTTTCAGGCGAAGAGAAAGCCGTGGGCAAGGTCTATCAGCTCGCCGATCCCGAGCCGCTGACCATCGACGAGATCCTCACCGCCGTCGCCAAGGCCGGCAACCGGCTGCTGGTGAAAGTCCCCCTGCCGGTGGGCGTCGCCAAGACGATGATCGACTGGGTGCCCTTCGTCCATCGCGTGATGCAGATTCCTTCAAGCAGCATCGACTACTTCGTGCACCCCACCTTCTACGACACCACCAACACCCAGGCGGACCTCGCCGGCACCGACCTCCAGGTGCCGCCCTTGCGCTCGTACCTGCTGGCGCTGGTATCGTTCATGAAGGTGCATCCGGAGCTGGGCTCGGAGGCGATGGCGTAGGGAGGTGAACTCGGCTAGAATAGGAGGTGCCCCGGCTCAGGTGGCGGGGGTGCCGAGGAGGGCAACGATGACCGGGAAGAAGATGGCGGCCAAGCACACGACGTCCGAGACGGCGGCGCCCAAGCGCAAGGCGAAGCAGGCGACAAGATCAATCTCGGACCGCGCTGCGGAGGTCGAGGCGAACCTTGGCGGCAGCGAGCCCCTGAAGGACTTCCTGAGGAGGGCGGGCTGGTACTAGCCGCACCGGTTATTGCTGAGCGCTGCGGAACGTCAGCTCCTCGTTGACCAGGCGCTGGCGCTCATCGAGCACGTCTACGTTCACCTCCCTTTGAAGCGTGCAATGCACGCGGTTGATCCCCTTCAGCGTCTCAGGCTGCTCAAACGTCACGCCGCGAGCCTGTCCGATCCGGCTTTCCACGCCGAGCTGATCTCCATCTTCACCCGGCTGCGCGACCTCCACACCACTTACGTCCTGCCGGAGCCGCTGCGCACCCGGACCGCCTACCTGCCTTTCAGGATGGAAGAATATTTCGAGGGAGAAACCCCGCGGTACATCGTGACCGAGGTCAAGGCCGGCAGCGAGGACGCGTCGTTCAAACCCGGCGCTCTCGTCACTCACTGGAACGGAATTCCAATCCAGCGAGCCGTCGAGATCAACGCCGACCGGGAAGCGGGCAGCAACCCGGAAGCACGGTACGCGCAAGGCCTTGCGGCGATGACGATCCGGCCGCTGGCCATGTCCCTGCCGCCGGACGAGGAGTGGGTGGTAGTTACCTACAGAGTGGGCTGGAGGGTCCGGGAGAGGCGGTTCGATTGGCAGGTCTTCGAGTCCGGCCCACCGGGTGATTCGCCCGACCCTCTGGCCGCTGCCAACGGCCTCTTGCTCGGCCTCGACGCCAAGGCGGAGTTGGAACGCCAGGCGCGCAAGCTTCTCTTCGCTCCGGACGCGGTCAGAATCGCCCGGCAGGTGAAGCAGCAGACCGATCCCGTGCAAGGCGGCGCCCCAAAGGCCGCCGAGGCGGTGGATTTCTCGGTCGTCAGCAAACTGCCGGACGTATTCACCTTTCGCAAGGTCACGACTCCGTTCGGACAGTTCGGCTACGTCCGTATTCACACCTTCAACGTCTCCGACGACACCCTCTTTGTAGAGGAGTTCATCCGCATCGCCGGTTTACTTCCCCAAAACGGGCTGATCCTCGACGTCCGCGGGAATGGCGGCGGCAACATCCTGGCGGGAGAACGGTTGCTCCAAGTCCTGACGCCCCTGCCGGTCGATCCCGAGCGCTTCTATTTCATCAACTCGCCGCTGACACTCCGGATCTGCGAGGCCAAACCCGCGTGGTTCGCCGACTGGAGGGAATCGATCGCTCAAGCCGTCGAAACCGGGGCGCCGTTCTCTCACGGCTTTTCTCTGCGGCCGGTTGAGAGTTACAACGACATTGGCCAGAAATATCAGGGTCCCGTGGTCCTGGTCATCGATGCCCGGTGTTACAGCACGACCGACATCTTCAGCGCCGGCTTCCAGGACCACGAGATCGGCAGGATTCTCGGGACGAGCGGGGCGACCGGCGCGGGAGGCGCCAACGTCTGGAGCCACGGGTTGCTGCTGACGCTGCTGCCTTCGGCCGACTCTCCCTTCAAACCGTTGCCGGGAAACGCCTCCTTCAGCGTCGCCGTGCGCCGGTGCACTCGCGTCGGAAAAAGGTCTGGTGCGCTCATCGAAGACCTCGGAGTCATCCCCGACGCGATCCACCGGACGACCCGGAGGGACGTTCTCAGCGGGAGCATCGATCTGATCAACCGGGCCGGAGAGATCCTCGCCGCGATGCCGGTTCAGGCTCTCGCCGCCGAAGTGCAGAACACCGGCGCGACTCCCAGCATTGAGGTCACGACGAAGAACATCGACCGTCTGGACGTGCTCCTGAACACCCGGCCTTTTCAGAGCCTGGACGTGCTTGCCGACGCCACGTCGATCGACCTGCCGCCGCTTGTCGCGAGCCCCACCACGGTGGAGCTGCGCGGCTTTCGCGGCGACTGCTGGGTGGCCAGCACGCGGGTTCATCTATAGCTTTGACGCCACGCTTGACACGCCCGCCGCCCTCCCTCTATCCTCGCCTCCGACTCATCGAGACCGGCTGAGGGAATAGGCCCGAAGAAGCCGGGGCAACCTGCGGAGCTCAACCACTCCGTGAAGGTGCCAACTCCTACGGCAAGCCGAAAAGGCTCGCCGGCAGATGAGAGCCACGGAGCGACGCTGTTGCATCGTCTGGTCGTGGCCACTTCTTCTGACGGTCCTCCGTAGGGTTTCCGGTGAGAGACAAAGGAGGATGTCCGATGAATCCGCTTTCGTCCCTCTCGGCGACCACCCCGCCCGCTGACCGCTCTGTTCGTCCCGCGACTCTCGCGGTGCGCTCGGGGCTGTGCAGCGATCCGCATCATGGCGCCGTGGTGCCGCCCCTCCACCTCTCCTCCAACTTCACCTTCGCCGGCTTCGGCCAGCCCCGCACCTACGACTACACTCGCTCGGGAAATCCGACCCGCGACCTGCTCGCCTCGGCCCTCGCCGAGGCCGAGGGCGGCGCCGGCGCGGTGGTGACGTCCACCGGCATGTCGGCCATCCACCTCGTCCTCCAACTCCTGCGGCCAGGCGACCTCGTGGTGGCAGCCCACGACTGTTATGGCGGCACCCACCGACTCCTTTCCTCGTGCGCTGCTCGGGGCGATTTCCGCGTTCTCTTCGCGGATCTCACCGATCCGATCCGACGCGAGGCTGCCCTGCGAACGGGTCCGCGGCTCGTCTGGGTGGAGACGCCGAGCAATCCCCTGCTGCGCATCACCGACGTGCGCGCCATCTGCCAGACGGCCGCCGCCTGCAATGCGCTGGTGGTGGTCGACAACACGTTCCTCTCGCCGGCTCTGCAACGTCCCCTGGAGCTGGGTGCCGACCTGGTGGTCCACTCGACGACCAAGTACCTCAACGGTCACAGCGACGTCGTGGGTGGTGCCGTGGTCGCTCGCGATCCGGCGCTCCACACCGAGCTCGCCTAGTGGGCCAACTGCCTGGGGTTGACCGGCTCGCCGTTCGACAGCTACCTCACGCTGCGCGGCCTGCGCACCCTGCACGCCCGGATGCGCGTGCATCTGGAGAACGCGGCCTCGGTGGTAGAAGTTCTGCGGCGCCATCCCGCCGTAGAACGGGTCCACTATCCCGGCCTGCCGGACCATCCCGGCCACGCCCTCGCCGCCACTCAGCAGCAAGGCTTCGGTGCCATGGTGAGCTGCGAGCTGGCGGGAGGCGAAACGGCGGTGCGGGGTTTTCTGGACGGCCTGCGGCATTTCGCCCTGGCCGAGTCGCTGGGCGGCGTCGAGAGTCTCGTCGCCCATCCGGCGACGATGACCCACGCCTCGATGGACCCCGACGCCCGGCGGACCGCAGGTATCGGCGAAGGCCTGCTCCGCCTGTCCGTGGGAATCGAGGACGCCGGGGATCTTTGTGCCGATCTCTTGGCGGGACTGGACAGGGCGGCGGTAGCTGTCGAGAGCGAGTCAGTCGCCGTGTAAGGCTATAATCTGGCATGTCTACCGCCAAAAAGGATGGAGAAATGGCGACAGCACCGCCATTTCTCCATCCGTCCAGCCGCCGCCAGTCCGTCCATATCGGCAAGGTGGTGCGGAATGCCCGCGTCTTCAATCGTTCGCGGCGTTGATCCCGAGCCTCTCTTCGCGGAGTTGGGGCCTCACGTGAGTGCCACCGACCTGAAAGCAGGTCCATCAGATCGTGGCCGAGATCCGGCAGCGGCTCGCGAATTCCGGACGGTTCAAGCATCTGGCATAATTTCGCCATGAACGCCAATGGCCGCTTTTCCGCCCGCGTTACCGAGCTCGTCGCCGAGAACCGCATCCGCACGGCGATCGACGAGGGGAAGTTCGACGACCTCGCCGGCACCGGCAGGCCCCTCTCCGACATCGACGAGCCCTACGATCCCGATTGGTGGGTCAAGAAGTGGATCCGCCGCGAGCAGGTGGGCCAGATCCTGGCCGCCCGGCACGGCAGAGATTGGTCCTGGTCCCGCTGATTCCACACCGGCCACGCTCCGGCAGCCGGTGCTAGCATGGGCTCCTTGAACTTCAGAGAGGGGAACCGCCCATGCCTTCGGAACCGTCGACGCCGGCCGCGGCCAAGCCGGACCACATGCGATTTCACACGCCTCATCTCCATTTGAACTCGGTTTTCGGAGGCGACTGGTTCGGCCGCAAGGCGGAGATCTTCGCCCGCTTCTTCGGCACGCCGACTTTCATCATCATCCAAACCGTCCTAGTGGCGATCTGGATGGCTGCCAACGTCTGGGGTTTTGCCCATTTCGATCTCTATCCGTTCATCCTCCTGAACCTGGCGTTCAGCCTCCAGGCCGCCTATGCGGCGCCGCTCATCCTCCTCGCCCAGACCCGGCAGGCGGACCGTGACAAGGCGATGACCGAAGCCGACGCCCAGCACCGCGAAGCTCTCAGCCAGGCCAGCCTCGACCGGCAGCGGATCGCCACCCAGACTCAGCAGCAGATCCTCAAGCTGCTGGAACAGAACACCGAGCTGACCCAGATCACACGCGAGCTCACCCAGCGCATTGAGGAGCTGACGCGGGACATCCATAACCGCACCTGCGCCGAAGAGGGCGCGAAATAGCGGGCGGCCTCACCTCCTGAACAGCCGCAAGCGGCCGACCCGGGAGTTGCCGTGGCTGAGCTTGATAATCTCCTGGTCGCCCACCTCCCGGGCCAGGGTCTCGCACCAGACGGACATCTCCCGGCAAGCCCAATGAGCCGCCGGGCCATGAGCACGCAGCAGGTACACGGGCCAGTTGCAGGCGGCGAGCCGGAGGCCGTTGTACCAGGCCGTGGGCAGGGCTTCGGCGTTCGAGGCCAGGAGCCGCTGCAGGCTCAGCCGGAACTGAAGCCAGCGCTCCATCTCGGCCAACGGAGTGTCCAACTTGCGCGGAAAGCTCGCGAAGTCGTGACCCTGGAAGGGCTCGACCTCGGCCTGGATGGCGGAGAAGAGGCGATCCAGTCGGCGCCGCCGCAGCTTCGCGACGAGCCCGGGGCGTGCCGGCTCGGGCCAGACTCCTTCGACCGTCTCGGCCAACGCCATGAGCTCGGCCTCCACCGCAGGCCGCAGAGCCGCCGCGGCAGCCTGGGCGTCGGGCGATCCCAGCTCCACGGCTCGGGTCAGCAGGCGCAGATAGATCTTCCTGCCGAGCACGGCTTCCCAGCCCACGGCGAGGGCCTCGACGTCCGCGGCGGAGACCGCGCGGCCGGCGGCGGCCCTGGCGAGGAGCTGCAGGTGGAGGTGCCAGACGCCATCCTCGGCGGCGGCGGCAGCCGCCGGAGCTGCCGCACGCCGGGCCTCTGGGGCCGGCGGCGAAGCCAGCGCCGACCGGACGAGAGACATCGTGCAGCGGCGCTCCGGAGCCAGCAGCCACGCGAGCCACAGGAGCAAGGCGGAGGGCGCCTTGCCCGCGGGCGCCAGGTGAGCCGCCGCCAAGCTCCTCAACAGGCGAACGCCCCGGCCGCGTCCGGGAGTCAGCCGGCGTTGGGCCTCCTCCCAGTCGCCCTGGCGGAGGGCCGGCCACGCCAGCAGCTCGACGCCCTGCGTGCGCAGCCGGCGAGGCAGCCTTCGCGGCGGCCGGGCGTCCAGAAACTCCAGGAGCTGATCGATTCCATCCGCGCTACCCTCGCTCTCCCGGCGCAGCGCGATGACGAAGAAAAGCCAGGGAGTGGCGGTCCACCGCGACGGCTTCGGCGTGCCGCCGAACGCGGCCGAGAAGAGCTCTTGATTCCCTTGAAAGCTCTCGAGCTCGATGCACGGCGCCAGGTACAGAGCGAGGCGGCCCAGCACAGGAAGCCCAAAGGGGCCGAGAACGCGCCACGCCAGCCAGTAGGGCCCCGAGCAGAGGACGAACAGCGTCACACCGAAAGCCAGCCCGCTCCAGGCGCCCGGGTTCCGGTTGGCGACGTAGATGGCGGCCCAGACCGCCAGAGGAAAATAGGCCAGAAGGAAGAGCAGGGTCTGGAAGACCGCGACTTGCGTCCCTCGTGTTTGCGGAGCGGGCCCTGCCGTCTGGGGAGCGCTCTTACCGCGGAGGGCGCGAAACAGCCAGATCAGCAACCAGACGATGCCGCCGATGGGAAGAATCAGAACCATCGCAAGTCACGATCGTGGTGTGCCGGCACCCGGACTCTGGCCGGCGAGCCCCTGCGCCCACCATTCGTGGAGCAGGCGCCGGGCGGGATCGCGCAGCTCGGCCAGGGCCGCCCGCACCATCTCGGGAGTGCGGTCGCGGCGCCCCCGCGGCGTCGAGTAGGCGGCGGCGCGCCGGACTCCCGCGGCGAGCATCGCCAGCAGCTTCGCGCCCTGGCGCTCCAGCTCGTCGCGGCTGGCGTCGGGCTCCAGCCCCAGGACCAGGAAGGGATTGGCGAGGTGCTGCCGCAGGAGGTTCTCGCACTCCGCGCTGGGGGCCGCCATCAGCGCACCCCCGAGCCGAAGCTGCGCCGGCGGTCCTCCGCCGAACCGGGGAACAGCTCCCCGAGCTGACGGTTGATCTGGCGCAATGCCTCCGAGTCCCCCTTCTTGGCGATCTTGCGCCCCTGCTCGACGAGGGACTGGGCTTGGCGGGGATCCGTGGCCTCGGAGACGTGGGTTTGATACCACTCGAAGGAGTTGAAGGCGGATCTCGGGTTCCGCACGTAGGCGGCGTGGCTCAGCGAGCGCAGCACCCGCACGTGACGATCGAGGGCCGCGGAGTCCCGGGCCAGACGGGCCTCGGCTACGTCGTTGAGGGCGCTCTCGCAGAGCTGCCGCTCGGCCGGAGTGCCGAATTCCTGAATCCAGGAAAGAGAGACCTCGATCGCATCGCTGGCCTCGGAATCCAGGGTGGGCCAGTCGAGCTCCGTCTCCGCCTGCTCCAAGGCGCCGTTGAGGTCGAGAAGCAGGCGGTGGACCCGCGCCGCCGCATCGGCGTCGCCGCCGCGCGCGGCCTCCAGCCCGGCGCGCGCCTCGGCCAGGAGGTCCGCGGCGCCCTTCATCGTCCGCACCAGGGCCGGCTTGCCGCTGGAGAAGCCCCGCCGCCGCACGTCGGCGACCCGCCGCTGCGTCACCTCCAGCTCCTTCTCCAGCACCTCTGGCGTCGAGGTCGGAACGAGGACGTGCACCACGTCCTCGAAGCTCTCGCCCACCTCCGGCAGGTCCGCCCGGGCGTGGAGCTGCCCCGAGCGGTCGAGCTGGAGGGTGACCTCCACCCGCGAGCCCGCCGGCAGGTTCTTCTTGAGCCGCCCGCCCCGAATCTGGAGGCTGCCGATGAGCCGGTTGAGGTGAGCCCGGGAGAACTCTCCCTGCACGACGGGGATGGCCAGCGCATCCTCCGAGCTGCCGGCCGGCACCCGTTGCACCGTCTTGTGCACCGCCGTACGCCGGGCCGGCAGGGGCGTTCCCTTCTCGAAGTAGACCAGGACGGAGTTGTCCGACCGCGCCACGCCGACGCTGCGGGCGAGCGGCGGATCGGCGATCGAGACGCCGTGGACGATGGCGAAGTCCGGCGAGCGCAGCTCGACCTCGCGCCTCCCCGGCCCCCAGGCCGAGAGGCGGAAGCGGTTCTGGCGGTGCCGCTCCAGGAGAAGCTGGATCACGAACGCGCCCTCCTCGCTCACCTCGACGACGCCGCTCTCGAAGCCTCCGTCCTCGCGCTCGATCCGCACGCCGATGGGCATTTTCTCGCCCTTGTCCGGCAGGAAGCGCCCCACCACGAACGGCTCGGTGTCCGCCGTCACCGCCGGGTGCTCCACCCGCACCACCACACCCGTGGGGGCCACCGGCTCCGCCGGCCGCGCCTCCAGGCCCACGGTGGCCGCATAGAGGGCCGCGCCGCGGGCCACGATGGTCATCGGGTCGATCCCCTCGGCCACCCGGCCGCCGAAGAAACCGCCGACGCGCTCGCGCAGCGCCGGCATCAACGTGGGGCCGCCCACGAAGACCACGCGGCCCACGGCGTCCACGCCCAGCCGGTTCTTCTCCAGCACCGTGCGGCAGACGTCGAGGCTGCGCTCGATCAGCGGCGCCACCAGCCCCTCGAGCTCGGCGCGGGTCACCGGCAGGTCGGCGTCCACCGGAATGCCGTCGGGGCCGTTGAAGACTTCCGCGCAGACGATCGACGTGCGGTCGAGGCGCGACAGGTCGATCTTCGCCTGTTCGCAGGCCGCCTTGAGCTTGCTCAAGGGCCGGCGATGGGCCGGGTTCGTCCGCGAGAGGGCCGGCAGGCCCGTGGCCTCGGCCAGCCGGGCCACGGCCCAATCGGTGAGTGCGTTGTCGAAATCTTTGCCGCCCAGGAAGTTGTCGCCGCCGTGGTCGACCACCCGCAGCCAGCCCTCGCGGGTTTCGAGGAGGGAGACGTCGAGCGTGCCGCCGCCGAGGTCGTAGACCAGCCAGAAGCCCTCCGCGTCCGCCCGCCAGCCGGCGGCGATGGCGCTGGCGATGGGCTCCTGGATGAGGGTCACCTCGGCGAGGCCGGCGAGCTTTCCCGCCTTCATCGTGGCATGGTTCTGCGGCAGCTCGAAGAGCGCCGGCGTCGAGACCACCACGGCCGCCGGCCGGTAGCCCAGCACCGCCTCGGCGTCGGCGAGCAGCGAGATCAAGACCTTGGCGGAGAGCTGCTGGGGGAGGAACGTCTGGCCGGAGGCCTCGAAGCGGAGCGGCTCCTCGGTCCCCATCAGGCGCTTGAACTCCCCGCGGGTGTTCGCCGGATCGGTCTCCAGGAAGCGGAAGGCCCGCCGCCCCACGAGCTCGGCGCCGCGGGCATCGATGCGCACCACGGAGGGAGTCAGCACCTCGCCCACGGCGTTGGGCACCACGCTCAGGGTGGTGCCGTCGAAAGTGGCGAGGACGGAGTTGGTCGTCCCCAGATCGATCCCTACATGCATCTCTCTTCAATCTCCCGCGGCAAAGGTCTCCGGATCATACCGCTTGTCCTCCGGCTCGGAGATCCGCCGCCTTCAGCGCTATCTTTCCGTGGTGATCGAAACAGCGGACGCTCTCGATGCCTTGGACACCCTGGTCGTGGGTGCCGGCATCTCCGGCCTCACCACCGCTTTCCGCTTGGCCCGCGGCGGCTGGCGGGTGGCGGTCGTGGAGGCTGCCGGCCGCGTGGGCGGGGCCATGGAAACTTACACGGACGGCCCCTGGCGCTTCGAGCTGGGACCCAACACCGTCGTCGAGAACCATGAGACCGTGGGCCGGCTGATCCGCGACGCCGGCCTGGAGGGCGAGAAGCTCGTCGCCGCCCCCTCAGCCAGGCGGCGGTATCTCTACAAGGACGGCCGGTTGGTCCCCCTGCCTTCCGGGCCGGGAAGCTTTCTCGCGACACCTCTCTTCCCGCCGGGAGCCAAGCTCCGCCTCCTGAAAGAGCCGTGGATCGGCCGGCCGCCGGAAGGCACCGAGGAGAGCATCGCCGGCTTCGTCCGCCGCCGGCTGGGGCAGTCCTTCCTCGACTACGCCGTGGGTCCTTTCGTCTCCGGCGTCTATGCGGGCGATCCCGAGCGGCTCTCCGTGCGCTGGGCCGTGCCCAAGATCTGGAGCCTGGAGCGGGACCATGGCGGCCTCCTGCGCGGCGCCTTCGCCCGCCGTAAAGGGCGGCCCGCCCCCGGCGGTGCCATGATCTCCTTCCGCGGTGGCCTCGAAACGCTGCCCAGGAAACTGGCGGCCGAGATCGGCAACGTGCGCACCGGTGTGGCCGTACAGCGGATCGTCCGGATGGATCCCGCCGGCGGAGGATACCGGGCAGAGACCTCGGCCGGCCCGATCGAGGCGAAGCGGATCGTCCTCGCCGTGCCCGCAGATGTGGCGGCCCGCCTGCTGGACGAGGCGACCGCCGGCGCCAGCCGCCTCTTCGAGCAGATCCCCTACGCCGCCGTGGCCATCCTCGCGCTCGGCTGGCGCCGGGCGGACGTCGGGCACCCGTTGGCCGGCTTCGGCTTTCTCAGCCCCCGCAAGGAGGGCCTGCGCACCCTCGGCTGCCTCTTCCCCTCCGAGCTCTTCCCCGGCCGCGCCCCCGAAGGCCACGTGGCTCTCGCCGCCTTCGCCGGCGGCCGCACCGATCCCGAGATCGTCACCTGGGACGAAGACCGCATCGCCACCACCTTGATCGACGAGCTGCGCGGCCCCTTGAGCCTCCGCGGCGAGCCCGCCTGGAAGCTCGTCCGTCGCTGGCCCCGGGCCATCCCCCAGTACGAGCTGGGCCACGGCCGTTTCATGGACCGCGCCCGCGAGATCGAGCAGGCCCTCCCCGGCCTCCACATCGGCGGCAACTTCCTGGGCGGCATCTCCGTGCCCAATTGCATCCAGAACGGCACGGAGCTGGCGGAGCGGATGCTGAGAGCCGGCTGAACACATTTCAGTTGACCGCCCCGGCATGCTAGATTATCTCGAACCTTGGGGTTCAAACCTGAAAGGAGTCTTAGATGAAAAGGAGAATGGGGTTATTCCTGATGGTCGCGGCCCTTGTCGCCACGGCCCTCGCCTCCAAGCCGGTGGCGGCGCAGCACTTCCCGTTCTGCAACCCTCCGGCCTGCCTCATCGGCCCGGGCTGTTGCACGGACGGAGCCTGCTCCGGATTCTGCGAGAATCTGATCCCTGGTAGCGTCGCGCATTGCAGCGACCCGAACGGTGGGTGCTGCAGCTGCGAGACTCCGGAATAGCCGGGCTGCTGCACGCCGGCTGAGCCCGTGGTGAACGGTCCCGGGGCGTGCCGCCTGCCGGTCGCCCCGCAAGCCTCTCCCTTCGGGTAGAATCTCTACCGAGAGGAGACTGGAATGTCGTGGAGAGCTGAGAGACTTCGTCGAATTGGGATCGTCTTCGTGCTGGGGGCATTCCTTCTGTTCCCGGCGATCGCCGCGTTTGCGGACAGTGGAGAGGCCGCTCCCCCATTCTCCCTTCAGACCCTCGACGGTAAGACCGTCACCCGCGACAGCCTCAAGGGCAAAGTCGTGCTGCTGGACTTCTGGGCCACTTGGTGCGGCCCCTGCATTCAGGCCCTCCCCGAGCTCAAGGACCTGCGGCAGAAGAACGCCGGCCGGCCCCTGGTCATCGTCAGCGTCAGCGTCGACGAGGACAAGAAGACCGTCCAGGACTTCGCCAGCCGGAACGGCATGGACTGGCTCCAGGCCTGGGACGGCCAGATGAAGGCCGTCAGCGCCTTCCGGGTCGACAGCTTCCCGAGCTATGTGATCCTCGATTCCGAGGGCCGCATCACCTACCGCCAGCAGGGTTGGGCACCGGGCCGCTCCGCCGCCGCCCTGGGCGCCGCCGTCAGCAAGGCGCTCGAATCGGTCCACAGACCCGCGGCGAAGGGTGTCGCCTCGACCCGCTGAGACTTTGAGCCGGAAACACGCTGGCGTCGAGGAGCGAGAGGCGGGAGTAGCTATCCCGGTTCACCCGCCAGCAGAGCCCGCAGCAGGCCCAGCCCCAGCTCGGCGGGAGATTCCTGAAGATACCTTTCTAGCCAGCCGGCGGCGCTCGCGGCTAGGTCTCTCTCCATTCCCTTGGGGTCCGTCGCGAGACCTCCAGCCACCGCCTCACCCACCTCGACCTCGATGCCGCTCCGCCGCCAGCGGGCCACCACCGGTACGAGCGGTACGCCGGCGAGGCGGGCCAGGGCGAAGGGGCCGCGCGCCAGTTCGATCGTGCGACCCAGAAAAGGCACCCGGAACCCACGACCCGGCACGACGTCGAGCGCCACGATGACGAAGCCGCCGCCGGCCAGATGCGAGAGCGAACGCCGGAAGATCGCCGCCCGGCGCTGGCCGTCCCCTTCCGTCGTCGCCAGAATGACCGGCGGAATGGGCGCGTAAGGCGAGCCCTGCCGCACGAGCAGCACGGGAGCGGACAGCCGCTCGATCGCCGCCGCGAGGGCCTGAGGGCACCCGACGTGAAAAAACCCCAGGACGAGAGGTGGGCGCAGCTCCGAGAGCCTCCGGCACGGCCGGATCAGGGGCCTCACCTGATCGAGCCCCGTGCGATGAAGGCTTGCGATCAGGAGGCGATTCCGCGCCTCGAAGCCGCCGATCTTCCGGGAGACGCGCTCCGCTGATCGGCGGTCGAGATGGGGAAAGAGAGCCCGGACCTGCTCCGGGCTCGGCCAGCGGCGGGACAGCCGGTTCCGCAAGGAGCCGAGGGCCGAAGCCGCCGCGAATGCCAACCCGGGCTGGAGCGGTGCCAGCGACGCCAGCCCATTCTCCAGCGCATCGAAGGAACGGCGGGACCGACTCACGCGTGTACAGTGCCGCACACGTGGAGGAGATCCACCGCGGCGTCCTCGAGCTCCGTCACGGCCTGCATCTCGGAGAGTCTATTGGAAAGATCGTTCCGGCGGCCGGCGAACCGGCATCTTTCTGTATGTCCTCCGGCCGGAAAAGCCACCCGACCGCTGCTTCAATGTTCTACCGCCTTTTTCAAGCTCTTTTCCTCTGAAACAATGTTTCACCGCGTTTTTCATGCCAATTTGGCGTCAAACAATGAAAAAGCCCAAAAAACATCAGGATACGCCGTGGAACATTGTTTCACCGGCTGATTCATTGTTTCAGAAGAAGAAATCCAGGTTCAGGCGGACCCGGGATGAATCTCGGGAGAAAAAGCGCGATCACGGGAAAATCGGGACACCGAGCGGCTGAAAAGCTGGATCACGATCTCCTTATGCCCGTGAGGACGGACGTTCTCTCTGTTCTACGGGTCGCGTCCGCAACCGGTCCCCCGATCTACCGGCCGGCGATGCCGCGGGCAAAATCTCTGACGAACTGCCGGGCGCGCTCGAAGGTCAGCTTCTCCTGCGCGACGAGGCGGCAGCAGAGCTTGAGCGTCGCCGCCGCCCCAGGATACTGGCTCAGTGACTCGGTGAGTTGCAGCGTCCGCTCGGCCAGGCTTTTCAGCTTCGCGGCCTGCCCCTGGCTTGCGTAGAGCGCCGCGATCTCGAGGGAGAGCAAGGCGGCGTTGGCAACAGCGTGTTTGGGATGGTCGGCAAGGCACCTCTGGAGGATGGCCTCGGCCTCCTCCAAACGGCCGAGGCCGGCAGCGACCCGGCCCTCGAGACAGAGGAGGCGAGCCCCCTCGACCGGAAAGCTTCGTGCCGCCTTTTGGAGGCTGCCGGGGAGCTGTTTGACCTCTTTGTAACGGCCGAGGTCGCAAAGCGCTTCGCTACGCTCGATCTCAATGCGGAGGAGGAGACGCGGTGCGGAGGTCCGGTCCTCGCGGTCGGCCCGCGAAAGAGCCTCGAGGGCTGCTTCGGACTGATCGAGCCGCCGGTGCAGGCGAGCTTTTTCCCAAAGGAGCGCGGGCTGGCTTGCGCCGTGGCGATAGACGGCCGATCTGGTGGCTTCGTCGATCTTCCTCAAGGCCTCGGCGAGTTTGCCCTGGTCGCGAAGCAGGGCGGATTCCAGGGCCTCAAGCCGGTCGCGCAGGATCAGGCTGGGCAGGATTCCCATCATACCTCCGACCAAAAACTCCTTGCCCCGGCCGAAGGCTTCCTGGGCCCCCTTGAGGTCGCCGCGTGCACGGCAAACGTTGCCGAGGTGCATCCAGGCGTACTCCTGGATACCGCAGACCAGCGGCTCGTCGCCGGAGACCTTGGGAGCCAGCTTCAGTGCCAGCTCAACCAGCTCGAGCGCCTGCCGGGAGTCGTCCTCCGCCAGCTCGGCGCTCTCATTGCACAGCGTCTCGCAAAAGGCCCAACTCTGATACTCAGGGTCGTTGACGACGAGGTCCCGCCATGCCTTCCGATCCTCGGTAGCCTGGAGCTGCCGCCATAGCTGCTCCGCGCGGGCACGCTCCCTCGCCGCTTCAGCGGCCTGCCTCTCACGCGCCGCAGCGTAGTCTTCAGTCGACCGGATCATTGGCGAGGGTTCGTGAGCTTCGATGAGATCGGCGACAAACGAATCGAACGGCATGGGCTTCTTTTTCGCCATTTTTTCTCCCCCAGATTCCTCAATAGGGTACATCATCTGTCAAGCGAGAACCTTCCCCTTCCGCGAACCCGCGTTCCCCTCTGCCGGGTCAAGGAGGCTCCCGGAGGTATCCTGTGCTCTATGCGCTACCGTTACTATACCTGCGACGTCTTCACCGACACACGCTTCGGCGGCAATCCACTGGCGGTGTTACCCGAAGCCCAGGGACTTTTCGGACCGGCAGATGCAGCAGATCGCCCGGGAGTTCAACTTCTCGGAGAGCACGTTCGTGTTCCCGCCGGAGGCAGGGCATACCCGCAAAGTCCGTATCTTCACCCCCACGACCGAGATTCCCTTCGCCGGATATCCCAATATCGGGACCGCGTTTGTCCTGGCCGCCGCGGGCGAATTCGGTCCGCTCGATCCAGCGATCACGGTGACCTTCGAAGAGAAGTCAGGGCTCGTCCCCATCACCATTCAACGACAGGCGGGCCCTCTCATCGGGTGTGAGCTCACGGCACCCCAACGGCTTTCCTTGGGCAAGGCCACGTCCGCACAGTCACTGGCGAGGGCGGCGTCGCTCGACGCGGACGATGTCGTCACCAGGACGCACCCGCCCCAGGTGGCGTCGGTCGGCCTGCCGTTCCTGCTGGCGGAGTTCAAGGACCGAACCTCTCTCGAACGAGCGCGAATCAACATGGATGGGTTGGACGCTCTCGTCGCCGAAGGCCTGACACCCGACCTGCATCTGTACGTCCACAGTGCCGACGGATTCGATCTACGGGCACGGATGTTCGCGCCTCTGGACGGGGTGACCGAAGATCCCGCGACCGGCAGCGCGAATTGCGCTCTGGCCGGATTGCTCAGTCAATGCAGCGAGCAGACCGACGGCAGCTTCCACTGGCGCATCGCCCAGGGGGTGGAGATGGGACGTCCAAGCATTCTGGAGGCCCGCACGGAGAAGAGAGCCGGAATCGTCGAGGCCATACGCATCGGCGGAGCGAGCGTGCTCGTGAGCGAGGGCTTCATCGAGGTCGACTAGAAAGTGGGCTCTGCCGCGCTCTGAGAGGCGCCCGGCGTTTTTCGGCCGGCCTGATCCCTAGCGTTCAGCGAAGATAACGTCGTAAGTGGGCCACGAAATCACCGAACCTCCGGGCCCGCGCATGTCCACATGCGAAACATAGCGGAATAAATTCCCGAAGGGATCAACCAGATGAATGGTGCTGAAGGTGTAGTAGAGTGCCATGACGTTTACTTGGCCGAGCGAATAGATCTCTCCTGGTTGACTAATATCATCTCTATTCCTGTCGACCCAAACGCAAAGGGCACGAAAGCCCTTGTCATTGACATCGACCTTCCCATCTCCGTTACCCCCTGCCTCCCCTTTATCCAGCTCCGCAAGGGCAAGGTATCCAATCTTGGCTGGCTGGCCAGATAGAAGAGGCGTTGCAAAGCCGAAGAGCTCTGTTCCGTCCTCGATTTTGCCGTTATGGTTTCGGTCCATGCACAGAAAAGCATCGTCGCCACCAGCTCTTGTCCAAGCAATATTGTCCTGAGTACCGTCGGCATCTATGTCGAATCGCACCGCCGGATCTGGTCCGGAAAGATGGAAGCCATCCAACCCTAGATCAAGAAGTACAGGACAGTTTTCATCAGGTGTTTCGGGCGGAGATAGTGGGTCTGGAATGCATTTCATGCCTGTGAAGAGAGTTTGGTGGAGGCTGAAGGCATTCGCATGCGCTGTCATCCGAGCAGAATAGCAATGTTCGATATCTCCATCCATGTCACCAGTAGTACTATTTGCGAGCCCTATTTCTGTTACGATCGAGGAATTGAACCGGAGATAAATGCGGTTTCGTCCGCAACTTGGTGTCCCAAGATGACTTGCGTGGTATAGGCTCTCTGTCCCAGAGCGTTGAATAGGGTCGCCTTCGCAAACGAGTGCACGGTCGGAGCACGAAATAGTTTGAGATAAGCATCCAGTGTCAGGTCACTGACAAAGGACTGAGCACCCAGAGTTTGAGTAAGGAGAAGCACTAGAGAAATCCACTTGGCGACTTGGTAAAATTGAGATCTCATTGGCAACCTCCCTCAACGAATCGCAAGTGTTCGGCAAGTCCGTCCTTGACAACATAAGTTATTGAGAGGCCGGGCGTTATGCCAAGATACAGGAGACGAAGGAAGGGTTCCGCACCAAATTCGGACTTGGCTGCCACGAGAGCCCTAGCCCTGGCACGACAATAACGGGTGGCGTTGCTGTCCATCTCGAAGCTATCCGTTGGATGGGAACGGAAAACCTGTGCCCTTGCCCGACGCTCATCTTCGCGCTGAATCTCCAGGTATGGAGACGCTGCCTTTTCGAGCCGCTTCCACAGATCGTGACCAAATCCGAGTGCGACCGCCCGCTGCTCAATGATTTTTCGCGATTCAGGGTCGGCTTCCGGCGAAAGGCCCATGCTGAGGAGATGTTCGAAGAGCTCGAATGGCAAGAAGAGCTCTGGGGTCTTCTTGCCCTCGATTGAAGCGGTGGCTTGCCGAGAAGAGTCCGTGTCCTTGCTTTCAAATAAATCAGCCGCAGCCTCAGGAAACCGAGTGAGAAAAGTCCTTTCTTCAGCTGCATGCTCGGCAGCACGGGCTTCCATGGCCCTTGGTGAGAATCTCTGAGCCAGGCGCTCATCCACGGTCCACTCCCATGCGGGCTTCAGAACACCCTCGCTCTCACGGGTTTCAGCCTCAGCCGCGCTTCCGATTAAGAGGAGAAGAACAGTGGGTGCGAAAAGGAACGAACGGTGGCGGATGAGGTCTTTCGTCAGAAGAAGTAGCAGCATAGGTCTCCCCTGCGCAAAAACAAAGAGTACCATAAAACAAAGAAATTCAGGATGCTCTGGATCGAGATATGAGATCGTGGCTCGGGTACCGCGCTGGAAAGAGCCTTCCTCTCCGCCGATGATGCTGCCAAACGGACCGTCCACTGTGATGGCGGTCCTTCCGAGGTGACCCGTGCCCTACCCTGGCCCTCACCGCCCCGTCAAAATCCGGTACGGCACCGTTCTCAGAATCTCCTCCAGAGAAGTGGTTCCGGCGCGGGCCTTTTCGAGGGCGTTGTCGAGCAGCGACTGCATCCCCCTCTCGCGGGCGGCGACGCGGATGCGGTGCACGGGCGTGCCGTCGGCGATGAGGTCGGCCAGCTCGCCGTCCATGACGAACAACTCGTAGATGCCGAGGCGGCCCTTGAAGCCGGCGCCGGCGCAGATCTCACAGTCTGGCTTGGGTTTCGGCCGGAAGAACGGACCGTCCGCGGCGCCGAGGTCGAGGCGCCGGGCCTCGCGGGCCTCGGGCGGCGCTTCCACGCGGCACTGCGGGCAGAGCCGGCGCACCAGCCGCTGGGAAAGGGAGCCGAGAAGACAGGCGGCGATCAGGCCGGGGTCGATCCCCAGGGTCCGCAGCCGCGAGACGGTGCTCACCGCGTCGTTGGTATGGAGCGTCGAGAGCACGAGGTGGCCGGTCTGGGCGGCGCGCACGGCGGCGCTTGCCGTGTCCTCGTCGCGGACCTCGCCGATCAGGATGACGTCGGGGTTCTGGCGCATGAAGGCGCGCGCGTAGTCGGCGAATTCCATCTGCGAGGAGACCTGCTTCTGGTTGGTCTTCGGGAAGTGATACTCGATGGGGTCTTCGACGGTGAGGATCTTGTTGGCGGGCGTATTGATCCGGTGGATGGCGGCATAGAGGGTGGTCGTCTTGCCGCTGCCGGTGGGGCCGGTGACCAGGATCAGCCCCTCGGGGTTTTCGATCAACCGGCCGAAGACCGAGAGCGCTGCCTCGCCCAGGCCCAGCTTCTCGAGCGGCAGGGGCGACGCGCTGTCGAGGATGCGCAAGACGGCGTCCTCGCCGAAGGGCCCTGGTACGACGGAGAGGCGGAAATCCACCTCACGCTCGCGAGCTGCGCCTCCCGGCTGGTAAACCGCCCGCACGCGCCCGTCCTGGGCCCGCCGGCGCTCGGCGATGTCGAGGTCCGAAAGCACCTTCAGGCGGGTGATGGCCGCCTGCACGTTCGCCACGGAGAGCGGCGTCGCGACCTGCCGCAGGACGCCGTCGACGCGGAAACGCACGTCCACATCGTGCTCGTAGGTTTCGATGTGAACGTCGCTCGCTCCGAGCTCGACGGCGCGGCCGAGGATCTCGTCGAGCAGCCGCGGCACATCCTCGTCGCGCTCGAAAGAGAAGTCGCGCACCGGCCCGAGGACGAGCTCGGCGCGGTCGCGCTCCGGCTCGGCGGTGCCGTAGCCCTCATCCAGGGCCTGCCGGATCTCCCAGGAGTTCAGCCGCACGGGCCGCACCGGCCGGCAGAGCTCCGCCTCGACCTCGGCCAACAGGGACCGGCGCGCCGGATTAAGCATGCCGACGACGACCGGCCCCTCCCCTCTGGGGTCGGCCCGGCCGAGGACGACCACCGCGTTGCGCACGCAGTACTCGTATTTGAGCAGTCGTACGGACCGGCCATCGATTTCGAACTGCCCGAGCTCCGAGAACTCCGGGCTCACGCCGACGCCTTCCTCAGGCACTCCGCACCTCCAGAATGAAGCGTGGTGACAACGCCATACGCTATCTTCTCATCGACCGGCCTCCAGGAGCCCTGGTCCTTGACGAAGAGCTCCGCAAAGGGCACGATGCGAGAAAATGAATAGTCTTCTGTCGGCACTCTCGGGAGGATTCAGCAAGTCGCTCCTCTTGAGCACGCTGTTGCCGGTCGTGGTCTTCGTACTCCTGGCTCTCGTTCTGATCTTCCCCCACGTTCCCTCCACCGTCGCGTTCGTGCACTGGGCGCAGGGCCTGACTTCGGAGTGGAAGCTCGCGGCGGTCACCCTGGCCGTGGTCCTGCTGACCGCCATCCTGCACAACCTCAACGGGCCGATCATCCGCCTCTACGAGGGATATCCCTGGCGCGATTCCTGGATCGGGCGGTGGCGGACTCGGGTGTACCGCCGAAAAATGGACGAGACCCATTCGCAATGGAAGGGTTTGTGGACGTTGCTCCTCACCTCCGAAGTCGAATCGCACCCGGAACGCAACAAGGTCACCGATTATTGGAACGAGCTCGCCCGCAACCTCAACAACCAGTATCCCGATGAGCTCCACCTGGTGCTTCCCACCCATCTCGGCAACGTCATTCGCAGCTTCGAGTCCTACCCCTGGCGGCAGTACCAGATGCGGGCGGTCACTCTCTGGCCGAGCCTGGCGGCCCTGCTCGACGACTCCTACGCCGGGCTCATCGATGACGCCAAGTCGTCTCTCGACTTCATGCTGAACGCCTCGCTGTTGTGCAGCGTCCTGGCAGCCCTCATCGCCACCGTCCACTTGGTCTTTCCCGCCGGTCTGGCCACTGCCGGCGTCCTGGTGCCGCTCGCCGCCGAGCTCGCCGCGCTCGGCGGCCTCTCCTACTTCTTCTATCTGGCAGCCATCCCCAGGGCGGGCGCCTGGGGGGTGATGGTCAAAGGGGCGTTCGATCTGTTCCGCGGCAAGCTGCTGTCGAGCCTGGGCTATCGCTTCCAGCCCGAGAGCCTGGAGCAGGAGCAGGCCCTCTGGTCCCAGATCTCCAGCCGGATGATCCTGTCGGATCTGACGATCGATCCGATCCCGCCCTATGAGCGGCCGAATGTCGCTCCCACCCTCGTCCGCGCCGAGCCGGACGACGTGGAGGTCGCGCTCTTGCGAGGAACGAGCCGGCCCTCTGCCGATTCCCTGATGGTGACGATTCAGGTCCGCAACCTCGATCCAGCCGAGGCGGTGGACTGCGTCGTCGTCGACACCCTGCCCGAGGGCTGGGCCTACGAATGGGGCTCCGCGGCCGCGAGCACCGGCGAGGTCGGAGTCACCGGCATCAACCCCTACCGATTCAAGATTGCGCGTCTCGCCGCCGGAGCCGAGGCGCGGGTCACGTACCGGGCCGTTTCCGCGGCCCCCCAAACACATCCTGAGAAGGAGACGCCATGAAGTCCGATGAATCTCCGCTCCCCGACCCTCTCCATGCGGCCCCCGCGGACGAGTCCAAGCCCGACGAAGACCCTCTCTCCGACGGCGGTGGCGATCGGAGTCCAAGCAGGAGTTTCGAGATCTTCCCCGCTCCCGCCGATTCCGGCATGCGGGGCTACACGATAGAGCTCTTCGGCGACGAGCGCGGAGGCCAAATACCCAAGCGGCCGAGGCGGTCTCGGAGCGGGCTCTCCGGCAAAGAGCTGGGCGGCCAGGAAGCCACGCAGTCCGAGAAACAGACCGGCGAAAAATAGACGGACGCCCACTCCATGGCCCGCCAACTCGACACGCTGGACGCGATCCGCCATCCGCCGAACCGGAAGGTCCTGCGGCGCCTGCATCTCACCACGCTCGACGACGTCTGGCGAGAGATCGGCAAGGACCTGGACGGCCTCGACCCGCTCGTCCAGGCCGGTGCCGACCGCTCGCACCTGATCCGCGATCTGATGGCGAGCGCCGTCCACGACGCCAACGAGAACGGCGCCTCCTGGCCGCGCCGGCACTTCCTGGACCTGGTGCTCGCCGCCGTCGCGCTCGGGCTTGCGGCCCTACTGATCTGGGCCGTCCCGCGGGCCTCCTCGGTGGGGATCGCCCTGCGCGACCTGCGGACCGGCGAGCGGGTGAGCACGGATTCCCTGCACGGCGCCGATCCTGATCAGATCGCGGACCGGCGCCTGACCCGGGACGTGCCGCGGGGCGGCTACGTCCGGCCCGAGTGGCTGGCGCCTGTCCCCGCCCTGGGAGATCAGGCGTTACAGGGGCGCTTCCGGATGTTCCTTCACCTTCACGCCGAGGATCTCCGGCTCCTCCCCACGCTCCCCGCCCGTGCCACCCTGGGCATCTCCGCCGGTGGAAAGGAGCCCCCGCAGGCCCTGCTCCTGCATGACATCCCCATCCTGGCTGCCGAAAAATCCGGCGATACCGCCACACTCGACGCCGCCTTCACGGACACCGAGCTCCGGAGTCTCCTCCCACTCCTCCCCCACGCCGAGATCCGAGTGGTCCGCCCATCGCCCTGAGTAATGCCTATGGAGAAAGATCTAAAGCAAATCCAGGAGATCTGGGATGCCTTCCTCCTGGAGTGGCCCCTTGAACGCCTCCGCGGGATGACACTCCAGGAATACTCACAGGCCGGCCAGAGCCACACGTTCACCTCCTGGATCGAGAGCCGGCTGGATAAGCTCGGGAGCATCTGGGGAGGATCCTCCTTCAAGTTCGGGATCTACTCGCGCAAGAACAAGACTCTCAAGAAGGGCAGCGCCAGCGATTCTTACACCCGGGACTATGCCTGGTACACGAAGTACGGAGCGACTCCTGAGGAAGCCTTCGCTCGGGTGAAGTCCCTTGTCGTTCGCGTGGCCGAGGCGGCCGCAAGTGCCAACTATGCTGTCATCGACGCCTTGGATCTGGGCGAGGCCTACAAGTGGAAGATCGCTTTCCATTATCAGGATAGGGGAAATCCAGGAGTCATCGCCGTGTTCAAGCCGAAGCGGCTTCAGGCATGGCTCCGTGGCCGGGCCGGCTCCATTCCTCAGAGAACGTCGGAGCTCTACCGATCGATCCTTTCTCTTCGAGATAATAGGGACCTCATCGCTCTTTCCAAAGATGTCTGGGAGCAGACCGTAACTGTCGACGACGAGAAAGCCGAGGGCGAGGGGATGCGTCCTGGAGATTTCGCCGTAGAGCAGCCGCTCAACCTGATCCTCTACGGCCCGCCGGGGACAGGCAAAACCTACGAGACGGCCGAGCTTGCCGTTGGAATCTGCGACGGCGTGCAGCCCGAGAGCCGGGAAGCCCTGAGCACCCGATATCGGGAGTTGCGTAATCTCCGCCGCATCCGTTTCGTCACCTTTCATCCGTCCTTCAGCTACGAGGAGTTCGTCGAGGGCATCCGTCCTTCTATCGAGGACGGTCAGGTCCACTATGAGGTGCGGGCCGGTATCTTCAAACAGACGGTGGCCTACGCACGCGAGCTTTTCGAAAAGCGAGAAGCGGTCCCGTCGAGCTTCGACCTCACGAGCCGAAGGCTCTACAAGATGTCTCTCGGAGATTCGACCCGAGTCGACGAAGCCTGGATCTATCCCGATTGCCTGGAAAACAGTTATATCTGTCTCGGGTTCGGCGACGGCACCGACTTTTCCGGCTGCGACACGCTGCCAGCCGTCCGCGACCGGTATCCGGATCCGGGGGACGGCTCGGAATCATTTGGAGCCTCCGCCGTGCACTGCCTGAAGAACCTGGTCCAGCCGGGAGACTTGATCCTCGTTTCTCAAGGCAACAGCCGGTTTCGCGCCATCGCCGAGGTGACGGGCGGCTACTCTTTCGAGCCGAGGGAAGCTGGATATGACCAACGCCGGCCCGTCCGCTGGCTCTGGTCGACCTCGGCGGAGAGCCTCCCGGTGGATATGGTGTTCTCGAAGCGCCTCTCTCAGATGACCATCTACCTCATGGATCAAAAGGCCGTGAAATGGCCCGCGCTGCGGGAGTTGCTCTCACCGCGCCGGCCGGAGGCCCAGGCTCCAAACTGCGTCCTCATCATCGACGAGATCAACCGGGCCAATCTCGCCAAAACCTTCGGCGAACTGATCACTTTGCTGGAACCAAGTAAGCGGTTGGGGCGACCGGACGAACAAGAAGCCGAGTTGCCCTACAGCGGCGACCGCCTGTGCGTGCCGCCGAATCTCTACGTCATCGGTACCATGAACACAGCCGACCGCTCGATCGCCCTCATGGACACGGCTCTCAGGCGACGGTTCGCCTTTCGAGAAATGACTCCCCAAGCCGAGCTTCTCGCAGCCGACGTGGCGGGGGTCGACGTCCGGGCTCTTCTGACCTCCATGAACGAGCGGATCGAACGGCTCTTCGATCGAGACCACATTCTCGGCCATACCTACCTGCTGGGCGTCGCATCCTTCGAAGAGCTGGCACAGCGCTTCCAAAGCCAGATCATTCCGCTTTTGCAGGAGTACTTCTTCGAGGATTGGCGGCGCATTCAAGAGGTCTTCAATGATCTCGACCAGCCCCGCGAGCTTCAGATCGTCCAGGACCTGGACCCTTCCGGAGCCGTGGCGGCCTCGCGGCAAAACCGCCGGCGATATCGGGTGAATCCGGACATTTCCCCCGCCGCGGTCCAGAAGATCTACTCGTGAGGCTCACCGTCGCCGAGCAGAGCCTGCTCGCCGTGCGTCCTCGGGCCGATGAGGAGACGGGCTGCATCGACGAGACTCAGGCCCTCGCCCTCGTCAATACCGGTGAGCGGATGGGCGCTCGCATCGCAGCCTGGCAAGGACGGCAGAGCCTACATCTCCAGCAGTTCGTGGGCCTGGTGCAGACAAAGGAGATTCAGGTCGAGATCCTGCCGAAGCTCGACGGCCTGCCGCGTCCGGCTCAAATCAGGCAGAACCTTCTAGCGATGCTCGCGAAGACCGAGAACCTGGCAGTTCGAGCCTCCGAGGTGGCCGGCTTCCTGGAGAGCTCAGAGCCCTTCTGCTGCGCGCTGGCCCGCCTTTACACTTTCCGGCTGATGGAGGCGGTCCGGCGGGGCCTGAGGCAGGACTATGTGCTGCATCGGGACCTTCTCCCTCACATCCGCGGCAAGGTTGACTGGTCTGTGCAGTCCAAGCTCCATGCCGCCTGCCGGTTGGATCTGGCTTGCAGTTTCGACGAACGCTCGGAGGACACGCCCGTCAATCGGATTCTGAAAGCTGCCCTCCTGGTGACAGGGCGGATGCTGGAAGGATCAAGGGACGCAAGCATCGTGACCGAGCTCCGACACGCCATGAGCGAAATCTCGGAACCGTGCCCACCTGCAGCTCACCGGGCGCGCCTCAACACGGACCGGACTAACCGTCACCTCCAACCCTTGCTGGTTCTCGCCAAGCTCATCCTCGGGAACCGGAATCCCGATCTCGGACGTTCGGCAGACGGAGACCGCGACACCTACTCCCTCGTCTGGGACATGAACCTGCTGTTCGAGGAGTATGTCGGGCATCTCGCCCAGGAAGCGCTCGAACCGAAGGGATTTCGGGTCGCCCTGCAGGACTCCTCAACCTATCTGGCCCGCGACGCCGCCGGCCGAAACGCCTTCCGTCTGAAGCCCGATCTCCTGGTGCGACTCGGGACGAAGCCTTGGGCTGTGGCGGACACGAAGTGGAAACGCCTCGACCCTCGTCAGACGAATCTCGGCGTCTCCGAAGCCGATCTCTATCAGTTGCTCGCCTACGTTCACCGCTTCGCAACGACTCGGGCCGTGCTTCTCTACCCGCATCATCCAGCGCTCGGCCTTCCCGGCCTCCAGAAAGAGTTCCTCATCGCAGGCAAAGCCGATCAAAGCGTGCGGGTTCGCATCGTGACCCTCGACTTAGCGAGACTTCACGAGGTGCCGGACCAGCTCGAACAGGGGCTCACTGGCGCCTTCGGGTAGCGCCTGCGGGAAGTGCAACCGGGGCAGCGCCGAGGACGCCGCCGCCCCTTGATGCTTCAGGCGGCTAGTGAGGCGTGACGGTGATGCAGGTGGAGGGCGCCGAGGCGCAGGCCTCGTTGCCCGACGGGAACGCCGTCACCTGGTAGAAGTAGGTGGTGCCGCCCGCGACCGCCGTGTCGGTGAGCGAGGTGGCGGAAGAGCCGCTCGAGATCTTGGTGAAGCCGGCGTTGCAGCCGAACTCGTTGCGGAACACGTCGTAGACCGCCGAGCCGGAGGCCGTCCAGGAGAGCGCCGCGGAGTCGGTGCCGGCGGTGATCGTGAGGGTCGGCGTGGCCGGCGAGGTGCAGCCGGCGTGCGTCGTGCTGGCTCCGGCGTCCGTCGTGCAGGCGATGCCGTGCCGGTTGAAGGCGGCGAAAAGGGCACCGCCGTGCGGCGTGCCGTTCGAGAGGTTGCCGTCATCGTCGTCGACCGCGCGCATCACCTTCCACCAGTTGCCGGCGCTGCAGCCGTTCGAGGTGAAGGTCCCGGTGTGGTTGCAAGTGAAGGAGCTGGTGGCCGTGTTGCGGGACAGGTACCAGAGCCGGTCGAGGACGGTCCACGCCGGACCAGTGCCGGCGCCGGGCAGATCGCGGTTGGCGAAGTCCCACACCGCTTCGGACGGAACGTACGACTCGCAGTGGACCTCTTTACGGCAGGGGCCGGAGCCCGCGCTGCACCGCACCTGGGTGTGGTTCGCGACCGTCGCCGGGGTCGGCGAGGTGTGCTTGGCGTAGTCGATGTCGCGGACGCCCGTGCACGAGGTGCAGGCGTTGCCGTAGCCGGCGCAGTTGCCGCCCAGGAAGCCGGGTCCGACGCAGGAGCTGTGGACGGCGATCGTGGCGGTGAGGTCGCCGTAGGACTCGCCGGTGCCGCCCTCGGGAGCGGTGCCGGTGCCGTCGTTCTGGTCGAGGCCGTGACCATACTCATGGAGGGAGACGCCGGCAATCATGCCCGTGTTGTTGCAGCCGCCGCCCGACTTGAAGAAGTTCAGGGTCGTGCCGTTCCAATAGGCGTTGCAGGTCTGGTTCAGGTTGACGTTGACCCGCAGCTTCTGGCCGAGCCAGGTGTTCGTCGGTAGCCAGCCGCGGCCGACTTCCTTGATCCGGTTGACCTGGTAAAACTGCTCGCGCGTGGCATGGGTGTTGCCCGCGCCGCCGTGGCCCGGGGTCGTGCAGTCGGTGCCTGTGGAGGTGCCGAAGGTGATGTCGCCGGTGCCGGCCGTCGAGCCCTGGGAGATGGCGCCGCAGGTGTCGACGACCCGGACGTACTGGCCGTTCAGGGTCGAGGTCACCGTGCCGCTGGTGAAGCTGTAGAGGCCTGCCGAGTTGGTGAAGCCGCCCGAGGAGAGGTTGGCGAACGGCATCGGACGGACGATCTCGGAGCCGGTCGTCGGCGAGTTCTGGAAGATGCCGCCGGTGGCCTGGGCGGTGACGTAGTCGTTCACGTCGGAGAGCTCGAGGACCGCGCCGGTCGTGGCGTCGACCCGCACCTGCCAGGTGCCCATCACGCCGTCGCGATTGAAGGTGAACTGCCAGACCTTGACGAGACCCCGGCCCTTCCCGAACTCGAAGTTATCCGCGAGATTGGCCGGGAGGAGGTGGAGACTGCCGCTGTCCACGAAGGTGTCGGCCGAGGCGAAACCACCGATGTACTTGGAAGCCAGCGCCAGCGCCTGCGACCGGGTGATGGTGGTCGGCGGGACGACGGCGCCCGGCGAAGGCAGATACTCGGAGCCGAACTGGATCAGGTTGCCGTTGTTGACGCGGAAGAGGACCCGAGCATTCTCGACGACGAGGCCCTCGCGTACGACGTCGAAGTCGACGAACCAGAGGTGACTCGCGGGCTGGCCCGAGCGGCCGGGGTTCAGCACCAAGGTCGAGGAGTCGACGCCCAGCATGCCGCCGTTCCTCGCCAGGTAGTTGCGGGCGATCTTCTCCATGGCGACGAGGTCGACCTTGCCGCCCGGCTTGACGACGGAGCTGAGGTCGTTCGCCGTCAGAGAGTTGCCGCGGCCTGGAATCCAGGCGACGTTGCCGCCCTCGGCGAAGGCGATCATGCCGGACCGTTGATCGACGGTGGCGCGCCATTCGGCCGGGGCGTTCAGCCGGAAGCTGTTCCAGCTATTGAGAGTGGTGTTCGCAACGAAGCCCTGGACGTTGTCGAGGGCCTCGAACGCCTGCGAAGGGTCCAGAAGGTCGCTCTGGAAGGCCAGGCCCGAAAGGCTGTCAAATCCCTGCTTGGCGACTTGTGCCTGGACCGCGCTGCTCGCGAGAAGAGCGAGCGCGAACAGGCAGAGGACGTACGAGAGCGGGTGACGCTTGTTTTGGCGCATCGGAAGTCCCCCTCCTAGGGACGGTGGGAAAGGGGGCGCGAGAGCACGTGCCACCCTGGAATGCTCGGCGAATCGATGCGGTAGCCCAAAGATGTAGCCCTACTTTTACCGGTGCTCGTGACCCCGTCTGGCGAGACAAAAGTGCTGCTACTCTCAAGAACACTATGCGAGTGGTCCTCGGCCGGCTGGTGGGCGAGGGGAAGCTGGCCAGCGAGGTGGAGAACCGCCGGCTCCTGGGCCTCTTCAGCCAGGACATCCTGCATCTGACCCTGAAGTGCGACCGCGACGCCTTCGAAGGCTACGAGCGCAAGCTCATCGACAAGCTCTTCTTCGCCGGCCGTATCGAGACGGACACGGAGGTGGTCCGCAAGCACTATCAAAGCAGCGGGTTCGATCCCGCCGCGACGGTCCGTCCGGATCTGGAGAAGCGGCTCCTCACCCATGTGGAGCTCCAGGGTGCCAGCCGTCCCGGTGGCGGCCGGCGGACGCTGGGGCTGTTCCTCGCCGCGCTCTTCCTGATTGGGCTGGACGGCCTCCTTCATGGGCCTCAGGGCCTCGTCCTGGCGGCCATCGTGCTCTTCGGGATGGTTTGGCTGTACGGCGGGGACTGATCGCGGCCTTCGCCTGGAGGAAACGGACGGAGAACCTGGAGGCCGCCGCGTTCACCTTTCTGCTGCCCGGTCTCGGTGTCCTCGCGCTCTGCCTCCTCGCCGCCTTCTTCGGCGACTGGTTCCCCGTGCGTTTCATCGCCCGGCCGGGTCTCTTCGGCGATCTCGCTCTGGCCCTGCTGCCGGTCGCCGCCCGCGGCGCTTGCACCGTCCGGCTCGATGGCCGATGACCCGTCGTGGTAGCCGTGATGTCTACGGTTGGCCCATCCACTTCCCCTCGCGAAGGCTTCCGGGCCTCCTACGAGGCTATAAGCCATAGACCTAGAAAAGCGGCCTCAACTCTTCATACATATGGCTTACATCAGTCGTATTGGTCCTATGGCAGCTAAAGCAGTTCGATCCAGTCAAGGTGTTCCCCTGTTGGTACGTTTCCATGGTGGAATTGGCCAACCGGCTCGTCCCCACTTCTTGTCCTTTAAGCTGCTCTCCACTACCTGGGTAAGGACCGATGGGAGCGGCTCCGCTCTTGGTCCAGGTGTTGCCCATCATGAAGTAGTGCTTGCGGACGTCGTTGGCGTCTAACTGGCTGAGGACGCTGTTGTTGATGGCGATGATTTCGGAGTTCGAGGCCGCGGTCGAATTAACCTTGCCGTTGGGTTTCAAGTCGAAAGCTCCTCCCCAGGGTTTCATGCGTAGGGTGTTGCTGGGAGTGATCGCGAGCCCGTTAACACCTTCGATGTTGCTGCCGTCGGCCTTCATGTGCATGACGTTGAACTGCTCGGTGGCGCCGCTCGCCGAGAACAGCCAAGACCCAGCAGTGTTCTGCGCGACTGTTTTCTTGGTCAGGTTGCCGTGGCCGTCGCTCGCGACGTAGTCATAGGCGGCATTGGGAGTATTGCCGAAGTGTTCGAAGGTTGCCCAGAGCATCTCCGGATTTCCGTGGGCGCTGCCGACGACGTGCATGCCCACCATGGCCAGTCGAGCTTTCTTGCTCCCACTGCGAACCCACCTCTTGGGATTCCCTGTTTCGGTTTTGTAGGTCGGGATGGTCGCGTCCATCGTGATGTAGGTTTCCGGGTTGGGGAGGTCCTGGACTTCGACCCATGACGACTTCACCTCGATCGCTAGAGCTTGGGGGTTCTTAAGCGGCTTGCCAGCCCAGGAGGCAAAGCGAATGACCTCGTTGAGCTCGTCTGGAGTCGTGGGGAACTGGGCGGGGACTGGATAAGTACAACGATTCTCCAATGTCTTCACCTTCTCGAGCTCGGCCTGAGTCGTGGAAAGTTTGGTAGGGTCTGGCGCGAGACAGTGGTTCTTCGCTCCGGTGAGGAAGTAGGCGAAGACATCGTTGACCATCGTCACGTAATAGACCAGCGAGCCGTTTTGTGCCATGAGGACACCGTTTTCAAAACCGGCCTGGCCTACCGCGGTGTTGATTACCGTCCCGTCCGCGCCTAGGAAAATTGGAGTCTTACCGATCATGAACTTGTACGCCAGTGCGATGGCCTTGGCTCCCTTGAGCGACAGGGCCGCCAGGGCGTCGGGGCTGGGTTTGGGGCTCGCGATGGGCTGGCCGGCTTTGTCGAGAAAGACTGGTTTACCGTCTTCCATCCGCGCGCTCGCGACCTCGACCAGCTTGCCGAGCTTGTCGAGGACCAGCGGCCTGCCGCTTGGGGCCTTCCTCGTGGGCGCGATCTCGAACATCTTGCCGGCCTTGTCAAAGAGGACCTGCAGCCCGTGCGGACCGGCCTGGGCGGACCGCAAGTTGAAAGTCCGGCTGGGGCCGCCGGAAACGTGGGGCAGAAAAGTGCGCTCACCGGCCGCGTTCGGGAGCGAGACGTCATAGAACTCCGCCGAATCTATGATCCGGCCTCCATTCTTGGAAGCCGGGTCCGGCGAAGTCAGCCACAGGAACATCTGCTCCGACCATTGATAGAAGTCACAGTTCACGCCGTCTGCGAACTTGACACTGTCGGCCGGCTGGGGCACGCCGTTCTTGGACCAACTTTTGACGTCAGGGGAACAGTCGGAATATGCGTCCTTGGGGAGGTCGTCCCGAGGGATGGTTTGAGCGTGCCCCATGGAATTCCCGACCACGAGGATGGCCGTCAGGAGGAGCCCTGCTGCAACCATCAACAGGAGACCGGTGTGCTTCCGGGACCGGCGTGCGGCCCGCAGGTGATGTGAGGGTTTAGGCATGATCTTTTCCTTTCGATTTTGTCAGAGGCCCCATAAGTGACGGCGCTCGGTCCTTCTCGAATGTGCGGCGACACTATCGGGGGCGGGGAGAAAATCCCCCGCCTACCCGATCCCGTAGGCAACATCAAGCAGCCGGAAGGAGCTTGGTTTCTCAGAACGGCGCTGTCGGGCCTTCTGGAACTTTCCGGTCACGTCCCCCGACAGCTCGATGTTGTCCGGATTGAGGATCATCACCGGAGACCGAGGCCTCTAAAAACCATTGCCGAAGAACGTCACAATCCCAGTCACCGTGCCTTCCCATTCCTTGTGGTCGGTATGGTTGTCGCGGAGAGTCACCTCGCAGGACGCTTGGGATCCGGAGACGTTCAGAGCCACCTGGAGCCTCCCGTAGCCGTTCTCTTTGTCGTTGATGTAAAATAGATCGAACGACTGCAGCGCGATCGTGTCCTTCGTCAACCCGGCGGGAAGATTCGGGATCGTCACCATCTCTGTGCGTGTGCTGGTTTTGGACGCGGAGAAATTGAACGTCGCCTTATACATCCCGAGCATGGACAGGGGGGTGGTGAAAGCCTGATCAACCTCGGATGCGACTTCCTTGACGAGCTGCGACATGATGGATTCCTTTTGATTTCACTTGCGGTTCGCTCGATTGCGAGCCGGGGCCGTGATGTCTACGGTTTGACAAAAGCAAGAGATATGCCAGACAAACCACAGAGGGAAAAGAACTTAGGGGCGGTTGTCAGCGACAGCTCCGACTGTCGGGCCGGCTCTCCGACAACCTCCGACAACCTCCAAACCCCTGGAGATGAGGCGTGTTACCGTTGGCTCACGCGTTGCAATAGCCGTTGGAGAAAGAACGTTCGCAACCAAAAGGAGAACGATCATGGCCGACTATACCTGGCTGTTGGGAATCGATTGGAATGCGGTTGAGACCGCGGGCGTGAATTACCTGCGTGGAGGCCTCTTGAAGGCCAGCGTAGCCGTGCCAGGCACTAATCCAGTGGAGGTCAACGACATAATCACCTTCGTTATCCTCGATGTAACCTCATCTGAGGGGACGAAGGTGAAGGAGATCGGGTCTTTCGTCATCTTGACTCAGGCAGCCGTCAGGGGCCAGACGTTGAACAAGGGGTTGAGCTCCCTTCAGCCCACAATCACGCTGGACTCGACCACTTTTCCGAACACGATTTTCCCAAACGCTCTCAGCTCCTGGACCTCGGGGCCGGTGACGGTGACGCGGATGAAGCCAGGGGAGACGGAGGAGCCGACGGTGAATACTTCTTCGCGTTTTCTACTGACCACCCAAGTGCAGGCGATCGGGACTGATGGCACCGTACGCTTTTTCAGCCATGATCCCGAAATGATCGTGGGGCCGAACGGTTAGCCCGATTCCATTGACTCCTTACGGAGGGGTCGAGGAGGGGGCCAGCCGGACCAGCAGTCTGTGATAGCGCACGTCGGCGCGCAGCGCGAGGAGCTCCGGGTTGCGCTGCACTTCGGTCAGGGGATAGCCGTTGTGCAGCGCCTTTTCGAGGACCTCGAGCGCGGCCTCGCGGCGGCCGCAAACCTCGTCGGCTTCCACCAGCCGGAACTGCGCGTCGGCGTCCTTCTGCGCCAGCCGCTCGATCTCTCCGCCCGCTGCGAGGGCGGGCTCGCAGTCCCCGCGCTTGGCCAGGTAGACGGCGCGGCGGCTGAGAAGGGTGGCGTCCCGCGGCGCGGCGCGTAGCAGATCTGCCAGGAGTTGGAGGGCCCGCGAGTAGGCCTCGCGGGCACGGGCGCCGCCCTCTGGCAGAAGGCGGCTGGCATCCCCGAGATTGCCCCAGACGCGATAGTCGTTGGCCCCTCCCGGCAGCTCGAGCGCCTGCTCGAAAGCCTGGGCCGCCTGCGGATAGAGCCCCTGGGCGAAGTAGAGGTTCCCCAGATTGGAGTAGAGCGACGGCTCAGGCTGGATCTCCAGCGCCTTCTGAAACTGGGCGGCAGCCCGGGCCAGATCGCCCTGGCGGTAGTAGGCCCCTCCCAGGTTGCGATAGCCCACAAAGCCGTCGGGGGCCAGGCGGATGCTGCTCTGGAAAGCCGCGATGGCGGGAGCGATGCGGCCGGTGCGCAGGTAGAGCGCGCCCAGGGCGTCGTAGAACTGGCGGTCGGGACGCAGGGTGATCGCACGCTGAAACGCCGCTTCCGCCAGGTCGAGCTGGGTCCGGGCCTCGTCCAGGGTACCGAGGGCATACTGGGCATCGGCGTTGCCCGGTTCGAGCTGGATCGCCTTTTCGATCTCCCGCTTGGCCTCGTCCAGACGCCCGAGCGAGGTGTAGACCAGTCCCAGGCTCACCCGGGCCGACGCCAGATAGCCATCGAGCGCCACGGACCGCTCGGCCAGAGGCAGGGCCTGGTCCAGCCACATCCGGTCCTTGCTCTGACTCACGAATTTGAGCTGGCAGGCACGCGCCAGGGCCGCGTGGGCCGCCGCGTGGTTGGGGATGCGGCCGATGATCTGCCTGAAGTCCGCGATGGCCTCGTCGAGGTTGCCCGCCTTGTCATAGCGACGGAGCGCCGCCTGGCCCTGCTCGTACAGCTCATACGTGCCGGCGGCGCGGTGCGGCGTTGGAAGGCGACCGCCCTGCCAGGCGAGGGCCAGGGCGAGGAGGAGCGCGCCGGCGAGGATGCCGGCAGAGCGTAGGAAGGTTCGGCGGCCGCGCGGGAAGGTCGCACTCGACGACTCGAAATCCACGACCCGCGGCCGTCCTTCGACAAACGTGGCCTCGTCCGGCGGCGGCCCGGGTTCGCGATTGGCGAGGGGCGTTCGCGACACCGGCATTCCGGTGGTGGCCTCTTCGAGGCTGGCGGCAACCTCGCCGGCATCTCGGGGCCGGGCGTTCGGCTCCTTTTCGAGCAGCCGCTCGATCAGCGCGGAGAGCTCGGCGGGGATCTCCGGGCGCAATCGCCGCGCCGCCAGCGGGCGGTAGTTGCAAACGCGGGCCAGGGTGTCCGCGGCAGTGGAGGCGCGAAACGGCGCCTCTCCGGTGAGCATCTCGTAGAGCAGCGAGCCCAGCGAGAAGAGGTCCGAGCGGGGATCGAGCGGCAATCCCAGGACCTGCTCGGGCGACATCGCGTAGCTCGTGCCCACCACCGTCCCCGGATGCGAGAGCGTTGCTTCCTGCTCCACTCCCTCGGGAGACAGCGCCCGCGCGATGCCGAAGTCGAGGACCTTGGCGTGACCCGCCGCGGTGATCATCACGTTGGCCGCCTTGAGATCGCGGTGCAGGATGCCCTCCGCATGGGCGGCGGCGAGCCCGCGGGCGATCTCGCCGCCCCACTGCACGGCGCTCCGTATGGGGAGAGGACCGGCGGAGAGGAGCTGGCGCAGCGTCTTGCCCGCCACCAGCTCCATGACGAGCCAGTCGCCGTCCGGCGATTCCACCAGATCGTAGATCTGGACCACGGCAGGATGGGTGAGCCGAGCCCCGGCCTCGGCCTCGCGGCGGAAGCGCTCGCGCGCCCCCGGCTGGTCGAGGATGTGCGGCAGGATATGTTTGACCGCCACCGGCCGCTTCAGCCGCCCATCCCAGGCGCGCCAGACCTCTCCCATGCCGCCGGCCGCGAGCCGCTCGACGAGGCGATACGGCCCTATCGCTTCGGCCGGCGTCCACTCCCCCCGGCTCATGGCGGCTTCGGGCGGCCCTGGAGAATCGGGAGCAGCCCGAGCTGTTTCATCCGGCGCCGGATTCCGGCCTCCGAAACTTGCAGCATCGCCGCCATCTCGCGGAGGCGGCCGCCGCAGCGTACTCCGGCCGCGGCGATCTCCTCACCGCTCAAGTCCATTGCCTTGCGAGTGCCCGGAAAGGTGTCGAGAAGGAAGTAGAGCGACGGGCGTGAGATGCCGAGCTGGCGGGCCGCCGCCCGCGGCTCCCAGCGGTGGGCCGCGAGCGCCGCGAGCAGCTCCTCTTCCGAGACGTCCTGAGGGCTGCGGAAGACCGTTCGGGGTGGCACGGATGTGGGGCCGGACGCAGCCGGCCGGGCCTCCGGCGACTCCGGCTCCGCTGGAGACCTCACTTCGCGCAGCAGCTCCTCGATCGCCGCTGGAAGCTGGGCCTCCGCGGCGCCCTCCCCGGTGCCACGGCTCTCGATGGCCAGAGAGCGGGCGACGTTGCGCAACTGGCGGACGTTGCCGGGCCACGGGGCCGCGGCGAAGCGGGCGATCCACGCCGCGGGAGGCCAGGGTTGCGCATCCGGGCCGGGATCTGTCAGGCGACGCTCCTCTCCCACCACGGCGAGCTCCTCGCGCAGGAAGTGAAAGAACAGCCTTCCGATGTCGTCGCGCCGCTCGCGCAGAGCGGGAAGGCGGATCGCATACCCGCCCAACCGGTGCAGGAGCGGAGCCCGGAAGCGCCCGGCGGCGACCGCCTGTTCCAGATCCGCGTCCGTGGCGGCGACGACGCGCACGTCGACGCGCGCCGTCTCTTCACTCCCCAGCGGCTGGATCTCGCCGCTCTCCAAGGCGCGCAGCAGCAGCGGCTGCACTTCCTGGGAAGCCTCACCGATCTCGTCGAGGAAGAGCGTGCCGCCGTGGGCGCGGCGGAAGTAGCCCCGCCGCGCGTGCTCGGCGCCGGTGTAGGCTCCCCGCGTCGCTCCGAACAGCTCGGCGGCGGCGAGCGACGCCGGCAGGGCGCCCATGTTGAGCGCCAGGAAAGGCCGGTCGCGCCGGCCGCTCGCGCGATGGAGAGCCGCGGCCACAAGCTCCTTTCCGGTCCCCGATTCGCCGCGCAACAGCACGGGGACACTGAGGTCGGCGACCCGCGCGATCTGGCGGCAGAGATCGAGAAGGGAATCGCTCAGACCCACCAGGCCGTAACGCGGCAAGCTGTCGTCAACCACCGAACGGAAGCGATGCAGCAGGAGGACCACGCGGTCGGCGAGCAGCACCACCACGCCACGATCCACCTCGGCCGCCGAGAATCCAGCCTCGCTCTCGACCGGCTTACCGTTGGCGGCGAGGGACATGGGCGAGTCGCCCCGGAGCACCCTGACGCCGCCGCCGGCCATCGGCTGGAGGAGCCAGGGACGGCGGCTGAGATAGGGCACGGCGAGAGGCCGGGGTCTCGATTCACCCGGCGGGGAGAACTCCGGTTCCGTCCGCGACAGGAGCGTATCCCGGCCCGACGATAGATCGAGCAGGGCCGCCCGCTCCCCGACCCGTTCAACCTGGGGGTGGCACTGGATCGTCAGACCGGGAACGGTGAGCAGCAGCGGGGACTTGCCCGTCGGCGCCGACCACGTCTGGGTCTCCAGACGGTTCTGGCTCTTGGGCCCCATCCTGGATGATCTCCCCTATCTTCTTCTCCGGGTTGGCGGCCACTTTAGCGCCTTCGCAGGGGGAGGTCAACGGCGCCGTCTTAGAGCTATGCGAGTAATTCGATAAAAATGAAATGTCTTGCCCGAGGCCGTCATTATGATTGATGCTCCCAAATTAGGAGAGCCTCGTCCTTAAAAGGAGTGCCCTATGCCCCGTCTCTCTCACGGAGCCACGATCAGCGCAGAGGCTGCCTTGGACGCAGTCGCCGAGGTCGCAGCCAATAGCGCGAATGTCACTCTGGCGTTCGCTGCTGCAACACCGGTCGATCTGCAGGATTTCGACTTCCTGTTTCCTTTGCTCCACAACGACCCCGCCAACCTGCTGCCTGAAGCGCGCAAAACCCGCGACGACCTGATCCGTCTCGGCAAGACCATGCGCGACACCGGCAATGATGCAAGCGGCGATTCCCAAATTCCAGCGGCCTACACTTATTTCGGCCAGTTCGTGGACCACGACGTCACCCTCGAGACCACGTCGGCCACCGCGGATCAGCTCGTCGATCCCAACCTCGTGCCGCTCCCTCTGGACGAGATCCGGACTCGCATCCGTAATCTGCGCACCGCGACTCTGGACCTGGACAATGTCTATGGCTTGCCGGCTCCCCGCAAAGGACAGAGGCTAAAGCTCGGCACCGTCTCAAAGCTCGGCGGAACCCAGAAGCCCCTTCTGCGTCCCAAGAAAAAGGACGACAACAACGACGTTCCCCGCGAGGGACGAAGCCCGGATATCGAGCACGACCGCGCGGCACTGATCGGCGATCCCCGCGACGACGAAAACACCATCATTGCCCAGTTGCAGGTGGCGTTCCTGCGCGCTCACAACGCACTCATCGATCAGGGCCACAACTTCCGGCAGGCTCGGAGGATTTTGCGCCAGCACTACCAGCACATCGTCACAGAGGACTTTCTACCGCGAGTCTGCGACCCGGCCATCGTGAGGAACATCCTGGCCCAGGGCAACCGGATCTACGACGGTCTGGCCGAGCCCTTCTTCCTACCCCTGGAGTATTCCGTGGCCGCCTACCGCTTTGGCCACAGCATGGTACGGGAGGACTATAACTTCAACCTGAACTTTAACAAGAGTGGGGAGCCCGGGACCCTTCCCGCTACCCTGGGTCTCCTCTTCACCTTCACCGCCCTGAGCGGCGGCTTCGACCCTGTCCCCGGTCCGGGCACGGACACCCTGCCTGAAAATTGGATCATCGAATGGGAGAACTTCGTCGACGTCAACAAGCCGTTCAATAAAGCGCGGCGTCTCGATCCCAAGCTGGTGGAGCCCCTCTTTGCCTTGCGGACCGTCACGGGAGCTCCGGAGTTGGGCGACAAGGGGTTTCTTGCCGTGCGGAACCTGCTCCGTGGATACCTGCTCCGCTTGCCAACCGGGCAAGCCGTCGCCAAGGCCATCCAGGCCAAATGGGATATCCCGGTGCTCACTCCGGAGCAGATCCTCGCGGGTGCGGCCAGTGAGGAGCAGGCCCAAGTGCTCCGCGATGCCGGCTTCCACGAGCGCACACCTCTTTGGTTCTATATCCTGGCTGAGGCCGCCGTCCTCGGCCACAGTCAGCACTTGGGGCCAGTCGGTAGCGTCCTGGTCGCGGAAGTCCTGATCGGACTTGTCCGGCGCAGCGAAGACTCAATCCTGCGTACGAAGGGCTGGAAGCCGACTATACCCAGTGCCCGGCCCAACAAGTTTGAGTTGGCCGATCTGCTGCGCTTTGCCGGAGTCCTTCCGAAGTAGGATCGTCCCAGGTCAAAACAGGTGCTACGTTTGCCTGACAGGCACGTAGCACCTGCTTGCTCCTACTTTTACCGGTGCGCGCGTGACCCCCTCTGGCGAGACAAACTGCCCGCATCACGACCCGTGGCATCCCGGCGCGAAACCGCAATCCGCGACTTCCCTCACACCCGTATAATGAAGATGGGAACAGGCGCACTCGCGTTCCTGCCCCCGCTCTTCAGAGGGAGACTTTCGATGAACACGAAGATCAAGACCACCGTCGCGGCCCTCACGCTCGCGGCTTGCGGGCTGGCCTGCCAGGTAGGGGCCGAGGCTGTCAACAAGGCGATTCCCGCCCCGGCGCTCGATACGCCCGCCGCCGAGGCGACCGGCCTTCAGACCGCGGTGCTCGCCGGCGGCTGCTTCTGGGGCCTTCAAGGCATGTTCGAGCACGTCCAAGGCGTGACGAAGGTCGTCGCCGGCTACTCGGGCGGATCCAAGGCGACCGCGCACTACGAGACGGTCGGCACCGAGACGACCGGCCACGCCGAGTCGGTGGAGATCACCTTCGACCCGAAGAAAATTTCTTACGGGCAGCTCCTGCGGCTCTACTTCTCCGTCGCCCACGATCCCACGGAGCTCAACCGCCAGGGTCCGGACTCCGGCCCCAGCTACCGTTCGGAGATCTTCTTCACCTCCCCGACGCAGGAGCGCATCGCCAAGGCCTACGTGGCGCAACTGACGCAGGGAAAAGTTTTCGGATCGCCCATCGTCACCAAGATCGAACCGATGAAAGGTTTCTATCCGGCCGAGGGCTACCATCAGGATTTCCTGATCCACAATCCCACCTATCCCTACATCGTGCGCAACGATCTCCCCAAGATCGGCGCCCTGAAAAAGGTCTATCCGGATGTTTATCGCGAAACTCCGGTGATGCTGAGCAGCGCCCGCTGAAAACCGATCGGTTCGGCCCGCCAATCCACAACCCATGAGGAGAACGCCATGAAGAAAACCGTCAAGAAGATGAGCCTGAGCCGGGAAACGCTTCGTGGGCTCACGGGTGGAATCAAGACCAGCAGTCCCGGCGAGGAGTATTAGCCGCGATATGGATTGGCTCTCATACCACCTGTACTACCACCAGAACCTGAATCGGGCAACGGTCGGATTCGTCGCCCCCGTTGTGGCCTCCCTGCTGGAGTGCTCCTGGATCGACAGCTTCTTTTTCGTCCGCTACGGGCTGGGCGGGCCTCATCTCCGTCTTCGCCTGCAGGTTCTACCGGGTTGTGCGGGATCGGTCGAGGAGGCGGTTCTTCGAGCCGGCGAAGAGTTTCTGGCCCGGGAGCCTTCGACCTCGTCGCAGCCGGAAGAAGCCATCCGCCAGTCGAACCAGGCCATCCTGGCTTCGGATCCCCATGAGACAGACGACTCGGTATATCCGGACAACACCCTACTTCCCTTCCCTTTCAATCCGGAGATTCAGCGCTATGGAGGGCCCGACCTGCTGCCGGCTTCGCTCGACTTTTTCGCAGTGTCGAGCCTGGCCGCTCTCGGCTTCCTCTTCCGGCATGGCGAAGAGCCGCGCCAGCGCCAGCTGGGGCCGGCCTTGCGCCTGATTTTGCGGCAGGCTCTGAGCTTCGCGATGGACGACGAGGAACTGCTCTCACTCGCGACGTACGGGATCGAAACCTGGGGCGAAGTGCTGCCGGCCATCGTGGCCAAGGGAGAGAAGGTCTTCAACGGACAGAGAGAAACCTTTTTCGCAATCCTTCGGCAGGAGCTGGAAGCCCTCTCCCGAGACGACGAGAATGCGTATTTCCGTCAGGCGGCACGCCGGCTCTCCGCAACGGTGGCGACGGCGGACGCGCCGGCTCGGAGGCGCATCGGCGTCAGCCAGCTCCACATGACGGCGACGCGCATGGGACTCATCAATCCGGAGGAGGTCTACCTCAGCCAGTTGATGGTGAGCACGCTTCGGGAGGCGCTGGCTGAAGAACCGACCTTGGCCTCCCGCTTGCGCGAGGCCTCGAATCGGCCCGGCGGCGACGGGATCTCGTCGCCCGAGAACCTCCTTCGAACACTCGCACGTCTGCGTGAAAATCCACCGTCCTGACGGCTTCAGGCGCTCTGCGCCACCAGCTCCAGCCTGCCGGCACGCACCGGCGTTTCGGCAAACCGAAGAAGACCCTCGCGGATCAGCCGCCGCACGAAGACCTGCTTGCCTTGATCGTCCAGACCCGGCAGATCGGCAACCTTGAACCGTGGATGATCCCGGATGAACTCCATGGCGCGCTGAAGGCGAACGGGACCGCGCACATGGCGGGTGCCGAACCGGATGTAGCAGAAGTTGTCTTTCGGCCCTTCGACGACGCAGAAAAGATTGTCCCGCCGCTCCACCATGGACTCGATGTCCAGCCCCTCCAGGTCGTTGATGTGCGAGAAGTGGCCGTCGGGCCCGAAGCCGACCTTACGGACCCGGTTCCGCTTGAGGACGTCCAAGGTGTCGTCGAACGAGAGATGACTCTGGAAATCTCGCAGGACCTGATCGAACTGGGCACGCATGACCTCGGCGAGCTCCGGCCGTTGCACGAAGCCGGGAGGCAGGGACTTGCGAAGCTCCGGTGCGGCGGCCAGCGTCTGCTCCACGGCGGCCTTCAGGAAGTCGAACCAGTAGAGGGGAGTCACGCTGACCGTGAGATGCAGCGAGGTCGTATCGCGGGCGATAGCGCAATGGGGCATGCCGCGGGGCACATAGAGGAGGTCGCCGGGCTGGAGCTTCAACTCCGCGATCAGCGGAGTCCCGGAGAAATCCTTCTTCGCCTCCTCCGTAGGGAACAGGTCCGCCTTATAGTCGCGGCGCATCACGGTGAGCTCCTGCATCTCATACAGGCGCCAAATCTTCTCCCCCTGAACCTGGAGGACGAACACGTCATGTTCGTCGACGTGGACCGGAAAGGTCTGCGAGCCTTTCGGAGTCAGGTAGACGTTGACGCCGACCTGGGCGGCGAAGGCCTCGTTCAGCGACCTCACCAGCTGCGCGAGGGGGGGCCATGAGTCCTCTAGATAGTTGAGCACGACGGAGTGCCCCTTCGAAAAGGCGTCATAGACATGGTCCACCACGGAATCCTGGGGGCGGAACCGTTCGGTCCCGGACTCGGACCCTTGGGGCGCTGCCAGGAGGATGCTGTCGGGCATTCCGCTGCGTACGCACAGCAGCCAACGGTCGATGTCGCGCAAGGAAAAGAGATCCTCGAAGCGCTGGGCCGATTGGTGTGAAATATGAAGGTACTTCTTTTCCCAGTAGTCGTCCAGGAAGGTTTCAGGCTTCAGAGGGCGGATCAGGTCCGCGAAGGACAAGTTGACCGGTTCCATCGTTCTTCTCCTTGGGTCTAGCCGAGTTGGACAAAGCGCCGACCCGCACGGCGCAAACTGGCACCCGCGGGCCGGCGAAGTCGACGATGGGCTCCTAACGCTTAGCAGCCGGTCGTGGCGTTGTTGGTGGTCGGGCAACCGGTCTTAGCGGTGTTGCTCGCGCTAATGGTACCGCCCGAAGCCGACTCGAGATCCTCATCGGTGAGAGGCTCGACCTCGACCTGATCGATTCCGGAGGGGTTTTTGGTCTGCTCTTTGTTAGCCATTCCTGTTCTCCTTCTAAGGGGCGGTTCAGGCCCCTCTGTTGTGGCTCAGCGAGACCGCGGAGGTGTGAGTGGGCTTCAAGGTCAGACTGTCGATCTGGAGCTCGATCGCCCGCGGCTCACTGGCGCCGTCAAGTGGGTAGTCGTTGAACAAGGGCAAGGGTTCTTCGAAGAACAAAGTCTTTTCATTCTTCTTCGCGATGGCAAGAAACAGGGATACGAAGGATGGAGAGCTGAAGTCCAGAAATTGCGGTTTGAAGCTCTGGACAGCGTTGGCGCCTCGGTGCATCTGTTCGTAGACGAAGACGGATTGCGGAATTCCGGTCTCCCGCCTCCAGGCTTGGACCTTCTCGTACGCATCGACAGCGGAGGCATCGAGGACGTCCGGTCCGATCCGCTCGACCGGGACTTCCCAGCGCTGGCGCTTGAGCACCAGGTTTCCGCAGACGAGCCGGCGGGTGACGCTCGCGTCGTGGAGGCTCTCGACGGGGGCCCGCGGGAAGACCTGACGCGTCTCGAACGGACCGAAGATGGAAAGGAAGCGGAGCAGCGCGGGAAGAAACACGTTGTTCAGGCTGCTCATGTGGACCGGGAGCAATCGCCGCCCGCGGGAGTCGACGAGCCGGAAGCTCTCGGTCGCGAGATCCGCCTGGACCCGGAGATCCGACAATTGCACGCGGCGGCTCCTGGGGAGATCGACGCTTTCGCCCGGCAGCTCCAGCACCTTGCGCGTCTGGGGTGTGCGCAGATTCACCATGCTGCTGTAGGTGAACATCAGGTCCAGGAGATCAGCCCTTTCGCCGTCGAGATCGAAAGTCGAACGCGCGGTCAGGTGCGCCAGGAAGCGGCTTCGCATTGGCTCTTCCATGATGGCGCCGAACCGGCTGATGTAGCGGCCGGTGCCTTCAAACAGCCGGTTGAGAACCCAGAGCGAGCCTTCGGGATCGGCCGGCTGGACGAAGAGGCAGGTTCCGAGGAGAGGACGGTACCGGCCCGGCAGGGAATCCAGGAGCGCCGCGAGCTTCGCGCGAGGGAGCTTCAGGCCCTGCGGCGAGGCTTGCATTAGTCCCTGAGCCTGCTCAATCAGGGCCCCGCGTAGCTCGCCGAGCCGATCGATCGCGGCGAGCCCCAGCGGGTTGAAGGTGCTGAGATTTGTATAGCGCTCGGTGACGTCGAAGCGCAGGTAAGCGGTCCACAGCGCTTTGGCTTCGTGAAAGAGCTCCAAGAAACCGATCTCCCGGCGCTCCGGCCAGCGATCGGCCCAAAAGGCGGCCAACGTGTGGATCAGATCGTGGCGATGGTTGTAGAGGCATGCGAAGCGCGAGATCAGCTCCGCGTCCTCCAGCAGGCCCCCCACCTTCGCCGCCGAAATCCGCAGGAGCTCTCCTTCGGCCGTCTCCGCCTGCTCCGGAACGAGGAAGACGTCCTCATAGAAGTCGGCGCCGTTCTCCAAGGCACCCTCGCTCGCCGTGAGGCTGGCGACCGCCGCGCGGAATTCCGCCAGCGCGCCCTTGATGGCCTCGGCCGATCGTTCGGGCACTGCCGAGGACGAATGCTGGCGCTCCCGGTCGAGCAGGCGTTCCAGGGCGTCCTCGGCCGCCTGGAGATCCGGGTCGCGGGGAAGCGTGCGCAGAAATTCGAGCAGGCGCCGCTCCAGATACACCTCGTGGGTCGGCCAGGGGGGCAGCAGGTTGAGAAATTTCAGCTCGATCAGGCCGTCCAGGATGGCGTGGATGCGGTCCCCGGCTTCCGATTCCCCGCCGGCGTGCTCGCCTTCGAGGATTGAGATCAGGGACCCGTAGGTGCGGCTTCCTGCCGCCAGGAGCGCCCGGACGGAGGCAATTGCTGCGCCTTCCAGCTTGGCGCTGACGTAAGCGGCAGGAACGAAGCGGAATTCCCTCTTTTCGGGATCGAAGGTCCAGTGATTGTTCCGCAGGAAACGAAAGCGCCCCGGCTCGACCTCCTGCGTGGTGTCGTTCAGCGAAACTCGGCAGTTTGCGCGGAAGCGCGGATCGCGCAACAGAAGAATCTGGCATTGATCAAGGAGAGAGCGATTGGCCCGAACCAGGGAAATTTCCCGAAACTGGCCATCCGTGAAAGCGAAGCCGTCGAACGCAGGGTCCTCACGAATGAGGCACAAGGCAATCGCGGTCAGCGTCGAATACGGCGAGAGCTTCGTCGCCGCGCGGGTGACGAAGCGAAGCAGGCTCTGCTCCAGCTTCTTCTCGCGGCGGCCCCAGGGCGCGCCGGACGGTGCGACCGCAAGGTCCCGGGCCCGCTCCACGAGTTGGGGGCTGCCCAGCGCGATGCCACGAAGAAACCGTTGGTCCTGCAGAGAGTCGAGGAGCCAGCGCCGTTCCCGGTCGAGCTCCCGCGCATGGACCTCGGCGAGAGCCTTGCCGCTTTCCGCGACCTGAGCCTCCAGATCGAGAATCCGACTCGCCTCCCCCACCGAAATCTCGGCCAACTCCGCCCACTCCTCGAGATCTCGGTGTCTGAGCAGGCTGCGTCCGTTGAAGCAGTCCCGGCGCACGTCCAGCAGGAAGCGGCGCGACTTGGGCGAGCTCTCCGGCAGAGCTTGGCCGATCTGGTCCGCAACGCGAGCCCGGACCTCGGCGAGATCTTTCAGCCGGTCCCGCTTCGCTTCGAGACTTTCGAGGCAGAGAGGACTGCGCAACGGCAGGAGGGCGCTCCCGGGAAGCCCTGCGATGCGCAGGATCGCCGGAGGAACCGACATGCCCTCGCTTGGAATCAGGCCGGCTTGAAGTGGGGGGAGCTCAGAAACCTTCGTTTGGACATCCATGCTGCGCCTTCGTGAAGAAACTCAGTATATCCAGCAGTAGTCATAATCCAAGAACTCTCGCCGTTTGTCAAGCAGCTGCGCGAAGGCTCTTCGGTCTCCCTCGCCTCGCCGGCCTGCGTGCTAGCATCCCCGCGGTGAGGGATAGGCTTCCATGAAGGTCGCGATCCTCGGCGGCGGGCCGGCAGGGCTGTATTTCTCTCTGCTGATGAAGAAGGCCAACCCGGAGCACGAGGTCACCGTCCTGGAGCGCAACGCTCCGGACGCCACGTTCGGGTGGGGAGTCGTGTTCTCGGATCAGACGCTCGGCAACTTCCGGGCCGCCGATCCGGAGTCGTTCCAGGAGATCTCCGACAACTTCGCCCGCTGGGACGACATCGACATCCACCGCCAGGGACGGACGATCACCTCCGGCGGCCATGGCTTCGCCGGCCTCGCCCGCATGAAGCTGCTGGAGATCCTCCAGGGGCGGGCCGCCGGGCTCGGGGTCGACCTGCGCTTCAACTGCGAGGTGCACGACGACTCCGCTCTTCCCGCCCTGGGCCTCGGGGACGCCGATCTGGTGGTGGCTGCCGACGGCGTCAACAGCGCCGTCCGGCGGCGGCACGCGGAGGCGTTTCAGCCCGACCTGGCGCAGGGGAAGGCCAGGTTCGTCTGGCTCGGCACGACGCGGCGGTTCGACGCCTTCACCTTCATCTTCATCGAGAACGAGGCCGGGATCTTCCAGGCCCACGCCTACCGCTTCAGCGATACGCACTCGGCGTTCATCGTGGAGTGCGACGAGGCCTCCTGGCGAGGCGCCGGCTTCGACCGCCTGGATATCGACGCCACTGTCGCCGCCTGCGAGGCGATGTTCGGTCCCTGGCTCGACGGCCACCGGCTGCTCGCCAACATCCCGCCCGCTCAGCGCGCGGCGCCCTGGCTGAGCTTCACGCGCGTCCACTGCGCAAGGTGGTGGGAGCGCTTGGACCAGAAAGACGTTGTGTTGATCGGCGACGCCGCTCACACGGCCCACTTCTCCATCGGCTCGGGCACCAAGCTCGCCATGGAGGACGCCATCGCTCTCGCCCGCATCCTCAACGGTCCGCAGGCGGCCGATCTCCCCCGCAATCTCCCGCTCTCCTTGCAGGCCTATGAGGACGAGCGGCGTACCGAGGCGCTGCGCCTGCAGAACGCGGCCCGCAACTCCATGGAGTGGTTCGAGAACGTGCGGCGCTACGCGCGGCTCGATCCCGAGCAGTTCGCCTACAGCCTGCTCACCCGCAGCCAGCGCGTGAGCCACGAGAACCTTCGCCTGCGCGATCCGAAATATCTCGAAGGCGTCGAGCGCTGGTTCGCCAGCCGGGCCAGCCGCCGCGAGCGGCCCGCGCCGGAGGCGCTTTCAAAAAAATCCCCGCCGCCGATGTTCACGCCGTTCACCCTGCGCGGCATGACGGTCGAGAACCGCGTCGTGGTCTCGCCCATGGACATGTACAGCGCCGAGGACGGAACGCCGAACGACTTCCATCTCGTCCACCTGGGAGCGCGGGCGCTGGGCGGCGCCGGGCTGGTGATCACGGAGATGACCTGCGTCTCGCCCGAGGCGCGGATCACCCTCGGCTGCACGGGCCTCTACAGACCAGAGCACGCGGAGGCTTGGCGGCGGGTGACGCGGTTCGTCCACGAGCGCAGCCGCGCCAGGATCTGCGTTCAGCTCGGCCACTCCGGGGGCAAGGGCTCGACCCGCCTGATGTGGGAGGGGGAGAACGAGCCGCTCGACGCGGACGGATGGCCCATTCTCGCCGCCTCCCCCATCCCCTTCAAGCCGGGCATGCGAGTGCCCCGCGAGATGACGCGCGCCGACATGGACCAGGTGCGCGAGGATTTCGTGCGCGCCACACAGTGGGCCGTCGAGGCGGACTTCGACATGATCGAGCTGCACTGCGCCCACGGCTACCTCCTTTCGGGTTTCATTACGCCGCTCTCGAACCAGCGGGCGGACGACTACGGCGGCAGTCTTGAAAACCGCCTGCGCTTTCCCCTGGAGGTCTTTCGGGCGATGCGCGCGGTCTGGCCCCAGGAGCGGCCGATGTCGGTGCGCATCTCGGCGACCGACTGGGTCGAAGGGGGGATCGAAGGGAGCCACGCCGTGGAGGTCGCCCAGGCGTTCCATCAGGCCGGGGCGGACATCTTCCACGTTTCCGCCGGGCAGACCTCGGCGGACGCGAAGCCGGTGTACGGCCGCATGTTCCAGACCCCGTTCTCGGACCGCATCCGCAACGAGACGGGAATCCCCACCATCGCCGTCGGAAACATCACCGAGCCGGACCAGGTCAACTCGATCATCGCCGCCGGCCGCGCCGATCTCTGCGCCCTGGCGCGGCCCCATCTCGCCGATCCCCAGTGGACTCTGCGCGCCGCCGCGCAGCTCGGATTCAAGGATCAGGCGTGGCCCGTGCAATATCTCACCGGCAAGCAGCAACTCGAACGGAGCCTCGAGCGGCAGCGGCAGGAACAAAAGCAGACAGAATTGCAGGGGACGAGCTCGATCTGATGAGATTCATCCGTCCAGGAGGTTTTTTTTGAACAACCGCATCCCTCTCGAATCCATCCAGCCCCGGCACTTCGGCTGGAGTGTCGAAGGCCGCGTCGCGACCGTAACGCTCAACCGCCCGGAGCGGAAAAATCCGCTCACCTTCGAGTCGTACCAGGAGCTGGCGAGCACCTTCCACCGCCTGCGGCACGTCGAGGAGATCAAGGCCGTAGTGCTGACCGGCGCGGGCGAGAACTTCTGCTCCGGGGGCGACGTCCACGAGATCATCGGCCCGCTGGTGAAGATGCGCGAGGAGGGACGGATGGACCGCCTGCTGGAGTTCACCCGGCTGACCGGCGAGCTCGTCAGCACGATGCGCCACTGCCCGCAGCCCATCATCGCCGCGGTGGACGGCATCTGCGCGGGCGCCGGCGCGATCCTCGCCATGGCCTCGGACCTACGCCTCGGCACGCCGCGCTGCCGGGTGGCCTTCCTGTTCACCCGCGTCGGCCTCTCGGGGGCGGACATGGGCGCCTGCGCCATGCTGCCGCGGATCATCGGCCAGGGTCGCGCTGGGGAGCTTCTCTACACCGGCCGCTTCCTGGAGGCCGAGGAGGCGGAGCGCTGGGGCTTCTACAATCGCCTCGTACCTCCCGATCAACTTTTGGCAGCAGCGACGGAGCTCGCCAAGTCGATCGCCATCGGCCCCACCTTCGCACACGCGATGACCAAAAAACAGCTTCATCACGAGTGGGCGATGGGAGTCGACGAGGCGATCGAGGCCGAAGCCCAGGCCCAGGCGATCTGCATGCAGACGGAGGATTTCGCCCGCGCCTACCGCGCCTTCGCCGCCAAGGAAAAGCCTACCTTCGAGGGCAATTGATGGCGGACGTCTCCTTCCTCTCCTGGCCGTTCTTCACGGACGCGCACCGGGCGCTGGCCCGGGATTTCGACTCCTGGTGCGGGCGGGAGATCCAGCCCCTGGAGGGGCAGGAAGATGAGGACCTCGACGGCACCTGCCGCGAAATCGTCCGTCGGTTGGGTGCGGGAGGTTGGCTGTGGCACGCCGTGGCCCTCGATTCGACGACACCCATGGACGTGCGCTCGCTCTGCCTGATCCGCGAGACGCTGGGCCGTTACTCGGGGATCGCCGACTTCGCCTTCGCTCTCCAGGGTCTGGGCAGCGGCCCCATCTCGCTCTTCGGTTCCGAGGCGCAGCACCAGGCATGGCTGCCGCGAGTCGCCACGGGCGAGGTGATCCCCGCCTTCGCCCTCTCCGAAGCCGAGGCCGGCTCGGACGTCGCCGCCATGACCACGACGGCACGCAAAGACGGCGACGGTTGGGTGATCGACGGAGAGAAGACCTGGATCTCGAATGCCGGCCTCGCCGATTTCTACATCGTCTTCAGCCGCCTGCCGGAGGCTGGTGAAAAAGGTTTCGGAGCCTTCCTCGTCGAGGCGTCCAATCCAGGCTTGAAAGTTACCGCCCGCATCGACGTGCTGGCGCCCCATCCCCTGGGAACGATCACGTTTCAGGAATGCCGGGTGACGGCGGACGCGCTGATCGGCGAACCGGGCAAGGGCCTCAAGGTGGCGCTCGCGACACTGGACGTCTTCCGCTCGACCGTGGGTGCAGCGGCCCTGGGGTTCGCCCGCCGCGCCTTGGACGAGGCCCTGACCTGGACCCGCAGCCGCCGCGCCTTCGGAAAAAACCTTGCGGATTTTCAGTTGACTCAGGCGCGGCTGGCCGACATGGCGGTGGAGATCGACGCCTCGGCACTGCTGGTCTATCGCGCGGCGTGGACGCGGGACGCCGGGGCGGAGCGGGTGACCCGCGAAGCCGCCATGGCCAAGCTGTTCGCCACCGAGGCCGCCCAGCGAGTGATCGATGGGGCCGTGCAGCTTCTCGGCGGCCGGGGCGTCGTGGCCGGCTCGCCGGTCGAGCGGCTCTACCGGGAGGTCCGGGCGCTGCGCATCTACGAGGGAACCAGCGAAATCCAGAGGCTCGTCATCGCCGGCCAGCTTCTCGCGGACAAGACGGAGTGATCCATGGCTGAAACGCGCCTTTCACCCGAAACCCTGCCGTCCGCGCCCAGCGCCCACGTGGACACCTTCTGCCGCGACTCGCTGCCACCGCCGGAGTTGATGCCGCAGATGGATTACAGCGTCCTGCCGGAGCTGGCCTACCCCTCCCGGCTCAACGCCGCCGCCGAGCTGCTCGACCGGCGGATCGCGGCCGGCGACGGCGACCGCACCGTCTTCCACTTTTCCGGCGGCCGCTGGACCTATCGCCAGCTCCTGGAGACCGCCAACCGTATCGCTCACGTTCTAAAGGACGACCTCGGGATGGTTCCCGGCAACCGCGTGCTGCTGCGCGGGCCGAACCATCCGATGCTCGCGGCATGCTGGCTCGCCGTGCTCAAGGCCGGGGGCGTGGTCGTCTGCACCATGCCCCTGCTGCGCGTGCGAGAGCTGACCTATGTCGCCGGCAAAGCGAAGATCCACCTCGCCTTGACCGATACGCGGATCGCCGCCGACTGTGAGCAGGCAATGTCCGGCGGGCGCGTCGTCCATTTCAATGGCAACCCGCCGGGGCAGCCGGGCTCGCTGGAATCCTTGATGAGCGGCAAGCCCGCCACCTTCGACAACTGCGACACGGCGGCGGACGACGCAGCCTTCATCGCCTTCACCTCCGGCACGACGGGCCAGGCCAAGGGAACGATCCATTTCCATCGCGACGTGCTCGCGTCCTGCGACTGCTTCCCGCCCTACGTCCTCAAGGCGGAGCCGGACGACGTCTTCTGCGGCTCGCCCCCGCTCGCCTTCACCTTCGGCCTCGGCGGGCTCCTCCTCTTTCCCCTGCGCATCGGCGCCTCGACGCTACTGCTGGAACAGGCCTCGCCGCCCCTGCTTCTGCAAGGGATTCAGGACCATCGCGCGACGATTGTCTTCACCGCGCCGACCGCCTACCGCGCCATGACCGACCTTGTAAAAGGGTTCAACATCACGAGCCTAAGGAAGTGCGTCTCGGCCGGCGAAACCCTGCCCAAGGCGACGTTCGAAAGATGGCAGGAGGCGACCGGCCTCGCGATCATCGATGGCATTGGCTCGACCGAGATGCTCCACATCTTCGTCAGCTCGTCCGGCGACGACATTCGCCCAGGCTCCACCGGCAAGGTCGTGCCGGGTTACGAGGCCCGGGTGATCGACGACGAGGGCAATGAGTTACCGCCGGGCACCATCGGGCATCTCGCGGTGCGGGGGCCGACCGGCTGCCGCTATCTCGACAATCTCGAACGGCAGCGGGTCTACGTCCGCAACGGCTGGAACCTTCCGGGGGACTCCTACGTCATGGATGCCGACGGATACTTCTGGTATCAGGCGCGCACAGACGACCTGATCGTCTCGGCAGGACACAAGATTTCCGGCCCCGAGATCGAGGCCGTGCTCCTCGATCACCCGGCCGTGGCGGAGTGCGGCGTGGTGGCAGCGCCGGACGAGAGCCGCGGCTTCATCGTCAAGGCCTACATCGTCGTGCGCGCCGGCTTCACTCCCGGCCAGGAGTTGGTGAAGGAGCTGCAGGATTTCGTGAAGTCCGAGATTGCACCCTACAAATATCCTCGGGCGATCGAGTTCCTGGACAGCTTGCCGCGAACCGACACCGGCAAACTCCAGCGGTTTCGCCTGCGGGAGATGAATCCGTGAACGACATCCTCCAGCCAACGGGATGGGCGAAGCCGGCCGGCTACGCCAACGGCATCGCCGCCCGCGGCCGTCTCGTCTTCGTCGCCGGGCAGATCGGCTGGAACCCGGCGACGTGCGAGATCGAAACGGACGACTTCGCGCAGCAGACGGAGCTCGCCCTCCGCAACGTCGCCGCAGTGCTCCGGGAAGCGGGAGCCGAACCCGGGCACGTCACGCGGATGACCTGGTACATCACAAACAAGCCCGCCTACCTCGCCGCCCGGCGCGAGATCGGCAGCGCTTGGCGTTCCGTCATGGGCCGGCACTATCCGGCGATGGCAGCCGTCGTGGTCAGCGCCCTGATCGAAGACCGAGCCCTGATCGAGATCGAGGCCACGGCGGTCGTGCCCGAGTCAGCACACGCTACGGCCGAGGCAGCGACACGCGAACCCGCTCCGCGAGACGCAACCGCCGGCTCGTGAGTCACTGCGGCCCCCGCCGTGAGTCACAGCACCCTACTGAGGAGCGACGACTTCGGCGAGTTGAGTCACAGCTATCGGGAGAGCAGTGATGCCTCCCGAGAGAGCTGTGACGCAGACTGCATTAGCTGTGATGCCTATCCCTGGAGTAGTGATGCCTCGCTGGATAGCTGTGATGCCTACTGCGTTAGCTGTGACGCAGATCGCGTTAGCTGTGATGCCTATCGCTGGAGTAGTGACGCCTATCCAGATAGCTGTGATGCCTACCGTGTTAGCTGTGACGCAGATCGCGTTAGCAGTGATGCCTATCCCTGGAGCCGTGATGCCTCGCCCTGGAGCAGTGATGCCTCGCCGGATAGATGTGATGCCTGTCGCGATAGTTGTGACTCAGACCGGGGTGGCGACGATGCCTATCGAGAGAGTTGTGAGGCCGGCCGGAAGAGCCGCGGCGCAGGCCAGTGCCGCGGACAGATCAGGAGGCTCCGCGATCGACAGCATCCTCATCGCGATAGCTCTCGGTCGGGTTGCCGAGGATCCTCAGCGTCGCGCGCGGCTTGCCCTGAGGGTCGCGGAGGATCTGAATCCAATTGAAGGCCGGGCCGGCGTTCATCTGGTCGACCCAGGCCGTATCGCCGTTCAACGCCAGCTTCATCGCGCGGTCGACGTCCGTGGCGATGAAGAACCTCTCGAACCTTGGGCCCGCGTCCGGCGACACATTGGCGTCGTCGCGCCAGAGGGCAGCGCTTTCCTGCGGATCGGCCATCACGAGCACCACCGACTGGCAGAACGGCAGCTCATGCAAGGTCTGCATCAGCTCCGTCAGTCTCGCCGAAACACAGGTCGTGCACGGCGCCGCGATCTTCTCGACCTCGCGCGCCAGGAGTGGCGCAAACTGATTCATCTGAGCGTGGACCAACCGCTTGAAGACCACGATGCGCTGCCGCTGAACGTAGCGGTTGACCTGATCCACCGAGATCACCGTCAAAGCCGTGATGGCGAGCAACACCGCCATCCACGCCAGGTAATGCCGCCGCGGCGCCTCAGGCTCGGGTCCGCTGTTCGCCGCGCCCATCCGCCGCAGCGCCTTGGCCACCTCCTGAATACCCAGCACGGCACTGATCGCCGCCCCGAAAGCGCCGAGCGCCACACTGGCGGAGAAGATCCCCCACAAGACCTTTTTCACCGGTGGGCTGAAGATGTCCCAGCTCAGGTACTCATTGAAAATTCCGAGCACCACGAGGCCCGCGCCAATCGCCAGAAGCACCACCGTCGACGCCACCGACAGCGACAGCAGCTTGATCCTGCTCTTTAGGAGGCCCATGTTCACTTACACCGGATTTTGAAGACCTTGCCTGGAGCCCCCTCGACGCGGCACGACCGGACGCCCGGCGGCAAAGCCTTTCCAAAAGCGACGGTGGTTTTCTTGTATCGGCAGATGACCCAGAGGCCGCGCTTCATATCATCGGTGAAGCTCCAGACTAAAGGCGCCTTGCCGAAGGCCTCAGGATTGTCCGGAACAAGGTCGGCCATCTCAGGCGGCGAACCGTCGAAGATGCTGACGCCCTCGACGGCGCCGAGTACCTTCGGCACCTCCTCATTCTTCAACAGCCGGATCTGAGTTGGCTCCACACGGAAGCCTTGCCAGTCGTCGGAATGCGGCGCCGTCGGGCAGGTTAGCTCGGCCGCAACGGCCGGCGAGGACACAAGGACGATCATCATGAGACCGGCGATCAAAAGTGTCTTCATCGGATCTCCTCCCGCCCCGAGTGTAGTCGAGGAGAGTGGAGCTCCGCCTCGTCAAGATAGCCTGATTCGTAAAGCGCATCCGCAAGGTCGTTCAGGCCGAGGCTATGGCCGTGAGATGCAGCTAGGAGAAAGAGTTCGTTGGCATTCTCCAAGAGCATATCTCAGGAGGAGCAGCCGGTTTAAGACTCGTCACAGAACAACTTGTGCAGCCTCTTGTGCTATCCCGCGCGACTTGTTCCAGTCGTGACAGACACGTCATGCGATGACGATAGAGCCAAGCTGTACCATGATCTCGCGTACAATTCCTTGAATGACGCGGCGCGCCGCTCACTGGAGACGATGATGAAGGGCTACGAATACCAGAGCGATTTCGCGAAAAAGTACGTCGCTGAGGGGCTCACACAAGGGATCACCCGGGGCCGAACCGAGGAGGCGTCGCGCAACCTGCTGACCGTGTTTCGGGCTCGTGGCCTCTCGGTGTCGGACGCCGCCCGCGAGCGCATCCTCGCCCAGAAGGATCCAGAGCGGCTGGAGCGCTGGCTCGAGAAAGCCGTTGTCGCCGCTTCGGTTTCCGCAGTCCTCGACGAGCCGAACTGACCTCCCCAGGCTCCGTCCGAAAGCACCTCTTCGCCCCACGCCGAAAAATCGGCCTCGCCTCGGAGCCCAGGGATTTCCCTGAGTAACCGCTTAGAGAGCCTCTACAAAGGGGTTCTCATCCGCGCTCCGGCCGTAGATCGCCGGCACCGGAACGTCGAGGAAGCGTAGGTAGACGCTGAGCTGGCCGCGATGGTGATACCAGTGGTTGAGCATCAGATTACGGACAACGTCCACCCGTGGAATGGTGAACATCTCGCGCTCGCCAACGCTCAGACGCCAGGGAGCGGCCGAGGCCTCGTCGTCGAGGCCGCCGAGGAACGCCCGCGCATCGGCCAGCGAGGTCTCCAGGGCCGGCAGAAGGGCCTCGGCATTCGGCGGATCCGCGGGATTGAAGTTTGCCGTCGAGGCGTCGAAGCTGTCGAGGCTGGCGAGCCGGGAGATGTTGCCCGGAATATTGGCCAAGTGGAAGGCAAGCTGGCCCAGGGTCATTGCCTTCGGATGGGGCTGCCAGTCCAACTTGTCGGCGGGGACGCGCTCCAGGAGACGACGGGTGGAGACCGCCTCCCTTTCGAGCTCATTGGCGAGGGCCTGCGTAGCGTTCGGCATTGAAGTTCTCCTCCTCGTGAGAGAGTGCCTTGTATTCTGCAAGTCAATGGATGCTAGCCGAGACACTTTTGATTTGCAAGCCTCAAGGTGTACCCTTTCTTCATGGCATCAACCGTCCCCTACTCCCGCCCGGAGCCGCGCTCGTCGTGCCCGATCTCCAACGCCCTGGATCTGCTGGGAGACCGCTGGACGCTGCTCGTAATCCGCGATCTGCTGTTCGTCGGCAAGCGGCGCTTCGGCGAGTTCCTCACCTCGCCGGAGGGCATTCCAACCAACATCCTCACCGACCGGCTGCGCCGTCTGGAGGAGAGCGGCGTGGTGACGAAGGTGCCGTACCAGCTCCGGCCGGCGCGTTACGAATACCAGCTCACAGCCAAGGGCAAGGATCTCTTCCCCGTGCTGCGCGCCTTGATGGAATGGGCGAGGGACCATGTGCCCGGCGTGGCCCTGCCGCCGCCCGAGGTCCTGGAGCGATTCAAGGCGAGCCTGCGCACGCTCGACACTCCGCCGTCAGATTCCGAGGAGCCCGCTCCACCGCTCATCGCACGGCGGCCGCCGCCTGCCGCGGAGTGAGCCTCCGTCCCGCCAGATAGGTCACGAAGGCCACGGCGAAACCGACGAACCAGGCGTAGTGGTAAAGCCCGGCGAGGGGCCGCGGGATGGAACCAGGCGGGAGGAGCTTCACCTCCTCCAGGAATCCAGGGAGGCTCGGCAGCACGCCGGCGACCAGGGCGACGATCGCGACGACGCTCACTCCATTCGTGTAGCGATATTCGCCCTGCTCGTCATAAAGAGCGTCGAGATCGAGCCGGCACCGGCGATAGACGAAATAGTCCGCGATGAGGATGCCGCCGATCGGCCCTAGAAGCGCGCTGTAAGCGATGAGCCAGAGAAAGATGTAGCCGTTGGGATCGGCCACGAGCTTCCAAGGCATGATGAGCACGCCCAAAATCCCCGTGATGGCACCACCAACGCGGAAGGAGATCTTCTTCGGTGCAAGATGCGCGAAATCGTTGGCGGGGCTCACCACGTTCGCGGCGATGTTGGTCGCCAGCGTGGCAACGCAGAGCGCCAGCATGGCTGTCACCAGCACGGCGGGGCTCTTGAAGCGCGTCAGGACATCGACCGGATCCCAGATCGTCTGGCCGTAGATGATGGTCGTGGCCGACGTCACCGCCACCCCGATGAAAGAATAGAGCGCCATCGTGAGTGGCAATCCCAGCGCCTGACCGAGCACTTGGTCGCGCTGGGTTTTGGCGTAGCGGGAGAAGTCCGGGATGTTGAGCGAGAGCGTCGCCCAGAAGCCGATCATGCCGGTGAGCGCCGGGAAGAAAAAGGAGAAGAACTGGCCGGCCTGAGGCTGGCCGGGGTCGAAGCGCGATGGCTGGGAGAGAATGGGGCCGAACCCGCCTGCCTCGCGATAGGCCCAGGCGAGAAACACCAACCCAAGCACGATCAAAAGCGGCGCTTTGATGTTGAGCAGGAAGCGGATGGTTTCGATGCCGCGGTAGATGACCCACATGTTGGCGCCCCAGAAGAGGAGGAAGCAGACGAGCTGCATCCCCGTGATCCCGAGCACCGGGAGCGGCGCGCCTGTGGTGAGAGACGGCACGAAGACGCCGACGATCTTGAAGATCGCGTTGCCGCCGATCCAGGTCTGGATGCCAAACCAGCCGCAGGCGACGAGGGCGCGCAGGAGGGCCGGCACGTTGGCGCCGAGGGTGCCGAAGGAGGCGCGGCAGTAGACCGGGAACGGGATGCCGTACTTCGTGCCGGCATGGGCGTTCAAGACCATCGGCACGAGCACGATCAGGTTACCGAGGAAGATGGTGAGGACGGCCTGCCACCAGTTCATGCCGCCGCCGATCAAGGACGACGCGAGCATGTAGGTCGGGATGCACGCCGCCAGGGAAATCCACAGCGCGGCGAAGCTCGCCATCCCCCACTTCCGCCCGGAAGCGGGCACGGGCGCCAAGTCCTCGCTGTAAAGGCGACTTTGCCGGACGTCGGCCTCGATCACGGGCTCCTCCCTCGGTTCAATGGAGGCCGAGAACGCGCGAGAAGCACGCCTCTCGCGGTTTTCGTCTCTCTTTGTTAGTGAGACTCCGGCACCACTCCATGCTCCAGGATCGCGTTCCAAACCAACGGATGACTGCCGATCGTCGAGCCACGCCAAATGGGGTTGATGGCGAAGAGCAGGATCTTTCCCTTGCCGCTGGGAACCTCGACCACCGCGGCGCGGCGGGCCAGTTGGTCTCCGTGCTCCAGCAGGCCTGAGACCAGCAGATCGTCGGCATCGCCGAAACGCACCAGGGTCCGCGGGCGGAGAGCCTCGGGGATCGCGGCGGGATTGTGGCGCAGCTCCTCGATTTCGAGCGGCCGAGCTTCCCAACGCTCGATCTTCGCCCGCGCGGCCCGCGGCGGCTGAGCGACACGCCCTTCCGTCGCATCTGTGTCCTTGGGGCCGCCGCGACCGGTCGGGCGATCGCCTTCCTCTTGCACCCAGCCGCCAATCGCCGATTGGCTCACCTCGAAGCTCATCCCGTCGGAACTGTAGACCGACAGACGGTCGCCCAGGCCATCGACGATCGGCGACTTGGAGTCGGGGAAACGAGCGTCGAGCACGGTGCCAACCACCCGGAGGTTCTTGGGGTCCGCGACCCGCACACCAGGCGCCATGCCGGTGGCAATCATCAATCGTGCGGTGTCCTCGACGGCGATCAGCAGGCCTCCCTGGTCCACGAACCGGTGCAGATGATCAAGCCCGGCGAAGCCCAGGCCGGGCCGCTGATCGTCGGTGGAGGCGATCTTTCCGAGGTTCGGAGTCTCCGGCGTCGTCTTCCAGGGCATCGGCTCGCCCCACATCGGCAGGCCGGAGACGATGCGCTCCGGATCCACGAATCCCACGGGAGGGAAGAGGATGACGTCGTAGCGCGCGGCGAGGTTCGGCTCGGCCGCGACGTCCTGGGTGCTGATGTAGCTGTAGGGGATCTTCAGCAGATCGAGGCGCTGGCGCCACCAGCCTTCGGTCTGCGTGCTGAGCCAGGTGTGCAACAGCGCGATACGCGGCTTCGCGACAGGCCGCGTCGCGACCTTCGGCGCGGCCGCGACCGCATCCAACATGACTCCCGCCTCCGCAGCAGCGTGCTCAAGCGCGTCCTTCGTGACTCCTCGCACCAGCCAGGTGCCGCGCGGATAGTCGTGCCCACCAGCCTTGAACGGCTCCGCCACGGCTTCGACCGTAGCCTCTCCGAGGGCGTAGCGAAGGCTGAACATCGCGTCGTCCCCGTGCTGGGCGACGACGAACACGGGGCCGCTGCCCGTGATGCCGCCATGTGGCCGGACGGGCGCCTCGACGCGGCTCATCGGCGCCGCCAGCACTTGGCGATCGGTGATCCGGACGGCCTCCGTGCCGAACAGCGCGGGGAAGCACCAGCCCGTGTCATCGTACGGATGTTTCTGCGGATCGTCCGGGCTCCAGTACTGGCGGTCGAGCAGAGCGTCCGCGGAGCGGCTGTAGGGCTGGTTCATGCGCACGACGTAGCTGCCCGCCGGGAACGTTCGCGTCGCAGGCGGCTTCGCTTTGTCTTTCGATTCCGGGCCCTTCGCAGCGTTCGGATCAGGCGGTTTGATCGCACTCTCCACGGGCACCGTGAAGGCCTTGTCGGCGCGAGAGATCTCGACGTGCTGGAATTGCAGGACCCGGAGCAATTCGGCCTGGGCGCCCGGACGCTTGTCGTCGGCGGGGAGGACGTACGCCGCCGGCCCCTCGCGCTCCGGCTTGGCGATCGAACGCTTGCTCTTCTCCCAGAAGTTTCGCAGCAGCATCTCGCGGTTCTCCGCCACGAACGCCAGCGAGACGAGAAGCCCGGTCTGCTCGTAATTGTTATTGTTGCGTTGCGACCAGGAGACGGTCCGATAGGGAGGATCCTGGCGATACCAGGTGCGAGACGCTTCGCTTGGATCGATCTCGCGCGTCTCGGTATCGGCGCCCCCGTTGCCGAAGGTCTCGTAGAGCCGCGAAACGCCGTTGTGCATCGCGGCCAGGAACATCAAATAGCCCGGGCTCCAGGTATCGAAATCGCCGTGGGTGAAGACGCCCGGCATGCCGAACTTGCCCATCTGCGCCACGTTGGTCCATCCGAACAGTTGCCACTCATTGGTAAGGAGAGGATCGACCCAAGCGTTGTAGGGGCCATCGCCCACCGTATTGTCGTAGAGGAACGGCACCGATTCGTGGAGGTCATGCAGCACCTGGGCATGCCAGCCGAGATAGGTATCGAGCACTTGGCGGGACAGGGAGAGCGTCATTCCCATCGCATCGCGGTTGTTGTCGTGCGCGACGTAGTGGCCCCAGTACACCAGATGAGGCGGAATGGCCTTGGGGTGAGCGAGATGCCAGCGATAGACGTCCACCATGCGGTCGCGGCCGTCGACTTCGACGACCGGCGTGATGAGAGTGATCACGTGCTCGCGGATAGCGCGGATGTATGGGCTCTCGTCGACCGCCAGCCGGTAGGCGAGCTCCATCAGCGCGGTGGGCGCGCCGGTCTCAGGAGAATGGATGGTGCCGGTAATGTAGTAGATCGGCACGCTCGCCGTAATCAGGCCCTCGGCGCGAGCATTATCGAGCTTCAGAAGGCGCGGGTCCGCGAGTTGGGCGAGCCGCGCGTCGTTCTCTTTTTGGTGCTCGAGGTTCGCCTCCGAGCTGACCGCCACGGCGATGCGCTCGCGCCCCTCCTCGCTCATCCCGATGGAGATCACCCGCACCCGAGGGCTCGCCGCGGCCAGCATCCGGAAGTAGCGGTTCACGTCCGCCGTGTAGGGGAGGATTCCCGGCGCCCCGGCGACGTCGCCGAGGACGGCGCTCGGGCTCGGCACGGTGGCGGACGCCGGCAGGTAGTCCGTGAGCGGCGAGTTGAACTCCGGCGCCGTCGTGTATTTGCGGATCTTCGCCGTAGCATCGGCATCGATGGGCTGATCGAGACTGGGCTTGAGATCGGCAGGAACGCGGGTCTGGGCGGCCAGGGGGGCCACCAGAGCGGTAACCAACAGAAGAACGACAAGGGCAAAACGACGCATCTGAGATCCTCCGGGAACAGGGCACAGACCGGGACGAACCGTGAACCGGAGCATCCTATCGCGATCTCGCGCAATCAGGCTCCCAGGCTCCGAAGGAGCCGAGCCTCAATGTCCACGAGATGTTCCGGATAAACGACGACCTTGTCGCCGACAAGGTCGTACCAATCGCCATCGCGCAGATCGTAACGCGCCAGGAGAGTCTGCACCTCGTAGCACAACATCCCTTGGTGAATTCCGAGGATCTCGTAAAGGACAAAGGCGGAGCAGGCGATGACCTCGGTCTGGATCGGCCGCAGGCCCGAATCGGCCGAGGTTTTGTTGCTGAGTTGATAGCGGTAATCCTCGAAATTCAGATCGCGATCGTTGGCCATGCCTTGCATGACCCAGAGCTTCAGCTCAATTCCGAGCAGAGTGCCGGTGAAGAGGGTCTCCGGATCGCCTCTGGCGGGCGTCAGTGAGCAGCCGAGCCGTTGGCTGACTTGCAAAGCCAAGGCGGGAGGAGCCAGATCGGAGTTGAAACAATACTGGATATTAATGCTCATGTCCGCAATTTCCTCCAAGACAAATCAGATCCATCGCGCCTAGACTGTCTTTGCCTCGGCCGGGGTACGGGGGCGCTTCATCGCGCAGGAAGGAACCGTGATGTTCAAGAAAGTGCGTCTGATCCCGGCTTTGGCCCTGCTGCTTCTGGCATTCCTCGCTCAGGGAGCTCAAGCCGCCATCCTCCCCCAAGCCTTCTCCAGCTCCGCGCCTGGCGTGGCGGCGTTCAACAACCTCCTCTACGTCTTCTACTCGACTGCCTCCGGCAGCCTGCTGCGCTACCGCTATATGAACCTTTCCGGCGTCTGGTCAGGCGAGGGGACGATCGTGGGGGCCAACACCGACGACGGACCCGGCGCCGCGGTCTTCAACGGTCTGCTCTATCTCTTCTGGGAGACGGCCGGCTCCGGCAGCGACAGCATCCGCTATGTCACCGTGAACACCAGCAACGCCCAGTCAGGCGTCAGCGTGGTGCCCTTTGGCCTGACCTTCCGGGGACCCGCCGCGACGGTCTTCAACAACCGTATCTACCTGTCCTACAGCGGCACCAACGGCTCGCCTGCGAACGGCTCGCCTCTCTACTACGGCTACATGGACGCGAACGGCACTTGGATCGGTGACTCGCAGCCCACAGGGAGCCCGCGCTCCGTCACCGGCCCCACCCTGGCAGCGCTCGGCACGCAGATGTGGCTCATCTACCTCCCGAAGACCATCGGCTTCACCAATGACCTGTACTTCAAGAAGCTGGACACCCTGAACGTGTGGACGTCCGAATCCCTCCTCGCCCCTCTCACCGAGAGCGACACGGGAGTTTCATCCGTCTCCTTCAACGGCCATATCTGGGTCGTGGGAACCACCGTGGGCGGCACCAACCCGCACGCCGTCCAGTATTCCATCCTGTAGTCCTGTCGTGAGATTCTCGGCCCGCCGGCGCTACGCCGGCGGCCGCTTTTTCCTCTCAGCGCATGAAGCCTGGATCTGCTAAGATTGTCTCTATGTTGGATTGGTCTCAATGCCCCGCGGTCGAACGCTCCCCGGATCGGGTGAGCGGAACTGGATATTCCGAGGCACGCGCGTGCCCGTCAAGGCACTTTTCGAGAATCTCGAGTCTGGAGCAAGACTGGAAGAATTCCTCGACTGGTTCCCCGGCGTCTCTCGAGAACAGGCTGAGGCGGTGCTCGAACACGCATCTCGAAGCCTTCTGGTAGCGTGAAAGTCCTTTTCGACCAGGGCACGCCAGTGCCGTTTACGGCGTCATCTCCGTTCGCATGACGTTACGACTGTCTATGAGCTGGCCTGGACTACTCTCCGGAATGGCGACCTGATCTCCCAGGCAGAAGCCGCCGGCTTCGATGTTCTGGTGACCACAGACCAGAATTTGAAATACCAGCAGAACCTCAACGAGCGGAGATTGGCGATGGTCGTGCTTCTCTCGACTAGTTGGCCCAAAATCCAGGCGCGAGTCTCTGCGGTTGCCCTGGCGATCGATGAAGCAACTCCCAGCAGCTATACCGAGGTAACGATCTGAGGCCTGCGCTGAGCCCGCCTATAAACGTTGAGACGCGCTCTTCGAAACAGTCCGTCTAACTCCCTAATACGCGTCAGGATGTCGTTACCCCCCCGCCGCCGGGCGCGTAGCGCCTGAAGAAGGAGTCCGGTTTCCAGGCCCGGCCGGGCCGACGCGTCGGCGACTATCGATTGGCGCGCCGATGCCGATGTGGTTCGACGTGCGCGGAGAGGACGACGACCTCCATGGCGGTGATCAGGATTGCGCTGCTCCAGCCGGCGGTCATGAGCAACCAGCCGTTCTTCCAGGGTCCCATCCGCCGGCGCGAGTTGGTGAAGTGCAGCAGCGGGGACATGGCGAAGGGCAGTTGCAGGGCGAGCACCACCTGGCTGAGCAACAGCAGGTCCGCACGCCGTCCAGTACTCCATCCTGTAGTCCTGTCGTGAGATTCTCGGCCCGCCGGCGCTACGCCGGCGGCCGCTTTTTCCTCTCAGTGCTGGGGCACCCCGCGGGAGCTGAATCGCTCGACCGGACGTAGCTCACCATTTATTGTCATTCTTATGCAAATTTATTCTACATTGAGCTGTCGTCCAGGTCGCTGGCCACAGCGCAAAATTCACTCGAAGTCTCAGCCCTTCAGAGGTTTGCACCCCTTAATCGATCTGGCACAAAATCTGGTACGGATCTTGCGCTTACAGATTGGCGAGCGCTCATAACTTCAAAACCGATAGGAGACCTTCGTGATCCAGAATCAGATCTCGCAACTCGTCTGCCGCCCTGCCCCGTCCGCCCACGCCCCCCGCGGGCTAATGCAAGGGTTTATCCTGGCCGCCTTCCTGCTGCTCGTCCTCTCCGTTCCGACCTGGGCCTCCGGCGGCAATGGCATGACGTGGATTAAACAAGCTCACAACTCGACTGACGGCAGCGATCTCATCGGCTGCTCGTCGTGCAACCCCTACGTAGGCGACACAGCCTGCACGACCTCTCTTCCCATGGTGTGCTTCAAGTCGGACGGCTCGCCGGCTCCCGGCGATCTCACCCTGGATTTCTATCACGGCTGGAAAGGCGGTCATATCTCGACGACACCCCTGATCCCTGGCACGTTGCTGACCAGCCTCGCGGCCGCGAACCAGATCTGCGTTAACTATTTTGGCGCCGGCTATGGCATGGCTGAGTTCCATCACAGCCTGGGTGCCTGGGATTGGAGCTCCTACGGCGATATCCGAACCGACTATCGTCTCTGGGTTTACATCAGCGACCAGCCTGCCAATTGCTGGAACTAATTCCCTACTCCATACCGGAGCTGCCGCCTGGCCGCTCCGGTCCGCCCTCTGCTTCCCGCTTCTTCTCATCCCCCCGTGATGACTTGCCACGCCGACCTCAGGGAATCGGGCAGGCCGTAGATGTCCATGGCGGTGATCAGGATCGCGCTGCTCCAGCCGGCGGCCGTCAGCAACCAGCCATTCTTCCAGGCCCCCATCCGCTTGCGCGAGCTGGTGAAGTGCAGCAGCGGGAACATGGCTAAGGGGAGTTGCAGGGCGAGCACCACCTGGCTGAGCGTGAGCAGATCGTTCACGCTGCCCTCGCCGCGCACGCCGATGATCAGGATCGCCGGCAGGATGGCCAGCCCACGCGTGATGATTCGCCGGACCCAGGGCTGCAGCTTCCAGCGCATGAATCCTTCCATCACCACCTGCCCGGCCAGCGTGCCAGTGATGGTGCTGCTCTGTCCACTGGCCAGGAGCGCGACGGCGAAGAGAATACTGGCGGCGGCCGTCCCCAGGAGAGGAGCGAGGGTCAGGAAGGCGACACGAATCCAGTCCGCATGCTCCCCGATCTGGACGCTATGCCCGCCGCCGAGGGCAACGCTGTCCCGGCCGTAGAAGACCAGCGCCGCGAGGACCAGGATGGCCGCGTTGACGAAAAACGCGACCGTCAACGCCACCGTTGAATCGATGGTGTTGAAGCGGATGGCGCGACGGATCGAGCGCTCGTCATTCTGGAGCTTGCGGCTCTGCACCAGGGCCGAATGCAAGTAGAGATTGTGCGGCATCACCGTCGCTCCGATGATGCCGATCGCCACGTAGAGCATTCCCATCTGCCGGAAACCGGGAGTGACCAGCGCGTGGCCCATCTCCAGGAAGCCCGGCTTGGTCTGCGGAAGGACGAAGATCTCCAGGAAGTAGCAGACGCCGATGGTTGCCACCAGCAACAGCACGACGGCCTCGATGGTCCGCATCCCGAACTTCTGCAAAGCCAGCAACAGCAGAACGTCCGCCGCGGTGATGACAACCGCCCAGAGCAAGGGAATGTGGAACAGAAGATTCAGCGCCACGGCGCTGCCGAGCACCTCGGCAAGGTCGCAAGCGGCGATCGCGAGCTCACAGAACAGCCAGTTCGGCCACCGCGTCCACTTGGGATACCAGTCACGGCAGCACTGGGCCAGATCCTTACCGGTGACCACGCCCAGACGGGCGGACATGACTTGGAGGAAGATCGCCATGATGCTGGCGGTGGCGACCACCCACAGCAGCCCGTACTTGAAGCGCGCGCCAGCTGCCAGGTCCGTCCCCCAGTTGCCGGGGTCCATGTAGCCCACACTCACGAGCAGTGCCGGCCCGGCGTAGGCTCGCCATTGCCGCAAGAAGCCTGCCTCCTCGCGGGGAATCTCGACCGTGCCATGCATCCCCTCTAAGGATCGGGGGCCAGCCGGGGCGCTACCCCAGGCTTCGAAGACCGGCTGGCGCAGTAGTGGATTGTCAATGTTCATCGGAGCTCCTTGGGCTTGGACCGGAGATGGCCGCAGCGAATCTTTGGCGGCTCGCTCTTCGTATTTTGATTCATCAAAATAAATCTACCGGCAGATCGAACTGTTGTCAAGGGCTCTCTCGTTGGTTATGCTGCGGAGAGTCCGAACCCCGGGGGCGTGGCGTGGCCAGCAGCACCGTCGAGAACTACCTGAAGCAGCTCTACCTGGAGCAGCCGGCCAGCGATGGCGAGATGGTCCCGATGGGGCGTCTGGCGGTCGCGATGGGCGTCGTGCCCGGAACCGCGACATCGATGGTCAAGGCGCTCGCCGACTCCGGCCTCGTGCAGTACGAGCCCCGGGGAGGAGTGCGGCTGACAGCGAGCGGCAGCCAATTGGCGCTCCACGTCCTGCGCCGCCATCGTCTGGTGGAGCTGTTCCTGGTGAAGGTGCTGGGGCTGGACTGGTCCGTGGTGCACGACGAGGCCGACGCGCTGGAGCACGCGATCTCCGACCGGGTGCTCGAGAGGATGGACGTGCTCCTCGGCCATCCGACCGCCGATCCGCACGGCGATCCGATTCCGACCGCCGAGGGGCACGTTCACGAGCCACACCGGATGAGCCTGGCGGATTGCGCCCTCGGCGTCCCCCAGCGGATCGCGCGCGTGCTGGACCAGGAGCCGGAGTTTCTCCAGTTCGTCGAACGCCAGGGGCTGGTTCCCGGCGCGATCGTCACGGTGGGGAAACGGGAGTCGGCCGCCGAAGCGGTCAAGATCCTCGTCCGGAACGGCGAGGAGGTCTCCCTGGGCCTGGTGGCGGCGGCGAAGATCCTGGTGGAGCCGCCCCAGGGAGCGGCTTCGGCGGCTGCCCCATAGTTGCCCCTGACCCGGAAGGCTCGCTCAAGAGCTTCGAGGGCACCTCTCACTGTAGGCAGCTCGATCACTTTTCGGGCGGCCGGAGCCGAGTCGAAATGGCTCGTCGCACCGCCGCACCGCGGGTCTGAATGCCCGCGGCGCTTACCGTCCCCATGGACAAGGAGATCGCGTGAGAAACCGAATCGTCCTCACAGTGCTCATGGCCTCGCTCGTGGTCAGCCTCCCCCTTCTGGCCGCGGATTCCACGATCCTGCGCGGCATCGACGTCTTCACCACCACCTCCAACGGGACGACCTATTACGACTTCGCCCAAAATCCCCTCCCTGCCGGCTTCTTCTGCGAGAGCTCCAAGGCTTTCACCGGCCGGGTGGCGCTCAAAGGTCTGCCTCTCGCGACCGGCGCCCCGGGGCAGATCTGGGGTGCCGACACGGTCATCGAGCGGCTCGACGACGCCGCCTTCGACGCCAATGGCACCGCCGTGACGCGCATCCAGTTCAGGGCCTTGTCGCTGGTCAGCGTAGCCCCCGTCAAGACCGCCTGCGGGGCTTTCCACGTCTACGTTTCCCTGGCCGGCAAGCAGCGCGCGACGACGATGACCATCTACCGCACGCAGGAGGGCGGCGGCAACTTCGTCGCGCCTCTCGCGGTCAACGCGCGCATCACCTTCATTCCCGTGAAGCCCCTGCGGACCAAGAGCGCGCGGACGCTGGCGCTCACCGGGAGCTTCACCTTCCCCGCCAGCCCTCTACCGTGGAGCTTTCAGGGGAGTGCAAAGGCGAAGAGGATCAGCTCCGCGGTCGTTGACACCGATGGCGATCTGAAGCCTGACACCCTACTGCCAGGTACCTCGAACTTCGCGCCGGGCCGGTCACCACAGATGAACAAGATCTCCGACTACGGGGACTGCCCCTGCTGGGAGCAGACGTGCCACACCGATCCCAGCAGTGGCAAAGAGCACTGCACTTATCCCACGCTACCTCCCTACTGCGAGATGATGCTTTGCTCGCCTTTCTAAGCTAGTAGCCTCAAGGCGGTAGTTTCCGACTTCGGAGCTACCGCCGGTCCAACCGTGGTGTCAAGCCAGTCTAGTAATTCAACCGCTTGGCCACGAAGTCCCGGAAGGGATTCGGTTTGCGGCCCGGCTGGGAGTAGGTGTAGGCGAGGAGGATCCGCTCCCCTTCCTCCAATAACGTGACCCCGCGATGGAGCACGCGTCCTCCCCGCATCACCAGGAGATCGCCGGGCCGCGTGGCAACGGTGCTCCGCGGGAACACCGAGAAGAGCTGAGGGAAGGCGTAGAGGGGGTAGAGCAGAAAGCGCAGCCATCGCGACAGGCCGGGCGAGATAAACTGGGTCTGCCCTTCGTTGCTGTTTTCGAGCGTCACCAGGGCCACATAGGGATGGCCGTCGAAATGCCAGCGGAAGCCATGGTCCCGCCGCTCATAAACCTGGACTCGCATCGAGCGCCGGGCGCTCCCGAGGGGAGCGAGGGGCTCGCGGGCGAAGTCCTCCGCCAGCGGCCGCACCCGCGTCTCCCCGAACTCCTCCACCGCCGGCAAGCGATCATGGATCTGGGCGCCGTCGATCACCCGGTAGCGGGGTCCCAGCCCGCCGCGTCCATGGACCTCCGTCAACAGGTCCTGCCGCTCGGCGACGAGCTGCCTCAAGCCCTGAAGCTCCTCCGTGGTCATGAATCCGGACACGTGGCGGTAGGGTTCCATCTCTCCTCCTTCACCTCAGCTTGTAGACGCGGGCCCCGGGATCCGCATAGAGGGGCTGAAACCACCTCTGCCCCGCGGCGTCCTCCGGGATTGGCAGGAGATTCGCCGAGCTCGGGATCAGCAGATAGCCGGCGTTCAGCGGGCGGAGCCGGGCGTAGAGGTCCTGAGAATCCCGCAGATTCGAGAGCACCCGGTCGAACCGCGCCGGGCCGGCCCAATCGCCCAGAAAACGGCCTCGGGCGTAATAGCTCATATTCTCCGCGTGAACGGCCCAGACCGTGTAGCGGCTCCCCAGCCTCCGGTTCAGATCGGCGATCGCCCGATAGCACGGCTGCCAACGCCCGAGATAAGCCTCGCGCCCTGCGGGCGTCAAAGGCAGGGGTCCCAGATGGTGAAAGCGGTAGATCGCATAGAGCCAGCCGGGCAGGAAGCATGCGGCGCAAAGCGACGCTGTCAGTAGCCCGCTTCGGACGGGGAACCGGCCGAGCAGCATCAGGAGCGCTCCGGCCACGGAGAGGCTGACGAGCGGCGCGACGGAGACCATGTAGCGTGCGTCGGGTGGAAGCCCGAGACAGACGAACGCATAGGCGGCCGCGAACGCCAGTAGTCTCCTTTGCCGGACGTCCTTCCAGGCCATCCCCAGAGCGAGCGGCAGAATGGCAAGGTACAGGGGAGAGTACGGCGGCTGGCCGTTGTACTTGGCGCGCTCGAACACCAGATCCCAGGGCAACCTCACCAAACCGATCCCTCGGGACACGGCGGCAGAAACTCCTGAGATCGTTGGAGGATGCGCAAGCAAGCTCCGGAAGCGGGGCGGCGACCAGGGGCCGAAACCGAAAAACTGCGGAAAGTAGGGAAAGAGAGGATTGCCCGTCCAGGCATAGATGCGTCCGTACCAGGGCGCCAGCACGGCGGCGGCGGCCAGGCCGAAGAGAAGGGCGCCGGCCCAGCGGACCCCGAGGCCGCGTTCCGGCAAGCGGCCGAAGAGCACGATCAGCCCGATCGCTCCGACGAAGAACAGCCCGAGATACTTCGTGTCCGCCGCGGTGGCCGCGAACACCGCCGCGAGGACCAGCCACCTCCGTTCTCCCGAGCCCCGCCAGCGTCTCACGGCATAGAGCGCCGAGGTGACGAACAGGGTGAGCCCGGCCTCGACATAGCCGATGCCGGCCAGGTAGACCACGATGGGGTTACCCAGAAAGATCGCCGCCGCCAGCCAACCGGCCGCCGCGCCAGAGAACGAGTCCCGTGCCCAGGACCCGATCAGCGCCGCGGTGAGCATCGTCATCAGCCACGAAACGCCGTGGGCGGCGACGTCCGGAGCGAAGAGCATCACCAGCGCGAACAACATCTCGTTGACCTGCGGGAAGACGGGAAACCTCAGGTCGGTCAGGTAGGCCAACCCGCCGGACGCCACGAACCCCCGCGCAAAGGGGAGGTGATACAGCGTGGCGTCGAACGCCGTGGGCGGATAGAGAGTCAGCAGAGCGAGCGGGAGGAGCGCCGCCGTTCCAAGGAGCACAGGCCGCCAGCGCAGTTGCCGGAAAGTCTCGCTTCCCTGCCTCCAGACACGAAATCCCAGGACGTGAATGCCGGCGGCAACCAGGAGCACCGCCGCCGGCCGGAGGAGGCCCGCGAGACCGAGAAAGAATCCCAGATGGGCGAGACCCGCCAAGCCCAGGGCCGTTGGAATCGCCCAGCGCTCCACCGCGCAGTCGAGCTTTCCCGCCAGAAGCCGCCCCAGTATGAAGGCGGTGACGGTCAGGCCGAGGAGAGTGAGCGTGACTCCAAAAAGCAGCGAGAAGGCCTGGAGAAACGCGGACACGGCTACAAGGTGGAAACCGGCTTGGAGGCGATCCACGTCAGCAGGTAGCCGAAGCGGCCGGGCCACCGCCACCGCGTCTCCAGATACTGAAAAGGAGCGAGGAACAGCGGGCTCAAACGGTACAAGGGGATGCCGCGGGTGTAGAAGAAGAGATCCGCCATCCGCAGGTAGCCGGGCAGAGTGAGAATCCCCGTCCGCTCGATCGGCCGCAGGCCGGCCTTCTCGAGGTCCCGCCGCAGCTCGCCGGAGCTGAAGGACTTCTCCGGCGCGTAGAGATACTGGCCGAAGGCGTCGAGAATCCAGACCATGAGCGGCCGCAGAAAAAGGTTCCACTTGTGCGGCACGCCGACGATCGCCCGGCCGCCCGGCTTCAGCACCCGCTGGATCTCCCGCAGCGACTGCGGATACTCGTCGATGTGCTCGATCGTCCCCATGGTGTAGACGACGTCGAACGAGCCGGAGGGAAACGGCAGCTCGCGGATGTCGGCCCGCAGCAGCGCCAGGGGGTTTCCCTTCGCCACGGAGTTGCGGCGCGCCCGATGGGCGACCACCCGGGAGAGATCGAGGCCCACGACCTCGGCCCCCTGGGAGCGCATCCAGTCCAGGATGCGGGTGTTGAACGCCTCGTTCCAGAGGTCCAGCTTGAGCACCCGTTTGCCGCGAAGGTCGCCCACCGCGTGCTCGATCAACGCGATCTCGCAACGGCGATAGTAGAGAGTGCTCGGCGCGTCGGCGAAGTCGCGGACAGAGGCGGCGATCCGGTCCCAGTCCCGGCGCTGCCGCTCGCGCAGGGAGGAATCAGGAGCGGCTTCGAAGCGAGCCCCGGTCTGGATGGTTTCAACGTCGATCATCTCTCCCTCGATCCGTTCACGAGTTGCAGGTCTCCCAGGGTACGGACCAGCCCTTCCGTCAAGGAGAGGGGCTGATATCCCAGATCGCGGCGCGCCTTGGCAGAGCTGAAGCGCCACTCCTGGAGAAGGGTCTCGACGACGGTAGTATATCCACCTCCCCCATCGAGGCCCCGCAGGCGATCGATGATCCAGGCGGCAGCCCGGGTCGGACCCGCCGGCAGGGAGAGGGCGAGATCCTGGCGCTTTCCCGCCAGCTCCTGCACCTGCCGGGCGAGCTCCCGCGGCGAGACCTCCTCTCCCCCCAAGAGGTACTCCTCCCCGACCGCCCCGCGCTCCTCGGCCGCGAGCATCCCGCGCACCACGTCGTCCACGAACACCAGGTTCCGAGCCTGCCGGCCGCCTGCCAGCCAGAGCCCCGGGCCGCCATTCAACAGCCGGCGGATCTCGGACGTCACCCGATTGGGATGAGACGGATGATCGGGACCGAAGACGATCGCCGGGCAGACGGTGACGGCCGGCAGCCCCTCCCGGGCGAGCTTCCGGATTCCACGCACCGCCTCGACCTTGGAGCGCACATACGCCGAAGAGGACTGATCGAGGTCGTCTTCCTCCGTGTGGGCCCTGCCATCCCTCGCAGGTCCATACATGAGAGCCGTCGCGATGTGGACGAACCGCGCGGTTCCCCGCTCGCCGGCCTGGCGGGCCAGGGTCAGCGTGGCCTCGACGTTAACCTTTTTCATCTCCCGAGCCCGAACGTGCGGGTGATTGCGCAAGCCCGCCAGGTGGAAGACCGTGGCTCCCCAAGTCAACAGCGGCGCATAGGACGCCGGCTCCCGGAGATCGCCGGCCGCAATCCGCAGATCGGGATGGCGCAGATCCGCCAGCGCCTCCACCTTCCGGCAGAGAGCCACGACGGAGCGGCCCTGGGCCAGCAGGGCCGCGACCAGGGGGCGGCCGAGAAACCCAGAAGCCCCGGTGACCAGGGCCTCGCCCCTCAGCGCAGCACCTCGACCTTTTCTTCCTGGAGAATCATGGCCCCCAGTAGATCATCGACGCATCCGGCACGGCGCACCCGGCGCACCTCGCCGTCCTCCTGGAGCAGATAGACCGCGGGCGGCAGACCGGCGTAGGAGCTGGCCCGCGAGATCGAGTAGGCGCCCGCGTCGCAGAAGGCGAGGGCCTGGCCGGCTTCCAGCCTGGGAAGACGGCGATGGAGATCGAGCACGTCGAGCGTATTCAACGAGCTGCCCGAGAGATGGTAGAACTGCCCGCGCTCCCCGCTCCCGGGCTCGGCGAGCGGCAGGATACGCCGGGCGAACATCAGCGGCGATTCCGGCAGGAAGCTCCGGCTGGCATCCAGGAACGCCCATCGTCCGTTGAGGCTCCGGACGCTCGTCACCAGCACCGCCGCACCGCCCACGATCGACCTTCCGGGTTCGGCGGCGAGCGACGGAGGCTCCGGCAGCCGCGCCTCCTCCACCAGTTCGCGGAACCTGTAAGCCAGCCTGGAAGCGAAGTCTTCCAACGTGTCCGACGAGGCCGGAGCTGGAAGGTCCCGCCACCGGGCGAGTAGGCGGCCGGGGCTCATCCGGCGCAGCGAGGGCGAGGGGATTCCGCCCCCCAGGTTGACCTCCCGCATGGCGACGCCGGTCTCCGCGGCGATCCGCGCGAGGAGCGCCAGCACCCGGCGAAACCCTTGAGTGAACCCGGCCAGCGACGACTGCTGAGTGCCGAGATAGAAGTTGACCGCCCACGGCTCCATCCAGGAAGAGCGGCTGAGCCGCCGGACGGCCTCCAGGGCTTCCTCCGGTCCGAATCCCAGCCGCCGGTTGAGCCGGTCGAGGGGAGAGAGGGCGAGCCCATCCTGCCGCAAACGCAACGACACCCGAACCCGCCGCCCCGCCCGGGCCGCCGCCTCCTCCACGAGCGGCAGATCCTCCGGCCGGTGGACGTGGATCAGCGGCACGCCGGCCGCGAGGACGGAACCCAGCTCCGCAGGGAGAAGCACCGGTCGGGCGAAGGCGATCCGTTCCGGCGCGAAGCCGCAGCGCAAAGCCAGCTCCACCTCGGCGCCGTGGCACGCCAGAAGATGGCTGCCGCACCGGGCCAGAACCTGCAGCACCGCCGCCTCATGATTGGTCTTGGCGCAGTAGCGCAGGACGGTTCCCGCCCCCGCCGCCGAGAGCCCCCTCTCCAGGGCCTGGTAGTTGGAGCGCAGCCGCGCTTCGCTGAACAGGAAAAACGGCGTGCCGACTCGTCCGACCAGCTCCGGCAGCGGCGTTCCCTCCATGCAGAGAACGCCGTCGTGGTAGCCCAGGAAGGCTTCGGTCGGCTGTGCGCATTCCCGGATTTCCATCGCCGGGGAAGATATCAGTTGGGCGGAGTGCCACGATCCATGGCAATCCCACCAGGGTTATGGCAACGGCACCCGAATCCACGGGTATCCCTGCCGTTGACAAGATCTCGGCCAGTCGGTCCTAAGCCCTTATTTTTCTTTGATTTATCCCATATCGGAAAACTCGCCCCGGATTGGCACCTCAATTGCCCTAAGAGCTTTGTGTACACCCGGCAATTGACCCGAACGAATCTGAAAGGAAGAGCCAATGAAAAAGCAACTCAGGAAGTTGACGATCAGCCGTGAGACCCTCCTTCAACTCAGCTCGAACAAAATTTCCCAGGTCGCAGGAGGGGGGGCCACACAGTACCCTGGCCCCTGTGCGCCAACCACAGGCGTCCCTTGTATACCGCCACCCTCTGATGCCTGTAATCCTGCTAATCCTTCGAATCCTCCTACCCATCGCTGTGTTTATTCTATCGGAATACCTTGCTAGTAATTCTCTTTTCACCCTCTATCGGGCGCGAGCTCGGTGAATGACTGCCCCACCTCTCCGGATTTCCTTGGTCCAAAGACAGGGGCCGCACCAGTCCCTGTCTTATTTGAGATACCGTTCGAACCACTCGAACGTCCGCCGATAACGGTCGCGGTCGTCCTCGGGCTTGACGAAGCGGTGCCCCTCGTCGGGGTAGACGACGAGCTCGGTCGGCACGCCGAGGGTCTTCAAGGCATGCCAGAACTCGTAGGCCTGGGGGGCGGGCACCTCGGCGTCGCGCTCGCCCTGAAGGACGAGCGTGGGGGTCTTGGTGCGGGTGATGAAAGTGATCGGCGAGCTTCTGGCGTAGATGAGCGGGTCGGCGTACACCGAGGCGCCAAAGTAGGGGATCATCCACTGATCGATGCGGTTCTGCCCATAGTAGCTCTGCCAGTTGACGATCCCGGCCCCGGCCACGACGGCGCGGAAGCGGTCGGTCTGGGTGACCGTCCACATCGCCATGTAGCCGCCGTAGCTCCAGCCGTAGAGCCCCACCCGGCCCGGATCGACGGGCGCCCCCGAGCCGACAGCGGCCTCCACCCCCGCGAGGATGTCGCGCAGATCGCCATAGCCGAAATCCTTGATGTTCCCCCGGGTGAAAGCCTCGCCCTGGCCGTAGCTGCCGCGCGGATTGGGGAGGAAAACGAAATAACCCTGGCTCGCCAGGACCCCGGAGGAGACCGGCCAGCCGGAGCGGTGCGCCGAGGCCGGCCCGCCATGGACGACGACGGCGAGCGGGTAGCGCTTTCCGGGCTCGACCCGTGGCGGCGCGAGCAGCCAGCCCTGGACCTTCCCGGCGTCCGTCGTCCAGTGGAGGCTCCGAGCCTCTCCCCAAGCCGGGGCGAAGCGGGCGTTCGAGCGCGACACCTGCTTCCAGGCGCCGATCGGCCCGGCCCACACCTCGGGCGCGTGGCCGAAGTCGTGGCGGATGGCCGCCGAGGTCTTGCCGTCGCGGCCGAGTGCGATCCCCAGGCCGTGGCCGTCGGAGAGCGTCTCGGGACCGTGCCAGAGGATCGCAGCTTTGCCGCCCGGCACGTCCAGGGCCGTGAGGGCCGTGTCCTGGTCGGCCAGCTCTTCGACGAGCAGCCGGGACGGGGAGGTCCAGGCGAGCCAGGCGGGTGACGCCGGACGGCCCGGAGTCACATTCCGGGCCTCGCCACCGGAAGACGGCACGAGGTAGACATCTCCTCCGGTCGAGCCCTCGTCGCTCATGATGCCGCCGATCAGGGCGATAGAGCTTCCGTCCGGGGAGACCCGGGGGCCGGCGATCTGGACGTCGAGCGGGGGCTTCCACAGCGAGCGCATCTCGCCGCTCTCCCGGTTGAGCGTGATGAGCTCGGCCACGTACCAGTTGTCGTCCCCCGAGCCGTGGGCGGCGGTGGCGGCGAAGCTCCGGCCGTCCGGGGCCCAGTCGTACTCATAGACGTAGAGGTCGGCTGGGGAGAGGGTGCGAACGTCGCCACTCGCGAGATCCGCGACGGCCAGGCGCTGCTCCTCGGGGTGCTCGCCAACCACTCCGGCGTCCCGGGCTGTGGCCTGAAGAGGTCCCGCCGCCCCCTTGCGTCCTTCGATATAGAGGAAGGCAACGGAGCGGCCGTCGGGCGAGAAGCTCGGGTTGGAGAGGTGACCGTGGAGCCGGGTGATTTGACGGGGCTTCGGCTCGCTTCGGGAGAGATCGGAGAAATCGGCCACGAAAACCTGCTCTTCGCCGCCCACGGCATCGGAGATGAAAGCGAGCCGCCGGCCCTCGGGGGACCAGGTGGGATCGCTCTCGGAGATCTGCGCGTTTGCGGCGGCACCGGCGCTGACCCGATGCGGGGAGCCCCCTCCGGCCGGCGCGATATCCGCCATGAAGACGGCGCCCGCTTGAGTCGGCCGTCCGTCCTTGTCGCGGACCGCCTCGACCCAGGCCACCCGCGCGCCGTCGGGAGAGAGCGCCACCCCGCGGAAGGTCTCGGCGGCCGTGACGGTGTCGAGCACCTGATCAATGGGCGGTGGAGCGGCCTGGGCTGCCGCCGGCAGTGCGCCAGCCGTCACCAGGAGACATCCGAAGGTCACTGCGCGCAGGCTCGCCATGGTCTCTCTCCTCCCAAAGGGGTCGTCCGCGGGAGCTTACCCGAAAACCTTCTATTAATCGGGCGGCGGCTGGTCTTTTGGAGATTGATTCGCCGCCTGTCCAGCTCCGACCGTGAGGTAGGTGACGGTGTCCCAGGAGTTGTGAATGCCGATGAAGAGGAGCAGGAGCGACGCCGCACCTACGGAGAAAAGAGCCGGCATCGAGTGCCATTGCAAGGACAGCGCAGCCCCGAGCAGAGTGGCATAGGAGAGAAATGGAAAGAGAACGTGAAAGAGCCAATCTTCCAGGACCGGTTTATAGCCGTCCTGACGCCGTGCCCGGATCACGACTACGATCGCGTACCCCACTCCGAGGACTCCGCTGATTCCCAGAACGATCACCGGACCCGAGAGCGTCCGCCAGGGCGCGCTCAAGACCGCGGAGATGAACAGGACGGCACAGAAATGCACCACGGTGGGAGTGCCGAAGGCTGCGATCTCCCGCGACGACCTGCGACCAGGAATTTCCGCCACCAGAGCCATGACGACGAACTGGAGCCCTGTCAACGCAGCGCCCGAAGAGCCGACGATGACATAAAAGCTTTCCCAAGCTTTGAGAACGGCGATCGATTCCACGTCGGCCCTCCTGTGGTTCTGACGTGCGCGGACGACGGCGCGGACGGCTGAGCGGGCGAGTATATACCGAGCCTCGCCGGCTGGCCGGTTCGAGACCATCGGGTCCACCCCGGGGATGCCGCCGGATAAGAGGGCTCGCTCAAGAGCTTCCAGAGCACCCTAAGCTGTAGGTAACCGGACTCTTCGGTCCTTTCGCGAGCACAGGTGCTCGCGATACTTACCGTCCTTGTGGACAAGGAGGCTTATGTGAGAAACAGAAGTATTCTCGCAGCGCTCGTCCTCTCGCTTTTGGCCGGACTCTCCCCTCTGGCCGCGGATTCCACGATCCAGCGCGGCATCGACGTCTTCACCACCAAGGCCAATGGGGCGACCTACCTCGATTTTGCCCAGAATCCCCTTCCCGCCGGCTTCTTCTGCGAGAGCTCCAAGGCTTTCACCGGCCGGGTGGCGCTCAAGGGCCTGCCTCTCGCGACCGGGGCTCCGGGGCAGATCTGGGGCAGTGACACGGTCATCGAGCGGCTCGACGACGCCGACTTCGACGCCAACGACGTCGCCGTGACGCGCATCCAATTCCGGGCCTTGTCCCTGGTGAGCGTGGCCCCCATCAAGACCGCCTGTGGATTGTTCCACGTCTACGTCTCCCTGGCCGGCCCGCAGCGCACGACGAACATGACGATCAACCGTACCGAGGAGGGCGGCGGCAACTTCGTCGCGCCTCTCGCGGTCAATGCGCGTGTCTCTTTCATTTCCGTGAAGCCCGCGAGGACCAAGAGCGCGCGAGCGCTGGAGCTCACGAGAAGCTTCACTTTCCCGGCCAATCCGCTGCCGTGGAGCTTCCCGAGCAACGCAAAGGCGAAGAGGATCAGCTCCGCACTCGTCGACACCAATGGCGATCAGGCCCCCGACGCTCTGCTGCCCGGTGCCTCGAACTTCGTGGCAGGCCGGTCGCCGGTCCGTCGTTCGCTGAACAAGATCTATGCAGCCTGCGACCCCTGTGCGCCGTGGACCTGTCACAACATCACCGGGGAAGAGCACTGCACCGCTCCCGTCCAGCCGCCCGAGTGCCAAAACTTACGTGCCCGTAATCTCGGAAGACTGAAATGCGGGGCGGCCGATCGGCTGCCCCGCCCGCAGCCCGCGCCGCGCGATGTAGATCAGATGGTCACTTCCAGATAAAGAGGGCCTTCGCCCTGCAGGAGATTGCCGTCCTGGTTCTTCATCTCCGGCAGCGTTTCCTCGGAACAGACGATTCCCGCCTGCGCCAGCAGATTTGCATTCGTCGTACCGTTCGGCAAGGGGCCGACGGCTTGCCCGTTGGGCAGGAAGACACGCCCTTTCGTTTTCCTCTGGAGGGCGCGGACGACAGGATAGAAGGGCATGGGGCAATAGCCCATCAGGTCCTGCGCGACTGGAACGCTGACCGGGATGAAGGCCACAAGATCGTCATTCATCATCTCCAGCCCTTGCGTCTTGATCGTCGCGTTGTGGCTGGCATGGTGCCCCACTTTATAGAAGACGACGCGGCTCAGCAGGTTCTCCATCAGGGTTTGTTTGTCGTTCGGCGCGGGAGGCTTTACCGGTACGGAGTCAGCCAGGAAGTGCCATTCCTTGATGGTGTGCCACGAGAGCCAGTTGCCGACCTGCGCGTCGCCGGGGAACAGAAACATCTTATCGGAGCCGGGGACGTCGAACGCGAGCACGAGGCTGACGTTGTTGGTGAAGTCCCCGGCGCGCAGAGCTAGGGCCGCAGCCCCTGCAAGCCATTCGGAGTCCACGCGCCGCCACGCTCCTTCCTCACCCTTCTCTCTAACGCCGTAATGGTCTCGGAAAAACGGGGAGGCCATGGCATTCTCCCACTCGAGACGGATCTCCGGGGCAAAGGGGGAAAAGCCTTCATCGCTCTCTCGGCTGAGGGCGCCATCGGCGAGCAGGGCGGAGGCCATGGCCGGCAGACCGCGGTCGTCGCTCAAGGCAAAAGCGTTCGTGCCGCCAGGTTTACCCGCATCCACCTTCAGGCCGAGCGGACCGTAGGAATACATCACGCCATCGGTTCCGTCGACCAGGAGCTCGATGTACTTCTTCCCATCCGGATTGGCGTTTCCGGGCAGAGGTGGACCGAGGACGTAGGCGTGAAAGTCTGTCTCTGGCAGGCGGAAAACGTTGCCAGGCTCGAAGAAGCGGATCTTGCCCGGGGGGCAGAGGCCGCGGGCGAAGGTCATGGCCTCGTCCATATTCGCCGGGCCCTTGATCTTTCCGCCGGCACCTCCGGCCGCTTCCAGGTCAATCCCAAGAAAATCCGCCTGGGCCCGAAAGCCGGGTTGGGAATTGAGGAGGCCCATGCCCGCCGCCTTCTCCAGGGCTTTCTTGGCCGCCTGGTCGAGGACCTTGCGGAAGTCGGTCGTGCCCGAGTGCTCTCCCGTCTCGGCAGTGGCCTCCGTCCAAGGGAGGTAGACCGCGTCCACGGTGATCGCCTTCCACTCTTGCCAGGCATCCTGGAAGCCGCTGATGTGATCGAAATGCTGGTGCGTCACGGCGAGCGCGTCGATGTGCCCGCCGGTGGCCACGTGGATGTTCTCGACGATCGCCTTAATCCGGACGTCCTTCTGAGGTGTGCTCATCGCGACTCCGCAGTCGATGACCAGGTAGCAGGGATCTTCCGGCCTGTCCTGGCGCGGAAAGGCCAGAAGGAAGCAATCTCCGAGACCCTGTCCGTAGAGGCGCATCTTGACTTCCCCCCAAGCGGGAAGCAGCCTGCCTTCGGTTTCGCCAGCCATATCGCGTCCTTTCCAGCGTCAGCCCCGGTGCAGCAGGGCGAAGGGTTCGGTCAGTGCAGTCGGAACGGGAGCCCCAGCTTTTTTCGCGGCTTTTTCGGTAGCCTTCTTTTCAGCGCCATCCATCCGGCCTCGGCGGCAGGCGCACGAGGAAGCCCGCATACCCTCCAGATCGCTCACCCGGTTCTTGAGCCATTCGTTCCGCACGTCGTCCCGGGTGTACCAGCCCGAAGGCAGGCCGTCGGAGGAATACTCGGCGGCGTCGGGACTCCCCGCTCCTCCGGCACGGAGAAACTCGTGCTGCCGAGCCTCGCGGGAAGCACTGTCGGGCCGCTTGTAAATGGCGTAACGAACGATGTACTCGTCCCTCTCCATGCCGATGATCAGAGTGGCGCCGCCGCGGAAGGGGAGAGGCTCCGCCTCCTCCACTTCGCCCATCCTTTTTCGCTCCTGCCGCGCTTCTCGCCGCCGCTTCTCTTCCGCCTTGTGCTCGGCCGGATCGGTGGGCATGGCATTCTTGTTCTGAAGGACCTCGATCACCATCTCAGTGAGGAACTCGCCACGCGGACCAATGCGGCGGGCAGGCCGCAGGTTGGTCACCTGGAACGACCGCGAGGTATCGATCCCGCCCAGAATCAGCCGTTTGGTTTCCTTGTCGAGCTTCTTGTCCTGGAAGTAGCCGTGGAGCACCGCCTGGGCCTCGTTGATCTTTTTGAAGATCTCCTCGCGGGTCTCCCCGGGTTGCCATTCGAGCAGAGCGCGTCGCACCAGATTGATCTCTTCAGGGATCTTCTGATCGCGCGGAAAAAGGAGAGTTTTTTCCGCTCTGGGGGGCGACCAGCGCAGGCTTTCTTCGGAGAGGGTCCGCACGTCGCGAGGGTAGATCCCCCACTTGCGAAACGCTTCGATGAAAGCGACACGGTACCGGAGATCATCTTTTGGCACGAGGTCGGAATCCGCCGTGATCAGAGCGCGCAGGAACTCGCCAAAGGTGATGTCCACAGGCGGCATGTAGTCCATCGCACGGATGCACATCCGCAGGACGTGGCGGGCGGACTTCGACGCCTCTTGCGCCATGCGGTTCACCAGGTCGGGATGCAGGTCGCCCTCGGGCAGGACACCCGTCCCGCCGGTGGCGATGCGCTTCAGGTCGGCGACACGAGCCTCGTAAATGCGGAGGTAGGCGTCGAAGACGGCGGCGACGAGGAAGGAGCCCCGATCGTGCGGCTCTTCGACTTTTTTCAAGAGCGAAGGATCGGCCTGGAAACGCTGCCACACCGACCGTGTCTCCTCATCGCTCAGATCGCGCGCGGCGTCGGCAATGGTGACGCGCCTCTCGCTGCTCCCATCTGCCTCGCGCTCCTCGAGACGATCGCGCCAATCGAAATCGCCTCGCTGACGAGCCTGCTTGACCACATAGCCCAAGGCGTCGCGCAGGGCCTGCCGCCGCCCGGTGGCCTGGCCGAACTGCAGGGCGAGGCGCGTCATCAGCGTCCCGGCCTCCAGCCGCCCCCGCGCCTGAGCGATCTGGTCGCGCAGCAACTCGGAGTAGGTGAACCTTTGGAACAGGGCCACGATGTCGGCGAAGGCTTCGTGGAATGCGAACACGTCCGGGTTGGTCGGCTCGGTGTAGCGGACATGCATTCCATCCACAATGGCGTGGGTCGTCTCGTGGGCGATGATGTCGTGGGCCAGGCAGACAAAGACGACGCCGCCGGGATACTCCGCTCCAGGATCGCCGTCTCCCGCGGGGAAGTAGCCAAAGAGAATGGCCCGCTTCTGCGGCGAGTAGTAGGCGTTCTGCTCCCGTAGAGCATGAGGATGCAGGCGCAGGTGCTGTACGAACTGATCCGCCTTGTCGATCTCCGGCCGGCCCTTATCATCCTTGACGACGTTTCCCTCCTTATCCTTCTTGTGTCTTACCAGCGCACGATCCTTATCGTCGCTGAATGGATCCCAGGGACGTAGCGGCGACCAGAAGATGGGACGCCCCAGCGCCTCCTCGAAATGACTGATGGTCTTCATCGCGACGGCGTAGACCATCTGCTGGTGGAACTGCGGGTTGCCCTCGGATCGGGGCAGGCCGTCCTGAGCCAGTAGAAATGGATGGTTGAGGTCCACTGGCGCATAGGCGCAGTCCGATGCGGGGTCTACGTCTACCACCTCGAGATAGTCGCCCACCGGCCCCGGTTCCAGCTTGCGTTCAAAGACGACCGGAATGGTGATTTCGTTGATGGCAACTTCCGAGCTGCTGGTGGTGAGACTTGGATCGAATGCGAACGCGCGAAGCCTCCGCGTCGGCGGCGGCGCGACGGAGTAGGCGCTCTTCTTTTCTTCCTCCTCCGCAGAAGGTAAAATGTATGCTTTGGCCAACGAAAGCTCGGTGTGGTTTCCAATCCAAGCCTTCTGAGCGTCCGTCTGGGCGCCGGTCAGCTTGTCCCGTAAGAATTTCGAGAGCGGCACGCCTTTGCGGAGCAGGTAACGCCGCACGGCAGCGGCCGAAATGCAGTTTCGCCCGCCCTGCGAGGCCTTCGCCAGGGCATTCGAGAGGAGCACGTCCGAAGCCGCCAGCGTTCCGATCTCGGCCCGGTCCTCGACGTCCAGATTGGGGGCCAAAGCGGTGAAAAAATCGTTCAGGCTCGTATCGTTCGAGGCCGCGGACTCCGCGAGCACCGGCCCATTTTCAGTCAGGGTGGGCAGAGTGAGGATCGTCCACCAGCTGTTCAGCGGAAAGCTGACAATGCCGTCAGGCTTTCCTGCCAGGATCTTCGTCCGTGCAGCGTCCACCTCGGGGACGCTGGGTCGAGCCTGATTCAGCAGCCTGTCGGCCTTCGCGATTCCCGCTCCGAAACCGCCTTTGCCGCCACGAAGGAAATCAGGCTTGCCGTCTGAGGACCTCTGCAGGCAGAGCCGGAACAGAAACGGCAGGAGCTCGGCACGGTTGCTACAGTAATTCTGGATCAGGTTGTCGCGGCCGTGATACGACAGCCAGAGCGCCGCGAGCCCGGCGACATTGGCGGTTGCGAACGAGGTGCCGCTGCCGTTCGTCCGGTCGTCCGTTGGTTTGCCCTGGGAATCGAGGCGCTCCCAGTCGTGCCAGACCAGCTCTCCGGGAGCGGTGATGGCGACCTCGCCGCCCAAGCCGGAGAAGCGCCACGGTGCCGCCACCGCATTGCTGGCGGCGCAGGCGAGGACACCGGGGATACGGGCCGGAAAAACGACGGTCGGCGCGTTGTTGCCGGCCGCGGAGACGACGATGATCCCCTGGTCGAGCGCCTTGCGGATCAGGGAATTCAGCAACTCGGAGCCCAGGGGGCCGCCGAGAGACATGGAAATGACGTGGGCCTTCTTGTCCATCGCCTCGACGAAGGCGTCGCAAAGGTTCTGAAAGCTCAGATGGATGACCGAGGACGAGACGCGCAGCGGCAGGATCTTCGCACCGGGCGCAACGCCCCACGGCTCGCCGTCCGGACTGTTCCCCGTCGCGATGACGCTGGCGGTGCCGGTGCCGTGGCCCGGGAAGCTGGCGAACGACTGGTCCTTCATGGAATCGAAGCCGTCGGGCTGAGTGCGATCGACGAAGTCCCTGCCGAACAGATTCGGGTTGTCCGGATGGGGCAGCAGATGGGGAAGGAGGCGCGCATGCCGGGTGTAGCCCGTATCCGGATGAGCCACCAGGATGCCCTTCCCGGGAGGATCATCTCCACGCTTCGTCTTCCAGATCGACCAGGCGCCCGGCTTTTCGGGGCCGCCGTCCAGAACCCCCAACTGCGCCAGCGACCAGTGGGGAGGCTGGCTTGCTTTCGTAATCTGAGCCAAGCGGTCGTCGTTCACCTTCCCCCAGAGCTGGAAGGCCGCCTGAGCGTCGGAGCCGTTGGTCACCGGCGGCTTGGTGAGCAGCAGCGGCTCGGCGGTCTCGACGCCGGGGATCGCTTTGAGAGCGCGGACAGCTTCCCATGCCTCGCCGAGCGGCGGAGAGCCGCCGCTGATGCGGTACATCCGCCAGCCTTCCGGCCACTTTCCCGGCCTGTCATCGGCCTGCCACGCGTAAGGGGGCGGGAATCGGACCGCGAGCTCAGCCGCGATGGCTGCCCCAGCCGCCTCCGCAGCGCCGGCTCGGAGCTTGACGGCGAATCCTTCGACGACCGGTAGCCCGGTCGCGTCCACCTGCTGCACCGCCTGGGCGAATGTCGGCATCTCAACGTCCTTTCAAGCTCGCTCCGTCCGGCGACGACGGAATATCATCTAGACGGACACATAAACTGATTTCCCGTCTGCCGTTCCTTCCACGCTATTGGTATTGGCAAAAATTCTACACCGCGCTCGGTGGCCGCCCTTTGGGTCATTCGAGGGATCGGAGGAACCTCTGACAGGAACTGGCTGCATGGCTTCGATTTGCCCGGAGAGGGTTGCAGCCTGCCGCGGCCGGCCGTACACTGCCGGGCCATGTCCCGCAAGCTCACCTCTCTGCGCGAAGTCCTCCGGCGCTCCGTCGCTGCGGCCCGGCTTCGGCGGAAGACGGTCGAGCAGGCCCTGGACCTGCCGCCCGGCGGTTGGGACGAGCTCACGGCCGGCCGGCGGGTGCTTCGGGTGCGCCATATCCTGGCGCTCGCTCGGCTGCTCAGCGTACCGGCTGAGGATTTCCTGGAAGCCGGGATGCCGGATGCCTCGCCGTCCGGTCTGCGGCTCGCCAATTGGATCGAGCCCGCGCGGCCCCGTTTCGCAAGCGCGCCCTCGGACGATTTGCAGACTTTGATTCGAGACACCGTCCGCCGCGAGTTGGAAACCCTCAAGTAGAGCAAGAACCGCGGCTGACGCGAGGAAAAGACTCCGGACTGGACTCCATGTCCCGCTTTCCGGCAGAAAGTCCCCAAGAGTCTGGGGGAGTCCCTGAACCAATGGACCTGTCCCTAATTTTGAGATTCTGTCCCGAAATCCTACCAACGGTCCCCGTTCTTGGCCATTCGTCCCGGAATCTTCTGCAATGAGCCCCCGTTGCCGTGAAACTGTCCCTGAATTCTCTGAAAGTGTCCCCGAATCTCTCGAAGGGTCCCTAAATCCGGCCTGGCGTCCCCAACTGTGCTCTAATCCCCGTCCAATGATTGAAGACGATCTCCGTTCGCTTCGCGGAGTCCTGGCGCGCGCCATCGACGCCTCCGGTCTTCAGCGCCGCGACATCGAGCGTGCGTTGGAGATCCGCAATGGGAGCCTGGGAAATCTTCTGGACGGCAGCCTGGATCTGCGGGTGGAGCATCTGACGCTGCTTGCGCGCGTCCTGCGAGTCCCGCCCGGCGATCTCCTGATGATGGGCTGTCCGCAAATCCGCGCCGCGGCCACCCACCGGCTGGAGGACTGGATCGGCGCCACCGCCAGTACCAACACCTCCGCAACACCCCCGACGGCCGCCGCCACCTCCCCATCGCCCGAGGGTCTGGCGGAGATGATCCGAGCGGCGATCCGCGAGGAGCTGGCGGCGCGGAAGGGGACGTAGGCATTTTTGAGCTAGCTGTCGGTGACGCCGGCTGGAGGAGCGCCGAGCCGCTCACAAAGGTCGTCGAGAAAACCGAGCTGGCCCGCGAGGATCCGGCGCTTCGCTTCCGGAATCCCGAACCATTCAGCCCGATCGACCTCGGGAAACTCCTTCTGCCGGCCCGACCCTCTGGGCCATTCCAGGAGAAACGTATTGCTCTGGATCTGCCGAGGGTCCAGCTCGCCCTCGACAGCCCAGGCATGAACGATCTTGCCGCCCGGCTGCTTGCGAGGAGAAAGAGGCAAGAAGGAGCCTTCGATCGTCGCGCCGGTCTCCTCCCGAAACTCGCGGACCGCCGCCGCGAGAGGCTCCTCCGGCTCGGTAAATTCCCCCTTGGGAATGGACCACGCTCCCAAGTCCTTCCGAGCCCAGAAGGGGCCGCCGGGATGGACGAGGAACACCTCGAGCCGGCCTTCGCGAAGGCGGTAGAGGAGAAGGCCGGCGCTGGTTTTGGGCATAATGGCTCCTTGGAATGTAACTTGTCGAGATCCCAAGGCAATGCTACGCTGGATGGTGACGAGGAGATCCCTATGGCACTCACCGTGGATGAGATCGAAGCCGAAGCCCTGAACCTACCTGAAGCGGAGCGGGCGCGTGTTTTCGAGAGGCTGCTGCTCAGCTTCCAGCCCCCTGAGGACGACGAGATCGCCCGGTCCTGGGCGGAGGAAGCGGAGAGGCGTGCCCTTGCCATGGAGAGTGGCGAAGAGCCAGGAATTCCGGCGGAAGAGGTCTTTAGAAAAGCGCAGTCCCTCTTCCGATGAAGGGCGTGCGCTTCAACCCATTGGCTGAAGATGAGTTCTTTGAGGCGATCCGGTTCTACGAAGAGCAATCTCCGGGGCTTGGTGCGAGATTTTCCGAAGCGGTCGAGCAGTCGGTAGCGTTCCTTCGGCTCTATCCAAAAGCAGCGCCACGGATCTTGAGCCAGATCCGCCGTTTCGTTCTGCCACAACGGTTCCCCTTCTATCTCTTATACCAACCCCTCAAGTCAGGCGACCTCTACATCCTGGCCGTCGGACACCAGAAACGCCATCCACGATACTGGCGCGGGCGAACCTAAGGCTCTGCCGGATGCCCCGAAGGGGTAAGGGAATGTAGCCTGGGGCTGGCGCTGTTTGCCAGCCCCAGGTCAACGGCAACCCACAAAACCCAAAGCCCTGAAGGGGCGACGGCAGATCGGTGCTCGATTCCATCTCAGCACAGGCGTTGGTTCTCGCCTTGTGAACACATCGTGATATAGCCTGTCACCTCACGGCAAGAGCTGCCGTCGCCCCGTTGGGGCTTTGAAAATGTCGGGTCGCGGATTTCCTGGGGCTGGCAAAAAACGCCAGCCCCAGGCTACACGCCTAAGCCCCTTTGGGGCAAAGAAGATGGTTGAGTGAAACTTATATGAAGCTGGATTATCCGTACACACTTGAGCCGCAGGAGGGTGGCGGCTTTGTTGTTCAATTCCTGGACATCGAGGAAGCCTTCACTGAGGGCGCGACCCCAGAAGAGTGCGTCTTAAATGCGTCCGAGGTATTGACGGGCATTCTGGAGCAGCGCTTGGCTGATGGGGCGGAGATTCCGTTGCCCGGCGAGCACGCCCGGCAGCCTCTCTCCGGCCCAACGGGCCGGGAGAGCGGAGCCCAGGGCTTGAGGCCGCAGGCCGACGCCCTGGGTGGAGAGACGACAGTGCCCTGCGGCCTGAAAGGCCGCGAGATCGTTTGACCCTTCAAGCCCGTAGGTTCAGTCGAGCACGGGCTCTCGCGGCCTCCTTCAGCAGCCATCTCCGCTCAGTACTTTTACGTTAGAATAGGGTCATGGAAGTCACCATCAACCTGCCCGAAGATATCTCCGAATCCCTTCAGGGTCGCTGGGGGAACGTGCCACGCCACGCCTTGGAGGCGATTGCCGTGGAGGGCTATAGGACCGGCGCCTTGACTGAGACGCAAGTCCGGCGCCTCCTCGGTTTGGAGACACGGTTCGAGGTCCATGGCCTGTTGAAGGAGCACAAGGTGCCCCTTCACTACACGCAAGCCGACTTGGAAGAAGACCTCGCCTCACACCGGAGTCTAGGAATCCTCTCTGGCCGATGATCGTTGTCGCGGACAGTGGGCCACTTCATTACCTCATTCTCCTGGAGCAGACGGAGCTTCTGCATCGCTTCTATGGCCAAGTCCTCGTCCCCGAAGCCGTTCTCCGGGAATTGACAGCCAGTAAGGCACCCCAACCGGTGAGGGCATGGCTCTCCAAGCCTCCTGCCTGGTTTCGCCTTCAGTCCGTGGCTCCTGACCAGCTTGATCTCGTCACCGACGACCTCGATCTCGGCGAGCGGGAGGCGATTGCGCTGGCGCAGATCTTGGGAGCGGATCTGCTCTTGATCGACGAGATCTCGGGACGCGCCGAGGCTCGCCGCCTGCATCTACGGGTAACCGGAACGTTGGGTATTCTCCGCACGGCGGCCGAAAAACGACTGATCGACGTCCCTGAAGTTCTGGACCGTTTGCGCGAGACGAGCTTTTATGTGAACGAGCACCTGATCAGCTCGATCTTTGGTGAATGGCAGAGATCCTCGTAGAGGCAGGGATTCCCAAGGTTCCGCCAGGTACGTCCATTCTGATCATCCTTCGTAGAGACGTCCCAGCCCGACCACGACACCCTTCGCAGGCTATCGATGTCGGGACGTCTTGGGGCGGAGTCGTCGATTCGATCATCGATCTCCTACGACGGGCGACATCAGATGCATATTCGTCGGCAAGCTGTCTCATTCCCCCACTTTCCCTTGCTGCTCGTAGACACGCACAAGATCGACGGAGACCTTTGCCGCGTCATACCCGATGTTCTGAAGGATGAAGCCATTCCGTGCCGCGCCAAGCAATCGCTCAGCCTCAGCAAGATCGCCGATCTTCCCTGCAATCTTTCCCTTGAGCCATGTCTGCCGCAGTTTCGTCCAAAGATCCGGAAACTCTTGATAGAGCTCCGCGTCCTCGTGAAGGATTTCCTCTGCGGCAGGGTAGTCTCCTGACTCTGCGAGGAAAAGCGCGAGGTTGTGCCGGATGCAGAGCCAGAGGCGAGGGTCCGCTCTCTGCCCCATCCTCTCGGCGGCCGCCCTCGTGACCTCGATCGCCTTCCGGCAATCGCCGCGATCGTAATACAGAAGTCCCAAAGTGATCAGAGGTGGAGCGACCTCCTCCTTGGTGCCGGCCAAGCCATAAAGGTTCACAGCTCGGACGAGGAGCTCTTCCGCCTCCTTGAACCGGCGCTGATCCTTGAGCAGGGCTCCCTCGATCCAATCCACCTCCGCGTACACCAGAGGGTCGGTGACCCCTTTGTTGCGAATGAGTCCCCGCGCTCTTCGCAGCGTGTCTTCCGCGGCGGCGAGGTCGCCCGTCGCACGCTCCGCGTTCCCCCGGTACGCCACCGCTCGGGCGAGGAGATCGTACAGACCAGGGATGTCTGGAGTGCGCATGAGGACCGCCTCGGCTGCTTCTGCCAACTCGTAGACGGCGTGCGGCTCGGCGGGCATGTGGCCCTTCGCTTCGTCAAGGAGCAGCCGCGCGAGTACCACGCCCCTAAAACGGGTGCTCGCCCGATGGATGCGGTGGCGGCGCTCAGCGGGCGCGAGGCGAAGGAGGGCAAGGAGGTCCCTTCGCGCCGCTCCGGTCTTCGTCTCGAGATCCGCGGCATGCTTCTCGAGCACCAAAGGGAGGACTTGGAACGTGTCGTAAGAAGCGGGCGCAGCCTGCTCCTTCTCGAACGCAGCCATCTCTTCGCTGCAGGTGGGACAGAGCTTCATGAGGTGTCGCCAAACGCTCTCATTGAGGATCCGAAACGACAACTCGCCGCTCGCGACGGCGCGCAGGAGCTCGCGGGTGATATGGATGTCGGACACTTTCCCCTTCTCCTCCCAGCATCACACTGCGCGAGCCTATACCACGTCAGAGGAACTTCGCGCACGCAGGGACGTAACAAGGGGGCGCGGCATCGGGCCGGAGGTGTAGAATCGAATCCGTACCGGTCGGAAGACCCGGCCGTCGGGAGAAACCCATGCAGAAGACAGTAGCCTCCGCAGCTTTGCTGGATCAAATCACCGTAGACCCCCGGATCTTCAGCGGAAAGCCAATTATCCGAGGGCATCGCCTAGCCGTGGAGCACGTCTTGGGAATGCTCGCGGCTGGGGATTCTCCGCAACTCATTCTTGAAGGCTACCCCTGGCTGGAGATGGAGGACATCCAGGCATGTCTGGTCTATGGCCGCCGCCTAGTCGGTCACGAGCGGGTCGAGCCGCCTGATGCCCACCGGAACTGATGGATGAAGCTCCCCCTGGATAGCTGCGTTTGGGGAGGAGCCCGGAAGCAGTTCTCTGCGAGAGGAAATATCGCCGGCACGTCTAGTAAAGATCTATTGGCTTGCTTCCTCTCGGCTACTGTGCTCGAAGATTGCTAATTGCGGATCCTCCTCGCCAAGAACTTCGAGGACGTCGAACCGTCTTGACAGATCGCCAGTTCCGGCTTGAATCTTCCGATGTAGATTGAACGTCCGCGAGTGGGCGCGGCTCAAAACGGTGTCATATTTCAAAGGGGTAACCGTCACTTGACCTTGTTGTAAAGACTCAAGGCCATGCTCAATAGATGCGCCCAGGACAAAAACTACTATAGCAGTACCTGGTTGCACGGCGCCAACCTTAACCAGCTCTTTGGCATAATCCCTCCCCTGATCGAGCTCCCCTTGAGTCACCTCAAAACCGCCTCGCTTCAGCTCTAGGATCAGCAACTTCCGAATGCCAAGAATTTCACCCGATTCATCATAGGAATCGGCTGCATAAAGACCAATTGAGGAATCCTCTCGGATTACAAAATCCATTCTCCTCCTGGACATCTCGGCCGTGGGCTCAGCCCTGAGAAATTTCCGAATCACCTCAGCCATGCCACGGTTTGACCTGAAATCAACCGCCTCGTACTCTGGCCCGAAGATCCATAACCCCTTCTCAAAAAGAGGCTGCAGATCATGGAGCTCGTCCGCTCGATCAGCGCGAACGAGCTTCTGGAGCTCGTCAATGAGCCGAAGGCGCTTTTCCAACTCACTGAGAACAATCTCAGCCTCCTGTGCAGACCACCGCTTCATAATCTCATTCCAGGTATCCAGATCCTCCGGCGAGCATGTCAAGAGTTGCTTGAGCAACTCGTACCCGGAGCGGGCCCGCTCCAACTTCGCCAAGACCCCAACAGCCCTAGACAGGTCTCCTTCAGACATGGTCGGGCACTGTTGCTGAATCTCGTCAACGAACTCATCTACGACCAGCTGAGAAAACCGCGGAAGCTCCTTGACGGTATCGCGATTTTGCTCAAGCGCAGTCCGCTTCTTTTCTTTCCTAGCCTGCGCAAGAACCTCTCGCAGAGATGCAATGACTTGCTTAAGCACCGCGTCCATGACTTCATTGCTTCGTTTCGTTGCGTGAAAGCCACTCCAGTCATGCTTGACATCCTCCTTGAGTATATCTGCCTCAATGACAAAGCTGTGAGTTTTAGCAGCAGCCGTCCTGCCATCGAGAATCGCGCCTGATTCTGTCAAACCCGACCATGAAGGCTCGCCAACCATTCTTCGATTGACCCACCAGGTAATTCCCTTGAGATGCGTAGTCCTATCCCTTACCGTGGCATCGATCTGGTGAATCTTTATCTCTCCATACGGAGGTACTGTAATAGTCCTACTGGACAGGTGCTCAAGGTCTAGACCGAAGTTCTTTTCGATTACGTAGCGCAAATATCAGATAAAGCGAGGCTTAGCTGCTCGGGGCTACCCTGCCCGCTGTCTACAGGCATTCTACGCCGCCACGGAGAGCAGAGAAAGGGCCCTCTGCTGGAGGGGTG
>DASYJD010000080.1:0-37377 GCA_035996875.1 Thermoanaerobaculia bacterium
TACTGGGTCAACACACCCAAGCCGATCAAGTCTGTCAGTCGAGTACCTTTCGGCAGTGTCGCTGCTTTCCGTGCCATGACGCCTCCTTCCTATCGGAAGAAGGATACCAAATATCGTCTTAAGCGAACGGTATTGGGGCTAGCTGCCTATGTCGGGACCGCCTATCTCAGTGCCCCGGTCAATTGGTCCACGACCGGCAATCTCTATTTCTCAGTCGCCGGCGGACCGCCTAACACCTGTGGAGACCTCGTCTCCATTCGCAATGGCTCAGACCTCTACTCACCCGGCTGGCTTTGCACCGACGCCAGCGGAAACGCCATGATGGGACCCTGGACCTGGGCGGGTACACCGGGCAACCAGACCGACACCAACTTGCGGATCTATTGGCCGAACGGCGATTCAACTCCGCCCATCAACCATGTCTGGGACAAGACCTGCAACACCATTACCAGAACCTCTGCTTCAGGAACGCCGCCGTCCGCTTTCGCCGGGCATGCCGATGATTCCGCCTGGGGAGCTGGGTTCAACACCAACTGGACCGAGGTGGGCGGCTATTTTATGGACCAGACCTCGAACACTTTTTGGAAGCCTGGGCTGACCAGCTACTCGGCCTCTTTTAATTCCTTCTATTTCGTCTTCCCTACGGTGATCGGCTGGCCGCTGCCCGGCGAGACCAGCTTGTCAATCGGCTGGAGCTTCCCGGACGTCCCGCCGGCGACCGCTCACGTTTCCGGCCATCACTACGAATGGGCGGTAGGCGTGACCGATGGTGATGGGAACTGCCCCAACATACTCACGCTCGACTTCGTCGAGCCGTAGGCAGGCGCAGAGCGGGTTGAGTGCCTTGCAATTCGTGTGGAGGGCCGTCGAGGCCCTCCAGCCAGTCGGCGTAACGAAATCGTCTCCCAGCCGCCCAACTTGGTAAATGGCCGCGAAATCATGCGGCCCCACCGGGGGAGACGTCAATGGCACTTGATTCCGTGCTCACCACGCTGGCTGAAGGGTTCCGCATCGCTCTGGACTCGTCCGGCGCCGCCAACCGGCTGTTTACCGCTTCGCTTCTGCCGCCGCCCGGCAGCCTCGACGACAAGGGGCTCCTCAACGTCACCGACCTGGTGACCTCGACCCAGATCACCCCCTCGCCGATCGACGTCTCCTGGCGGACCCAGGACGTGCGGTTCGCGAACACCGACATCGCCAACACCCCCGTGCTCGGCGGGCTGCCGATCAACGACCTCCTGGCGCTGAATGTCGGCTCGGTGACCACCGGGGCGACCTCGCCTCCGGGCATACCGGGGCTGCTCGGCATCCTGACCGGCACCATCCCGCTGCCGATCGAGGTCACCACGCCGACCACTTTCACGGCCACGGTTGACGTCCGCTGGCGGGTCCGCGACGCGAACGGACAGGCGGTCGCCGGCGTCACCTGGAGCCTCGCCGGCACACCTCCCGTCTCCGGAACCGGCGGCGACGTCGCGCCACCGCTCGGGCGCGCCCTGGACGCCCTGACGCTCATCTTCGATCTCGTGTTCGCCGAGCTGACGAGCAGCGTCGTGCCGTTGGTCCAGCGCCGGCTGGAGGCCTCGGTGCGGCTGCAGGCGGCCGGCGTGACCACCGGCTGGATCGATCTCCCTCCCGTCGACCTCCAACTGCCCGTCATCCCGGTGCCAACGATCGTCGTGCTCTGCCAGGACACGAACTTCGGCTCCAACAAGCTGGTGGTGGTGCCGGCCAACTCGCCGCTCGACCAGGGCACGATCCAGGCGGCGGTCCAGACCCTGCACGATACGCTGGACCCCTTGCGCTCGACCTTCTCCTTCCTCGGCATCTTCCTCGACGCCGCGGGCACCGTCGCCGACCTCCTCGGGCAGGGGAACGTGACTTTCCGTAAGACCGACGAGATCTCGAACCTGAACGACATCGACCTCGAAAGCGGTTTCTTCAACGACACCGAAGCGGAGGACGAGCTCAGCTCCCTGATCCTGGTGGGGCCGCCTCACCGGCGGATCGAGGGGTTCAACGACCGGAGCTTCAGTACCTCCCAAGGTCAGATCGACGTCACAGTCGGCGCCGAGCTGATCGTCCAGGTCGCGAGCCTGCACAGCGCCAGCCCGACGAGCGATCCGCCCGGGCGCGTGGGCGTCCCCTTCGCGCCCGCCGGTTCGCGTTTCCTCTTCCACGACATCACGTCCTTCGGCGACGAGCTCTCGTCGCTCCGCTTCGCCTGGGAGCCGTGAGCGCGGGTTCGATCGTCGTCGAGGTGCCCTGGTCCACCCTTGGAGGGCCGCTTCGCTGGCGGGTGGGCGTGGGCGACCTTTGGGGGACTCCAGGCCAGCAGCTCGCCGCGCCGCCCGGCCCGGCGGTCGTGACGCTCGCGGTCGAAACCGTCATGCCAGGGTTGTGGCTCCAGGCGACCACCCGGTTCCAGGTCACCGTCGCGCCGGAGGGGACGACCCGGATCGCCGTGCGCGGTGGGCTGGGACATGCTTTCTAAGCCCTCGACAATGAGGTGATGCTGATAGTCTTTCCGCGTCATGGCAGCGCAGACCGTCACGTTCACCTTTCGACCGATCGGTATCGTGCATTCTCCCTATACGGCGACTCGTGAGATCCCCAAGGGCTTGGGGGCGGAGCACCGCGAGGAGGGGATCATCGAGATCTTCCCGGAGCTCGAGGCCGGGCTGTTGGACATTGAGGGGTTCTCGCATCTCTATGTGCTCTGGGTCTTCGATCGGGCGGGCGCCCTGCCCGAGACCTGGGTGGGCACGCCGCCGGCGGACAACCGCCCCCACGGAGTTTTCGCCACCCGCTCGCCCCGCCGGCCGAATCCGCTGGCACTCACCGTCATCGAGCTTCTACGGCGCGACGGCCGGGAGCTTTCCGTTCGCGGCATCGACATGCTGGACGGCACGCCGGTGCTCGACCTCAAGCCCTATCTCTCGAACATTCCGGCGGAGAAGCTCCGCCGCGGCTGGCTGGCGGAAGCCGAGGCGCGAAGGAAATCTTGAGGCGTCGACCCCGCGGCTTCATCAGTGGAAGAGGCTTCACAACCTTTTAGGGAATAGCCCGCGCACCACATCCCTGCCGGCAACCGGCAGAGCCCACGCTCTCGTGGAAAAGGATCTTAGATTAGAGGCAGGTTTCGGAATTGGCTGGGAGGCAGGGATTCGAACCCCGATTCTGCGGGTCAGAGCCGCATGTCCTACCGTTGAACGACCTCCCAGCAGGACAGGAGAGGGGAGGTTAGCGGAAAGCCCTCTCCCAGGTCAAGACGGGGCGCCATGCTTCAAGAAGGCGAGGAAGTGGTCCAGATGCTTCAGGCTCGCGTCCCGTCCCATCGCCTCGACGAGGTCGAAGAGCGGGGGGCCTTGGGCGGCGGCGGAGAGGGCCATGCGGGTGGGGTGGATGAGGGCGCCCGCCTTCGCTCCCCGCTCGGTCGCCAAGGCGCGCAGGGCGGCCTCCAAGGCCTCTTTGTCGAAGCTCGGCAGGGCGGCATAGCGCTCCCTCAGCGTCTTCAGGATCTCCGGCAAGTCTTTGTCCTGAAGGAACTTGGCGTTGACCTCCGGGTCGTACTCCAGCTCGTCCTTGAAGTAGGGGACGATCAGCTCCGCCAGCTCTTTGAGCGTGTGGGAACGGGAACGGTGGAGGTTCACGGCGGCGGCGAGACGATCCGGGGCTGCGTCCGTCAGACCCAGCGGCTCCAGGAAGGGCTCGAGGTGGGGCTGCAGAGTCTCGAAGTCCAGCCGGGAGAGATATTGCGCGTTCATCCACCAGAGCTTCTCTTTGTCGAAGACGGCGGCGGAGGCGTTCAGGCGGTTGACGTCGAAGAGCGCGACCATCTCGTCGCGCGAAAGGATCTCCTGGTCGTCGCCCGGGCTCCAGCCGAGAAGGGCCATGAAGTTGTAGAGCGCCTGGGGAAGGATGCCCTCGTTGCGGAACTCCTCGACCGAAACGGCGCCGAAGCGCTTGGAGAGGCGCTTCTTGTCCGGCCCGAGGATCAGCGGCAGATGGGCGAAGGTCGGCACCGTCCCGCCCAGGGCGCGGAAGAGGGGGATGTGCTTGGGTGTGTTCGAGAGGTGGTCCTCGCCGCGGATGACGTGGGTGATCCCCATGTCGATGTCGTCCACCACCACGGACATGTGGTACGTGGGGTTGCCGTCCGAGCGCAGGAGGATGAAGTCGTCCAGCGCGTCGGGCGGAAAGTCCATGTCGCCGCGGACGAGGTCCGTGAAGGTGATGTGCTCGTCCGGCATCTTGAAGCGGACGGCGAAGGACTTGCCGGCGGCGATCTGCTCCGCGATCTCCTCTTTCGTCAGGTTGAGGCAGGTGCGGGGATAGCGGAAGGAGCCGCCCTTCTTCTCGGCCTCCTTGCGCTGAGCGTCCAACTCCTCGGGAGAGCAGAAGCAGCGATAGGCCTTGCCTGTGGCCAGCAGCACCTCGGCGCGCTCATGGTGACGGCTGAGGCGCTCGCTCTGCAGGAACGGCCCCTCGTCCCAGACGATGCCGATCCAGGCCAGGGCGGATTGGATCTGGCGGGTCATCACCTCGTCGGAGCGCTCTTTGTCGGTATCCTCGATGCGCAGGACGAAGGCGCCGCCGACGCTCTGCCGCAGCAGCTCGTTATAGATCGCCGTACGGACGCCACCCAAGTGCAGAAAACCGGTGGGCGACGGAGCGAAACGGACCCGGACGGGTCCCTGGACTTGAATGCTCATGATGACTGGAGTCCTCTTGGAGCGGTTCTCCCGGCGGGAGACGAAACAGAGGCGTCACGCTATCACGGGATGGCTTGGACGGGGTGAAACCTCGGGCCCGGCACCGCGTAGCATCCTCCCGTAGACTGTAGGGAGACAACGCGATGAGCCTAACCACCCCGATGACCTGGATCGAAGACCTCGGGCGCGATGTGCGCTTCGGCCTGCGGTCGCTGCGCCGCTCGCCGGCGTTCACGGTGGTGGCGATCCTCTGCCTCGCTCTCGGCATCGGCGCCAACGCGGCGATCTTCAGCGTCCTCAACGCGGTGCTCCTGCGCCCGCTGCCCTACCCCGAGCCGGAGCGCCTCGTCCGCATCTGGGAAGCGAAGGAGAACTTCACGGGCACGACCTCCGTTCCCAACTACCGCGACTGGGTGCAGCAGTCCACCGGCTTCGAGCAGCTCACGGCGTGGCGGCGGGGGAGCGCCAACCTTCAGGGGACGGGCGAGCCGGAGCGCATCCGCTCGGTCGAGGCCACGCCGAACCTGTTCGCGGCTCTCGGCCGCAGCCCCATCCTCGGCCGCGTCTTCGATCCGGCGCGCGACGAGCCCGGCAAGGCACAGGTCGCCGTGATCTCCGAAGGGCTGTGGCGGACGCGCTTCGGCGCCGATCCCGGAATCGTGGGGCGCACCCTCCGGGTCGACGGCAAGCAATACGAGGTGATCGGAGTGATGCCGGCGTCGTTCGACTTCCCGCCCGGGTGGTCCAGGACGGACGTCTGGCTCCTCTACGTGCCGAGCCCGGACGATCTCGCGCAGCGCGGAAACCACTTTCTGAACGCGGCCGGCCGCTTGAAGCCCGGAGTGAGCCGCGAGCAGGCCACGGCCCAGCTCAAGACGGTGGCGGCGCTCATCGCCAGGCAGAATCCCGCCGAGCAGGCGGGGCGGAGCGTGAAGACGATGCCTTTCCAGGAGGCGGTGGTGGGCAACGTGCGGCCGGCTCTGCTGATCCTCTTCGGGGCCGTGGCGCTGGTGCTGCTCATCGCCTGCACCAACGTCGCCAACCTGCTCCTCGCCCGCGCCGCCGTGCGCCAGCGGGAGGTGGCGATCCGCCTGGCTCTCGGCGCCAGCCGCTGGCAACTGGTGCGGCAGTTCCTCGTCGAGAGCTTGGTGCTGGCCTTCGCCGGCGCCGTTCTGGGGCTGCTGCTGGCACGCCTGAGCCTCGCGGGCCTCGCGCCGCTCGCCGAGGGGGCGCTCCCCCTCGCGGGCGGCATCCCCCTGGACGCCCGGGTGTTCGCGTTCCTCCTCGGGGTGGCGCTGGTGAGCGGCCTCGCCTTCGGCATCGTTCCGGCCCTTCAGGCGGCCCGGGGCGACGTGCGCGACAGCCTGACCGAAGCCGGCAAAGCCACGTCGGGCAGCGCCCAGCAGAGATTCCGCAGCGGTCTGGTAGTGCTGGAGATCGCCGTCACCCTCGTTCTGCTGGTGGGTGCCGGCCTGCTGTTGCGCGGGTTCCGAACCTTAAGCGGCACGGAGCCGGGGCTGGTCTCGCGGCACGTTTTGACGGCTCACGTGGCGGTTCCGGCGCCGCAGCTCTCGGCGGCCACGGCACGGACGTTCCGCCCCATGCTCGAAGCCGTGCGCCGGCTGCCGGGGGTGCGGGCCGCGGCGGTCATCTCCATCCTGCCCATCCAGAACGCCTGGACGAACGGCGGCTATCTCGTCGTGGGCCGGCCGGCCCCGCCCCCTGGCAAGGAGCCCATCGCCGAGATGCGGGTCACCAGCCCGCAGTTCTTCCAGGCTCTCGGGATCCCCATTCAGCGGGGACGCGATTTCCAGGAGCGGGACGCGGAGAACGGCTCGCGGGTGGTGATCGTCAATCACACCTTCGTCCGCAAGACCTTCAAGGACACGGAGGCCCTCGGCCAGCGGCTGAGTTTCGGCGACAAGAAGGAATATACGATCGTGGGCGTGGTGGGGGACGTGCGGCAGGCGGGACTCGATCAGCAATCCCTGGCCGAGATCTACTTCCCCTACGGCGACGCGGACTATGCCCACCTGCTGGACGACGCCAGCCTCGCGGTGCAGACGGACGGCCCGCCCGGGCTCCTCGCCCGTCCCCTTCGCGAAGCGGTGCGCGGAGTCGACCCGGGACTGCCTCTCTACCAGGTGCTCTCCATGGAGGAGGTGATCGACGAGTCGCTCGCCGGCCGCCGGCTCAACCTCTGGCTGCTCGGCATCTTCGCGGGCATCGCCCTCGTGCTCTCGGCGGCGGGCCTCTACGGCGTCATCTCCTACCTGGTGGCACAGCGCACGCGGGAGATCGGCGTCCGCGTGGCCCTCGGCGCCCAGAAGTGGGACGTCATCGGGCTGGTGATGCGCCAGGGCGCCGCGCTGGCCGCCGCCGGAATCGTCCTGGGCCTGCTTGGCGCGCTGGGCCTCACCCAGGTGCTCCAGAGCCTCCTCTATGGCGTGAGCGCCCGCGACCCGCTCACCTTCGCGGCCCTCGCCGCCCTCTTCGCCGCCGTGGCCCTGGTCGCCACCTGGCTGCCGGCCGAGCGGGCGTCCAAGGTGGATCCCATTCTGGCGATCCGGAACGAGTAGGCTCGAGGGGCTGCCTGTGGCACAATCCGGAGTTTCGGAACGGGGAGGGACCTCTATTGCGTCGAGTCGGAATCTTCGGTTGGGGCATCGTCGCCCCTCGCTCGCCCAATATCGCGGCTTTCGCGGACAACCTGTCGTCGTCGGAGAGCTGGCTGGAGCCCTTCAACGGCTACGGCCCCGATAACTTCCTGGTGGGCGTCCCGCAGTTCAACTTCGAGGACTACCGCGCCTGGATCGCGGAGCGCTTCCCGCCGTCCCGCTTCCACTCTCTGACCGAGAAGATGGACCTGCCGGTGCGCTATGCCATCGGCTCCTTCATTCAGGCCCTGGGGCAGAACTCCGGCCTGGAGCAGGAGTTGCGGGGCCTGGGGACCGCCGCCCACGTCTACATGGGGACGGGCCTCGGCTGCGTCGACACGGTGTCCCAGCAGACCCGCGTGCTCGACCGCGCCCAGCGCCGTTGGGACCGCTTCTGGGCGGAGCGCAACCCCGCCTTTCAGGAGCACCGGTCCCGGGGTGGCGAGGCCGCGGAGGGATCGCCTCCCGACCCCGACACCATCGCCGGTGCCGATCCCGAGGACCGCTACGAGGCCGAGGCCGCTTGGTGGCACCACTGGGCCGCCTCCTCGCCCGATCTGCGGATCTATCTCCAGGAGCTCGCCGCGGTCGAATCGCTCAACGTCCAGGGTGAAATCGAGAGGGGAAAAGTGCGGGTTCTCAAGGAGAAGCAGCGCCAGCTCCGGCAGCTCCAGGAGAAGTGGCATGCGCCCCAGCCGCCCTGGCAGTCGGTGTCGGCCAACATGGTGTGGAACATCTGGAACACTCCGGCCTCGCAGATCTCCATGCTCGGCCATATCACCGGCCTGGCCTTCGCGCCGGTGGCCGCCTGCTCCACCTTCGGCGTTTGCCTCAAGCTGGGGATGGACGCCATCCGCCGAGGCGAGGCCAAAGCGGTCGTGGTAGGGGCCACCGATCCACCGCCCCTGGCCCTCTCGGTGAGCGCCTTCTACTCGGCGCGGGTGATCTCGGCCGACACCTCGGTTTCGAAGCCGCTGACCGGCCTGCGCGGCACCCACGTCGCCGGCGGCTCCATCGTCTGGATTCTGGGCGACCATGAACATATGACGGCGAAAGGCTTCAAGCCGCTGGGCATGGAGCCGGTGTCCGTGGGCGTCAGCTCGGACGCCGACCACATCATCACGCCCTCCGTGGACGGCCCCACGGCAGCGATCCGCAACGCCCTCGCCGAAGCGGCCCTAAGCCCGGAGGAGCTGGTCACCTGGGACCTCCACGCCACGGCCACCCCCGGCGACTACCGGGAGGTCGAAACCCTGCGCGGCGTCGTGCCCGACTCCGTGCTGGTAACGGCGCGCAAGGGCACTTTCGGCCACGGCATGTCGGCCGGCGGCGGCTGGGAGCTGACGGCGCAGTATCTTGGCTACGAGCGCGGCCGCCTCTACCCGACTCCCCTCCACCGGCCGGAGCTCAACGAGGAGATCGAGAAGGTGCACAGCGCCTACGTCTTCGACGAGCCCTGCAACGCCAAGAAGGGCGCCGCCGGCAAGCTCTCGATGGGCATCGGCGGCATCAACGCGTGTGTGATTTCGCGGCCCTGGTAGGGATGCTTTTCCCTGGGAGCTATCCCTTGTCTCTCTGCACCACGGGATGTTCGAGGACCTTGCCCTGGCTCTGGCTTTTGGCGCGCACCGGTGAGGTCAGGGCCGTCCCAAGCTCCGCGTCCAGCTTCGCGGCGCTCGTGTAGTGAATCCGGTTGTCGTACTGATACTTCTCCGCCCGGGCGATCAGCTTGTTGAGGAGCTGGGAATGGCGGAAGTCGAAGAACGTTTTCTTGATCTCCGGGTAGAGAAGCCCGGCCAGCGCCAGCAGGAAGGCGAAGGCGTCCTCGAAGATGGGAATCCAGGGGATCGCGATGATGAGGCCGCCGAGGGCGAGTCCGAGAACGGCGAAGAGGGCGCGGGCGGCCGGGTCCCCGCCGCGCCAGAGACCATAGCTGCTCGTCTCCAGCCGGTTCTGCTCCACGGCGGCGGGGATGTACTGGGTCATGGAAGTCTCCAGCACCTCCCGCTCCAGGTCGCTCCAGTAGGGCGGCGTGCCGCCGCACTCCTCGTAGCTCTCTCGGATCTCGGCGAGCTTGCGGCCGGCCGCCTCCTGTAACCGCTCGGGCGCTTCGGCGGCGTCGAGGCCGCGGCGCACGTGCTCGCACTCCTGGAGCACGGCATAGAGGACGGGGCCGAAATCGAATTCGGGTCCAGCAACGTTGAGCATGGTGTGTCGGAGCCCCCTCAGGGCTTCTTCTCCTCCTCGTCGTCGGCGACCTTGTCTTTCTTGAGCGCGTAGTTGATCACGCCGAGCTGCTGCAGCAGCTTGTTGCCATCGATGATGATATTACCGCCGGGCAGCTTGGGGATCTGCCGCAGCTCCTTCTTCTGCAACGCCTCGATGAGCTTGAGGTTGACGTAGGCGTCGCCCGCGCTGCTGTTGAGCGCCGCCCGCTCCTTGCGGGTTCCCTCCGCCTGGGCCGTCATCTCCGCCAGCGTCGCCTGGGCGTCCTGCTGGTGCTGGATGAGGTAGGCGTCGGCGGCCCGCTTGGCCTGCTCGAGCTCGCCCTGGGTGTGAGTGAGCGATTCGGTGAGCTCGGCCACCTTGGATTGCAGATTCGTCTTATTCTTCTCCTGCGTGGCCAGGATCTCCGCCTCCAGCTTCTCGGCCGTCTTCTCGGCCTCCTTGCGGCCATTGATCAGCTTCTGGTACTCGGGCTTGAAGGCGAAATCGCCCAGCAGCACCTGCTCGACCACGACATGGTAGTGGCTCAGGCGTTCGGACAGCACTCGCGTGGCGTCGTTGGCCGCGCCGAAGCGCAAACGCGGATTGTAAAAGTCCTCCGAGTTGAGGCGGTTGAGCACGTCCCGTACATAGGTGCGGGCGAGCGGCCGCACCAGCCGCTCCTGGACGGTGTCGCTGTCCGGCCCCACGAACCTCCAGACTTTGTCGACCTGGGTAGGATCGATCCGCCAGCGGACGGTGACGTCGGTCTCGATGTCGTTGCCGTCCCGTGTCTTGAAACGCAGGTCGTCCTTGCCCTGGCGGTCTCCCTGCTCCGATTTCGCGGTCATCACCAGGCTGCGTAGTGAGATATCGAAGGTCTGCCAGTCGTTGATCAACGGCATGAAAAAGTAGGTGGCGCCGGGATCCAGGCGCTCGTACCCTCGGGTGAGCTTGTTGAACTTCACGCCCACCTCCGTGGCCTGGGTCGTATGCGGCGTGCACCCGGCCAGAGAGCCGGTAGCGAGAGCCAGGAGGACCAGCGGGATCATGAATCTTTTCATATCGGCTTTCCTGTTCCGGGCGTTCATTTCGGGTTCCCCAGCTTGCCCAGGTCCGTCGGGTCTTCGGTGATGTAGATCGGGCCCTTGATGCCTTCGAGCACGGCCAGGCCGCGGCGCAGGCGCAGGAGCTTGGCCGAGCCGGCTCCCTCCAGGGCGCGGTTGATCTGCTCGGTGCCGTTGGCCTGGGCCGACTTGACCAGCAGATCCGCCTCGGCTGTCTTCTGCCGTTGATAGAGGTTCTTCTGGGCATTGATCTCGGTGATCTGGGCCTGGAACTCCGCCGTGCTGACGTTGACCAGGTTCTGACCCTCGGCGGTGACCCTGTTGAGGCGCGTCTGCACCTCGGCCTGCTTGGCCAGGGCCTGATTGGTGAGCACCGATTGGTCCTGGATCTTCTTCTGCTCGGTGAGCTGCTGGAAGGTGTCCGGGTAGTCGTACTGGCGAACCAGCACGTCGACAAGCTCGAGGCCGTTGTCCTTGAAGCGCTGGGCGAGAGCCGTCTTGAGCGCATGCACCTGGGTCAGGCGCTTCTCGTGGTAGAACTCCTCGGCCAGCAGCTCGCCCAGAAACTCCTTGACCGTCGGGTCCGTGAAACGGACGACCACCGCCTCCTCGTAAGCCTTGCTCAGGCCAAACTTGGAAGCCAGGAGGTAGGGGTCTCTGATGCGGTAGAGCACGGTCACATCCAGGTCCACTGGATAGCCGTCCACCGTCGGCACCTTCACCGCCGGCCGTCGGGTGTGTCCGGCACTCGTCTCAGAGGCAGTGTTGGTGAACTCCACGGCCTGGATGTCGCGCGGGAAAGTGTAAATCCGCTCATAGCTGCTGACCTCACGCTGCCAGCCGGGGCTGACCTTCTCCTTCTGTAAGCCTTTACCCGGACCGTATGAGACCTGGCGCACGCCGATCTTGTCCGGCGGCACGTAGGTAATCACACACGCCCGCAGGAAGAACAGCGGCACGAGGACGAGGAGAAGCCGCAGGCCGAGCTTGCCGAAGCGGCTCCGGAGGTTCTGCAGGAACGGGCTCTGGACCCGAAACCGGGGGGATGTCTTCAATGCTTCGAACATTATGGTTTTCCGTTCTATGATGGAGGGAAGGACCTTCGTCCACAAGATACGTATGGGGGCCCGTGGGGTTTACTCCGATGCTAGCACCCAAGAGGCGCCTCTATTGGTAGAGTGTCCGGATGGACGAAACATGTCCTCCGCCGGGCGTCGCCGCCGCCATCGTGGCACGGGCCTTGCGGTCTGACCCGGGAGGGAGGGACGGCCCCGTGAAGGGGATTCAGGCTCTTCCCGACCCAAAGGAGCTGCCATGCAGATACCCATGGAGATTTCCACCCGCGACGTCACGCTTTCGCCGGCCATCGAGGCCGAGCTGAGAAAGCGCGCCGACAAGCTGGAGCGCCACTACAACCGCGTCACGAGCTGCCGCATCGCTCTCGAACGGCCGACGGGGAACCACCATCACGACGGTGGCCCCTACCGCGTGCGGGTCGACGTGACCGTCCCCGGCTCCGAGGTGGTGGCGGACAAGCAGTCGGAAGAGCTCTTCCTCGCCATCCGCGACGCCTTCGAAGCCGCCGAGCGCCAGGTGGAGGACTTCGTGGACCGCCGCCGCGACTTCGCGAAGCCGCCGGCAGGGGCGACACCGGAAGGTGAGGTCGTCCGCCTCTTCGCCGAGGAGGGCTTCGGCTTCCTCACGGCCCTCGACGGCCGCGAGATCTATTTTCACCGCAACGCCGTCGACGGCCCCGGCTTCGACAAGCTGGCGATCGGCTCGCGAGTCCGTTTCGCCGAGGCCCAGGGCTTCGAAGGCCCCCAGGCGAGCTCCGTGAGCTTGGTGGAAGCAGGAAGCAGCGCCTAGGGGTGGGTGGATTGGAGAACACCGAGGCTCTGTTGGCACGGCTGCGCGAGCAGACGGAAGTCGTCGAGACCATCAACCGCATCGGGCAGCTCCTGTCGGCGGAGCTGGATCAGGAAAAGCTGGTGCAGGCCGTGACCGATGCGGCCACCGAGCTGACCGGCGCGCAGTTCGGCTCCTTCTTTTACAACGTCTACAACGAAGACGGCGCCGCTTACATGCTCTATACCCTCTCGGGAGTCTCCCGCGAGGCGTTCGCCAATTTTCCCATGCCTCGCGCCACCGCGCTGTTCGGCCCGACGTTCCGCGGCGAGGGCACGATCCGCATGGACAACGTCCGGCAGGACCCGCGGTACGGCCACAGCAAGCCCTACCACGGCATGCCTCCCGGCCACCTGCCGGTGACCAGCTATCTGGCGGTACCGGTGACCTCCCGTTCCGGCGAGGTCATCGGCGGGCTCTTCTTCGGTCATCCGGAAGTGGGAGTCTTCACGGCCCGCCACGAGCGGATCATCGAAGGCCTCGCCGCCCAGACCGCCATTGCCATGGACAACGCCCGGCTCTATCAGGGCGCCCAGCAGACGCTCAAGGAGCGCGAGGACCTCCTGGAGCGCGAGCGCAAGGCGCGGGAGGAGTCCGAGATCGCCAGCCGGGCCAAGGACGAATTCCTGGGCCTGCTCTCGCACGAGCTGCGCACGCCGCTCAACGCGATCCTCGGCTGGACCCGCATGCTGAGCACCGGCAGGCTGGACCCGGAAGCCATCGCGCGCGGAATCGAGACCATCGACCGCAACGCCAAGCTGCAAGCCCGGCTGATCGAGGACATGCTCGACGTGTCGCGGATCATTTCGGGCAAGCTCCGGTTGGATGCGCAACCGGTCGACCTGACGACGGTCGTCAACGCAGCGGTGGACACCCTGCGTCCGGCGGCGGAGGCCAAGGACATCCGTGTACAGGTCGTGATGGATTTCGGGGCGGGCGTGGTCCTGGGCGATCCCGTCCGCTTGCAGCAGGTGATCTGGAACCTGCTCGCCAACGCCATCAAGTTCACCCCCAAGCACGGCCGCATACAGGTCCAGCTCGAGCGCGTCAACTCCCATCTCGAGGTGACGGTGAGCGACACCGGTCCTGGCGTGGCCGAGGAGTTTCTGCCGTTCGTCTTCGACCGCTTCCGGCAGGCCGACAGCACCATCAGCCGGCGTCATGGCGGCCTGGGGTTGGGCCTCGCCATCGTGCGCCACTTGGTGGAGCTGCACGGCGGCACGGTGAAGGCCGGCAATCGCGGCGACGAGCCGGGAGCCGTTTTCTCGGTGCTCCTGCCGCTGATGGTGGTCCGTAAACCGGCGGCCCCCACGGCCGAGGAGACGGTACGCGTGCATCCCGGCATGAGCGGACCCGTGCCCTTCGATTGTCCGCCGGTGCTCAACGGCTTGAAGGTGCTGGCGGTCGACGACGAGCCGGACGCCCGCGACCTGCTCGCCATGGTGCTCCAGCAGTGTGGGGCGGAAGTGACGACCTGCAGCTCTGCGGCCGAGGCGCTGGCGGCGCTCGAACGAGATGGGGCCGACGTCCTGGTCTCCGACATCGGCATGCCGGGAGAGGATGGCTACTCCCTCATCAGGAAGGTGAGAGCCCTGGAAGCCGATCGCGGCGGCCGCATCCCCGCCGTGGCCCTGACCGCCTACGCCCGGGCCGAGGACCGCATGCAGGCCCTCTCCGCGGGTTACAGCATGCACGTCCCCAAACCCGTCGAGCCGGCCGAATTGGCCGTGGTCATCGCCAGCCTGGCCCGCCGGGCCCGGGCAGGGTGATTCCTCTTCAGACGCGCTCAGCGTTCTGCGTCTCGCAGGTCTTCCAGAAGGTCGGTCCGCAGAGCGGGGAGTAGCAGGCCGGCTCCTCCGTCTCCGGGACGATCGCGACGCCACCTCCTCCGGCCAGGGTCCGGAGCAGTGCATCTTCAAGGCGCAACAGCGTTTCGCGGTGCAGGGTGAGGCGGCGAGGCAGGCCTGCATTTCGTGTTCGTGCCAAGGACCGAGGCCAGAGGGTCCGACGAGCACGGCAGCGGCCCGGCACGTCTTGATAACTCGGCGGGGGGGCCGTCGGCGCGGAATGTCGGTTGGGCTGGGTCTTCCTCTCCGGTTTCCCCGTGCTATCCTGGTGTCCAAGAAGAGGATCGCAGGGCTCGGCTCCCCCTTCTCAGTGCCGGCCCTGCGGAACAAGATCCTCGCCAGGAACGACTCCGCAAGGGAGCACGCCATGAGCCAGCCAGCCGCCGCGGCCCTCGCGCCTCTGCCCTTCGAGCTCGTCTACGACGACGGAGAGCCTTTGGAGACCGAGTGGCATACCTTGGAATTTCCCCTTCTGCGGAAGCTCATCCTCCAAGCCATGGCGGAAAGCGGCCGGACCGACTTCTACGCTGGCGCCAACATGTTCGTGTACTACTCCGTGGAGCAGGCGCGGGACGTTGCGGAGGAAGTCGAGAAGGGCCTGGAGCAGCGGGCCTTCCGCGGACCGGACGTGTTCTGGGTGGGCGGCGTCGATCCCGATCGCGAGCGCAGGGTCTGGATCGCGTGGGAGGAGGGCGGGCGGCTGCCGGACGTGATCGTCGAGCTGCTCTCTCCTTCCACGGCGAAGAAGGACCGCACCGAGAAGCGGGACCTTTACGCCCGCGTCTTCCGCACGGCGGAGTACTTCCTGTGCGATCCGCAGACGGGGACGCTGGAAGGGCTGCGCTTGGCGGGCCGGTTCTACCAGTCGATCCTGCCCGATGAGAAGGGGCGGCTCTGGAGCGAACAACTCGGGGTTTCCCTCGGCATCTGGCACGGTATCGTGGATAGGAGGGAGGCCGACTGGGTCCGGCTCTTCCGGCCCGACGGCAGCCTGGTGCCGACGCCGGAGGAACAGGTCGAGGTGGAACGTCAACGGGCCGAGGCGGAGCGCCAACGGGCTGAGGCGGCGGAAACCGAGCTGGCTCGTTTACGGGCCTTGCTCGCAGAGCGCGGCTGAAAAGCGTCGGTCCTACTCCAACCAGTGCTACCATCCCCGCCAGATTCTCAAGGACACACCACTATGCCGAGAACCGGGCGTAACCATACGGTCGGCCGCTGGACAAATCTGACGGTCTCGGTCACACCCGAGATCGTCGAAAAGCTTCCCATGCTGAAGCCCCTCCTTCCGAAGCTGATCGAGCTCGAGGCGGATGTCGACCGGCTTGTCACGGAGAGGGACTTCTACCAGGCGCGCAAGCAGGAGACCTCCCGCAAGATCCAGGACGCGCTGGTCGAAGGCCGCAAGGTGGCGCATGTGATCCGCGTCGGGCTCCGGCACCTCCTCGGCGACGGCAACGAAGGTCTCGTCGCCTTCGGGATCAAGCCCTTCCGCGGCAAGAAGCGGTCCCGCAAGGCGAAGGACACTGCCGGCACGCCGTCGGGTGCTCCCGATGAGACGCCGGACACGTCCGGCGGCACGTCAGCCTGACCCGCCGGCTCGTCGTGCCCGTCCTTTGTCTCATTGGACACAGGGAAACCCTCTTTCCCTCCTTCCCGCTTCTCGTTGCGCACAGCCAATGCTTCCGCGTCTCCATCCGCCGAGTCATCGGACAGGGGGAAAGCTTCTTTCCCCTGTTCTATCTGTCGTGGGATAGGGGGAAAGCCTCTTTCCCCCCTTTCAAGGAGCCAATGTCTCCCTCTTTTGAGTCGTCGAACAGGGGGAAAGCCACTTTCCCCCAATCCTGCGAGTCATCAGGCAGGCCCGGCGAGCCGTCAGACAGGGGGAAAGTCTCTTTCCCTGTATCTTTTGAGTCCTTGGACACTCCCTACGAGGCGTTGTCACCGTCCAGCGAGCCGTCGAAGAGAGGGAAAGCGACTTTCCCGGTCTCTGCCGAGCCCTCGAAGAGGGGGAAAACAACCTTCCCTGTGTCCGGCAAGTCGTCGGATACGGGGAAAGCTTCTTTCCCTCCGTCCGATCAGCCATCGGACGTGCCCAAGTCTTTGGCCCTCCAAAAGATCATGATAGAGTTGGTCACAAATGGGTTGAAGTGGAGCCCGTCCCTGAGAGCGAAAGGAGACTGAAGGTGAGCGAAATCGAAAACCGCGGTTACGTCCATCCCGAAGTGCTGGTATCGACCGACTGGGTCGCGAATCACCTGAACGACCCCAACATCCGCCTCGTCGAGTCGAACGAAGACCCCCTGTTGTATCCCTCGGGGCACATCCCCGGCGCTGTCGAGGTGGACTGGACCCGCGACCTGAACGATCCCGTGCGGCGCGACTACCTGGGCAAAGAAGGTTTCCAGGCGCTCCTGCGACGCAACGGCATCACCAAGGACACGACGGTGGTCTTCTACGGCGACAAGAACAACTGGTGGGCCACCTATGCCTCCTGGGTGTTCCATCTCTTCGGGCACGACAACTCGAAGATCGTCGACGGCGGCCGCATCAAGTGGCTCAACGAAGGCCGGCCGCTGACCAAGGACGTGCCCTCGTACCCGCCGAGCGACTACGTGGCCGCCGAGCGCGACGATAAGAAATTCCGCGCCTTCCGCGACCAGGTTCTGGAGCACACCAACGGCAAGAAGCCGATGATCGACGTGCGCAGCCCCGCCGAGTACTCGGGCGAGCGGCTCCACATGCCGGACTATCCCAACGAGGGAGCCCTGCGCGGCGGCCACATCCCGGGCGCCAAAAGCGTTCCCTGGGCCAAGGCGGTCAATCCCGAGGACGGCACCTTCAAGACCGCCGACGAGCTGCGCGTCCTCTACGAGAAGGAAGCCGGGCTCAAGCCGGAAGACGACGTCGTCGTCTACTGCCGCATCGGCGAGCGCAGCAGCCACACCTGGTTCGTCCTGCGCAACCTGCTGGGCTACAAGCAGGTCCGCAATTATGATGGGAGCTGGACGGAGTGGGGCAACCTCGTGGGAGTGCCCATCGAGCGCTGACCCCAAGCCTCTTTCAACCGACCTGGAAGGACGAGCGTGCCATGGCCTTACCGGAGAAGCTGACGCAGACGCTGGACCTGCTGGGATCGATCGCCGACCGCGGCGAGCGCATCCAGCTCCTCATCGACCTCGCCGGCCGCTTCGAGGAGGTGCCGCCGCGGCTCGCCCAGCGGCCCTACCCGGAGACGGCCCAGGTGCCGGCCTGCGAGTCCGAGGCGTATGTCTTCCCCGAGCCGCGGCCGGACGGCACGCTCGACTTCCACTTCGCCGTCGAGAATCCGCAAGGGATCTCGGCCAAGGCCATGGCCGTAATCCTCGACGACACCCTCTCCGGCGCCCCGCTCGAGCAGGTGGCCGAGGTGCCCTCCGACATCGTCTACAACGTCTTCGGCCGCGAGCTCTCCATGGGCAAGTCCATGGGGCTCATGGGGATGGTGGGAATGGTGGCGAACCTGGCGAAGAAGCGGGTGGAAGGGGCATCGGCGGCTCCCTGATCCACTTTGCCCCACAAAGAACTTGACGGCCCCCGCGCCGTAGGCGTAGAGTCCATCCTGTGACCGATCCCCAGCCTGCCCGCCCCCGCCTCGTGCCTCCCCCGCCGCTTCACGTCACGGCGATCGACAACCTCCGGTTCATCCGCGAGACCATGGAGGGCGCCGCCTTCTTCACGGCGGTGTCGGGCCTGGGCGAGATGGCGGTGGGAGCTACGGCGCTGGCGGCGGCCTATGTGGCGGCGCGCCAGCCGAGCTTTTTTGGCTGGCTCGTCACCTGGCTGGTGGAGGCGCTGCTGGCCATCCTCGTCAACGCTGTGGCCGTCGTCTGGAAGGCCAAGCGGGCGGAAATCAGCCTCTTCTCTACCCCCGGCCGGCGGTTCGTCCTCGGTCTGCTGCCTCCCCTTTTCGCCGGCGCCATGCTGACGGCGGTGCTGCTGGTCACCGGCACCGCGGCCGTGCTGCCGGGGGTTTGGCTGCTGCTCTATGGCACCGCCGTGGTGACGGGCGGCGCCTTTTCGGTGCGTACGGTGCCGGTGATGGGCCTCGCCTTCATGGCCCTGGGCGCGATGGCGCTGGTGGCGCCTCCCGCCTGGGGGGACGCCCTGCTGGCGGCCGGCTTCGGCGGCCTGCACCTTATGTTCGGCGCGTGGATCGCCTGGAGGCACGGTGGCTAGGGCGCTCAAGCACGAGGCCGGCGGCAGCGCCGGTGCCGGAGAGGAGGCTGCGATGACCGTCGCCGGTCCCGCTCCCCAGACGGCCCTGGACCTCGACCGCCTGATCCACGAACGGATGCGGCTCGGCATCGTCAGCGCCCTGGCGGTGAACGACCATCTGAGCTTCAACGACCTCAAGAAGCTGCTCAAGACGACGGACGGCAACCTGAGCGTCCACGCCCGCAAGCTGGAAGAGGCCGGCTACATCGCCTGCGAGAAGTACTTCGAGGGGCGGATGCCGAAGACGGAATACCAACTGACCCACACCGGCCGCCGCGCCCTGGAGCGCTACCTCGAGCGCATGGAAGCGATCATCCACGCCACCCGCGAAGGGTGAAGTGGCGCTTTTTCACGCCCCTATGCTTTGTAGTGCAAAGTGATTTACGGGAGGAGAACCGACGTGAAGATGATCCGGGTTGGAAAGGAACCGCGATGAGCGCGAACCTTCGTTTGGCCCCTCCCGCCCCGGCGCTCAGCGAGCGCGCGGGTGCAGGCCTGCATGTGGCGATCATCATGGATGGCAATGGTCGCTGGGCAGTCTCCCGGGGCTGGCCCCGCTCGGCGGGCCATACCGCGGGCGTCGAGGCCGTCCGCCGGACGGTCGAGGCCGCCGGGGATCTCGGCATCGGTACCCTGACCCTCTTCGCCTTCTCCTCCGACAACTGGCGCCGGCCCGACGCCGAGGTGCGCGCCCTGATGCGCCTCTTCCGCAGCTACCTGATGGCGGAGGCGGCCAAGTGCGCGAAGAATGGTATCCGCATCGCCGTCATCGGCCGGCGGGACCGGCTCTCGCCCGGGCTGGTACGGGTTGTCGAGAACGCCGAGGCGGTGACCGCCGGCGCGAATCGCTTCCTGCTCCGCATCGCCGTCGACTACTCGGCGCGCGACGCCATCCTCCGCGCCGCCGGGCGGTACCAGTCTCAAGGGTCTGAGGAAGAGATCTCCCGCGAAGACTTCTCGCGGCTGCTTGCCGATCCACCTCACGACGACGGACGGCCGGTGCCGGACGTCGATCTGCTGATCCGCACCGGCGGCGAGAAACGCCTGTCGGATTTCCTGCTGTGGGAGTGCGCCTACGCCGAGCTGGTCTTCACCGACCGCATGTGGCCCGACTTTGAGAAGGGCGACCTCGCCGAGGCCGTGCGCGAGCTCCGTCGCCGGGAGCGAAGGTTCGGAGCGGTGCCCGGGCCGGTCGCCATGGAGGCGGTGGGCGCAGGCTGAAGCGACAACCCTCTCCCTCTTCTCTTGCTCCGTTCTACCCCTCCGGCTGCCGGATCGTCATCACCGGGCACGGTGCATACTCCACCACCCTCTCGGCGGTGCTGCCCAGGAAGAGATGGCGCAGGCCGGAGTGGCCGCGGGTGCCCATGGTGATGAGATCCGCGCCGCGCTTCTGAGCCTCCTCGGCGATGACGTGGGCGGGATCGCCCTGGCGGGCCACCGTGTCCACCGTCAGCCCATCTCGTTTGAGCGCTTCCGCCATCTCGAACAGCCGCCGCTCGGCTTCGAGGCCGGCATCCTCGAGATAGGAGACGGAGGTCGGAATCGGCCCGTAAGCCGTGTACTCGATCGGCAGGTTGTAGGCATGGAGAAGAATCAGCCGGGCGTCATGCTCCAGGGAGGACAGCAGATGATGGGCGGTCGTCACCGCCAGCTCGGCGTCCTGGGAGAAGTCCGTGGGCACCAGGATGGTGCGGATCGGCCGGTGCCCGCCGGCATCCGCGGGGTGGACGGTCAGCACCGGGCAGTGGGCCGCGTGCACCACCCGCTGGGTCGTGCTGCCCAGCAGCAGGTGGCGCAGGCCGGTGAGCCCCCGGGTGCCGATGACGACCGCCTGCGCATTCACCGACTCCGCCCGCTGGACGATCACTTGCGACGGCGTGCCGACGTCGAGGAAGGTCGTCACTTCCACGCCCTTTCCCGCCAGCGCCACCACCGTTCCCTGCGCCTCGGCCAGCCGCTCCTCGGCCGCCTTGCGCACCTCCTCCGAGAAGTCCAGGTTGGATGGGGGCAAATACCCCGGAATCGAGGGCGGAATGGTGATGGCGTGGACCAGCTCCAGGCGCGCCCCCTGCTGGCGGGCCAGCTCGGCGGCCCAGCTCAGCGCCGAGCTCGCGGTCTCCGAAAAATCCGTCGCGGCGAGAATTACCGGCATCTGAACAATGGAGGGAGTCTGGGATGTCATGGTCGGGATCTCCTTGAGGACATCCTCAGTCTATCCGCTCCCGTTCGCTCCGGCTCAATGGACGATCTCGATCCCCCCGTTGGTGGTGCGGATCTTGAGCTGCCCGCCGCCGCCGTTGATGTCCCCCTTGAGGGAACGCTTGCCGGTCTTGGCGCCCGGGACCTCGAAGTCGCTCTTGACATGGCCGTTGGTGGTCTCGGCGTCGACCGACAGGCGCGCATCGCGCGGCAGGCGGATGTGGACGCTGCCGTTGGTGGACTCGAAGTGCAGATTGCTGCCGGCCGGGAAAGAGGCCAGATCGACGTCGACGGCGCCATTGGTGGTCTCCGCCTTCACCGCTCCGGCGACGTGGGTGGCGCTGATGCCGCCATTGGTGGAGCCGGCGTTCACGTCACCCGTCACGTCCTTGACGTCGACCGCGCCGTTGGTAGTCTCCAGGCGCACCTTGCCGTGGGTGCCGGCCAGCGAGACGCCGCCGTTGACGCTCTCGGCGTCCACCGCCGCTTGGCGCGGCACGTGGAGGGTGTAGTTGACGTGATAGTTGACGCTGTTGCCGAACATCGCGTCCCAGATCCCGTCGGCCCCGCGCTTCGGGGCGTGGGTCTCGATGCGCAGGCCGCCGCTGCCGGGAGTGACGTCGATCCGCACCTGGTCCATGAACTTGCGGGCGGCGGAGTCGGTGCCGGCCTTCACCTCCTTGTCGGCCTCGATCCGCACCTCGTCGCGGTCCCAGGCTTCCAGCTTGACGAAGCCGTTGACGTTGCGCAGCGTGACCTGGGAGCCGCCCTTGAGGGGCACGGTCTTGTCGAAATGATCCTTGAGCGTCGCCGCCTGGGCGGTCGAGGCCAGAAGAAGAAGACCGCAGACGACCGGGAAGATCCTTCGGATAGAACGGTTGGACATGGAAATCCTCCTTGTCGATGAGATGGATGGAGACGGAGCGCCGATGAGTACGCCGCCTTCACTCCCTACGATCCTACGGGCCAAACGTTTCACCGTCTCCGGGGAAAGGTGTAGCCTTAGACCGTGGCGGGACGACCCATCACCGACGATTTGGAGCTGCTGCTGGAGGTGATGCCGCCGCCGTTGCGGCAGGCCCTGGCGGGGAAGGCGCAGGACAACCTGGTGGAGCTGGTGCTCGACCTCGGCCGGCTGCCGGAGGCTCGCTACCCGGACCGCGGCGAGATCCTCGCCGAGACCGCCGTCACCGCCGAGGACATCGCCTACGTGGTGAGCCGCGTCGGCCGCTTCGGCAAGGACAACCGGGCGGGCATCGAGCGCACCCTCCACCGCATCTCGGCCATCCGCAACCGCGTGGGCGACGTCGTCGGCCTCACCTGCCGGGTCGGGCGGGCGGTGTTCGGCACCGTCGACATCCTGCGCGACGTCATCGAAGAGGGGCAGTCCATCCTCCTCCTGGGCCGGCCCGGCGTGGGCAAGACCACGCTTCTGCGCGAAGCGGCCCGGGTGCTCGCCGACGAGCTCCACAAGCGGGTGATCGTCGTCGACACCTCGAACGAGATCGCCGGCGACGGCGACGTTCCCCACCCGGGCATCGGCCGCGCCCGGCGCATGCAGGTGCCCTCACCCGACGAGCAGCACGCCGTGATGATCGAGGCGGTGGAGAACCACATGCCGCAGGTCATCGTCATCGACGAGATCGGCACCGCCGCCGAGGCCCTGGCGGCCCGCACCATCGCCGAGCGCGGCGTGCAGCTCATTGCCACGGCCCACGGCAACACGCTCGAAAACCTGCTGCAGAACCCCACCCTGTCCGACTTGGTGGGCGGCATTCACGCCGTGACCCTCTCGGACGACGAGGCGCGGCGGCGGGGAACCCAGAAGACGGTGCTGGAGCGGAAGGCACCGCCGACCTTCGACGTGCTGATCGAGATCCAGGACCAGGAACGCCTCGCTGTGCACCACGACGTCGCCGAAGTGGTGGACCGCTTCCTGCGCGACATTCCGGCCCGCCCCGAGCTGCGCACCCGCACCGCGGGCGGCGGCGTCGAGATCCAGAAGTCCGAGCGGCCTGAGAAGAAACGGCCGGAGAAAAATCCCGAACGGCCCGAGGAGGACGAAGCGCGGGCCGCTCTTCCACAGCGCCTCTCCCGCGGCCGGACGGTGCGGATCTTCCCCTATGCGGTGAGCAAGGCGAGGCTGGAGAAGGCGCTCCGCAAGTTCCGGGTGCCCGCCTACCTGGTGGACGACCTGGACGACGCCGACATGGTGGTGACTCTCAAAGCCCAGGAGCGGCGTCAGCCCCGCCGGCTGCGCGACGCCCAGGCCAAGGGAATTCCGTTCTACGTCGTGCGCAGCAACACCATCGTCCAGATGGAAAATTTTCTCCGCGACGCCTTCGGGGTGGACGATCACCCGAACCTGGACGACGCCGTCGTGCGCGAGGTCGCGGAGGCGGTGGACGAGGTGCTGGAGCTGGGCCGCCCCGTCGAGCTCTCCCCCCAGAACAACCATCTGCGCCGGCTCCAGCATGAGCTCGTCGAGCGCTCCGGCCTCTCTTCCGAGAGCAAGGGCCAGGAGCCCTACCGGCGGGTCGTAGTCTTTCTGGAGCGCCCCGAGCCGGACGTCACGCAGTAGCGGGTTCTCCCCGCCCATGGCCCGCGAGTTGCAGAGTGGGAATCCGCGGGCCGCCATTCTGGCTGGCCCCGGAAAGAGAGACCATGCTGCGATCCGTGCCCACGCTTCTCGCCTTGTCGTTACTCGCCGCTCTTCCTATGGCGGCTGCCCAGAAGCCGGCTCCGGCTCCAGCTCCGCCGCAGGCGCGACCCCAGACCGCGCCTCCGGCCACGGCTCCAACTCCGGTGCCCGCCCAGACGGCCCCGGTGCCACCTCAGACTCCGGCCCTGCCACTCCAGACGGCGACTCCGGCTCCGGCACCTCCCCTGGCCCCTACTCCCGTCCCTGCTCCGGCTCCGGCAGCACCGCCGGGACCGGCGCAGGGCATCCAGGGCGCTCCGTCTCCTAAAGTCCCGGGGGACGTTCAGGTCCTCCTCGACAGGGCGGGATTCTCCCCGGGCGTGATGGATGGCCGCTGGGGATCCAACTCCACCAAGGCCCTCTCCGCTTTCCAGTCGGCTCACGGCCTGCAGCCCACCGGCAAGGTGGATAACGCCACGTGGCAGGCCCTCCAGGTCGCGGGCAATCAGGTGATCACCCTTTACACGATCACGCCCGACGACCTGAAGGGACCGTTCCTCCCAATCCCCGAGGAGATGGACGAGAAGGCCAAGCTTCCGGCCCTCGGCTACAGCACGCCGCTCGAGATGCTGGCCGAGAGGTTTCATTCGACCGAGAACTTCCTTCAGAAGCTCAACCCCGGCGCCCGATTCGACGTGGCCGGCCAGCAGCTCCGCGTACCCTACGTCCGGCAAGTGGGGCCGCCGGTGAAGGGCCAAGCCCCGGACGGCACGCGGGTCGTCGTCTCGAAGAGCACCCGCAGCTTGACCGTGCAGGGCCCCAGCGGCGTCCTCTTCTTCGCCCCCGTCTCCGCCGGCAGCGAGCATGATCCGCTCCCTCTGGGCGATTGGAAGGTCAAGGGAATCGCCCTCAATCCGACCTTCAATTTCAACCCGGCCCTGTTCTGGGACGCTGATGGCACCCAGGTCAAGGCCAAGGTGCCCGCCGGCCCCAACAATCCGGTTGGAGTGGTTTGGATCGACATCTCCAAAGAGCATTACGGCATCCACGGCACGCCGGTGCCCAACATGATCGGTAAAAGCTTCTCCCATGGCTGCGTCCGGCTTACCAACTGGGACGCGCTCACCGTGGCGGGTCTGGTGAAACCGGGGACGCCGGTTCTCTTCCAGGAGTAGGATCTCACCCTCTCCAGAAAGGGGCGGCGCATGAGCCGGGATAAGAAGCCTGGGAGCTGGAAGGTACCCCTGGCGGGATTCGGTGGCTTCATTCTCGGAGCCGCCACGGTGCTGCTGGTGGTCTATCTGTACGGCCAGCTCAGTGGCCGGCCGCAGCAGCCGCGGGCCGTCTCGCCGCCTCCGCCCATGGCAGCGCCGTCCCCGTCGCCTATCGCGACGCCCCCGTTCCCTCCCCCAGCCGCGCCGGTCACGCAGGGGGCTGCGCCGCCAGAGATTCCAGGGACCTCGCCCACCGCGCCTGTCACCGAGGCCACTCCGGCACTCCCGCCGGCCCCGATGCCCGCGGATTTGGCAGCCCGGGATCTGATGGTGCCCGTTCAAGGCGTGACGAGGCAGGCGCTTCAGGACACTTTCAAGGACGCCCGCAGCCAGGGCCGCGTCCACGACGCCATCGACATCCTGGCGCCGCGCAACACGCCAATCCTCGCCGTCGAGGCGGGCCGCATCGTCAAGCTCTTCACCAGCGACAAGGGCGGATTGACTATTTACCAGTTCGATCCCACGAACACCTATAGTTATTACTACGCCCACTTGGAGCACTACGCTCCCGGCCTCGCCGAGGGCAATCAAGTGACCCGCGGGCAGGTACTCGGCTACGTCGGAACCTCTGGCAACGCCCCGCCGGACACTCCCCACCTCCACTTCGCCATCACACTCCTGCCCCCCGAGAAAAACTGGTGGCAGGGCCAGCCGATCAATCCCTATCCGATTCTGCGGCGCGGGCGGTAGGAGGGTGGGCGGGTAGCGGCGAGCCTCTCGCCGCCACTTCGCTTGTAATACCCGAACCGTAAGACGAACCATCATGTCAAGAAAATTCAAAGTCGGCGATCACGTGAGCTGGAACTCGGAGGCCGGGCATGTCAGCGGCAAGATCATCAAGGTGCATACAAGAGATGTCGATTACAAGGGATATACGCACCATGCCAGCGCCGATGATCCGCAGTATGAAATCAAGAGCGATAAAACAGACCATGTCGCGATGCACAAAGGCGCGGCGCTGAGAAAAGCGGACCAGGGGACGGCGGGCACAATCAAGGCCCGCCGGTCGCTGTTTTAGCCTCTCTCTCAGTGCTCCGGTCCCCCCACGAACTTCTTCTCCCCGGCCTCGACGGCGAGGGCGAGCTTGTTCTGGGCCGGTGGCAGCGGGCAGGTGGCGAAGGCGGTGAAGGCGCAGGGCGGGTTGTAGGCGGTGTTGAAGTCCACCACCACGGTGCCGTCCTTGGGCGGATCGGTGTCGAGGAAGCGGCCGGCGCCGTAGGTGATCCTGCCGTTGGTCGTGTCGCCGAAGATGAGGGAGAGTCCCTCCTTGGGATCGCCCAGGGCGTCCAGCCGGTAGGTCTTGCCCTGCCAGTCGAAGACCACGGCGCCCGGCGAGGTCTCCTGCGCCACTTGGCCCAGGACGTTGGTGATGGGGATCTTCTTGTCCTTGTAGGGTTCGAAGCGGGCGACGACGCGCCACTTGGGGTCCGGAGTGAAGGTGTCGACTCCCTTGAAGGCGGTCCGCTCCGGGCTCTCCTTGTCCTTGATCCGCACGCCCACACGGTCGCCCCGCTGGATGGCGTAGAAAGAGAGCGAGCCGAGCGCGAGGACCGTGGGCTTGCCCTTGGCATCCGTCGCCAGGGGAAGGCTCGCGGTCACCGGCTTGCCGTCGGCGGTGAGGTTGACGCCCGGCTGAGCGTGCACGGTGACGGCTTCTCCGTCGCGGACCAGCGTGCCGGCCACGGCCGGGGATTTGCCCTTCGGCAGAATGACCGGATTGCCCGGATCGCTGCCGAAGCGGTTTTCGCCCGGTTTGAGCCAGTAGAGACCCACGAGGGTGAGCCAGCCGTCCTCTCGCTTGAGGCCTTCGGTCCGCTCCTTCTTCCAGGTGTCGATCTGCTTGTGCCAAGCGGCGAGGTCCGGCTTGGCAGCAGTGGCGGCAGTGTCAGCGCCAGCGGCGGCGACGCTGGCGGAAAGCATCGCGGAAGCTCCAGCGGCCAGGACGGCTATCAACAGGACGGAGACGAAGGTCTTGAGCTTCAGAGTCATGAGGATTCTCCTTGGGAGCGCTTCGGGGTCGTTTGCGCTGGAACAGGATAACCTGCCCCAGGCCGCGAGGCATTCCGTAACCTTCGCCCCGTCCATTTCGTATTGGTGCAAGACGGGGCCGACTGACCAGGTAGAAAGAATCGCGCCTCGGAACCAAGGAGACTTCCCATGCTGACGATCCGCGATCTCGTGAAGGTCTATCCCGGCCCCGTGACGGCCCTCCAGGGCATCAACCTCGACGTACCGCCGGGCATGTTCGGTTTGCTGGGCCCCAACGGCGCGGGCAAGTCGACGCTGATGAAGATCCTGGCGGGCCTGCTGGAGGCTACCTCGGGAGGAGTGACGCTGGACGGCGAGGACGTGCTCGCCCGCCCCGAGCAGGTGCGCCGCCGGCTTGGCTATCTCCCCCAGGAGTTCGGCTTCTACCCCCACCTGACGGGCGAGAAGATGCTTTCCTACCTGCTTCAGCTCAAGGGGGTCGAGGCGCCCGGCGGCCTGAAGCCCCTGGTCGCCGAGCTACTCGAACGGGTAAACCTCTCGTCGGCCGCGAAGCGCAAGGTCAAGACCTACTCCGGCGGCATGCGCCAGCGGCTGGGGATCGCCCAGGCCATCGCCGGCGATCCGCGGCTGATCATCGTCGACGAGCCCACGGCCGGCCTCGACCCCGAGGAGCGGCTGCGCTTCTACCGCCTGCTGGCCGAGCTCGCCGCCGACCGCATCGTGCTCCTCTCCACTCACATCGTGGAGGACGTGGCCGTGCTCTGCCCCCGCTTCGCCGTCATCCGCAAGGGGCGGCTGGTGGCCCAGACCTCGCCGTCCGAGGCGCGAGGGGCGATCGTGGGCAAGATCTTCGAGGGCCGGGTGCCGCGCGAGGAGATGGACGAGGTCCGCCGCCGGCTGCGGGTCACCCAGGCCATCCTCGTCGAGGGCAAGAACCGGGTGCGGATCTACCAGCCGGACGGCCAGCCACCCGCGGGATTCGAGCCCGCGCCCGCCACCCTGGAGGACGCCTACCTGCTGCTGATGCAGGACGTGAATCAACCGGGGCCGTCGAGCCCGGCGGGACTCCCTGGAAGCTTCGATCCACCGCCGCCACAGGCGGAGATCGCGGCCACCGCGGGAGGGGCTGCATGAGCCCGGCCCTCTCCCGCACCCGGACCATCTTCGGAATGGAGCTGGCCCACACCCTGAAGCGCCCCCTCTTCTGGTTCCTCGTCGGCATCCTGGTCCTCACGACCTGGCTGTTTTCGACCGGGAGCATGACGATCTCCTCGGGCGACTCCTCGGTGGGCGGCACCAAGGCGTGGATCACCTCCGAGTTCAACTTTGCCTTCCTTCTCGTGACTCTGGTGACGATCCTCTACTCCTTCTTCGCCTCGATCGCCTCCGGCATGGCGGTGATCTCCGACGACGAGGCGCGGGTGGGCGAGATCCTCCACTCCACCTCGCTGCGCCCGGGCGAGTACGTGTGGGGCAAGTTCCTCGCCATCTTCACCGGCTTTCTGGCCGTCTTCGGCATTCACCTGCTGCTGACGATGTTCTTCAATCACCTGGTGCCGAACGCGAAGGCGGCCGAGATCCAGGGCCCCTTCCACCTCGTCAACTACTTGCGCCCGGTGGTGATCTTCGCCCTGCCGGCCATCGTCTTCTATCTCGGCACGGCGTTCTATCTCGGCGAGCGCTGGCGCAAGCCGACCGCCGTCTTCCTCTTCCCCACGGCGGTCCTCCTGATCTGCGGCTTCTTCCTCTGGAACTGGGCGCCCACCTGGCTCGACCCGCGGATCAATCAGGCGCTGATGATGATCGATCCAGCCGGCTTCCGCTGGCTCAACGAGACCTGGCTCAAGGCCGACCGCGGAGCCGCCTTCTACAACAAGACTCCGATCGGCCTCGATCTGCCGTTCGTCCTCTCCCGGCTGGCCTTCCTGGGACTGGGGCTGCTCGGAGTCTCCCTCGCGCAGCGGCACATGACGACGCACCTGCAGGGCGAGTCGGTGTCCGAAGGTGGCTGGCGTCGCCGCCGGTCTCCGGCAGCCGCCGCCCCTGTTGTCTCGCCTCCCCGGACTCTCTCGGAAACCGGAGCACGCAGCGGCGACGTCGGCCTCTTCCGTGGCATCCGCCTGGTTACCGGCACGGAGCTCAAAAACCTGCTGGCCTCCCCGGGCCTTTATCTCTTCGGGGCGCTCATCCTGCTCCAGACGTTGGGATCGAGCCTGCTGACTCTGGGAGCGTTCCAGACCGAGGTCCTCCTCACCCCCGGCCTCACGGCGGTGGGCAGCTTCAACACGCTCTCCCTGCTGCTCTGCCTGCTGCTGATGTTCTACACCGTGGAGTCGCTGGAGCGCGAGCGGGCCTCCGGCCTTTCCGCCATCTCCTTCTCGACCCCCACCCGCACGGCCTCGTTCCTCGCCGGCAAGGCGCTCGCCAACAGCCTCGTGGGTGTGGTGATGATCGCGGCGACCTTCCTCGGCTGCGCCATTGCCATTCTCATTCAGGGGAAGGTGGGGCTCGCGTTGAGTCCCTACCTCATCGTCTGGGGCGGACTGCTGGTGCCGACGCTGATCCTGTGGACCTGCTTCATCGTCGCCGTCCAGGCGATCGGCGGCCAGCGGTATCTGAGCTACGGGGTCGGTCTGGGAGTGATCATCCTGACCTTCTATCTCCAGGTCAAGGGCCACATGAACTGGGTGTGGAACTGGTGGATCTGGGGCACGCTGCAGTGGAGCGACATGGGGCTTTTCGAGATGAACCGCAAGGCCCTGCTGCTCAACCGGCTCCTGGCATTGAGCGTCGCCGTGCTGCTGGTGGCCGTGGCCGTGCGCGCCTATGGCCGGCGCCAGGCGGACGCCATCGGCCGCATTCACCGCCTGCAACCGGCCCCCTTCTGGCGCGGCGCAGTGCGCCTGGCTCCTTTCCTCCTGGTGCCGCTCATCCTCGGCACCGTCCTCGCCGTGGCAGTGCAGGACGGTTTTCAGGGCGGCTTCTATGAGAAGAAGGAGCACGACTACTGGAAACAGAACCTGGCCACCTGGAAGGACGCGCCCGAGCCGGCGATCGCCGATGTCGACCTCGATCTCAAGCTCGCACCCGAGCGCCGCTGGTTGCACAGCCGGGGGAGCTACGAGATGCTGAACGACCGCGACAAGGAGTTGCGGCAGTTTGCGCTCACCGGCGGCTTCAACTGGCGGAAGCTCCACTGGACCCTGGGCGGCAAGCCCTACAAGCCGGAGAACCGCACGGGGCTCTACGTCTTCACGCCACCGGTGCCCCTGAAGCCGGGCGATCGGCTGCGCGTCGGCTTCGACTTCGAGGAGAGCTTCCCCCCCGGCATCACCAAGAACGGCGGCGGCGCGATGGAGTTCATCCTGCCGTCGGGAGTGGTGCTGACCAGCTTCAGCCCCAGCTTCGTACCGGCGGTGGGCTACATCGAGGAGATCGGCAAGAAGGACGAGACCGACTACGAGACCAAGGTCTACCCCGACGACTTCTACAAGGGGAAGACCGACGTCGCCTTCGGCGTCGACCACCCGTTCACCACCCGCATCGCCGTCACCGGCCCGGCCGCCTACACCTTCAACTCCGTGGGGGTGAAGGAGAGCGACAAGGTCGCGGGCGGCCAGCGCACGGTGGTCTGGAAGACGGACTACCCCGTGCGCTTCTTCAACGTCGTGGGCGGACGCTGGAACGTACGTCAGGGCCACGGCACGTCCATCTATTACCATCCCGGGCATGAGATGAACGTCGGCGAGATGAGCCTCGCCCTGGACTCGGCGCGGCACTACTACTCGGAGTGGTTCAAGCCTTTCCCCTGGCACGAGCTCAAGCTCTCGGAGTTCCCCGGGCTCGCCGGCTACGCCCAGGGCTTTCCCACCGACATCACCTTCTCGGAAGGGATCGGCTTCCTCACCAAGAGCGACGTCAAGACCGACGCCGTCTTCATGGTCACCGCCCACGAGAGCGCCCACCAGTGGTGGGGCAATCTCCTGACTCCCGGCAAGGGCCCCGGAGGGAACCTACTCTCCGAGGGGATGTCCCACTTCTCCACCGCCCTGCTCACCGAGCAAGTCAAGGGCAACCAGGCGCGAATGGAGTTCATGAAGCGCATCGAGGAGAGCTACGGCAACTCCCGCCGGGCCGACGCCGAGCGTCCCCTGGTCAAGGTCGACGGCTCGCACCAGGGCGACACCACGGTGACCTACGACAAAGGGGGTTGGGTCTTCTGGATGATGGAGCAGAGGCTGGGACGCGAGCGCATGCTCGCCGGCCTTCGCCAATTCATCGCCGACTGGGGCAACGGTCCGGACTACCCGGTCCTCCAGGACTTCACCGCCGCCCTGCGTCCCTACGCGCCCGACCCGGCAGGCTACGACGACTTCGTCCGCCAGTGGTTCCACCAAGTGGTAGTGCCCGAGTACCAGCTCGCCGGAGCCAGCGCCAGCCGCACGCCCGGCGGAAGCTGGAAGGTGACCGTGCGGGTGAAGAACCTCGGCACCGGCCGCATGCCGGTGGCCGTGGCGGCCGTCCGCGGCGACCGCTTCACCGACAAGGGCAAGCCGGATCCGGGCTACCGGGACGCCCGAGCCACCGTCATCCTGGGCGCGGGAGAGGAGAAGGCCGTGGAGATCGCCTGCGCCTTCCAGCCCCAGAAAGTCGTGGTGGACCCGGACGTACAGGTGCTACAGCTCCGGCGTAAGGCGGCGGTAACCAAGCTGTAAGTGCTGACACGCCTGAGTTTACTGCGACAAACCCACCCCTTCAGGAGTCCCTCGACACCGGGAATCCGAAGGGGTCGCCGGCAAGAGGGAAAAAAGAAGTTCGCTGGAGCGGCTCACTTTTCCTCGCGAGCTACACCTTAACTCTTAGATGCATGTATAGCCTGCCTGAGGCGCGACCGATTGCCCTGGGAGGGGAGCGGCGGCGCACCGGGGAACCATAAGATCCTGAGCCTGAAGCACCGCAACGATGGCGTTGCGGCCAAGGAAGGCCGGAGCTGACCCGGCACCGGAAGGCTCGCGAAAGGAGGAGGAGATGTCCCGCAGAACCGCTCGCCGAGGGGTTGCTTCATTGGCGCTCGTTCTTACGCTGGTACTCATCGGAGCGCAACCCGCAGCCGCCGCGGACCGGACCGTCATGGACCGTTTCGCCAGCTTCTGGGGAGCCGTCCTCGACACCGTGCCGGGAGCCCATGCCGCCGTGAACACGGTAACCCGCTTGTTCGACAAGAGCGTGTCGGAGCAGCAGCCCACCACCGACCGCGGGTGGGGAGTCGATCCCAACGGTAACGAGTTGATCGCTCTGCCCCTGCAGCCAGGCAGCCAGCACTGAGCCCTGGGGAAGACATTGATCCTCTGAGTATGCGAGAATACGTTACATTTTGCTGAACTGATCTGAGGAGATACGGATGAGCGAGCATCCACACCGCGAAACCCTTGAGGGCTTTCTGCTCAACAACCTTCCTGCGCGGGAGGTGAAATCGGCAGTGGCCCACCTTTTGGGTGGCTGTGACAGCTGCCGGCAGGAGATGTCGCCGCTCACCATGGCGATGTTTACACCGGGGAACGGATCGGAGCCACAGCTTTCGGCCGAAGAGAGCTCCGCCTACGACCGTTCGATCGCGGCGGCTTTCGCCAAGGCCATGGAGGTGGAGAGGCGTCTGGACTCCGAGCGGGAGGCAGCCGTTCCGAAGTCCGAGCAGATCCTTCACGCCCTGGAGCGTCAGGAAGCTCCATCGCTGCCCGAGGGCGAAATCACCTGGGGCCTCTGTGAGAGTCTCCTGGAGAAGAGCCGTGCTCTGCGATATACCGATCACGCCGGCATGCTGCGCTTGTCGGATCTCGCCAGGATGGCTGCCGACCGGCTCGATCCAGCGGTCTACGGCGCCGAGCGCAGGATCGACATGCAGGCGCGAGCCTGGGCCGAGCTTGCCAACGCCTATCGCGTCACCGACGATTTCGCGCAGGCCGAGGCCGCCATGGGCTTGGCCCTGGAGCTCCGTGCCCAGGGGACGGGCGACCCTCTCCTCTACGCCCGCATCGCCGACCTCAGTGCCTCCTTGTCCTGCGACCAGCGGCGCTTCAAAGAGGCGTTCGCCATGCTCGACCTCGCCTACGCGATTCACCGCCGCTTCAGTGACTCGCATGAGGTCGGCCGTATCGTGCTGCTCAAGGGCCTCTATACCGGTTATGCCGGCAAGCCCGAAGAGGGGCTCCAGCTCCTGGCTCGCGGCCTGTCAATGATCGACCGGACGAGGGACGCCAAGCTGGTGTTCCATACCCTGCATAACATCCTTCTGTTCCGGGTCGAGCTTGGCGAATACGAGCAGGCGCAACGCCAGGTTCAGCGCATGCGCTCCCTCTACGCCGCTCATGCCGACCGGCTGCTCATGGTCAAGCTCCGCCGCCTCGAAGGCGAAATCGCCGCCGGAATGGGCGACCTGGGCACCGCCGAGGTCACGTTCCAGCAGATCCGCGAGGATCTGGATGCCGCCGGGCTGGGCTATCAGGCCGCCCTCGTCTCCCTCGACCTCGCCGGTATCTGGCTACGCCAGAGCCGCACGACCGAGGTGCGAGGCTTGGTCTCCGAAGTCGTCTCGAGCTTCCGGGTCCTGGGCGTCGAACGCGAAGCACTCTCGGCCGTCCACCTGCTTCAGGATGCCCTGGAACGCGATCAAGCCACCCTCGAAGTGCTTCGCCTGGTCGGCGGCATCCTGCAACGGTTGCAGAACGAGCGCGTGACACGAGCCGGCTTCGACGCTCTCTAGACGATTTTTCCTGTCTCTCCCCCAAGGCCCGGGGCAATCCCGGGCCTGTTCTTTTTTCTCCGGCCCGCAGCTTGCAGGAACACTCCGCCAAGCGCGACGCGAGAGACGTGTCCCCTCATGCCGGAATCCCAAGACGATCGACACCTCGCCATCTATGGGGCCCTGGCTGCGAACCTGCTGATCGCCGCCACCAAGTTCGTCGCCGCCGGCTTCACCGGCAGCTCGGCCATGCTGTCGGAGGGGATTCACTCCCTGGTGGACACCGGCAACGAGATCCTTCTCCTTCTCGGCCTGAAGAAGAGCCGCAAGCCGGCAGACGTCGGTCACCCGTTCGGCCACGGCAAAGAGCTCTACTTCTGGAGCCTGATCGTCGCCGTGGCCCTCTTCGGCGTCGGTGGCGGGATGTCCGTGTACGAGGGGATCACCCATTTGCTGCGCCCCCATCCGCTGAAGGACCTCGTCTGGAGCTACGGCGTCCTCGGCTGTGCCTTCGTCAGCGAGGGGGTGTCGTGGATCCTCTCCGTCCGGCCTCTTCTGCCCGAGATCCGCAAGGACGGGCTCTGGAAAGCAGTCCGCACGAGCAAGGACCCGTCGATCCTCACCGTTCTCTTCGAGGACTCGGCGGCACTGGCCGGCCTGATCGTCGCTTTCGCGGGCGTTGCCCTGGGTCAGTGGCTCGGCACCCCGTACGCCGACGGAATCGCCTCTATCGTGATCGGCCTGCTGCTGGCGGGCGTGGCCCTGTTTCTGGTCTACCAGAGCAAACGTTTGCTGCTGGGCGAGAGCGCCGACCCGGAGGTTGTGGAGGACATCCGAGCCCTGGCGCGGGCCATTCCTGCCGTGGTGGAGGTCAAGCCTCCTCTCACCATGCATCTTGGCCCCGACGAGGTGCTGTTGAATCTGGAGATCGATTTCCGCCCCGACGCCACCGCCGCCCAGATCACGGCAGCCATCGAGCGCCTCGAAAAGGACGTGCGAGAGCGGCACCCGGAGATCGGCCGTATCTTCATCGAGGCGAAGTCGCTCAAGGTACGGGCGCCGGAGATGTCGAAACCGGAGGCGAAGGTCGGTTAAGCTACGCCCGCCATGCCACCCTCCCTCGCCGTCACGCTCGCCGACGTCCAGGCCGCCCGCGAGCGGATCGGCCCGTATGTACATCGCACGCCGGTGCTGACATCGCGGCTGGTCGACGAGCGGGTGGGCGCCAGTCTCTTCTTCAAGTGCGAGATCTTCCAGCGGGTGGGAGCCTTCAAGGCGAGGGGGGCATTCTCTCGGCTGACTCTGCTCACGGCCAAGGAACGGGCTCGCGGCGTCGTGGCTTTTTCCTCGGGCAACCACGCCCAGGCCGTAGCCCTGGCCGCCCGAGAGCTTGGGCTGCGCGCCACCATCGTCATGCCGTTGGATGCCCCGGCTCTCAAGGTGGCGGCCACTCGGGACTACGGCGCCGAGGTCGTGCTGTATGACCGGGTCGGCGGCGAGAGCAGGGAGGAGATCGCCCGCCGCATTCAGGACGAGCAGGGAGCGATCCTCGTGCCTCCCTTCGACGATGACGCAGTCATCGCCGGCCAGGGAACCCTCGCTCTGGAGCTTCTGGAGGATGTGCCTGACCTCGACCTGATCGTCACCCCCTGTGGCGGCGGCGGCCTCCTCTCCGGCACCGCCGTGGCCGCCCGCGGTATCCGCCCCGAAATCCGCCTCTGGGGTGTCGAGCCCGAGGCGGGGGACGATATGAGGCGCTCCCTGGAGCAGGGCGAGCCCGTCTCCATCCCCCTCCCAAACACCATCGCTGACGCGCTACAGACCACCCGGCCCGCCGAGCGCACCTTCGCCATCGTCCGCGCCCTCACCCAGGGCATCCTCACGGTGAGCGATACGGAGCTGCGAGCGGCTATGGCCTTCCTCGCCTCGCGCATGAAGCTGGTCGTCGAGCCCGGGGGCGCCGCCGCCTTTGCCGCCCTTCTGCACGGCAAGGTTCCGGACAGCGCGGGCCGGCGCATCGGCGTCGTCCTCTCCGGGGGAAACGTCGATCCCGAGCGATTTGGCGCGCTGATCTCCGGTGTTCCCGACTGACAGCTTACGCCGACCGCCCCAGATTCGCCGTCAGCTCTCGGAAGACCTCCCCGCCGGCCCAACGGGCCGGGAGAACCCAGCCCAGGGCCGAGGCCGGAGGCCGTTGCCCTGGGGAAAAAAGGCACCCCATCCCTGCGGCCTGAAGGGCCGCGAGACCTTGCTGAGCACCGACGTCGTCGGCCGCCTCAAGAAGAGCTCGAACGACCGGCTTCCCAACCGTAGCCCTTCAACGCCGGGCCGATGGTCTCGCGGCCCTTCAGGCCGCATCGGGTTGTCAATCTCTACACTCAGGGCGTCGGCCTCCGGCCTCGGCCCTGGGCTCCGTTCTCCCGGCCCGTTGGGCCGGACGAGCCGACCACCCGCGTCTAAAGAGGAAAGTGGAGCCCCGGCCAGCGTTGCCGCGCTCGATCTTTGGTAAAATTCAGTCATGGACCTACGGGACGGCCGGGCCAAGGACCCAAAGATGGAAGGGATCCCCACCGACTATGATCAGTTGGAGGTGTCGGAGTTGGGGCTGGACTGAGGCGACGTCGGCCCGTCGGTCACGACCGATGCGCCGTAGGACACGTTCGATACGGCGTCGGACGTGACCGATGTCGGGACCCATTGGGAGCACCTCTCTCCCTGAGATCAGCCGCAACGGAAGTCGTCGAGGAGCCGGCGCAGACCCGACCAGATCGGGCTTTCCTTCTCGTTCGCCTCTTCCTCCTCGATCCGCGAGACGGCGACGAGCACCGCGCCCGGCCGTCCAGCCTCGCACGCCACGATGCGGACGACCACGTGCAAGGTGATCGGCTTTCCGGTCCGGAAGCAGTCGTAGGTCTCGACGGTACCGAAGAGCTCCCGGGCTTCCGACGCGCGGGCGGCGGGACGCGGACGGATATGCGCGGAGAAGTGGTCCGTGTCGAAGGAGAACTTCTTCGACCCGACGGCCATCGAGAGGCCCTTGAAGTAGGCCGTCAGCTCCCGCTCGAGCGTCTCCGCCGTGAAGGAGGCCTTGTCCTCAAGGACCTAGGCGAAGGCGTAGGTCCAGTTGTCGGGGCGGCTGGGTTGCCGAAGCCGGGCGAGAAGCGCAGCTCCTCGACGTCCGTATGGCGCACGCTGGGGGCGAACTCGAGGGGGAACGGGATGGTTTCGGCCTTCCAACCCGTGGGCAAGGGCCAAGTGAAGGAGGGCTTCAAACCCGGCCCCTCGGCGCGTGCGCCGCCCGATAGGAGGGCGAGAAGGGCGAGGAGGACAGCGGTCTGACGCATCGGACATCTCTAGAGTCGGCGAATTTCGACCGAGGCCACTATGGCAGGCCTAATCCAAGCGCCTGGCACCTTGATGGCAGCTGTTGCAGAGCGTGGCGCGACGGGTGGCCGACGGGAAGATCCTACGTCTGCTCAAGCTGTGGCTGAAGTCACCGGTTGAAGAGGTGGATGAGAGGGGCAATCGGGGTATGACAGGCGGCAAGAAGAGTAAGCGGGGGACTCCTCAAGGCGGTGTAGTGACGCCCCCCACGCAAAAGATAACCCGGGGGCTCGTCGGACCGTGGCAAGGGGATGCAATGCCGGATCACGATCCGCTCCGGATCTACCAGGATCTCTTTGATTAAGAGCCGAACGATACGTTGCTGCTCCTGAATCGAGGTGCTCGCAGCAGTATCGAGTAGCCGAGAGAGAAAACTGTCAAGGTTTTCGGCTAATTGAAGGTAAGTCTCTTGTTCGGCAACACGAGCTTCGAGAGCTTGCAGGCTCGTACGAAGGCTCGTCTCTTTCTTTCGAAGGTCCGGCATGCGGCGGCGTAGCT
>DASYJD010000081.1:0-34189 GCA_035996875.1 Thermoanaerobaculia bacterium
AATGTACTGGGTCAACACACCCAAGCCGATCAAGTCTGTCAGTCGAGTACCTTTCGGCAGTGTCGCTGCTTTCCGTGCCATGACGCCTCCTTCCTATCGGAAGAAGGATACCAAATATCGTCTTAAGCGAACGGTATTGCGCTTAGCCCTCAAGGGCCTTCCCGTTGAGACCGATACTCCGGGGCAACTCCGGAATACGGACACCATCATCGAGCGCTTGGACGAGGCGGTGTTCGACGCAAATGGCGTTGCCGAGACCCGCATTCGGTTCCGGGCGTTGTCGATGGTGAGCATCGCTCCCATCAAGAGCTCCTGTGGCGCCTATCACGTCTACATCACGCTGGACGGCAAGCAGCCCGTCACGAAGATGCGGATCCACCGCAGCGAAGCCGGCGGCGGGAGCTTCAGCGCGCCCCTTGCAGCCAATGTGCGTTTGACCTTTTTGCCCGTGCGGGGCACGAGCTCACGCAATCTCGAGCTCAAGGGAAGCGTCACATTCCCCGGGAAGCCCATCCCGTGGGCCTTCCCCAACGGCAAGGCCTTGAATCAGATGGGATCTGCCGTCGTCGATACCAATGGCGATCTGCGTCCGGACACACGGCTGCCCGGCACCTCGAACTTCACAGCCGGGGTCCCCCCTGAGGGACTACGCTCGATCAATGCGAAAGGGATAGATTGCTACTGCACCTGCCATGAAGACGGTGGCGAGCAGCACTGCACAACTGTAAGCTCGGGTAGCGGGTTCTGCGCGCCAATGCCTGATTGTTTTTAAGTAGGAGCAACCGGAGACCGGGGCGTCGACACGCCCCGCGTTCCGCGAAGCTGCGAGGTGGGTATCGAACGGTCAAGTTCCCAGCCGGGAGCAGTGCGCCGGCACGACCGGGGACGGCGAACTCAACGCTCGGCTTTCGCTGCGCGCTCCCGGGGCGATGACGACGCTACATTTTCGGCCACATCATCGAGAAGATCCACCCGGTGGCCAGGGCGTACAGCAGTGAGTCCAAGGCGTTCTTGAAGGTCGTGGACCACTTGCGGTCGTACCAGATCGACATCGGGACCGCACCCATCGCGTAGGTGAGGAACGTGATGACGGCGACATGGTGGAACACCGCGTGCGTGTCGCCACCGGGAGGCACGATCGTTCCGACGATGCACGCCATGCTCGCCGAGACCACCATGGCGAAAAGGAACCACATTCCCATCATCTTTCCGATGTTCCACGGTCCAGACGGAACGACGGTCACGATCATCACCGGACCAGCATCGCGTTTGGCATCGTATTCCGGCGACTTCATATATTCGCCCGACCCGGGATGCGGCACCATATAGTCATTCGGCGGAATGTTGAGCGGGCGGAGTGCCTTCATCACGCCGTCCTCGTCGGGAAGCTTGATGTAATCGGTCTTGTGCCACGGTGTCATGTGAATGATCAGTGTGAGTACGAAGACGGCCATGGCGGAGACGACGATGGGCAGCAGCAACGACATGAATGGGGTCATGGGAACCTCGGGTGGTGTGGTCGGGAATGGAGTATTGGCCAGAGGGCGGTTGCCAAAGTTCTACCTTGCTTCCTTCTGGATCGATGACCCAGGCAAACTTTCCGGTTCTCCTCGCGAGTAACCGATCTTCATTCCCCTTGTGGCGGTTGCCAGAGTTCAACCTTGTTGCCCTCTGGATCCATGACCCATCCGAATTTCCCGTACTCCGAGTCGTCGGTCTTCTCGAGCACATTGCAACCTTCCTCGCGCAGTGCTTTGAGAAGTGCTGCCAGATCTTCGACGCGATAATTGACCATGAAGGTCGACTCGCTCGGAGCGAAGTGCTTGCCGTCCGCTGGACCGATCGACCAAGCCGTAGTTCCCTTGGTCGGGTTGCCTTCGGAGTCAGTCCACTCGAAGGCTGCTCCACCCCAGGGCTGAACGTCGATCCCGAGGTGCTTCTTGTACCAATCGCATAGCGCCTTGGGCTCCTTGGCGCTCATGAAGATGCCGCCAATGCCTGTGACTCTTCGCATTCGGACCTCCGATGTTGGCTAAACGTGCAAGGGCTCTTTTCTTACAGCTTAGGCATAGGCTACCGCTGAACTGTATTCGCGTCAAGCCATGCGGAATGTCGTATAAGCAAATGGGCGACTGACGATTTGGACCTGTACTTATACGACTAGGTCTCGATCCCGGAGAAGAGCCTCGCTCTCCCCGGACGACGCTTCCCTTCCTCTGGAACTGAAGGACGTACCCGTCCGGGTCCACGACGACCCGCTCGGGCTCGAAGGCGCAGCGGATGCGGACTTCTTTGGACTCTCCCGATCCCAGCACGATCGTGGTGCCAAGCCGCCCTCGCCGCCTGTGATATCATCCCCGCAGCTCAAAAACTTCTCAGCCCGGTCTTGACGCCTGTGCCTTCCGGCCAGTTTGTCTCCTGTGTTGGAGCTCATATCGATCCTATGGATTCTTCCATTATCCCTGCGCCCGCTCTGCGGGCTCACTCCGGCGGCGGGCTGGAACCCCTGACGGCTCAGGCGGCTCCTCTTGAGCGCGCCCTCGGGAACCTCGCCGTACGGCGTTACGGGCTGTGCGTGGCGTTCGTGCTCCTGCTGATGGCCCTGAACGTCTTCGCGGGCTTAAGCTCGGTCACTCTCAACGACTCCGACGAGGCGCGCTACGGCGTCGCCGCGTGGGAGATGCTCCACAACAAGTCGTTCATCGTCACCACCTACGCCGGCCAGCCGGAGTACTGGAACCTGAAGCCGCCTCTCGGCTACTGGCTGATGGCGCTGTCCTTCTGGATCCTGGGCCCCACTCCTTTTGCGCTGCGCCTGCCGTCGGCGCTCTGTGCCATCGCAGCCGTCGCGGTCGCCATGGCCATCAGCCGGCGGTGGCTCGGCCGCCGGGCGAGCCTCCTCACCGGCCTGTTCTTAGCGACCGCCTACGGCTTCCTCACCAATCATGGCGCGCGCAGCGGCGATCTCGACGCCATGCTGACGCTTCTGCTGCTGGTGGCGACGTTCGAGGTCTCACGCCTCGAAAAATCGCCGTGGCGGGTGGTGTCCCTGGGCTTCCTCTTGGGTCTGGGCTTCCTGCTCAAGAGCTTCGCCATCCTGCCGCTGGTGGCGTCCGCCGGGCTCTATGTCCTGTGGAGCGGCTCCTGGCGGCGGCAGCGGTTGGTACCCTGCATTCTGGCTCTCCTCGCCTTCGCTCTGCCGGTGGGTGCCTGGGCCGCGCGCATCCACGCCGAGGGCTCGCCCCACTTCCTCGCGCGCATGGTCCAGGAGGATCTCCTCGCTCGTTCGACGAGCATCATCGACAAGGTCACCTACTCGCCCATCAGCTATCTCGGGGCGCTGCTGGACCGCTTCGCCCCATGGCCGCTGCTGATCCTCGCCGCGGCGTTCCTCATCGCCCAGGAAGAACGCTTCCACCTGCGCGCTCTCGGCCGCCGGCTGGCGCGGGGCCGGCTGCCCTTCCTGCTGCTCTGGACCCTGGTGCCACTCGTGCTCTTCTCCGTCTCCCGCACGCAGCACCACTGGTACCTCGATCCGAGCTATCCGGCCTGGGCCATGCTCGGCGCGCTGGCCGTGCTGGAGTTGGTGCGCCGCGCGCCGGAGCCACGGCGGCGGGCCGTCGTCCTCGCCTGCATTCTGGTGCCTCTCGCCCTGTGTGAGGTGCGGGTGCTCTACAGGGTTCTCCTCGCCGAGAGGGCGCCCGCGTCGCAACGCTTCCTCGCCTCGCTCGCGACACACCGCATGGAGCTCGGCGCCGAGTTGCACACCGGTCCCCTGCACCATTCCGAGCGCTTCATCCTGGAGGCGATGGACGGCTTCGAGGTCAAAGAGCTCGTCGCGGAGAACGCCACTTTGGACAAGGGCCCGTTCGACGCCCCCTCGGTCCTGATCGCCAAGGCGACACCTGGCCCGCGGCCTCAACCACAGCTCGGCTCCGGAGTCTTCCTGGAAACCCGGGACTACCTGCTGTTCCAGGGCGCGAACGACATCGCCGGGCGCGCCATCCCGCGCCGCTCGCGCTCACACTCGCACCACCTCGGCGGCCGCCGGCCGCGCCTCTGGCGTGGGCCGCGCAGCCGGATCTTCCCCAGTTGAGGGATCTTGCTGTTCTCCCTCTTCTCCCGGCGGTCGGGGGGGAGGCTGGGAGAAGAGGGCCGGGGCGATGAAGGGCGTCAGCTCAGGAACTTCGCGAAAGCGTCCGGGTGCAAGTTCCAGCCCAGGAAGCCGGCGACGCCCATCAGCACGCCGAAGGCGGCGAACAGCACCGCGACGCCCACCAGCCACTTCTTCCGGGTCAACGCGCTGACGCCCAGGAGGGCGATGGCGATGCTGAGAGCCGCCTCGGACATGTCGAACTGGTCGTCGTGCACATTCAGGCGGTCATACTCCTTCTGTGCATCTTCCGCCTGCTTCTTGATGTCTTCCTTCTCCTTCACGTACTTCTTGACGTTCTGGGTGTAGGTGGCGATCTCCTTGTCGAGCAGCGCCGTGGCCGGAGCCGAAAGCCCTGGGCTCATCTGCTTCTGGACCGTGAGCTGGTCGAGCACGCTCTCGGCGAGGTTCTGCTTCGTGCCCTTGGCCTGGTAATACGACCAGAAGTCCACCGCCTTGGACTGCTCCTGGGACATCGCCTGCACGATGTTGCCGTCCTTGATGTTGCACAGCGCCATGAAGGTGGCAATCAATGCCACCAGGATGGCGATGACGTTGTTGAGGGTGTCCGGAGCTTCCTTGGCCTTCTCGACCGCCTCGGCAATCGTCTCTTCGATCTCGCCCATCGGGGCACTTTCCTTCCTTGCAGAAATGGATGGGGGGCTGCCGACATCAAGGGTAGCCAGCTCCATGGTCGCCGTCAACATCGCCGGCAGGGGGTGCTCTATACTTAAGGTCTCGCAAAAGGAGATTTCTACATGAAGAGAGTGTTCCTATCCGCCGTCTCTGTGTCCTGCGCCCTGGCGCTCGGCTCGGGTCTCGTCCTGGCGCAGCAGAAAACGCCGCCCCGGTCCCCAGAGACGTCGGTGTTCGGCGAAACAGTCGAGGTGCGGGTGGTCAACGTCGAAGTGGTGGTCACCGACAAGGACGGCAACCGGGTGGCCGGCCTGAAGCCTGGCGACTTTCGCCTCAAGATCGATGGCAAGCAAGTGCCGGTCGACTACTTCTCCGAGATCCTCGGCGGCCAGTCCGTGGCGCCTCCTGCGACGGCAGGGGGACCCGCGGCGCCCGCCTCGGCGGTGCCGGGTGTGGAGCCCGGCGGCGCGATAGGCACCAGCTACCTGGTGTTCGTCGACGATTACTTCTCCACCGAGATCCGGCGCAACGAGGTGCTCAAAGCCCTCAAGAACGACCTCTCCCGCCTGGGCCCGGAGGACCGGATGGCCATCGTCGCCTACGACGGCGGCCGCCTCACCATGGTCTCGAACTGGTCGCAGTCGCAGGCCCAACTGGCCCGCGCTTTCGACCAGGCTATAGGCCGGCCGGCGCACGGGCTCGACCGGGTCACCGAGCTCCAGCACTTCCAGCACGACGATCAGTTCAGAGCCGACGCGGAAGCCCTCACGGCGTCGCAGGGCGGAGACACGTTGGACCTCGGTTCCCGGGCCGCCGCCTCCAGCCTGAACATGCAGGAGAAGGCCTATGGCGAGACCCTTTTCCGGCAGGAGGAGGGGGCGGTGAACGCCGCGGCGCGGACGCTGCGCACCTTCGCCGCCCCGCCGGGACGCAAGGTCCTTCTCCTGCTGAATGGCGGCTGGCCGTACTCGATCCAGAGCTATATCCGCGGCGCCTCGATGCCCTCCTCGTCGCGGGAGTTCAAGGACGGCGAGCAGCTCTTCCGGAATCTCACCAGCACGGCCAACCTGCTGGGCTACACCGTGTACCCGGTCGACGTTCCCGGCCTGCAAACGTCGGCCAACGACGCGGCCGACGCCGCTTCGGTCGGAATTTCCGGCTCGCTCCTGCGCGAGCAGGAGATGAAGGGCACGCTCGAGTTCGTGGCCAAGGAGACCGGCGGCAAGGCGCTGCGCAACGCCAACCGTATGCTGGCCCTCGCCGAGGCCGAGGCCGACACCCGTTCCTACTACTGGCTCGGGTTCTCCCCCACCTGGGAGCACAACGACGCGAGCCACAAGGTGGAAGTCACCGTTAACCTGCCGGGTCTCAAAGTGCGCTCGCGGGAGAATTTCCTCGACTTCTCGAAGAAGACGGAGGTCTCGATGATGGTGGAGAGCGCCCTTCTCTTCGGCAATCTCCCCGGCAACGCCGCCCTGCCCATGCGCGTCGGCACGCCGGTGAAAACCCGGGGCGGCACGGAGGTCCCCATCACCCTGGGCCTGCCGACCGACGTGGTGACACTGGTGCAGGTGGGCAAAAAATACGCCGCCCACGCCGAGCTCCGCTTCGCGGCCTCGGACGACAGCGGCAACGGCTCGCTGATTCCGGTGATTCCGCTCGACATCTCGTCGGATCATCCGTCCACGCCGGGCGCCTTCGTCAAGTACCAGACCAAGATCACCCTCAAGGGGAAAGCGAACCGCCTGGTGGCCACCGTCTACGACCCGGTCAGCGGAAAGCTCGCCACGGCGGAGACGGAGCTGTCGCTGCCATGAGAGCCCTATGAGAAACGCCGAACCCAAGGAGTGTTTCTACATGAAGAGCGTGTTCCTGACCGCCGTTTTCTCCCTGTCTTGCGCCCTGGCGCTCGGCTCGGGAGTTGTCCTGGCACAGCAGAAAACGCCGCCCCGGCCGCCGGAGACCTCGGTGTTCGGCGAAACGGTCGAGGTGCGGGTGGTCAACGTCGAGGTGGTGGTCACCGATAAGGGAGGCAACCGGGTGAGCGGCCTGAAGCCGGGCGATTTCCACCTCAAGGTCGACGGCAAACAGGTGCCGGTCGACTACTTCTCCGAAATCTTCGGCGGCCAGTCCGTGGCCCCTCCGGCTGCGGCTGGGGGCACGGCGCCGGCCGCCTCTGCCGTGCCGGGAGTGGAGCCCGGCGGCGCGGTAGGCACCAGCTACCTGGTGTTCATCGACGACTACTTCCCCACCGAGATCCGGCGCAACGAGGTGCTCAAGTCCCTCAGGAACGATCTCTCCCGCCTGGGCCCGGAGGACCGGATGGCCATCGTCGCCTACGATGGCGGCCGTCTCGCCATGGTCTCGAATTGGTCGCAGTCGCAAGCCCAACTGGCCCGCGCTTTCGACCAGGCCATGAGCCGGCCGGCGCGCGGGCTCGACCGGATCGTCGAGCTTCAGCGCTTTCAGCACGACGACCAGTTCGTCAAGGATGGGGAAGCCATCGGGACATCGCAGGGCGGAGACATGCTGGACCTCAACTCTCGGGCCGCCGCCTCCAGCCTGAATCTAACGGAGAAGGCCTACGGCGAAACCCTTTTCCGGCAGGTGGAGGGGGCGGTGAACGCCGCGGCGCGGACACTGCGTACCTTCGCCTCGCCCCCGGGACGCAAGGTGATGCTCCTGCTGGACGGCGGCTGGCCGTTCTCGATCGGGAGCTTCATCCGCGCCGGCAACACGACCTCCGCATCGCGTGAGTTCAAGGACGGCGAGACGCTCTTCCGAAATCTCACCAGCACGGCCAACCTGGTGGGCTACACCATCTATCCCGTCGACGTTCCCGGAACTCCCGGTGCGGCCAACGATGCGTCGGTCGAAGGCTCGACCGGGTCCGGCGCCGCGTCGTTCCGCGACCAGGAGGACAAGGGCACCCTCGAGTTCGTAGCGCTGGAGACCGGCGGCAAAGAGCTGCGCAACGGCAACCGCATGGTGGCGCTCGCCCAGGTCGCCGCCGACACCCGTTCCTACTATTGGCTCGGCTTCTCCCCCACTTGGGCGCACAACGACGCGAGACACAAGGTGGACGTCACCGTCGACAAGCCGGGGCTCAGGGTGCGCTCGCGGGAGAGCTTCCTCGACCTCTCCAAGAAGTCGGAGGTCACGATGATGGTCGAGAGCGCCCTGCTCTTCGGCAACGTCCCGGGCGGCACCGTCCTCCCCATGCGGATCGGCACGCCCACCAAGACGCGGAAAGGCACGGAGATCCCCATCATCCTGGGCCTGCCGGCGGACGTGGTGACGCTGATCCAGATGGGCAACAAGTACGCAGCCCACGCCGAGCTCCGCTTCGCGGCCTCGGACAAGAACGGCAACGACTCGGAGCTTCCCGTCGTTCCGCTCGACATCACGGCCGATCATCCGGCCAGGCCGGGCAGCTTCATCAAGTACGAGACCAAGCTCATCCTCAAGGGGGACGCGAACCATCTCGTGGCCGCGGTGTACGACCCGATCAGCGGCAAGGTCGCCACGGCCGAGACGGATCTGACGCTGCCATGAGTAAGCTGCGTTTCGGGGTGATCGGGGCAGGTGCCTTCGCCGCCGCCTGCCACGTCCCCGGCCTGCAGAGTCATCCCCAAGCCGAGGTAGTGGCGATCTGCGGACGCCGCCGCGAGGCGGCGCAGGCGCTCGCCAGCCGCTTCGGCGTCTCGACCGTTTACGACGATCCCGCCGAGCTTTGTGCGCGGGACGACCTGGACGGGATCTCGATCTGCACCCCCAACGCCGCGCACCGCGAGCAGGCACTGCTCGCTTTCGGTGATTCCTTCGGTCGGGGCAAGCACGTCTTCTGCGAGAAGCCGCTGGGGCTCTCGGTCGCCGAGGCCGAGGAGATGACCCTTGCCGCAGAGGCGAGCGGACGGGTGCACCAGGTGGCCTTCACCTATCGTTATCTCTACGGCGTCGAGGAGCTGCGCCGCCGTGTGGCGGCCGGTGACGTGGGCGAGCCCTTCCTCTTTCGTGCCCACCACGAGTATTGGGACGGCCTGCGGGCCAGCGGCTGGCGCCCGCTGAAGGGACCTTCCGGCGGCGGTGTGCTCTATGACCTGGGCTCGCACTTCTTCGACCTCGCCCGCTTCCTCCTGGGACCGATCGAGGCGGTCAAGGCGGATCTCCAGCTCCTGCCGAGGCCCGGAGTCGAGACGGACGACATTGCCACGGCCAACATCCGCTTCGCCTCCGGAGCTCGCGGCCAGTGGCAGAGCAGCCGGATCACACCGCCGCGCGCCCAGAACCACGTGCAGGTGGTGGGCCGCGAAGGCGCCCTCGAAGCCCTGCTCTCCCGCGGCAGCGTCGACGCGCTAAGGTTGGCTCGCCCGGGAAAGCCCGGCTGGGAGGATCTTCCTTTGCCAGAAGAAGCGCGAGACGGCCAAGCTCATTCCCTCGGCCGGATGATGCGGAGCTTCGTGGATGCCTGTCTCAGGGGCGGAATTGGGGAGGGTGACGCGTCCTTCGGAGATGGGCTGGCGGTGCAGCGGGCGTTGACGGCAGCGGAGGAGTCGGCGGCGGGCGGATGGGTGGGGATCGGTTAGTTATTTCCCCACCACCGCCTCCACCACCCGCAAAACCCCCGCCTCATCCAACCCGTTCTGCTCTTCGAGATACTGCTGGCTCCCAACCCGTGGCGAAAACGCCGAGGGGAGACCGATGCGCTTGAACTTCACCTTGACATCCGGCGCCTCGGCGAGGACCTCGGCCACGGCGCTGCCGAGGCCGCCGATGATGCTGTGCTGCTCCAGGGTGATGACGGCGCCCGTCTCCCGCGCGGCAGCGAGCACGGCCTCGGTGTCCAGGGGCTTCAGGGTGTGCATGCTGAGGACTCTCGCCTCGACTCCCCGCTCAGCCAGGCGATGGGCCACGCCCATGGCGGCTTTGAGCATGCCGCCGGTGGAGATCAGGGTTAAGTCCGTGCCGTCGCGCAACTGAATGGCGCGGCCGAGTTGAAAATCGACCGGTCCTTCGTGGACGTTCGGCTCCCCCGCCTTGCCGAGCCGGATGTAGCAAGGGCCGGGATGAGCCACGATGGCGCGGGTGGCGAGCCTCGCTTCGATGGGATCGGCCGGGGCCACGACCGTCATCCCCGGCATCATGCGCATGACACCCAACTCCTCGGTCGCGTGATGGCTCGCGCCCAGGGCGCCGTAGGCGAAGCCGCCGCCCACCGCCACGATCTTGACGTTCGCCTCGTGATAGCAGACGTCGTTGCGAATGTGCTCCAGGCAACGTAGCGTCGGAAAGTTGGCGATCGAATACGTGAGCGCGATCTTGCCCGACAGCGCCATGCCGGCGGCGATGGCCGTCATGTTCTGCTCGGCGACGCCGGCATTCACGAACTGCTTCGGAAGGGCTTGAGCGAACGGCTCGATGACGGAAAATCCGAGATCGCCGGTGAGGAAGACGATCCGCTCGTCGGCCTTGGCGAGCTCGAAAAGGGTTTCCAGAAAAGCCGTCCTCACTTCGTCTCCTCTCCGATCTCACGCAACGCGGTTTCGAGATCTGCACCGCGCGGCGCCCGGTAGTGCCAGAGGAGCTGGTTTTCCATATAGCTTACGCCCTTGCCCTTGATGGTATGGGCCACGATGCAGCTCGGCCGGTCCGGCACGAAGGGCACGGCGGCGAAGGCCTCGCGGATTGCATCCAGATCGTGCCCGTCGATCTCCCGTACGCCCCAGCCGAAGGCCCGCCACTTGTCGGCCAGGGGTTCGAGATTCAGAACTTCCTTGACGGTACCGAAGCTCTGAATCTTGTTGTAGTCGACGATCGCCACCAGGTTGTCGAGCCGATGATGGGGAGCGAAGAGTGCCGGTTCCCAGGTGGAGCCCTCGTCGCACTCGCCGTCGCTCAGCAGCACCCAGACGCGATGGCCCTTGCCGTCCCGCTTGCCCGCGAGCGCCATGCCGGTACCGAGCGAGAGGCCATGACCGAGCGAGCCCGTCGAGACCTCGACGCCCGCCACGTCTTTGTGTGTGGCGTGGCCGGCGAGCGGCGAGCCGTCCTGATAAAAGGTTTCCAGCCGCTCGACGGGAAAGTAGCCCGCCTCGGCGAGAACGGCGTAGAGAGCCGCGCAGCCGTGCCCCTTGCTCAGGATGAAGCGATCGCGGTCCGGCCAATCCGGACGCTGGGGATCGAAACGCAGGAATTCGCCATAGAGTACCGCCAGCAGATCCGCCATGGAGAGCGACGAGCCGATGTGAGAAGCGTTCGCGCGGCTTGTCATCAGCACCGAGTGGCGGCGGATGCGGCGGGCGAGCTCAGAGGCCGCCGGTAAAGAAGAAGTGGGCATCGTTTAGTTTCTTTCTTTGTTTTCGCTCATCCGCCGCGCCACAGCCGCCAGCAGATCCGCCGCCGGAGCGCCGTCGGTCACCCGATGATCGAAAGTGAGGCTCAGCACGCAGGTCCAACCGACGCCAATCTGCCCGTCCTCCACGACCGGCCGCTGAGCGATGCGGCCAACTCCGAGGATCGCCGACTGCGGCGGATTGAGCACCGGCGTGAAGGCGTCGACGCCATGCGCTCCGAGATTCGTCACCGTGGCCGTGCCGCCGAGGACGTCCTGCGGCCGTAGCGATCCAGCCCGGGCGCGGTCCGCCAGCTCGAGTATGTCCTGCGCGATCTCGGCAAGCGGCCGGGAATCCGCGTCCCGCACCACCGGCACCACCAGACCGCCGGGGAGCGAGACAGCGAAGCCTACGTGGACCTCGTCCAGCACCAGGATCTCACCGTTCTCTATCACCGCATTGAGCTCCGGGCGCTCCCGTAGCGACTCGGCGAAGATCTTGACGAACAGCGCGTCCCACGAGATCGCAAGGTTTTTCCGCACCGCCACCAGCGCATCGACTCGCACCTCACGGGTGAGGGTGAGCGAGACCGCCGTGTCCACACTCCGCCGCAGACGCTCGCCGATCGTCTTTCGCGCGCCGGCCAGAGGAATGCGCTCACGAATCCTCCAAGCGGTCTCGCGCGGAGCGGCCGATTCCGCGGCGAGCACGTCCGCCTCCACGATCCGTCCGCCGGGACCGGTGCCGGTGAGAGTCGCGAGATCGATCCCCTTCTCCGCCGCCAACCGCCGCGCGATGGGGCTCGCCTTGATCCGCTCCGGCATTGCTCGCTTCGCGCCTTCGGGTTCCGGCAGCGCCTCGCCCTCGGCGAGAATCCAACCGATCAATCCCTCGACCGTCAGGTTTTCTCCTTCGACGGCCACGGGATGAAGAATGCCAGATCCCGGCGATTCGACCTCGTAGGTGGCCTTCTCGGTGACGACCTCGACGATGAGGTCGCCCGCCTCGACCGCGGAGTCGGCCGGAACGAGCCATCGACCGAGGTTCCCCTCGGCGGTGTACATCCCGAAGGACGGCATGACGATGCGCTGCGCCACGAGATCAGCCCACTTAGCCGAAAAGCTCGTCCACCGCGGCCACGACGTTCGCGGCCTGCGGAGCGTAAAGGGCTTCGAGGACGGCGGCGAAGGGCACCGGCGCCTCGGGAGCGGTGACGGTCTTGATCGGCGCATCGAGCCAATCGAAACCTTTGTCCGCGACGCGGGCCGCGATATCGCGCGCCATCGAAGCGGTCGGCGTGTCCTCGTCCACCACCACCAAGCGGTGGGTGCGAGCGACGGACTCCAGAATTGTGGCCTCGTCGAGCGGCGCGAGGGTGAGCACGTCCACCACCTCGGCGCTTATGCCCCGGGCGGCCAGCAGCTCCGCCGCCTCCAGGCAGACGTGTGTCATGCGGCCGATGCCGCACAGCGTGACGTCCGTGCCACGGCGGACGATCTCCGCCTTGCCGATGGGTACGTAGTACTCCCCCTCCGGCACCGCACCCTTGGCCGCGCTGCCGAGGAACTTGTGCTCCATCACTACCACCGGCCCGTTGTCGCGAATGGCGGCAAGAGTGAGTCCCTTCGCGTTGTAGGCCGTCGAGGGAACGATCACTTTAAGGCCGGGGACGTGAGCGAGCACGGCGTAGAGCGTCTGCGAGTGCTGGGCCGCGGCGCCGCCGCCGTAGCTGCGTTTGAAGCCATGCATGCCGTAGGCGGTGCGGATGACGAGAGGCAGATCCACCTGGCCGCCCATCATGTAATGCATTTTCGCCGCTTGATTGATGATCTGGTCATAGCAACAACCGATGAGATCGGCAAACATGATCTCCACCACCGGCCGCAGGCCCGTCATGGCCGCGCCCACGGCGGCGCCGACGAAACCCATCTCAGAGATCGGCGTATCGATCACCCGCTGCGGGCCGAACTCGCCGATCAGGCCGCGAGTGGCGCGAAGGGGTCCGCCCCAAGCGTCGGAGAGCCCCAGGTGGGCGCGTCCGGCGGCCCCTGCCACGTCCTCCCCCATCACGATCACCGTGGGATCGCGACGCATCGCGAGCCGCAGCGCCTCGTTGATCGCCTGGCTGAAAGTCAGCTCGCGGGTTGCGACCTCAGTGCTCAAGCAGGAGTCTCCACATACACGTCCGCCAGCAGTTCCTCCGGCCCGGGAAGCGGGCTCGCCTCGGCAAAGGCGATCGCCTCGTCCAGCCGCTCCCGGTTGCGGGAGTCGAGACCGTCCATCTCCGCGGCCCCGAACCCTTGAGCCGAGAGGACCTCCCGGAAGCGCCGCAGGCAGTCGCGCTCGCGGGCCGTCCGCTCCTCGTCGGCCGTGCGGTAGCGAAGCGTCTCGTCGCCCTGATGATGGCCGTGATAGCGGTACGTCATGCACTCGACGAGGCTCGGACCGCCGCCGGCCCGCCCCAGGCTCACCGCCTCGCCGGCCGCCTTCCAGACGGCGAGCACGTCCTGACCGTCGACCGTGACGCCCGGCATGCGATAGGCCGCCGCCCGGTCCGAAATGCGATCGGCGGCCACCGCATACTCCACCGGCGTCGCCTGGGCATAGCCGTTGTTCTCGCAGACGAAGACCACGGGCAGCGACCACACGGCGGCCATGTTCATCGCCTCATGGACGACCCCCATGCTCGTCGCGCCCTCCCCGAAGAAGGCCACGGCCACCTCGTCCGTGCCGCGCACCCGGGCCGAGAGGGCGGCGCCCACGGCGTGGGGCACGCCCATGCCCACGATGGGGTTGACCCCGAGCATCCCCACCCGCACGTCCGTGATATGCATCGACCCGCCCTTGCCGCGGTTGGTCCCCGTGGCCTTGCCGTACAGCTCGGCCATCATGGGCTTCACGTCCACCCCCTTGGCGATGCAGTGGCCATGGCCGCGATGCGTCGAGGCGATCCAGTCCCCCGGACGAAGCGCCGCGCAAACCCCCACCGCCACCGCCTCCTGCCCCGTATAGAAGTGAACCGGCCCCACCGGAACCCCCCGCTCCACAAGGCTCTTCAGCCGCTCCTCGAATTCGCGGATCAGGCCCATCCGCTCGTACATCCAAAGCAGCAGGTCGCGGTCAGGGGGGGAGACGGAAGGCGAGGTCGTCATCGGTGGGGGAATCGTATCAGGGACCGGGGGGAGCGGGGTGGAAGATGTTCCGCACGAACCCGGCCCGTCTGCCTTGAAAATCCCCCAACTGTTGGGGGATTTTCAAGGCAAGCATCTCTTTCAAGGCCTCCGCAGAGGCTCGATCTGCTCGAGCAGCTCCCCCTTCGGCCCGAACAGCCTGAGCGCAGAAACGACCCGGCCGAAGCCGGGCCGGGTTGTACTTCGGCTACTCAAACACTTGCTGCTGCAGGATGGTGCCGTTCGTGCAATGCATTTCCGTGCAGCCGTCGTCCGCGCAGTGGCAGCCATTGGCGGCTATCTTGGCGAAGGGATTTCCGGCGGCCGAGAAATGGGCCGTCGTTCCTTCGAGGAAGGCGTCGGGTACACCATCGCCGTCCGTGTCCACCTTTACGAAGCCTTCATGGGTCACCAAGCCGGTCGATGGCTTGGTGGTCCACGTAGCGTTCGGCTGGGGCCGAAACTGGATGTTCTTACGCAGCACCAGCGGACGGGCCGACGGATTGTCAACGGGCGTGAACACCATCTTCACGTTCAGCGCCAAGGGAGCGACGTAGCTGCCGCCGGCCGCCGACTCTCGGGAAATGCGCATGCGGGTGATCGGCTGGTCCCCATCCAGGGTCGCCTTCACGTTGAACGAGCCGCAGGAGGTCTTGACGGGGAACATGCTGACCAGGCTCAGAGCCCGCAGTTGGATGCGGGTCGTGGCCACACTGCTCTTCTCGAACGCCACGTCGTCGAGGCGCTGCACGATCGTGTCGGTCCTGCCCAGGACGCCGGGCGTGCCCGTGGCAATGGGCGAGCCCTTGAAGAAGATGATGTCGCTGAACGGCGCGGAGCTGGGGCAGAAGAAGCCGGAGGGAATCGGGTTGCTGGAAAAGTCGTAGTGGGTGCGGCCGTCGGCCTTGGTCGTCCAGACGTCGATACCGCTGCGGATGGCAAAGTCCGCGGCCATGACCGGAACTGCGACGACGAGACAAAGAACGGTGATCAGAGCTGCCTTTCTCATGTTTCTTCTCCTTGTAAGAACGAGAATCGTTGCCTGACTTCCTACCTATCGGGGAATGGCGAACGAGCCTCAGACTGGCCGGATTGGAGGCGGCCGGGCCCTCAGTGGGCACCAGCCCGCAATGAAGAAGGGCTTCACGAATTGGCTAGCCTTCAGGAGAAGGTTGATCAGACGATCCGTACGTTGGACCTCCTAAACAACACAAGTGCTTGAGCGCTCATTTGCGGGACAGAGGTGCCAGGAGGGCCTCAGTTCCCGGAGATCGAGATAGACTTGAAGGCAGCTTGTGGCTCGCGGACCCAAGGAGAGATGATGAAGAGATTTCGGGTGGAACCTGGCAGTAAGGTCGATCTCCAGAAATTCAAGCCTGATTCGACCAAGGGATTTAAGGGTGGCAAGAAAGAGGCGGAGAAGTGTTTTGTACCTCTCTGCCAGCGTCTGGATGCGATCCAGGAGGCCATGTGGGCCGAGCACAAGCACAGGGTGCTCGTCATCCTTCAGGGGATCGACACTAGCGGCAAGGATGGCACCATCCGCCACGTTTTCCAGAACGTCAATCCGCTGGGCGTGCGGGCCGTGGGCTTCAAAGTCCCCACCGAGGAGGAGCGGGACCACGACTTTCTGTGGCGGATCCACTCCCAGGTGCCCGGCGCGGGCGAGATGGTCATCTTCAACCGCAGCCACTACGAGCAGGTGCTGCCGGTGCGGGTGCTCGAGCTCGAGCCTCCGGAGGTCTGGCATCGCCATTTCGATCAGATCAACGATTTCGAGCGTCTGCTCGCGGAGACCGGCACGACGGTGATCAAGTTCTTCCTCCACATCTCCAAGGAAGAGCAGAAGAAGCGCCTTCAGGATCGTCTCGACGACCCCACCAAGCAGTGGAAGTTCCGCAAGGGCGACCTGGTCGATCGCGGCCACTGGAACGAGTATATGAACGCTTATGAGGATCTTCTCAGCCGCACCAGCCAGAAATGGGCGCCCTGGTATATCGTGCCCTCCGACAAGAAATGGTTCCGCAACCTCGTTGTGGCCACGGTGCTGGTCGAGACAATGGAAGATCTCGGAATCCAGTTGCCACGGGCCGAAGAGGACTTGAAGGGCATTGTGATCGAGTGATCGATCAAGAATTCAGTCCCGCCGTCCGGGCCGCGGCGATGTAGCCAAAGATGTATTCGAAAAGCTCAACGTGATGAAGGGCGGCTTCCGCATCGCGGCCCCAGGTGGTGAGGCCGTGGTCACGGATCAGGAAACCGGGAACTTGGGGCGGCGCTTCCCCGAAACGGGCCAGGAGCTCCTCGGCGATGCGGGGCACGTGCAGGTAATTGGGGAAGACGGCGAGCGCGACGTGCGGGTCCTGATCCCAGACGCCGAGGCCCTTGAGCATCTCGAGCGGTGGCAAGCGAAGGTCGTCCCCATCGGCTAGCCGGGCGGCGACGTTGCCTGGAATCGAGTGGATGTGGAAGCAGGCGCCGGCCTGGGGAACCAATCGGTAGATCGCGTCGTGCAGGCTGGTTTCGGCGGACGGGCGGTCGTCAGGCCTACCCTTCTCCACCACCTCGCCGCCGGGCGCGATGCGCAGGAAGTCCGTCGCCGTGAGCCGCCCCTTCGCCTTGCCGCTGGCGGTGATCCAGAAGCTGCCATCGGGCAGGCGCAGAGAGAGGTTGCCCGCCGTGCCCCACATCCAGCCACGGTCGTAGAAGAGACGGGCGGCGGCGGCGAGGACGGCGCGGGGATCTTGATCGGGCTCCATGACGGGCAGACTGTAGCAGGCCGGAAGCCCGAGTCGAATAGAATAGGGCTCCGTCCCCCAGCGTCTCCGGCTTAGGAGAGACCAGGAAACAAGCTGAGGGCTCTTCTAACACCGGGCTAGCTTATGCGAGAATTTCTATGCGAATTCCCACGGAACCCATTGGGAGTATCCCAAGACCTCTCGAGCTGATCGAAGCGCTCGCGTCACGAGACGGCACGGATCCGGCGCTGGACCCGTTGTACGAGGAGGCGATCCGCGACACCATCGAGCGGTTCGAGGCCACGGGCTCGCCCATGATCACCGATGGAGAGCAGAGGAAGTATCACAACTTCTGGACATACTCCGTGCACGGGCTGGCGAACACGGCACCGGATGGGTTCAAGGTCCCATTCTCGGCCGGTCACACTCGCCGGATGCCGCGGCTGACGAGCGGCCCCTTTCGGTACCGGAGACATGCGGACACTTACCTGGACGTGGCCATGCGCTACGCCCATGTGCCGATGAAGCAGGCGGTCATTTCACCCTCGGCTTTGAGCCTGATGTATCCGGCCGAAGCCATCGCCGGCTACTCCCGCGAGGAGTTCATCCAGGACCTGCTGAACGAGCACGAAACCGAGATTCGCAACTGTCTGCGAAAGGGCGCGCACAAGGTTCAAATCGACTTCACGGAGGGACGGCTGGCGGTCAAGATCGATCCCACCGGGAATCTCCTCAACAGCTTCATCGATTTGAACAATCTCGCGCTGGCGCGGTTCTCCGCACAGGAACGCCAGCTCATCGGAGTGCACACTTGTCCCGGTAGTGACCGCGACTCAACCCACAGCGCGGACGTCGATTACGCCGAGCTGTTACCCAGCTTGTTCGAGCTGCGGGCCGGGAGCTTCTACATTGCGCTCGCGGGCGAAAAGGATCGCGGCCGTCTTCTCAAGATCATCCGGGAGTACATGAAGCCGAACCAGAGGATTTTCATCGGCGTCGTCTCGCCGATCGATCCGCGAATTGAAACGCCGGAGGAAATTCGGGACCAAATCCTCGAAGCTGCCAGGTACATTCCGGTCGAGCAACTGGGTACCACCGACGATTGCGGCTTCTCGCCTTTCAGCGACGACACCTCGACCAGCCGTGACACAGCCTTCGCAAAGATCCGGGCCCGCGTTCTCGGCTCGGCGCTCGCGGCGGACGCCATTGGAGGCGCTTGATGGAGCAGGACGACGACGAGGAAAACCTTCTGCGCTCCGTCGCTTTGCAGAACGCCCAGAGCATCCTCCTTGCAAGACAGCGCGCCGAGGAAGAGCTCATCCGAACGAAGGAGTGGTTGCGGGTCACGCTTGCCAGCATTGGCGACGCCGTGATCACCACGGACACGGCGGGGTGCATCACCTCGTTGAATCCGGTCGCTGAGCGCCTTACGGGTTGGGCTCAGCGGGACGCCCGGGGAGAACCGCTTGAGCGCATCTTCCAGATCGTCAACGAGCACACCCGTCACTCGGTTGAAAATCCGGCATTGCGGGCGTTACGCGAAGGCGAGATCGTCGGCCTTGCGAATCACACGATACTGATCGCCAGGGACGAAACGGAGCGGGCAATCGACGACAGCGCGGCACCAATCAAGGACGAGCAGGGAACGATCATCGGCGTGGTCCTGGTTTTCCGGGATGTCAGCGAACGGCGCAAGAATGAGGCGGCGCTCAAGGAGTCCGACCGGCACAAAGACGAGTTCCTCGCGATGCTGGCCCATGAGCTGCGCAACCCCTTGGCCCCGATCCGCAATGGAGTGCAGATCTTTCGTGCCTTGGCACCCCCCGTACCGGAATTGCAATTGGCGATCGAGATGATCGACCGGCAGCTCCACCAGTTGACCCGGCTCGTCGATGACCTGCTCGACATGTCGCGCATCACTCGGGGCAAGATCGAGCTCCGCAAGGAGCGCGTCGAGCTTGCGACGATCGTGAAAGGTGCCATCGAAGCCAGCCGTCCGCTGATCGATCAGAGGGATCATGAGCTCACGGTCACGATCCCGCCACAGCCCATTCATCTCGAGGCGGACCTGACCCGGTTGTCGCAAGTCCTGATGAATCTCATCAATAACGCCGCCAAATTCAGCGACAGGGCCGGCCGGATCTGGGTCACTGCCGAGCGAGAGAATGACTCTGTGCTGATCCGGGTCAAGGATACGGGTATCGGCATCCCCGCGGAGATGCTGCCCCGCATCTTCGACATGTTCACGCAGGTGGACCGTTCGCTGGAGCGCTCCGAGGGCGGGCTCGGCATCGGCCTGACCCTGGTGCACCGGCTGGTCGAGATGCACGGCGGCACCGTCGAGGCCCGCAGTGAAGGCCCCGGCAAAGGCAGTGAGTTCGTCGTGCACCTCCCCGTCGCCGTGGTGATCCAGGATCCAGGACCCCAAGGAAAGGCGGGGCACGGGGAGGCCGTCGTGACACCTGCCGCGCGCCGCATCCTGGTCGTGGATGACAACCTGGATGCTGCCGAGAGCCTGGGGATGCTCCTGGGCATGCTGGGCCACGAGGTCCACACCGCTCACGACGGCCTGGAAGCGATCGAAGCGGTGGCGCAGTTTCGGCCGGACGTCGTCCTCCTGGACATCGGCCTGCCGAAGCTGAACGGTTACGAGGCGGCTCGCCGGATCAGAGAACAGGAGGGCGGAACCAGCCTGGTGCTGGTCGCGCTGACGGGCTGGGGCCAGGAAGAAGACCGGCGCCGTTCCAAGGAAGCGGGATTCGACCACCACATGACGAAGCCGGTCGATTTCGCGGACCTGCAAAAGGTGCTTGCCGAGGTCAACCGAGCGGCCCGGAAGGACGAAGAAGAAGTGGCTGAGGCTGCGGGGCAGGGATGAGGGCCTGTCACCTTTCTGCTAGATTCGAGCACCTGAGAAGTGAGACGCGCCGGAGGCGCGAGGAGGTCGGTGTATGGCAACGTTGACGTTCCCCCAGGAAGAGCGAGTCGTGGAAGACCCTCACGAGATCTTCGGCTTCCTTGCCGGAGTGGGCATCTGGTATAGCAAGTTCGAAGGGACGGACACGCTCGCCGACGACGCGAGCGATCAGGAGATCCTGGACGCCTATCAGGAACCCATTCAGCGGCTGATGAAAGAGGGCGGCTACGTGACGGCGGACGTCATCAACGTCAAGCCCACGACTCCCGGCATCGACGCGATGCTCGCCCGCTTCAACAAGGAGCACTGGCACGACGAGGACGAGGTGCGTTTCATCGTCCACGGCCGCGGTCTGTTCCACATCCACCCCACCGAGGGGCCGGTGTTCAGCCTGGAGATGACCAAGGGCGACATGATCCGCGTGCCGCGCGGCACGCACCACTGGTTCGACCTCTGCATGGACAAGACGATCCGCGCCATCCGCCTGTTCCAGGATCCGTCGGGCTGGGCGCCCCACTACACGGAAACCGGCGAGGACGCGAAGTTCCAGCCCCTCTGCTTCGGACCCGCCTACATCCCTTTCAACCGGACGCTGTAAGCGGGTGACCGCGCTCAAGGAGATCGCGGCCGTCCTGACCGACATCGAAGGCACGACGACCTCGATCTCCTTCGTCTACGAGGTCCTCTTCCCTTACGCCTCCGCCCGTCTGGACGACTACTGCGGCCGGTCCGCTCCTGAGCCGGAGCTCGCGGCGGCACTCTCCCGCCTGCGCCAGGATTACGATGAGGAGATCTCCAAGGGGATCGTCCTGGCTCCTTTTGGAAACGGCGCGGACTATGCGCGTCGCCTCATGGCCGAGGACCGGAAATCGACCGGCCTCAAGCTCCTCCAAGGAGTGATCTGGGAGGAAGGCTACCTGACCGGCACGATTCAGGGACACGTCTTCCCCGACGTGCCGGAAGCGCTCGCTTCCTGGCACGCCGCCGGTTGCCGGCTGCGGGTATTCTCCTCCGGTAGCGTCCATGCTCAAAAGCTCCTCTTCGGCCACACAAGTTATGGTGATCTGACTCCTCTCTTCGAAGGCTTCCACGACACCACGACAGGCCCCAAGCGCGAAGCGTCCGCCTACGAGGCCATCGCCGCGGCCTACGGCCTGCCGGCAGGGGAGATCCTCTACCTGAGCGACGTGCGCGAAGAGCTGGACGCCGCCGCGGGGGCCGGGATGAAAACCGGGCTGCTCGTGCGTCCCGGAAACCGGCCGGCGGAGCCGGGGGGACATGCACAGTATGGGGATTTTTCGGAGATCAGCCGATGCCGATGATCTCCATCACCCGCTTGGCGAGGATGGCGGAGCCTGGGTCTGGGGAAACCGACGAGGCGGTCTTCGCGACGTTCGAATCCTATCAACCTAGCCAGAATGCAGACGCCGCGTTTCAGGGTCTGCTCGGCGCCGCGTGCGCGATCGGTCTCCACAGGCCGCAGTCCCTCGACCGGCTGCTTCCGCGGGCCATAGACGCCTGTGTGGCCATGGGCGTCGTGACGATGGAGGACTTCTGGCGCTACGCTGAATTCTGTGCTCTCCGGGGTCTGTGAGGTTCCCCCAACGCGAAACGCGAGGAGATGCCACACCGGGAGGTCGGCGGCAGGTCATCGCGAGGTTGATCGGTTGTTCTCCCTCTTCTCCCGGTCGGCGGGAGGGCGATGGGAGAAGAGGGCCGGGGTGATGAGGGGGCGTGTCGCGGGATTTCAATTCAGAGCGTTTCGGAGCCCGCGCGCCCCAGACCGTCTTCGAAAACGGGGATGACGATCCTTCGCCGGAGACGCCCCACGGGGTACCCCGTGGGCGTCTCTACGTTGGCAGCCGACGGGTCAAGCCGGCGGCGCCCCCTACACCGCCTTCGCCCGCGCCTCCGCTTTGTCCACCACCATCTCCGTAAGCTTCGCCGTCTTCGAAACAGCCTTCCCGATCGCCTGAAGCAGGGCGAGACGGTTGGTGCGGACGGCTTCGTCTTCGGTCATCACCATGACCTCGACGAAAAAGCGGTCGAGCACCGGGGCGAGATCGGCGACGCGGCGCAGGCAGCGCTCGTAATCCCCCTCGGCCGCGGCTTCCTCGATATCGGTGCGCAGGTTTTTGAAGGCCCAAGCCAGGTCCTTCTCTGCCGGCTCCACGAGACGCGCTTCGTCGAAGGGACGCTCGGCGGCGTCCTTAACGATGTTAGCGATGCGCTTGGCAGCCAGCACGACGTTGAGGAAACCGGGCGTCTCCCTCACTTTGTGCAAGGCGTCCACTCTCGCGCGAAGGTCCGGCAGGTTGCTGCTGCCCACTGCCAGGGCCGCTTCGATCTCGTCGTACGCGTAGCCGGCCAATCCCAGCAGGTAGCGGATGCGATCGTTCAGGAAAGCCCTCAGGTCGTCCAGGATCTGCTCCGGCTTGCGGGTGAGACGGTCTCCGAAGAGCTCCGCTGCCGCGACGGCGGCTTTCTCCAGGTCCAGGGCGAGGCCAGCCTCTAGGCAGATTCGCACCACACCCTGGGCGGCGCGGCGCAGGCCGAAGGGATCTTTGCTGCCGGTGGGGATGAGCCCCAGACCGAAGATGCCCACCAGGGTGTCGAGACGGTCGGCGAGGGCGGTGACCTGCCCCACCCGGCCGCGGGGCAGCGGATCCTCCGTGGAAGCCGGCAGATATTGATCGTAGACGGCCTGCCAGACAGACTCCGGCTGCCCCTCCTCGCGGGCGTAGATGCCGCCCACGATTCCCTGAAGGGAGGTGAACTCCTTCACCATCTCGGTCGCGAGGTCGACCTTGAGGAGTCGCGCGGCTTCGACGGCGGGTACTTTCTCCGCCGCCCAGCCGAGTTGGTCGCAGATGGTCGCGGCCAGCGATTCCAGGCGCAGGGTCTTGACGGCGTAGCTCCCCAGACGCTCGTGGAAGTTGAGCGACTGGAGCTGCTCGGCCCGCCGGGCCATCCCCGCCTTATGATCCTCACCATAGAAGAAGCGGGCATCCGCGAGACGCGCCGCCACCACCCACTCGTTGCCGGAGCGGACGCGGCCCACGGGGTCGTCTGGCCGGTCCATGACGGTGAGAAAGTAGGGCAGCAACTTTCCTTTGCCGTCCGGAGCGGCCACGGTGAGGGCGCTCTGGTGATCGCGCAGGCTGGTGGCGAGTACCTCGGCCGGCAGCTCCAGGAAGGCGTCGCCGAAGCTCCCTTCCATCACGCCCGGTATTTCGCAGATGGCCGCCAGCTTCTCGAGCAGGGACGGATCCTCCACCAGCGTGCCGCCCAGAGCCTCCGCCCGGCTGCACATATTCTCGTGGAGGACGCGCTGGCGCTCGGCCGGCCGCACTTCCAGATGGAGGGAGGCGAGCTGGCTCTTGTAGTCCTCGGCACCGGTGACCGTGAACGGCGCGGGCGACAGGGTGGGATGGCCCTGCGTCGAACTCCCGGCGGCGATGCCGAAGAGGTCGAAGGGCACCACTTCGCCATCGAGCAGCGAAATGATCCCATGTACTGGCCGCACCCAGGGCCCCGTGCCACTCCCCCACCGCATCGTCTTGGCCCAGGAGATCGCCGCGAGGATGCGGGGCACGATCTCCGCCAGCACCTCGCGGGTGGGGCGGCCGGCGATCTTCTTCGTTGCCCCCAGATATTCGCCCTTCTCCGTCTGCACCCGCGTGAGCTGGTCCGGCTCCAGGCCCGTCCGCTTGGCGAAGCCCAGGAGGGCGGGCGTCGGCTGGCCGTCGGCGGTGAATGCAGCGCGCACGGGCGGCCCCATCACCTGTTCTTCGCGGTCCGGCTCCCCCTCCGGCAGGCCGGAGAGGATGAGCACCAGCCGCCGCGGCGTGTAGCCGGTCTCCACCTCGCGGGGGCCGATGCCGCGCGCCATCAGCTCCTCGAAGACGCGGGTCGCCAGCTCGCGCACGCCCGGCTCCAGCATCCGGGCCGGAATCTCCTCACTCCGCACTTCCAACAGGTATTCACCGCGCGGCATCTGTGACCTCCGCTCCAATTCCATAGGCCTCGCGATCTACGCCCTGAAGCATGGGATATCCCTGGCGCTCGCGGCTCTCGACGTAGGCCTTGGCGCAGGCGACGGCGAGGTCCCGCACCCTCTTCATCAGGCCCACGCGCTCAGTCACCGAGACGGCGCCGCGGGCGTCGAGGACGTTGAAGGCGTGCGAGCACTTGAGAGCGTTCTCGTAGGCGGGCAGCACCAGCCCCGCCTCCAGGCAGCGCTGCGCCTCTTTCTCCAATCCATTGAACTGGCTCTGCAGGAAGCCGACGTCCGCCAGCTCGAAGTAGTACCGGGAGAGCTCGTACTCCTCCTGCTTGCGCACCTGGCCGTAGGCAAGCCCCTCCACCCAGTCGATCTCATAGATGCTCCGGGAGAGCGAGAGGAACATGGTGAGCCGTTCCAGACCGTAGGTGATCTCGGCGCTGATGGGCTTGAGCTCCAGGCCGCCGGCCTGCTGGAAGTAGGTGAACTGGGTGATCTCCATGCCATCGAGCATCACCTGCCAGCCGACGCCCCAGGCGCCGAGCGTGGGCGCTTCCCAGTTGTCCTCCTCGAAACGAAGGTCGTGGCGGGTGAGATCGAGGCCGATGGCCTCCAGGCTGCGAATGTACAGCCGCTGCACGTCGAGCGGCGAAGGCTTGAGGATCACCTGGAACTGGTGGTGCTTGCCGAGCCGGAACGGATTGTCGCCATAGCGCCCGTCGGCGGGCCGGCGCGACGGCTGGACGTAGGCCACCCGCCAGGGCTCGGGCCCAAGGACGCGCAGAAAGGTGTCCGGGTGCATGGTGCCCGCCCCCACCTCCAAGTCGAGGGGCTGCTGCAATACGCAGCCCTCGCGCGCCCAGAATTCAGAAAGTTTGAGAATCAGCTCTTGAAACGTTTGCATAGTTGTCTCCGCAGACTGCCCAGCGCTCCGCTCCTCCACCCTGATTCGTAGGGCGCAATAGCGTATCAGACGGATCGGGGAGGAATGACCTTACAGCACCCGCACCACCACCAGCGTCATATCGTCCTCGGTCTCCGCGCCACCGCGGAAGAGGGCGAGATCGGAGAGGGCGGCTTCGCGGATCTCCGACGCACGGGCGCCTTTGCCGGCCCGGTCGAGGGCGCGGACGAGACGATCGCGGCCGTACTCCCGGCCGGCGTCGTCGCGCAATTTCAACAGCCCGTCCGTATACAGGACGAGGATATCGCCGGGGCTTAAAGGTCGCGTCTCCGCTTCATAGTGAGCGTCCTGGAAGGTGCCCAGGGGCGGCGCCCCCTTCCCCACGTCCTCCCAGCCGTCGCTCCCGCGCCACAGGAGGGGCGGATGCCCGGCGCTCGCGACGGTGAGCGTGGCGGCTTCGCGGTCCAGGACCGCTTCGAGGAGGGTGACGTACATCCGCCGGTCCGTCGTCCGCCGCACCATGGGGCTCAGCCGTTCGAGCACCAAAGCCGGCGAGGCGAGCTGGTCCTCCAGAATGTAAAGACAGCTCCTGACGCCCGAGAGCAGCAGCCCGCTCGCGAGGCCGTGACCCGCCACGTCGCCGATCACCAGCGCCACCTGCGAGGGCGCGAGCCGGAAGTAGTCGTAATAGTCCCCGCCGACCTCGGTCGCCGGCAGCGACGCCGCGGCGAATTCCAGCCACTCCACCGCGGGCGGCTTCTGGGGAAGCATGCTCATCTGAACGCGGCGCGCCGTGTCGATCTCCTCCCGCATCCGCAACCGTTCCCGCGCCCGATGGTGCTCCCGGCGCCACTTCTCGAGGAAACGCTTCTTCGCGATGCGGGTCCAGACGAAGGAGAGGACGAGCGCACAGACGACGAAGGCGGTCGGCCCGGCCGCGAATTCCGTGCGCGTGCCAATCCCCAGGGTGCCCAGGGGGAGGCACGTGACCACCCAGTAGCCACCGTAGAGCAAAATGGCATCGGCGGGAGAGACGCGGAGAGAAAGGAAGAACCAGGGCAGCAATCCCGCCATCTCCGCGCCCTGGCGCACACCGAAAGTGCCGGGGCTCCAGGCAAAGTTCTGCAGGAAGAGATAAGCGGTCTGAAGGCGCTGATAGTGCAGCTCGAACCAGGGCTCCTTGCGCGAGCCGAACAGGGCGACAGTGGCCGCGAAGTCGACCAGAAAAAGGATGAAGGCTACCGGCTTGCCCTGATCGAGAGTGTGGGCCAAGCCGAACAGCGAGATCAGCAGGGAGATAAAGAGGACCCCGCGCAGGACCCGCCAGTTGCGGCCCGCGAAGTGCCGCGGCAAGGCCTCGCTCTCAGGGAGGAGGACGAGGTCGTCGAAGGTGGAGAGCTTCATCGCATTTCAGCCGTTGCGATAGACAGGACGGCGTAGGACTACCTACGGCGGCGGCGGCGCAGAGTTCTCTCCTCGGGCGGGCCAGCGCAGGCGCACGACGACGACGGTGATGTCGTCCGCCTGCTCCTCGTCGCCCTTGAAATTCGACAGGTCGCCGAGGATGGAATCGCGGACGTCGCGCGCCGTCCGGCTGCTGGCGGCGCGGGCCACGGCCCGCCGCAAACGGGCGTCGCCGTAATCCTCGCCCTGGGCGTTGCGGGCCTCGACGAGGCCGTCGGTGTAGAAGATCAGCAGATCGCCAGCCGCCACCGGCAGCCGCTCCTCCAGGTAGTCGGCCTGGAGGAAGGTACCGAGCGGCGGAGCGCCCCGGCCGATCTCGTCGAAGCAGCGGCCCTGAGAGTCATAGCGCAGCACCGGCGGATGGCCGGCGCTGGTCACCGTCAAGGTCCCCGCCTCGCTGTCGAGTACCGCACAAAGGAGGGTCATGTAGGTGCGCCGCTCGGTCGTGCGGCGCACCATGTGATTGAGCTTTTCGAAGACGCGGATGGGCGAGCTCAGATCCTGCTCCAGGAGATACAGGCAGCTCCGTACTCCCGAAAGGAGAAGGCCGCTCGCGAGGCCGTGGCCGGAGACGTCGCCCAGCACCAGCGCGAGCTGCGTGGGCGCCAGCCGGAAGTAGTCGTAATAGTCCCCTCCGACCTCGGTGGCCGGAAGCGAGGCGGCCGCGAGATCGAGCCAGTCGATCTCCGGCGCTCCTTGAGGGAGCATGCTGAGCTGGATCTTGCGGGCGTACTCGATCTCCTCGCGCATGCGCAGCCGCTCGCGGTGCCGGGAGCTCTCCTTGCGCCACACCCCCAGGAAGCGGCGCCGGCCGATCTGCGTCAAGGCGATCGTCACGGCCAGACAGATGGGGAAAACAAAGGAGAACGGGATGAGAGCCTCGCCGGCCGAAGGCGTCATACCGCGTCCCAGACCGACCCAGCTCAACGGGAAGACCGCGACCACCCAGGAGAAGCCGTACAGCATGACGTGCTCGACCACCCGCAGGCGAAAGGCCAGCAGCAGGAAGGCCGTCATGATGAAAAGCGGAGTGCCCGCGTCGTCCGAGTGACCCGCTGCATACTTCAGCACCAGGATCTCCACGCAGAGGAAGATCAGCAGGATCTGGCGGAAGTTGCGGGTGAAGACCTCCCGGTCGCGCAGGACGAAGAGCGCCGCGCAGAAGAGCAGGTCCAGCGGGTAGAGGATCAGGCCCCAGGCGTCGTGGAAGTCGGCGGAGGCCGCGATCCCGCCCAGGGTGCACAGGGCGACGACCACCAGCAGCCAGCGGAACGTGCGGTAGTTGCCGGAGTCGAGCTGGCGATGCAGCGCCAAGGGCTCGGGCAGCGTCACGAGCTCATCGAGGGTGGGGGCTTTCATGGGCAAGATCGGGTTGGGGAACCCCCCAATGCTATCCTGCCCGGAAGCGAAAAAGACGTTCGATCGGAAAGGCGGCTCAGGCGACGGCCGGCGCCGGCAGGCCGGAGGGCTCTGTTCCGGTCATCTCCGGAGGCGGCGGGGCCGCCATGAAGCGCGGGCTGCCCAGCATCGCGGTCGCCAACAGCCGCAAGACGAAGGCTAGGCCGTTCAGCAGATTGAGGGACACCAGGAGGAGGATCGCCCCGGCGAGCCCGCAGAGCAGGGAACCGCTGAACGTCGAGGGGTTCCAGATCCCGAAGTCGACGTCGAAAGTCACGTCAGACCACGGCCACGTCACAGGCACCAGCAGCAGGGAGATCGAGACCGAGAGTGACGTGACGAGGGCCACGAACGACACGACCCCGATGGGGAACTTCATCAATAGGTAGCCCATCCCCTTCCAGGTCACGGGATTGGACAGGAAGGTCCGCAGACGCTGCCAGAAGCCGAGAGTCGACGCGCCGGGCGGCGGGGCCATCGGCGGCACTTCGGCTCCCAGCAGGCCAATGGCGAGCCGGCGCTCCAGCACCGACATCCACCAGCTCCCCGCGAACACCAGGGCGAGAATGGGGAAACCCACCCAGACGATCGTCAAGCCATAGCCGAGCGCCAGCCCGACCGCCAGGAAGATGAAGTAGAACAGCCCCATCGGGAAGGCCAGGGCCAGGAACAGCAGGTTCTTATATGTCTGCAAGCGAATCGGCGCCCTGAAGAAGCGGGCAAGGGCACCGCCGAAGCTCAGATCGTCGTTCTCGGATTCGAGGGTCATGGTCGTCTCCTCTCGCTCAAGCACTACGAGGGGGAGGAGAGGAGGGTTTCAGAAGCCGGCTCGCGCAGGTTGTAGTGCGAGCTCATCACCCGCCCGTAGGCTCCGGCGTTGGCGATCAGCATTACGTCGCCTTCGAAGGTGGGCGGGAGGCGGCGGGATTGGCCGAGGATGTCGCCGGTCTCGCAGATCGGCCCCACGACGTGGGCGACCATGGCCGGCGTCTCGTCGAGACGGGTGAGGTTGTAGATCGGGTGGTAGGCGCCGTAGAGCGGCGGCCGAATGAGGGAGTTCATTCCCGTCTCCAGGCCGACGTAACGCACCTCTCCCTTGTGCTTGACCTGCGTCACCCGCGCCAGCAGCACGCCGGCCAGGGCCACCAGGAAACGGCCGGGCTCCAGCCAGAGCTCGAAGCGCGGGTGGACGGCCTTGAAACGCCGCAGCAGGTCGTCGAGAGATGCGAGATCCAAAGCGCTTTGCCCCGGCCGCTCGGGCACTCCGAGGCCGCCGCCCAGGTCCAGCACTTTCACGTCCGGGAAGCGCCCCGCTTCGGCGGCGAGGAAGAGGGCCACTTCCTGCCAGGCTTCGGGCGTGCGGATGCCGCTTCCCATGTGGGCGTGGAGCCCCACCACTCGGGTTTTATTGGCTGCGAGCAGGAGCCGCATCTCTTCCAACTGATCCGGCGCGATGCCGAACTTCGACTGCGCTCCGGCCGTGCGCACGTGGGCGTGGTGGCCCCTCCCCCGCCCCGGATCAAGCCGCAGGAAGACCTTCCGTCCCGCGAAGACCTCGGGCCACTCGCGCAGGGGATGGACGTTGTCCAGCGTCACCCGGGCTCCGGCCGCGAAGCCGCGGACGTACTCCTCGCGCGGGGCGAAGTTCGGGGTGAAAAGGAGACGCGCGCCTTCCAGATCCGGGAAAAGCGCCAGCACATGATCGATCTCCGCGGCCGATACGCACTCGAAGCTCAAGGCCGCCTCGTGGAAAGCGCGCAGCACTTCCGGATTGGCGTTCGCCTTCAGTGCGTAGAACAGACGGTCGATCGCCGTCAGGGAGCGCAGGGCCTCGGCTGAGGCGCGCAGGGTTCCGGCGTCATACACATAGACGGGTCCCCGCTCGGCGGCGAGCTCGAGCAGCTCTTGCCTCCGACCGCGCCACCATTCCGTCGATACCCCGCCGGGTGCCTCCCCCTCGCGGCCGAAGAGCTCGGTCCAGGAAGGTCCGAAAATCGGACCTTCCACTTGGTGCCCAAAAAGAAGGCCGTGGAGCTGGCGCACCAGCCGTTCGCTGTGCTCCTCGTCGACGATGAATGTGAGGTTGAGGTCCGAGGCCGCCTGCGTCACGAGATGAATCTTCAATTCCTCGAATGCTTCCAAGACCGGACCCAACTCGTGCAGGATGGCCCTGATTCCCCGTCCCACCAGGGAGAGCGAGGCGGTCGGAGCGATGACCTGGGGCTCACAGAACGCCGAGAGGTCGGCGAGCAGGGCGCGGAGAGCTGGCGGCTCCAGGGCGTTGGCCCCGGGATCGAGCGATACGGTGACGTTGGTCTCCGAGGTCGAGACCGAATCGATCGACACGCCGTGCTGCGCGAAGATCTCGAAGGCTTTGGCGAGAAATCCCACCTCCTGCCACATGCCCACGGTTTCCATCGAGATCAGGGTGATGCCGCTGCGCGACGAGATCGCCTTCACCTGCGGACCGGTCACCGGGCCGGACGCCGAGATCACCGTTCCCGGAATGTCCGGCCGGTCGGTCGAGAGGACATGCAGCGGAATGCGGTGCTTGCGCAGAGGCGGAATGCTCCGCGGATGCAGCACCTTGGCGCCGGTGGTGGCGATCTCCTGCGCTTCCTCATAGTTGAGGGCGCGAAGCAGACGAGCCGAGGGGAGCAGGGACGGATTGGCCGTGAACAGGCCGGGAACGTCCGTCCAGATCTCGCACCGCTCGGCTCCCAAACGGGCCGCGAGGTAGGACGCGGAGGTGTCCGAGCCGCCACGGCCCAGGAGGACCGTCTGCCGCTCCCGGTTGCGGGCGATGAACCCCTGCGTGATGACCGCGGCCCCCGGCAACGCCGCGAGCTCCTCCGACAGCGCCTCGTCGCGCTCGAAGTCGCACGTCGCCGAGAGGTAGGCGCGCGCACCCGAATCCTCCCGAGCCTCGAGAGCCGTTCGGGCGTCAAGCCAGCTTGTCGCAATGCCCTGCGTTTCCAGAAAAGCGGCGCCGAGACGAGTAGACATCAGCTCGCCGAAGGCCATCACCCGCGCTTTGAGCGCCGGTCCAGCCTCGCGCAACAGCGAGGCAGCGAGGGCGAGGCGCGACAGCTCCTCGAAATCGTCCGCCAGCCGCTCGGGCGCGTCGATCCTCAGTTCCGCCCCCAGTTCCAGATGCCGCCGGCGCAGCGCCTCCAAGGCCTCCTCGTGGCGCCCCTCCACGGCCAGACCAAGGAGCGCTTCGAGCTGATTGGAAACTCCCGAGAGGGCCGAGCAGACGATCAGCGGGCGGAGCCTCTCGGCAATCCGGCGGGCGGCCAGGTCCGCGATAATGCGCCAGCGCTCCGGGGTGGAGACACTGGTGCCCCCGAACTTGAGGACGACCCAGCGGGTGGCCACCCCCGCGGCTACCCTTTGGCCGCCAGCACCGCCTCGGTCAACGCGGGCAGAACCTCGTGGAGGTCGCCCACGATGCCGTAGTCGGCGACGGTGAAGATGGGCGCGCCGGGGTCCTTGTTGATCGCCACGATCACCGACGAGCCCTTCATCCCCACCAGGTGCTGGATCGCGCCCGAGATGCCGGCGGCGATATACAGCTTGGGGGCCACCGTCTGGCCCGAAGAGCCGATCTGGCGGTCGCGCGGCAGCCAGCCGTTGTCGATCACCGGCCGGCTGGCGCCGATCTCCGCGCCCAGCGCCTTGGCGAGCGCCTCGACGGGCCCCATCTTGTCCGCACCGCCGACACCGCGCCCCACGGCCACGATGACCTCCGCCTTGGTGAGGTCGACCGTGTCGCCCCCAACCTCCTCGTAGCCAAGGATCTCGCGGTCCGGCTTCACGGCGCCGAGGTCCACGTCGAGAGGCTTGACCGGGGCCTCGCCGCGGACGACGCCATCCGCCGGGAAGGCGCCGGACTGGACGGAGACCAGCACCGTCCCCTCGCCCTTGACCCGCACTTTCGACTGCAGCTTGCCGCTCATCACCGGGCGGGTCCACACGAGGCGACCAACCTCGCCATCGAAGGCCGTGACCTCGGGCAGCAGCCCCGCTCCGGCCGTCTGAGCGAGGCGGGCCATGTAGTCGACCGTCTGATAGGTGTGGGGAAAGACCACGAAAGTTGGAGCGGCGGATTGAATCGCAGGCGCCAGCGCTCCGATATAGGCCCCCGGCGTGTAGGCGCGCAGGGCGTCGTGATCGGCCACGTGGACGGCGGCGAGATCGCACTTCGCCACCTCGGCGGCGGTTTCGAGCCCCGAGCCCAGGAGCACGGCCTCGGCCTTGCCGCCCAGCTTGGCGGCGAGCTTCTGCGCCGCGCCCACGGCCTCCCAGGAGATGCGCGAGATCTGCCCTTCCCGATGCTGCAATACGACCCAGACATGGCCTTCCATCAGAGCACCCTCGCTTCTTTCTGAAGTTTCTCGACCAGGGACGCCGCCGCCGCCTTGGCGTCCCCTTGAAAGATCTGCGCCCCCTTGCCCGACTCCGGGAAGGCCACGGATACGATCTCCAGCCGCGAGCCCGCCTCCCCCACCTGTCCAGCGTCGAGCCCGAGGTCGGCGGGAGTCACCGTGGCGACCTCCTTCTTCTTGGCGGCCATGATTCCCTTGAGCGAGGCGTAGCGCGGGTGATTGAGGCCCGCCTGGATCTCCAGCACGGCCGGAAGCTGAACGCGGGAGACCTCGTTGACGCCGCTCTCCATCTCGCGGGTCACCTTGGCCGAGCGGTTCCCCTCTTCGAGCTCGACGCCCATCACCAGCCAGACGTGAGGCCAGCCGAGATGGCCGGCGATCACCGAGCCGGTACCGCCATAGCCCACGTCGTCCGACTGCGAGCCGGTGAGCACGAGATCGAAGCTCTCGCGCTTCAGGGCGGCGGCGAGCGCCCGGCCCGTGGCCAGGGCGTCGCCCTTGGCGAAAGCAGGATCCGAGAGGTGAATGGCTCGCGCCGCTCCCACCGCCAGAGCCTTACGCAGGGCCTCCTTGACGCGCTCCGGCCCGAGGCTGACGACGACCACCTCGCCGCCGGTCTTCTCGGCGATGCGCAGGCCCTCTTCGAGCGCGTACTCGTCGCTCTCGTTGATGATGAACGGCAGATCCTCCTCCTCCAGCCACCGGCCGTCGCGGCTGACGCGCAGCCGCGCCTCGGTGTTGGGGACCTGCTTGATACAGACGGCTATCTTCATGGGAATGATCTCCTCGGGGCTCCTCGGGTTGGGACCGCTCAGCTCTGCGGCACGCGGCCCTTGAGCAGGCGGCGCAGCAGCGGCGGAGCGGGATTGAAGGCCCACATCCGGTCGTCGAACCGAAGTGTGGGCACGACACGCCGGCCGCCGCTTTTGGCGAGCACCACGGCTTCGGCGCCGGCGTCCTGGTCGATGTTCACTTCGTCGAAACGGGCCTCGGCGTCCTCCAGCACCCGCTTCATCCGGCGGCAGTCCGAACACCAGGACGAGCTGTAGACGACGAGGTTCTGGGCGTGGATTCCGACCCCATCCGCGAGCCTCTCAGCCTCCGCGGCGGTGAGGCGAACGCCGACGATACGGACCTTGCCGTCCGGCTCGCTGAGCAGCATGGCGGGAAGGTCCATCTTCGGGCAGATCCCGAGCCGCTCCAGCGGCGCCGCGGCCTCCGGCTGGGAGGCGAGGTCGATGCGCTCTCCACAGCCGGCGGTCGGCTCGGCGTGGCGGGTCGAATCGAAAAAGATCTGGCACTCCAGCGAATGGCTCATAGGGAGGGTCCCGGCACCCGCACGGCGGTGCCATTGACGGCCGCCGAAGCGGGCGCCGTAAGAAAGTGGATGACCGCCGCGACGGCGTCCGTGGTGACCCAGGTCGCGGGATCGGCGTCGGGCATCGCCTTGCGGTTGGCGGCGGTGTCCATGGTGCCGGGAAGCACGGCGTTGGCCCGGGCGCCGAAGGGCGCGAGCTCCCGCGCCAGCGACTCGACCATGCGCAGCATGCCGGCCTTGGCCGCGGCGTAGCCGCCGAACCCGGCCTCGCCCAGCAGGGCCGCAGGCGATGACACGGCGACCACGGCTCCCCCACGCGCCTTCTCGAAGCGGCGGGCGGACTCGCGGAAGATGCGGAATGTCGTGTCCAGATTGACCTTCAGGAGGAAGTCCCAGTCGGCGTCGGAAAGGTCGGCCAGGCGGCCCCAGCGGAAGCCGCCCACGAGATGCACAACCGCCCGGGGCGTTCCCGAGGCCGCCTCCACCTCATCGAACAGCCGGGTCACATCGCCCGAGGACCCCAGGTCCACCTTGCGGACTGACAGCGCGTCCGAGGGAGCCAGGGGGGTCAGCTCCGCCAAGTGCTCCTCGTTGTGGTCGACGGCCAGCACGCGGTCTCCCTCGTCCAGGAAGCGCGTCACCACGCTCCGCCCCAGCGCGCCCCCAGCGCCCGTGATCAGGACTCTCCCGTTCATGTTCTCTCCAGGGTTGGTGCCGCGAGATCCACTCCGTCTTCCTTACGAGTGTCTCGGCGGAGCGGCTGGGAGA
>DASYJD010000082.1:0-29005 GCA_035996875.1 Thermoanaerobaculia bacterium
CCTCTCCCGACCACCCCATCCACCGCCCCGGGAGAGGGGTACCCCTGGGGCTTCCCCGCTTTGCTCCCTCTTCTCCCGGTGAGGGGGCGGAGGGGGTCGGGAGAAGAGGGCCGGGGTGATGAGGGTCTTGGGGCGGGGGGAGCTCCAAGACCACGTTAAGTTAGCGCCTATGCCTACCTGGCCTCCAGCGCCCAGAGCTCCGAGCCCGTGAAGCGATCCCACTTCCGGAAGAGCAGGCGCGAGCCGGCGGGCACCACCTCGAAGAAACTGGCCTCGGAAGGCGCCGACAGATCCAGGATCTTGGCGGTCCCCAGCGAGGTGCCGTCGGTCTCGTAGAGAGCACCCTCCGCGCTGAAGACCAGCCGGTCCGCGAAGAGCTGATAGGACTCCGGCTCGCAGATCTGCATGCCATTGGCGGTGGCGAGGGGCTCCGTCCCCTCCTCGGTACCGTCGCTCGTCCAGAGGACCTGATCACCAATGGAGGCGAAGAAAATGCGGTCGCCGAGCACCGCCGGAGCCTGGATCGGCCGGACGTCGGGCTGGATCAGGACGCTGTTGAGCAGGCGGGTCCCCGCGGCGGTGCCGTCGCTGACCCACAAGCCCTGTTGCGTCAGGTCGGCCGTACCGCCGGAGAAGAAGAGATGGGAGCCGGCGGAGACGAGATGGCTGATGACGAAGCCGGCGGGACCGGGCGCCAAGTCGGCTGCCAGGGTGGTACCGCCCGCGGTGCCGTCGGTGCTCCACAGCTCCTGGCCGTGCTCTTCGTCGGCGGCGGAGAAGAAGAGGCGGCCTGCGTGCTCGGTCAGGAGCTGAGGCTCGGACCCCTGGCCGGGCCGTGGATCGATGTCCTTGACGAGGACCGTCCCCTCCGCAGTGCCGTCGCTCTTCCAGAGCTCGCGTCCGCTGTCGCCCACCTCGGCGGAGAAGTAGAGGCGGCCCTGGAACACGGTCAGGCTTCGCGGCTGCGAGCCCGCGGCTCCCGGCTCGAGGTCCGCCAGCAGCCGGGCCCCCTCGGGGGTGCCGTCGCTCGTCCACAGCTCCTCGCCGTGAGCAGCGTCGGTGGCGGCGAAGAGCACCCGGCCGCCCAGGGCGCGAACGGTTTCCAAGGCGCTCACTTGCAGGTCCGGAGGCGTCAGCCGCACGGTGCCATCCGCCGTGCCGTCCGATCGCCAGAGCGCGGCGTTCAGCTCGCCGACCCGGCGGGCCACGAAGAAGAGCTGGCCGGCGCTGTCGACGGCCTGGGTGACCTCTGGGGCCGCCGCGGGGCCGTCGCCCGGGGTGAGCTCCCCAGCCAGCTTCGTACCTGCTTCCGTGCCGTCGCTCGACCACAGCTCGAAACCGTGGATGCCGTCGTCCGCGAAGAAGAAGCCTTTACCCCCGGCGGAGTGAAATGCGGTAGGGAAGGAGCCTCCCCGGTCCTCGCGGTTGAGGTCCAGGAAAAGTCCGGTGCCCTGAGGAGTGCCGTCGCTCGCCCACATCTCCAGGCCATGCTCGCCGTCGTCGGCCGCGAACAGGAAGGCACCGTTGAGGGGGACGCCGCGGGACGTGGGGAGCAAGGCGGTGGCGCTCTCGAAGCTCGTCAACCGGACGGTGCCCGCCGCCGTGCCGTCCGAGCGCCAGAGCTGCGAGACGTTGTCCTCCTCCTGGGCGAGGAAGAACACCCCGGAGGGGCCGGCGGATATCGCCGCGGGCGAGGAGCTGCACGGCCCGGGGCAGAGGTCCGCCACCCTCCGGGTACCGGCCGGCGTGCCGTCCGTCACCCACGGCTCGAATCCATCGCCGGTGTCATCGCCGTCGTCGCCGGAGAACAGGAGGAGGCCGCCGGCCGGGAGATGCGCGATTCCGGCCGGGTCGAGCGCCAGGACGCCGGAGCAGGGGCCGGGGCAGAGGTCGCGCAGCAGCCGGGTGCCCCGGCGGGTGCCGTCCGTCACCCACGGCTCGGCGCCGTGCACGCCGTCGTCCACCCGCAGGATCATCCGGCCGTTGAGAGAGGTCTGCGGCAGCAGGCGGCCGGCGGCGTCGAGGGGCAGGAACGGCGAAGCCGGAGCAAGCCGGGTCAGGGGGACTGCGCCGCCCTTCGTCCCGTCCGTGGCCCACAGCTCCGCGCCATTGCCGCGGTCGGAGGCCATGAAGAGCAGGCGGCCTCCCAACACGGTGGCGTCGCGGAAGGTTGGAGCCTGCGGGGACGAAGCAAAGTCGATCAAGGGAAAGGTGCCGTGAGCGGTCCCGTCGCTCTTCCACAGCCCGTCGCGGTGCCGCGTGGTGGGGGCGACGAAGTACAGCGTCCGGCCCACGGTTCGGAGCATCGAGGGCCCGGCGTGCGCGGCAATGCCGGGGAGCGGGTCGCGCACCAGCCGGGTGCCCGCGGCCGTGCCGTCGCTCGTCCACAGCGCCGGGCCATGCACGCCGTCGTCGGCGCGAAAGAAGAGGCGGCCGGCGAGATCGGTCAGCTCGGCGGGGTCGGAGCCGGCGAACCCCGGGCGCAGCTCCGTCACCTGGAAGGTCCCCGCGGGCGTGCCGTCGGAGCGCCAGAGCTCGGCACCATGGACGAGATCGTTGGCGACGAAGTAAAGCAGGCCCTGGCTGGCGATCCATAGGCTCCGGCGGCCAGGATCCGGGAGAAGGAGCGATTGGGCAAGCCGCACCGTGCCCGCGGTCGAACCGTCGCTCACCCACAGGTCCACGGTGCTGAAGCCCTGTTCGAAGGCTTGGAAGAACACGGACCGCTCGGTCCGCGCCACAATGGTGGGATTGCCGCTGCACGCCCCCGGACAGACGTCGGCGAGTTGGAAGGTCCCCCCCACGGTGCCGTCCGTCCGCCACAACTCCCTGCCGGTCTCGCCATCGTCGGCGGCGAAGAAGGCGAGGCCGCCGGCCGTCACGGCGCCCTGCGGGTTGGAGCCCTGGGCCCGGGGGATCGGGTCGATGTCCTTGACGAGGCGGGCCTCGAGCGTCGCACCCGGCACGGCCGTCGCGGCGCCGAGCGAAGCCAGAGCGGCCAGCAGAGGGCAAAGCCAGAGGCGCATCCGGAATCTCCTTTACGGTTGCGCGGCATTGACGCCGCTCACCACGGTGCGAAAGCCCACGTCGGAGATCCGGTCGACGTTGGAGAGCCAGTAGCGGCTGTACGTGCGCAGAAACTTGGGACTGAGCTGCATGGCGCCGCCGCGTACGATCTTGACGACCCCCGCATGGCGATTGACCGGATTCTTGCGCGGCGAGGAGGCGTAGAAGTCGGGGGTGTAGGAGTCCTCGCACCACTCCCAGACGTTTCCTGCCATGTTGAGGGCGCCGTAGGGAGAGGCTCCAGACTCACAGCAGTTGACCGGCGCGGAGGAGAGCTCCGAGATCGGATGCCCTTCCCAGATCGCGCGATCATTGGTGATCGGCTCGTTGCCCCACGGATACTCGCGCCCGTCGGTGCCGCGGGCTGCCTTCTCCCACTCCGCTTCGGTGGGCAGGCGCTTGCCCGCCCATGCGGCGTAGCTCTTGGCCTCCGGCCAGTCGACGTTGACCACCGGCTGGCCGTCGTGGATCCCCCAGTCCGGGGCTTGGACGACTTGCAGGCGATCATCGCGCCCTGGCAGCCAGGGGAGGCCCGAGGCCTTCCACTTCCGCCACGACGTCTCGTACTTGTCGATGTAGAAGCCGTCCAGCTCAACCGTGTGGGCCGGCCTCTCGGCAACCTCTCCCTTGTCGTTCCCCATGAGGAACGGACCGGGAGGGACGTAGACCATGGTGGTGTCGTCCTTCTTCCAGACGTACTCCCCTTCCTTTTTGCCGCGTTCGAGCCCTTTCGGCATGGTCTCGCCGTGCCAGCCCTGGCGCGTGGCCGGCGGCGCCGGCGGCGCGGACAGCACCGGCAGAGCCGCCACGGCGAGGAGGGCGATGGCGGCGAAAAACGGCTTGCTGCGTGCAGCTTGGTGCATCTCGAGGATCTCCAGATCGAAAGGTGAAAACCCCGCCGGGCTTGAGCCCGGCGGGGGCAACGCCAAGGCTCGGATGTCCAAGCACCCGAGCCCGGCAACTCGAGACCAAGGAGAGACCCCTGTTGACTACTGGTCTTCCTCCATCTTCTCCAGCTCGTCGAACTGCTTCTGGAACTGGAGCTGCAACTGCTTCTGGCGGTTGACTTCCTGGACCGAGGCGAGCATCTTCCTCGTCCGCTCCGCCACCGGGTCGGCCGTCGAAGCGCTGACTACACCGCCGGCAGGCGACTGGAGGCAGATCTGCTTCGCAGCTTGGGGCCCGAGGTCGAGCTGCCAGTGGCCGCTGCTGCGGTCCACCGGCACGGTACCCAGGCTCTTGCCGGTGCACCGCCCCTTGGCCTCGCCACCATCGAACAGCGCGAGGCTCCCAACGGTGTCGCCCGCCGGTTTGGTGCTGACGACGCCGCGGAGGGTGGTCTTGCCGCGGCCAGCCTCCGCACTGGTGATGGTGATGTTGTCGGTGGCGACAAGGTGACCCGACGTCGCGCTGGTCACCCGCACGATGTGCCACACGCCTCCCTGGGCGTAGAGCAGGGAGCGGTCGTAATACAGGTAGTCGCCGGTCGCCTGCAGGTCACCGCCGGCGCCGCCGAGGTATGCCATGGTGAGCGTCATGCCGGGGGCCACCACGTCGCCATACAGCACCTCGGAACCGGACATGCCCGGTTCCTGGACGTAGCGGTGACCCTCGAGGGTCGGCATATGGGGCATGTCACCCCAGACCGAGCCGACGCGGTAGATGAGAGACGCGCCCTGCGGCACCGTCACCAGGTGACGCGGGTCGCCCCACAGAGCCGTAGCGTAGACGTTGGCCGGATCGACGACGAAGTTGCGCAGGGTCCACGGCTCGTTGCTGTAGCTTTCGGCGGTGGTGGACTGGTTCGCGTCGGGGTACGGCATGTGGTCCTGGGAGATGTTCAGCTCGTTGTCGGTGATCAGCGACACGACCTCGCGGCTGGCGAGCCCGCCCTGGACGATGTCGGCCTGGATGCCGGCGCCGCCACCCGGCAGCGGAGAGAGCGTTCCCGGGCTGCGGTAGGACGAGCCCGACGGCTCCACCACCACACCGCCGAAACCACCCTTGAGCACTGAGTCGATGTCGCCGAGGTTGAGCGCGAGCGACAGGCCGAGCTCCTTGTCGGCGTAATACTCATAGGTCCGCGTCGCCCCCGGTGCCACCGTCGAGTCGTAGTTGAGCCCGATGGCGGAGCCGTAGGAGCGCTGCGGATCGAAGAGCAGCTTGCCGACGCTGAACCCGGAATGCTGGGTGACGCGGAGGTTGGTGAGGTTGACCCGGAGGCACTCCCCCTTGTTGGCGCGGATGACCATCGGCGTCCGGGTATTGGTGACCGGATCGCCGTTCAGGAAGTAGGCGGTGCCGGCCTCACCCGGGGTCGCCGGGGTGGGCAGCAGGTCGTTGTAGATGATGGTGGTGTCGGCGATCGACAGGTTGTAGGTCCGCCTCGTCGCACCCGTCGGGCAGGCGTTGCCCGGTCCATCGGTGAGTGACGGAGGCGTTCCGGATCCCGCCGTGATGGCCGGGAAGCCCGACGTGCCGTGGGGGTAGCCCTTGTCAGGCAGCGACTGGAGGTTTGCCTGCTGCTGATCGAAGACGCGCATCAGGCCCCAGGCGCCGGACTGGAAGTCCTTGGTCAGGGTCGAGTAGTACATATAGTCGCCCGGGAACTTCTTGGGCCCGCCGGCTCCTCCCTCCAGCGACATGTCGTAGCGTTCGGAGATGCCGAGGAAGGACGTGTCGCGCAGGTCCGAGCTCGCGTTCTCGCGCTCGATGTTGAAGCGGTGCCCGGTCACCCGGATGCCGCCCACCTTGTCGATCAGGCCGAGGCCGCGGAAGACCACCGGGTCGCCCGCGTAGGCTCGGACCGTCGGGGTGATCGGTTCACCCTGCACCGCCGACGAGAAACGGTAGGCCGGATCGCCCGGACGCAGCGACCAGGGCTCGGCGCGCAGGTTGATGGTGCCGCCGCCGAACTGGAACTGGCCGACGACGGGGTTCTCGTTGTGCACGAAGAGCATGAACTCCCGGAACGAGCCGTTGACGCCCGCAGCCACCGGCTGGCCGCCGAACAGCGGGTTGACGTGGATGTCCGCCAAGGCACCGGCACGGATCTCGGCGCCGGTGATTGGGTCGTGATAGGTCGAGCCCTTGGGCTCCACGATGTGGGCGCCGAAGAGCCCGTGGTCCCAATCCTTGAAGTCGACGTGCTGATGGAAGAACACGGTGCCGAAGTCGACGTCCGGGTAATAGTCGTAGCGCACGAACTCGACGCCCACCGCCTGGCCTGCCGGATGGCTCAGCAGCAGCGGTAGATCGACCGTGATGGTGTCGGGCGCCGTGACCGAGGTGATCTTGCGGATCTCCGTGCACGGGAACGGCTGGCCGAGGATACTGCCGCAGGTCCCCTCGCCGAGGCCGATGCCGATCCAGATTCCCGGCCGCAGACGGTTGACGTTGGTCACCTTGAGAGTCGTGGCGAGCGGGTTGGCCGCCGTGGTGAGCGTGCGGTTCTCGGTGGCGTACGGCCGTACCGCCTGCTCGTAGGAGTAGCCGGTGATGACGCCGTCCGACGCCTGCGTGTCGAACTGCACGAAGTGGCTGTGGATATTGACCTTGGAGAAGTTGTTGTTGAGCGCCGAGTCGGGGATCTCGTTGGTCAGGATGACCTCGACGCAGTCGCCGACGTTGGAGCGGATGGCGAGCGGCTCCGCGGGCTTCAAGCCGGCACGGATGTCGGCCTTGTGCTCGTTGAGCACGTAGATCTCGCCGTTGGGGTCGATGCCCCCGGCCAGACCGGCTGGTGCGCCGCCGGGCACGGCGGGAGGCGTGGCTCTCGCCACCTGGATCGGCAGGGTGATGGCGCTGATCGGATAGAACCGCTGCGCCTTCAACCCGACGTCGACGCCGGAGTGGACGAAGTTGTTGGCGCACAGGCCGTCCATGCGGCCGGGGATCATCTGCTCGCCGAGCCAGGGAGCTCCCGTGTGGCGCGGCGTGAATGGCGGTCGCGCCGCGGCGTGCGTTCGGAAGGGAGGCCAGGCATAACGGCCGTTCCGCGCGTTGAACCGCAACTCCGGCCTCACTCCCGGCGTGGGCGACGTGAAGTTGGCCATCGGCCGGGTCTCTTCCGGTTCGCCGAAGATCTTGTAGGTCGCCGCGCTGCCGGTCGACGTCCAGTCCCAAACCGTGGCGTCGTTGGTGTCCAGACGCGCGCCCTGAGGCGGCAACTGGCCGGTGACCCAGTCGCTGAGCTTGACCTGGGTCAACGGGTTGGTGAAGCTGGCGTCGGCCACGATGGTCCGGTTCCAGTCCACCTGCACACCGATCAGGCTGCCGGCCGAGACCCCCGCCACCGGCGGCCGGTTGGACGGCTGCTCGCTGTCGGAGAACACGTTGTCGGACTGATAGAGGCGCGGCTCGACGTAGAGCGCATGGCCCTGGCGATCGTTCTCCGCCGTCTGTACGGTGTCGAAGACGCGCCAGAAGGACCACATGCCGGCGACATAGTGTTGGCCGATGTGGCAGTGGTAGAGGAAGTCGCCCGCGACCTGCTGGCAGCCGCCGGCGCCGCACTCGTGCTCGAGGTTGTAGCTGGCGCCCGGTCCGATCGACTGCGAGTCGAGGTGAACCGACTTGATCGTCTGCTCCGGGACCTTGGTGAGGCCGTTCCAGAAGTTGCTGTTGGGATCGGCGTTGGGGTTGCGCCGCCAGCGGATGCCGCCGCCGTGCAGGTGGTGCACGTGGAAGACCTCCGCGCCGGCGTGGACGATCCGCGTCTTGGTCGCCTCGCCGAGGTAAGAGCGGGGCATCGGCGTCGCCGGATCGCCGAACGGATACGACGAGTAGCCGAGCGGCTTGCCGTTGTTGGTATTGCCGATCGTGCCGGCCGGGCCGTTGACGATGTTGTTCAGCTCGATGCGGCGGCGGAACGGCTCGCTGCGATAGTTGATGCAGCGCAGCCCCAACCGATAGACGCCGGAGAACGCGGCCGTGTCGAGGTGCGGCAGGATCACCCCCGTGAAGTCGAAGGCGGCCCGGAAGTTCTCATGGCCGAGCTCGTGGTACATGACGATGAACTCGCGGAAGTTCTTGCCGTCGGGACGGTGGGCCAGGTTGGGATCGATGATGATCGCCTCCCAACTGCTGCCGGTCACCGTGTCGAGCGGATGGCCGTCCTCGACGTCGAGGTAGGTCGCGCCCTTGGGCTCGACGACCAGGGCGCCGAAGAGCCCCATGCCCTGACGCTCCCGGAATTCGTTGTGGGCCAACTGGCCCCCCAAGGCGTTGAGGTTCGAGTTGCCGGATCCGTGGTCGGAGAAGGAGTAGGCGCGCTCGGCGCTGGCATCCGTGGGGATCGGGATCTCATAGTTGACGGAGCCTCCCGGCAGCGCGTAGGTGGCCGGGTTCACGCCGACTCTGCCGCCGCCGTTCCCGACCGTGTGCGACAGGCCGAGGACGCTGAGCGAGGCGGGCTGGCCGTCGGTGGTGATGTCGTTGGTGAAGTGGATGCGCACGCAGTCGCCCAGGTTGGCGCGGATGACCAGCGGCTGGATCGGGTCCTTGCGCAGGCCCGGGGTCACCCGGGTGCCGCCGGGAACGGCCAGGTTGACGTCATTGGCGGCACGCAGCGCCTCACGGGTGGTGGCCAGCGCCGATTCGAAAGCCCGGATCGCCGGGATGTTCGCCGACAGGGCATACATGAAGCCCGGAGCGTGATCGAAATAGCGGTTCAAAGTGATGTCCACGTTGATGGCGTGGATGTCGAACGACTTGACCGGCCCGCCGTCGGTGCAGGCATTGAAGGGATGCGTACCGCTGTTGGCGACGACAGAAGTCTGCGCATAGGTGTCGGTGATGCCGCTACCGTAGAGGAAGCCCAGCAGCGCGACGACGACCAGGGAACCGAGCCGCAACGGGCGGGTCCACCAGCGCACGACGGCCAGGTAGCGCGCGGCGTCAGTCCGCGGCAGCTCGCCCCGAAAGCGGGCGAAGAGTGCCAGCAAGAGCAGCGGCAGCAGCGCGGCGAGTTGGATGAGGAGGGCGTTGACGCCCGTCTGGATCCGGTAGAGGACCGGAATCTGCCCCCCGCCGAGCGACCCGGCGAGGCTCGGGTTGCTCAGCGCCCCGAAGGAGCACAGTTGCCGCGACTCCTTGAGAGCCCCGTCGCTGCGCACCGGGCCGACCGGGGCCTGGGCCAGCGACAGCCCATAGGTGTTGCCCATCCACTCGTGGACCATGTCCCGGGTGCTGAGGACCGGCAGCATCCCCACCAGGAACACCAGGGACACCAGGCCGGCAATGCCCAGCACGCCGGCCCATTGACCACGTTCCATGCGGAACCTGCGGGCCAGCCGCAGCCCGGCCCCCAGGGCGACAGCCATGACCGGCAGCACCAGAGCGACGTCCAAGGCCATGTGGGCCGCGACTCCGGTCAGGTTCCAGCCGACCGTGTTCATCGCCGCGTAGAGCAGATACTCCCAGGCGACGACGGCGAGAGACAGCAGCACCGCTAGGCTCGTCCAGCTCAGCCGCCGGTGCTCTCCTACGGGCTTTACTACGTCTCCATGCTCCATGCCAAACCTCCTCCTTACATGGCCTTCCAAGGGGCCGTTGAAAGAGGGGCCGCCTCCAGGTGGAAGACGGACCCGACAAGGCTGGGGGAAGGAGGTTGGAGCCCGGCGAGAGCCCCACAAGGTACACATGGCACAGAGCACGCCCGAAGCGAGCAAAGACTTCCGGGAGCACTCCGCCCCAATGACACCGACCTCCTTCAGACGGCACTACAAAAACCGGCCAACCCACGGGTCGGCACGGCTACGACAGCCTCTGCTCGGAGAGCCTCTCGGAGAGTTATTGCAAGTTGGCCCTACAGGCGTGAGTGCTTCAACACGCACAAAGCGGGACAAACATAGGCAAAGATGTTGAAGGGTTGAAACGAAGGCAAAGGGCCGCTAGACTCTTCGCGCTGAAGCTCCACATGCCCTTTTTCAAGCCGGGATCGTGAGATCTCACGGGGGGAGGACGATGGGTATGAAGCTGGGTCGTGCAGGTACGCTGATATTGGCGGTGGCCCTGCCGCTGCTTTTCGCCTTGGGCTGCGCTCATTCTCCGACGTTCCACGGCCAAGTGGTGGAGCCTGTCCTGAAGGCGCCGCAGCTCTCCGGCGTCAACTGGGACGGCAAACCCTTCCACCTGAGCGATCACGGAGGCAAGGTGGCGGTGGTCTTCTTCGGTTACACCTACTGTCCCGACGTCTGTCCGTTCACACTCGCCAAGATGAAGCAGCTCTATAGCCGGCTCGGAGTCCAGGCCAAGGACGTGGACGTCGTCTTCGTCTCCGTCGATCCGCAGCGCGACACCGTCGACAAGCTGGCTCAGTACGTGCCGAGCTTCGACCCTCACTTCTACGGCGTGCACGTCGAGCCGGCGGCTCTCGACGGGGTGGCCAAAGGCTTCGACCTCACAGTTCAATACGGGACGCCGAAGGAGGGGCCCGAGGCGGCCAACAATTACTTCGTGGACCACACCGCCACCTTCTTCGTCATCGACCGCCAGGGGCGATTGCGGCTCAAGTTCCCGCCCGGCGCCACGGTCAACCAGATGCTGCCGGACATCAAAACGCTGCTGACCATCTGAGGAGAGGCTCATGCGGGAGCTGACCCGGAGGACTGTGACGAGAGGAATCGGGATCGCCGGCTTGGCTCTCGCGCTGGTGGCGGGCGGCTGCGGCAAACCCGCGGAGGCTCCTGAGGACAGGAGCGCCGTGCCGGTGAAAGCCCCCGAAGCGAAAACCACGTCGCCCACAGGCACGACTGGAGAGACGGCTGCCGGTTCGCAGGCGAACGAGCTGCAAGTGCGCCAGGCGCGGGCCACCCTCACGCCCAGCATGGGGGCGGTCTACCTCACCGTCGTCAACCGCGGTACGCGGAGCGATCGCCTGCTGCGCGTCGAGTCCGCCGTGGCCCAGGCCGCCGCAACCCACGAGAGCCGCGAGGTGAAAGGCGTCATGACCATGGTGGAACACCCCGACGGTTTCGAGGTTCCCGCCGGGGGGACGCTCGAGCTCGAGCCCGGGGGAAAGCACATCATGCTGGTGGCGCCGCGAATGTTCGCCGCCTCCGGCGGCACCATCCCGGTGACCCTGCACTTCGAGCACGCCGGCACCATCCAGGTTCAGGCGACGGTGGCGCCCCTGGGGAAAGGAGTGGAGAGTCCATGAGCCAACCGGACGAATCGGCCGAAGCCGGCCGTGGCGCCAAGCGGCGCCGGAGCCTTCACGAGCGCCGGTTGCGCGGCGAAGCCCGCCGTTGGCTGACCCAGCCCGGAATCCTGATCTTCCTCGGCATCGTCACCCTCGCCGCCGTCGGCTGGGGCCTGGTGTTCCAGGCCGCCCACCGCATTCCGGTGCGCGAGGCGAGCTTCGACGACCTCGACATGCGGCTCGAGGACGCGGTCTGGATCGAGGACCAGATGGAGCATGGGACGAATTTCCAGAAGCCCACCTCGATGATGCCCGACCTGCCGGGACCCGGCATGCAGCGCGTCACCCTGCACATGGCACTCCGCAACCGCTCCAGGAAGCCCCGGGAGTTTCGCGGCGAAGAGTTCTACCTCGTCCCCGAGATCGGTCAGGACCTGCCGCCGATCGGAGCCGTGGTCGGCGAGGCGCTGCTGGGACCGGGGCAAACCCTCAACACGGCACTCCACTTCGACCTTGACACCACCAAGCCCCACGGCAAGCTGCTGATGAAGTGGCAGCGGGGGCACAAGTCTGCGTACTTCCCCGTTCCCGAGGCTCCCGATCACTCTCACCTGAGGCCGCGGCGCGGCGGCGAGAACCTCCCCACCGACGCGCGTCTCCTGTTGCCCATCGCCAATTCCGAGCGGGGCGCCGAGCTCTACGACCAGACCTACGCTTGCAGCGCCTGCCACGGCGATCCGCACCTGCCCGGCAGCAACAACATCGGGCCCCACCTCGGCAACATCGGCGTCGTAGCGGCGGGCCGGATCAAAGGCAAACCGGCGGAGCAGTACATTTATGAGTCGATTCTCCAGCCCGACGCCTTCATCGCACCGGAGTGCAAAGGGGGTGCCCCATGCCAGAAGCCCAGCGCCATGCCGGAGTACTCCAGCCTGATCAACCTGCAGGACGCGGCCGACCTCCTCGCCTACCTCCTGGAGCAGAAGAACCCGCCGCCCGCCGCGCGAGCGGCCACGAGCCGAACGGCGCCGTAGACCGGTGAAGCGTCGAGGTCTGGGGCGCCTTCCGGCTTGCGGCGCCCTCCTACGGGCTCGTGCTCAATCCCCCAACGTCGACCGTTTGAGCTCTGACCAGGCAGGCGATGCTCGTCGGGGGGAAGATCATATGGACGCTGAAGTTCTGCCCGTTGGTCAGGCAGCAGGTCAAGGCGGCGAACTGAGGATCACAAGACAGGTTCGCGTTGCACGTGAGGTTGCCGCCATACAAGCACCGGAACCGCTCGATGCAGGCATTCAGCGAGGCAAACTGGCCCGCGGGAAAGCAGGACAAGCCGGGCGTGGGGAACACCTTATTCGAAACCACCTTGTTGGCCGCGACGTCCGTAATGACAAGGTTCACCGCGGTCCCTTTCTTGATGACCTCCGATTTGTAAACGCTGGTCTTCAGCGTCTTCTTGTCCTGAATCGAAGTGTACCGGAGGATCACGTCGGCGTCGCCCTTACCCAGCGTGAAGACGTCGTAAAGCCCCTTGCCCGTCAAGGAAGACGACGTCACGGCGTCATCTTCATTCATCGAGAAGGTATATCCGTCGACGTCCGCGCCCCTGAGTAAAGTGATCAAGTCTGCTTTGGGGTCGTCGGCCGCGGCGGGTCCACTGAGGAAGAAAAGAAAGCCAAGGAAAAGCAGGGCAACGGGCAGATAGAGCAGGGCTGAGGGCCGTGTCTGTCGAGTCATCGTCGGTCTCCTTTTGTGAAAGATCTTGGTGAGATCAAAACGCTACGAGGGAAACCGGCGACTGGGGAGGAGATTTCGTTACAGACGGGGGTTTTTTAGAGGTTGTTTGGAAAGTTCGGTTTCGACGCTCATCCCCGAAGCCCAATCGATCGTGCCTGCCCACGCGCCCGCCGGTGTAGACTCCCCGCGGTCATGAACAAGATCTGGCTGACGCTCCTTACGGTCGTCGTAATCGGTTACTACGCATTCTCGCGTCCCCACATCACGGCTCCCGGCGATCCCATCGACTGGTCCGCGGACCCCATCCAGGCCTCGACCAACACCCCCCCTTTTGAGATCGAGACCCGCAAGGGAAAGGTCACCCTCGATCCCCGTGCCTCGTTCGACGCCTCCGCCGTCGTCACCGGAGACGAGCACTACCGCTTCGACGACGGCGCGTTCCTCGTCCCGGTGGACCTGGTGATGACCTGGGGAAAGCTGCCGGAGGAGCCCTTCAAGTCCAAGGTCTCCTATGGCCAGATGACCCGCTACTATTTCTGGCATACGAAGTCCGCGGAGCTCGATCTCCACTACATCACATCCCACTCCGCGAACATGCACATGATTCCGGCCGACGACAACGTCCGCCGTGCGCTCCTCACGGTCGGCACCGGGGACCGGGTGCGCGTGCACGGGCTCCTGGTGAACGCGAAGCGGGACGACGGGTTCTACTGGAAAACCTCTCTCACCCGCGAGGACGATGGCCCGGGGGCGTGCGAGCTCGTGTGGGTCGAGGAGATCCAGATCGGGCGGGAGGTTTATCGGTAATTCATCAAGAGACTAAGACCCCATCACGGGCTGCTATGCTCCCCCTCCGCGATGCGTCTCCAATGGCTCCAACACGAAGTCCACACCCACTGCCCGGTCTGCGGCGTGGCGGGGACCAAGAACGCGGTTCTCTCCACCGACCACGTCGTGCCCAGGCAGCCGCCGGTGACGCTACTGCGCTGTCCGGACTGCGGAGGCGCTTTCCTTCAGGACTTGACGCCACCCGACTACGAGATGGACGTGGCCGAGATGCTCGACTACTACGTCGAGCAGGGCGCGGGGATCGACCTCATCGTGGCGCCGCTCCTGCGCCTGCCGTCCGGGACGATCCGGCGCTGCTTCGAGATCGGCGGCAGCGCCGGCTTCGCGCTCGACTTCAGCCGCTTCGCCTTCGGCTGGGAGGTGCTCGGCGTGGACCCCTCGCCGCTCGCCACGGCGGGCGCGGAGGCGCTGGGCTTCCCCGTCCGCCGCACCTACTTCAGCGCCGATCTAGATCTCGGCCCCGAGCTTTTCGACCTTGCGATCTGCTTGGAGGTCCTCGAACATATCGCCGAGCCTCATGGTCTGCTCGCCGCGATCCGCGACCGGTTGTCCCCGGACGGAATCCTCGTCCTCTCGACGCCCAACCTCGCGCTGATCCGGCCGGGGGCGGAGTCCGAAGCGCTCAGCCGCGCCCTCAGCCCCGGGTTCCACATGATTCTCTACAGCCGCGACGCTCTCGTGAGGGTCCTCGAAATCGCCGGCTTCGCCGCCGTCCACGTCGAGGAGTCGCCGGAGACGCTCCGCGCCTTCGCGGCGATCTCCCCGACAGGGCTCGCGGGCTTGAGGCCGGCCAACCCGGCGGCGGAGCAAGCTCTTTTGCGGAGCTACTTCGAAGACCGGGCGGCGAGTGCTCCTCCGGCGTCCCCCTTCGCCTGTGGCTTCGCCTACCGGCACTTCAAGGAGTGCGTCAACGCCGGCCTTCATGATGAAGCGGCGGCGAGCCGGATCCGGCTGGCGCGGATCTATCGCGAACGCTTCGGGCTCGACCTGGAGGCGCCGGACCCGGAAGCCAGCCGGCTTTTCCCTTTCAACCTCACGGGCACCCTCTTCTTCTCGGGAATCCTGGAGCTCAACGGCCTCGGCCGTCCCGGCCGGGCCGCCGCTGATTTCGCGGCGTCCGTGGCGGCCGGCCGTTTCCTCCAGGGACGTCTCAATCCGTTCGGGCTCCACGACGGGGAGACGTGTGAGCTTCTGGCCCAGAGCCGCAAGCACCTGCCGATGGCGCTCGCCGCGACGGAGCCGGACCGGGCGGTGTGCGAGATCGAAGCCTTGGAAAGGGCCAAAGATGGAGAGGGCCTGACCCCGGCGCTCCTCGCCGAGGCCCGCGCGCAGACATTCATCCGGCTGGTCAACGCTGGCGCCTACACCGCGGCGGAACGGCTGGCACCTGGAATTGCGAGGCAGACCGAGTCTGCGGAGACTGACGAGCTCAGCGCCGAGGCGCTCGATTCCCTTTATTGCCTCGGCATGCTGGCCCTCCACCGCGAGCGCCCGGGCGATGCCGCGGAGCTTTTCGCGCGCGTCCAACGGCTCGCCGGAGAGCGGGCCGAAATCCTTGGCCCCGCGCGGTTCCACGAGGAGCTCAGCCGGCAACAGGCCGGACGAGCCTGAAAGGAAGGGAACCGCCGATGCGCTTCCGCCGTTCTCAACCCAACCGGCCACTGCTGGTCGCCGAAAGATTCGTCTCGCCGGTCGCACGGCTCTCCGGCATGGTTCTCCCGCTGGACGTCATCGCCCGCCAGCCGGCGTCGCGGCTGCGCATTCTCATCCTCGCTGAGAAGTCTCTGGAGTACCGCGCCGCGACTTTTTCCAATCCACGCCTGTCTCCGGAGGAGTCGCTGCGCCTGGAATTCGCGCCTTTCGACGAATCGGCTGGCACCTCGTACATCCTCGGCGTCCTCGATTTGTCGGGCGTGGCCGAGTCCCCCGTCGAAGCGGATCTCCGGGCGCTCCGCGCCGCCGCCGCCGGACGCCCGCCGATCGCTCTCGAATGCCGGGGCGCAGGGGAAGGGGCGGTCTCGGACACTCTGACCGATGAGCACGGCATCTCTGCGTTCCGCATCGCGCCCGCCAGCCCCTCCAGAATCCGCCCCGCCTACTGGCTGGACGCGTTCTGGTGCGACGCCCATGGCATCTACCTGCACGGCTGGGTACACGCCCACGAGCACCGGGTGCGGGCGCTGCGAGTCGAATCCGCGGGACGCACCGCCCGGGTGGACACTTTCAAGGACCGGCCCGACCTGCTCACCCACTATCCGCTGCACGAGCATGTCCGCTACGGCGGCTTCACCGTCTATCTCGCCTGCCCGCCCGGCCATCCGGTGAGCCTGACGCTGGAGACCGACGGCGGCCCCGTGAGCATCCCGCTCCCCCTGCCGGACGGGCCGCTGCCTCCGTGGCCCGAGGAGCCCGAGGGGGAGAAGGACGTGGTATCGCCGATGCTGCGGCGCTTCGTCGATCTCGTCAACGACCGCGGCGGCCGCGTGCTTCAGGTGGGAGCCCGCTCCCCGGCCGGTCACGAAGCGGCGCCGCCGCGCCCGTTGCTGCTCGGCCCCGTGATCGGGCTCGACATCCACCCCGGCTCCTGTGTCGATCTGGTGGGCGACGCCCACGACCTCAGCCATTTCCTGCGTGAAGGCTCGTTTGATGCCGTGGTCTCCGGCTCCGTCCTGGAGCATCTGCAGGCGCCATGGCTGTTCGCGGCCGAGGTCAACCGCATCCTGAAAGTCGGCGGCCTTGTCTACCATGAAGCGCCTGGAGCCTGGCCGGCCCATGCGCAGCCGAACGACTTCTGGCGCATGTCGGCCGAGGGTCTGCGCGCGCTGTTCGGCCCGGAGTGCGGCTTCGAGGTGCTGGACGCCCAGGACGCCGGACCGGCGGCGATGATCCCAGCCCCGAAATGGCGGCAACAACATCTCGAAATGCCGACCGTCCCCACCTTCGCGATGGCCGAGATCCTCGCCCGCAAAGTGGAGGACATTCCGCCCGGTGCCGTGGCATGGCCCCTGAGAGCCGGCGCGAGCGCCGAGCGCGCGCGGCAGTATCCGGTCGCGGGCCTTCGCGTCGCGCCGGACCCGTGAGGAGGACAGAGCCCTGACAGACGCAAGAATTTCCGCCATCCTGCCGGTCTACAACGGCCGCCGCTTCCTGCTTGACGCCGTACGGAGCGTGCTCGCGCAGTCGTTCCCACCCTGTGAGCTGATCCTGGTGGACGACGGCTCCACGGACGGCTCGCTGGAGGAGCTCGAGAGCCTGCCGCCGGCGCCCTTCCCGGTGCGCGTGCTGCGGCAGGCCAACGCCGGGCAGTCGGCGGCACGTAACGCCGCCGCCCGCGAGGCCACGGGCGACTACCTGGCCTTTATCGATCAGGACGACCATTGGCACCCGCGCCACCTCGAGAAGCTCATCGCACCGCTCGCCGCCAATCCCGACGCGGGTTGGGCCTACTGTGATTTCGATGAGATGGACCTCGCGGGAAACCTGGTGACCCGCGCGTTCATCAAGACGCTGGGCGTGCACCATCCCAAACGCACGATCTATGAATGCGTGGCCGGCGATCTGATGGTGCTCCCCTCGGCGAGCGTGATGCGGCGCGCCGCGTTTGAGCAGTCGGGCGGTTTCGACGAAACGCTCTGCGGCTATGAGGACGACGACCTGTTCGTGCGCTTTTTCCGGCTCGGCTGGGACCATGTCTTCGTGGCTCGACCCTTGCTACGTTTTCGAGTCCACGTCACCGGCTCGTCGACATCGTCCCGCTTCCTCGAAAGCCGCATGCGCTACGCCGCGAAGCTCGTATCAATCCTGCCCGACGACTCGCGCATGTTTCGCTATTATGTGAGCCAAGCCATCGCGCCGCGCTTCTTCCTCACCTCGCTCGACGATTACGTGCGGGCCTGTTCGGCGCGCGACTGGGAAGGAGCGCGCCTCGCCCTCGAGACGGTCAACCACTTCGCGGCCCTGCGCCGCTCCAGCCTGCGCCTGCGCTGGAAGCTGCTTTGGATTCAAAGGCCGCGCCTGTTCCGCCTCCTCATCGCCCTCAACGACCGCCTGCCCCACCTCCTGCGCTTCATGCGCAACCCGACGGTCACGCTGCGGTGAGGGCCGTCGGTGCTCCGTCAACCGATGGGAACCAATCCGCGCAGCTCAGCGCCGCGGAGCCCAAGTCCCCGACAAAATCGATGATCATGAGAGCCGCAGTCGCTTTGGGATCTTCCGACATGCCCAGAAATTTGGCGCATTCCGGTATTGCTCCAAGCATGTTCTGCGCGAAACTCAAGCCGTTGCCCCAGAAGTAGCCGGGGTCGGCGATCGCCGATAGACCCAGGATTAGCAGATGGCACACGCCATAGGTGCCGTCGAACGCAGCGCCAATCGGCGTTTCGCTCCCGAGTTGATCACGGATGCGTTTTGCGTTGGCGACCGCCGGGATCCACTGGTACAGCCACACCGCAACGGGCAGAGTATCCGTAACTCCGCTGACGAAGGGCGAGCCGAAGGCCTGGAGTGCAGTGGTGAAAGCGATGCATACCCCGCGCACCACGACGGTCACGGCTTCCATGCCGTCCGCCAGCGCGTCGAAGATGCCGTAACAGAAGGCGCTGACCGTGTATGCAACGTAGGATACGAGCTGCTCTGGGCTGATGGCTGCCGCTGCGGGGAGGTCGCCAAGGGTGGCAGTGATGATGTGGACCGGGATTGCGATGGCAAGGCAAGCCGCATCGAGCAAACTCAGTTGTGAGCCTCCCGTGAGCATGGAATAGAGGTCGGAGAGTAGAGGTATGGAGATCTCGGCGGTCAACATATCGAGAATGATCTGCAGCACCGCCTGGAGAAGCGCCAGGAAAGCGTCGACCAGCACTTGAGCCACTGCCAGGCAGTCATCGACGATGTCGTTGAGAGTCGTCAGGAACGTATTCACGGCGGTACTGAGGAATGTGCTCGAGTCTTTGAACATGCCGCCCAACTGGTCGAAGATGCCGCTGATCTCTCCGGGTAGTCCGGAGGCCACTTGCGCGACGCCGCTCACGATCGCGTTGAAGAAAGTCTCGAAGGCCACGAGGAGCGGGTCGTCGTCAGCCGGCGATGCCAGCGCCGCATGCCACGCATGAATCGCGGCGGCGGAGTTGGTCGAGCTTTGGACCGAATCCCGCAGTTTTCCTGCAAACCACTGGCCGGGAACGCTGTTGCTGGGCGGCGCACCTCCGGCCGTGAACGGATAGGCTGGGTCGGTATTGCTACCCCGAGCCGTAGAGAACGTTGGCGAAGAACCCACCTGGGTTTCGAGTTTTTGAAAGAAAGCGTTGACTTGCCCGGTCCATGAATTGAGCAGGTTTTTTACATCCGTATCGATCGTGCCCACGAAGGCAATTGCGTTGCTGAAGCCAGTCTGCACCGATTGAACCAGAGTACTGTGCAATTCAACGATAGCAGACCAGGAAAAGATGTAGCTGAGCGCTTCCAGGACGTTCTCTATGGCGGCCCCAATGGTCTTGAAGACGCCGAGGAGGACGGAGGCTGCGTCCTCGATCGTCTGCACGGTGAATTGCCATGCCGTCTTGATACCTTGAATGGTCGCCGTAACGGCGCCTTCCACGGTCTGCCAGACGAGATCGACGACCAGCTCGGCGCCATTGATGACATCGTTGATGAAATCGACGAGATCGCCCCAGGTGTCTTCGGGCAGAGCCTCCCGGAGGCGGCGTGAAGATTGGGCCGCGTCGTTCGAGGTGAGGGTCTGGAAGACGGGCGTGGCCCCGCCCGAGGGGAACTTCAAGCTCCAGTTGCCGGCCGCCGCGGCGCGAAAGGCCGCCGAATCCTGGGGCAGGTAGAGGACGCCGGCGGTGGTCTCGGGGAAAGCGAGATAGCGGGTTGGGGACGGAACGGCGGCAAGGGTGTTCTTGAGACCGATGGCATTGTTTACGGTCGAGGCGATGGCGTCAGCCGCATCGCCGGTGTCGTAGGGCGGCGAGAGAAGCGGATCGCCTGGCTGCAGCAGGTTCAAATCGTTGTAAGAATTGGCAGCGAGAAGTTGGCTGCCGCCGATGGCGCTCAAACGGTCATGCAGTGTCTGATCCGGAAAGATCAGGATGCGTTCTTGGGGCTCCATGAAATCAGCCCAGAGTTTGATCGCGGGACAGGTGAGCCCGCGCGCAGAACCGGCCTTGATCAACGGGTTGCCGCGCATGCTGAGGGAGACCCTGCCGCTGGCGTCGGTTTGAAAGTGAAGCGGTGTATCGGGAGAAATCGCAAAAGAACCGGTGCCGGTGTCGATCGTAACGGGCTCCGACGCCCAAATCTTGAGGCTTTCGTTGACTCGCACCGACTTGTCCACGTTGAAGACGACAATTTCCGTGCGATACGTCGCGGTGGGTATGGGCTGGTTCGGTGCGCCGGGCTCCATCTGCTGCATGAATTCAGAGCGGGAAAGGAATTGGCGCTCCGTCCATGCGAGATTCTGAGAAACCATTTTGCTCTGTGTTCCACAGTACACGGTGCCGCTGGCGACGTGCGCCACGTACTCGAGAGGGCCGTCGAGGGCCAGCGACACTCCGCTCGCGCCACCGTTGCAGTCGAGACTGTAGAGGTTGTTGTCGGAGCTTCCAAAATAAACAAAACCGTCGACGACGATGGGTGGAGTGGTAATGGGTCCGCCGGGGGTTTGATTCCATTGCTCGTTCAGAGACGAAGGCTCCAATGCATAGAGCGCCCCCGTGTCTCCCGGAACGTAGAGCGATACGCCGTCGCAGGCGGGCGCATTGGCAACGGTAGTGTTCAAAGAGACCGATATGAACAAACCGGTGACGACGTCGATCGCGTTGACGGTCGCGGTGGTTAGGGAATTTGCGACATAAATTCGGTTCCCATAGGAAACCGGAGAGGTGAGACTCCCTCCCAGCGGCACCTGCCAGGATTGCGCCCAGGGGCTTCCGGCAGTCGATTGGATGGCAGTGACGGCGCCATCTCCCGCAAACAGCACCTGGTTCGAGTTACGGTCGAAAATCGGCGCGGTCGCGTTGGGCAATGTCTGGCCAGGCTGGCAGGAATAGATGATAACCGCGGCATGGTCCGTGTCACTCGGGATTGCGACGGCATATACGTTCTGGCCGTCGGTAAAGTAGAGCACTGGCAGCAGTACCGAGGAATACATGCCCTGGCCCGGTCCGGCACCGACGCACGGTGGACCGAGAACGCCGTTTGTTTGCACGGAGACGGACCACCGAATGTCCCCGGTGATCGCGTCGACCGAATACAGGGTGGAGTTGATGCCATCGACGACGAAGAGCTGATCCTTCCACAGCAGGGGCGTAACGGAGGACATGAAGCTTGCGGTCCAGCGAGTACTGCCATCATGGAAGTCGACGGCATGGAGGCTGCCGTCATTGCCGGCAAAAAACAGAGAGCCGAATCCGTACACCGGAACAGTGCCCCCTTGGAGGGGGACCTGATCGATATACCAGCGGGGAAAAAGCGGTTGAGCCGTAATCGTCGGCTTGTTCATGACGGGTTCAGGGGAGTAAAGCTGAGAGAGAACGTGAGGCCTGGCATGGCCTTGGTTAAGTTTGGAAAAGTTAACGTTAAATAACCGTTGTAGTCATCGTCGACGGTATAGCTGTAATTTTGAAGTGCTTGACCGGAGCGGGGCCAACCACCAGTGCCAGGGGCAAGACTGGGAAGAAATTCAAAGAGTGCATCGCTCGTGTCCTTGTAGCTCGCTGGGCCAATGTAGGTCGACCTCAGCGAAAATGTCAAGAAAACGTTCGTTACGGCAATGGACAGATTGTAGAGGCCACTCCCAGCCCAGGAAATTGTGGTGGCCAACTGAGGGCATTTGGTCACGTTGCCACCCGTTGGCGTAAAGATAACCGTGGAGATTCCACTCGTGGGTTGACTTTGCGCAACAGAGCCTGACATGGGATTCTCCTTGATAGAAAGGTTTCGTTTATCTGCCCGGAAGAATCCCAGGGAGCTCGATGTCCCAGGATAAGGAGAACTGCATGCGCTGTCAAGCACATGCAGTTGTATGCATGTCACAACGCTGCGCCGAGAGGGTATCTCAAAAGTATGACGACGACGCCTATGCCGCCAGGGATTGAAATCACCTGGCGCCAGCGATGTCGCGGTCGCCCCTTTGAGACATCTCCAAAGCGCTTTCTCCATATTCCAGAACCCAGAGATTCCCCGCCTCGTCCCCGGCGTACACACCGCGGGGCACCGCGGCCAGCGAACGGAACGCGCTCACGCCGTAGACGACGCCACGTGCATCGCCGGTAGCGAGGTCCCAGGCACGGACGGTCTGGTCTTCCGAGCAGGAGTAGACGACGCCTTCCTCCTCGGCAATCGTGAAGGCGTTCACCCAGTCGGTGTGACCCTGGGTGAACGCGACGAGCGAGCCTGATCCCCCATCCCAGAGCCCGAGCCGGCCGTCTTTCGAGCGGGAGACGATCCGCCGCCCATCGCGGGTGAAAGCGCAGCCGGTGACGTCGGCAGTGTGGCCCGTGAGGACCGCGAGGGTGCTGCCGGTCTCCAGATCCCAAAGCCGGAGAGTCCGATCGGCTGAGGCGGAGACGGCGCGGAGGCCGTCCGACGTGATGGCACAAGCGAGAACGCGGTCAGTATGGCCTGTAAACGTCTTGTACTGCGTAGGGCCGTTTTTATATTGCCAAAGCCGGAGCGTGCCGTCCCAGGAGGCGGAAAGCGCTCGCCCATCGGGCAGAATCTTTACATCCGAAATCCGCTTTGAGTGTGGTTCAAGCGTGAGCATCGGCTGATTAATCCAGAGATTCCAGGTCCTAAGGCTGCGCCCTGCAGCTACCACCAACTCCGAACCATCGGGTGTCACTGCACACACAGAGATATGGCCGGCAGCTCCAATGGGAGTAATCTCTTCACTCCCGGCGAAAAAATTGATGCGATAGAAGGCATCGTCCCCAGTTTCTGCCACGCTACTCTTCGCCCATATCACCGCGAAGCTTTTGCCAGGAGCGAGGACACCGCCAAAGACTGCTCCGAATGCGTCTGTATGATTGAGCTTTCGGCTGTACTGAGGGTCATAGATCGCCAACGATCCGGAGCTTGACCCCACCAAAACCCTCTTCTGAGCGGTGGAAACCAACACGGCCACGGCTTCAGATTTTCCTAATTCTTGCTGATCGACTCTGACAGTCCTGTCGTCTGACACAGAAAAAACTCTTGTAGGCAGTCCGTCGACCGTCACCGCCCGAATGGGAGCCTTATGCTCCTCGAAAACCTCGATCGCCACTCTGGTCTTGAGGTCCCAGATTCGCACCGTTCGATCTGCCGAGCACGAGACGAGGCGGTCGCCTTCCGGGAAGAAGGCACAGCTCAGGACGGCAGCATCGTGGCCGGTGAGAGTCGCGACCACCTGAGCGCTCGGTTCAAGGAGATAGCCGGCAATGGGGGCAGATCCAATGGGGCCTGCACTCGGGATGACCGTTAAGCTCCATATCCGCAAAGTCCGATCATGCGAGCATGTGGCTAGAGTTTTGCCGTCCGGCGAGAAGGCACAGCCGAGAATGCCGAGCGAGTGGGCAGGGAGAGCTCGGTGCTCAATCAATTCTCCCATTCCCCAGATGCGGAGGGTCCGGTCTTCGGAGCAGGAGACGAAGAAGTCCCCCGTCGGGCGCATGGCCAGGCAGGTCACAAGCCCAAGGTGCCCGCGGCAGGTACGGAGCAATGCGCCCGAAGAGAGGTCCCACATCCGGACGGTGGTGTCCTCTGAGCCTGAGATCAGCGACCGCCCATCCGGAGATGCAACACAGGCCGTCACTGCTCCTTCGTGGCCCTGGAGTACCATCACCTCGCCTTCTATCAGATCCCAGATTCGGAGAGTCCGGTCCGTCGACCAGGAGACCAGTCGGCTCGCATCGAGGGTGAGGACGCCCACAACCTCTCCCTCGTGTCCCCAGAGGGTACGCGTAAGGGTGCCGTCGAGCGTATTCCACACGCGAAGGCTGCCATCGCGGGACGCGGAAACGACTGCACCGGGACCTCTATTGGCAAGGATTGCGCAGCCAGTGATTTCCGCGGTATGTCCCGTGAACAGCGCCCGTAGGGACCCGGTCTCTATATCCCAGAGGCGGAGAGTTCCGTCCTTGGACCAGGACAGGACGGCAGGATCGTCGAGATTTACAAATGTGCAACCTGTGACCTCGCCACGGTGGCGAATGGGCGGGCGGCGGCGTAGGCCCTCCTCCTCAGCGAACGGCTCGGCGAGACGGAGAAGAGGAATGCCTGAAGGGAATCGCAAAAGGTCTTGAACCGCGCCAGGCTCCCACCCCAGTGCCCGCAGGTGAGTGTAGAGCAGAGAGGCGAGAGCCTCCGGTTGGCCCTCGATCAGGGAAGCCCATTGAGTCAGACCTTCCAGAAGAGCTGTGACTTGCGACCGCAGCCGATCCGGGGTGGACTCTGGGGACGATTCTTCGAGCAAGAATCGTAGATCACGGCCTGCGCTCGCGGCTCCAAACTCCTTGCACCGAGCAAGCAGAAAATCGATCCCCGTGACCAGTCTGAAAGCCTTCTCCACTTCCCGAGCAGCGAGCCAGTGGGCCGAAGCATGTTGGAGGCCGTACCGTCGGGCCTGCCCGGTCGAAACATCATCGAAGATCGCCGCAGAGGCGATTTCGGCAAGGCGGCGATGAAGGTAGACCAGGCCGACCTCCTCATCTTCGTGGTCGTATAACGCGGCCACCACCTGCGCCGCAAGCTCCTCCGGGGTCCGGAAGAAACCTATATTCCTCTCTTGGGTGACACTCTCACGGAAGGCGAGCTGCCGCTGGCGCACCGCGTCGGGCTCCACAAGATTTTCCGAAAGTTGCACATCGTCTGCTGCCATGAAAAGGAGTATTGGTTTCCCCCATTTCTTGGCCTCTGCGTATTCCAGCTCGGTGTAGGAGAGCTCACTATCAAAAGGTGTAGTTCCACGCCGGTGCCCGACCAGGGACACGAAGATGTCGCAGACCTCGATTCTCCGCCGAGACTCCTCCACCAACGCTTCGGGGTTCACTTCGAAGTCCTCAAATCGCCAACACCGATAACCCTCCAAACTCTGGATCGCCGAGCAGACAGCGTCGCGATACGGCCGGAGGTCCATGACGGTCGAGCTTAAGAACACGTTGCGGGGGAACTGAGTCGAGACGAGCCGAGCCGAGACAAAATCGCGCAGGATCTCCTGTCTCAGCGCATAGACGGATTCGCTCTTGGTCCCGTGGAAGCTGACTAATGGGCTGAGGGCGCGCTGGAAACCCTCTCCACCGGTGGCTGCGTAGAGAAGCGAAGAGGGCAACGGTTCATAGGCGGCCGCCAGGATGCCGAGCCAGAGGTTTCGAACCTCGCGGCCTACCATATTTTCAAGCTCTTCCCGGAACGTCGCGAGCGCTTCTCGCCCGGTCGCCCGGAAGAAGCCTCTTCCGTCGGTCCTCTCCAGCCAGGAGCGGAGGATCTTCGCGACACCGAAGCTCCCCGCCGACAGCCGTGTGAAGGTCTCGACACTCTCTTCCGACTGGCGGAAATGCTGGCGCCAATATTCCCGGAGAGCCGGCTCAGCATCGGACAATGGGATCTCAATGACGGGTCCCGGCAACCCCAGTCCTTCTTTCGTGACTGCCGATGCAAGCACGACCACGCCGTTCGGAACGCCGGCCAGGAAGTCGAGCAACCCGCCGGTCGAGCCGTCCGCAGAGCGCGCCTCATCGATCGCGTCGAGCACCAGGAGCAGCGGTCCGGTCTCGGGCGTGACCAACCCGAGGCCCGGCATTGCCTGCAGAGTCTCATAAAGGCCGCTGTGGGAGGCCGTCGGCGCCAGAGTGGAGAACTGTCGCACGGTCTGCGCCAGAAGCGACCTTTCCGCCCTCCCTACGTCTTCCAGGTCCCCTCCGCGGCGGAAGAAGTGATGCGGCGTCCCGGGAGAAACGAATTGCGCAAGGAACGCGGTCTTGCCGGTGCCGAGCGCGCCGGTCACCAGGATGATCCGGCCCGTATCCCATGGGTACGGCGCAAGGAGACGGGTGTTCATCCCCCGGATCTCGGCCAGTTCCTCGTCTCGCCCAAAAAACGGCCTGTGTCGCTCCAGTTCCTCGGAGAAGTCGATGATCCAATCCCGCAATCCCAGCGGAGCCGTCCCGGTCTTGCGCAGGTCGTAGACCTCTCCGAGCACGGTCCGCAAGCGGACGTCCTGCACCGGCACCGGAACCCTCTGCATCTCTCCCTTCCGGAAGGTCACCTGGACCGCCTTTGTCTCCTTTCCTCCGGGAGCAGTCCACGACAGGTCCACGAGCAGCGGGTCGGTCTGCGGAAGCTGGAGCTGCCGGCCCTCCGCATTGGGGCGGGCGTCGATCTCGACCGCTCCCTCGAAAAGACGGATGGCAATCGGTACACGCGGCAAGTCCGCCGGCGCCACCCAGGAAAGCCAATCGGGAGTCTTCTCGTCATCTCTGAGGGGGCGTGCGTCGCCACGAAGGCGGAGATGGGCACCGGCTTCGAGCATGCGGGCGGCCTGGGTCAGCCGTAAGCCGGACGGCAGCTTCGGAAGCGCACGAGCAGCCCAGTGGGCGAGGCCGCGTCTCTCCCCCACGACCAGCGCGGCCAGAGCCGAGCGCAGCAGCTCTTCGATGCGGTCCGCGGCTCGGGGATCTTCCTTGGAGGCGAGAGCGAGCCAGGCGATCTCCTCTTCCAGGCGCAGGGCGGGCGTCAGGTGGCGGTGCACGGCCTCAGTCGTCTCCCAGGCTTTTTTGAGCCGGCCGGGATCTTCGGCGAGCCGGGCACGGAGGGCCTCGGCGGTCTCTGGCGCGAAGACGATGCCGTCCGGGCTGCGGGTCTGGACGAGGGGGCTCAGCCAGAGGTCGGCTTCGGTGCCGGGATCGGCGGTGGGGACCAGGTCGAGGCGCGCTTTGCGCAGCAGCGGCGGGTCGGCGATCACGGCGAGCGAGACGGCCTCGGCGAGGCGGACCGCCAGGGGGCGCCGGGCCTCGAAGCGGCGGATCTGCTCCTCGGCACGGCTCACGGCCGGTCCCCTCCTCCCGGCAGACGGAGCGCCTTGCCCAGGGCGCGGCGCACGGTGCGGGCGCTGGTGCCGCGGTCCCAGGGGAGGATGTGCAGAGCGCGGCCGAGATCCGCCGGCCAGCGTTCCGGGGCGTAGGGGATGAAGGCCACGAGCGGACAGCCGGCCCGGCGCAGACGATCCGCGAAGGCACGCCAGGCGGCGGGATGGACGGGACGGACTCCGTAGCCGGTTCCGATTCCCAGATCCGTGAGGGCGAGCACGGGGGTGCCCGCGGGAGGCCGCCAGCGTTCGAAGTCTTCTTCCCACTCTTCTTGCGAGCCGGTGCCCACGCCCCAGGACGGGTTGCCCTCGAAGTCCAGAACCTGGGCGCTGTCGCGCCCGACGACGGCGCGGATCTGCTCGACGATCTGCTCCTGGTCGACAGCGAAGGGGAGCAGGGCATCGCTGCGGTCGACGAGCACCAGGACGCCGCGGGCCAGGGTCGGCCAGGGTCTCCGCGGGATGCGGCGCCACGGGATTCCCCGGGCAATGCCGCGGACGAGGCGCTCGACGTCCAGCGTTCCGGCCTCGGACAGGGTCGCCATGGAGGCGGCCAGGATGCCGCGGGCCCATTGGGGAACGAGGAGCGGCTCGAGCACAGGGGCGGCGATGGAGCCGTCCGCTTCGGGGAAGGGCTCGACGGTCTCCAGCCAGTCGGGAGCCTGGCGGCTTTCCGTGTAGTCGGGGACCAGGACCGAAGGGACCTCCTCGACCTGATCAGAAAGGCCGCCTTCGGGTAAGGCAGGAACCGGTGGCCGGATGTCCCCCGCCGGGGGAACGATGGGCGGCTTGGGAGGATCGATTTGGATGGGTGGCGGAGGCGGCGGTTTGACGGGTTCCGAAGGCGCGGGGAGGGCCACTTCGATTCCGCAGAATCGCGCGACGGCCGCCTTCCCGGCATCGTCCGCCGGACGGAGGACGGTGAGCGCCCGCAGCAGGTCGGGCAGGGCGGAGGGAACGAGGCCGGTCATTCCGGGGTCTTGGCCGGAGTCTTGGCGGTGCGGCCGTGTTTCCAGACGGTGATCCGGAGGAGGTCTTCCCAGGCCGGCTCGAGTCCCTGGTCTTTCAGGTCGCGCACGGCGCGGATGGTGTCCAGCAGCTCGGCCGGGCTCGGGGGCTCGGCGCTCTCGGTCCCCACCGCCTTTTCGATCCGGTCAGCCACATCCTTCAAATCTTTTTCTTTGGCCTCGGGGAAGTGCTCCTGGGCGATCTTCAGGAGCCGATCCCCACGCGGGACCTCCAGCTTCAGCTCGACACAGCGGCGCAGAAAGGCGGCAGGCAGCTCCCGTTCGTCGTTCGTGGTGATGACGACGAGCGGTGCCCGGGCGCGCGTGGTCTTCACCGGCTCGCCGGTCTCCTCCACCTGAAACTCCAGCGAACCGACGGGGACGAGGAGATTGTTGGGCACGTCCGGATCGGCCTTGTCGATCTCGTCGACCAGGACGACGGCCCGCTCGTGATCGTCTCCGAGGTTGGGATCGAGCGCACCGCCAGCCCGGTCGTCCGGGCGCGAACGCTCGGCCTGCTCGGCGGCGCCCCTGTTGTCGAAGGCCCACCAGAAGACGCCGGGCCGGATGTACTTCTGGTACCCGCCCCGCAAGCTCCCCGCTTGGGCGTCCTGAAGCCTGCGGAGGTGATCCACTTCCCACAGGAGATCCTGCGCCTGGGTGCGCGAGGTGACGACCTTTTCGTAGTAGCGCCAGCGGAGGACGCGGGCGGCGTGGCGCGCGAGCGAGCTCTTGCCGCAGCCCGAGGGGCCGCGGACCAGCAGCGGCCGGCCGGTCGCCAGGGCCACGCGCACGGCAAGGATGATCTGGTCGTCGTAGACGTACACGCCACCGTCACGGCGGTCTCCCGGTCCCGCCGGCGCGGGCTTCGCAGGCGTGTTCTTCTCCGGATCGAACAGCGGCTCAGTCATTCGGGCCTCTCCTTACTTCTACTTTGTCAGACCAAGCCAGACTGCCCTAGGTCTTGAATTCGGGTATCTAGGAGGGGTAAAGTTGCCTTATGGCGCTACGGCGGCGCCTCGGGAAGATACCCCAATGCCCAACTCCCCACCTGAAAGGACGTAAGTCCGAGGAGATTGCCAATGCCCCATCCCCAGTTGAAGAGATGGGACAGCGGTTCCAGAAATTTACAGAACGCTTCGCGATGCA
>DASYJD010000083.1:0-32730 GCA_035996875.1 Thermoanaerobaculia bacterium
GATCTCCATTCCCCTGGGCTTCGAGACCGGCAAGAAGCCGGTGATCGAGATCGTCTCCGTGCTGGAGAAGGCCATTCCGGCGGGCCGCTCGGAGCTGGCTCTCACCCTGCCGCAGATCGCCGTCCCCGTGCAGGCCCACGAGTGGCGAGTGCTGCTGCCGGACGGTCCCAAATACCGATTCCGTTCGGGCGAGCTGCGGCCGACTTCAGCTCCCGTCGCCGTCGTAATCACTGACATGGTCGCTGGAGGCAACGCGCGTCCCGGAACTCCTCCCCTCACGGACGAGCGCCGGGTCAGTACCGGCGCCACCGTCTCTACCGCCGAATTGGAGCGGATTCCGACCTCTCGCGATGTGCCAAAGAAGGACGAGGCAGACCAGGGGGAGAAGCGAAAGAAGGCCCTCTTCGCCAAGGAGGCCCAGGGCCTTCAACAGGGCTTGGTCGGCGGCGTGAAGCCGCTGCCCATCGCCATTCCGGAGTCGGGAAAGGTGCTGTTCCTCACCGGCGTATTGCCGCCGGCGAAAGTGGGCGTGGAGTTGGAGGTGAAGGGGAAGCGGTAGGGACTTCCTTGGTGCTCTCTCCCCTCTCTCTCCGGGGAGAGGGGCTAACTTAACGTGTCTGAGAGGTCGGCGCTGCGTCAAGGAGCAGCGTCTCGGACACAACGAAACCCAACCGCGCCCGAGGTGCTTGCGGGATCGGCGGCGTCGCGGTTCGAGATCCGCACGTCGCGGCTGGTCCAGGAGCCGCCCCGCAGGGCGCGCGACTTGCCTTGCGCGGGGCCGGTGGGATCGACCGCCGCACCGGCCGCATAGCTGCCGTTCCAATCCGCGATCCACTGCGAGACGTTCCCCACCATGTCGTGCAGCGCGAAGCCGTTCGGAGCGAACGCCATGACCTCGCTGGTGGAACCCGTCGGGTCGCTCAGGCCGATGATCTTGATAAAGGTGCTGAGCCCCTTGCCCAGTATTTTCTCTTCCTCTCTGGCACTCGCAGTCTCGAAGGTCGAGAAGTTCGCCTTGTCGTGATCGCTCTCGTTTCCCCACGGGTACTTCCACCCTTCCGTTCCTCCACGCGCCGCGTACTCCCATTCGGCCTCGGTGGGAAGCCGCCCGCCGATCCAGGCGCAGAACGCCTCGGCGTCGTTCCAACTGACGTTGACGACGGGGTGAGTCGCCTGCTTCTTGTCGGCTTTCCCCCGGCAAACCTTGGCGTCGATGCACCGTTGGTATTGGGCGTTGGTCGTCGGCGTCGTCGCGACAGAGAACGGTCGGCTGATCGTCACCGGGTGGGCCGGCTTCTCCGGCGGCTTGCATCCCGAATCGCCGGCCGTGCAGCCCATGATGAAGCTCCCCTTGGGGATCGAGACGAAGGTGACGGTGGACTTCGTCTCGGTGAGAGAGCTTCTGGCGATGAGGCTCGACCGCTCCAGGGCGGCCTGCGTCTTCGCCTCGTCATTCTTCTTCTCCTCGAGCTTTGCCGCGGCGGCGGCCACGGCCTTGGCCTGATCTTCTGCGTTCTCTTCTGCCTTTGCCGGGCTGAGGGGCTCCGGCGTCTTCGCTTCCGCCTCGTCGGAGATCCGGTTTTCCAGGAGGCTCAGCGCCTGCTGATACTTGGGCTCTTGCGGCGCCAGGCTGCCGGCCTGGGTGTAGTACTTGCGGGCGGCATCGAAGTCGCGGAGCGCTTCGCAGACCGCGCCGAGGTTGTACTGGAAAGGCGCCGAGCCGGAGTACGTCGCCAAGCCCGCCTCCCAGAGCGCGCGGGCACCCTCGAGGTCGTCCTTATCGAGCTTGGCGGACCCTTCCTTGGCCAGCGGCGCCTTGCCGTCGATGTCGATCTGCTCGTGCGTGCGGTACGGGGTAAAGCTGTGGACCAATTGCCAGGCGGCATCGTTCATGGCCTCGTCCCAGGCGTCATCTTCATTGGCGCCTTTGCCGTTGCCGTCCTCGGAGAACTCGTCGGCGATCAAATGGCCGTCTTTGCCGTCGAGCAGCTTGAGGCCCACCGAGCACAAGGTCTTGTAGGAGTCTTCGCCCGTCTTGTCGGTATCGCAAGAGTAGGGGCCTTCGACCTGGGCGATCACGTCGGCCGGGTGCTCGCGCCGGAACGACTGGAAGCTGACAGGGTCTTCCTTGCGCCAATCCGAGAGGGAGTGTTCCTTCAGAAAGGGCGGCTGGAAAGAGCTGGCGTCGATGACCTTGTAGGCGCCAGTGCGCCGCAGGGTATCCAGGAATCGATGGTAGAAGGAGTTCCCGTTGGTTCTCGAGGAGCCGGTGACCACGAGCACGGACTTCGCCGAGGCGACGTTGAAGGACGGAGGGATCGTGTGCACGACGGTGACGGACGTCGTGCAGGCGCCAAGAGTCATGGCGATGAAGAGGGAGGCGGCGAACCGGCTGCTGGTCCTGCTCATGCTGGGATCCTTTCCTGGATGCTTGTCACTGCACCCTGGTACCGATGATCGCTTGCCGGACGCCGTAGCGTCAGAGCATGAACATGCGTCCTGTTCCTAACCGCCCTGCTTGTACAGCCCCGGGCGCACGATTTCCATGTGCCGTCCGGAATTCTGGACCTCCGCGAAGCCGAAGGGCCGATACAGCTCGTGGGCGTCGCGGGTGACGAGCGAGAGGCGGCGCAGCCCCTGGAGGTCGGGGTGGGCCAGGACGCATTCCATGAGCCATGTCCCCAGGCCCCGGCCCCGCAGCTCGGGGAGCACGTAGACGTCGCAGAGGTAGGCGAAGGTGGCGCGATCCGTTACCATCCGCGCCAGGCCGATCTGCCGCGGTCCTTCGTAGAGGCCGAAGCAGAGAGAATTGGCGAGCGCCCGCGCCACCGTCTCGCGCGGAATCCCCTCGCACCAGTAGGCGGTCACGAGGAAGGCATGGATGGCGTCGAGGTCGAGCCTCGCCGGGTCGGTGGAGACGGTGAAGCCGTCGCGGTGGTGCTCGTGGATCATGACGGGTGAGAGTCTATCCCCTGCCTTTCAGCTAGGCGTCTAGGTCATGGAGATTGCCAGGCCGGGTGCGCCGAGTCCATTTACATCGTTTTACAGTCTACGGCCGAACCTTGGGGGCGGTCGCTGCGTAGAAAGCCGAAACGACATTCCCTGGAGGAAATCAATGATCCGCAACCCTGTCCGCTCCTTCGTCCTGCTGGCCGCGGTCGTGTTCCTCGCCGCCCTGCCGGCCGCCGCCCAGACGCCCGGCCTCACTCTGCCGCCGTCGGGCAACAACCAGTACTCGTCCGTCACGCAAGGGATCGGCCCGGTGAAGGTGACGATCACCTACAACAGTCCTCATGTCCACAGCCCCCTGGGTGAGGACCGCCACGGCAAGATCTGGGGCGCTCTCGTTCCCTACGGCATGGCCAACCTCGGCTTCGGCACCTGTGGCGACCAATGCCCATGGCGGGGCGGCGCCAACGAGAACACGGTGTTCACCACCTCCAACGACGTGCAGGTGCAGGGCAAGTTCCTGCCGGCGGGCTCTTACGGCCTCCACTTCATTCCCGGCAAAGACGAATGGACGGTCATTTTCTCCAAGAACTACACCTCCTGGGGGAGCTTCACCTACGACGCCAAGGAGGACGCCCTGCGGGTGCAGGCCAAGCCTGAGAAGAGCGACTATCACGAGTGGCTGACGTACGAGTTCACCGAGCGCGCGCCGGCCAAGGCCACGGCCGCCCTCAAGTGGGAGGATCTGCAGCTTCCGTTCACCATTACGGTGGAGCACCCGGAGGATCTCTACGTGGAGGACCTCCGCCACGAGCTGCGCAACAGCCCCGGATTCAACTGGCAGAGCTGGGAGGCCGCCGCCCAGTACACCCTGACGAGCAAGTCCCACCTCGACCTTGGCTTGCGCTTTGCCGAGACGGCGGCCCACCTGCCGGGCATCGGCCAGGAGAATTTTAACACTCTCTCCACACTGGCCCAGCTCCAGGATGCCAACGGCAAGCCGGACGACGCGAAGAAGACCATGGAGAAGGCCCTGGCCGATCCCACGGCCGGACCGATCCAGATCCACCTCTACGGCCGCCAGCTCCTGGCGCAGAAGAAGAACGAGGAGGCGATGAAGGTCTTCGAGCTCAACGCCAAGCGCTACCCCAACGTCTGGCCGGTGCACGTCGGCCTCGCCCGCGGCTACATGGCCCTGGGGCGCAACAAGGAAGCCCTGGCGGAGGCCAAGCTGGCCGTCAAGCAGGCGCCGGACGAGGCCAACCGCAAGTCGCTGGAAGGGATGGTCAAGCAGCTCGAGGAAGGGAAGACCAACTGAGGAGGGGCTGATCTTCTCAGGCAGATTGCCGACCGGCGGGGGGCGTCCCCCGCCGCCTCACTTCCCCCCGATCCGAAAGCTCTGCGTCGCCTCCTCCTCACCGGCTCTCCCCACGACTGTCCAGAGATACTCCACGCCCGGATTCAGGCGGCGCTGCTCTTCCGGCGGGAAGGCGACCCGGCTGGCGAAAGTGGGCTCGCTGGTCCACTCGTAGCTCTGCGCCGTGTCGAAGACCCTCACCCGCCGCGGCCCGTCGTTCGGCCCGGAAAAAACGAACTCGGCTGGCGGGGCCTTCAACAGGCCCGAGGGTGACCAACTTACCGTCGTCTCCTGGCCGCCGCCGCGCACGACGTCGCTTTCCTGGTGTCCCCGCTGCAGGCTCCAGATCCCCAGTCCCAGGACGCAGGCCGTCAGCGTCGCCGCCAGGGCGAGAGCGGGCGTCCAACGGGTATGCCGGCGACCGAGGACCGGAGAGGCGGCGGGCTCGCCGCGGCCGAACCGCTGCCAGGCGGCGTCGAGCGCGGCTGCTGGCAAGCGCTCCGGCTGGTCGAACGCCTCCTGCCGGGCCATCTCCGCGGAGCATTGGGCGCAGCCGGCGGCGTGGCGCAGCAGCCGTTCGGAGCCGGGGTCGCCCGGAGCCTGACGGGCGCGGTAGATCTCGTCGGGCGTGGGGTGGGGCCCGGAAGCCCGCAGGGGGATGAGTTCGGTCATGGCGGGGTCTCCTCCATCAGGCTTCTCAGGCGTCTCCGGGCGTTCCAGATCTGCACCTTCACGGTGGGGACGGCGAGCGACAGCCGCGCGCCGATCTCCCGGTACGACAGCCCCTTCTGCACGTGCAGCAGCAGGCAGGCGCGCATTCCCGCCGGCAGCTTCGCCAGCGCGTCCAGCGTCCGTCTCAAGTCCTGCCGGTCCGTAGTCTGCGTATCGGCCGAGGGAGCTTCGTCGGGGGTCGTCTCGCTCAGGGGCTCTTCCTCGCGGCTGCGCCCCTGACGGCGCCACTCGTCCCGCGCCACATTGCGGGCGATGGAGTAGATCCAGGCGTCGAAGCTGCCGTCGCCGCGGAACTGCCCCCTTGATCTATAGACGGTCCACAACGCCGTTTGACTTAGATCCTCGGCGTCGGCGGTTTGAAATCCGCAGGAGTGGAAGAAGCTGCGCAGACGCGGAAAGAACTCCACGAACAGGCTGCGGAACTCTTCGCGATCATCGTGGGGCTTGGGTTCGACGGTTCGCAGCACTCTTCGATCTCAACGCAAGCCGGCCGCGCTGTCAACCGCGGAGACTCAACGCCAGTCGCCGTTGAGCTCGAAAGCCGCCCAGGAGTAGGGGTGGGAGAAATGGTCCTCGCGCAGGAGCTCGCGCTGCGCCTCCGCGAGGGCCACGTCCTTCGGGCTGCCGGCCCGCAGCTTGGTGTAGAAGCGGGCCATCAACGCCGCGGTCGAGCGGTCCGAGACGGCCCAGAGCGAGGCCAGCACGGACCGCGCGCCGGCATATTGGAAGGCCCGGGTGAGGCCGATCAGCCCCTCCCCGCCCGCTTCGCGCCCCAGCCCGGTGCCGCAGGCTGACAGGGTGACGAGGTCGGCGTCGATCCGCAGCTTCTCGAAGATCTCCCAGGCTTGGAGCAAGCCGTTGTCGTCGCCCTGAGAAGTGGCCAAGGCGAGGGCGGAGTCGAGAGGGAAGTGCCGGTCGAGGAGGGCGTGACAGGCGAAGTGGAGGTAGCGCGTAGGTACCGGCAGGTGCTCGACCTGCGTCTCGGTGGCGGCGGCGCCGATATAGGCCCGGGCCTCGCGGCCATAGAGGGCGGAAAGGGCCTGGACCTCCTCTCGCGCCCCGGGCAACGGGGGAAGACCGGCGCGATAGCGTCGCAGCGGCGAATCGTCCGGAGATGCCGCCGGCGTACCCGGAACGGTCCGGTATGTGGGGTCGGCGAATGCCACCAGCGGTCCATTGCTCCCGCCCGCGCCGTTTCGCCGGCGCGCCTTGAGCTGGGCGTAGAGCGTGGCCGACAGCACGGTATGCACAGGCTTCGACTCCAACAGATATTCGGGCTTTTTGCCCGGCCGGACCAGGGCTCCGAACGGCAGCGTATGGAGGGACCCGTCCGGGGAGATCAGGATGCGGTCGCTACGGCCGATCCAGGGTGCCGCGGGAGCGATCAGGAGGTCGTAGAGCTTCCTGCCTTGGATGAGCAGGGCCGGCTCGACCTTCGTCTGGTCCCGTCCGCGCAGGATCAGGCCACGAAAGACGGCGGTCTCCGCCGCCAGGCTTTCCGCGGTGGCGGCCAGGCGGAAGACCCGCAGGCCCTCGGCCTCGCCGCTCGAAGTGGGCGTCACCACGAACAGGAATGTCTCCTCCGGAGTCACGAAGTAGGAGAGCCACACGGTCCCCGGGTCAAGGGCGCCGCGGGCCGCCGCCAGGTCCAACGGCCGGGGGTGGCGTAGCGAGGCGTAACGGGGTGAGGCATGGACGATCGAGTCCTCGAGAGCCAGGCGCTCGTTGCGCACCCGCGAGAGCATGACGAGGTCCGCCTCGACCTCCGGTTGGTTGCGCGGGTCGGCCTCAGCGACCTTCTCCTGGGCCTGCCGGTATTTCTGATCGAGGTCGCGTTGCCGTTTGAGGAGCGGGGCCGGGATGTCGGCACTGAAGACGAGGTCGCGCTGGGCGATCTGCGCGAGCAGGCCGCGGGCCCGCCAGCGCTCCAGGGTCTGCAGAGCCGCGGACTCCTTGCCGCGCTCGATCTGGAGCTTGATCAGGTGCTGGTAGATCTCCCCCCAACGGGCCTGGAAATTCGTCCCCGCCTCGCCCGTGCCCCCCAGCCGGCCGACCTGGGCCTCGAGCGCCGCGACGGCCGCGAGCAGGAGGTCCTCGGCCTCGGCGGCGTGCCCCGATCTCCACAGGGCAGACCCGATCAGGTCCAGGATCTCGGCTTCGGCGCGGCTCTGCGGCTGCAGCCGGTGCGCGATGGCGAGCGCCTGCCGTCCATAGCGCTCGGCCTGCTCGAGGCGGCCTGCCTGGAGGGCTAGGGAGCCGAGGAGCTGCAAGTCGTCGCCCTCCTGGATGGTTCCCGGGGCGATCCGATGTTGCAGCGCCAGGGACTGCTCGCCCAGGCTGGCCGCCGTCCGGTAGTCCCCCCGCTTCTGAGCGATCTCTCCCAGTATGGAGAGGCTGATGGCCACGTCCGGGCTCCCCGGGGTCTCCCGGGAACGGATGGAGAGAGCCCGCCGGGCGCAGGTTTCCGCCTCGCCGAGGCGGCCCCTCTCGATCAGCACCCAGGCCAGGTTGCTCAGTCCCGAGGCCTCCTCCGTCGAGTCCGGGGCGCGCTTCCGCTGAATCGCAAGGGCCCGGCGGAACAGGGTCTCGGCCTCCTCGAAGTTGAAGCGGTCGCGGGCGATGATGCCGAGGTTGACGAGCAGCTTCGCGGTTTCAAGGCCCTCCGGCGCGATTTTCTCGAAGCGTTCCAGAGCCGCCTGGTCATACTCCTCGGACAGGGCGAGGTCGCCGCGGTCCGACGCGAGCGACGCGAGGTTTGTGAAGCCGCGGGCCAGGTCCAGGCCGCCTGGGTCCAGCCGCTGCCAGATGCGGTTGGCCTGGACGAAGTAGGTCATCGCCGTCGCGTAGTCGCCGCCGGCGCGCGCCAGGAGGCCGAGGTTGTTGAGCAACTGCCCCTCGTCCAGGCTGCCAGGAGCCCGCCGGCCGATGAGATCCAGGGCTTGACGGAAGAGTTGCTTGGCGCTGACGAGGTCGCCCTGCCCCATGGCGACGATCCCAAGGTTGTTGAGGGTGGCGGCCCGCTCGAGGCTCTCCGGCGCGAAGCGGTGCCGCAGCTCGAGCGCCTGGAGCAAGTAAGGCTTGGAAGCCGCGAGCGCCGCTCGGCGTCTTTCCATGCGGCCGAGGAGGTGCCAGGCGGAAGCTTCCATCAGGCTCCCTGGAGCGGCTTGCCGCAGCAGCCGGAGGGATTCGCGCAGATCCTTCTCCATCGCGGAGAAGTCCCCCCCGCCCAGGGAGACCTCGCTTCGTTCCTGGAGGATGAGCGCCGCGAAGCGCAGCCGCCGGCTCGCTCGGGCCCAGGTCCCGGCTGCCGTGAACCCCTGGAGCGCCTCGGTCCATCGGCTCTCGCGGGCTGCCCGCCGCGCCAGGGCGTAGGCCGCACAGCCGGCGACCTCCGGACCCGGGGCCACCCGCGGCTTCACTTCGACTTGCCACGTCCCGGCCGTGAGCTCCACCGTAGAGGTTTTGCCGTGCCGCTGCACGCGGAGCTCGACCGGCCCGCGGGGAGCCTCCTCGATCTCAACCTCGGCGACGTCCGAGCAGGAGCCCAGGTTGCCCTCGGCCTCGCCGGGATTGGCCGGCGCCGCCGCCGCCCGGTGCCAGGACAGCAGAATGTCGCCGGCGTGCAGGCCGGCCCGCACCCCGGCGCCCTGGGCGCCGAGCGACTCCACCACCACGCCGGGCGAGGGCTTCAGGCCGCTGCGCGAGCAGGCGAGGAGACCCAGGAGGGCGGCGATTCGGAGGGCGGTCCAGAGAGGCCGCCATGGATCTCGCGGTGAGCTCATGAAAGATGACTGTCGAAAAGAATTGTGTCGATGACTCGATGAAAGGGGACAGACGGGTCTCGCGGGACCGAGAGGGGATATCATCGCACGCGAAAATGCCCCCGAAGCTCATTTTCGAAGAAGTGCTCGGGCGCCTCCGGCGGCGGCGGCTCAATCGCCGCGCCGTGCAGGAGCTCAGCCGCTCGCTGGCGCTGATCGTCGATCGCGAGGCCCTGGAGGCCAGCGTCGCGGCCCGCATCCGGGAGCTGTTCAACCCCGGGCGCATGGTCATCCTGGAGCCGGATCCGGCCACCGCGAGCTTCCTCCCCGGCTTCTCGTTCGGGCTGGAGGAAGGCGATCTCTCCGGTCTGCGCCTCGCGGCCCGGGGCAAGCTCGCGCGCTGGCTGGCGGTGAACGAGACCTGCCTGATCCTCGACCGCCAGCCGGGGGTCCACGAATATCTCGATCCGGCGGAGCGGGGCCTGCTCGACGGGCTGCGGCTGAACGTCTGCGTACCGATGGTCTCGCTCAACCGCTTGACCGGCATCCTCCTCTTGGGCTCCAGCCGGCCCGGCTGGACCCTGGGCCGCGCTGACGCCGAGCTGCTCAATCTTCTGGCCTCCCAGGCGAGTCTGGCCTTCGAGAACGCGGCCCTCTACCGCGCCCAGCGCGAGCGCCTCGACCGACTCTACCGGGCCGAGCGCCTCGCCGCCGTGGGCCAGCTCGCGGCCGGCGTGGCGCACGAGATCCGCAATCCGCTGACGGCGATCCGCTCGACCATGCAGTACCTGCTGCGCGGGCTCGATCCCGGCGAGCCGAGGCACCAGTTGGTGGCAGAGCTGTTGAGCGAGGTGGATCGCATCAACGGCACGGTGGGAGGCCTGCTCAGCCTCAGCCGCTCGGGAGAGATCCGGAGAAGTGAGATCGACCTCCGGGACCCGCTCGGCAAGGCCGTGCAACTCGTCCAGGCCCGCGCCGCCGAGGAGGACGTGACGATCGAAAGCGATCTGGGCCGCCATGAGCTGCGGGTCCTGGGCGACCCGGGCGCTTTGCAGCAGGTGTTCCTCAACCTGCTGCTCAACGCCGTGCAGTCCATGCCCGGCGGCGGGCGGATCTCGGTGGCGGCGGCACCGTGGCCGGCGCTCCGGGGTTCCGACGGCGCCCGCTGGGCGGAAGTGCGCATCGCCGACACCGGGCCGGGGATTCCGCCCGATCAGCTGCGGCGCGTCTTCGATCCGTTCTACACCACCAAGCGGGACGGCACCGGCCTGGGACTGGCGATCTGTCACGGGCTCGTCGAGCAACACGAGGGAGAGATCCGGATGGAGAGCGAAGCGGGAACGGGAACCACCGTCTCGGTGCGCCTGCCCTGGATCGGGGGATAGCGATGGCCAACGTTCTGATCGTGGATGACGAGCGGCCGATCCGGCGCATCCTTTCGGTGCTCCTCCAGGAGCGGCACCACCGGGTGGCGGAGGCCGGCTCGGGCGAGGAGGCCCTGGCGGCGATGACCGGGGGAGCGGCGGACGCCAAGCCCGACCTCGTGCTGCTGGACCTCAAGCTGCCCGGCATCGACGGGCTGGAGACGCTCAAGCGTCTGCGCGCCCTCAAGCCCCGGCTGGACGTGGTGATGATGACCGCCCACGGCACCATCTCCTCGGCGGTGGACGCCATGCGGCGCGGGGCGTTCGACTACGTCACCAAGCCGTTCGACAACGACGAGCTGCTGATGGTCGTCGACCGCGCGCTGGAGATGCGGCGCCTGAGCTCCGAGGTCGAGGCGTTGCGCGAGGACCTCGAAGCTCGCTACGGCTTCAGCGAGATCGTCGGCGTCAGCCGCGAGATCCAGGAGATCTTCCGCCTGATGGCCAAGGTCGTGCGGGTGGACGTGACGGTGCTGGTCACCGGTGAATCGGGCACCGGCAAGGAGCTGGTGGCCCGCGCCATTCATCGCCGCAGCGCGCGGGTGCAGGGCCCGTTCGTCGCCGTCAACTGCAGCGCCATTCCGCAGACGCTCGTCGAGTCCGAGTTCTTCGGCCACGAGAAGGGAGCCTTCACCGACGCCCGGGAAAGCCGTCCCGGCCGCTTCGAGCAAGCCGACGGCGGCACCCTGTTCCTCGACGAGGTCGGCGACCTCGCTCTCGACGCCCAGGCCAAGCTCCTGCGCGCCTTGCAGGAGCGGCAGATCCAGCGCGTCGGCGGCCGCGGCTCCAGGCCGGTGGACGTGCGCGTCGTTGCCGCCACCAACAAGGATCTGGAGAAGGAGTCGCGGGAGGGCCGTTTCCGGGAGGACCTCTTCTGGCGGCTGAACGTGATGCACATCCGCATTCCCTCGCTGCGCGAACGGCCGGCCGACCTGCCGCTGCTGATCGATCACTTCGTCGACCGCTTCAACCGCGAGCTGGGCCTGGCGGTGGAGGCGATCGCACCGGACGCCCGCCAGCTCCTCTGCGAGCACGGTTGGCCGGGCAACGTGAGGGAGCTCGAAAACACGATCTGCCGGGCCATGATCCTCTGCGAGGGCGACACGCTGACGCTCTCCGACCTGCCCGGACGGGTGCGGGGCGAGACGTCCGGAGAGGGCGGGCAGCCCCGCTCCGATCTCTCGGGTCTCAGCCTCGCGGACGCGGTCGCCGAGGCCACGGAACGCCTCGAAAAGGTCATGATCCTCGCCCGCCTGGCCGACCACCAGGGTAGCCGCACCGCCACCGCCGAGAGCCTGGGCGTTTCGCGCAAGACGCTCTTCAATAAGATGCGCCAGTACGGCATCTCCGGGGAGGAGTCCGAAGAAGGGGCCTAGGCCCGCTCCCGCAACCCGCCCCGCATGTAGTCGAGGTAGAGCTTCTCCAGGTTCTCGTAGCGCAGCTCGTCCCGCGAGCGGGTCAAGGCCTGGCGCCCCTCCTGGAGAATCCCGACGCGGTCGGCGAGCTGGCGCGCCCAGAAGAGATCCTGCATGGTGATCAGCAGCGCCTTGCCCTGATCCCTCAGCTCCTCGAGGATCTCCACCAGCTCGGCCGCCGCCTTGGGATCGAGGCCGGAGAGCGGCTCGTCGAGCAGCAGGGCCGGAGCCCCCTTCATCAAGGCCGCCGCGATGCCGAGCTTGCGGACGCCGCCGGGGCCGAGCTCCGACACCCGTTGATCGAAGGCGGGCTCCGGCAGCCCGACCTCGCGCAGGGCCATCTCGCAGTCCAGCCGGCTGGGACGCCGCCGGCCGCCCAGGCGCGCGAAGAAGTCCAGGTTCTGAAGCGCCGTCAACCGGCGATAGAAAGTCGTGGTGTCCGCCAGGTAGGCGACCTGGGCCTTGGCCCGCAACGGCTCTCGCGCCACGTCGGCGCCGGCGATGCGAGCCTTGCCGGCGGTGGGCTCGGCAAAGCCCAGGAAGAGATTGACGGCGGTCGTCTTGCCCGCTCCCTTGGCGCCCAGCAGGCAGTAGATCTCGCCGGCCGCCACCCGCAGGTTCAGGGCGTCGAGAGCCAGCTTGCCGTTGGAGTAGCGCTTGCTCAGGTCGATGGCCTCGATCATCAGCTCACCCCGCTCCGCGAGAAGAAGAAGAGCGCCGCGGCGGCGAGCGCCAGCGTCTCGCCGGCGAGGATCGCCAGGATGGGCCGCGCCGCCGTGAGGCCCTGGTCGATTGTTTCCTCGTGGAAGGCGAAGCGCGGAATCGAACCTGGCCCTTTTTGTGCCAGGGGCTTTCGCGACAGGTAGCCACTGAAGAAGAGGATGTGGGGGCTCTCCGGATCTCCAGCGTCGAGGGCGCGCAGCCAACGGCCAAGGACCGGGCGGAAGGCCCAGGCCTGCTCGAGAAAGCTCGCGTCGCGCGAAAGCCCCGTTCCCGCCAGCCGCTCGGCCAGGTCTCCGGCCAGCGCCGCCGGGGAGAGGCAGGCCAGTGCTTCCGCCAGCCGTGCCTGGCCGAGCTTGCGCTGCAGGACGCGGCGGCGGACCTCCTCCTTCTGGACGAAGCGGCGCGTCTCCGCCTCCGCCGAGGTTCGTTCCCAGGCGAAGCCATCGGCCGCCGCCCATTGCCACCGTCGCCATTGGCGATCCCGGCCGGCGTGCTCGCGCGAGATCCGCTGATCGATCGCCGCCATTTCCCGGCCGGTCTCACCCTCGGCCGGGATGGAGTGCAGGCGCCGCGCAAGCAGGCCCCCGACCGCCGGCACCACGATCACGGCCGTCACCCAGAGCCACACCAGGATGCCGAGGCTGGTCGAGGAGTCGCGCGCCAGCGAGGAGACCAGCAGGGCGACGAGTGCCGAGAGCAGGAGGATCCATAGGCCCACGAGGGCCACGAGGCCGGCCTTGGTCAGATCTCCGCTCTGGAAGGAAATGCCCTCCAGGCGGGCGACGATCAGGCTCAAGGCCGCCGCGGCGAGAAACGGCACTGCGAGCACACTCCAGATCGCCAGGAGCTTGCCGGCGAAGACCTTCCAGCGGGCTATCGGGTAGGTCAGCACCAGCTTCAGGGTCCCGGTCCGGCGTTCGCCACAGACCGCGTCGTAGCCGAGGAGAAAAGCGGCGAAGGAGAGCGCGAGGCGGATGACGAAGCTCCAGTCGATGGGCGTCGAAAACGGCAGCCGCTCGTTGCCGCGATGGATGCGGAAGAACCGCGGGGAAACGAGAGGGCTCAACGCCTGGCTGTAGGCGTCGGGCGTCGCCGACTGGCCGCCGTCCACCACCAGGGAGAGCCGCCAGGGGGCTTTAAACGCCGGCTGCAGGATCTCGGCCGCCTGATCTACCGTGGCGCCGCGCAACTCCCGGGCATGATCCGCCGCCAGCTCCCGCTGCTCCAGCTCCTGGCCGTGATACCGCGCCGCCGCGGTCATCGCCGCGAGCAGCATGAGAAGGACCACCAGGAGACCCAAGGCCCGGAACCGGAACGTGGCTGTCAACTGACGGACCTCGTGCCGCAGGATCGCGGCGACGGTTCCCAGGCTGGCAGCTCCGCTGCGGCTCGTCCAGAACAGGGCGAGGCCGGCGGTTTCCGGCAGGGGCAGGTCTTTCAGTCGCTCCGCCATGGCTCTTTCATCCCAGCTCGTAGTGCCGAAAGCGCGCCCAGGCCGCGCCGGCCGCGAGAACGTTGAAGAGCAGCAGAGCGCCGGCCGCGGCCGCTCCGTGGCGGAGCGACATCGAGAAGTCCAGGCCTTGGTACGCGAAGTGAGGCATGTCGCTCAAGGGAAGGCGGCGCGCGGGATCATGTTGGATCTCGTCCCGGTCGTGCTGCAACCGGGCGGCCACCTCGGGTTCGCTCAGGCGGCTTAAGAGGGCGGCCACCCGCTCCGGCGGTACCTCTTCGGGAGACAGGCCGAGGTAAAGCGGCCAGGGATGGAGCGCCGCGGGCGTATCGTCGGTGAACCAGCGCCACGAGCGAAATGCGTCCTTGCGCTCCATGTAGGCCAGGAGCGTGAGCCGGTAGGCGCGGGAGGCGGCGAGGAAGCGGTCGTGCTCGGCGATGGAGGTGCCGGCGAAAGCTTCCGAGAGCTGATCGAGGAGGAACGCGGGCGAGGCCGCGGCCAAGGCCGACTCGAGTTTCTCCCCGGCGCGCAGCCTCGCCTCGTAGCGCTGCTGAACCGCGAAGATCCGCGCCGCGTTCCGGGCTCCGGACAGGGCCTCGAACCGGAAGTAGCTCGCCAGCGAATCGTAGTAGGCGGCGGAGCCATTCCTATAGCGCTTCGCCCGGTGCGCGCCGTTCGCCAGGGAGATGGCGGTGTGGCCGCTGAAGTTGGCGCGGAGCGGATCCCGCCGGAGCTCCTCGCCAAGCTGGCGGTCCTGCTCGGCGTTCAATTCGCCGATCGCCCGCTCGGAGCTTCTCCGGGCTCCTTCGGTGTCGACGAGGTCGCTGGCCACGGCGCGGGTCGCCCCGGGAAGAACGATGGTGAGAACGAACCAGGCGAGGACCGAAATGCCGAGGGCCCTGGACGTGGTGCGAAAGTGAAGCGAGATGAGAAGGCCGAGCAGCAACATGAGGGCGAGGTAGGCGATGTACCCGCCCACCAGGCCGGCAACACGCAGCCACTGACCCGCCGTGAGCACAGTCTCGAAGCGGAACAGCCCCAGGCTCACCAGGAGTCCGACCGCCAACGGTAGAAGGAGAGCGAGGAGGCCGCCGGCGAGCTTGCCGGCGAGTAGCGTTTGCCGCGAGACGCTGTTGGCGAACACCGCTCGCAGCATCCCATCCTCCCTTTCGCCGACGATGGCGTCGTGAGTGAGGAGCAGGGCGAGCAGGCCGAGGACGACGCTCACGACGGTGGTCAGGTCCACCGCCGGCAGAGAGGCCAGGAGCTCATTGCCGCCGTAACCGGCCGTAGCCTCGATGGGGATGGAGAACCCATGGATCGCTACTTCCGTGCCCAGCCGCGAGTCGAGGCCCTGATCGAGAACGCTCAACGGCTCCGGCGGGCGCACCAGGACGGGTTGCAGGTAGGAGTACACCGAAACGCCCATAAGCTCCTGCTCGTGGCTCGCGACCCGGTCGCGGTACCGGCTCAGCCGCAGGTTATAGTCCCGCGCCGCGATCAGAGTGGCAGAGTATGCAAGGACGATCGTCAGCAGAGCTCCAACCCAGAAACGGAAGCTCGCAAGGTGATTGCGCAGCTCTTTTCCGGCGATTGCTAAGAACACCGTCCCTCCCTTTGAGTCTTTGTCGTGAATGTCTCCAGTACTGAGTATATCCGCAGTCTGTGCAGCCACCGTGCCATCCTTTAAAGGCTCTGCTTCAGGCGTTTCAGGGGCGGCGGGGTAGGTCGTTACCCAACCCTGGGTAATCCTTTACCCAACTTTGGCTCTTCACGGCCCGCCGCCCATTGGGAACTTCCACTTTTCTCGGGGTTTTCCAGACCTGGCCCATCCCTTGCACAAGGCCGATGGCGAGTCGCTGAACGATAAAACGAACAAACCGAAACCGAGGAATACAATGCTTCGCACCAGCAGCTACACGATCTTCGCCAAATTACCGGATGGGAATGAAGACGTCCTGCTGGTCCACGGTTATACCGGTGCCTACGACCAGGTGTCGAGCGGCGTGGCCGCCTTCCTGCAGTCGCGCGCAGCGAAGCATTCGGCGAAGCCTCTGTACGGAGACTGGAGCACGGAGCCCGAGCCGCCGGCGGCCGCTGCCGTTTCGGATGCGACGATCGATCGGCTTCGGGAACAGGGATATCTCACCGAGCTTTCCCAGGACGAAGAAGAAACCTTTTTCTCCGCTCTTACCGTGAAGCTCCACGAGCGCGCGCTACGGCAGGCGCCGAGCTTCATCTTCATGCCCACTTACGACTGCAACCTGCGGTGCTCCTATTGCTATCAGGACCACATGCGGACCGATTGCAACTTCAAGCACCTGTTGAGCTCGATGCGCAAGCCGATCGTCGACCGCATCTTCGCCGCCATGCCTGTGATCGAAGAGCTGCACGGTCTTGCTCCTCAGGCGGGGCGGCGCCGCAACATCGGCTTCTTCGGCGGCGAGCCTCTACTGGCCGCCAACCGCGAGATCGTCGAGCACATTCTGGGGAGAGCTTTCGAGATGGGGGAGGCGGACCTCTGGGCCGTCACCAATGGCACCGAGATCGACGCCTACCGCGACCTCCTCGGCCCCGCCGGCATCTCCCACCTTCAGATCACGCTCGACGGCCCGCAACAGGAGCATGACAAGCGGCGGATCTACGGCGACGGCTCGGGCTCCTATGAGCGGATCGCCCGCAACATCACCATGGCGCTCGAGCTGGGCGTTGCGGTGAGCGTGCGGCTGAACGTCGACCGCACCAACCTCGGAAACCTACCGGCCATGGCGGACGAGATCGTCGCCCGCGGCTGGGATCAGTCTCCGGGATTCGGCGCCTACACCTCCCCCGTGCGGGCGGGCAACGGCAAGACCGACGCCGGAACGACGCTCAGCTCCTGGGAGCTCGACCGCGACCTGACCCGGATGCGCGAAGACTATCCGAACCTGCGCGTGCTGGCCCGGCCCGATGAGGGAATGCGGGCCAAGGTGGGGCGCATCTTCGCCGACAGCCGCGAGATCGTTCCCAGCCTGCGGCCGAGCTTCTGCAGCGCCCACGACCGCATGTACATCTTCGATCCCTTCGCCGACATCTATGCCTGCTGGGAACGGACGGGAGACTCCAAGGTCCGCATCGGCCGTGTGACGCCCGAGGGCGAGGTCGAGCTGCGCGACGATCAAACGCAGATCTGGCGCAACCGCACCGTGGCCAGCAACCCGGTCTGCCGGCGCTGCCGCTACGCCCTGCACTGCGGCGGCGGCTGCGCCATCCTGGCCCTGAATCAGAATGGAGCTTTCAACTCCAATTATTGCGATGGTTTCGCAAACCGTTTCCGCGCCAGCGTTGCCGAGGCCTATCTGGAGCACGTCTCCGGCGCCGGCCCGGTGCGAGCGCAGGCGCGAGTCTGCGATCTGTAAACCCTGACGTGCTACCGGCGAGGAGAGAGGAGCCATGAAAAAGTCCCGCGACGAGATGACCTGCCTCAACGGCGCCGCGTTTCGCATCGCTGCCGAGGCGGTGCGCGGTGGAAGGCTGGAGTCGCTTCTGGAGGAGACGCTTAGGCAGGTGCTCGGGGGGGACAGCATCAACTCCGCATGCACCGAATTTACCTGCAATGTCTATGCGCCGCCGCCACCGCCGGGAGGCTAACCGAACGGATCCGGTGGCACGCGCGATTGAGGAAGCTCGAGTTGCAAACACAAGTACACCCTCAGAGAGCTGACCAGCTCGAGAGTGTCCGGCGTTGTAGATGACCTACATCGCCCACATATGGAAGGAGACCAAGTCATGATGGACAACGTTCTCTCCCTGCAGTTGCTCGGAACCTCGGCCGAAGGCACCTCCTGCGTCTCAGCGACGAGCTGCGTTTCGTCCTACAGCTCGCAGCCCCCGACCAAGGATCCCGGTACGTCGATTGGTAAGGCCTGGTAGAGCAAACCGCTTCAATGGGGTCCCTGCGGTGCAAACCGGGGGACCCCTCTTTCCGGAGGTACGCCATGTTCGGGGACCAATCGCTCTTCATGTATGCTTTCTTGCATCCCGATTTTTTTGAAGATCTGGTGAACTACCCTCCCGGCTCCGGGTATCGTGCCACAGTTACCGGTATGGTGCCAGCCGGCTGGGAAGTCGAGGTGCGTGGCTTCTGGACCAGTGCCAAGCCTCCGGATTGCCAGTATATTCAGCAAGGCTGGAAAATCCACATTTCCGCGGTGCCCTGGACGGCGCAGGAGACCCTCGAGCGCACAGTTCCATTGCTTGCCGGGTACGGCGTCGCCTTCAAGTTCGTTTCGGACGAGGTCATGCTGGAGCTCTCGCTATCCAAAAGCTGGGCGCGTTCGGGAGCCGGCAAGTTCATGACCGTCTACCCGCGCGACGAGGAGGAGTTCCTTGCCATCATCGAGGAGCTTCATCAAAGGACTGCCGGTCTCAGGGGTCCATACATCCTCTCCGATCGCGCCTATAAGGACAGCCGAGTCGTTTATTATCGCTATGGCGAGCACCTGTCTCGCCGGCGCGTTGAGCCAACAGGAATCCTGACGCCTCTGATCGAAGCCCCGGACGGAAGCTGGCACTCCGACCAGCGGACCGGCTACTTCCAGTTGCCTGCCTGGGTCCGAGATCCGGTTTGCAAACTGCCTCCTCTTGCGGCCCCCGGCGAGGCCGGTGTCTTCCTTCAGGGCCGCTACCATGTTCAGAGTGCTCTGCGCTTTGGCGCCATGGGTGGCATCTATAGGGCCGTCGACACTCATACCAACCGTGAGGTCGTCATTCGCGAGGCCCGCCCCTTGCTCGGTACCACCAGCCTCGAAAGCGATAGTTTCCAGCTTCTGCGCAAAGAGGCCCGTATTCTCCAGCGTCTGGGCTCGACAGGGCTGCTCCCGGAGTTCGTCGACCTTTTCCAGGAATGGGAGCACCTGTTCCTGGTGCAAGAAAAAATCGCAGGGGATACCCTCTGGGGCCATGCGATGGGCTTCTACTTCCTGCATCCGCAGATCACGTCGGCCGAGAGCTTCGCAAGGTTCCGTGAGACAGCGCTGAAGCTCGTCGCTGCGCTTCAGACGATTCACGCTCACGGTGTCATCCTGCGGGATTTGACCCGCAGCAACACGCTCGTCACTCCTGAAGGGGACGTTCGGTTCATCGATCTCGAGTCGTCCCACGAGATTGGAACGCAGGACACGCTGCTCATGATCCAGACGCCGGGCTACGCCTCGCCACAGCAGATTCGCTCGTCTCAGCCGTCGTTTCAGGACGACCACTACTCGCTGGGCGCTCTCTTGCTCGATATCATCTCGTTCACCGCCAGCGGCCTCGACGCCAACAGGCCTGGTATTTTCCAGGCGTTCGAGCTGACCCTTCGGGACCTCCGCTTTCCTGCCGGCCTCTCGGATCTGGTCCAGGGTCTCACGCACCGCGATCCTGCCCAGCGTTGGGATCTCGGCCGCGCCGGCGAGTTCCTGCGGCACCTCCCCGAACCTCAGGATCACCGGACCCTTATTCATCAACTTCACACGGTACCCGAGCGGCCACGGCCTTCCGAGGAGCTGCGGTCCCGAGTCCGCGAAACGCTCGATGGAATGGTACGGTTCATCCACGCCAAGACACGGCTCGCACGGGAGGACACTCTGTGGCCGAGCTCGGCGGAGGTCTTCTTCACCAATCCGGTCAATCTTCAGTACGGTGCTGCGGGCACTGCTTTTTTCCTCTTGCGGGCCGAGGGTAAAGTTTCTGGCGAGGTGCTCGATTGGATCGAACGCCGGGCCGAACTGGATCCCTGCCCTCCGGGTCTGGCGCGCGGTCTCGCCGGAGTCGCCCTTCTGCTCCTGGAGAGCGGCCGGCAGGAGAGGGCGATTCAATTCCTCGACCTGGCCGCCCGGTCGCCGCTGCTCGAGCAGGAGAAGGGCCTGTACCTCGGCGCGGCAGGCTGGGGGCTTACCCAACTCCACTTCTGGCATCGGCTCGCACAGCCTCGTTTTCTCGATGAAGCCGAACGGATCGGCAAGCTGCTGGCCAAGACGGCCCACAGATCTCCGGCAGGCGCGACCTGGGCGGCAATGCCGGAGAAATCGCCCCACGGCCTGTTCGACGGACCGAGCGGGGTTGGCTTGTTCCTGCTGCACCTGGCAGCCGCGACTGAAAAGCGAGAGTTCCTCGACCTCGCGTTGGAAGGCCTGCGATTCGATCTCGAACACCGCCAGGAGCTCGGCGCCCATGTCCTCTGGTTTCCCTATACGAATGCCGCTCCTGGAGAGCCGAAGTCGCCTCACTTGTCGTTCGGCACTGCCGGGATTGGCCCCGTCCTGCTGCGGGCCTATGCGCTGACGGGCGACCCTGAGCTTCGCGCTTGGGCTGAACGCTGCGCGGTCTCCGTCTCGGAGCGTTTGACCAACAAGATCTGGCAGGACTTCGGGATGGCCGGTTATGGCGAGTTGCTCCTCGACTTCTATACCTACCTCGGTGACGAGAAGTATCTGAACGCCGCGTTCCATCTAGCCGAGTCTCTCCTTTTGTATCGCATCCCGCGCGAGGGCGGGTATGCATTCGCCGGTCAGGAGCATTACCGGCTCTGTTGCGACTACGGTTGGGGATCGGCAGGTATTGGCATGTTCCTCCAGCGCCTGCTCGAGCCTTCGACGCCCCGCCTGCTCATGATCGACGGCCTGTTGACGGCGAGGGCGGCCGAGCGGTCTCACTTCGCTGCAGGCCCCGAGCTGGTTACCGCGGATTGAGGTGGAATATGGCAGACTCAAGCAACGCCGCCGTTCCTTCCAAGCCGAGCGCGGGCCGTGTTTTCCTGGCCTTCCGGCGGATTCTCGAGCTGGCCCGGCCCTATCGTCGTACGCTGGCCTGCGGCTTCGTGCTGCACCTGCTTGCGGCGGTCGTCTCGCTGAGCCTCCCCCTTGGGGTAAGGTCGCTGCTCGATACCGCTTTGGCTCATAAGAACGAGCCGCTTCTTCACGCGCTCACTCTGCTACTCCTGGGCCTTTTCCTGCTTCGGTTCGGATTGGCCTACGTGGGCTCGATCTATTTGATGATCACCGGCGAGCGCGTGGTGGTCGACCTCCGGATCCGTCTGTTCGAGCACCTGCAGAAGCTCGACGTCCAATTCTTCCGCGATAGTTGGATCGGTGATCTGACCTCCCGTTTATCGACCGATGCGGCGTCAGTCCGCTCCGCGGTCAACGAAACCCTGGTCAGCACCACTCTCACGATTTTCCAGGTCTTCGCGGCCACGGCTGTGATGCTCTCTCTCAACTGGCGGCTTGCCCTGATCGTGGCCCTCGCGGCTCCCGCGGCAACCGTCATCTCAACGGCTTATGGGCCCAAGCTCCAAGGCATCGCCCGCGAGTCGATGGACAAGGTCGGCCGTTCCGTTGCCTTTGCCCAGGAGATCCTTTCCGGAATCCTGGTCGTCAAATCATTTGACCGTAGCTCCTTCGAGACGCGGAGATATGGCGGCTTCCTGGCCGCGGTGTTCGAGACCGCCAAGACTTCCGCAAGGCTCAACTCCCTTTTCCGGGCGCTCGTGAACCTCGTCACCGCCGGCGCCAGCATCTCGCTCTTCTGGTTCGGAGGTCTCGAAGTGCTGTCAGGACGCCTGACCATCGGTGACCTTGTCGCATTCCTGTTCTATTCTCAGATCGTGGCGTCGGGAATATCCCAGGTGGCGCAGCAGTACGGAGATTTGAGCAGCCTGGTGGGTGCCTCGGAACGGGCGTTCGAAATCCTGAGCCTGACGCCTTCCGTCCACAGCCGTCCCGATGCACGGATCCTGGAATCTCCATCGGGAAGCCTGGAGTTCGAACAGGTCGCATTCGATTATGGTCCCGATCGGCCGGTGCTCGATCGAGTCTCGTTCGCGCTGGCGCCCGGTGAGACGGTTGGAATCGTCGGCCTGAGTGGCGCCGGAAAGACGACACTCTTGCAGCTCGTCTGCCGTTTCTACGACCCGACGTTTGGGCGTGTCCTCTTCGATGGACACGACTTGCGCGACCTGAACCTGGATTGGCTACGGCGCCAGGTGGCGCTCGTCTCCCAGGAAACTTTTCTGTTCATGGGTACGCTTCGTGACAACATTCGCTACGGCCGGCTTGAAGCGACCGATGCGGAGATCGAGCAGGCGGCGCGGGCGGCGAATGCCGAGGAGTTCATTCTCCGCATGCCCCAAGGCTATGACACGGAGATCGGTGAGCGCGGCCTCAAGCTCTCGGGGGGCCAGCGTCAGCGGATCTCCCTGGCCCGGGCGCTGCTGAAGAATGCTCCCGTCCTGGTTCTTGACGAAGCGACTTCATCCGTGGATACGCTGTCGGAGCGGCTGATCCAGGATGCCCTCGACCGTAATCGGGCGGGCCGAACGACTCTGATCGTCGCTCACCGCCTGGCGACGGTCAGGAGCGCTGACCGGATCCTCATGCTCGAAAATGGTCGCATTGTCGAGTCTGGCACTCACCATGAGATGATAGCTCGCGGGGGGCGGTATTTCCACCTGATTCAGAATCAAGTGGAGCCCATGACAACCGCGGTAGGAGCGTAAGAGCCATGTTGCGAGATCTTCTTCCCTCACTGCGCTCGTTCTTCCGTCGGCCTGGTTTCCTGGCCGCCACGGTTCTGCCCCTCGCCGGCGGCCTCGGAGCGGCCATCGCCGTGTTCAGCGTCGTCTATCGATTGCTGCTGGGCCCCCTCGGCCTGGGCGATGCGGACAGGGTTATGGCGCTGTCGCAGAATCTGCCTGAGCTGGGAGGCTCGGTCCCGATGTCGGCGGCGAGCCTCGTGGCCATCAGCGAGCATCAAAGCGTTTTTCAGAGTATCGCTTCGCTGCAGGTGACCGACCGCACCTTGACCGAGTGGGGCGACCCCACACGGATCAAGGTCGCCAGCGTTACGCCGTCGTTCTTCCCTCTCGGTGCTACCAAGCCGGCCCTGGGGCGAATTTTCGATCCCGCGGACGCTCGCTTGAGCTCTTCTCATTCCATGGTCTTCGGCGATGGGCCTGTCGCGGTCCTGAGTGACTCTCTCTGGAGAGCCAGGTTCGGAGCCGATCCTGGAGTGATCGGTCGGAGCATCGCGCTCGAAGGGCGCCGGTACGAGATCGTCGGGGTGATGCCTCCCCAGTTCCGTTATCCACTGGAAGCACAGGTCTGGCTGCCTCTTGGGTTTGGAAGTCTCGCGGCGAAAGATTTCGGCGATTTCTATTTCCAGACGATCGCTCGCCTGAAGCCCGGTACAGGCGTGGATCAGGTTCGCCGGGATCTGGAGCACGTTGCCGCGCTGCTACAGCCCGAGTCTCCCTCGTTTACCCACGGTCTCACCTTCGAAGTGGAGACTCTGCGTCAGCGCCTGGTGGGAGACCGCCGAACTCCCACGCTCCTCCTCTTTGGTTTGACCCTGGTCATCGTGCTCGGCGTGAGCGCCAACACCGCGCAGATCCTCCTCGCCCGAATCCTTGCCCAGCAACGGGATCTCGCTCTCCGGTTGTCCCTGGGGGCGCCGCCGAGCCGGGTAACCCGCCTGGTCTTCGCGGAGGGTGTGGCGCTGGCACTTCTCGGCTGGTGCTTCGGGATTGCGCTCGCGGGACTGGTCCTCAGCTTCTTCAGCCACGCCGTGCCGCTCCAAGCGCTCGGCTTGACCGGCCTTGGCCTGAACGGCCCGGCGGTCGTGTTCTCTCTGATCATCGCACTCGCCAGCGGACTCGTCCTGGGGTTTGTCCCAATCCTCGCCATGCGGCAGAGGAATCTGGTGACTTATCTGAGAGAGGGGGCGACTCAGTCTTCACCCGGGCCACGTCAGCGCCAGATTCACAGGCTGCTGCTCTCGACCCAGCTTGCCCTTGCACTGATCTTGGTCGCGAGTGGTACTTTTTTGCTTGCCAGCTTCACGAGGCTGCAGTCCCTCGATCTCAAGTTCGATCCCACGCACGTTGCGACGCTGGATTTGACTCTCCCTGACACCTACACTCCACCTCGCCTGCGTTCCTTTGTTTCCGAGGCTGTCCAAACCCTACGGGCTCTTCCGGGCGTTTCGGCCGCGGCGGTGGCAATGCGTGTGCCGGTGCTCGATGAGGGAGGCGGCATCTGGTTCTACCTGCCCGATCACCCGGAGACCCGAGTGGAAGCCACCTTCAATACGGTGACTCCCGGTTTCTTTTCCACCCTGCGCGTGCCGGTCCGCGCCGGGGTCGAATTCAGCGACCATGATCGAGACGGTGGAGAGCCAGTGGCGATCATCGACGAAACGCTGGCCCGGCGGTTCTTCGCCTCGGAAAACCCGATTGGCCGCTTTCTCGTGCTGACGCCGTGGCCCAAGGTCCAGAGGCGTATCGTTGGAGTCGTATCCGCCGTCAAGTTCGGAGGTCTCCGGGGAGAGTTCGCTCCGACCGTCTACGTGCCGACGGATCAAATCCCTTGGGGCCGCCTCCGTCTGGTGGTGCGGACCGAGGCTCCGCCGGCCACCATTCTTGCCGCCGCACGCAAGCGCATCTGGGACATCGATCCCCGCTTGGCCTTCGATGCCATCGGCACCTATCAAAGCCGGATCGAGGCTCTGTCAAGTCCCGACCGGTGGGCTCTCCGGCTCGTCCTCGCTCTCGGCATTCTCGGTCTCGTGCTCTCGGGAAGCTGCATCTACGCCATGACCACTCAACTGGTCAGCCAACGCTTTCGGGAGTTGGCCATTCGGCTGGCTCTTGGCAGCCCGCCCTCTCGCTTGATTCGCCACGTGATCTCCGAACGCCTGCCGGATCTGGTGATCGGTTTGGTTCTGGGGCTGGCCGGAGTCTGGATGATCGGCCGTTGGGCGCGGTCGGTGCTCTTCGAAGTGAGCCCCCTGGATCCTCTGCTGCTCGGAGTCAGCGTCGTAATCCTTGCAGGTGCAGCGCTCCTCGCGCTTTTCCTTCCGGCTCGACGAGCGGCGCGCATTGACCCTATAACGATCCTGCGGTGACGCCGGACCTGAAAGGCCTACCTCACCGCCCCGCCCCCCGTCCCATCCGCTCCGCGATCCGTAGCGCCATCTCCAAGGCCTGCTCGTAGTTGAGCCTCGGGTCGACCTGCGAGCGGTAGGCGCGGCGCAGGTCCTCGTCCTGGATGCCGCGGGCGCCGCCGATGCACTCGGTGACGTCGTCGCCGCTGAGCTCGAAGTGGACTCCTCCCAGGTGCGAGCCGGCCTGCTCGTGGAGGTCGAAGGCCGCTTCGAGCTCCGAGAGGATGTTCTCGAAGCGCCGCGTCTTGTAGCCGTTCGAGAGCGTCTCGGTATTGCCGTGCATGGGGTCGCAGACCCACAGCACCGTCCGGCCTGCCCGCCGCATGGCGTCGATCAGCGGCGGCAGCTTCTCGGCGATTTTGGCGTGGCCGAAGCGATGGATGAAGGTCAGGCGGCCGGGTTCCTGGCGGGGGTCGAGGATCTCGGCGGTCTCCAGCAGCCCTTCGGGAGTCACGCTCGCTCCCACCTTGACGCCGATCGGGTTGGCGATACCGCGCAGATATTCCACGTGGGCGCCTCCCAACTGCGCCGTGCGCATGCCCAGCCACGGGAAGTGGGTGGAGAGGTTGTACCAGCCGGCGCGCCGCGGCACCTGCCGCGTCTGCGCCTGCTCGTAGAGGAGCTGCAAGGCCTCGTGGCTGGTGAAGTAGTCCACCCGGTTGATCTCGCCCGACTGCGGCCCGGCCAGCGACTCCAGGAACTGGAGCGAGTCGCGGATGGAGGCCACCCGCCGGTTGTACTCGTCGGCGTGGGGCGAGTGCTGCACCCAGTCGAGGTCCCAGTACTCCGGGTGGTGGAGGTCGGCGAAGCCGCCGTCGATCAGGGCGCGGATGAAGTTGATGGTGAGCGCCGCCCGCTCGTAACCGCGCAGCATGAGCTGAGGGTCCGGCGTGCGGTCCGCGACAGTGAAGGCGACGCGGTTGATGAGGTCTCCGCGGTAGGACGGCAGAGTGACGCCGTCGCGCGTCTCCAGATCCTCGCTGCGCGGCTTGGCGTACTGGCCGGCGAAGCGCCCCACCCGGATGACCCGCCGGCGGGCGCCGTGCACCAGCACCAGGCTCATCTGCAGCAGGATCTTCAGCTTGTTGGTGATCGACGGGGAGGTGCACTCCTCGAAGCTCTCGGCGCAGTCGCCCCCCTGAAGGAGGAAGCGCTCGCCCCGCGCCGCTTCGGCAAGCTGGCTCTTGAGCTTTTCGATCTCCCAGGAAGTGACCAGCGGCGGCAGGAGCGACAACTCGCGCACCACGTCCTCGACGCGCCGGGTATCTGGATAGTTCGGCTGCTGGAGCGCCGGCTTCGTCTGCCAGGAGGCCGGGGACCAGGTGGCGGTGGACCAATCGGTAGCTAAAGTCATGGTGAACGGCGACTGTACACCAGGACCCGCGGGATCGGGGAAGCTGGGTGACGCCCTCCCCCAAGGAAGTGCGAGAGAAGGCCGCGGGGGAGACAGTGGAGGCAGCCTGAACGACAAAGGGGGCGCCTGGTCCAGGCGCCCCCATGCTTCCAAACCCTACGAGCCCTACTTCTTGACGTCGAACTCCTTGGTGCCGGCTGAGGTGCCGTCCGCCAGGATCTCGACCTTGTAGTGGCCCACGGGCAAGCCCTTGGCCTGTGAGATATGGAAATCGGTCGCGGCGGGTCCAGTCGGCGTGATGGTGACGTCATCGTCCTTCACGGACTTCGCCTTTTCGCCGTAGGTCCACTTCGCCGTCAGCTTGACGCTTGCGGCCGAGCCCTCGGAGTTCGCGACGGCGTAGATGGTGTCCTTCGGAGCGAAGGTGGTCGCCGGATCGGTGACCTTCTTGCTGGCGTCGATGGCCTTGCCGAGGTCGATGGACGTGACCTTGAACGCCACCACGGCGGGGGTCACCACGGGGGCGGGGGTTTCCACCGCCGCCGGGGTCACTTCGGGGGGCGGAGCCTCTTCCTTCTTCTTGCAGCCGAACAGGGCAATGCAGCCCACCAGCAGCACCAGCATCAGGGTCGTCGTACGATGAAAACGCATAGTCTCTCTCCTATTTCTCACTCAGTGGGGATCTTGATCGTCTGCCCGGGGTGGATCATGTCCGGGTCCTTGATGATGTCGCGATTGGCTTCATAGATCTGGCGCCACTTGTTGGCATCGCCGTAGAAGTGCTTCGCGATCTTCGACAGGCTGTCGCCGGAAACAATGGTGTAGGTCTGTTCGGCCGGCTCCACGATGGGAGCGGTCGATGAATGGCCGCTTTCCACTTCCGAGAAATCGGGATTCTCCTCCTCATCAGCCATACGGTCCTCCTTTCGAGGTCAGTACAAAATTGTTCAGGGAATTCGTGGACGCAGTTGGGGTACGGGCTCGAGAAGCGTCCACGGCAAGCGGCTCCACACTACACCACATCGATTACGAAATACCTTACGGCGGTGTGACGAGATTTCCTGTTCCCGCGGGCAGGGCCGGCTGTCTCATCCAGTGAACGCGGGCTCCCGGACTCTTCGGTACCCCAGGAAACGATAAGGAGATTGCCATGATTCACCGCACTTTCGCTCCCCTCGCCACTCTCGCGCTCCTCGCGCTGGCCCTCGTCTCCACCGGCTGCTCCCACGGCAGCAGCCCCACCGAACCGGCCGAGCCTGCCGTTTCGAACCTCGCCAGCTCCACCGCGGCGTCGTCCTCGATCGGGACCAAGCGGCACGGCGCCGACGACCCGGCGGGCGACGATCACGGTGGTCAGGCCGGCCGTGGGGCCGACGATCCCGCGGGCGATGACCATGGTGGGCAAGCCGGTCGCGGCGCCGACGATCCGGCCGGCGGCCGTCACGGCGGCCAGCAGCGCCCGGCGCGGGGCACCGAGTTCTCCGGGGTGGTCTCCTCGGTGACTGGGCAGACACTAACCCTGGCCAGCGGCGTCCATGTTGTCGTGAACGGCCAGACGCAGTGGAACGCCCGGGGCGATCTCAAGTCCCTGGACCGGGTCGCCGCCGCGGTGGCCGCGGGCAGGCGGACGCGGGTCGAGGGCCGGGGCGCCCGTCAGGCCGACGGCTCTCTGCTGGCTCAGACGATCAAGGCCGAAACCGGCCGCTAGACTGTAGAGAAGGTTGGAAGACCGCTGGCGGGAGGGGGTTTTCCCCTCCCGCCGGCTTCAAGCATTTAGCAGTCGACGCGGCAGGAGATCACCGTGCAGGCGATACCGCAGGACCCGCAGTGCGAGTACTGGACCGACGTGTCGCCGCCGCCGTTTACGTCCGCGAGCTTCTCGGCATCCAGGCCGCGCAGGGTCTCCTTGCTCAGGGTCAGCTTCTTGAGGTTGTTCTTCTTCATGGTTGGGTGCTCCTAGCTGTAGTTTCCACGTTGGAGCGCGCTTGGGCGCTCCCCTTTCACAAAACCCTGAACGCGCGTCAGCGTACAATCTCCGGAGAGGCTGGTTCCTCCGCGCGTCCGGACATGTCACCATACCATAGCTCGAAAGGATGCCAAAACCATGACCGTCACCTGGATCTGGGTCCTGATCCCCATTGCGGCGATCGTCACCAGGGCTTTTCGCAGTTGGCTGACCTTCCAGGCGACTCAGCGCCAGCTTGGCACCTCCACACACGACTTGGAGCGCGAGGTCGCGAGCCTTCGTCAGACCAACGAGACCGTTCTCGAGAGGCTCCAGAACCTGGAGGCCATCGTGGTGAGTCAGACCTGGGATGCCCTCCACGACCGCGGGCTCACCTCCAACGAGCGCGACCTCAAGGTGGCCTCCGTGGCCCGGCGTGAGCTGAAGGCCCCGGACGCCTCCGCCGCCAACCAGCAGCGGGCCGAGCAACTCGCTCAGCGTTTGCAGGGCTGATTCCGGCGGATGTCTTCTCAAGAGGAGTGCGTGCGATGTTCTCTTTCGGCGTCGGTTCGTTTTGGATCCTGATCCCCCTCGCGGGGATCCTCGCTGGGACCTTCAAGGAGTGGATGGAATTCAAGGCCAAGCAGCGCCAGCTCGGCGCCTCCACCGACGAGTTGGAGGGTGAGGTCGCGGAGCTGCAGAAGCTCAATGAGTCCCTCCAGGAGCGCGTCCAGAACCTGGAGGCGATCGTGGTGAGTCAGACCTGGGACGCCCTCCACGCCCCCGGGCTCACCCCTGCGGAGCGCGATCTCAAGGTGGCCTCCGCGGCCCGGCGCGAGCTGAAGGCCCCGGATGCCTCGGCCGCCAACCAGCAGCGGGCCGAGCAGCTCGCCCAACGCCTTCAGGGTTGAGAATGCCCTCTCCGGCATGGGCATGGGAAGGAAGACGACGACGCGGAGGCGCCGATATGAAGCCCATTCTGCGAAGTCTCGCCAGCAGTCTGCTGGTGCTGTTGGGGATCGCCGGCCTCGTTGAGGCGGAGACCGCCCTCCAGACCCGCTCGCCCCGCGGTCGGGAGCTCGTCTCCACCGAGTTTCCCTGCGCGACGTTTCGCGTTCCCGCCGTTTTCGAGTACGTGGGGAGCCATTCGTTCCGGATCGACGGCGTCTCCGAGGGCGAGCGGCACATCTTCGTGCAGGCCCGGCACCACCGCATCTCCCGCCTCGTGATTCTGCAATTCGAAGCGATCCTGCCGGCGAGCACCGAGATCTACCGGTATCCTCTGAACACGGAGTTGTGGGGCCTCCGCTGGCGGGAGAATTTCTTTGCCTTCAGCAACCGGCAGGCGGTCCACGAGAAACCCGCCGACGAGGCGGCGTTGACCGTGGCGTTTCTGCGTAGCAAGGGCTATCGGTTCGACGACGAATGGATGGTATGGCGCATGGCGACCGTCCCCGACCCTGCGAAGCGGCACGAGGCCATCCTTTTCTATTGTGAGAGCGTGCGGGCCAGCGGCCATCGACTCCAGGACTACGTTCACGGCGAGGAGAACACCGACCTCTGGCGCCGCCTGTCGCCCGAATTGCGCCAGCGGGCGCTGAGCGACGGCTTGGAGGTCGTCGCTCGGTGCGCCCGCTGAAGCTGGAGACTCGTGTCGTGAAGCTTCCGCGCCTGCCGCGGGAGACTTCAGAGTGGTTACAACCTCCTCATTGGGTCAATTCTTTTTTGAGCGGTAACAGCTTCTGATCGATTGTGAACCGAATGCATGGAGATTTGTCATCTGTGAATTTTAGCTGGACGTCGAAGTTCGTCGTTTTTTCGCCTTTGTTCAAGGAGATTTTGGCCCTGAAACGATGGGTCTTTTCGTCCTCCAGCGTCAGCGATTTGAGCGAGGCCGTTGGAACGTCGCTCTCTATTTCGCATTCTGTGGATGGATTCAAGGTGATGGCCTTGATCAGCGCCTTACTGGAAGTAGGCTTGTAAGGGACGACTGCTGCCGTCAACCTCCCAGACACCCATCGAGGATCCGCGGTGAACCAGACATCCAGGTCCTTCAAAGTCCTTTTTGTCTCATCGACTTCGGCTTTGACTTTCATAAGTTCCGGCTTCGTGAGTTTGTCCTTGCCGGGCGGGAACGGCTGACACGGATAACACGGAAGAGGTAGCGCGGTCGGCCCCGGAGCTCCGAGCACGAAGTTGAAAGAGTTTTTGTCCTTGTCGTAGACCAGTGTCTGGGGCGGTGGGTAGACGACTTGGACGGAGGCCGGAGGGGTGGTCAAGTTCACCACCGCGGGCGGGACCGGCTCGGGCTTCACTGGAGGCGCGGGCGCGGCGGCCGAGGCGAAGACGGGCTTCCCCCAAAGGTCCGATTGATTATGCGGCACCACGAGGACGGCGACATCCGAGCGTGGAGGATCGAGGAGGCCGAGGCGGGCGGCCACGCAAGTCTTCCCGAATAATTGGTTCTCCCAGGCGACATCCAGATTCCGCCCGGCCTCCTGCACTTGAACCGCTCCCGGATTTTCCGCGGGGATACAACTGCCGTGTCGAGGATCGTAGCGGATCGCAATGGAGGTTATGCGCCCTTGGGAATCGGTGGCGAAGGAGATCTCCGCCCCCGGGGCGAGAGCCTCGGTATCGTCGGCGTCAGGCGAAAAACGCTTGGCGGCGGATTGTTGCAGATCGTCGAACTCGACATGATGGATAGATTTCAGGCTGTCCTTATCGAACTCCAACGCGTAGAGTCCGACTTTCGGTGAGGGGAAATCCCCGTTGTTCCCTGACGATGTCGCCAGCGCGGTGGCAAGCTCCTGAACGACTCCCGCCGAAGGTTCCGGACTGCTGCCCGAGGCCCCGGCGGTGATCGACCGCAGAAAGCCGTCCTGGGTGAGTTCCGCGCGAAAGTTGGCCCCGCCCCGCCACCAGGCAGGCCACTTGCGGACCGTCACGCGATAGTTCCTCGTAGGGTCCGGGAGGTGGACGATCCGCAGGGCCATGCCCACGCCGTCGGCCCTCCTCTCCACCAGGAGGTAGGGCTTGGAAGCTGGGATGGTCAATGCCGCGGGGTCACCCTTGAACCCCTGCGTCTCGACGGTGACCTCGGCGCACCCCAGCACAATCAGGAGACACGCCGCAAGCGCTGCGTCCGCTCCGAACCGGCTTCTCGTCTTTTTCATGCCCCACCTCCTACGTCGGCTCTTGCCGAGCTTCCAGACCTTGACGGAGACAGGTAGTCTCCGATCTTCCACAAACCGGCAAGAGCGAGCCCAACCGCCGAGATTGCGGCACTTATCGCCTTGAAGGAATCCGCTTGGGTAAAGAACAAAAGGGCCAAAAACACGCTGAGACCAAGAACCAGAGCCCATCGAAGAGACGCCCAGCCTGTCGCCGGAACCTTGCCATTCTCTCTAAGTTTCACCGCCTTGCGCTGCACAAAGCTCTGGAATGTCCCGCTCACGAGCCGCGGTACGGTACCTATGTTGAGCAATCCGTAATGCCCGACCGAAGAAGAGGCTTCGCCTAGCCGGAAGTAACCTGCCTGAGCTACCTGTTGGCATGCGCGCTGTTCGTCGGCAGTCAGCGTGCGCCAGATCTTCTCCGGGTCCGAATCGGCCTGGGCTTTCATCTCGCGCTCGGTGAGCTGGGGATGGATAACCAGGAATCCACTCCCTAGAACCTCGCGCAGACTCTGGCCTTCCAGATCGGCGGCGGCGATGTACTCCGGTACCACCTCTGAAATCAGCCAGATCCCCTGGTGCCAGTGCCCCAGGAGCTTCTGAATCGCCTGCAGACGTTGGCTCGCGTCGCCCACCTCTAGCCAGGTCTCATCGAAATCTCTGACCAGAAGCGTCCTGATGCCATCTTTAGATAACTCGGTCTCGAGGGTTCCGCCATCGAGTTGGCCGATTTCGGATAAATTGTAGGACCTCACCCCCGGTAGTCCGGCGAGACGGTCGATCCATTCTCCTCGCGGTGCGACCCATAGGACTCTGGCAGTTAGATGTTGCTTCAGCTCAAGGCGGCTCGCCTCGACGCCGCTGCCGAATAGCCGGCGAACCGAAGCTGAGGTAAGGGCGAATGCTCCGGTCAACCCCAGAGCCAGAATGGTGAGCCAGAGAATCCTCTGCCAACCGGCCGGCGGCAGCAGGCCCGCCAGCCTAGTCTGAAACGTTTTGCACCACACCCTCTCGAACTTTTTGTCTATGGGGCACGCAGTTGAGGGATCGTTCAGATATGTCAGAGTCAACGCCGTGTAGTCATTGTCCAGATTCCGAAGCATGGCGTAGCCGGACTTGATAAGCAGCTCTCCCTCAGAAGATTTCTCCTCATTCTGAGAATGTTTCCCTTCTTGTTCTGTCCCCGAATCGAGGAAAAAACAATCCTTGCGCTCTTTACACTCGTTGAGTGTCGCGAGCTGCTCGCTCTGGGAGAGAGTCGCTAGCCCGAAGTTCTTTTTGAAAGCCTGCCCAACCGTAGAGCAAACCGTTGCGGCGGCAGGCTTCCATGCAGTTGTGGCCGAAAACGTTGTACCCATGTAAGAGTATTGGATAGTGAGAACACTCCTCTTGACAGAGCCGGGGAAGTATCCTAATCTCGGTACCCATGTACATCGAGGTCGTGCCCAACCGCGACTCTAATCCCTGCATCCTCCTGCGCGAGTC
>DASYJD010000084.1:0-84882 GCA_035996875.1 Thermoanaerobaculia bacterium
CTTACGTCCTTTCAGGTGGGGAGTTGGGCATTGGGGGTATCTTTCCGAGGCGCCGCCGTGGCGCCATGAGGGAACTTTACCCCTCCTGGATACTCGAATTCAAGACCTGGGGGCAGTCTGGCATGGTCTGACAAAGTAGAACTAGTCATCTGGAGAAACCGAGCTTCGAGATGCAGATGTCGTCCGGTCCCGGGGCTGCGGTGACCCTTCACTGGGCCTACATGATGCAGGTTCGTCCGGGGGACCCGGAGTGGACGTGCCTCCCCGGAGCGGGCGTCTCCGTCGAGTCCATGGTGGGCGATATCGAGCCTCCCGTGCCGGTACCTCCCGGTTAAAGGGTTCGGCCCGGATGGCTCACCCCTTGCAACTTTCGCCGAGGCATGGCCTCCCGTCGCGATCGCGTCCGAGCCGCCGCCGTTCCCGCTGAGGACTTGGAGGGATCGTTTCCCGCGATCTCGCTGCCAGTCCGACCGCCGTTTCCTCCGATGGAGGCGCGGTCCGCGAGCCGGCTGCCCGCGGGCGAGGAGTGGCTCTTCGAGCCGAAATGGGACGGCTTTCGCTGCCTCGCCTTCCGCAAGGGGAAGACGGTCGTCCTGCAATCCAAGCACAGCCAGCCCCTGGGCCGCTACTTTCCGGAGCTCGTCGAGGCCTTCCAGGCGCTCCCCTGGCCGGCCTTCGTGCTCGACGGCGAGATCGTCATCCGCCGACGGTCGGGGCTGGATTTCGATGCCCTGTTGCAGCGGATCCACCCCGCGGAAAGCCGCATCCAGAAGCTCTCCCGGGAGACTCCGGCGACGTTCCTGGCCTTCGACCTGGTGGTGGACGCCAAGGGGAAGAAGGTCGCGGACCTCGCCCTGGAGGAGCGGCGGGAGAGGCTGAACGAAATGTTCGCGGCACTGCCGGAGAGCGCTCTCGTCAGCCTCTCGCCCGCCACGCCGGACCGTAAGATCGCGGAAAAGTGGATGCGGGATCTCGAAGGCGGCGGGCTCGACGGCGTGGTGGCGAAACGCGCGGACTCTCCCTATCTCCCCGGCGACCGCAGCGCCATGGTGAAGGTCAAGAAGATCCGCACCGCAGACTGCGTGGTCGGCGGTTTCCGCTGGGCTCAGAAGGGAGGCCAGGTGGGCTCGCTCCTCCTCGGGCTCTACGATGAGGAGGGGCGGCTCGATCACGTGGGATTCTCGTCCAGCTTCACCGCGGAGGAGCGCCGCGAGCTCGAGCCCATTCTCGTCCCCCTGATCGAGCCTCCCGGCTTCACAGGCAAGGCGCCGGGCGGCCCGAGCCGCTGGAGCCAGGGACGCGCCACCGAGTGGGAGCCGCTGCGCCCCGTCCTGGTCTGCGAGGTGCGCTACGACCATTTCTCCGGCCATCGCTTCCGCCACGGCACGAAGTTCCTCTGCTGGCGCCCGGACAAAAAGCCCCAGGCCTGCACGTTCGATCAGTTGTGAAGGCGGCAACAGTCTGGCCGCCGGCGGCACCCTATGCAGTGAACGCCTGTCTCACGACGAAAAGGAGAACCGAATGAAAAAGCAAAGACTCCGGAAACTGACCATCGCCCGCGAAACCCTGCGCCGGCTCGAGGAGCAGGGGCTTCAGGATGCGCAAGGAGGGAGCGGAAGGACGTGCGCTCCCAGCATCGAGTCCATCTGTTTCTGCCTTACCGATCTCTGCATCAGCGAGGGCTACACGGGCTGCGTGGCCTGCAATTCGTAGCCGCGGCAAACTCCGACAGATCGTACCGCCAAAAGAAAAACGGCCGGTCGAGGTTTCCCTCGGCCGGCCGGTTCGGGCTGCTGCGTCGCGCCGAGTGCTAGGCGCGGCGCCGGCGGCGCAGGGCAATGGCTGCGCTCGCCGCGAGCAGGAGGGCGAGCGCCACGAGGCCGAGGGTGTCGAGGGTCGGGATCTCGGCGGCAGTGCTCCCCGCGGCCGTGGCGGCGTTGTTGGCCGGCGTCGGGTCGCTCTGGGTGGCGGTGGCGCTGGCGACGTTGACGAACGTGCCCGGTTGGTTGACCATGACCGTCAGGTTGCAACTCGCCGAGGCGCCAGACGCCAGGGCGGGGATGGTCCAGGTGAGCGTCGGGCTGGCGAAGCTGGCCCCGCAGCTATTGGAGACATAGGTGAGGCCTGCCGGCAGGGTGTCGGTCACCACCACGTTGGTGGCGTTCGACGGTCCGTTGTTGGTAACCGTCAGGGCAAACGTCACGTTGTCGCCGACGTGGATGGTACCGGTCGTCGTTAGCACCTTGGTCAGCGACAGGTCGGCCGAGGGGACGAGCGAGTCGGTGTCGGTGGCGCTGTTGTTGGCCGGGTTGGGATCGGTCACGGCGCTCGAGATGGTGGCGGTGTTGGTGAGGGAGCCGGTCGCGGCCGGATCGATCGAGCAGATGGCGGTGTAAGTCACCGAGCTGCCGGCCGGGAGGTTGAGTGCCGTGTCGTTGATGTTGCCCGACCCGGAGGCGGTGTTGCCGGTGGCGCCGCCTGTGGCGGAGCTGGTGTAGGAGACGCTGGTGCAGGCCGCCGGGAAGGAGTCGGTCACAGTCGCCGGGTTCGCCGCCGCCGTGCCGGCGTTCGCCGCGGTGATCGTGTAGGTGGTCGTGCTGCCCGGCGTAGCGCTGGCGACGCCGTCGGTCTTGGTGATCGACAGGTCGGCCGAGGTGGCGATGACGAGCGAGTCGGTGTCGGTGGCGCTGTTGTTGGCCGGGTTGGGGTCGGTCACGGCGCTCGAGATGGTGGCGGTGTTGACGAGGGTGCCGGTCGCGGCCGGATTGATCGAGCAGGTGGCGGAGTAGGTCACCGAGCTGCCGGCCGGCAGGTTGAGTGCCGTATCGTTGATGTTGCCCGAGCCCGAGGCGGTGTTGCCGGTGGCGCCGCCGGCGGCGGTGCTGGTGTAGGAGACGCTGGTGCAGGCTGCCGGGAAGGTGTCGGTCACGGTCGCCGGGTTCGCCGCCGAGGGACCGGCATTCGCCGCGGTGATCGTGTACGTGGTCGTGCCGCCCGGCGTGGCGCTGGCGACGCCGTCGGTCTTGGTGATCGACAGGTCCGCAGAGGCGGCGCCGGAGCAGACGAAGGTCTGGATGTCGAGCGACCAGCTGTTGAGGCTGCCGCCGTCCAGGTTCGAGTCGTCGGAGATGGTGAGAGTCCAGGTGCCGTTCGGGTCCTCGCCTGTGAACGCCGCCAGCGGCTCTTCGGGGACGAGCGGCGAGGCCAGGGTGAGGTTCGCATAGGTATGCTCGATCACGAGGTTGTTGTCGGCGGTGTACGGCACCTGGGTGCCGGGATCCGCGTCGTCGTCCCAGACGGTGCCGTTGAAGACGTCGTCGAAGGTCGAGCCGTTGTCGGTGGTCAGGGTGACGACCGTTCCCGCGGGGGACATGAGCGTGACGTCGAGGTCCGACGAGAAACTGTGCTGGAGGAAGGTCGTGGCGTTGACGTCGAGGATACTGCCGGCTCCGGCGACGACGATCGTCGAGGTCACGACAGGGGTGCCGGTGGCCGAGATCGCGACCGGGGTGGACTGCGTCGCCGTCGGCAGGGTGGTGATGGTCGGCACGCTGGCCAGTGTGGTGACGGCGAGCGACCAACTGTTGAGGCTGCCGCCATCCAGGTTCGAGTCGTCCGAGACGGTGATCGTCCAAGTGCCGTTCGGGTTCTCGCCGATGAACGCTCCCAGCGGCTCCTCGGGAACGAGCGGCGAAGCCAGGGTGAGGTTCGCATAGGTGTGCTCGACCACGAGGTTGTTGTCGGCGGTATACGGCACCTGGGTGCCCGGGTCGGCGTCGTCGTCCCAGACGGTGCCGTTGAAGACGTCGTCGAAGGTCGAGCCGTTGTCGGTGGTCAGGGTGACGACCGTTCCGGCGGGAGACGTGATCGTGACGTCGAGGTCCGACGAGAAACTGTGCTGGAGGAAGGTCGTCACGTTGAGGTCGTAGAGGAAGGGACCGACGCCGGAGACGACGATCGTCGAGGTCACGACGGGGGTTCCGGTGGCCGAGATCGCGACCGGCGTGGAGTTGGTGAAGTTGGTCGTCGTCGTGCTGCATCCGCCAGGCGGCGGCAATGAGCCTTTCCTGACCTTCAAATGAGGCCGGCGCGCCTTGGCATTCACGGCGCCTGACAGAACGTGCCCTGGATCGTCGCCGCCCAACGAGGCCGAAATCTGCCGATATCGGCTCTCGGCCGCCGCGTAGGACGCCGCGGCCTGGGGATTGGTGCGGACCTGCGACCCCAGGCTCAGCATCTGCTGCGCCAGGCTCAGCATCTCCTGATGCAACCCGTTCTTGTCGACTGCGGCCGATGCGAGGCCGGCACCGCCGAACAACGTGACGGCCACAAGGACCGCACAGGCCATCCAGATGCGTCGTGATCTTCTCAACTGCCGAGAGGCGGAAGCGTGGTTTTCCATTCTGAACCCTCCTCCGTTTTAATAAGCAACTTCTTATCGACTCGGTGAGCCTGATGTGGCTCAGGCGCCACTCGCGGAAAGATCGCAAACGGCACCGGCCAGCGGAAATCTCGCGTAACGACTTCTGTTCTCTCCCGAGGAGGTGCTCCAGGAAACCAGGCCGTTGATGGTAGCTGAGGAGATTCGGTAAAAGCAACAGCAACAAAGGATATGGGGGTAGGGTGCCGGTGGCTGCTATCATCCTCTGGCTTCCAAGGGGGACCCGATGACCACAGCATCCCAATCCGCTGCGCCGGCCGGACCGGGCGGAGGTTTCCTGGACATGAACGGCTACCAGTGGACGGTGCTGTTCGCCGCCTGGCTGGGGTGGGGATTCGACGTCTTCGACGGCCTGCTGTTCAATTTCGTGGCCCCCAACTGTGTGCCGACCCTGCTCGGGTTGACCCTCGGCTCGCCGGAGGCGAAGGCGGCGACGCTCCAGTGGACGGGCATCCTCACCTCGGTCCTGCTGGTGGGCTGGGCCGTGGGCGGTATCGTCTTCGGCCAGGTGGCGGACCGTATCGGGCGCACCCGCACCCTGATGCTGACGATGCTGCTCTACGCCCTCGGCACCGCGGCCTGCGCCTTCGCCCCCAACATCTGGGTGCTGATGCTCTTCCGCATCATCTCCAGCCTGGGGATCGGCGGCGAGTGGGCGGCCGGCGCCTCAATGGTCGCGGAGGTCATGCCGGAGCACCGGCGGGTGGAGGCGGGCGCCCTGCTCTATACCTCGGCCCCTCTGGGCCTGTTCCTGGCGACTTTCATCAACTTCCAAATCGCCGGCGTCTATTGGAGCCATTCTCCCGAGGTCTCCTGGCGCTACGTCTTCCTCTCCGGCTTGATCCCGGCGGCCGTGGCCTTCGCCGTCCGTATCTTCGTCAAGGAGCCCGAGCGCTGGAAAAAGGCGGCCGCATCCGCGATCCATCCGCGCCTCTCCGAGCTGTTCACGGAGAAATACCGGGCGATCACGATCTCCGGCTTCTGCATGGCCGTGGTCGCGCTCATCATGTGGTGGAGCTGCAACGCTTTCATCCCCGTGGTCTCGACCGGCCTCGCCCAGGCGGAGGCCAAGCTGCGGGGCCTCGACCGCAACGCCACGCTCTCGCTGGTGGAGCACTGGAAGCGCACCGCCACCAATTACTTCAATCTCGGGGGACTGATCGGCACGCTGCTCACCGTCCCCGCCGCCAAGTACCTGGGACGGAAGATGATGTTCGCCCTCTACTTCGCGGGCTCGGGCGCAGCGATCCTCGCCACCTTTGGTCTCGATCTGGCGCCGGAGACGCGGCTCGCCATGTACTTCCTCATCGGCCTCACCGTCTTCGGGGTCTTCGGCAGCTTCACCTACTACCTGCCGGAGCTCTTCCCCACCCGGCTGCGGGGCACGGGCGCGGGCTTCTGCTACAACATCGGGCGGGTGATCGCGGCCATCGGGCCCATCCTGGTGGGGAGCATCGCGGCGCAGGGGGCAAACTCGCTCACCAGTGCGCTGACGGCTCTCTTCTACGTCGGCTTCGTGCCGATCGCCGGCCTCGGGCTGCTGCCCTGGGCGATCGAGACCAAGGGCCGGGCGCTGGTGGATTGACGAGCCGTCGATTTGACCTGCCGCCGTGGGACGGGTAACCTCCCCGCGGCCAGCCGGCCTTTCTGGAGGTACTCCCCTTGCAACTCGGCATCCTCGGTTTACCCAAGTCGGGAAAGACGACGCTCTTCAATACCCTGACCGCCTCCCATCAGGTGACGGACAAATACTCCAGCTCGTCGCAGACGAACATGGGCATGGCGACGGTGCGCGATACGCGGCTGGAGACGCTGCGCGACCTCTTCAACCCGAAGCGCTACGTGCCGGCCACCGTGCAGTACGTGGACATCCCCGGCATGAAGCGCGGCGAGAGCGCCGAGAGCCTGGACCTCGCCAAGCTCAAGACGGTCGACGCCCTGGTCCACGTGGTGCGAGCCTTCGAGGACCCGGAGATCCTGCACCCCGAGGGGAGCGTCGATCCCGCCCGCGACGTGGATACCCTGGATCTCGAGCTGATTCTCGCCGACCACACGATCGTCGAGAAGCGCCTCGAGCGCCTGGACAAAGCCACCAAGCGGGGCTTAACCCCGGAGGAGCTGCGCGAGCGCCAGATTCTGGCTGACATCGTGATGCCGGCCCTGGAATCCGAGAAGCCGCTGCGGGAGGTCGAGCTCGATCCCGAAGACGAGAAGCGGCTGCGCGGCTTCCAGCTCCTCTCGGCCATGCCCCTGCTGCAGGTGATCAACGTCGACGAGGCGCGAGCCGCGCAGTCGCCCGAGGCCCTGGGCATCAAGGTGCGGCCGGCGGTGCGGGCGGTGACGGTGAGCGCCCCCATCGAGCAGGAGATCAGCGCCCTGCCGCCCGAGGAGCAGAAGGAGTTCCTCTCCGATCTCGGCCTCACCGCTCCCAGCCTCGACCGTGTCACCCGCGCGAGCTACGACCTGCTGGGCGTGATCTCCTTCTTCACGGTGGGTGAGGATGAGGTGCGGGCCTGGACCATCCGCCGCGGCACCAAGGCTCGCGAAGCGGCGGGGACCATCCACTCCGACATCGAGCGCGGCTTCATCCGCGCCGAGGTCGTCGCCTATGAGGATCTGATCCGCCTGAAGACCATGGCCGCCGTCCGCGACGCCGGACTGTTCCGCCTGGAAGGGAAGGAGTACGTCGTGAAGGATGGCGACGTGGTTCACTTCCGGTTCAACGTGTGATGGCAATAGGCAACTCTGCCGCACCGCCGAAAGCCCCTCATCACCCCGGCCCTCTTCTCCCACCGCACTCCCGCCAACCGGGAGAAGAGGGAGCGGTTTGTCTAAAAGCAAGAACAAAAGCGGCTGTTTAAGCCCCTCCTCTCCCGGTCGGCGGGAGTGCGGTGGGAGAGGAGGGGTTGGGGTGGTGAGGGGCCGCTGTCCCGCCCCCCCTACGACGCCCCCTTGCCCGTCAGCACGACGGGGATGGTGCGCAGTAGGATCTTCAGGTCGAGCATGGGGGACCACGAGTCGATGTACTCGAGGTCGAGCTGCATCCAGCGGTCGAAATCGATGTCGTTGCGGCCGCTGATCTGCCACAGACAGGTGAGGCCGGGCTTCATGGAGAGGCGGCGGCGCTGCCAGCGTTGATACTTCGCCACTTCCTCGGGGATCGGCGGCCGTGGCCCCACCAGGCTCATGTCTCCCCGCAGCACGTTCCAGAATTGGGGCAGCTCGTCGAGGCTGAAGCGGCGCAGGAAACGGCCGAAGGCGGTCACCCGCGGATCGCTGCGCAGCTTGAAGACGGGGCCGTCCATCTCGTTGAGATGGAGCAGGTCGAGACGGAGCTCCTCGGCGTCCGCCACCATCGTGCGGAACTTGTAGATGGTGAAGAACCGGCCGTTCAAGCCGCACCGGGTCTGGCGGAAGAGCACCCGGCCGCCGGAGGTCGCTTTGATGACCAGGGCGATGAACCCCGCCAGCGGCATGCCCAGCACCAGCACCAAGCCGGCGAGCACCACGTCGAGCGCCCGCTTGGCCATGAGCTGGAGCTGGCTGGTGGGAGTCGTGGCGAAGCTCAGGAGTGGCATGCCGTCCAGATCCTCGAGCTCCACCCGGGCTCGGGTGTGAGGGAAGAGGTCCATGGCGAAGCGCGTGCGGATGCCCTGGTCCTCCAGGCTCAGGAAGAGGTCCTCCATGCGGTCGAGATCGCGGCGGGTGACGGCGAAGATGACGTCGTCCACCACGTTGCCCTCGGCGATGCGCGGAATGTCCTCGACACGGCCGAGGATGGGGTAGGGACCGATCGAGTCCGGCGCCGCCGGTTCTCCCGGGCTGTCGTTGCGGATGAAGCCGAGGAGGCGATAGCCCCAGAAGCGGTGGCCGTGGAGCGACTCCGCGATCTTCACCGCCGTGGGCGTGGTGCCGACGATGAGCACCGTGCGGTAGTTGAGACCGTGCGAGCGGACGTAGCGCGAGGTCAGCCGCAGGGCCAGCTTCTCGGTGAGCAGGAAGAGGCAGGAGAAAACCCCGAACAGCAGCACCCAGAAGCGGCTCACCCGGTCGTAGGCCAGGAGCCTCTCGTCCAACCGGCCCACGAAGAGGACGAGGGTGAAGATGATGGCGCCGCTGGCGCAGACGCGCACGACCGCCCAGGCCTCGTCGAGCAAGGGGACCGTGCGGTGCGACCGATAACGGCCCGACGACAGCAGCAGGATCCCCCAGATCAGCAGCGCCAGAGGCAACAGCAGCACGTAGCTCGACAGCGGATAGAGCGAGGGGAAGGCGTGCGGCGCCAACTTCGGCATCACCGAGTTGCGCACCAGGAAGGCGCAGAGGAAGGCGGCAGAGACGAGTGCCAGATCGAGGAGAAAAATACCGACTGCGAGGATGCGGGCGCGTTCTTTCAGCATGGATTCAGGTGCACCGCTTACCGCCTCATTGAGGCCTTTACCATTTTACGTGCCCGCCATTCAATTCGTCTATGCCAGTCCATCATAATTTATTTCTCGTCCTGCCAGCCGCCGGAGGAGAGCGGCGTAGTGGTCCGCCACGGTCTCCCAGGAAAATCGGCTCACCGCGCGGCGGGCCGCCGCCGCCCCATACTTCCGAGCCTCTTCCGGGTGCGACAGCACCCAGCTCAGGGCCGCCGCCAGGCTGGCAGGCTCCTCGGCCCGGAACCACAGGGCCGCTTCCCCCGCCACCTCCCGGTTCTCCGGCGCGTCGTTCACCACCACGCAGTTGCCGTAACCCATAGCCTCGACGAGCGCGGGATGCGTCCCCCCGACTTCCGTGGCATGGACGTACGCCAAGGCGTGGGAGAGAAGCTCGCGGTACCCTTCGCCGTAGATCGGCCCAGGGAACAGGATACGGGAATCCGCGCCCTTCGTGAAATATGCAATAAATCTGCCCGCGTAGGGCGCTCCGCCCACCATCACGAGCGGCAGCTCGCCGCCCACCTGACGGTAGGCCTCGGCCACACGGTGAGGGTTGTTCTCCGGCTCGAAGCGGCTGACGTAGAGGAAGAAGCGGCGGCTCTCCAGGCCCAGCCGTTCCAGCACGCCGGTCTCGGCGGGCGGCCGGGGATCGACGCCATAGGCGATCGGGACGGACTCGGCGCCATAGCGCTCCAGGTAGTGGCGGCGGATCACCTCGGCGTCGGTTACCAGTGCGTCGGGAACGCCGCAGGCGAGCCGCTCGGACAGGGCGTAGACGGAGCGGCCAAAGGCTCCCCACTTGGCGCGCCGCTTCTCGATGCCGTCGACGTTGAGGGCCACCGGCGTGCCGCCCACCCGCACGAGAGGGACGAAGATCGCGTTCGCCGAGTTCACCATCAGGGCCGCGTCATAGCCGGTGGCCGCGGCGTGGAAGGCGGAGAGAAGTGTGTGGACCGGCGTGTCCAGGTACTTAGTGCGCAGGGTGGGCAACACCACGAGGTCCATGCCGCGATAGGACCGAAGGCCGCGCGGCGTCGAGTGGGACCGGCAATAGACGGCGACCCGGAAGCCGCGCGCCACCAGCCGCACGCCGAGCTCCTCCATCAGCGTCTCGTAGCCGCCGTAGCGCCCCGGAATGCCGCGGCTGCCCATCAGGGCAACCGAAATCGGCCGGCTTGTCCTCATAGCGGCTCTCCGTCGGTGGTGAACCAGCGGTCGACGTCCCGGGCCGGCACCGTCCGCCGTTCCTGAATCGCCCGCCGGCGGGCGCGCAGCTCCCTGCGGTGCCGCCACAGCCAAGCGTAGGCGGGGAGCGAGGAGTGCTCGCGCGCCAGCACCCAGCCGAGGGCGCCGAGGTCGCGGGCCAGCGTGGGGACGAAGGTGCGGAAAAAATTACCCGCGGTCTGGTGGTAAATCCGTAAAAGATAACGGTTCTTGAGCGAGTGGTAGTTGACGAGTGCCGGCATGGCCGCTCGCCGCTCGGGGAGATTGAAGCGTCTGTGCTCAGCCACGGCGGCGGGCTCGTAGAGCACCTCCCAGCCGCGCTCGCGGAGGCGGAAGCAGAGCTCGGCGTCCTCGCGGAAGGAATGGAAGCGGGGATCGAAAATCTCTCCGGCAGCTCCTTCGAGCGCCGCATCGTCCAGAGCCTCGCGGCGGAACAGGGAGGCGGCGCCCGTGGCTCCGAACACCCGCTCGGGCTGGCCGAATTGGCCGTGGTCCGTCTCGCCTGAGCCGCGGTCGAAGTGGCGCCAGGCCCGGGTCAGCCGCATGCCGCAAGCGTCCAACCGCCGCGACTCCCCCTCGCGGGGCGGGCGCACGAGCCGGCCGGTGACGGCTCCCACCCGCAGCCCGGGTTGGGCGGCGCCTTCCAGCAGCCGGCTCACGAAATCTGGCGCCGGGTGGGCGTCGGCGTTGAGGGTGAGCACGAAGGGGGCGCGCGTCCGTGCCAGGGCCTCGTTCATGCCGCCGGCGAATCCCCGGTTCTCCCCCAGCTCCACGACCTGGCAGGGGATTCCCCTTGGTGCGTGAGCGCGGGCCACTTCCGCGCTGGCGTCCTGGCTGGCGCAGTCCACCACCACGATCTCCAGGGGGCGGTGCTCCAGGGCGGCCAGGGACTCGAGGCAGCCGGGCAGATCGGCCGCCGAGTTGTGGGTGACGATGCAGACGGCAACCGTTTGCCCGGTGTCAGAGTGCCTCCGCCCAAGACCCTCATCACCCCGGCCCTCTTCTCCCGCCCCCTCGCCACCCCCCTCACCGGGAGAAGAGGGAGACAAGCGGGGCGGCTTCCCCGCCAACAGGGCGAGCAGGCCGGCCAGGGCCTCCCGCCGCGAGCGCGCCCGCCGTGGCCGGCGCAGGGGGAGCGCCAGGAGGCGGAGCGCGATTCCCGGCACCAGAGCCGCCCGCGCCGCGAAGGCCCAGACCCGGCCGTGGTGCTTGGCCAGATAGTGAATGAGGTTTCGGTAGTAGATCGAGAGGAAGGGGCCGTAGCCGAGCCGCGGCACCGTGCTCCCCAGCCGGTGGCGGAAGCGGGCCGCCGGCTGGTAGCGGAGAACGAGCCCCCGGTCCCGTAGCCGGCGGGCGAGGTCCACGTCCTCGAACCACGCCGGGTAGAAGCCGGCGTCGAAGCCGCCCACCGCCGCCAGCGCCTCCCGCCGGAACGCCAGGGCCGCCGCCGCCGGCTGCTCGACGGGCGCTCCCGCCTCGGGCTCAGTACCGCCGCGGGATGCTCCGCCGAACCCCGGAAAGGCCTGGAGCACTAGCGCCAGCGGCGAGGGCAGCCGCCGGAGCTGCCAGGCGAATTGAGGCTCGCCGTCAGTGCCCACCAACCGGGGAGCGAGCCCGGCGGCGTCGGGCCACGCCGCGAAACCGTCCAGCAGGGCCTCCAGCGCGCCCGTCTCGGGGAGCGCGTCCGGATTGAGGATGAGGATGATCTCCCCCTTCGCCTCGGCGGCTCCGGCGTTGGCGCCGCCCCCGAAGCCGAGATTCTTTCCCGGATGCAGCACCTTCAGGTCTGGCGGCAGCGGCGCGGACGAACCGTTGTCGACGACCAGCAGCTCGAACCGCGGGTCATGAGGCCACGCCGCCGCCAACTCGCCCAGCAGCTCCTCGTTATGCCAGTGGACGACCACGCCCGTCAGCAGGGGCTCGGGAGGAGGGAGGCTCACGGCGTGAGGTTATCGGAAGCGGCGGATTTCGCCCAAAGGGACGGCCGGAGCGCCGAGCCTTGCAAACCCGGGCAGGTGGCGGAGCGCCCGTCCCCAGCCGCCGGGAATACCGGCCGCCATCTCCAGGTCCCCCTTCAGCGCCGCCTTCAGGAGGTCGATCAGGTCGCGGGCAGCCAGCAGGGGAATCCGGGGCCAGAACGCCCGGCCCAGAAGGCGGGCGGCCACCAGCCAGCGGTTGCCGTAGAGAAGGCGCCAGCGCTCCCGGTTCAGGGTCCGGCCGGTCGCGGAGCCGGCGTGCCGCACTTGGGGCCCCGGCACCAGGAGCGCCCGCCAGCCCGCCGCCCGCAGCCGGACGGCCAAATCCACATCCTCGTACCAGGCGAAGAGGCAGGGATCGAAGACCTCGCTGTCCGGGGCCACCTGCCGGAGAGCTGCCCGGCGGTAGACGGCGGCCGTGGCCGAGGCCCCGAAGATCTCCCGGATGCCCGCTGCGAGACCGGAGACCGGCTTGCCGTGGCCGAGCTGAACCGCCTGCCACCAGCCGTTCCACTCCAGTCCGCAGCCGTCCGCAATGTCGGACGCCGCGAGCTGCACGTTCACCCCCTGCGCCGCCGCGGCGCAGGGATCCGCCTCCAGCGCCGCGATCAGCGCCGGCAGCCACCCGGGTTCCACCACCGCGTCGTCGTTGACGGCCGCCACCCAATCTCCGGCCGTCTCGGCGATCCCCAGGTTGTTCCCCACGGCGAAGCCGAGGTTGCGGCCCGGGCGGAGAACGCGGTCGGCCAGCCCCGAGGGGAGAGTCACGGGCGCCTCGCCCTGATCGACGACGAGGATCTCGAGCTCGCTCCCGCCGTCCCGCCGCAGCGCCTCCAGGCAGGCGACGAGCAGGGGCGAGCGACCGAGGGTGAGGACGACAGCGGTGGTCTTCACTCCCTCTTCTCCCGGCGGACGGGGGGGAGGCTGGGAGAAGAGGGCTGGGGTGATGAGGGTCTCCTCACCGCCACTCCATCTCCACCCGGTCCAGAACCGCCCCGTTGACCTCCCCGGGCGGATAGGGGCCGTAGGCGGAGAGGACCAGCGGCTCGCCGGCCTTCCAGTCGACAGGCCCGACCTCGACCACCTCCCAGACCCGCGGCCGGTTCGGGTGCCAGGAGGCGAGCAGCCGGTCCCCTTCCTTGATGTCGACGTTGAAGGGGACGGGCTGATTGCGGATGAGCTCGGCGTGGAGCCGGATCTTCACCCGATGGCCGCCGGCCACCACGGGCGCCTTGAGCGTCTCGCCCACCCGCAACACCCAGCCGCCGCGGTAGCGGGTGCGCTCGACGATCCAGCGGTCCGGGTGGGGATGCCCGCCGCTCCTCCAGACCTGCGGGTCCTCGAGCTCGACCACTCCCGTGGGCACTCGGGCCGCCACAGCCGGCAGCAGGGCCGCCGCCGCAAGCAACAGGGCCACTCCCGCCAGCGCCGCCGCCGGCCGGAAGCCGGGCCGCCTGGGCAGCCACCAGAGGAGGGGGATCAGGGGGATCGTCGCCACCGGCCAGACCCAGGTGGCCATGCGGGGCCGCACCGAGCTGGGGAAGAAGCGGGCGACGTCCATCCCCAGCCGGCTGCTGAGGGCGTCGAGCAGGTAGGTGCGCCCGTCCGCGAAGTTGTACGTCCAGCCCGGCACCGTCACCCAGACCAGCGTCAGCACCAGGGTGAGCGCGCTTAAAGCGGCGAGAAGCGCGAGCGCTCCGGGCCGCCGCCATTCGGCCAGCAGCGGGATCAACCCCACGGCCAACAGGGGCATGGCGATGAGGGCGTAGCGGAACGGCGGCGACCAGCCGCCATACCACTCCAGCCGCGGCGCCACGACCATCAGGTATGGCACGCTCAGGGCGACCAAGTGGAGGAGAAGCCGGCTGCGCCGGGCGATCAGCAGCCCGGCGGCGGGAATCAGCACCAACCAGACCGGGGCGCAGCCGAAGAGGCCGAAGCCCGCGTCGTAGAACAGGCCGAAGCCGCCCTTGAGGTACGAGGCCAGGCCGTAAGCCCCGGGATCGACCTCCTGCCAGGTGTGGATCTTGAGCGGGTTTGCGTAGACCATCTGGTTGTAGAGAAGCATGCCGCCGCCCACCACTCCCAGCACCCCGGCCAGGACGAGCACCGGCCGCTTCGGCCGGCCGGCGTGCCACCACGCCAGGGGGACGATCGGCGCCGCGATGAGCACGAAGCGGATCTTCACCAGCGGCAGCAGCACCAGGGGCAGGCCGATCCCCAGCCAGTCCTTCAGGCTCCAGCTCCGCTGTGGGCCGTCGAGAGCATCCCGAGCGCCGAGGACGAGAATGCGGTCCAGGGCCGCCGCCGCCAGCAGCGCCGCCGGCACCTCCACCCACACCTGATACGAGTAGAGGAGGAGCGGCGGTCCGAAAGCGGCCAGGGCGTAGGCGGCGAGGGCGGCTCCCGGATGCTCCGGCGAATAGTGCCTGGCGAGCCGCAGAGTCATCCAGGCCAGCGCCGCCGCCAGCGCCGCCATGGTGGCCAAGGCGCCCATCTTGCCGCCCAGCCGGTACATTGGTGCGAGCACCAGCGGGAGCATCTCGTTGTGCCGCGAGAAGAGCTCGCCGTGCGCTCCCACGGGATCGCCCGGCTGCGGCGTGATCGGGCGGGCCATGAAATGCCGCCAATCCCCCTGGGCGTAGTTGTTGGTGAGGTCGGCGTCGAAGTCGTAGGCCAGGCTGTGGGTCACCAGGAGGTAATAGGGCTCGTCGCCGTCCAGTTGACGGTGCCCGGCCGACCATGGCAGCAGAGCGAGATAGACCGTCAACGGCAGAAAGAAGAAGAGGACCGACGGCCGCCCGGGGAGCCGGTCCCCGAGCAGCGGCCGCAACGCCAACGTCTGCCGCGCCACCCGGCACGCAAGCACCAGGAGCAGCCCCGCGGCGAGCACCTCGTCGGCGAGCGCCAGGCTGAGATGAGGACGGGCGAAGATCAATACCCAGAGGATCGCCAGGGCGCCGAGCTCTCCGGCCGTTCCGGCGCTCGACAAGGACCGCGCTCCCCAGCGGTGAATCTCCCGCAGCGCCGCGAGCACCAGCGGCAGCATCGTCAAGGTCCCGTGAAAGGCGTCGTCCGCCGGCAGCGGCGACCGCCACGCCAGCAGAGCCGTTGCCACGGCTCCCGCCATCAGGAATCCCACAGTGACCAGAGCCTCCTGCGGACGAGACCTCATCTCCGTACCTCTACCTGATCGAGGACGACCGTGAGATCCGGGGGAACGCCGGGGGCGCGCTCGATCCGCAGGCGGGCGAAGGGCTCGGGTCGGTCGAGCTGAAACCGGGAGCGGTAGCGCTGGGCGAAGAAGCCGTCCGCCACCCAGGAGATCCAGGCGCGGGGAGCCGGCACGGCCTCTCGGGCCAGGTCCGGCCGCCGGGCCGCCCACTCGCCGGTGTCGTCGCCGGCCCGCAGCGTCCAGTCCACACTTCGGCCCGCGGCGCTCACCAGCTTCAGGATCGCCACCGGCGTCCCCCGCGACAGAGCGGCGCCGTTGGCAAGGTAGGACTCCACCACCACGCTTCCTATCGCGGAGACGGGCGGCGCCGCCGGCAGATTGGTTTCCCAGACCGGATGCTCGGCGTCCAGCTCCACCGGGACCTGCGGCGTCAGCAGCGGCGTGCCTGCCATGGGCAGCCCCTGGAGCAGGGCGAGCATCAGGCAGACCGCGGAAAGCCCGGCGAGGCGGGCGGCTCGCAGGGGCTCGCTCCAGTTGCGCGCCACCCCGAGGCCGAAAGCCGCCAGCCCCAGGACGACGGCCGCGATTCCGATCGCCAGCGGCGGCCCCGGCTCCAGGCCCAGGAGGGAGAGCGCCGTGATGATGGGCGTAGGGCGCAACCAGGGATAGGAGGCGAGGAGGGCCACGCCACCCAGGACGGCGCCCGTCCACAGGCGCTGCGGCACGGTGAAGGCGACATCGCGGCGCAGCGAGAGCGCCGCCAGGGCCAGGGGCGCGGCCAGCGTCGAAAGGTCCGGCACCAGGGGGGCGGCTGCCACCAGCAGCGCCGCCGCGAGCACGTTCCAGCTCTTTCGCCGCTCGGGAACCAAAGCCGCCGGCACCAGCAGGGGGAAAGCGCAGAGGCTGAGGACCGCGACGTTCAGCGGCCTTTTGGAGACGAGCTCCAACCCGGCCGCCGCCAACACCGCCAGGGCCAGCCCCGTTCGCGGCCATGCGAAAGCCAGTCCGCAGACCGCCACCACCACGCCGAAGCCCGGTTGCCAGGCGATGGGCGCCAGAACCACCGCCAGCGCGCCGGCCCGTGCCGGCCAGCGGAGATCCTGCCGGCCCAGCGCGTCTCCCGCCGCCAGGGCGAGGAGGGCGAGCGTCGAGGCGGCGTTGAACCCCGGCGCCAGGGTCAGGGCCGTGCCCGCGGCGATCAACGGCAGGACGGCGCCGTGCCGCCGCGCCAGCATCGTCACCGCCAGGGCGCTTGCCACGGGCAACACCAGGAGCGCCACCAGCAGCCGCACGCTCAGCACCGGCGCGAGCAGGAGCTCTCCTCGCAGCAGGATTTGGAGACCCAGGGCCAGGGGGATCGTCACCCCCGGAGCGAGGCCGCCTGCGGGGGACGGCGCCAAAAGCCGCCGCGTCGCCGCCATCGCCAAGGTCGCCACCAGCACCAGCACCACCGCCGCCCCGCGTCCAGGCCCCGGCGGCAGAGCCCACACCGTGGCGGTCGCGAGCACCGCCCCAAGCCCCAGCTCCAACGCCGGGGCCGGCGCCAGCCAGCCCACCGGCAGCAGCGCCGCCGCCGCGAGCACGGCGAGGTAGAGGCCCTCGGCGGCGGCTCCGGCCATCGTGTCCCGCCCCGAGAAAGCCGCCATGGCCGCAAGGGCGCCGAGAGGCACCAGGAGGCGAAGCGGCAGATTGCGGAGCGTATGGGGGACGGAGAGCTCGTTCACACGAAAGCCTTACCTGGCGAGGGCGTCCCTGGGAGGAATCGCTCCCCGATGTTATCGCTGACCTGCTGCCTTTTCCTACGGATGAGGAAGGCGGAACGTTGGAGGGGGCTTGTGCTACCCTTCGCTCTCCGAGGAGGTGACATGACCTTCGAGGACCCGAAGGACCCATTACCCAGCGACCCGAGTTTCCTTTCCACCAAGACCATTCCCCCGGAAGACCGGCTCATCTTCGCCCTCGACGTGCCCAGCGTCGACGAGGCCAAGCGTCTGGTCACTACGCTGCGCGAGTCCGTGCAGTTCTACAAGGTCGGCCTCGAGCTGTTCGCGACCGGCAGCTACTTCGAGCTCATCGACTGGCTCGTCGGCCAGGGCAAGAAGGTCTTCGCGGACCTCAAGCTTTTCGACGTGCCGGAGACCGTGCGCTCCGCCGTCCGCCAACTGAGCAAGCGCCCGATCACCCTGACCACCGTCCATGGCAACGACGGCATCCTCGAAGCCGCCTGCCGCGAAAAGGGGGATCTCAAGATCCTCGCCGTCACCGTGCTGACCAGCCTCGACCAGGGCGATCTCACGGATCTCGGCTTTTCCGTGGACGTCCACCGCCTCGTGCTCTCCCGCGCCCGCCGGGCGCTGGAGATCGGCTGCGACGGCGTCGTCTCCTCCGGCCTGGAGGCGCGGGCTCTCCGCGAGCACCTGGGAGAGAAGCTGTTGATCGTCACCCCCGGCATCCGCCCGGTCGAAAACCGCCCGGCGGACGATCAGAAGCGCGTCGTCACCGTCGAGCAGGCCCTGCGCAACGGCGCCGACTACATTGTCGTCGGCCGTCCCATCCGCAACGCTCCCGATCCGTACCAGGCGGCGCTCGCCATCCAGGGGACGATCGAGGGTCTGTTCCTGTAAAGAAAAAAGGAAGGCCCTCCGAGGTCTGGAGGGCCTTCCCGGTGGGCTGGCTCAGTTTTCAGAGAGCCGGTTTGGTCGTCGTGGGTGCCGCGGGCGTGGAGGTGGGCGCCGGAGTATCAGCCGCTTTCCGGTGGATCCGCAGCGGCTGGAGACCGAACTCCACCAGCTTCTCGGACCGGTTGCCGTAGTTCTGCTTGATCCCGACTCGCAGGTAGGTGGCGAGCTTCCGGCCCTCGACCATCAGGGCCTCGAGGTGCTTGGACGCTTCCTGCTTGCTCGCCGTAAGAGCGGCGATCTGCGTGGTGAGATCCTCGGTCTTCGTGAGGGTGTCCGCCAACTCAATACGATGTCCCTCCAGATGAGGGAGATCCCTCGAGTTCGCGGCCAGAGTCGTGGAGAGAAACTTCCAGGAGCTGCGGGTGCTGCCGTTCTGAATCCGTGCCATGACGTTCTCCTTCTTGAAAAACCGACACCTTCATGGTGCCGGAACTATCTACGGTGTCTGTTGCACATCCGCAGGACTGACATGAAGCTGGACCCTTGAAGAACTGCATGCGTCAATCTGCTACTTTCCAGACTATACACCCGCACACTGAATCCGTGTCAAGTGTTTTTTTGGAGCAAATGAAATCGGCGAGGTAGGCTGCTATTGATGCAGGGAAGGACATCGGTGCCGAAAGGGTAGGCTTCCGCGTGCTGCGGCGAAATTTTCATGTACTCCCTGGGGACGCGACCAATCCCCGCAGGGAGGAGGGCCCGCCCCCAGGGAGGCTGCCGATCCCCACGGGGATGCTGCCTCTCCCTACGGGGATGTTCCCTTGAGCTCCGGGGATGGAGGCGCTCCCCACAGGGATGGACGCCGTACCCTGGGAAGGTTCTCAATCCCTCCGGGGATGGAGCTTTGATCAGCAGGGATGCCGGTCATCCCCACAGGGATGGCCGCTTGCCTTCCAGGAATTCGCCAATCCCTCCAGGGAAGAAGCCTCGCCCTGCACAGAATTCGGCATCAACAGCAGGGATAGGCAACTTCCCCACAGCCCAAGAAGAGATCCCTCCGGGTATCGGCGACATCCCCGCAGTCCCCGAGGCAGCACCCGTCCGCCGGAGCGAAGTACACTTGAAGAAAGGAGGATGAGAGATGGCCACCTGGAAAGGGATCGTGGGACAGAGCTTCACCCCGGACGACTTCGACACCTATTGCCACACTTTGCAGTGGCTCTCCTGGCGGCCGTCGTTCATCGTCCTGCACAACACCGGCGTGCCGTCGCTCGCGCAGCGGCCGAACGGATTGACCAAGAAGCACATCCAGGGCTTGGAGGCGTTCTATCGCGACGAGCAGAAGTGGAGCGCCGGTCCGCACCTGTTCGTCGACGACCGGCAGATCTGGGTCTTCACTCCGCTCACCGTCTCCGGTGTCCATTCGCCCTCCTGGAACCAGGTCTCGTTCGGAATCGAGATGCTGGGAGATTACGAAAGAGAGGCGTTCGATACCGGCCGGGGATTGAAGGTGCGGAAGAACGCCGTGGCGGCTCTCGCGACCCTGAACGCCGTCCTGGGCTTCGAAAGCCAGTCGATGCGGCTCCATCGCGAAGATCCGCTGACCACCCACGCCTGCCCGGGCAAGAACGTACGCAAGCTGGAGGTCATCCAGGATGTGCAGGACCTGATCCTCGCCCGGCACGCCGGGGAGCACACCCTCAAGCCGGCCGGCTGAGATCGGACGATTCGGCCGGCAACACCGCGCGCAGCAGCGCGTTGAGCAGAATGCCGAGCGTGATCGCGATGACCACGCCATTGCCGAGGAACAGCCGGGCCGAGGGCGGCAGCGCGGCGAACCATTCCTTGCGGGCGCCGGCCGCGAGCGGCAGCGTGAGAGCGGCCATCAGCGAGATCGCTGTCGTCAGCAGCCAGGCCTCGTCCTTCGCGCCGCAGCCGAGCAGGCGCAGGCCGACCGTGGCGATCATGCCGCAGATCACGAGGAAGACGGCGCCGACGATCGGCCGCGGGATCAGCACCAGCAGCGCCCCGAGCTTCGGCGACAAGCCATAGATCAGCAACAGGACCGCCGCGACCTGCACGACGCGGCGGCTGGCGACGCGCGTAGTGGCGATCACCCCCGTGTTCTGTGCGTAGGTCGTCAGCGGCAACGCGCCGAAGAGCGGGCCGATGGCGGAAGCAACTCCCTCGACCGTGATGCCGCGGCGGATGTGGCGCACCGTGTAGGTGAGCCCCGAGACCGCGCACGTCCCCGCGTAATCGCCGATTGATTCGGCGATCGAGCCCACGAAGCCGACGATCACACCGATCACCGCGCCGCCCGCGAGCTGCCAGCCGAGCCCCGGGCCGCCGAACGCGAACAGCCGCGGCAGCCCGAACCAGGGCGCCCGTTGTAAAGCGGAGAAATCCGCGACGCCGAGAAGGCTGGCACCGCCGACGCCGAAGATCATCAAGCTGAAGAAAATCGCCCCGCGGGCGAGCACTCCGAGTCGGAAGCGATAACCGATCACCGTCAGCACGATGATTGAAAGGACTGCGGCTCCGGCGAGCCCGAGTATCTTCGGATTGGGATCGGCAAACACCCATCCGCCTGCCACCCGGGCGAGCGAGATGCCGATGGTGAGCACCACGATGCCGCAGACATAGGGAGGAAGAAACCGGCGCAACGGAGCGAGCATGCCGCTCGCGCCCGCCACCGTCTCGAAAATCCCCGCGATGAACCCCGCCATCCACATCGCCGGAGCGCCATAGATCGCGCCCGCCGTGGCCATGGCTCCCGTATCTGTGGCCGACGGCCCGAGCACCGAAGGCAGACGGTTTCCCCACGTGACGTTGACGAACGTGGCGATTCCCATCAGCGTGAGGCAGGCGGAGATCATCGCCGCCGCCTGCTCCGCGCCATACCCCACCGCCGACGCCACCATCAGCGGCAGCACATAAGGCGACACGTCGACCAGCGTGTGCTGCCACGCATAGAGCAGCGTCTCGAGCGGCGGCGGCACATCGTCGACGCCATAATGCGGCGGCAGGATCTCCAGATCCTCCGCCCAGACCCGCTCGTCGCCGATTTCGGTGCTCACTGCCGCCGATTCTACGCGAATTCGCCGTGGGCAATAGGACGGCGGGCCTCCGGCGCCCGGCCGGAGGCCCCTCCGGAGCTTACGGGCAGGTATTGAAAGCCGAGCTGTCCAGGATGGGCAGGAAGGCGCGGCCCTGCGGGTTCGTATAGGTTTTGAAAGCTCCGGTCTCGGTGTCGGTCACGGTGAGCACCACGTGCACGTCCGTCAAACCGGCAGAATAGACCCAATAGCGGTTATTGTAGCTGCAGGCGTTCAGCGCCTTGACCACGACTTCGATGTTGGACGAGCTGAAAAACCACAGATAACCGGTCTCGTCCGTGAGCTTGACGGCCTGCGCCTGTCCACTCTGGTCGTCGGTGGTGTCAAAGGTGGCCTCAACCCGGAAGCGATTGTTGTTGAGGCAGATGGCGGTCGCGCTGGGCGTGCAGGTCGTTGCGGTGGGCGTCGGATCGAGGCGGACGCCCAGGACCCGCGGCGGGTTGCCGGAGAACATCGCCTGTGTATTGAGCCAGGAGGATCCGCCGTTGGCGCTGCCATAGCTCGCATGCAGCGGCGTCGACGCCGTGGCGTCGCCACAGAGCGCGATGTTGCCTCCAGGCCAACGGAAGCCGACGTAAACGCTGGTGTCGGGCAACACGATTCCGGAACCGGAAAAATTGATCGAATAAAACTGGGCGGCTGAGATCGGAATTGCGCTGGCGGTCGCGGTCACGGACCCCAAGAACGTTCCTGGCTGTCCTCCGGGACCATCATCGTTGAAGACGACGGCCTCGAAGCTCATGCTCGAAGGCCCGGTGGTGTTCTTGCGGGTAAAGCATCCGCAAACCTGATCGAGCCGGGTGGTGCCGGTGGGCAGATCGAACTTCATCACCATGGTGGCATCGTCAGGGTTGCCGCTGCCGATGATGTAGCCGTCGGTGAAAGAGCCGGTGTCATAGACCACTCCCTGGCTGCATTGTGCGCTTGCCGCCCGCACTTGCTTCGGTATCTCGGTGATCTCCACTCCGGGTCCCTGCGCCGCGCACGGAACTGCCAGACTCACGAACACAAGGGCGCTGATCTGACATCTCTTGAGCATGATTTTTCTCCTGGCCCCTTCGGGGCAGACGGATATCTATCGGGAGATGGCTCACCTCGGGAGCAAAGACGAGAAATCTGATTCCGTTCAGAGAACGGTTCGGTTCGCACACCGCCCGCGACACATCAGATTTTGCACGTTCCGCGCCAACCTTGGCGGAATGTGGTGGTAGGCCAATCGATTCTAGAGCTCGACCTTGGAGCGCCGGATGAGCTCAGCCAAGCAGCGCTCGGATTCTCGATAGATCTCTTCGAGGTCGAGGCGGGTGAGGCGGCCATCCTCGACCTCCACCCGGCCTTCAATCAGAACGTGGCGGACCGTTGCGCGGGAGGCTCCGAAAGCGACGAGGTCGTGGGGATCGGCCTGCGGCGCGGCCCAGAGCTCCGGCTGGCCCGAGCCCAGCACGACGAGGTCGGCTCGCTTGCCGGGCTCGAGGGTTCCAATCTCATTTTGAAGACCAAGGGCGCGGGCGCCTTCGCTGGTGGCGAGGCGCAGGGCGTCGAGGCCGGAGAAGGCGTCCGGACCGTGCTTGACCTTCTGCAGGAGCGCGGCCAGGCGGACCTCCGCGAAATTGTCGAGCTGATTGCTGCAGGCCGCGGCGTCGGTGCCGATGCCGACGGGGATTCCGGCACGGCGAAACGCGAGAAGATCGGCGATCCCGGAGCCGAGCTTCAGATTCGAGCTCGGGCAATGGACGACACTGAAGCGGCCATTGCGTAAGTGGTTGAGGTGCTCGCCGGTGGCCCATACGCCATGGGCGATGCGGAGATCGGTCGCCAGCACGCCCTGGTCGGCGAAATATTCAATCTCGTCCCGGCCGCCTTTCAGATTGCGCACGGCGAGAGTCTCGTCCCGCTGCTCCAGGGCATGAGTATGGACGGGCCAACCGCGGCGCAATGCCAGCTCGCGGACCCCCACCCAGAGCGGATCGGAGCAGGTGAGGATAAAACGGGGATTGAGCACGTAGCGCAGCCGCCCGTCCGGCCCATCCTCGAACTGATCGCCCAGCGCCTCGGTCGCGGCGAGAGCCGTGTCGGTGTCCAGACGCATCGCGGCAGGCAGGCCGTCGCCGGTGTCCATGAGGCACTGGCCGGCGTAAGCGCGCAACCCGGAGCGGGTGATGGCCTTCAGGAGGCCCGTGGCACCCGGGCCGATGCCGATGTCCTGAATCGTGGTGGTGCCGCTCAGGAGGCATTCGGCCGCGCCGAGCAGGCTGCACCAGTAGGCGCTCTCGTCGTCGTGGGCGGCCTCCAGGGGCCAGATCCGCTCGCGCAGCCATAAAAGCAGGCGCCTCCCCTCGGCCAGTCCGCGGAAAAACGTCTGCCCCAGATGCAGATGTCCCTGAATCAGCCCCGGCAGCACCAGGCAGCCGGCGACGTCCATCACCCGCGTACCCGGCGGCAGCTCGGGAGAGCCGAACGAGGCGATGCGTCCATCGCGGATCAGCAGGTCCGCGCCACGCAGGACGGTAGCGCCTGCGTCCAGGGTGAGGAGAGTGCCGCCCCGGAGGAGGATGGGGGAAGGGCCGGCCGAAAGCTCAGCTTGATAAGGCTGCACTGGACCACCTAATTTACGGCTTGGCGTGCGCGAGCGATGAGATTGAAGTGAGCATCGCGATGGAGGATCTCTAACTCGTAGTACTCGGCGCAGGCCGCAATGATGATATCCGTCACCGGTGCCGACACTCCAGCGCTACGGCAGATTCGGGTCAATTCGGCCGCGGCCTTCCAAATAGCAGGTGGAATCGGAACCTTCTCGATCGTCGATTCAAGCTCTCGAAGGATGCGCTGCTCACCGCTGCCCTGAGCTCCGTTCCATAGCTCGAGTAGAACCAGATCGCAGAGCACTGCACGGCCTTCCCTGGTTGCGTCACGAACCAACGAACAGAGCTCCGGATCTCCATTCCGACGCAAAGTTTCGATCCAGGCTGACGTGTCTACAAGGACCCGACCCGCCAAAATCAGGACTCCTCGCGCATCCGACTCAGTTCCTCCTGAGTCATGAAGCCGTCGAAGGTGCCGAATTTTTCGACAAGTCGCTCCAATCGTTGGCGACGGTTGAAATCAGTCAGCGCGGTCACTACCGCTTCCCGTTTGCTGCGAGCACCCGTGAACTCCATGGCATCCTGCAGCTCTTTCTCTGGAATGTCGATCGTCGTCTTCATGGAACCCAATTCTACGCTGAATCGGAATCCTCTACAATCCATTGAGGATTCCCTGGCGGTGAAATCGCAGCGGAGTTGACAGGAGAGGCAGGGACCAGCATACCTTCCCACTGCATGCGCCCACCTGACCTCATCCTCCGCGGCCAGCGGGTCGTCACGCCCGAGGGCGTGCGGCCGGCCTCGGTGTACGTCCGGGGCGGGACGATCGAGCGCGTCGGCCCCGTCGACGAGATTCCCACGGGATCGGCCGTGATCGACTGCGGGGACTCGGTGCTCATGCCGGGGATCGTGGATACCCACGTACACGTCAACGAGCCAGGGCGAACGGAGTGGGAGGGCTTCGAGACAGCCACCCGGGCGGCCGCGGCCGGCGGTGTGACGACGGTCGTGGATATGCCGCTCAATAGCAGCCCCGCCACGACCACGCGGAAGGCCTTGCGCGCCAAGAGGAGCGCCGCGGAAGGGAAGCTCCGGGTCGACGTCGGGCTCTGGGGCGGCGTGGTGCCAGGCAATTCGCGAGAGCTGGAGGGCCTTCTCGACGGCGGTGTCCTGGGGTTCAAGATCTTCCTGGTCCCCTCCGGCGTCGACGAGTTTGGCCACGTCACGGAGGCCGATCTGCGGGCGGCGATGCCCATCCTCGCCCGGCGGGGCACCGTGCTCCTGGCCCACGCGGAGCTACCGGGACCGATCGAAAGGGCGGCCGCAGTCTGGAACGGAGCGGGCCCGGCGGAGCTGAGCGACTACGGGCGGTATCTCCAGTCCCGGCCCGACGCCGCCGAAGTGGAGGCCGTCGAGCTGCTGGTTGGGCTCTGCCGCGAGCTGGGGTGCCGGGTCCACATCGTCCACGTCTCCTCCGCCGAGGTGCTGCCGGTTCTGAGGCGGGCTCGCGAGGAAGGTCTGTCGATCACCGCCGAGACTTGCCCGCACTACCTCACGTTCGCCGCCGAGGAGATCCCCGAGGGGGGCGTGACTTTCAAATGCGCGCCGCCCATCCGCACGCGCGACAACCGGGAGCTTCTGTGGGAGGCTCTCCGCGAAGGGCTGATCGATCTCGTGGCCACCGATCACTCGCCGTGTCCGCCGGAGATGAAGAAGGTCGACGCCGGCGACTTTCGGGGTGCCTGGGGCGGAGTCTCCTCGCTTCAGCTCACTCTGCCGGCCGTGTGGACCGGAGCGCGGGAGCGCGGCTTCACGGTGCAGGACATTGCGGAGTGGATGTGCACTGCGCCCGCCCGGCTGTCAGGCTTGGAGGGCCGCAAGGGAGCCATCGCACCGGGATACGATGCGGACCTGGTGATCTGGGATCCGGAGGCGAGCTTTTCCGTAGAGCCCGAGCGGCTCCACCACCGACATAAGCTCACTCCCTACGCCGGGCGGACGCTATATGGTGTCGTAACGCGAACCGTTCTGCGAGGGGAGACGATCTATCAGGACGGCGATCTCGTGGGAGCGCCGAGTGGCCGACTGCTGATGACCGATTAGGGGAGAGAGAGGGAGATGAACGAGTTTACCGATCTCGTGGACCTTGCCGCCGAGCGACTGGGCGGCGCGGTGCTGGCGGCGAACGATGAATTCTTCGCGCCGAAAGAAAATCTCCTCAAAGCCGGCGAAGCGGTGTGGATCGAGGGCCGGTACACGGACGTCGGCAAATGGATGGACGGCTGGGAGACCCGGCGACGGCGCGAGCCCGGTCACGACTGGTGCGTTATCCGTCTGGGGCTGCCCGGGGTGCTCCGGGGCGTTGTCGTCGACACCGCCCACTTCCGCGGCAACTATCCGGAATCCTGCTCGCTCGAAGGTAGTGCCGTGGAGGGATATCCCGCGCCTGAGGAGCTGATGCAGGCCGCGTGGGCGGAAATTCTTCCCGTCTCGCCGCTCCAGGGAAACTCCAAGAATCCTTTTCCAATCGAGAAGGAGACCGGGCGGGTCACCCACCTGCGCTTCCATATTTATCCGGACGGCGGCGTCGCCCGTCTGCGGGTCCACGGCGAGGTCGTGGCGGACTGGGCGCGCCTGAATCGGCACGGCGGCGAGATCGATCTCGCGGCGGTGGAAAACGGCGGGCTCGTCGTGAGCTGCAGCGACATGTTCTTCGGCAATCGCCACAATCTGATCCTCCCTGGTCCGCCGCTCGGCATGCACGACGGCTGGGAGACGAAACGCCGGCGCGGGCCGGGCCACGACTGGGCGATCGTGAGGCTCGGGGAGCGCGGCGCCATTCATCGCGTGGAAGTGGACACCTCGCATTTCAAGGGCAATGCTCCGGGTAGCTGCTCGATCGAAGGGCGCGACAGAGATCTCGAGAGCTGGCGGGAGATCCTGCCGCTCACTCCCCTGCGCCCCGACACCCGGCACCGGTTCGATCAGGTTATCGGCACTGCACCGATCACTCACGCCCGGCTGAATATCTACCCCGACGGGGGCGTGGCTCGCCTGCGGCTTTTCGGAGCCCTGGCCGGAGACGCGCGATGAGCGCGGATCTCGACCGCCTCAACTCCCTTCCGGCTGGCGAGGCGGCGGAGACTCTCCTCGCCTGCTGCGGCTCCCGGTCGTGGGCTCGCCGGGTGGTGGAAAGCCGGCCGTTTCAGGATCTTGCCGATCTCCGGGAGAAATCCGACGCGATCTGGCGAAGCCTCGGCGGCGAGGACTGGCGGGAGGCCTTCGCCGCTCATCCACGGATCGGAGACAAGGGAAGCCGCTGGTCCGAGCAGGAGCAGGCTGCAGCGCGCGATGCGGATGCGGAGACCCTGGCGAAGCTGATTGCGGCGAACCGCGAGTACGAGGCGCGGTTCGATCACATCTTCATCGTCTGTGCCACGGGCAAAAGCGCCACGGAGATGCTCAGCCTCTTGCGTCACCGACTGGACAACGATCGCGAGATCGAGCTGCATATCGCCGCCGAGGAGCAGCGGAAGATCACCAACCTCAGGCTGGAGAAACTCCTCTTGAAGGGGATCAATCCATGAGCGGCATAACCACCCACGTCCTTGACACCGCGCGCGGCCGGCCGGCGAGCGGCGTGCCCGTCGTGCTCGAAATCCGTTCGGAAGACGACTGGCTCGAGCTTGGCCGCTCGGCGACCGACGACGACGGCCGCGTCCGGCAGCTCCTGCCAGCGGGATCGTCGCTGGTCGGCGGGAGCTACCGGCTCACCTTTCAAACGGAAACCTACTTCATGGCTCATGAAATCGAAGGGTTCTATCCCGAGGTCTCGATCGTCTTCGAGGTACGGGACGCGGCGCAGCACTACCACGTGCCGCTCCTGCTGAGCCCGTTCGGATACTCGACCTATCGGGGGAGCTGAGCATGCCCGTCACGCTGGCCGAAAACGCTTATGGAAAACAGGCGGTCCGCTTGGTGACCGTCCGCCGCCATGCGGACCGCCACGAGCTGAAGGACGTCACGGTGGCCGTCCGCTTCGAAGGGGATTTCCTTGCCGCCTACATGGATGGCGACAACCAGGGCGTGCTCCCCACGGACACGATGAAGAACACCGTCTACGCGTTGGCCGCCGAGCATCCCTTCGACGATGTCGAAGATTTCGGCCTCGCGCTCAGCGATCACTTTTTGAGTGGCAACCCGCGGGCCACGAGCGTGGGCATCGAGCTGACCGAGCACCTGTGGGAGCCGCTCCAGGTGGGCGGCGCGGCTCACCCGCACGCCTTCCGTCAGGCGGGAAGCGAGCGGCGCACGGCGGAAGTGACGCGCGATCGCCAGGGCGCCCGGGTCCTGGCCGGCATCGAGGACCTGGTCGTGATGAAAACCGCGAAATCCGCCTTCGCGGGATTTCCTCGCGACTCCTACACGACCCTGAAGGAGACGTCGGACCGCATCCTCGCCACGGCCGTCCGCGCTACCTGGCGCTACTCGCGGCCCGACGTGGCCTTCGGTCCTCTTTGGCACGAGGTGCGGCGCGTGCTGTTGGAGACCTTCGCCGGGCACGAGAGCCGCTCGGTTCAGGAGACCCTCTACGCCATGGGCGAAGCCGTCCTGGAGACCCTCGACGTCGAGGAGATCCACTTCTCCATGCCCAACAAGCACCACCTGCCGGTCGATCTCACCCCCTTCGGCCTGGAGAACCGGAACGAGATCTTCGTGGCGACCGCGGAGCCGTACGGCTTGATCGAGGGCACGGTGCGGCGGGTCCCGTAGTACTGTAACGTTCGCCGTATGTGCGCCGTAATGCCGAAGCCTCACCCTTGCCGGCGACGGCGCGCGCGCCGGCTGGAACCAACACGATCCCGAAAGGAGACTGAATGTCCCTGGTAGATATCCTGAGCTCGCAGCTCGGCACCGAGGGTGTGGAGATGATGGGCCAGAAGCTTGGCCTCGATCCCGCGACCACCCAGCAGGCCATCGCGGCGGCCATCCCCATGCTCACCGGAGCCCTCGCCCACAATGCCGCGCAGCCCGGCGGCGCAGCCGCCTTGAACCAGGCTCTGGACGCCCACGACGGCGGCATCCTCGATCAGGTCGGAAGCTATCTGGGCAACAGCGGCGGCGCCAGCAGCATGGGCGGCGCCATTCTGGGCCACATCCTCGGCCATCATCAGGACAATGCCAACGCCGGCTTGGCGAACGCCACGGGGATCGGCGCGGGGCAGGCTGCCCAGCTCCTGGCCATGCTGGCGCCGCTGGTTATTGGCGCCCTGGGGCGGATGAAGCAGCAGCAGGGCATCGACCCGGGAAACCTCGGCGCCGTGTTGCAGGACGAGCACGCCCAGGCCCAGGCCGCAGCTCCGTCCGGCCTGGGCGGCCTCATTGGCAGCATCCTCGGCGGGGGAGGGGGCGGAGGCGGACTGGGAGACATCGCGGGCAGTCTCCTGGGCGGACTCTTCGGCGGCAATAGGTAGGAAGCGCCAAGGGGTTCCGCCGTCACGGTCCTCCACTCCAGTGACGGCGGGGCCCCTGAACGCCTTGGCTGCGGAGACGAAGCCCGCAGCCCCGAATCAATCCAAATACTGATACGCCGGAATCGTAAGGAACGGCACGAGCTCCTCGTTCAGGACCGTACCGTCGAGGATCTCCACGGCGTCGCGGAGGCGGCCCTGGCCGGGGCCGCCGAGGACGGCGACCTCCTGGTCCCGGATCTGCCGGTAGAGGTCGGCGGTCACCTGCCGGCCGTCGTCGAGGTGGGCGCCGTTCCAGATCCACTGCCAGAGCTGGGTGCGGGAGATCTCGGCCGTGGCCGCGTCCTCCATCAGGTTGTGGATGCCCACGGCGCCCTGGCCCTGGAGCCAGGAGTCCAGGTACTGGAGGGCGATGCCGACGTTCGTGCGCACGCCGTTCTCGGTGATTTTCCCGCCTTCAACCCGGAAGTCCAGAAGCTGATCGTCGGTGACCTCGACGTCCTCCCGCTGGAAATCCTTCTGATTCGCCCGGTCACCCAGCCTCTTGTCGAAGATCTCCTTCGCCACCGGCACAAGGTCGGGGTGCGCCACCCAGGTGCCGTCGAAGCCCTGGCCGGCTTCCCGGTCCTTGTCCTCCCGGACCTTGGCCAGGGCGATGCTGTTGACCTCCTCGTCGCGGCGGCTGGGGATGAAGGCCGCCATGCCGCCGATGGCATGGGCGCCGCGGCGGTGACAGGTGGCCACCAGCAGGTCGGTGTAGGCCTTCATGAACGGCACGGCCATGGTCAACTGGGAGCGGTCGGGGAGCACCGTGCCGCGGGGGAACTTGCGGATGATGCTGAAGAGGTAATCCCAGCGGCCGGCGTTGAGGCCCGCCGCGTGATCGCGCAGCTCCCATAGGATTTCCTCCATCTCGAAAGCGGCGGGGATGGTCTCGATGAGCACCGTGGCGCGGACGGTGCCGATGGGGATCGACAGCGCCTCCTGGGCGGCCACGAAGGTCTGGTTCCAGAGCGCGGCCTCGGCGTGGCTCTCGAGCTTCGGCAGGTAGAAGTAGGGACCCGTGCCTCGCGTCACCAGCTCGGCGGCGTTATGGAAAAAGTAGAGGCCGAAGTCGAAGAGGCTGGCCGAGACGGGCTCGCCGTCCACCAGCAGGTGCCGCTCGGCCAAGTGCCAGCCGCGGGGCCGGACGAGGAGGGTGGCCGTCCGCTCGTTGAGCCGGTACTCCTTGCCCTCAGGGCTGGTGAAGGCGAGCCGGCGGCACACTGCGTCGATCAGGTTGGCCTGCCCCTCGATCACGTTCTCCCAGGTGGGCGAGAGGGAGTCTTCGAAGTCGGCCATGAAGACGCTGGCGCCAGAGTTGAGCGCATTGATCATCATCTTGCGCTCGACCGGGCCGGTGATCTCCACCCGCCGGTCGGTGAGGTCCGGCGGCGACGGTGCGACCTGCCAGGACGCTTCGCGGACCGATTCGGTGTGCTCCAGGAAACCGAGCCCGACGCCGTGGGAGAGATCCTCCAAGCGGCGGGCGCGTTGCTGAAGGAGATCCTCGCGGGCCGGGCCGATCTCGCGCTGGAGTCGGGCAATGAAGCCCAGCGCCTCGGAGGTAAGGATCTGGTCCTGCGAAGGTGCGGATTTTCCCTCAACGCGGATGCCGCTTGCCATGGCGTTTCCCCTCCTCCCCTAGCTGGCCTTCTCCTGGAACTGCTCTTCCTCAGTGGAGCCGTGGAGCGCTGCGGTCGAAGCGTGGCCGCCAGTGACGGTCGAGGCCACGAGGTCGAAGTAGCCGGTGCCCACGAAAGTCTGATGCTTGACGGCGCGGTAGCCCGTCTTCTCGTGCTCGAACTCCCGTTCTTGAAGCCGGGAGTAGGCCGTCATGCCGCTTTCCTTGTAGCCGCGGGCCAGCTCGTACATGCTCAGGTTCAGCGCGTGGAACCCGGCCAGAGTGACGAACTGGAACTTGTACCCCATGGCGCCCAGCTCGCGCTGGAAGCGGGCGATGGTGACGGCGTCGAGCCGCTGCTTCCAGTTGAACGACGGCGAGCAGTTGTAGGCCAGGAGCTTGCCGGGATACTTGTCGTGAATGGCCTCGGCGAAGCGCTTCGCCTCCTCTAGGTCCGGGTGCGAGGTCTCGCACCACAGCATGTCGGCATAGCGGGCGAAGGAGAGGCCGCGCGAGATGGCGGCGCCGATGCCGCCGGCATACGGATAGAAGCCCTCGAAGGTCCGCTCGCGCCCCAGGAACTCATGGTCCCGGGGGTCAATGTCGCTGGTGATCAGCTTGGCGCTGTTGGCGTCGGTACGGGCGATGAGGAGGGTGGGCACGTCGAGGACGTCCGCCGCCAGCCGTGCCGCGGCGAGCTTCTGCTCGAACTCCAGGGTCGGTACCAGGACCTTGCCGCCCATATGGCCGCATTTCTTGGCCGAGGAGAGCTGGTCCTCGAAGTGGACGCCCGCGGCACCGGCGTCGATCATGTCCTTCATCAGCTCGAAGGCGTTGAGGTTGCCGCCGAAGCCCGCCTCGGCGTCGGCCACCATGGGCACGAACCAGTCGACGTCCCCGCCGCCCTCGGCGTGCTGGATCTGGTCGGCCCGGCGTAGCGCCTTGTTGATGCGCCGTACCAGCGACGGCACGCTGTTGGCGGGATAGAGGCTCTGGTCGGGATACACCTCGCCCGCTTCGTTGGCGTCGCCCGCCACCTGCCAGCCGCTGATGTAGAGAGATTTGAGGCCGGCCTGGACCATCTGGATAGCCTGGTTGCCCGTCATCGCGCCCAGCGCCGCCACGTACTCCTCGCTCTGGAGGAGCTCCCAGAGACGTTCGGCCCCATGGCGTGCCAGGGTGTGCTCGATCCGCAGGCTGCCCGCCAGACGCTCGACCTCCTGGGGAGAGTAGGGCCGCTCGATGCCCTGCCAGCGTGGATGGGTCTGCCAGTCTGCGGACTTGCTGGACATACCGTGCTCCTTCTTACGGAGTTTCGCCGCAATGCGGCAATAGTTACCACCAAAGCCTATTGCGAAAAACGAGCCAATTTGACGATGAGACCAGGGCATTCGAGGTCGGGTATGCTCTTTGCTAGGCATCTGGGATCATCTGTACCGGGTTTCGATCCTTTGGAGGAACTGTCATGTCTCGCCGTCCCTGCTCCGGCTCCCTCATGGTCCTTGGCTTCTTCGCGTTCTCCGCCCTTCCCCTCGCCGCCCAGGCGCCCGTTCGGGACGACAGCTTCGGCGAGGAGATCCAGGTCAACGTCGTCAACCTCGACGTCTTCGTCAATGCCAAGGATGGCAAGCCCGTCGAGGGGCTTCAGGCAGGGGACTTCACCGTCACCGAGGACGGCAAGCCGGTCAAGATCACCAACTTCTACACGGAGAAGCGCGGGACGGCGGCTCCGGGGACCGGGGGGAAGGCCACGGCGGAGCGTCCGCAGGACCAGCGGCTCCGGTTGGTGGTTTTCGTCGATGACGTGAACACCGAGCCGGGGACGCGGGCCCAGATCCTGGACCGGATCAGCCCCTTCCTGCACCAGGAGCTCCTGCCCGGAGACGAGGTGATGCTGGTGCGCTATGCCCAGAAGCTCGACATCCGGCGATCGTTCACCACCGACATCGGCCAGATCGAATCCGACATCGCCGTGCTCCGGGGGCAGACGAGCGACATGCGGAAGTACGAGGAGAGCCTGGAACACGCCTTCGAGGACATCGTCGACGCTATCTATGCATCCTTCGGCTGGAGCACGGTCGAAGAGCGCGTCCGGGCGTGGGCGGAGCAGGAGAGTTCCGTCGTGAGCGGCGCCCTCCAGGGCCTGGATGGGGTGGTCGGCTGGCTCGCCGGCGTTCCCGGCCGCAAGGCCATCCTCTATGTGAGCGATGGCCTGCCGCTCACGCCGGGCGAAGACCTCTTCCAGTGGGCCGCTGCGCACTCAGGGTTCAGGGCCGGACAACGGATCTCGGGGCTCAACGGCCTGAGCCTGGAGCTCACCAAGCGGTTCCGCGACGTGACCGCGCACGCCAGCCGCAACCGGATCACCATCTACCCTATCGAGGCCTACGGCTCGCGGACCGTCCGCGGCACCCAACTCCAGGAGGTCCTGGTCTCCAACCGTCAGAACGGCCTGCGTTTCCTCGCCGAGGACACGGGCGGCCGGGCCATGCTCAACGCGGCGGACCCCAAGGCCGCTCTGCGCCTGATGGCCGAGGACCTCTCCAGCTACTACTCACTGGGCTACACGCCGGAGCGCCCAGGCGACGAGGCGGAGCACAAGATCGAGGTGAAGGTGAAAACCCGGGGCGCGCAGGTGCGCCATCGTCAGTGGTATCGCGACACGCCCACGGGCGAGGCGGTGGCCGAGCGTACGCTGGCGGTGATGCGCTTCGGGCCCGAGGACAATCCCCTGGGCGCTTCGCTGGAAATCCAGGCGGCCAAGGAGCAGAACGGCGCGACCCTGGTGCCGGTGCGGGTGAAAGTGCCCCTCGCGAAGCTCTATCTCCAGTCCAAGGACAAGAGCCGCACCGGCCGGCTGCGCCTCTACCTGGTGGCGAGCACGGGCGGCAATACCACCCCGGTCAAGGAGACGAAGGTGGTGACGGTGGAGCTGCCGGAGGCCGAAGCCGCTGCCGGCTCCAAGCGGGAGTACGTGCACGACGTGGGCATCCCCCTCCAGGCAGGGAGCTGGTCGATCGGCGTCGCCGTGCGCGACGAACTGGCGGCCACGACGTCCTACCTGCGGAAGGACTTCACGGTTCCGGCGGTCGAGAAGGGAAAGTAAGGACCACGGGTTTTATTGAAGACCGTCGGCCGGGAGAAGGTGAAACGGACGGCCCTTCTTGGAGACCACGGCACGAAAATCTCGTTCGTCCACGGTGAGAACCTGGAGGGTCCCCAGCCGTTCAGCCGTGGCCATGACCGCTGCGTCAGCGAGCCCGAGCTTCAGATCCCGGTACTTGGCAACGATTTCGCGGCAGCGTTCGAGGTCTTCATTGAGAAAGGGCTCAGGCGTGAAGGCTCCGCTCTGGAGGCTTGCGAGGAAATCCAACTCGGAGCTGACCCCGAGAAATTCGAGGAGTAGGTAGTCGATCTCGGCAAGAATCGCTACGGGTACGATCAACGCTCCGCGATACTCTTCCACCACTTTTCGGACGGCGAGGTGTTGAGAATCTCCGGCATCATAGAGGGCGTAGACCGCGCCCGAGTCCACGATAAGCGTCATCGGCGTTGGCGAGCAGCCTCGCGAAGCAATTCTTCCGCTTTCTCAGAGATATCAGAGCGGCCGCTCCTATAAGCGCCGATACCTTTTGGTAGAGGCCGAGGAATCTCGGACGCATAGACTGCCAGCGCATCACGGATGATGTCTCCCTCCCTCTTTCCCTGTGAGGTCGCGAGCTGGTGGAGAGCCTTGGCAGTCTCCTCCTCCAGTAAAAGGGTGGTTTTCACCATAGCTGAATCCTAGCACTCATGGCGTTTCAAACGGAGCCCGCAGTTACGAGCTCACGCCTGGTTACATCCTATTCGGCTCGAACAGCGCGGGCTGGACCTCCGCCGGCTCCAGATCCTCCGGGCCGGCCTCTTCCAGCGCCATCTCCGACTCCTCTCCGGCCTCCGGCTCGACGAGGTCGAGCAGAGGCTCGGCCGGCCGCTCTTCCAGGGCCGGCAGGTAGACGAAGCGCCCGAGGCCGCGGTGGAACTGCATGCCGGGAGTGGAGTCGCGAGAGGCGCGGAGCTGGTTGATCTTCGAATCCAGATCGTCGATGAAGTGGAGGGCCAGGGCCTCCAGGGTCATGGGCTCCACGGGAGAGGAGAACTCCTTCTTCCCCTGGTGCGAGAGGATCATGTGCTCGAGCAGCAGCCGCAGGTCGGCGGGAAAATCCTCGATGGCGGCGCAACGCTCGATGAGCAGGTCGCGGCCGATGATCACGTGGCCGATGAGACGCCCCTCGACCGTGTAGTCGTTGATCGGCATGGCCCCCAGCTCGCGGATCTTGCCGAGGTCGTGGAAGAGCACGCCGATGAGCACCAGATCGCGGTCCAGGTCGCGGTAGTGCTCGCACAACCGGTCCCCGAGTTCGGCCATCGAAACCACATGCTCCAGCAGGCCGCCGCGGTAAGCGTGGTGCATGTTCTTCGCAGCGGGATGCTCGCGCAGGGCCTTGCCATGGACGGCCAGAGTCTCGGCGGCGAGGCGGCGCAGCACCGGCCGCTCGACCCGCTCGGTGACGAGGCGCTCCAGTCGCCTCCAGAGATCATCGATGTCCTCGCGAGTGGACGGTATGAGCTTGGATTCCTCGAACCCATAGTTGCGGTCACCGTCGGTCGCCTCGCGGCAATCGTCGACGCTGAGCTGAAGCTGATCGCGATAGCTCTTCACCGAGCCGCGGAAGGCCACGAACTGGTGGGGCTCGAAGCGGGCGCCCAGAGCCGGGCTGTCCGCCCAGACCTTGGCCACCATGGAGCCACTGGCGTCGGCCAGCTCCATGTCGAGAAAGCTCTTGCCGTTGCGGTCCTGGCGCAGCTCCTTCTTGGTGAGCAGCGCGAAGCCCTGGACGGTGTCGCCAGCTTCCCAGGTGCGGATCGGTGCGTTGCGGAGAATCTTGGGCATAGGATGAGTTCCCCCATAGTAGTCTCTGTCAGTCGGCCGTGCCAACCGGCGCCCCTGAAAAGCAGGATGGTTCCGGATTTTCCCGTGGCACCGGCCATGCATCGAGGCTATGCCGTGAAACTCCGCACTGCGATTTCTTCTCTCGCCCTGGCCCTCGCTTTCTGCTCCCTCTTCGCCGCCGGCCCTCTCCGGGCGGAAGGTCCGGGAGACAACGATCCCTCTCTCTGGCCCGAGGCGGAGCGTTCCTTCTTTCAGGACGGCCCCGCCCTGCTGATCTCCCCGGAGCAGCGTACCGAGATCCTGGGCTTGACCCCCGAGGCGCGGACGCGCTGGATCGAGGATTTTCTCAACAGGGACCCGATCCCCGAGACGCCGAAGAACGAGCTCCGCGAAGCGATCTCGCGCCGCTTGGCGCTCAGCACCGACCAGTTCCTGTCGCCCCGGGACGTGCGGGCGCAGATCCTCTTCCTGAACGGCCTGCCCAAGGACCGCAAGGTGATCGATTGCGCCGCGGTGCTCAAGCCCCTCGAGATCTGGACCTATCCCGGACCGACCGGAGAGGACGGCAAGCCCCACGACCGTCTCCTCGTAGTCTTCAGCCCCGGCCCGGGGAGGCCCTGGAAGCTTTGGCTACCCAGCGAGTCGAAGCGGACGCTCTATACGCCGCTGATGGAGTATTACCTGCAGCAGTGGGAAGAGCTGCCGGCGGGCTGGTCGGCCGTACGGTTCGACCTCCAGAACTGCAAGGAGGCGAAGCACCTCGACGAGGCCACCGGCGTCCCCGGCCTGACCGGCGCCGTGGAGGCCCGGGGCAAGCACTGGATCCACCCCAAGGACGCCTCCGGCTTCCTGGCGACGCCCAAGAATCTTGCCAAATGGTCCAAGGAGGTGATGGGCGCCGAGCTCCCGAGCCTTTCGGCGCGCCTCAAGATCGCCTCGCTGGAAATGCATTTTCCCGACCGCGACGGCCAGCGCATCGTCTCCCGCGCCCTGATCTCCATGCCTGTGGAGGGTATCAAGCTCGCCAGTGAGAAGCCCGAGGTCCACCTGGTCGTGGAGGGGATGGTCGAGCAGGACGGTGCGCCGTTCGACGACTTCCGCATGCGGTTTCAACTGCCGGCGCCGAAAAAGGGGGAGCCGCTGGTGCTCGCCCTCGACCGGCCGTTGCGCCCGGAGGGCGTATTCACCGTGCGCCTCAAGGTGAAGGACGAGCTGGGAGGCGGCGAGGCCTGGCTTTCCCACGGCTTCCGGGTACCGGCGGAACCGACCTCGGAGCCGATGCCGGCCAGCGCTCAAGCGGGCGAGCTGATACCCGTCGCGACGGCCGCCGGCGCCGACAGCCTTCTCCTCCTGCCGGCGACAGACGACATCGTGATGGGGTTGTGGCGGGCCACCACCATCGTCACCGGCGAGCGCATTCAGAAAGTAATCTTCATGGTGGATGGCAAGTCCCAGCTCACCACCACCCGGGCGCCATACACCGCCGAGCTGCGGCTCGAGAAGTATCCCACCGAGCAGACGGTGCGCGCCGAAGGCTACGACGCGCAGGGCAAGCTGGTGGCCGCGGACGAGGTGATCCTCAATCAGCCCAAGGGCGCCTTCAACGTGCGCGTCGTGTCGCCGGGCAAGGGGACCAAGGTGACGGGGAAGACCACCCGGGCAAGGGCCGAGGTCGTGGTTCCCGACGGCCGCAAGGTCAAGTCGATCGAGTTCCACGTCAACGACGACACCGTGGGCTCTCTCACCTCGCCTCCCTGGGAGATGGACGTGCCGGTGCCGGACGGCGAGCTGGTCTACCTCACCGTTCAGGCCACTCTGGACGATGGCACCAAGGCGGAAGCTGTGCGCTACATGCGGGCGCCAGCGAACATGTCGCAGGTGGACGTCAACCTCGTCGAGATGTTCGTGGCGGCGACCGACTCGTCGGGCAACCTGGTGCGCGACCTGAAGCAGGAGGATTTCGAGGTTCTGGAGGCGGGCAAGCTGCAGGAGATCGTCAAGTTCGAGCTGGTGCAGAACCTGCCGCTCACGGTCGGAATCCTCGTCGACACCTCGGGCTCCATGGCCGGCTCCCTGGTGGAGGCCGAGAAGGCGGCGGCCGGTTTCCTCCAGAGCGTCATGACTCCGAAGGACAAAGCCTTCCTGGTGAGCTTCGCCCGGCGGTCGCGCCTCGACATGCCCCCCACCGATGACGTCGGCGCTATGGTGCAGGCCATTGAGGGGCTGCAGGCGAATGGCGACACGGCGCTCCACGACGCCCTGGTGCACAGCCTCTATTACTTCCGCGGCGTGCAGGGGCAGCGGGCGATGGTGCTGCTCTCCGACGGCGACGACAATTCCAGTTACATCTCGTTCAAGGACGCCATGGAATATGCATCGCGCAGCGGCGTCGCCGTCTACACCATCGGCCTCAACCTCTCGATGTTCGACACCAGCATCAAGACCAAGCTCGGCGAGCTCTCCGCCGCCTCCGGCGGCCGGGCCTTCTTCACCAACCACCCCGAGGAGCTGCCGGCCATCTACAAGCAGATCGAGACCGAGCTGCGCAGCCGCTACCTGGTGGCCTACAACTCCTCCAACTCCAGCTCGCTGCCCGGCTTCCGCCCCGTGGAGATGAAGGCCAAGAAGAACGGCATCAAGGCCCGGGCGGCGCGGGGGTACTTCCCGTGAGCAGAGGGGGACTTTTGGGGCGTTCCCGCTTTTCTCCCTCTTCTCCCGGTGAGGGGGGTGGGAGGGGACGGGAGAAGAGGGCCGGGGTGATGAGGGTCTTCAGCCTCCTCCTCGTCGCCCTTCCCGCTTTCGCTCAATCTCCCGCTTCGTCTGAGCCCGTTCTCTGGCCCGAGGCGCAGCGGGCGTTCTTCCAGGACGGTCCCGGCCTGCTGCTGACGCTGGATCAGCAGGAGACGTTCCTCTCGCTCGACGAGGCGGGCCGCGACGCTTTCATCGGCGAGATGCTGGGCCGCGATCCGGTTCCGGGCACGCCCGCCAACGAGCTGGTGGAAGGGATCGCGCGCCGCCGCCGGCTGGTGGCCTCCGAGCCCCAGACGCTTCTGCCGCTCGATGCCCGGGCCGAGCTCCTCTTCCTGCGCGGCCGGCCCGCCGAGCGCCTGGTGCTGGACTGCGCGGCCATCTTCAAGCCGATGGAGATCTGGTCCTACCCGGGAGACGACGGCACGCCGAGGGACCTGGTGCTCTACCGGCCCAGCAGCGGCGAGCCCTTCATCCTCTGGCTGCCCATCGACTCCAAGCGCGCCCTCTACAGCAATGAGGCCGAGTACTGGCTCGATCAGGCGGAGGCGGAGGGCCACCGGGTGAAGCGGATCGACCGCTTCTTCTGCCACGACTCCGACCGTGTGGACAAGGCCACGGGCATGGACGGCATCCAGCGTAAGCAGAGCGGGACGATGGCGGTCTCCCGCTGGGACCTGCGGGGCCGGAGCGAGGACACGATCCAGGACTTCCGTTGGGCCCTGCCGCGGGAGCGCGCGGCCTTCCTGGCGGCTCCGGCCGACCTTGCCACATGGGCCCACGCCGCCGTGGCCACGCCCCTGCCTCCCGCGCCGGTGGCTCTGAAGCCCGGCGACGTGTCGCTGGACTTCCCCTACTGGCAGGGACAGCGCCTGACGGCAAGGGTGCTGATCCCGCTTCCCTCGACGGCGGGGATGGCGACCGTCCAGGTTGACGGCAAGCCGCGGGTGCGGCTGGCGTTGGACGGCGTGCTCGATTCCGGCGGCGCCGTTTTCGAGACCTTCCGCCTGCGATACCAGGTACCGCCTCCAGGGGAAGGATCTCCCGCCCTGGTGTTCGAGCGCGCCCTGCGACCGGGGCAGAGCTTCGTGCTGCGGCTGCGACTGCGCGATGAAACCAGCGGCGCCGTGGCCACCGTGGCCCGCGGCTTCCGCGTCCCGGCGGCGATCCAGACGCTCCTGCCCGCGGCGGCCACGGCGGGCGCCGTGGGCGGCGAGACGGTGAGTGCCGGCATCGCCGGAGTCGTCGGCTCCGACACCCTGCTCCTCCTGCCGGCGCCCGCCGAGGTCGTGCTCAACACTTGGGAGGCGCAGACGGTGGTGACGGGCAGCCGCATCGCCAAGGTGGTCTTCCTGGTCGACGGTCAGGCCCAGCTCTCCCGCACCAAGCCGCCATACGCGGCGGACTTGCGCCTCGCCACCTTCCCCCGCGAGCAGGTGGTGCGGGCCGAGGGCTACGACGCCGGGGGCGCGCTGGTCGCCTGGGACCAGGTGGTGCTCAATCAGGCGCGAGGCGGCTTCCGGGTGCTGATCACCGATCCCCGCCGGGGGACCCGCTCGTCGGGCAAGGTGCTGGCCCACGCCGAGGTCGTCGTGCCGGAGGACCACAAGGTCGCCGAGGTCGAGTTCCGCGTCAACGACCGCAAGGTCGCCTCGCTTTCGCAGGCTCCCTGGCAGACCGAGGTGCAGGTCCCCGAGGAGGATCTGGCGTGGGTCTCGGTGGTCGCCGTCCTCGATGACGGCACCCGCGCCGAGGACGTTCGCTTCCTGCGCGCGCCGGCCAACCTGAGCGAGATGGAGGTGGACCTCGTGGAGCTCTACGCCACGGTGCTCGACCTCGGAGGGCATCCGATCCAGGGGCTGCCGGCCACCGATTTCGAGGTACGCGAAGGCGGCCGGCCGCAGAAGCTCACCCGCTTCGAGCAGGTGGGGAACCTGCCGCTGTCGCTGGGTATCGCCATCGACACCTCGTTCTCCATGGCCTCGTCGCTCAGCGAGGCGCACCGCGCCGCCGCCGGCTTCGTCAAGCACCTGGTGACGCCGCGGGACCGCTGCTTCACCCTCTCCTTCTCCAGCCGGCCGGTGCTGCTGATGCCGCCGGTGGACGACGCCGAGGCCGTGGGCCTATCGCTCGAGGGTCTCAAGGCCTACGGCCGCACGGCGCTCTACGATGCCGTCCTCGCCAGCCTCTACTACTTCCGAGCCCAGCACGGCCAGCGCGCCCTGGTGATCCTGACCGACGGTGCCGACACCTTCAGCCACGCCTCCTGGGAGGACGCCCTGGGCTACGCCCGCCGCAGCGGCGTCGCCATCTATACCATCGGCCTGGGTTTGAAGACGTTCGAGCGCAGCGCGAAGAACAAGCTGATCGAGCTCGCCGACGTCACCGGCGGCCGGGCCTTCTTTATCGACAAGGCGGACGAGCTCACGAGCGCCTACAGCCAGATCGAGGCCGAGCTGCGCAGCCGCTACTACCTCGCCTACCAGTCCGACCGGCCGGCGGACAAGGACGGCTTCCGGGAGATCGACGTGCATACGAGAAAAGGCAAGGCGCGGGTGTCGCGGGGTGTCTACCCGTAGGCCCGGCCCGATTCGCGATACGATGCCTCCATGTTCGGCGCCCGCACCCCGGTCACTTCGATCCTCCTGGTGGCGATCGCCGCCGTCTTCGTGCTGGAGACGGTGCGCGGCGGGTCGACCAGCACCCAGGTGCTCCTCGCCTTGGGTGCGGACTATCCGCCGCTCGTCCAGCAGGGCGAGTACTGGCGGCTGGTGACCAGCCTGTTCCTGCACATCGGCTTCCTCCACTTGGCGCTCAACGGCTGGGCCCTCTATCAGCTCGGCGGCCTCTTCGAGCTTCTCCTGGGCTCCGGCCGGCTCCTCCTGGTCTACTTCGTGAGCGGCATCGTGGGTTCGATCGCCAGCAACCTCTTCACTCACGCTCTCTCGGCGGGCGCCTCCGGCGCCATCTTCGGCATCATGGGCGCCATCATCGCCTTCCTGGCGAAGCGGCGGGAGAACCTCACCCCGCAAGCGAAGTCCCTCCTCATGCAGCTCCTGCTGTGGGCCGGCATCAACGTCTTCCTGGGCTTCACGACGCCGGGCATCGACAACGCCGCCCATCTCGGGGGATGCGCGGCGGGGCTCGCGATCGGCTTCTTCCTCAAGGAGCGTCCGCGGTACGCGCCGGTGCCGCCTGTGCCGGGAATGTGACGGTTCGCCGTAACGATTTGCTACAATGGGTAAGTCCGAGCCGGGTTTTCGCCCGGCTTCCGCTCTACCCGCACAAGCTCGACCGGGTCTTGGGTACCGCAATAGGCGGTCGTGCGGGACGGCACGAGCTCCCAAACCCTGGAGGATTTCAGCATGGCAGCACGACGTTCGATGAATCGCCTGTACTACTTCACCATTGAGGATGAGAGCATCCTGGCGGAGACGTTCGCCCAGTTGGACAAGGAGGTCTACGCCATCTCCTACAAGGTCAGCGGCACGGAGGACGTCTTCGTCACCACCAGCGAGACCAAGGACGCGATGGATCGTCTCGACATCCCCTACAACCTCCTGGCTGAGGAGGATGGAGCGAAGATCTCCGTCTACCACTCGCCCCTGTCGCGCGAGGAGCTGGCTGACTACGAGGACGCCATCCGCGCCCTGGCCCTAGCCTACCGCGCCATCGCCGTGGCCTGCGTGGGAGTCAACGGCGAGGCCAACCTCGGCTTCGACCTTTCGGGCGCGGGCTCCAAGCCCTACACCTACTTCACCGCGCCGGCCGGCCACACCTTCATCTGGCGCCTCTTCCGTGAGCGCGACGAAGCGGTGGACTTCCTCAGCCGGCTGACGGCCGGCGAGAAGAAGGCCGTGGAGTGGGCCGAGTCCATTCCCCTGAGCTCGACCCGCGAGCTGAAGTCGTATCACTGACGACAAGGGAGCCGAGCCTGACCGCCTTTCCCCTGGTGGAGCCCACCTACAGCGTCTCCCAGCTCTGCGGCGAGGTGAAGGAGTTCCTCGCCGAGGCCTTCTCCGCCGTGTGGGTGGTGGGCGAGGCCCAGCGGGTGCGTCCCAGCGCCCGCGGCCACGTCTACTTCGAGCTGGTGGAGAAGGGCGAGCGCGACGAGATCGTCGGCAAGCTCGACGCGGTGATCTGGAAGGGAGATTTCCTCAAGATCCAGCGCCTCCTCGCCGCCTCCGAGCAGCGCCTGATGGACGGCGTGCAGATCCGCTGCCGGGGGAGCCTCGACTTCTACGCGCCGTCCGGCCGGCTGCAGCTCTGCGTGCGCGAGGTGGACCCGGCCTTCACCCTCGGCCAGATGGAGCAGCGGCGGCGGGAGACCCTGGCGGCGCTCGCCGCGGCCGGCCTGCTGGAGCTGAACCAGGGCTTGTCCCTCTCCGACCTGCCGCTTTCGATCGCCCTCATCACCTCCGAGGGGAGCGCGGCCTACCATGACTTCCTTTCCGGGCTGGCGGAGAGCGGCTACGGCTTCCGCGTGATCTTCATCCACGCCGCCATGCAAGGGCGGGACGCCGAGCGCGAGGTCGTCTCGGCCCTGGCCTCGCTCGCCGGCCTCGCCATCGACTGCGCCGTGCTGATCCGCGGCGGCGGCTCGCGCACCGACCTCGCGGCATTCGACAGCCGCTCGATCGCCGAGGCCGTCGCCCGCGCGCCGTTCCCCGTCCTCACCGGCCTGGGGCACGAGATCGACCGCGCTATCGCCGACATGGTGGCCCACACCGCCTTCAAGACCCCGACCAAGGTGGCCGAGTTCCTGGTGGAGCGCATGGCCCGGGCGGAGCAGATGCTGGAAGACCTGCGGCGCACCTTGGTGCGAGAGGCCCTGGAGCCGCTGCGCGCCGGCCGCGAGGCCCTGGGCCGCGCCGAGCGGGGCGTGAGCCTGGCGCGCATGCGCCTCGCCGCGGCCGGCGCCCACGTCGAGGAGCATGCCCGGGCTCTGGGGAGGCTGGGCCGTAGTGTCTTGCGTGACGCGGAGCGCCGGCAGGACGACCTGCGCGGCCGGCTCGTGGATCTCGCGCCCAGGCTTCTCGCCGCCGCCGGGCGGGAGCGGGTCCGCCGTGGCGAGCGCATCGCCGCCGCCGCTCGAGGCCGGGTGCGGGAAGTCGCCGCCACGTTGAGCGGCATGGAGCGCCTCTGCCAGCAGCTCGCCCCCGAGCGCACCCTGGAGAGGGGTTTCAGCCTGACCCGCGACGCGGCGGGCCGCGCCGTCCGCCATCCCGATCAGGTGAGGCCGGGAGACATCATTGCCACCCGGGTCGCCGGGGGAGAGCTCAAGAGCCGAGTGGAGGACCGATGAAAGAATCGAAGGACCCGAGCGAACCGAAACAGAGCAGCCTTCTTGCACCCGCCGCGGCCGAGTCTCCCGTGAGCTTCCGTGAAGCCATGGACGAGCTCGAAGGCATCCTCGAGCGGATCGAAGGCGAAGAGATCGACATCGACCAGCTCGCCACAGAGCTGCGCCGCGCCGCCCAGCTCCTCGACGTCTGCCGCGGCAAAATCCGCAAAGCCGAGGTCGAGGTCACGCAGATCGTGCAGAGCTTGGAGGAACCGGAGGAGGGGTGAGCCGTCGCACAGGTCCCGCCGCAGGTGCTCCAGGTGCGAGTCGTCAATCCCCTCATTAGTAGGGCCTAACATCTGCACCTTTATCGGTGCCCGGCAGAGCCGTATTCGCAAGCTAGCGCGAAGCCTTCATCTGAGGGGATTCCCCTCGCCAGTCCGTTGTCCAGACATCAACCGTCCGGGGTCCCGCGGTTCCGCGAGCTCAACTGGACACCACTCAAGGAGGTCTGATGAGCAGATTCCGTGGTCTTTCCGCAGGGCTGGTCTTGACGGCGTGCTTCTTCCTGGGGTCCGCGGCGGCCCAGGCCGCGTCTCCCGATGTGATCCTCTACAACGGCAAGGTGTTCACGTCCGACCCCGGGCACCTGTTCGCCGAGGCGGTGGCCGTGAGAGGTAAACGGATCGTGGCCGTCGGCAGCAATCAGGGAATCCGCGCGCTGGCGGGACCCGAGACGAAGCTTCTCGACCTGGGGCAGCGCACGGTCATCCCGGGGTTGAACGATGCGCACGTGCACGTCCTCGTTCCTCAGGGCGTGCCGCTCAACGTCCCGGTCTTCGTTCCCGGTCCCGGACCGACGGTTCAGGAGGTGCTCGATCTCATCAGCGCCGCGACCGCCGTGAACCCGCCGGGCACGTGGCTCCTCGTCACCGTGGGCACTGCTTTCAGCGATGACCCCCAAGCGAACCGGCTCGTGCTCGATCAGGTCGCTCCCAATCATCCGGTCAAGCTGGAGCTCTGGACCGGACACGGGATGTACTTCAACGCCCGCGGGCTGCAGACCCTGCACATCTCGGAGCACGCGGCGGACCCGTTCGGCGGCTTCTACGAGCGCTTTCCGGGAACCAACACACTGAACGGAGTGGTCCACGAGTACGCCGAGCATCAGATCCGGAGGAAGTTTGCCCAGCAGCTTTCCAACGCCCAGATCACCGCGATCTACCAGGATTACATTCAGCGGGCGCTGCGCCTCGGCTTCACCAGTGTGCAGGACATGTCGATCGGCCTCCCGCAATCGAGAGGCATCGAGATCCTGGACCGTTTGAATCCACCCCTGCGCTGGCGGGAGATCTGCTTTCCGCTGACGCCCGGGGAAGGCTGCTTCTCCGGGCGTATCACGTCGCAGCACGTGACGGCCTCAGGAATCAAGTGGATCGGTGACGGTACGCCCATCGAGCGCCTGGCCTTCATGACAGAGCCTTATGTGGACCTCCCCACCACGAACGGCCGGTTCAATTTCCCGCCCAACGCTTTCAGGTTCATGCTGGAGAGAGGACTGCAGGGACCGAAGAAAGAGAATCAGTTGCTTTTCCATCTCGTGGGCGACGCCGCGATTGGAACGCTGCTCGACGAGATGGAGGACGTCGCACCCGCCGCGCGCTGGCGCAGCCGCCGGACACGGATCGAGCATGGCGACCTCATCTTGCCCTCGGACATCCCGAGGGTGCGCGATCTCGGAATCGTCGTGGTGCAGAACGCCACCCACCTGGCCTTGACGGACGTGCTCCCGGCGCGTTACTCGCCGCAAACGGTGGCCCACGCGCAACCGTTGCGCTCTCTGCTGGAGGCCGGCATTCCCCTCGCCCTCGGCACGGACGGGATTGGCTTCTCGGCCAACCCCTTCCTCGACATCATGCTTGCCACCCTCCACCCGGACCGCCCCTCGGAGGCCCTGACCCGTGAGCAAGCCGTGATCGCCTACACCCAGGGGTCCGCCTACGCCGAGGGCGAGGAGGACCGAAAAGGGCGTCTCGCTCCAGGCCAGCTCGCTGACCTCGCCGTCCTCTCCCAGGATCTCTTCACCGTGCCGTTCGGTCTGATCCCCGGGACCACGAGCGAGCTGACCATGGTCGACGGCCACATCGTGTGGAACTCCGGCATGGTGCACGAGGTTCCTTGAGCTACGAGCCGGGGGCGACCTTGAAGGAGTAGGTGTAGTCCGAGGTCATGGTCTGTCCGAAGCGGGGATCGGAGACCTGGGACGCCATGACCTTCAGCTTGCAGTCGGCGCCGGCGGGCAGGCTCTTGGCCGGACGGAGGAGGAATCCACTGCCATCGCTCAGCGGCTCGGGCGTGGCGGTAACGGCGACCGGAGTGCCGGCAGGGCATTCCAGATGGAAGGTCGAAGCGGTGACGGTCACGGATTCATTGAAGTGGACGGCGATTCCGCTCGCCGGAGGCACGCGGTCCTCCGGCGCAGCCGGGAGGGCCGCGCTCACCGCCGGCACCTCGGATTGCCACTTCTGGGCGATGACTCGCTTCCATCCCGATCCGTCGTCGGCGAAGACCATGGTGAACAGGGCGCGGGCGGCCTCCGAGCCGCCCTTCTGGTCAACGGTCTTCACGCTCGCCCAACCGGTGAAGACGGCGGCCTTCTCGCCGATGGGGAACACCTCATAGCGATCCCACTTGAAGTCGAGGCTCTTGAGCGACTCGTAATACGGCCCGAGAGCGTCCCCGTACTGCCGTCCAGTGATCGGGTGGCCGTTGCTCACGTAAGCCACCCGATCCGTCTGGGGGATGAGCTTCTCGTTGCTCTTGACGTCCCGGCGCGACGCCGACGCCGCCATCTCCTGAGCCAGGCGAACCGCCACCTCCGCCGGCCCCGGCTCCGCGCCCTTCGAAACCCGGCCCACGACCAGCCCTGCCAGTCCCACAGCCACGATCACTGCGAAGCGTCGAAAGCGAGTGCGCATCGGAACCTCCTTGAGGAGCGGTGGATGGTCAGTGCGAAATTTCGCTGGGAAGAGTAGCAGGGCCGCGCCCTCGGTTGACAAAACTCAAAGTAACACCCTAGTCTGTAAACCATGATGGACATCGGATCACGAATTCAGCAGGCGCGGAAAATGCGCGGGCTCAGCCTTCGGGACCTGGGAGAGCTGGCCGCGCTCAGCGCCCAGGCCATCTCCAAGTACGAGCGGGGGCTCGACGCTCCCGGATCGGGCTCCCTGCTGCGTCTCTCTCGGGCTTTGGAAGTCCCAGTGGAGTTTTTCGTGAGGCCGCGGCGGGTGGTCGAGATCCGCCCCGAGTACCGCAAGCGCAGCTCTCTCCCTCAGAAGGATCAGGAGTCCCTGAAAGCGGGAATCCTGGACTGGCTGGACCGGTATCTGGAGGCGGAGGAGATCCGCGGCCTCTCCGGAGCCGAGTTCAAATTCCCCGAACGCTTCCCCAGGGATGTCTCCTCTCCGGCGGAGATCGAACGCGCGGTGCTGGATCTTCGGGACGCCTGGAAGCTTGGCTGGGACCCCATCGAGAACCTGACGGAGCTGCTCGAAGACCGCGGCGTCCGGGTCGGGGTCTTCGCAGCTGAGCCCCGTTTCGACGCCTGTACGTTCGTGGCTGAAGTGGACGGCAAGACGCTCCCTGTAATCGCCAGCCGGCAGGGAGTGCCCGGGGATCGCCAGCGGTTCAGTCTGGCTCATGAGCTCGGGCATCTGATGATCCGAGCCTCCGGAGGACTGGACGTCGAAGCCGCGATGAACCGTTTTGCCGGCGCCTTTCTGGTGCCCGAGCCGGCGGCCCGCTTCGAGCTCGGGGGAGTCCGCCGAAGCCTCGACACCCACGAGTTGCATCTGCTGAAGCACAAGTACGGCTTGAGCATGCAAGGCTGGATCTATCGTGCGAAGGATCTGGACCTCCTGTCGGAGCCACGCGCCGCGAGCCTGTTCCGGAGCTTCCGAGTCCAGGGCTGGCATCGGCAGGAGCCGGGTAGCGCCCTTCCCGCCGAGCGGCCATCGCGTTTCGAACGGCTGGTCCTGCAAGCCCTCGCCGAAGACCTCCTCTCCGAGACGCGTGCAGCGGAGCTTCTCGGCAAGCCTCTACGGCAGTTCCTTTCCGAGATCTCCGAGGAGCACGATGGCCTCCCGGTCACCCTGCGTAACGGATACGAACGTCTGGATTGACCTCGACATCGCTGGCCTCACGGACCTCGTCTTCCGGCTACCCCTCAACCTTCAAGTCCCCGACGTGATCGTCGCGGAATTGGAGAGACCCGACGGGGCGATGCTGGCCGAGCGCGGGCTCCAAGTTCGGGAGCTGACCGGGGATCAGGTGCTGGAGGTCGCGCGGCTTGCCCGCCGGTACCTCCGGCCCTCCCGCGGCGATCTCTTCGCTTTGGTCCTCGCTCGGTCCCAGGGCGCCACCCTCCTGACCGGCGACCGCCATCTGAGAAGCGCTGCCGAGTCCGAAGGCGTGAAGGTACACGGCACCCTCTGGCTGATCGACGAATTGGTGGGAGCCGGACTTCTTGAACAGCGAGAGGCATTGGCAAGGCTGCTGCGGATGGTACAAGCCGGCCGGCGCCTTCCCGCCGAAGAGATAGAAAGACGCGTGGGGATCTGGGCTCGTAAATGAGAGCGTCCACCTTGAAAATTGGGAGTGCCACTCCCAATTTTCAAGGTGGACGTGGCTCAAACCCGCGTTTCACCGCGAGGCACACACCTCGGCTTCCAGCACTGCCTCTTCGACCTCCGCCGCCTTCGGAGCAGTTCCCGCGAGATCCCTTCGCTCCTGTTCCCGGTCCGAGCCCGATCTCCGGGCTTGCGCAAGGCTGATCAGGGCCACTCCGGTGAGGATGACCGCTGCCGCCACGAGGGTCTTGCCGGTCAGCGGTTCGCCGGCGAAGAACCAGCCGAGGAGGACGGCCACCACGGGGTTGACGTAGGCGTAGGTGGAGACCAGGACCGGCGGCGCGACCCGCAGCAGCCAGACGTAGGCGGTGAAGGCCACGATGGCGCCGAAGACGATCAGGTAGCCGAGCGCCAGCAGCGACTTCGCCGACACGGCCGCGGGAGCGAAATGAGAGGGCTCCCCGGTCACGGCGGAGGTGAGAAGCAGCAGCGCGCCGCCGCTCAGCATCTGCATGCCCGTGGTGGTCAGCGGCGAGGAGGGGAGCGGCGCTCGCTGCCCATAGATCGATCCCCACGCCCAGCTCAGCGAGGCCAGCACCAGCGCCAACGCGCCGAGGGCATTGACGCTGCCCGAGCCCGGCCGCACCAGCAACATCAGGCCCACGAAGCCCAGGACGAGGCCGGCGATCACCCGCCAGTCCGGCCGCTTGCGGCCCGTGCGCATCCAGACGAGGATCACGATCCACAGCGGCTCGGTGGAGATCAGCAGCGCCGCGAGGCCTGAGTCGACGTGCTGCTCCGCCCACACCACGGCGCCGTTGCCGACGAGCAGGAGGAAGGCGCCGAGGATCAGCGCCGAGCGCCATTGGATGAGGGTCGGCCGCGGCGCCCCGCGCAGGCGGGACCAGCCGTAGATCAGCGTGCCGGCCGTCAGGTAGCGGGTGCCCGCCATCAGGAAGGGCGGAATCGTCTCGATGGCGAAGCGGATCGCCAGGTAGGTCGAACCCCAGATGACGTAGACGGCGCCGAGAGCGATCGCGATGTGAAGCATGGACGCCTGCCGCGTCCCGGTCGACCCCGCCGAAACGTTATTCATGGAACACCTCCAGAGGTACGCCCGCCATCACAAGATCCGCGACGTCCTCGATCTCAGCCGCAACGGCCTCAGGCGCCGTCGCGAGGGGGAACAGGCTGCTCTCGCGGACGGTCTCCAGCACGACGGTCGTGCGCGTGGAGCGCACGGTGGGGAGGGCACCGATCCTTTGGCGCAGCAGCCGCCCCAGGCTCTTGGCGTCGGGAACCCGCACCTTGAGCACGAAGCAGTCCTCGCCCGCGATGTGGTGCACTTCCTGAACTTCCGGGATGTTGGCGAGTTGCTCCGCCGTCTTCATCTCTTCCGACATGTCGCTCGAGGCCACGAAGATGAAAGCCACGAGGCCAAGCCCCAATGCCTCCGGGTTGATCCGGGTTTCGTATCCCTGGATCACCCCCCGGGACTCCAGCCGGCGGATGCGCTCCAGGACGGCGGACGGGGCCATCTCCACCTGCCGGGCGATCTCGGCGTTGGAGGTGCGCGCGCTCTGCTGAAGGATCGTCAGAATTTTGAGGTCGGTCTCGTCGATCATTCGGTCATCTCCTCACAGGGAAGATGATATCGCGAATCACCGACGCAAACAAGTCAATCGTTCGGTGAAAGCGGCTCGATTCCGAACGAGCTGCGGGAAATCAGTAGAATTCCGTCAGATCGGGATGCGGCTCGCCGCCTCAGCCGCGAAAAGATCGTCGGCGGTACCCCGGCGGTGGCGCAGCAGGGCGGCGTGGGCGATCATCGCGGCGTTGTCCCCGGAGTAGACGAGGGGCACGAGACGGAGGTCGACGCCGTTGCGCTCCGCCCAGGCGGGCAGCTTGCGGCGCAACAGGCGGTTGGCGGCAACGCCGCCGGAGACGGCGAGAGTGCCTATGGGATCTCGCTGGTGCAGGCGGTCGAGCCGGGCCACCACCTGACCGACGGCGGAGGCGCGGAAGCCGGCGAGCAGATCGAGAACCTCCTGGGGCGGCTCGTGGCCGCCGTCGCCAAGGTCAATCGGGCCGAGGGTACGCTCCAGGCGCTCGACCTCCAGCAGGGCCTGGCTTTTCAAGCCTGAGTAGGAGAAGTCGAGGCCCTCGAAGCGGGAGACGGGGAGTGGCCGGGCCCCGGGGACCCCAAGCTCGGCGAGCTCGTCCACCCGCGGTCCCTGGGGATAGGGAAGGCCGAGGCGCTTGCCCACTTTGTCGAAGACCTCACCCATGGCGTCGTCCCGGGTCTCCCCCAGGGTGGTGACCTCGCCGTCTTCCACCGCGAAGAGCGAGGTGTGCCCGCCCGAGACCACGAGGCCCACGAAGCGGCTCGGCGGGGGCAAGGGGACTTGCCGGTCGCCCGGCGCGCGGAGGAAGGGCGAGAAGAGGTGCCCCTCCAGGTGATGGACGGCGTGGAAGGGACGCTTTTTTGCGAAGGCGATGGCCCTGCCGAGCGACAGACCCACGAGCAGCGCGCCGACCAGGCCTGGACCCCGCGTGGCCGCCACCACTTCCACGTCTTGGAGCGACACCCCCGCCCGCTCCAACGCCTCGCGGCTCACCGCCGGCCAGTTTGTAAGGTGCTCGCGGGAGGCGATCTCGGGCACCACGCCGCCGTAGGGACGGTGGGCGGCGAGCTGGCTGGAGACCACGGACGAGAGCACGCGGCCCACGCCGTCCACCACGGCGCAGGCGGTGTCGTCGCAGGAGGTCTCGATACCAAGAACGAGGGGGTGGTCCATGGAGGGGAGTGTATTCCACTAGTTCCCCCTCTCCCGGTAGGGGCGGGAGAGGGGCAGGGTGAGGGTCTTCGGGTGAGGGAACCTCTCAGTAGGGCCAGAAAAGGCGAAACCCTGCCGGAGGGCAGGGTTTCAACGAGCTGCGGAGAACGCAGGGCGTTCTAGGTGCCGCTCGCCGGCGCGGCCTCGACCGGCTCGGCGTGCTTGATCTCGATGGGCTCGTAGACCGGGATCTCGAAGGCCAGCGTCGAATGGCAGAACTGCTTCCACTCGTCGGTGACGTTGTCGAAGATAATGTTCTGGTCTTTGAAGATACCGTCGGTGACGATGTAGTTCTCCTGGAGATAAAGGATGGAATCGTCGTTGAGCTGACGGTCCTCCTCGACCTCCTTGCCGCCGACCTCCTTCTTCTCCTTCCGCACGTTGGCCGCGTTCTCGGTCCAGCCCGGATACTCCCGGAACTGCTTGGCCAGGTATGCTTTGCAATACTTTCCCATTTCCGCCATGGAGTAGATCCTCCTCACTTCCTTATCGATTCAGTCTCTGTCGGCAGCCTTAGGCTGCGAGACTCAGGGTATCACTGTAGAAGTGCATCAGAATCACCAGGCGGGACACTGGCTGATAAACTGGCCGCCTTCGGCCGGTCCGCGGGCCGTGTTAGAGAGACGATTTCCATGCCTATCCGCTTTGCCATCAACGGCCTGGGTCGTGTCGGCCGCGCCCTGCTGCGCATCGCTCACGATCGCGACGACCTCGAGCTCGCCGCCGTCAACGACGTTGTGCCCGCTCCGCTTCTGGCCCGGCGGGTGGCCCGCGACACGGTGCACGGCCCGTTTTCCGCGACGGTTGAGGCGGTCGAGGGCGGAATCGCCGTCGCCGGGCGGACGATCCCCGTCTTCCAACAGCCCGACCCGACTGCGGTCGATTGGTCCCGCGAGGGTGTGGAGGTGGTGGTGGAGGCCACCGGCCGCTTCCTGCGGCGCACGGCGGCGGCGGGCCATCTGGGCGGGACGGTGCGCTGGGTCGTCCTCTCGGCGAACTCGGATCCGGCCGACTCGGCCGACGCGACGATCTGCCAGGGAGTCAACGACGGCGATCTCGACCCAGCCCGGCAGGCCGCCGGCCATCAAATCATCAGCAACTCGTCCTGCACCACCAACTGCCTCGCCCTGGTGGCGAAGGTGTTGCACGACCGCTTCGGTGTCCGCCGGGCCCTGATGTCGACGGTCCACAGCTATACGGAGAACCAGAGGCTGCTCGACCTGCCGCATCCCGATCCGCGGCGGGCGCGGGCGGCGGCGCTCAACATCATCCCGACGGGGACGACGACCCCCCGGACGCTGGGCCTCATCCTGCCGGCTCTCGCCGGCCGCGTCGAGGGCTTCGCCGTGCGGGTGCCCACGCCGGCCGTGGCGATGATGGACTTGGTGGCGGATCTCGCGACGGCCGCCACGCCCGAAGCGATCTGCCAGGCGTTCCGCGACGCCGCGGCAGGACCGATGGCGGGCGCGCTGGGCGTCACGGACGAGGAGCTGGTCTCCTCCGACTTCATCGGCGATCCGCGCTCGGCGGTGGTCGATCTGCCCCTGGTGATGGTGGCGGACGGCGGCCTGGCGCGGGTCGTGGCCTGGTACGACAACGAGTGGGGGTATGCTCACCGCCTCGCGGATCTCCTCGGGCGGCTGGCAGCCCATCCTTTTAGATAGAGAGTGAGAGGGAACGATCATGGCGAAGCTTTTGACCCTGGACGATCTGGACCTCGCGAATCTGAGGGGCAAGCGCGTGTTCGTGCGCGTCGACTTCAACGTACCCCTGTCCGCGGACAACGAGGTCGGGGATACGACCCGCCTGGAAGAGGCGATCCCCACCCTCCGCGAGCTGGCGGGCGCCGGCGGCGTCCTCCTCCTCGCCTCCCACCTCGGGCGGCCCAAGGGCAAGCGCGATCTCCGCTACAGCCTGCGGCCGGTGGCGGCCAAGCTGGCCGAGCTGCTGGGGCAAACCGTGCACTTCGCCGAGGACTGCGTGGGCGACGAGGTGGAGAAGGTCGTCCAGACGATGAAGACCGGGGAGATCGTGCTGCTCGAAAATCTCCGCTTCCATGCCGAGGAGGAGAAGAACGAGCCGGGCTTCGCCGATCAGCTGGCTGCGCTCGCCGAGGTCTATGTGGACGACGCCTTCGGCGCCGCGCACCGGGCCCATGCCTCGGTGGTGGGCGTACCCGAGCGGCTGCGCGACAAGGCGGCCGGCCGGCTGCTCGCGCGGGAGGTGACGGCCCTCGGCCGCCTGCTGGGCGAGCCGGAGCGGCCGTTCGTCGCTCTCCTCGGCGGCGCCAAGATCGAGGGGAAGATCGACACCCTGGAGAACCTCCTGCCGCGCCTCAACGTCCTGCTCCTCGGCGGCGGTATGGCCAACACCTTCCTGGCCGCCGAAGGTTTCGAGATGGGCGCCTCGCTGTTCGAGCCGGACCGGGTGGACTTGGCGAAGCAGATCCTGGAGCGGGCCAAGGGCCGGGGGATCGAGGTTGTCCTCCCCAGCGACCTGGTGGTGACGGACGACCTCGGCAATCCGCAGCGGATCGAGACCGTGCCCGCCAACGCGATTCCGGCGGGGACCAAGGCGGTGGACGTCGGCCCCGAGACGCGCAAGGCCTTCGCGTCGGCCATCGGCCGCGCCCGCACCCTGTTCTGGAATGGCCCCCTGGGCGTCTTCGAGAAACCGCCTTTCGACGCCGGCACCCGCGCGGTGGCCGAGGCGCTGGCGAACTGCCCGGGGTTCTCGGTGATCGGCGGCGGTGAGACCGTGGCCGCCGTGCATCAGGCAGGGTTCGCCGGCCGCATCGGCCACGTCTCCACGGGCGGCGGCGCCTCTCTGGAGCTGCTGGCCGGCAAGGTTCTGCCCGGTGTCGCGGTGCTGGAACGGCCGGAGACAAAGCCGTGACCCGGCGTTCCATGATGGCCGCCAACTGGAAGATGAACCACCTCCGGGCGGACGCGGTGGACTGCTGCCGCCCCCTGAAGCGTTCCCTCGCCGAGCACCCGGCGGCTGCACAGGTGGCGATCTTCCCCTCCTATCCCCTGATCCCGGTGGTGGCGGCCGAGCTTGCCGGCACGGAGGTGGCCGTGGGCGGTCAGGATCTCCACCCGGACGACAAGGGCGCCCACACGGGCGACGTCTCAGGACCTCAGCTCGCCGACGCCGGGTGCTCCTGGGTGCTCTGTGGCCACAGCGAGCGGCGGCACGACCATGGCGAGAGCGACGCCCTGGTGGGCCGCAAGGTCGCGGCGGCCTTGCGCAATGGCCTCGCCCCTCTGATCTGCGTCGGCGAGACCCGCGAGGACCGGCAGGCCGGCCGCACCTTCGGCGTGCTGGAGCGGCAGCTCCGCGCGGGGCTGGCCGCTTTCGCCGGCGACTCCTCCGGGGCGGAGACGTTCGCCGTGGCCTACGAGCCGGTGTGGGCCATCGGCTCGGGGGAGACGGCGACGCCGGAGACGGCGCAGGAGGCTCATGCCTTCCTGCGCCTCCTGCTGGGCGAGCTGATTGGAGACGCCGCGGCGGGGCTGCCGATCCTCTACGGAGGGTCGGCGACGCCCGACAACGCGGCCGGTCTTTTCGCCCAGCCGGACGTCGACGGCTTCCTCGTCGGCGGCGCAAGTCTTGACCCACAGAAATTCCTTGCTATTATTCGGCATTCCGGCTGACTCCCTGGTGGGGTCCGGTGACAATCGTGCCCGTTGGGAGGCTTCGCCCGTGATTTACCTGTTGGAGACAGTTCACATCCTCGTTTGCGTCTTCCTGATCCTCGTCGTGCTGCTGCAACAGGGCAAGGGCGCGGATCTTTCGGTCTTCGGCGGCGGCAGCACGCAAACCGCCTTCGGCGCTCGCACCGCCACCACCCTGTTGCACAAGCTCACGGTGGCCTCCTTCGTGATCTTCATCGTCACCACGGTGGGAATCGCGCTGGCCAAGGGCACGGTGAGCACGGTGATGTCGGGCGCGCCGGTGAAGAAGGCCACGGCGACCAAGACGTTGCCGGCCAAGCCGGCTCCCGTTCCGGTGGCTCCGGCCCCGGCGGCGCCTGCTCCGGTTCCGGCCAGCACTCCGAAGAAGTAACCGGGGAATAGGGTTCCCCGGCGAGCGGTTGGTAGAGAAGTTCTTTGAGCCCAAGTGGCGGAATTGGTAGACGCGCACGTTTGAGGGGCGTGTGGGGCAACCCGTACCGGTTCGAGTCCGGTCTTGGGCACCATCTTTTTTGTTTCAGATCCCAGCGATTGCTTATACGTTGCCGGTCAGATCCGGGGTTCTCCCTTCTCGCCGGAAGCGGAGCAATCCGGATAGACTAGCGCCATGACCGAACCCACCGAAGTCAGCTCCAGTCCGGAGGCGCCGGCCGCCGTGCCGCCGCCCGAAAAGCCCGCAGCCGCAGCACCCGTAACTCCAGTCGCCAAGCCCGCTCCGGCGCCAGCCGCACCGCCGCGTCCGTTGCCTTCGCCCGAGGAGATCGGTGAGTGGATTCACGGCGCCGACCTGCCCACCCTCGCCGCCCTGTTCGATGGGCTGCCGGTAGCCAAGTTCGACATCCTCGTGATGCAGGTGCGCAAGGAGGAGCTGGTTCCTCAGCATTGGCAAGTCATCTCCGACCATACGCCGCCGGACGACCTGACGTTCGACCGGTTGGCGGAGGTGGGCCGCCTGCGCGTGCGCTACAAGGACCAGGAGCTGTCGCGCCGCAGGGTGGAGCAGCTCCGCCTCGGCTGGCGGGAGCTCGGCGGCCTGCGCCCGGCGATGTGGACGGTGGCTGACTTGCTCGCGGCCATGCGCCGGATCATCGACAAGAAGCGTCCCGTCGACTGGAACGAGTTCCTCGCCGCCCAGCGCGACATCTGGCGGGACCTCGCTCTGCCCCATGGCAAGGAGCAGACCGAGGTCCTCTGGAACTGCCTGGTGCAGATGCGCAAGAGCACCAAGAAGTAGGGGCGGCCTGCTACTTCTTGGCGTGGACGAGCGTCGCCTTCTTGATGACGACCGCCGTGGTGGGAACGTTCTCGTAGGCTCCCTTGCGGGTGGTGGGAACCGCGGCGATGGCGTCGACGACATCCATCCCTTCCACCACCTTGCCGAACACGGTGTAGCCCCAGCCCGAGGGGGTCGAGCTCGTATAGTTCAGGAAGCCGTTATTCTTCAGATTGACGAAGAACTGGGCGGTGGCGCTGTTCGGATCGTTGGTGCGCGCCATGGCGAGGGTGCCGCGCTCGTTGAGGAGGCGGTTGTCCGCCTCGTTCGGAACCGGCGGCTTGGTGGGCTTCTGCGTCATGTCGGCGGTGAAGCCGCCACCCTGGATCATGAAGTCCGGGATGACGCGGTGAAAGATGGTGCCGTCGAAGAAGCCGGTCTTGACGTACTGGAGGAAGTTCTCCACGGACTTCGGGGCCTTGTCGGGGTAGACCTCGATGGTGAAATTGCCTTTGCTCGTCTCGAACAGGACTTGGGGATGGTTGGGTGCAGCCGGGGCCTTGACCGGCTCGGCTCCGGAGGCGGACCCTACGACGGCGAGCAGACAGGCGAGACAGGCGAGACTCAGGTTCATGCAGGGTTCTCCTTGGCTATAAATTCAGGGCGGAATGGTAGCACGGAGCCGGCGGGATGACCGGCCAAGAAGCCATGCCGCCGGTAGGTCTGGTGCTGGCGGGCGGCGAGTCGCGCCGCCTCGGGAGCGACAAGGCCCGGCTTGAGGGGGCGGCCCTGCCGCTGGACGCGATGGAGCGGCTGGCGGCCGTCTGCGCCGAGGTGGCGGTGGCGGACCGCGGCCGGGAGCTGGTGCCCGGCCGGCGGTCGCTCGCCGACGGACCGGGGCGCGGGCCGGCCGCCGGCATCCTGGGCGGAGCGGCGGCATATCCCGGCCGGCCGCTCCTGGTGCTGGCCTGCGACCTTCCGCGGGTGCCGGCCCGCCTGCTCGCCGAGCTGGCGCGATCCGCAGCAGCCGATTGGGTGGTCCCCCGCTGGGAAGGCGGCCTCGAGCCGCTCTGCGCCTTCTACGGATCGGGCACCCTCGCGATCCTCGCCGCGCGGGTGCGGGAAGGCCGGTTCTCTCTTCACGATCTCGCGATCGAGGCGGGGCTGACGGTTCGCTATCTGGAGGGCGAGGCCCTCCTCCGCTTCGGCGATCCCGGGGAGATTTTCTTCAACTTGAACACGCCCGGCGATCTGGCGCGGTGGCGCGAGGCCTAGCCGTCGAGCTCACCGGGCGTCTCGCCGTGAGCGCCGCAGGGGCAGATCTCGCGCAGGAACTCGTAGCGGTAGATACCGGTGCCATGGCCGTCGGAGAAGCCGATGGAGATGGCGTAGTTGCCCACCGGCTTGATCGACTCGGCCGTCACCGGTTTGGCCGGCGGCAGGTAGCGGATCTTGAAGCCGGAGTGCCCCTGGCAGCCGGCACAGGGGCACCAGCCCCGCAGGTAGTCATAGTCGTACTCAGCCACGTGGCCGTCGGTCCAGGTCAGCCGCAGGCGCCGTTCCTCGGGCATCCGGCGGACTTCGGTGAGAGTCAGTGCCATGGAACGATGGTAGCACCTCCTACGAACGGACCTTTTGCGGAAATATCTGCGGTAATATCCCGGGCCGTCATGCCACGCCACCCCGGTTTTTCCCCATCCGTCCAGGACATCGCGGGCGCCGTCTACTCGTCCCTCGCACACCGGCTCGCCACCTATCGCGGCGAGGTCTATCCGCTCCACGTGGGCGACACGTGGATGGAGCCCGCCGAGGGCTGTCGGATGGAGGATCTGAAAGTCGCGGAGCATCCCGGCATGCACCGGTATGCCCCACCCCAGGGGATTCCCGCCCTGCTCGACGCCATCGTCGAGCGCGTCCGGCAGCGGACGGGCGTTCCCACCGAGCGCGACAACGTCCTGGTGACCACCGGGGCGACCGGCGGCTTGGCGGCGGTGGCGGGGGCGATCGTCAGCCCGGGCGACGAGGTGCTGCTGCTGGCCCCGCACTGGCCGCTGATCACCGGCATCATCCAGTCCTTCCACGGCGTGCCGGTCGACGTTCCCTTCTTCGGCGCGGCCGATTCGCCGGAGACCGCCGTCGAGGCCGTGTGCGCGCGGCGGACGGATCGCACCATCGCGCTCTATCTGAATACGCCGAGCAATCCCGCCGGGCAGGTCATCCCGCGCTCCTGGATCGAGGCGCTGGTCGCGTGGGCTCAAGCTGAGGACCTCTGGATCCTCGCCGACGAGGTCTACGAGGACTACGTGTACGGCGGGGACCACACCTACACCCGGCCGCTGGCACCGGAGCGCACCTTCGCGGCCCACTCCTTCTCGAAGGCCTACGGCATGGCAGGCAACCGCTGCGGCTACGTCGTCGGGCCGGCCTCGGCCGTGGGCGAGCTGCGCAAGATCGGCATGCACAGCTTCTACAGCACGCCCACGGCGGCGCAGCTCGCCGCGTTGAACGTCCTGGGTCCGGTGGGCGACGCGTGGGTGGCTAGAGCTAGAGGGCTCTACCAGCAGGCGGGCGAAAAGGCGGCGGCCCGCCTGGGAGTCGAAGCGCCACGGGGAAGCTCCTTCCTCTTCTTCGACGTCGCCGCGCACCTGGACGAGACAGGCCTCGCCGGATTCCTGGAGCGCTGCGTCGACCGCGGGCTCTTCCTGTCGCCCGGATCGAGCTTCGGCCCCTACCCCACCCACGTTCGGCTCTGCTTCACCGCCGCACCGCCCGATGTCACCGAGCGCGGCGTCGAGGCCCTCGCGCCATTACTAGGCCGATAGTGGGCCGGTAACCGGCCGCCTTCCTACGGCAAGCCGGCAAGCGGCAGCACCCAGGGCTCGAGCCCATGGAGCGAGGTATAGGCCGAGAAGAAAAGGTTGCCGCCGGCCGGCGTAAGCCGGCTCGGGAGGGCGGAGAACGGGCCGGGCACAATTTCCACGGCCAGATGCGTCCCCGCCGCCGTGCCGTCGCTCACCCAGATCTCGCGGCCGTGGACGGCGTCATTGGCCGTGAACCAGAAGCGGCCGGCCGCCACAGTGAAGTCGTCCGGGAAGGAGGAGGCGCTCCCCGGCACGAGATCCAGCCGGGTCGTGCCGCCGGGCGTCCCATCCGTGATCCACAGCTCGAAGCCGTGATCGGCGTCCCATCCCCGGAAGAGGAGGTGGTCGCCGAGGCGCGGCCAGACCGGCAGGCCGTAGGTGCCGAGCTCCAGCCCCGGAGGCTGCGCCGTAGCCCCCGCCACGAGCGTCGTTCCCGCCGCCGTGCCGTCGGTGCTCCACAGCCCCCCTGCGGCGAGTCGCCGGCGGCGATGCCGAAGAAGAGGAGCCGGCCGTCGTGCTCGGTCAGGCCCATGACCTCGGTGAAGCCCGCGAAGGTGCCGGCGTCGACCGTGTCGTGGTCCAGCCGGTAGAGAAGGCCGCCGGCGGTGAAGAAGAGCTGCCCTGCCGCCGTCGCGACCTCCGGGTCGAAACCGAGGTTGTTCGCGGCGACGGGGAAAGACGCCGTGCCGGCCGCGGTGCCGTCGCTGCGGAAGAGGGCGTAGCTGTCGCTGTCGTTCAGGAAGGAGAAGAAGTAAAGGAGGCCGCCCACGGAGACCAGCCTCGTCACTCCCGTGGGCGGCAGTGGCAGCAGCGGCTTCGTGCCTGCGGCCGTGCCGTCGCTCGCCCACAGCGTGACCCGCTGGCGGTCGGAGCTCTCGAGCACGAAGACCAGCCGGCCGCCGAATTCGGAAAACGCCTGCATGTAGGTGTCGCCCAGCACCGCGATCCGTTGCGTGCCCGCAGGCGTGCCGTCGGTGATCACCAGGCTCGCACGATAGATCCCGTCCGCGCCGGGTTCGCCGGCGAAAACGAACGCCTTCCCTCCCATTACGACGGGCGCCGAGACGCTGCCGCTGTGGGCCGCCAGGTGAGAGAAGGTCGCCAATCGTTGCGTGTTGGCGCCGTCACTCGCCCAGAGAGCTCCATCGTCCGTGCCGTCCGAGGCCGTGAAGACCACCCGGTCGCCCAGCGTCGCGAATTGGGGATTGGACGAGGAGGAGGCGCGATCGAAAGTGATAAGAGAGTGCGTGCTCGCCGCGGAGCCGGCGGTCACCCAGAGCTGCGAGACGCTGCTGCCGGCCACCAGCCCCAGCACGGCCTGATCGCCCAGCGCGGCGCCGCCCGCACGAGGCGCGGCTGACCTCACCGTCCCGGAAAACTCTCCAGCGCCGCCAGCACCGAGTCGATGTCGTAGGGCGTGTGGTCGGCCGAAATCTGGAAACGGATCGACTCGTCTCCCCGCGGCACCACCAGGCCAGCGGTCTCGACCCGCTCGGCTATAGCTAAAGTAACCCCGCCTTACACGTCTATCGCCTCGATGGACACTCACATCGGCTCCGTGGCCGCTCTCATCGTCTCGATGGACACTCACATCGTCTCGGTGGGCGCTCTCGTCGTCTCGATGGCCCCACACATTGTCTCGATGGCCGCACACATCGTCTCGATGGCCGCTCACATCGATGCGATGGACACACACATCGGCTCGATGGACACGTCCATCGTCGCGATTTACAGGTCCAACGGCTAAAGTGCCGTGTCCATCGGCCCGATATGTCGGTCCAACGGCTAAAGTGCCACGTCCATCGGTCCGATGTGTCGGTCCAACGGCTAAAGTGCCGTGTCCATCGTCACGATTTACAGGTCCATCGTGACGATGTGGACTCGCCTCAGCGAGTCATGCGGGGCCAGAAAGGGATGTAGAGACAAAAAAAGGAGGCGTGCTCTCGGCACGCCTCCCAGGAAGGTGCTGCTGGACGGGGTGGCGGGGGTGGGGCGGGCCCGGGCAGCTCTTTCCTCACCGCCCCGGGAAACTCTCCAGCGCCGCCAGCACCGAGTCGATGTCGTAGGGCGTATGGTCGGCCGAGATCTGGAAGCGGATCGACTCGTCGCCCCGCGGCACCACCGGGAACTTGAGACCCGTGGCGAGAATCCCGTGCTGCCTGAGATGGGCCACCAAGGCGGTGGTCTTCGCCGTGTCGCGCACCATCAGCGGCGTCACCGGGTGCTCGCCGGGGATCGTCTCGTAGCCGAGGCGCAGCAGCCCCTGCTCGAAGCGGGCGGTCATCGCTCCCAGGTGTTCGAGGAGCTTCACGCCCTGCGGGCTGTCGAGGATCTCCAGCGCCGCCAGGGCCGCCGCGGACTCGCCGACCGTGATGGGGTTCGAGTAGATGTAGGTCGGAGCGGTCTCGCGCAGGTAGTCGGTCAGCACCTTGCTTCCCGTCACATAGCCGCCGTTGACGCCGAGGGCCTTGCCGAGGGTGGCGACCAGCACGTCCACCGGTCCGGAGCCAGTGAATTCCTCGGTGCCGCGACCGGTGCGGCCGAAGGCACCGACGCCGTGGGAGTCGTCGGCCAGCACCACGACGTTCTCGGGAAACTTGTCGTCCCAGCGGCGGGCGATCGCCAGGATCTCCGGCAGCGGTCCGTGATCGCCCCGCATGCTGAAGATGCCGTCGGTGACCACCAGCACCCGCCGGCAGGTGCCGGCCGCGGCGGCGAGCTTCGCTTCGAGATCCGCCAAGTCGAGGTGCTTGTAGACCTGCTTGTACTTCGGGCGGGAGAGGCGCATGGCGTTGATGATGCAGTTGTGGTTGAGCTCGTCGCTGATCACCACCGTATCGGCCGTGGTCAGGGGCACAATCACGCCCAGCGCCGTGGCATAGGCCGAGCTGAAGATCATGGCCGACTCACGCCCGTGGAAGGCGGCGAGGCGGGCTTCGAGATCCACGTGCGCCTGGTAGGTGCCGCTGATGAAGCGCACAGCGCCGGGGCCGACGCCGAAGTCCTGGGTGGCGGCCTCCTCGGCGTCGCGGAGCTCAGACCGTAGCGCCATCCCCAGGTAGTTGTTCGAGTTCATCTTGAGGAAAGGCTGGTGGCCCTCGCCGGCGAGGCGGTAGCGGGGGCCGCGCTCGCCCTCGGCAGGAAGAACCTGGGTGATCACCGACTCGGCCCCCTTGAGGGTGCCCCGCTCGCGCAGGGCTTGGAGCTCGGTGGAGAGAGTGTCGTGAAAACGATCGACAGGCATTTATTGAGCCTCCGGGGCGGAGAGCTTCCTCTCCAGGTTCTCCAGCATGTCGGCGACCATGGCCGCGAGGTCGTACTGCGGGTCCCAGCCCCACTCCTGCCGCGCCGCGCCGTCGTCGAGCGAGTGGGGCCAGGAGTCGGCGATGGCCTGCCGCACGGGGTCGATCTTATAGTCGATGACGAAATTCGGGATGTGCTTGCGGATTTCCGCCGCCAGCTCTTCGGGGGTGAAGTTCATCCCCGTGACGTTGAAGGCGTTACGGTGAACGAGGCGGGCCGGGTCGGCCTCCATCACCTCGACGGCCGCCTTGATGGCATCGGGCATGTACATCATGTCCAGCCGGCTGTTGGGCTTCAGGAAGCAGGTGTAGTGCTGGTGGCGGATCGCCTCGTAGAAGATCTCCACCGCGTAATCCGTGGTGCCGCCGCCGGGCGGCGCGCCGTGGGAGATGATGCCGGGAAACCGCACGCCGCGCGTGTCGACGCTGAATCGTTGATGGTAGTAGTCGCAGAGCAGCTCGCCCGCCACCTTGGTGACGCCGTACATGGTCGTGGGACGCTGGAGAGTGTCCTGCGGCGTCTGGTCCTGAGGCGTGCTCGGCCCGAAAGCGCCGATCGAGCTGGGCACGAAGACGCTGCAACTGTTGATGCGGGCCACCTCCAGGACGCGGTAGAGGCTGCCCATGTTCACGTCCCAGGCTACCTGCGGCTTGGTCTCGCCCACCGCCGAGAGGAGGGCGACCAGGTGATAGATGGTGCCGATCTGGTTGCGCTGCACCACGTCCTGAACCTGCCTCTGATTGGTGCAGTCGAGGAAGTCGAACGGCCCCTCGGTGCGCAGCAGCTCCTCGCGGCTCATCATGCGGATATCGGACGCGACGACTTGATCGGCGCCGTAGCGGGCGCGCAGAGCGGGGACCACTTCGGAGCCGATCTGGCCGAGGGCTCCCGTGACGAGGATCTTCGTCTTCATGTTCCTCCCGAGCGGATGCGACGTGGAGCAGAGATGATTGGTGTCGCGCCAGCGGCGACCAGAGCCGGGGCCCATGTTATGCGGCGTCCACGGCGCGGGACAAGAGGCGGGCTATGCTGTCTCCGACGAAAAGGCACGAGGAGGTATCCATGACCTGGATGATCTACGGCGCCAACGGCTACACGGGAGAGCTGGTGGCGCGCGAGGCGGTGAACAGGGGCCATGCTCCAATCCTGAGCGGACGCAACGCAGAGACCGTGGGACGGCTGGCCCGTGAGCTGGGCCTGCCGAGCCGCGCCTTTTCGCTGGACGACCCGCAGGGGACGGCGGCGGAGCTCTACGGCGTCCAGGGCGTCCTCCACTGCGCCGGCCCGTTCGTCCACACCAGCGCCCCCATGGTGAATGCCTGCCTGGCCACCGGCGCCCACTATCTGGACATCACGGGCGAGATCTCCGTCTTCGAGAGCGTCCTCTCCCGCGGGGACGAGGCGCGCAAGGCGGGAGTCGCCTTACTTCCCGGCGTCGGCTTCGACGTCGTGCCCAGCGACTGCCTGGCCGCCCGCTTGGCCGCGGCTCTGCCGGACGCGACGGAGTTGGTTCTCGCCTTCGACAGCGCGGGCGGGAGCGTCAGCCGCGGCACGATGAAGACGATGATCGAGAGCCTTCCCGGTGCCGGGGCCATCCGCCGCAACGGCGAGATCGTGCCGGTGCCGGTGGCCTTCGACGTCCGCGAGATCGACTTCGGTCCACGGGCCGGGAAACGCTGGGCGATGACCATCCCCTGGGGGGATGTCTCGACGGCGTATCACTCGACGGGGATTCCGAACATCCGCGTCTACTCGGGAACGCCGCCGTCCCAGATCCGGCGGATGAAACGCCTGGCACCTCTCCTTCCCTTGGCAGGCTGGGGACCGGTCAAGCGCCTCGCCCTGCGCTGGGCGGACAAGCGGATGACCGGCCCGTCGGAACGGGTGCGGGAGACGGCCCGGATTCATCTCTGGGGAGAGGTCCGCAATGCCGCCGGACGAACGGTCACCGCCACGCTGGAGACGCCCGAGGGCTACCGTTTCACGGCATCCTCCGCCGTGGCCAGCATTGAGCGCCTCCTCCAGGGGACCGTTCCCCCCGGCGCCTGGACTCCCTCGCGGGCGTTCGGGGCGGACTTCGTAACCAGTATCCCCGGCGTCGTCTGTGGCGAGTTGCAGACCTTGTAACAGGGTCCCAAGTCCGCTAAAGTTCAAGTGAAGGTTTAACTTTGAGCCGCCCCATGGCCTACATTCCTGCCTTTGCCCGAGATGCTCGCCACGAACCCACGTACGGGTTGGCGCAGGCCGCGCCGTATCTCGGGCTTTCAGAGACCACTCTCCGGCAGTGGGTCATGGGCCGCCCCCTGCAAGCCGGATCCGATTTCTCGCCTCCCCTCATCAAGCTTCCCGATCCTGAGCGGCCGGTCCTCTCGTTCACAAACCTGGTAGAAGCCTACGTCCTGGCCTCCCTGCGCAGAAAGCATCGCATCAAAATGCGGAAGATTCGCCAGGCGCTGTCTTACCTGGAGCACGAGCTCGAGTCCGAGCATCCTCTGGCAACGGAACAACTGGAAAGTGCGGGAGGCAGCCTCTTCATCAAGAAGTACGGCCAGCTCATCGATCTACCGGAGAGTGGCCAGACTGCTATCGAAGAAGTCCTCCGGCCTTACCTTCAGCGCATCGAGCACGACGCCTTGGGGCTTGCGGAGCGTTTCTATCCGGTGCGCCGAACTGCTGACGCCTCGGCTCCCAGAGTCGTAGTGATCGACCCTGAAGTCTCCTTCGGCCGCCCGACGATCGCAGGCCGCGGCATCAGCGTGTCGATTCTGATTGAGCGGTTCAGTGCCGGAGAGTCCATGGAGGATCTGGCCGAGGACTACGATTTGACGATGCCGCAGATCGAAGAGGCGATCCGTTACGGGCTCCCCGACGAGCTGGCTGCGTGAGATAACTTTTTTCTGCGACAACGACCTTGGTCCCAGGATGTTCCCTCGATCCTTGAGGGAGCACGGGCTCAAGGTCGCCACGCTTTTCGAGACCTTTCAGCAATACGATGTAAAGGACCGAGACTGGCTGCCCAGGATCCCCAAAGGTTGGGTCGTCCTGACGGCGGACTACAGGATGAGATATCGCGAAAGAGAGCGGGACGCCATCATGGAAAATGGCATACGCACGTTCATCCTTCGCGGTCATCTCCATACACAGCGGATGGCGAACTTCCTGGGAAACCTGCACCATGTCGAGAGGTTCCTCCGCAACCACGACGAAGCCTTCATGGCGAAGGTCTACCGAGATCGCGTCGAGATGTGGTTGAGCCACGCGGATTGGCGCAGAAACCAAGGGCTGGACGAACCCGGGGACCAGGATGCATCCTGAAGCCCCGGGTCTCGCGCAGGCCTGACCTTCAGATCGCGTGCACGGCCACCCAGGCCAAGCCGCCGAGCAGGAGCAGGGGCAGCCCGGCGACCACCGCCGCCACCACGAGCACCGGGCCGACCACGGTCAGCACCACCAGCGCGACGACCGCGGCGATCGCCACCAGCACCACCTTGAGGGCGACGAAGCCCAGCATCACCGGGAACAGCGCCACCTTGAGCACCAACTTGAAGAGCACCGCCATCACGACGAACGCGGCCAAGGCAGCGCCCGCCATGGCGAACAGAACGAAAAGTCCCGCGAGTCCGAGCATGGCTTTGTGTACCTCCATGCCGCACTACGGCGAGGCGAGTGGGTGGGTTTCAGCCCATGCGGACGCCCACCCGAACCCGACGGTCTACTGCGGATTGACGAGCTTCCCCCCAGCCTCGGTCCAGCCGTTCAGCCCGCCGAGCAGACACGCCACCTGCTTGAACCCCTTCGCTTGCAGCTCGAGCACCGCACGGGCGCTCGTATGCTCGGAAGCTCAGGTGCAGTAGGTGACGACCAGTTTGTCTTTGGGCAGCTCGCCGGCGCGCGAGCCGAGGTCGGAGAGCGGAAGCGAGATCGCGCCCTGGGCGTGGCTCGAATCGTACGCATCCTTGGGACGGACATCGACCAGCACGGCCTCGCCCTTGGCGAGCGCCTGGCGGGCCTCGGCCGCCGAGATGCGGCGGGCCGTTTCCTGAGTGGGGGCGGCTGGGGTTGCCGCCGGGGCGGGGGACTTCACGGGGTCCTGCGGCGCGGCGAACGCCGGGGCCGCCGCGACCGCCAGCAGCATCCCCCCGGCGAACGCCCGCCCTTTACGTGACATCCAAGGCATCTTTAGAACCTCCCGGGCAACAAACCCTCGCAGGCGGCCCGATGAGGCTCATTCTACGCCCTCGCTACCGCCCCGTCGTCAGCGCCAAGGCCAACAGAGTCTGCTGCTCCATGACGTGCGCTTTGCCGGACCCGGTGGCGGGGCTGCCGCTCGCGGAGCGCTTGACGGAGCGGATCGGCCGGCGCAGGAGGCGCTCGATGCGCGGCTGGATGAAGGAGAGGGCGCCCATGTTGGCCGGCTCCTCCTGCACCCAGACGATGTCCCGAGCCTTGGGATTCTGCTCGAAGACCGCCGTCAGCTCCTCGGCGGGGAACGGGTAGAGCTGGTCGAGGAAGACGACGGCGATTGAGGTGTCCTGCCGCTTTTCGCGCTCGCGCTTCAGCTCGTGGCCGATCTTCCCGGTGCAGAGGAGGATCCGCTGGGCATCATGGATTCCCGAGTCGGGCACCACCCGCTGGAAGCGATCCCGCGCCAGATCCTCCAGGGTCGAGGCGGAGTCCTTGTGGCGCAGCATGCTCTTGGGTGTCATCACGATCAGTGGCTTGCGCCAGGGGGTGAGTGCCTGGCGGCGGAGCATGTGGAAGTACTGCGCCGCGTTCGACGGCTGGCAGACCTGGACGTTGTGCTCGCCGCAGAGCTGGAGGTAGCGCTCCATGCGGGCGCTCGAATGCTCCGGCCCCTGCCCCTCGTAGCCGTGAGGCAGGAGCATCACCACCGCGGACAGCAGGCCCCATTTGTCCTCGCCCGCCGTGATGAACTGGTCGACGATGATCTGGGCGCCGTTGGCGAAATCGCCGAACTGGGCCTCCCAGCAGACGAGCGTTTCAGGGAAATCGCGCCCGTAGCCGTACTCGAAGCCGAGGACGGCGGCCTCGGAGAGCATCGAGTCGTAGACCTCGAAGCGGGCCTGGTTCGCCGCTACGTGCTCCAGCGGCGTGTACTCGGACGCGTCCTCGACATCGATCAGCACCGAGTGGCGCTGATTGAAGGTGCCGCGCCGGCTGTCCTGCCCTGAGAGGCGCACGGGCACGCCCGCCTTCGCCAGCGAGGCGAATGCCAGGGCCTCGGCCATGCCGTAGTCGATCGGCCGCTTGCCGTTGCCCATCTCGGCGCGCTGCTGGAGCAGGGCCTGGATCTTCTTGTGGACGTGAAACCCCTCGGGGGCCGTGGTGAGCGGCACGGTCAGGGCCGCGATCTCCGCCGCCGGCAGGCCGGTCGTCACCTCGTACTCGGGGCGCCAGCGGCCGCCCTTGAAGGGATCCCAGTAGTCCGGCAGGGTGCGCAGAGTGGGCCGGTCCAGCGCCTTGTCCGTGGCGGCTTCCTTGTGGGCGGCGTCGAAGCCGGCGCGGATCGCCGCCTCGCGGGCTTGAGCCTCCTCGTCGGCGAGGCCGATCGCCTTGGCGTAGAGCCGCCACGCCGGCGGATGGACCTGGATCTTCTTGTAGAGGAGCGGCTGGGTGATCGTCGGATCGTCCACCTCGCTGTGGCCATGGCGGCGGAAGCCGATGAGGTCCACCACCACGTCGCTCTTGAAGGCATAGCGGTAGTCGACGGCCATCTGCGCCACGCGAGCGACGGCGTCCGGGTCCTCGCCGTTGACGTGGAAGATCGGGATGGGGATACGCCGGGCCACGTCCGAGGCGAAGCGGGAGGACTGCAGGGCCTTGGGCTCGGTGGTGAAGCCGATCAGGTTGTTGACGATGACGTGCACCGTGCCGCCCACCCGGTAGCCATGGAGGTCCGACATGTTGAGCGTCTCGGCGAGGATGCCCTGGCCGGCGAAGGCGGCGTCGCCATGCAGCACGATGGGAAAGACCACGTCGTGGTTCTTCTCGTCGCCGAGCCGCACCTGCTTGGCCCGCACACGGCCGAGGGCCACGGGGTCCACCGCTTCCAGGTGGCTGGGGTTGGAGACCAGGTGGATGTTGACGGTGTGGCCGTTGCGCCCCTGGTGGTCGCCGGTGGCGCCCATGTGGTACTTGACGTCGCCGCCGCCGAGGATGCTGCGCGGATCCACGTCCTCGAAACCGGCGAAGATCTCGGCCGGCCCGCGGCCCACGGTGTGGACCATGACGTTCAACCGGCCACGGTGGCTCATGGCGACCACCACCTGGCTCGTGCGGTGTGTGGCGGCGCCCTCGAGCATCTCGTCGAGCAGCGGGAGGAGGGATTCGATCCCCTCGATCGAGAAGCGCTTGGTGCCGAGATAGCGCGACTGGATGAACTGCTCGAAGGTGTCGGCGCGGGTGAGGAGCTCCAGGATGCGGTCGCGGTCCGCCGGCGCCGACGGCTCGGACTCCATCCGCTGCTGAATCCACCGCCGCCGGACGGGATCGCCGATGTGCATGAACTCGACGCCGACCGTTCCGCAGTAGCAGCGGTGGGCGTACTCGGCGGTGACCGGATCGCAGTCTTCGAGCCCGGGCGCCGTGGCCGGCGGCAGGCGGTTCATCGGGTCCAGGTCCGCCAGGAGGAAACCAAGCCGGCGGTAGGCGTTCAAGCTCTTCTCGTCCAAGGCCGAGGGGCGCTCGGGCGTAAGGGGCAGGGGAGTGATCGTTTCCATGGCACCAGGAGGATAACGCATCGCTGCCGGATCGCTACGTGCCCAGGCGCCGCACCCCGGCCTTGCGGTTGTACTCGGCGTAGAGGTCGAGCACCTGGCGAACGTAGGAGCGGGTCTCGGAATAGGGCGGCACGCCGTCGTAGCGGTCCACCGCCGCCGGGCCGGCGTTGTAGGCCGCGAGGGCTCGCTCCAGGTTGCCGCCGGAATCCTTCAGCAGGCTGCACAAGTAGCGGCAGCCGACGTCGATGTTGATATAGGGGTCGAACAGATCGCGAGCCCCATAGGCTTCGCCGACCCCCGGCGTGACCTGCATCAACCCGAGGGCGCCCCGGGGCGACACCGCATGGGGGGCGAAATCGGACTCTATCGAGATGACGGCGGCGAGCAGCAGGCCGTCGACGTGGTGGCGCCCGGCGGCGAGGGAGATGGCGGCGCCATAAGGCATCCGGTACAGGAAGCGGCGCTGAGCTTCGGCGGCCTCCGGGTCCTCGACAGAGAGGAAGCCGGGCTGGAAGAGACCCGCGTGACGACCGCTGATACTTCTGGGAGCCTCACCGGAAAGATCCTGAGAGCGGAAGGCGTGGAAGCCGGAAGGGGTGGAGTTGCCTCCCGTGGCCATCCAGTGGGCCATCTCCTCGGTGCTGGGGCTGCTGGCTGTTTGGGAGGCGACATCGTGAGGAGCGGGAACCGCGGGATCGGACGGCGTGGGATGGAACGAAACGATCAGGAACAGGGCCGCGAGGGCAAGAAAAGGTAATCGGACTTTGGGGAGTCGCCGCATGAGTGTTGTTTTCCTCTCTTACGTCACTACGGCTCCTGAACCGGACTGCATGCCGGAGCCCTGTAACTGAGGGATTGCTGACAAAAGCGCACACCCCGGCCTTACGGCCGGGGTGTGCCCGCTACTGTTTCTAAGGAGATAAGGATTGCGAAATCGGTGCCAAGCTGCGCGCGAGGCGGCTCAAGCTTGGTCAGCTCATCGGCGGCTCGGAGACGCGTCCGGTCCGCCGGCGCAGTTGGCGCCGGCCGGTGAGATCGTAGTCCTCCGCCATGATCCCCAGGTCGGAGACCTTGTTGCGGAGGGTGTTGCGGTGGACTCCCAGCGAGCGCGCCGAACGGCAGAAGTTGCCGCGGTTGGACTTCAGGGAGGCGACGATGAACTGCCGCTCGAACTCCCGTCTCGCCTGGTCCAGCGTCACGCCACGACCTACGAGCTCATCCACGATCTGATACAGGCGCCCGTTGAGATTCTGGTCTGCCAAGTTTTGACCCTCGAAAGAAAGAAGACAGAAGCAGACAGCTTAACACAGCCCCCGGGACCTGAAGAACCCGGGGAGCGGGCTACTTTGGATCGAGGCGGTCCCCGATGCGGATGAGGTACCGCGACTCGAGGATCTTGGCGACGGAGAAATGTTTGTGGACCGAGAGCACCGCGAGCTCGCCGAGGACGACGGGGGGCATGCCGGGGCGGTTGTTCTCCCGGTAGATGGTGTACATGTCGCCCGGCGTCACGTCCTGCTCGCCCAGGTCGATGTGGACGATATGGTCGGCGCCGAGGGCGATGACGTCGTCCTTGGCGTAGACGATCGACGGCGCGACGTGCAGCTTCTCAGCCGCTGCCGGGTAGTTGACCGGCCGCATGGCCGTGCTGCGCCCAAGTGGCACCGGCTCGGGCTGGAAGGGCGTCAGAAAGGCACCCACCACGATCGGGTCGCAGGCATGGACGATCTCGGCGATGGCGGTGGTCTCCTGCACCGAAAGAATGCGCACCCGGCCCAGGTACCGGTAGAACCGGCCGACGACTTCCTGCTTCAAGGGGTGGATGACAGGCTGATCCGCCACGATCACGGTATAGAGGCTGCCGGGCGTCATGCCCTTCGATTTACCGCCGTCGACGTAGATGATGTCGCCCGAGGCAAGGCCGAACTTCACCGTCGTGGGAGCGCCGTAACGCCCCTGGATCTGCTTGCCGTGGCGGACGTCGTAGTTCGACGCGTCGAAGACCTGGGTGTCGTACTCCGAGCCGACGATCGAGAAGGGGAACTGCTCGTCGAGCTCGCCGACGTAACCGCTGCAGTAGATGTCGCTCTCGGCGCCCAGCGGCACCGGCGAGCCGGCGGCCTGGGCAGGAGTCATGGCACCGGGGGGCGGCGCGACGGTGGCCGCCTCGCCGGGGGCCTGGCTTCCGGGTCCGCCCGGCCCGCCCGGTCCGGCTTGAGCCAGGTTGTCGACGGGCGCCACACTGAGGCCCAGCACCAGCGGGTCACCCGGGTAGATCCAGTGGGCGTCCAGAATGTACTGGTTCTTCTCCCAGATCTGGGGCCAGAGGTAGGGATTGCCCAGGAACTTCCCGGCCAGAGCCCAGAGAGTGTCCCCTTTGACGACGATGTGGATCTGCTGGGAGTCCGCCGAGGCCGCCGGGACGGCGGGCGGATTCCAGGCCGTCCAATGGTCGCCCACCAAGTGGAGGTCCTGCGGTGGGCGGTCGGCCGCCGCCACAGCGGTGGCGCCTGCTACCAGAGCCGCCAGCACGAAACCGGGGAGCCGCACTCTCATCGAAACCTCCTGCCACCGCACTCCGGGAGGGAAAACTATAGTCGAGTCTCTATGCTTTAAAATAGAACGTCCTTCTTCGCCTGTCAAGTTTACCAGGGCGAAGCTCAGGTTTTGCTTGAGGTTTTCCCCGCCATATCCGCGCTATGGAAGCTTCGCTCGCCGCTCCTCGGCGGCGGCCGCGGCGGCGGAGCCGGAGAAACGCCGGAGGACCTCGCGATAGGTCACCCGCGCGCCCTCGACGTCGCCCATCGCCTCCAGGCACTGGCCCGTCTTCAGCATGGCGTCCGCCACCTTGTTGCCCTTGGGATACTTCTCCACCACCTGGCGGAAGGCCGCGAGGGCCCCCTTGACGTCGTTGCGCGAGTAGCGGCACTCGCCGATCCAATACTGGGCGTTGTCTGCCAGGTCGCCCTTGGGGTTCGCCTGCAGGAATCGTTGGAAGCTCGTCTCGGCATCCACGAAATGCCCTTGATGGAAGAGCGTGTAGCCCCGGTCGTAGAGCGCTTGGCTCGCCGGGACTGCCGCGTCGCCGGCGGCGCTCTCGCCCTGAACCGGCGCGGAGCTGGGAAGCGGGACGGCGGCGGCTGGGGGGAGGGTGGGCGCCGGCTTGACCGCAACCGGCGGTGCGAGCGATGGCGCCGCGGACATCGGCGCGGGCGCGGCAGTCTTCGGAGCCTGGGTGGAGCCCGGCTTCGGCGCCGGCCGCGGCGGCTGCGGCCCGGTCGCGGGCAGATCGATGTCCACGACTTCGATGGGCTGATTGGAAGGCTCGGCCACGGCCGGAATGGGCTCGCGCCTCGCGGGCGCCGGAGCCGCCGGAGCTACAGAAACCGGGGACGGCGGCGGCGCCACCGGGCGAACGACCGGCGGCTGAGCCGGGGCCAACCGGCTCGCCGGCGGCCGGGTGCCGCCGTTGCGGGCGTCGAGCTCGGCCACCTTCTGGCGGAGCTGGGCGACCTCCACCTGGTTCATGGCCGCCTCTTGCTGGAGCTGGAGGATGCGGGTCTTCAGGGCCTGGATTTCCTGCTCCCGGGCGTCGTCGTCGCCGTGCAGGGAGTTGCCGGAGCACCCGGCGGCCAGCAGGCCCGCCAGCAAACATACTGGGACGAGGAGGAAGGTGAAACGGCGCATCGTTTATTTTCCTGTATTCGCTGCTGTTTTCGCTGGTACCGTGGGTGCCGGCGGGGCTTCCGCTCCCGCCTTGATCTCCGGGATGTCGTGGATGTACGGACTCTGGGGGAACTCGGTCCGCAGCCGGTCGAAGGCCTTGCGGGCCTCGTCGAGCTTCTTCAGGCGCTGGTAGGCGACTCCCATGTTGTAGACGACCTTGTCCCGGGACCGGTAGTTGGGATAGGTGGTGAGCAGGTAGTCGAACCGCCAGACGGCCGCGAACGGCGCGCCATAGTGCATGTAGAAGACGCCGATGACGAACTCGTGCTCGGCGAGGTTGTCGAGCACCGTCTTCATCTGCTCCTGCGACTGCGCCGCATACTCGCTGGTCGGGTAGAGGCGGATGAGCTCCTGATAGGCGTCCGTGGCTTTGCGGGTCACCGTCTGGTCGCGGTCCGGCCGCTCCATCCGCTTGGCCAGGCTGTTGGCGATCTGGAACTGCACGTAGGCCGCCTGATCGCTGGTGGGGAAGCGGTTCAGGAAGTCGCGGTACTTGGCCTCGGCCTGCACGTAGTTGGTGGTGCCACCCTGCAGGTAGTAGGTGTCGGCGGCCAGCAGCAGCGACTCGCGGCCGACCGTGGAGTTGGGCTCGACCTCGAAGGCGTGGGTGAAGTACGGGCGGGCCTTGTCGTACTTCTCCTTGGCCAGCAGCTCCTTGCCTTGCGCCAGCGACTCCTCGGCGGAGAGCTTCAAAATGGGATCGACGGCGGGGCCGCCGCTATGGCAGCCGGTGGTGGTCAGGACGAGGAGGCCGGCCATCGCCAGCAGCGGAAGGATTCGTTTCATACAGTCTCCAGACGAGCCCGCTCGCGCAGCTCGGACATGGTTGCCAGCGGGTCGCCACCGGCGAAGATCGCCGAGCCCACGACGCAGACCTCCACCCCGGCGGCGACGACATGGGCAATGTTATCGCGATCGATGCCGCCGTCCATGGCGATCTCCACGGCGAGCCCCGCGCCGGCGATCATGCTTCGCAGCCGCCGGGCCTTGTCGAGGGCGCGGGGCAGGAAGGCCTGGCCACCGAAGCCGGGATTGACGGACATCAACAGCACGTAGTCGAGACGCGGCAGAGCGTCCACCAGCAGCTCCACCGGTGTCGCGGGATTGACGGCCACGCCGGCCTTGGCCCCCGCCTGCCGGATGTGGTCCAGCGTGCGGTCGAGGTGAATGCTGGCCTCCCAATGGACCGCCACCCGCGCCGCGCCGGCTTTCAGATAGTCGTCCAGCAGGCGGTCCGGATTGCTCACCATGAGGTGGACGTCGAACGGCAGCCGGGTGCGGGCGTGGAGGGCCTTGAGCACCGGGATGCCGAAGGAGAGGTTGGGCACGAAGTGCCCGTCCATGACGTCGAAGTGGATGAGGTCGGCGCCGCCGCGCTCATAGAGGGCGAGGGCACCGCCGAAATCCGCCGGGTCGGCGGAGAGGAGCGAGGGGGCGAGGCGCCATTGCGGTGAATGCATTTCAGTCGTTCCCATCACGGCGCTCCGTCCGTCGTGGCCACCACCAGCGACACCGAGTCCTCGCGGCTCACCGGATGGCCGGGAAGTGGGAACTGGCGCAGGATGACGCCGGCCGCCACCCCCTCGTAGCGCTCGAACTTGACGCTGCCGAGCTTGAAACCGAGCTGCTCGAAGTAGGGCCGCACCTGCTCGTAGTTGCGGTAGACGAGATCGGGCATGACGAAGCGCTCCCGCGGCACGGCCATCGCCAGCAGCAGATCCACCGCCGTGCCCGGCGCCACCGCGTCATTGGGATCGGGGTCTTGTTGCAGCACCGAGCCCGGCGCCTCCTGGGCCGGCGAGAAGGCACCCAGGATGCGGCCCATAGCAAGGCCGTGGCCGGAAAGCGCGGATTGGGCGGCCGGCAGCGGCTGGCCCAGCAGGTCCGGCACGTCGACCCGCCTTGGGCCCAGCGACATCGCCACGGTGACGGGACTGCCGCGCTTGACCAGTGTGCGGGCGTCCGGGCTCTGGCGGGCGACCTGGCCGGCCGGCACCTTGTCGTCATAGCGCCCGGCGCCTTCGCCCCCCTTCAAGATGAGGCCCTGGTCGGCCAGCACGTTGGCGGCATCGTCGCGGGAGAGCCCCACCACGGACGGCACGGTGGTGGCGCCGCTGCGCACGAAGATGCTGAACGAGGTGTACGCCGCGAGAGTGAAGACGAGCACGATAAGCAATGCGTACGCCAAGCGGCCAAGCCAGCGGAGGAGCCACGACAGCATGGGCGGCAGTGTAGCAAAGCGGGGGGCGCCCTGCGGTCTAGAATGCCGGCGATGTCCCCGAAGCCGCCGAAGACGCAGCACCTCCCGCCTCTCGGCGCCCACGTCTCGGTCGCCGGCGGCATGCCGACCGCCATCGAGCGGGCGACGGTGCTGGGCTGCACCGCCGCACAGGTGTTCGTTAAAAATGCCAACCAGTGGCAGGGCCGCGAGCTATCCGAAGCGGAGGTGGCGTCCTTCCGCGCCGCCCGCGCCGCCAGCCAGGTCGGCCCGCTGGTGGCCCACGCGAGCTATCTCATCAACCTCTGCTCCGCCGATCCGGCGCTCCTCGCCCGCTCGCGGGAGGCCCTGGCGGATGAGCTTTCCCGCTGTGCCCGGTTGGGGATCGATGGCCTGGTGCTCCATCCCGGAGCGCACCTGGGAGCGGGCGAGGAGGTGGGGATCGCCCGTGTGGCGGAGTCACTGGACGCGGTCCTGTCCGCCCTGCCGAACGTCTCCACCCGAAGCCTGGGCTACCGCCTGGAGCACCTGGCCGCCATCCGCGCCCGGGTGCTCAGTCCGCACCGGGTGGGCGTCTGCCTCGACACCTGCCACGCTTTCGCGGCCGGCTACGCGATCTACAAGCGGCAGGGCTATGAGGACTTCGTGACGGAGATCGAGGAGCTTCTGGGGCTGCCGGCAGTGGGCTGTTTCCACCTCAACGACTCCGTGCGCCCTTTCGGCTCCCGGCGCGACCGCCACGCCCACATCGGCGAAGGCGAGATCGGCCTCACCGCCTTCGCCCGCCTGCTGCACGACCCGCGGCTGCGGGCCATCCCCATGGTTCTGGAGACCGAGCCCGGCGACGAGATGGAAGGGCACCGGCGGGATCTGGAGTTACTGCGGAGCTTGAGAAAACCGCGTCGTTGAAGCGCTTGCGCTTCTAGGGGATCAATTGACCCAGCGGTCGATCAGCCGGTTCACCACGCTCTTCGGATAGCTGCGCGTGGGCGATGGCAGATCTTTCAGCAGCTTCTCCACCTGCGCGATGGCGTCCTCCGCCGAGGCGACGGGGTTCGCCAGCCATTTGACCTCCTGGCGGCGGCCGACGACCACCAGGGCGGGCGCGTAGGGTTGCCCCTCCTCGGCGGGCTGCACACCGTACGAGGCGGCGAAGTTGCGGTCGTCGTGCAGCAGGGGGAAGAGGAGCTTGCGCGACACTTGGAGGCGCTTCAGGTCGTCCAACTTGGCCGGTGAGATGGCCAGAACCTTGGCCGCGAGCTTGCGCAGCGGCTCCTGCCAGCGGCTGAGCGCGTCGAGGTCGCGGCGCACCCGCTCGCTCTCGGGATCGGCGAAGAAGTAGATGACGAGGGCGGTGCGGATCACCTCGTCCTTGAGCATGAGGACCGCATCCTCGGTCGAGCTGAGGTCGAAGTTGGGCGCAACGTCGCCGATCGAGATCGGTCCGGGCATCACAAGCTCCTTCCGGCTCAGGAGCCGGGCACCAGCGAAGCTGGAAGATGTTTCATCAAGTCGAACCATATCACCACGAACATCAGCAGCAGGATCATGACGAAGCCCACCTGGCTGATGATCTCCTTGAAGCGCGTCGACAGGTCGCGCCGGATCACCCCTTCGACGGTCAGGATGAAGATCTGCCCGCCGTCGAGGATGGGGATGGGCATCAGGTTCATGATCGCGATGCTCATGCTGATGAAGCCCATCAGCAGCAGCAGGTCCTTGAACCCCCGGCGGACCGCGGCGCCGCTCTGAGCGGCGATCTCGATGGGGCCGGCGAGCGCGCTCTTGGCCGACATCTGGCGGCTGAAGATCTTGCCCAGGATGCGGAAGGTGTCCTCGACGGTCTGAATGTTGTAGCGCACGCTCTCGTAGACCGCCCGGGTGGGGCCGTAGCGCTGGTAGAAGCCGATCTGCACCCCGATCTTGCCGGCGCCGCCCTCGTTGCGGGGCACCACCGGCAGGATCAGCGGCTTGCCGTCGCGCACCACCTGGACATCAATGCGTTGGCCGGCGCGCGCCGAGATGGCGTCCACGAACGCCTTGCTGTCGACGATCGGCCGGCCGTCCACGCTGCGGATCTCGTCGCCTGGGCGGAAGCCGGCCGCCGCGGCCGGAGCGCCGTCGATGACCTTGATGATCTGTGGCCGGATGCTGGGCAGCAGGCCGGCGAAGTCGCCTACGTCGTAGCGCGGCACGCGGCGCGGCGTGATCACCGCGTCCAGGGTGCTCTGGCCGCGCCGGATGGTGAGCGGCACCGGCTTGTTGGGCGAGGCGAGGAGGGTCAGGACTACCGCGTTCCAGTCCTCGACCGCCTCGCCCTTGACCTTGAGGATGAGGTCGCCCCGCTGCAAGCCCGCCTGGGCCGCCGAGGTGCCCGCCTCGACGCCGCCGATGACGGGCGGCGTGTCCGGCAGGCTCATCACCTCAATGCCCGCCATGAACAGGCCGGCGATGAGGACGATAGCGAGCAGGACGTTCATCGCCGGGCCGGCGAGGTAGACGAGGATGCGCTGCCAGCGCGGCTTGTTGAGGAACTCTCTGGGGTCGTCGGAGATCTCGTCCGGATTCTCGCCCCCCAGCCGCACGTAGCCGCCAAGGGGGACGAGCGACACACGGTACTCGGTCTCGCCGCGCTGGACGCCCCAGATCTTGCGGCCGAAGCCGACCGAGAAGGTCAGCACGCGGACGCCGAAGGCCTTGGCCACCAGCAGGTGCCCGGCCTCATGGACGATGATGATCACGCCCAACGCGAAGGCGAAGGCGAGAAGATTGGTCAGGATGTCGGTGAAATGAGTCATATCGTTGCCGTGCGCTTTAAGGTACCGCGATTATACCGAACGGCCGGAGGCCGTCAGAGATTCCAGCAGCCAGAGGCCGAAGAGGAGGACGGGGGCGGCGAAGAGCATGGCGTCCAGCCGGTCGAGCATGCCCCCATGGCCGGGCAGCACGGACCCCGAATCCTTGACGCCCGTGCCACGCTTGATCAGCGACTCCACCAGGTCGCCGATCTGGGCCGCCACGGCGGTGAAGGCCGAGACGGCCAGAATGCCAGGATCGATCCGGTGCAGCCGAAACCAGGACCATACCCCGGCCGCCAGCAGGGCCATCGCGAAGCTCGCCGCCGCGCCCTCCCAGCTTTTCTTAGGGCTGACCACCGGCGCCATCTTGTGGCGGCCGAAGCGGCGGCCGACGTAGTAGGCCGCCGAATCCCCCAGCCAGACGATGGCCATCAGCAGGAAGACCAGCCACGGATCGATCACCCGCAGCAGGTAGAGGCTGGCGATCGGCAGGGCGAAGTAGGGGATGCCGAAGCACAGGATGCCGAGCGCCGGGAGGGTCTCCTCGAGCGGTGTGCGGCCGAGCAGCAGGAGCGTGCCCAGGATCACCGAAAGCAGCAGCGGGCCGCTCAGCAGGAGGAGACGGATCTGCGGGATCGCGGCGCCATCCGTGAGGGCGCCAGCGATCGCGATGGCGGCCACGGGCACGAGGGCGACCAGGATCGCGACCGGCGCCTTGGGAGCCAGAGGACGGACGATGTGGAGATACTCGAGAGCCGCCCAGTCGATGACCACGGCCACCACCAGGAACCAGCCCCAGGCCGGCATCAGGAACAGCGACGCCAGCGCGACGAAGGTCCCCACGGCGGCGGTCAGGAGTCGCTGCATCGGTCCGGCGGTTACCGCGAAGAGTGAAGGAGGTGAAGGTCAGCCCGGGAGCCGGCCGAGGGCGAAGACGTCCTCCGCCGAATCGGGCTGCTGGACACCGCCGAAGCGGCGATCGCGCTGCTGGAAGTCGAGGATCGCCTCATAGAGGTCGCGGCGGCGGAAGTCGGGCCAAAGCGTCTGGGTGACCCAGATCTCCGCATAGGCGATCTGCCAGAGCAGGAAGTTCGACACCCGCAGCTCGCCCGAGGTGCGGATGAGCAGGTCGGGATCGGCCTGGCCGGAGGTGTAGAGGTAGCGCCCGATGGTCTCCTCGTCGATGTCCGCCCGCTTGCCGGCCGCCCAGTCGGCGACGATGCGGCGGCAGGCGTCCACGATCTCGCAGCGTCCCGAGTAGTTGAGGGCGATGTTGAAGCTCATCCCCCGGCAGTGCTTCGTGGCCTCGACGGTCGCCTTGAGCTCGCGCACCACCGACGGGTCCAGCTCCTCCCAGCGGCCGAGGACGTTGAAGCGGATGTCGTTCTCGGCCAGCGCCTCCCGCTCGCGGCGCACATACTCCTTGAGCAGGTTCATCAGCGTCCACACCTCGAAGCGCGGGCGCTTCCAGTTCTCCACCGAGAAGGCATAGAGGGTGAGGACCTCAAGACCCATTCGGGCGGCCGTCTCCACCGTCTCGCGCACCGAGGCGACGCCCGCCCGGTGCCCTTCCACCCGGGGAAGATTTCGCGACTTCGCCCAGCGGCCGTTGCCGTCCATGATGATGGCGACGTGCCTCGGCAGGCGGCCGAGATCGAGCCGGCGGACCAGCAGCTCTTCAGGGGAACCCGGGGTCGCAAGTTTGGACAGGTCTGCCATGGCTGAGGGCATCTAAATTATCACAGGCGGTGCCGGATCGCCTTCCACGCGCCACTCCGGCGGATAGAAAACCCGCTCCAGAACCAGCCCGTGCGCTGGCGCCGTGGGTCCCGCCGCCGCTCGCGCTCCCCCGGTGAGCAGGGCGGCGAAGCTCTCGGGGGATCGCCTGCCGGTACCGACTTCGACCAGGGTTCCAACCAGAGCACGAACCATGCCGCGCAGGAAGCCTTCGCCCACCACGCGGAAGCGCAGCTCCTCTCCCTCCTCCTCCCAGAGGGCGGTGGCGATCGTCCGGCACGGCTGCCCGTGGGAGCCTCCGGCGAGGGCGAAGGCGGAGAAATCGTGCCGTCCTGGCAGAGCCGCCGTCGCCCGCGCCATCTTTTCGAGGTCGGCCCCCTCGGAAACCCGGGCCACGAAGAGGGAATCGAGAGGCGAGAGGATGGCGGCGCGGCTCAGGCGGTAGACGTACTCCTTGCCCCAGGCATGCTTGCGGGCGTGGAACCCCGCGGGCATCTCGGCGGCGCCGAGGATGCGCACGTCCTCCGGCAACGAGTGGTTGACACCGTGGACCAGCCCCCGCGCGGCGAAAGGCGCCGCCAGCTCCAGGTGCGCCACCTGGCCCCGGGCATGCACTCCGGCGTCCGTGCGGCTCGCCCCAGTCAACCGCACTCCGTGGCCCAGGAGCCGCCCCAAGGCTTCTTCGAGCACCTGCTGCACCGCGAGGGCATTCTCCTGCCGCTGCCAGCCAGCGTAACTGGCGCCCCGGTAGGCGAGGGTGAGGCGGTAGGTGGGCATCAGAATCCTATCCCTCCTGAGGGCCGGGGTGATGAGGGGCTTTGCTTTTGGGCGCCACGATCAGCAGCGCACCGAACGGCACCCAGATCCCCACATACACCCACGGCCACAGCGGCACTCCCGGGAGCCGCGGGATGTACGAAAGGAGAATCAGCGCCGAGAGCGCCAGCCAGGCGGTGTGGCGGCGCAGGGCCGCCCAGGGGAGCACCCACAGGAGATACCAGGGGTAGACCGTGGCCGAGAGCAGGAGCAACGCGCCGAAGAGGCGGCCCGTACCAATCACCGGATCGCGCCAGCGAAGCGAAGCCAGGACGACCGCCGCCATACCGGCGGCCAGCAGCACCTTGGCGAGGAAGCGGGGATAGAGATAGGGATAGATGAAGTTGACTCCCCACCAGTTCTTCGACCAGGCCTTGTAACGGTCCAGCCCGCGGGCGAGAGCGGGCGCGGCGCCGGCCTCGTCCAGCACCCGCCAGAGCGGCTCGTAGACGGGGCCGTCATACTCCCAGGAGACGCCGTAGGCCACGAGTCCGGGGGGAACGCCGCGACAGGCGACGACCACCGGCGCCACGCCGAGCGCCACGAGGCCACCGGCCAGCCCCAGGGACCGCCACGGGCGGCCCGACTGGCGCGCCCACATCGGGAACGCCGCCAGCGGCACCAGCTTGGCGAGCGCTCCGGCCGCCGCCCAACTGGCTACCGCGCCCAGCCGGCGCGGCGGCTGGGAGAGCAGGCAGAGCACCACGGCCACCACTGCCGCCACGCCCAGGGCGTCGACGTGTCCCATGCCCGCCACCTCCATCGTCACCAGCGGGTTCCAGGCGTACCATACCGTCCGTCCGGCAGGTACACCGAGCCGGCGGGCCACTCCGAGAAGGAGCCAGCAGGTCAGCAGATCCGCCGCCGTAACCAGAGTCTTCCACCCGAAGAGTGGAAATGGCAGCCGACTCGCTATACTGAAGGCCGCGACGGAGAGGGGCGGGTAGACTGTGGGCACCTGGGTATGAGGCAACTGCCGCCACGTTTCGTCACGGAGGGGAGAGAGCCGGTCGGCTGCCGGGGGCAGGGCGTAGGGATTGAGACCGGCCGCCGCGACCTTTCCATCCCAGAGATAACGCAGCACGTCGTCGGACAACGTCGGCGGCAGGGGGAGCAGCGGGAGTCGGAGCAGAAAAGCTGCCAGCAGGATGGCCTTGCCGGAAATCGCCATCCTCTCCTTCGTCGACTCCAGCCACCGTGCCGCACAGAGGAGCCCGAGGAACGCGATCCCCAGGAGGGTCAGCGTCAGCGCCAAATGATGAGCGAGATCGAAGACGAAAAACAGACCGACGTTCACCGCCAGGAGCGGCAGCGAAACGGCGAGGGGCCCCAGGCCCGGCCGGTCGCGCCCGGCTGTTGACCATGCACTTTCCGTGGGCGACGGGCCTGCTGGCACTCTATTACTCCGTCCTGGCCGTGCTGTCGTTCTACGGCCTCCACCGGCTGTGGATGGTGATGCTGTACCTGCGGACCCGCGCCCAGGTGGTCCCGATGCCGGAGCCGCCGGCCGATCCCCAAGCGTGGCCTGTGGTCACCGTGCAGTTGCCACTCTACAACGAGATGTATGTGGCCGAACGGCTCATCGAGGCCGTCTGCCGGCTCGACTATCCGGCCGGCCGGCTGGAGATCCAGGTGCTCGACGACTCGACGGACGAGACCACCGAGATCGTCGCCCGCGCCGTCGCCGAGCAGCAGGCCCGCGGGGTGGACATCCACCACCTCCATCGCTCCGACCGCTCGGGATTCAAGGCCGGAGCCCTGGTCACCGGACTGGCGAAGGCGCGCGGCGAACTGCTCGCCATCTTCGACGCCGACTTCGTGCCGGCGCCGGACTTCCTGCGCCGGACCGTTCCCTACTTCTCCGACCCCGGCCTCGGCATGGTCCAGGGGAGCTGGGCGCACATCAACCGCGGCTACTCGTTGATGACCCGGGTCGAGGCCATCCTGCTCGACGGCCACTTCATGATCGAGCACCGGGCGCGCAACCGCTCCGGCTGCTTCTTCAACTTCAACGGCACCGCCGGCATCTGGCGGCGGGCAGCCATTGAGACCTCCGGCGGCTGGGAGCACGACACCCTGACCGAGGACCTCGACCTCTCCTACCGCGCCCAGCTCAAGGGCTGGCGCTTCCTTTACCTGCCCGAGCTGGCGGTGCCCTCCGAGCTGCCGGTGGACGCCAGCGGCTTCAAGAGCCAGCAGTACCGGTGGGCCAAGGGCGCCGTGCAGACCGGCCGCAAGCTGCTGGGGGAGATCTTCCGGGCTCCGCTCCCCCTGAGGGTGAAGATCGAGGCCTTCGTCCACCTCACCAACAACATCAGCTATCCGCTGATGGTGGTGCTCGCCATCCTGATCTTTCCGGCGATGATGCTGCGGGTGGGCACCTCGACCCAAATGCTGCTCCTGGTGGACCTGCCGATGTTCCTCTCGGCCACCGTCTCCGTGCTTGCCTTCTACCTGATGAGCCAGGTGGCGGCCGGTCCGGGGTGGGGCCGGGAGATCCGCTTCCTGCCGGCGCTGATGGGCGTCGGCATCGGCCTGTCGCTCAACAACTCGCGGGCCGTGATCAGTGGGCTCTTCCACAGCGGCGGCACCTTCCACCGTACCCCGAAATACAACGTCGACGCCCGCGGGCAGACCTGGTGGATGAAGCGCTACCGGGCCGGCGGCGATCCCACCCGGGGACTGGAAGCCCTCTTCTCGCTCTACTTCCTGGCCTGCACGATCTATGCGTACAAGGCCGGGATGTGGATGTCCATCCCCTTCCTCTACCTCTTCGTCCAGGGCTACGGCTATATGGCGGTCCTTAGCTATCTGCCCTCCCTGCGCGGCTGGTGGGCGCGGACGCGGCAGCGGCGGCCCGCCGCAGCGGGAGCGGGCTAGAGCCTAGGTATTGCGATGGCTCTACCTGATTGGCGCTCCAGCCCCCAGGTGGCGTTGAGGCCGGCGGCGCCGCGGGATGCCGATCTACTTCGCCAATGGCGGTCGGAAGCGAGCGTGCGGCGCTTCCAGCCGCTCAACGAGCTGCCCACCGCCCAGCTCCGGGCCGACGTCGCCAGCCAACGCCTGGCCGACCTCTACCGCGGCCGGGGTGAGAAGTTCCAGTGGATCGTGCAGGTCGACGGTCAGCCGGCGGGCTGGATCACGCTGGTGGTGAGCAACTGGGAGCACGGCCTGGCCGAGGTGGGCTACGCCCTCTCCACCCTCTATCAGAACCGGGGAGTCATGAGCGAGGCCCTGACGCTCCTGCTCGAGGACCTCTACTACAACACCCTGCTGGAGCGGATCGAAGCCCGCTGCGCCGTGGAGAACGTCGGTTCTCAGCGCGTGCTGGAGAAGACCGGCTTCGAGCGCGAAGGCCGGCTGCGCGCCTACTTCAAACTGCGCGGCCGGCGGATGGACAACTACCTCTACGCCCTCCTGCGCGACGACTACCTGGCCGCGCGGGGAGGGCGGGACAAGGGTTGAGCCGGATCGATGACTACACCCGCTAGACCCGCACCTTGCTCGGGCCCGCGGCCTTCACGTCTTCCGTGACTTCGCTCTCGTACTTCTTGAAGTTGTCCGCGAACATGTCTGCGAGCTTCGAGGCCTGCGCGTCGTAGTCGGCCTGGTTCTGCCAGGTCTCCCGTGGGCGCAGGAGCTTGTCGGGCACACCCTCCACCTTCTCCGGCACGTTGAGGCCGAAGATGGGATCCGTCCAGGTCGGAGCGCCGTCGAGCTCGCCCGAGAGGGCCGCCGTCACCATGCGGCGGGTGAAACCGAGCTTGATGCGGTGGCCGACGCCGTAGGGGCCGCCCGTCCAGCCGGTGTTGAGCAGCCAGACCTTGGCGCCGTGCTGCTTCAGCTTCTCGCCCAGCATCTTGGCGTAGACGCCGGGATGCAGAGGAAGGAAGGGCGACCCGAAGCAGGTGCTGAAGGTCACCTTCGGCTCCGTAACTCCCCGCTCGGTGCCCGCCACCTTGGCCGTGTAGCCGGAGAGGAAGTGGTACATCGCCTGCTCCTCCGTCAGCCGGCTGATGGGCGGCAGCACGCCGAAGGCGTCGCAGGTCAGGAAGACGACGTTCTTCGGATGGCCGGCCTGGCCGCCGAGGTCGACGTTGTGGAGCTGGGTGAGCGGGTAGCTCGAACGGGTGTTCTCCGTCAGCCGGTCGTCGTCCAAGTCCAGCTCGCGGGTCTGGGGATCGCAGACGACGTTCTCCAGCACCGTGGCAAAGTGGCGGGTGGTGGCGTAGATCTCCGGCTCGCCCTCGGGGGAGAGGCGGATCACCTTGGCGTAGCAGCCGCCCTCGATGTTGAACACGCCGTCGTCGCTCCAGCAGTGCTCGTCGTCGCCAATCAGCTTGCGGGCCGGATCGGTCGAGAGGGTCGTCTTGCCGGTGCCCGAGAGACCGAAGAACAGCGACACGTCCCCTTCGGTCGTGCCTTCATTGGCGGCGCAGTGCATGCTGAGCACGCCTTGGCGCGGCATCAGGTAGTGCATCAGCGTGAAGATCGCCTTCTTCATCTCGCCGGCATACTCGGTGCCGAGGATGACGAATTCACCGTCTTCGATGCTGAGGTCAACGCTGGTCTTCGAGGTCATCCCCTGAGTGTGGCGATTGGCGGGGAACTGGCCTGCGTTGTAAATGACGTAATGGGGGGTGCCG
>DASYJD010000085.1:0-39276 GCA_035996875.1 Thermoanaerobaculia bacterium
CCTCTCCCGACCACCCCATCCACCGCCCCGGGAGAGGGGTACCCCTGGGGCTTCCCCGCTTTGCTCCCTCTTCTCCCGGTGAGGGGGCGGAGGGGGTCGGGAGAAGAGGGCCGGGGTGATGAGGGTCTTGGGGCGGGGGGACTCTCAAGCAAAGTTAAGTTAGCGCCTATGGGCGTGAAGGGGAGACGCCCTGATACCATCTCCGCATGGGTTCCGAATCGACTGACAAGATCTCAGTCCCCGAGCGATTACCTTTCCTAGAGAGCATCTCCTGGTTCGACCATCTCTACCACGATCTGCCGCCACTAGACATGCTGCGACGCTACGAATCCGGCTGGCGCAACTTGGGAGTTCTTGCTGACCCTTCCCCCGAAGAGTGGAGCTTTATCCGGGAGTTGGCGAAGCGCTTCGGAAGCTATCTACGCTATCTCGACAATCCTTCTAGCGACGATTTACAAAGGCGGGTCTAGCCAGAATGGTGACGAGGCTTTCCATCCGCATCCCCGGCCAGGGGCTCCATGAAATCACCGGACAGGTTCAGGCCGCCGTGCGGGAAAGCGGAATCCGCGAGGGGCTCTGCACGGTCTTTATCCAGCACACTTCCGCCAGCCTGACGATCCAGGAAAACGCCGATCCGTCCGCCCGGAGGGATCTCGAGGCCTGGCTCAACCGGCTGGTGCCGGAGCGCGATTCGCTCTACACCCACACCACCGAAGGGCCGGACGACATGCCGTCGCACATCAAGGCGGCGTTGACGGCGACATCGCTGTCCATTCCCATCCTGGACGGCGAGCTCGGGCTCGGCACTTGGCAGGGCCTCTACATCTGGGAGCACCGCCGGCACTCCAGCACGCGCAAGGTGCTGGTGCACGTCGGGGTGTAGACCGGCTACTTCGGCGCCACCGTCTTTCCGTCCAGCTCCTCGATCAACGCATCCGAAGCCGGGCGTTCCTTCTGGAGGCGTTGCGCCACCTGCTCGGCCTGGCGTAGGACGCGCAGGACGTTGCGGCCCGCGAGCTTGCCGATCTCCTCGTCCGTCCAGCCGCGGTGCAGCAGCTCGGCGAGGAGGGCCGGGTAGGTGTCCACGCCTTCGAGCCCCAAGGGGACGCTGGTGATGCCGTCGAAATCCGAGCCGAGCCCCACGTGGTCGATGCCGGCCACCTTGCGCGCGTGCTCGACGTGGTCCGCCACCTGCTCAAGAGTGGCACGGGGCGCCGGATGTTGAGAGCGCCAAGCTTCCAGGCCCTTCTTCACCGCGTCCGGATCGCCCGGATTGAGGGTCTTGAGCCGGGTCTCGGCGGCGTCCTGATCGGCATTCCAGGCGCGCACCACTTCGGAGGTAAAAGTGGGGACGAAGCTCACCATCACCACGCCGCCGTTGGCCGGCAGCAGCTTCAACACGTCGTCCGGGACGTTGCGTGGATGAGCGTCCAGAGCGCGAGTCGAGGAGTGGGAGAAGATCACCGGCGCCTGCGCGACAGCGAGGGCCTTCTTCATCGTCTCGGCCGAGACGTGCGAGAGGTCCACCAGCATGCCCAGCCGGTTCATCTCGTGCACCACCTCCTCGCCGAAGCGGGTGAGGCCGCCGTGCTTGGGCTCGTCGGTGGCGGAATCCGCCCAGTCGGTATTCTTCGAGTGGGTGATCGTCATGTAGCGGGCACCTGCCGCATAGAGCAGACGCAGGGCGGCGAGAGAGTTGTGGATCGAGTGGCCGCCTTCCATGCCGATCAGCGAGGCGATGCGCCCGGCCTTGTGGATGCGCTCGACGTCCGCCGCCGTGCGGGCGACCTCGAACGTGTCCGGATAGCGCTCGGCCAAGCGGTGGACGTCGTCGATCTGCTCCATCACGGCCTGGATGGCGTCCGCGCCGGGGATCTCGACCGGGATGTAGACCGACCAGAACTGGCCACCGACGCCGCCCTTGCGCAGACGGGGGATGTCGGTGTGCAAGGGCGGATCGAGCTTCGTGGTGCCGGCGCGGAGGTCGATCTTCTCCAAATGGTTCTGCACTCGCTTGCGATACTCCCAGGGCAGGTCGTTGTGGCCGTCGATGAGCGGTACCGCTTCGAGCAGCTTGCGCGCCCGTTCGACCAGGGCGGGATCGGGAGCTTTATGGGCGGTCTCCTTCTCCTGCGCCCCAGCGGCGGCGGCGAGCATCAAACCGAGCCCCAGGGCCAGCCAGCAAAGCTTTGGCATTTCGTCTCCTCGCGTCGAAGTCTGAGGACAATCGGGGGCATTCTATGGTGCCGGCTCCATTCCGGAGCGCCCTGCGATAGAGTTCCAGCATTCCCGATTCTTCAGGAGATTCCATGGACATGCTGAATCCGTTCCGTCCCGAAGAGCACGCCGTCTACGACGACGAGAGGATGGGCAAGACCACCCTCTTCCAGTCGGACCGTCTACTGGTCGGCTTGAACTCCTTCGAGCCCGGCCAGGAGCACAGGCTGCATGGCCATTCCGGAATGGACAAGGTTTACCACGTGCTCGTGGGAAGCGGCGTCTTCCTCTTGGCGGGCAGGGAGGAGCCAATGACGGCGGGAATGATGCTCATCGCCCCCGAGGGAGTGATGCACGGCATTCGGAACACCAGCACCGAGCGGCTGCTGGTGCTGGCCATTCTGGCGCCGTCGCCGTGAGCGGCTCTTTGAGTCTGTTGGCAAGCACCCTATGGATTGAAACCAGGCGCCACACGCCAACCTACTCAAGGAGAAGCCATGAAAAGAATCGTCTCGTCCGCCCTGCCGCTGCTGGTGCTGGCCGCCGTGCTCGCCGCCGTCCTACCGGCTCCTGCTGCTGCCGGTTGTACTGCGTCCGTGAATTGCAACAACGCCTGTTCCCTGGACTTCATCTGCTCCCCGCGCCCCTGCGAGCTCTTCTGCTCGGCTTCCTCCCAGACGAAAACCTGCTCGGGGGCCACGACCTGCACCGTGGGAACCAGCTCCGTAACCTGCGACGGCGTCATCACGAGTTGTCCCACCACCAGCCAGTGCCATCAGTTCTCCAACTCGATCACCTGCGGCTCGGTCACCAGGCAGTGCACTCCCAACTGCAAGCTTTGAGTGGGAATCGATAGGTTCGATGGGGCGGCCCGAAGGGGAGGGCCGCCTCGGGGTTATCGGCCTGAGGCGTCACAGGGACGAAGAAGCCGTGCGTGGTTCAAATACGAACAGAACCAAGTTTTTCGAGTACCCACTCTCTCAATAGCTCTGACTGCTCAACACCCCGAGCCTTGGCCACTTGTTGCACCGCCTTGACCTCTTCGGGTTCCAGCCGAAGGACCATGACTCTCTCCCGTTTATGCTCAAAGAGAGCTTCGGTAACTTCCTCCATGTGCCCCTCAAAGGCCGTCAAGTCATGAGAGTCCCAGAACCTAGCTAATTCTTCAATGGAGTCTGTCTTCGGGAGTTCTTGGCTCTTCATATTTTTCTCCACTGGTTAAAGCGGCGCCTCTCGTTCTCTGTCATTGGTCTCGCAGTAACCGGATAGCCTCTACCGTCAGGGAATTGTAGCACGACACAAAATAGGTACCGGCCTTCCGAAGTCTGCCCCAGAATGTAGTAGGCGGGATTCTTTCCTGATGCTTTAGCCCGCTGGACGAATGGCCGACCAGAACAGACCTCTTCGACCTCTTCGGGCTCTACGCCGTGCTTGCCAATGTGATCCACCCGATCCTCTGGCCAGACCAACCCATGGATCTTCATCCCCCTACTTCGCCGCCTTCACCACCGCTCCCGCACTCACGATCCCCTTCCCCTCATCCACCGTCACTACCTGATTGGCAGGTACGTTGGTGAAGCGCTGCTTGGTGCCGCTGGGCCATTCCAGCTCCAGGGTCTGCACGACCTTGTCCGGGCCGAGGCCGAAGGTGGGGGCGATCTCGCTTTGCGAGCAGTAGGAGGAGCCGGTGCGCACCATGGTCCACTGCTTGCCTCCAGCGCTGGTCACCCGAACCACGGTGCCGAGGCCGTCGCGGTTGGACTTGGTGCCGACCGTCTTCACCCGCAGCCAGTGATTGCCGTTCCCTCCGTCGTTGCGGAAAACGACCGCCGGGCCGTGGTTGGTGGTGAACACGACGTCGAGGTCGCCATCGTTGTCGAGGTCCCCGTAGGCCGCGCCGCGGGCCACGATGGGACGGCCGAAGTCCGCGCCCACCGAGGATAAGGCCGACGCGAACTTGCCCTTGCCCAGGTTGCGGAATAGGAGCGGCGGCTCCTTGTACTGGATCCGCGGCTGGACGCGGTTGATCTCCTCCTCCAAGTGACCGTTGGCGGCCAGGATGTCCGGCAGGCCGTCGAGGTCGTAGTCGAAGAAGAAGACGCCGAAGCTCAGCGTGAGTAGGCTCGCCTGCCCCACCGTCGAAGAAGGCGCCTCGTCCACGAACACGCCGCTTCCTTCATTGTGGTAGAGGGCTAGCATCTCGTTGGAGAAGTTGCCGACCAGGAGGTGCGGACGGCCTGAGCGATCGTAATCCGCGGCGTCGACGCCCATGGCGCCGCGGGCCGTCCCCTCCTCGGAAAAGGCGACGCCAGCCTCCAGGGCTTCGTCCTTGAAGGTGCCGTTGCCCATGTTGCGGTACAGCTTGTTGGGCTGCGTGTCGTTGGCCACGAAAAGATCGGGCCAGCCGTCGCCGTTGTAGTCGAGCACGGCGATGCCGAGCGACTTGCTGGTCGGATCGCCGACCCCGGCCTTCTGACTGACATCCTCGAATTTGCCGCCGCCCAGGTTGCGGTAGAGCTTCGAGGAGGCTCCCTTGTAGGACTCGGGCGTGCAATAGGACTTGGTGGAGCCGTCGAGAGAGCACCAGAGATCCTTGTCCCGGCTCCACTGCACGTAATTCGCCACGAACAGATCGGCCTTCCCGTCGCGGTCGTAGTCGACCCAGGCGGCGCTGGTGCCGAAGCTCACGTTCTTGATGCCGGAGGCGCCAGTAACGTCCTTGAACTTGCCGCCGCCCTCGTTGTGGAACAGCCGGTCGCCGTCGAGCGAGGTGATGTAGACGTCCTCGCGGCCGTCGTTGTCGTAATCGGCCACGGCCACTCCCATGCCATACATCTGCACGGCGAGGCCGCTCCCCCTGGTGACGTCGGTAAAAGTGCCGTTGTGATTGTTGTGGTAGAGCGCGGGCAGCGAGGTGCGGCCCTTGGGCTCCCAGTCGCGGCTGTTGATCAACAGGATGTCGAGCCAACCGTCGCCGTCGGCGTCGAACAGGGCGACGCCGGAGCCCAGCGACTCGGGCAGGTATTTTTTCCCCGACCGGCCGCTGTTGTGGGTGAATTTCACTCCCGAGGCGGCGGTGATGTCGGTGAACGTCACGCCTTTGGCGGCGGGCGCCGGGCTTGAGGCTTTGGCCGGTGGCTTGGCAGGCGCCTTCGCTGGAGCCGCGGCACCGAGGGCCAGCGCCGGGAGCAGGACGACGGAGACGGCGAGCAGATGTTTCAGACCAGGCTTCAAGCTCAACCTCCTGCAATCGGCGACGACTCGGTCGTCCGCGGGATGGTGTTCAAGGGAACGCTCTCGTGCTCATGGATCTGCTGGCGCTCATTGTTGTCCTCCGGGCTCAGCATGCGGCGCCGCGCCGTGATGGCCTGCGACGACTCCTCGGCCTTGAAGCGGAGGAAGAGCTTCGCCTCCCGGTTCGCCCTCTGAGTATCACCCAGGGCGCGAGCGGAGAGCATTGCGGTGTAGTGCATCTGGACGTCCTCGGGATCGACGGCGCAGACCTGATCGACCACTTGGAGGGCTTCCTTGTACTGCCGTTTGAGGAAAAGGATACGGGCCGTCTGGTTGAGAGCCACGCGGTCGCGCGGGTACTTTGCTACCACCTTGCGCAGCGAGGCCAGAGCGCCGTCGTAATCGCCCTCGGCCTTCTGGATCATGGCGTTGAAGAAGTGCGTGCGCGGCAACTCGGGATTGATCGCCAACGCCTTCTGAATGTACGGTTTTGCCGCCCCCACCTCGCCTTCGCGAATGAGCGCGCGGGCGGCGTTGACCCAGCCGTCCACGTAGCCCGGCTCGGCTTCGGTGACCTTCTTGAAGGCGTACTCCGCTCCCTTGAGGTCGCCCTGGAGGAGCAGACCGATCCCCCAGTCGTTCCACCGCTCGCGGTCCTTCTTCTCCACCTTGGGCTGCCAGTCCGCGCCACCGCCCAGCGGCAGCTTGGTTTCGGCGGATGCCACGGTGACGATGGGCAGATCGGGAATCTCGCCCTTGATCTTGCCCGAGACGTTGGCCGGGATGTTGGCCTTGTCGAACGAGTACTCGGCGTTGTTGTAGTGCGGCGTGATCAGCCCCGGCGCCTGTCCGGGTTTCGGCTGGCCGGCGAAGGCGAACTGCGTGTAGTAGTGGGCGAACTTGCGGTAGTTCAGCTTCGCCGTCAAGGTAATGGGTCCCACGGCGTCGGCGGGGATCTTCACCCGGTAGTGGGCGACGTCGGCGGCGCCCGGCGGAATGAGGCGGACGTAGAGGGTGCTTCGTGCCTGCCAGGCATTGCGCTTGTTGATCGGATTGCCCTCGGCATCCAGCGCGTAGGAGCGGTAGAAGTGCGCTCCGGTCTCGACCGGCCCCTTGCCGCCATCGTCCACCCGGCCGCTCCAGAAGACGACGCGGCCGTTGGCGTCCTTCCCTTGCAGTTCCAGCCAGACATCGAAGGCGTCCACCGTGCCGCCCGGAAAGAAGTGGCCGATGGCGCGAGTGCGGACGACGACATCGACGCGCACCGTCGAGCCCGCCTTGAGGGGCGGCGCGGACTTGTCGATCGGCGCCGAAACCTTGCCCACGTCGCGCAGCAGCACGGCGCCTCCCTGCTCGGCCTCCTCGCCCACAGCGAATGTCGACGTAGCCTGCGGAGCGTTGTCGGGCGCCGCCCGCCGTACCATCGCCGTCTCGCTCTTCGTCTCCGAGGTCGGCGAGGCGGCGAAGATGTCGACCGTGATGAAGCCCGATTTCAGGAACTTCTCGGTGACCGACATCTGCTCCTTGTCCTGGTTGACGTAGGCCAGGGCCGTGTTCGCCGCCGGGAAGCGATGGGAGTGGACCTTTCCGCCCCGGTTGCCGGGGTCCTTCGAGTCGACGAGCGGCATGTGGCAGTTGGAGCAGGTCTTCGACTCCGCAGGGTAGTAGAAGGAGCGGGCGCCCTGGCCGGAGACGCCGCTCGCCTGCCAGTTGTCGTAGTCGTTGAAGCCCCGGGACCAGCGGTAAGAGTTCACCGGCACGTCGAGATGGACCTTGTGGCACGAGGCGCAGAACTCCGCCGCGTCGTCGCGCATGAAGGGTTTCATGAACGTCGCCTTGTGCGGCTCGGGATCGAGATACGTCAGAAAGTGGTTGGTCTTGCGGATGAGCGGGTTCTTGCTGCTCATCAGCTCGTGCAGGGCCGGGTACTCCATGGTGAAGCCGGCATTGCCCATCGAGCTGTGGACGGACGTGATGGCGTGGCAGGAGGTACAAGCCAGACCTGCCTGAGCCTCCGGCGTATCGATCTGCTGCTTGATGGGGCGCTCAAACCGGCCGTTGAAGAACACCGCGTGATCGTGGCAGCCGGCGCACCACTTGCTCGGTTGGGTGCCGATCGTGTCCTGCATGTACTCGATGGATTTACGATAGAACTGGTTGTTGAACGACGCGAAGTGGTGGGCCGAGCTGTTCCACTGCTTGTAGATGTCCTGGTGGCACTCGCCGCAGGCCGCGGAGTCCATGAAGAAGTTCGACGGAATGATGCCGCCCACGTTGGTGGCTGCCGACGAGGGGAAGAAGGGCGACTTCGGGCCGCCTCCCTCCTCGTCCATGGAGGTGGGGACGATCAGGGGATTGCGAATGTGATCCTCGGGGTTGGGATGGGACTTGCGGTAGAGCGACGTCGCCACCGGCAGGAGGACGAGCAGCACGACCGCGGCGGCAAAGGCCTGGCGGAACCGTCCCCAGCCAGGCCCCTGGGCTCCCCGGCGCCAGAGCCAGGCGCCCACAGCGGCTACGCCGAGAGCCGCCGCTACCACGTGAGCCCAGTAGACAGGCCGATTCTGAAGCACGTTGCCATCCACCGCCAGCCAGGCTCCCGCCAGCAGGGCCAGCAGGAACAGGACCGCGGCGGGCACGAGCCCGGTCCGCAGATCCGGCCGCCGGACCAGCAGCAGACCGAACATCACGGCCAGCACGAGCCCCAGCACCAGGTGCAGGAGGACGTTGCCCATGTAGAAGATGGTCGGAGAGGCGAACGCGGTGATGTAAGCCGTGTTCACCAGCAACACGACGAATAGGAGGGCTGTCCACTTCAGGAAAGCGCCAGGTCGGTTTTCCATAGTCAATCTCTTTCCGGGATCGAGTCCACGTGCCATGCCTTTATCCTTATCCGGTCCCTCGGATGCTCAGCCATTTTGCAGAGAATCGCCGTAGGAAGTCCAGCGGCCCAATCATCCTACGGTCCTGAAGATCTATCATAGTACGATCTATCGCACGCTCCACAGCTTGTGCTGCTGGACAGAGAGCCGCCAGGGCGGGTTCTCCCGGCACAGGCGGATGCACCAGTCGAGGGTCCGCCGGTCGACCTCCGTGCCGTCGAAGGCCGGAGAGACGAGGTAGTGTTCGGCTTCCACGACCGTCTTGGGGATCCCCTGGCCGTAGCCGCGGACGTACTTGACCTCATGGGCCCGGCGCTGGCGGACGGCGTGCTCGGCCACCTTGGGGCTGACCGTGATCCAGTCGATCCCTGCGGGCAGCTCGATGCTGCCGTTGGTCTCGATGGCCAGCGAGTAATCCTCGGCGTGAAGAAGATCGATCAGCTCGAGGTCGACCTGGAGAGCCGGCTCGCCGCCGGTGAGGATCACCCAGCGGCACTCCGCCGAAAGCGCCCGCATCTCGGCGACGATCTCGGGCAGCGTCATCGACCGGCCGGACTCAAACTCCGTGTCGCAGTCGAATCCATGCGTCTCCACTCGGCACTCCAGGTTGCAGCGCGAGAACCGCAGGAACAGGTTGGGCGTCCCGGCGCGCACTCCTTCCCCCTGCAGGCTGTAGAAGATCTCGTTGACCCGGTAGCGCTCCATGGCCGGGTACTCTAGCCGATTCTTTGGGTGTCGAATCGGAGGGTTCAGCCTTGCCTTGAGACGGGCGATGAGGCCGACGTAATCGGCGCTCCACCCTCTTCGACGGGTTCCCTGGCCGTACGATTATTACCACGCGTGTGATTGGCGATCACGCGCGCGGTTATCTTTACGCGCGGCGCGCTTACGAGCCTCGCGAACCCACTCCTGATCATAATGAGAGTAGCTAACGAAGACAGTCGTCGCCAAGTGACTCTCCCTAGCGGGCCGCCGACCGGCTCGGGCGCTGCAGCCCTTGGGGATCACTTCTGACCTCGCCTCGACGGTCTTGTGGGCTTTATGGGCGCAGATATGGGCGCAGATATGGGCGCGCCCATATCTGATTTGGGCGCGCCCATATCATTGGGCGGCAGATCGTAAAACCTGCCCTTGCGCTCGCCGCGGGCCCGCAGATCGCCCTGCCCCACCAAGTGCGAGAGTAGCCTCTTCGCCTGGTCGGGAGAGAGTCGGCAAAGTTCGGCGGCCTCGCGCCGTGTGATCCTGCCATGGGTCCGCACGTACTGAAGCACCATCTGCTCCTGCTGCATCGACTCGAAGCCACGCTGGTGTACGTACGCGGCTTTCTCGCCGAGCCGCCGGTAGGTCGCCGCGGCAAGGTGCCAGCTTCGCCCCTTGCGCTCGCCGCGTGCCTCGGCGAGCCCCGCCTCCACCAAGCGTTGCAGGCGGCCACGGGCCTCGGCCTCCGGCTTCTGGATCAGCCGGGCAGCTTCTTCGGTTGTGAGGCGGCGGTCGAGCCACAGGTGGTTCAGCAAGAGCAAGTCGTCGAGCCCGAGCGGGCGTTGCGCCTGGCTTTCTTCAGCCACGAGCTCCGCAAAGGCGAGATTGGCCTTGCCGCCCGGGACCACGAGCACCACTCCAGTCTCATTGCTGCGTGCGTAGCTTGGCGCCGGCCGGCCATTGCGGAGTTGCTCGAAGAAGATGGTGTCGATGCCGCGTGCCGTGCGTTCGACGATTCCAGCGCGTTTGAAGGCGTCGGCCAGCCGTGGGTTGCGCGGCCGCGGCTGGGTAACGAGCAGGTTGTCAAGCCGCACCCCTTCGGGGAAGCCGCCGGGATTGGAAATCTCAATCCGGTCCTCATGCCACTGAACGTGCACGGCTCCAAGCCGCGTGTAATCGCGATGGATGAGGGCATTCGCTACGCCTTCGCGGAAGGCTGCCGGCGGGTAATCCGGCACGCCGACGCGCACCATTCCGACGAGTAGCTCCTCCTCCCGGTTGTGGGCGCGGAAGCGGGCGAGCAATTCGTCCATTACACGCAGGAGAGGCCAGCGGAAAAAATCGTTGACGCGCACTTCGAGTCCGCTCAACACCTGGAAAGCGACCTCATGGATGGGGAGAAGGCGACGCAGGCTCTCCTCGCGGCCAAAGAGCAGGAGTCCCAAAGCGTGAACGGACGACACCACATGGTTCGCCTCAATAGCCCCCAAGGCCTTGGCAAGCTCCACATCGGGGAGGTCCACCAGACTCGCGTCGCCACGCCCCTGGCTCTCTCGGACGAAACGCCGGAAGCGCTCGAGCTCGAGGGGATCGAGGTCGTCCCAGCGCGCCTCGGGGACCACGAGAGCGGAGTAGTCGAGCAGGCCGCGATTGGCCTGTAAGCCCTGCATCTCGTGAAAGTGCAGCGGTAGGCAGGCGGGCTTGCCGTCGCCTCCAAGGGCACGCCTGACGTACTTCCCGTCGCTCGACCCGACGGGGAAACGGGCGGTAGGAACCTCGACAGCAATCACATCCTTGCCTCCCAGCCCAACGATCTCGACACGCACGGAGAGAGCTGGCTGGGTGCGATGGGAGACCAGCGCCTGGAGCCGCAATGGGTTGGTGCGGTCGGCATGACGCGGGCGGGCGCCTGTAACGCGTCCGTCATCTTCCACTCCCACGAGGAGCCAGCCGGGAGCGTTCCCCGGCCGATTGGCCAGGCATACGAGGGCCTCGATGAGATCCCCGTCGGGGAGAGCGCGCGCCTCCTCGCCCTTGAACTCGACGTCGAGCGTCTCGCCACCGGCGATGAGTGAGCGGAGCGTCTCGGAATTCAAGAAGATCCTCTATCAGGCGACGAATCCCCACATACCCGGCACTCCAGGTTGCAGCGCGAGAACCGCAGGAACAGGTTGGGAGTCCCGGCGCGCACTCCCTCCCCCTGCAGGCTGTAGAAGATTTCGTTGACCCGGTAGCGCTCCATGGGGGTACTCTACCAGCCGAGCGGAATGAGGCCGATCTGAGGAAGGAATTCGCATGAGCACAAACACTTGGCATCAAGCGCAACGGAGCAGTATTGAAGCGTGCTGCCGGCAACTGGTGGCTGAGAGGGTGATCGAGCCGCTCTCGAAGGGTGAAGAGGAGACGAAGAGCTGGAATTTGCGCGAGCTCGCGTCGCTGGCCGAAGGCCACTTCCACGAGCAACTCGACATTGCCCGGCTCACCGAGGACGAGCGCCTCGCCCAGGAGTGCCGTGTCAGCTTCGATGGCCGCCCGCTCGCGAGCCCTCACTATGGGTACTGCCACCCGTTCTGGCTTCTCGCCGACGGCCGGCGCGTCGGTACGATCGCCATCGGCACGATGATTTCAGGGCTCGATCTGATCTCCGTTTCAAGCCTGTACGTCGATCCGGCGCATCGGAGGCGCAACATCGCCCGCCGCGCCCTCGAAGTGTTCTTCCAGGCAGCGATCGCCAATGGTGCCGGGGGTATTCGGCTCGACACGAATTGGACCTGGCAGCCTTCGGTGCGCTTCTATGCCCGCATCGGGATGTGGGTGTGGATGTGGAAACACAACCTGGTCCTCACCTGGCAGCGGGGGATGCCACTCTATCGCGTCGAGGTCGGCGAATCGGAGGCACGCTTCCTGATTCAGCAGGACGGTCCGTGGCGTGCCCTGGTCACCGCACGGCATCTCGGAGACCGGCTCGGCTGGGAGGAGTCCGGCGATCTCGAAAGCCTGCCAGGTGAGGCGCGTCACTGCATTCCCGGAACTTTTGCTCTCCACCTCGCCCTCGCTGGGTGGCCGCTCATTCGCTCCGAGGAGAATTGGGAGCGCCGCCATCACTGGTCCGACGCCGGTCAGCCCGAAGGCCTCGCCTACAAGATCGAGATCTTCGAGGCCGTGGACCGACAGCGCGGTTTTGAGGTCCGCACTCCGCGCATCCCGGGTATCGAGTACCGGGACCTCGATGCGATCGACTAGGAGACGTCAGAGATCTTCCCTCCCGATGGCCCCCGCCCAAGACCCTCATCACCCCGGCCCTCTTCTCCCGCCCCCGCCCACCCCCCTCACCGGGAGAAGAGGGAGAACAGCAAGAACGCCCCAGTCGAGTTCCCTCTCCCGGGGATGGGGTGGTCGGGAGAGGGGCAGGGGTGAGGGGCTTGGGCGGGGGAACTCTGAGCCAGCGAGGTCAGCCCCTTTCCGGCGCCCAGGCTCCTACGAGAGCTTCGCCGGCTGGAACGGGAGCGACGGATCGGTGCGGGCGTGCCGCAGGTATTTCGCATACTCCCGGACCACCTGAACCGTGAGCTGTTCCTGGCGGGCGGCCTCCTGGAAGAGTCTCAGAGCAGCCAGGGCCTCGCGGTGGACGTCCTGCGATTGGAAGATGGGGATGATCTCCTCTGCCAAGCGCTTCACGTCGGACGCGCGACCCTCCCGGAGGTAGAGAAGCGTGAGGTCCTCAACCGCGACCATCGCCGCGTCGTAGCCGTGTCCCGAGGCGATGAAGCCATCTCGGGCTGCAAGGAGAGCCTTCTCCGCCGCGATGCTCTCGCCGCGGCCAGCCGCGATCTTGCCGCGCAGCCAGGTGAGCCGAAGTTGGGTCCAGGCCTCGGGGAACTCCCGGTAGAGATCCTCATCGACGCTCAGCATGTCCGCTGCATCCTCGTACTGGCCGTCTTCGGTTAAGAAGCTCGTTAGGTTATACCGCGCGCAGAGGTAGAGCCGCGGATCGGCGTGGCCCTGCATCCCTTTGAGTGCTGCCGTGGTCGTCTCGATGGCGAGTGGCAGATCGCCTCGGAAGCAGTACAGGTTGCCCAGGGTGACGAGGACCCGCGACGTTTCCAACGCGTCGCCGCTAACCCGGTAGAGCATGGCGGCGCGAGCCAGCAACTCCTCGGCCTGAGAGAAGAGGCGCTGGTCCAGCCGAAGCGAACCTTCCATGTAGTCCACTCTGGCGAGGATTTCCGTGTCCGTGACACCGTGGTGGGTGATGACGTAGCGGGCGTGCCCGAAGTGCTCCTCGGCCTGCCGGCGATCATTGCCCGCCCGGCAGGCGTTCGCCATCTGGGCCGTCGTGAGCGCGATGAGATCGAAGGCGCCGGGTATCTGCGGGTTGCAGTGAGCCACGAGCCGGCCCAGCCTGGCGAGATGCAAAGCCTCGTCGGCATCCGCCTGCACCCGCTTGCGGCTTTCCGTCACCAGCAGTCGCACCAGCGTAGGGCTGCGGAAGCGGTTGCGGGCCCGCTCCACCTTGCGGATCCGCTCCTCCCGCGAGAGGGCAAGGAGCTCCTCCAAGTCGCGGGCGGCCCCGCGCTGCTCCCGTTCCAGTCGCGGGACCTGTTCCGCGAGAACGGCAGGGAGGAGGTGGAAGACCCGGTCGTAGTCGTCCGTCACAGGGGCGGCCCGCTCTCTCTGGAAGGCGGTGATCTCCTGACGACACGTGGCGCACAGGCTCATGAGGTGCTGCGTCCCAATCTGGGTGACGACGCTCGCCGGCAGCTGGCCCCGGGTGACCGCCCATAGAAGATCGCGGGTCAGGTGAATGTCCGCCATGAATCCCTCCCTTTTCAGTGCATGCGTTCCTTGCTTTTCGCTAGTGTACCGCAAAGAAAGTTCCGCAGAACGGGAAAAAGATCCGTGCCGGTGGTATAGTAGAAAGCATCGGCACGGGAAGTGACGTTCGACCTAGCCGTTGGGGTCCATGAGGGAGCCGCTGTCAGACTGGGCCCCAGCCTGAGTCCCGGCATCTGCGCAGCCGTTTGGGTCCATGACGGAGCCGCGACACGCGACGGCGGTGGACGTCAGGCCGTTGGGATCCATGATCGAGCCGTTCTTGGCCCGGTTGGCTGGCGGCGCGAAGAGATTCATCAGGGAGTGCCACAACACACTCAGGAGACCGGATGTGTGTTCGGCCGGCCTCGACAAGTGACCTGGGGGGCCGGCGGCGATCAACGGGGTGGCGACCGTCGAAAGACAAAGCAGGAGAACGAGGACACGGAGACCGGTCCTATGGAGCATGGGAGTTCCTTTCGAGGTACGGCGTCCATCTCCGGCCCGCCATGGGACGGAGGGGCCGCACCGTCCTCTAAGTGTGCACGCGCCAGAGGGGTTGCGGGGCCACCTTGGCGTGCGGCTCCGAGGCGTGCCCCAGTGGGGCGACGCCTGGAACCAGTGGGGGAAGGGCGTCCCCTACTGGGGGAGAGCGTTCCTCCTCTTGGGCGAAGCCTCTCCCTTCTCGGGAAAGCCTTTCCCCAAGTCGGGGGAGGCCCTCCCCTTCTTGGGCAAGACTCTCCCCTTCTGGGGCGAGGGCTCCCCCTTCTCGGGGAAACCGTTCCCCAACTGGGGCGAGGGCCCGCCCTTCTGGGGAAAGACACTTCCCCACTCTTGAAAAGGATCTTTGTCGTGCCGGAACGAAAGCCCGCTCTACTCGAGGAGCCGCAAATCCACGTAGGGAGGCGGGGGTTGCAGGGCCGAGAAGTCGTTTTCCATAATGGCCACCTCCCCCACTTTGCCAACCTCCTTGAAACCCGCGAAGCGGTAGGTGATGAGCATCTGGCGGTTGCGGTCGTTGGAAACGAACTCGGCCCGCAGCTTGGCGCCCGCCTCCTTCGCCCGCCGCAGGAGCTGATGGATGAGAATGGTCCCCACTCCCTTGGACATGACGCGGCAGGACATGAGCAGAAGCTTCACCGTCCACACGTCGGCATCCTTCTCGACGAGCGACAGGCCGATCTTGCCGTAGGCGCCATGCCGATCTTCGAGGCTCGCGATGAGAAGCTCGTGACGAGGCGACTTCCGCAGGACGTCCAGCTCTTCGTAGGAGTAGGTGTAGCCAGTGGTGTTGAGCTGATGGGTGCGCACCGTCAGCTCCTCGGCACGCTTAAGGTCCTCCTCGCGGCAGGGCGCGATGGTGAAGATCATTCCCAGAGTGGCGAGGAACTCCTCCTTCGGCCCCACGAACTCCGACTCCTCGCTGTTGCGGCGGAAGTCGGCCTGGTACATCCGCCGCCGCAGGCGGGAGTCCTCGGTGATGAAGCGGGGGTTGAATTCGGGACGGTCGAGGAGGCCGTCGAGGAGCGCCGAGTCGACGCACAGCACTCCAGGGTGGCTGAAGGTCACGTCCTCGCGCTCGAACGGCTGGTCGTCCACGAAGGCGAAGGCGTCGAGGGCGAGGTTGAGGTCTTTGGCGATCTGCGCGACGGAGGCGGCCTTCGAGCTCCAGTTGATCTGCGGATAGAGGAAGTAGTCGTCGAGCCCCAGCTCCCGCAGCTTGGCGAAGGCGGTTTCGTGGTCGTTGCGGCTGGCGATGGAATGCAGGATGCCCCGGTCGTCGAGCGTTTTCAGGATGTGAGGCACGTCCGGCCGCAGCCGCACTTCGGGGTCTTCAAGCAGGATGCCATCCCAAACGGTGTTGTCGAGGTCCCAGACGACGCATTTGACGGCCATGGCAAATCAAAACTCCTCGAAATCGAACATTGGCAGCGCGTTTTGTTGGATCTGCGTGCTGCCCTCGATGATCTCCGTCACCTTGGCGTCGCGCAGGTAGCGCCCGACTGGAAAGTCGTCGCTCATACCGTTGGCGCCGTGGATCTGCACGGCGTCGTTGGCGGCGCGGACGGCCATGGTGGAGGCGAAATACTTGGCCGCCATGATCTCCATGAAGGCCACGGGGTCCCGCTGGTCGCGAAGCCAGCCGGCCCTCAGGCACAGGAGGCGGGCGGCGCGGACGTTGACGATCATATCCGCCAGCAGGCGGCGGATGAGTTGGTGATCGGAGAGCGGCACGCCGAACTGGCGTCGCTCCGCGGTGTAGCTGCGGCAGGCGTCGAGGCACGCCTGGCCGATGCCCACGGCGCCCCAGGCGACACTGTAACGGCCGTGCTCCAGAGCCGCGGCGATGACGTGGGACATGCCGAAGCCGATGCGCCCGATCAGGTTGCCATGAGGAATGCAGCACTCCTCGAAGGTGAGCTCGGCGAGCTGCGAGGCGCGGGTGCCCCAAACGCCTTGCAGCGGCTTCACCGTGAGGCCGGGCGTCTCGCGCTCCACCAGAAAGGCGGTGGGCTGCCCTTCGAACTTGGCGAGGACGAGGAACAATCCGGCGATCTGGCCGAAGGTCGTCCACTTCTTATGGCCATTGAGCACCCAGCCATAGTTCGAGTCCGCGGCGGTCGTCTCGACGCTCGCCGCGTCGCTGCCGGCGTTCGGCTCGGAGAGGGCCAGGGCCCCCAGCACCTTGCCGCGGGCGAGGGCCGGCAGGAAGCTCTGCCGCTGCTCCGGGCTACCCCAGCGCTGGATGGCATGGGCGACCATGTCGTGCACGGTCAACAGCGAGCGCACGGACGAGCAGCCGCGGGCGATCTCCTCGGTGAGCAGGCCGTAGGTGATCATGTCGCGGCCCACGCCGCCAAACTTCCCGACGACGTTGGAGCCGAGATAGTCGCGGGCCCTCAGGGCCTCGATCACCTTGCGGGAGATGGCCGCCTCACGATCCCAACGGTCGGCGTGAGGAAGGATCTCCGCCGCCACGAAGTCGCGAAACTCGTCGCGCGCCGCGCGCTGCACGACCGTCAGCTCGAGCTTCATGGATCTATCAAGCCGGCGCCGGCGCGCTCTTACGCGCGACGAGACTGGAAATCGCCCGGATGGAACGGAAGTTGTCGAGGTCGAGGTCGGCGTCCTCGACCTGAATGTCGAACTCCTTCTCGACGAAGGCGACGAGCTGCATGGCGAGCAGCGAGCTCACGAAGCCCAGGGAGAAGATGTCCTCGTCCAGTTGCAGGTCGTGGCTCTTGAAGAACCGCGACAGGAATTCTTTGATCTTGACCTGAGTGTCGTCCATGATCGAATTCTAACCGTTGAGACCGTAATCGTAGAAGCCCTTGCCGCTCTTGCGGCCGAGAAGGCCGGCGTCGACCATCTTCCGCAGCAAGGGCGAAGGGCGGAACTTGGAGTCGGAGTAGCTTTCGTAGAGCACTTCGATCGAATAGAGGATCGTGTCGAGGCCGATCAGATCGGCGGTTTCGAGGGGACCCATCTTATGTCCGAAACAGGTCTTGAAAAGCTGGTCCACTTGCTCGGCGGTGGCGACGCCGTCCTGCAGGACGAAGACCGCCTCGTTGACGGTGAGCATCAGGATCCGGTTGGAGACGAAGCCCGGCAGGTCGCCCACGACGATGCAGTCCTTGCCCATCTGGCGCAGGAGCTGGCGGGCGGTCTCCAGCGTCGCGTCGCTGGTGTGGTGGGCGCGGATGACCTCCACCATGGGCTTCAGGGGAACGGGATTCATGAAGTGCATGCCGAGCACCCGGTCGGGTCTCTGGGTGAGGCCGCCGACGCGGGTGATGGAGATGCACGAGGTGTTGACGGCGAACACGGCCCGCTCCGGGCAGATGACGTCGAGCTTCGGATAGACCTCGCGCTTGAGCTCCCACTTCTCGGGAACGTTCTCGACGACGAAGTCGACGTCGGCGAGAGCCGCGAGGTCGGTGGTGAAGGTGATCCGCCCGAGGACGGTCTCGGAGTCCTCCCGGCGTTCGCCTTTCTGGAACATGCCCTGGAACCGCAACCCCTGGCGGATCTGCTGCCGCGCGTGTTTCAGGACGGCTTCGGAAATGTCCACCAGAATCGCTTCATGCCCGGTCTGCGCCAGGCTTTGACCCAACCCTATTCCCATGACTCCGGCGCCCACCACGCCGACTTTCCTGATTTCCATTCGGCTCTCCCGGACAGGTTCGTCCAACTTGTCTCCAGTGCGGAATGACGGCGATGAAAGAACCGCCGTCCTGGGCTCCTTCTGTGTTGGCTCGATACTTGCTCAAGCATGAAGCGGCAGGGGCGGCAATCCGGCTGCCGGAGCGGTACTCCGAGGGACGATCCTCCACCCGTTCCGGCTCCGCCGAAGGCGGCTCCCTGGTAATTCTGAAGTATAGCCCAACGACGGGATTCCTCCTCCTCGCCAGCTCCTGCCATCTCCTCTCCTGCAGCGTCCCAAATTGTAAATCTGCCCCCTCTCCAGGAGGCTCGGCGCACCCGGGGAGATTCCCGTCGTGCCGGTCGTGGGGTAGGCTGTGCAACCTGTTGGAGCAGCCAGTCGAGGAGGAAGCGATAAAGCCGGCGGCGAACGGGGGGAAAAGGAGTGAAGTTCCACCTCCGGTATGTATTGACTTACGCCCACGTTACGCCTAAGCTTCCTGCATGGGGGGAACGAACCGACCCACCAAGATCCCTGAAGGGATCTGAGGAGATACGCACTGTGCGCACACCCATCTTGAACGGACTCGGCCAGTCGATACGTTGGCTGCGGGACCGCCGTGGCAGGAAACAGTACGAGGTGGCCGAGACCGCCGGCATTACCAAGGGCATGCTCTCGGCCTATGAGACGGGCCGTCAGCGGCCGTCGCTGGAGACTCTGGAGAAGATCCTGGGCACTCTGGGCTGCGATCTGAACGACTTACACAACGCCATTCAGATCATCAACGGCAGGCCCGAGAGCATGCGGCGCCGGGGCGAGGGAGCTGGCAGCGAAGGCGAGGGAGAGGCGACCGCACCTGGCACCGTGCCCTTGAGCGAGCGGCTGGACGTGCAGCGCGTCCTCGGCCGGCGGCAAGCCTTGCCGCCGGAGGAGGAACGAGCCATGAGCGAGATGCTCGATGGCTTCCACCGCTTCCTGCGCTACCTCCACGACACGCTGGCGAGCGCCCTGCGGCCCGATCGACCGGACCCGAAGCCAGGGGAGGGCTCGAGCGAAGACGGATAAAGGAAGTAGCGCCGTCAACCGGCGAGCAGGCGGCCTTCCAGAATGGTGACCGCCTGCCCGCCGAGCCGTACCCGCTCGCCCAGGACGCGGACCCGCAGGACGCCGCCCCGCGCCGACGCCTGGTAGGCCAGAAGTTGTGTCTTCCCGAGGCGCTGAGCCCAATAGGGCCCCAGAGTGCAATGAGCGGAGCCGGTCACCGGGTCCTCGTCCACCCCCGAGCCCGGGGCGAAGAAGCGGGAGACGATGTCGTACGGTCCCGCCGCCGCCCGGGCCGTGACGATGACGCCTCGCACCGGCAACGCCGCCAGCCGGCGCGGATCGGGAGCGGAGGCACGGACGGCTTCTTCCGACGGCAGCTCCAGCAGGTAGTCGTAGCGGCTCTTGCCCACGAACACCGGCGCCGCGCCGATGAGGTCGACCAGCCCCGCGGGCGGCTCGGCCTCCGGCGCGGTACGGGCCGGGAAGTCCAGCTCGATCCAATCCCCCTGTTGCTCGGCCGTGAGAACGCCGCTGAGAGTGTGGAACCTCGCCGTTTCGCCGGCCGGCAGCCGCCCCGACTGCCACAGCACGTGCGCGCTCGCCAGAGTGGCGTGGCCGCACAGCTCCACCTCGATGGCCGGAGTGAACCAGCGCAGGCTCCAACCGCCGTCCTGAGGGTGGAGAAAGGCGGTCTCCGACAGGTTCATCTCTCGAGCCACGGACTGCATCCACTCGGCGTCGCGGGGCTCCGGCAGAAGGCAGACCGCCGCCGGATTGCCGGCGAAGGCGCGGTCGGCGAAGGCATCCACTTGATAGAGATCGAGGCTCATTGGGGTTCCCTCCTCAAAAGCGGCGCCAGAGTATCAGAGCGCCCCCAACCAAGCCCCTCATCACCCCGGCCCTCTTCTCCCATCGCCCTCCCCCCGACCGGGAGAAGAGGGAGCAAGGCGGGGAAGCCCCAGGGGTACCCCTCTCCCGGGGCGGCGGATGGGGTGGTCGGGAGAGGGGCAGGGGTGAGGGTCTTGGGCGGGGGAGCTCGCAGCCGGTAAGTCAGCGCCTGTTCGGGAAGGGCCGGGATGATGAGGGGCTTGCTTTGCATCGCAAAGTTCTTTCGCTTACAATCGGCCCGGTACCGGCCAGCAACGCCGCCGGGAGGTTTTCGGTTATGCTTTGCGGGGTCGGGGCTATCCTTCCCACCTCACGACGAGCCAGCAGGATCAGCGACTCAGGATATATACGACGGCATGGGACTATCCACAGAGGCACCCGCAACCGACCGGCCCCCGGCGGTGCCTGAGAGTTTCCATGATCTTCTCGCCGGGTTCCGTGCCCTGCTCGAGAGCCGCCTCGCCGCCTGGCTGGAGGCCAGGCGCCAGGAAGCGGCAGCCGGCGAATCGCCCGAGATGCTGGAGCTGATCGACGGTGTGGGCCGGCTCGCCACCCACGGCGGCAAGCGCCTGCGCCCGGCCCTGGTGTACTTCTCCTACCGGGCCTTCGGCGGCGCCAGCGAGGACGAAGCTCTCCCCCTGGCCCTGGCGACGGAGCTGCTCCACACCTATCTCCTGATTCACGACGACATCATGGACCACGCCGAGGTGCGGCGCGGCCTGCCGGCGGCGCACGTACGCTTCCGCGAGGCCCATCAGGCTCACGGCCTCAAGGGCGATGCCGCGGACTTCGGCCGGTCGGTGGCCATTCTGTTGGGCGACCTCGCTCAGAGCTGGGCCGTGGAGCTGGCGGCGCCCGCCTTCCCGAGGAGCGGCGGCGAGCTCGCCCGCTGCTTCTCCGCCATGTGCCAGGAAGTGGTGGGCGGGCAATATCTGGAGCTGCTGGTGGCGCAGCGTCGGGCGGCCACGGAGGAGGAGCTGCTGCGGGTGCTGCGCCTCAAGTCCGGGCGCTACACCTGCGAGCGCCCCATTCAGCTCGGCGCTCTGCTCGCCGGAGCGCCCGCCGCGGCCTTCGCCGATCTCTCCCGCTACGGCGCCGCCGTGGGCGAGGCTTTTCAGCTCCAGGACGATCTGCTGGGGATGTTCGGCGACGCGGGCACCGTGGGCAAGCCGGTGGACGCCGATCTGCGGGAGGGGAAGTACACCTTCCTCATCCATCGCGCCCTCGCGACGGCAAGCCCCGGCCAGCGCCAGACTCTCGAAGCCGCGCTCGGCCATCCAGACGCTACGGCGGCGCAGGTGGGCGCGGCGCTGCGAGTGTTGGAAGAGACCGGAGCCCGCGCCGCCGTCACCGGCATGATCGCCGAGCGGCTGCGCACGGCCCGTGCGGCGCTCGCCGCCCTTTCTTCCTTCGACCTCACCGCTGAGGGCCGGCTGTTCCTCGCCGGGCTCATCGACTATCTGCGGGAGCGCGAGCAGTGAGCGCGCCCAACGCCGCGGCCGAAATCATGGCCCCGGCTTCCGGAGACGCGCCCGAGCGCGACCGCAAGCTGGAGCACATCCGCCTCGCCCTCGAAGAGCGCATGCAGCTCGGACGAAACTTCTTCGACGACTACCGCTTCGACCACGCGGCGATGCCGGAAATCGACCTCGACGCCATCGACACCGGGGTGGTCTTCCTCGGACGGCGCCTGGAGGCTCCTCTCCTTATTTCCAGCATGACCGGGGGCACCGAGACGGCGGGGCAGATCAACCGCAATCTGGCGGCCGGGGCCGAAAAAGCCGGAGTCGCCGTGGGCGTGGGCTCACAGCGCAAGGCGTTGGAAGATCCCGGCAAAGCTGATACCTTCCGCGTTCGCGAGGTCGCTCCCAAGGTCGTCCTGTTGGCCAATCTGGGCGCCGTCCAGCTCAACTACGGCATGGGCGTCCAGGCGTGCCGGGACGCGGTGGCGATGATCGGGGCCGACGCCCTGATCCTCCACCTGAATCCCCTCCAGGAGGCGATCCAGCCTGAAGGACAATGCAACTTCGCCGGCCTGCTGACGACGATCGGCACGGTAGTCGGCGAGCTCGGCGTGCCGGTGGTGGTCAAGGAGATCGGCTGCGGCATCTCCGAGGCCACGGCCCGCGCCCTGGCGACCGTCGGGGTACGGATCGTCGACACGGCGGGCGTGGGCGGCACGAGTTGGGCGCGCATCGAGGCGCAACGGGCCGGCGATCTGGAGATCGGCGAGCTCTTTGCAGGCTGGGGAATCCCGACGCCGGAGTCGATCCGCCAGGTCCGGCGCGTCGAGGGTCTGACGGTGATCGGCAGCGGCGGGGTGCGCAACGGCCTCGACGTCGCCAAGTGCATTGCCCTGGGAGCCGATCTGGCGGGGATGGCGTATCCCTTCCTGGCGCCGGCTACCGTTTCTCCCGACCAGGTGACCGAGAAGGTGCGGCGCACGGTCCGGGAGCTCAAGATCTGTATGTTCTGCCTCGGGGTGAAAACCATCGCGGAGCTGCAACGCGTGCCGCTCCTAAAAGGGTCATAAGATGAGCAAAATGGCCAATTCAGCCTCTCAAGCACCTCTACTGACCCGCGACGAGCTGGTGCGTTCGCTGGTGGATGGAGAGCGCCGCTTTCACGAGCTTCCCAGAGACCTCGCTCCGGACGAGGCGGCCGAGATTCGCCGCCAGGCCCTGGAGGAGATGACGAGCACGGAGCTCTCCAACATCGGCCACCATTCGCTGGACGTCCATCGGGCCTCCCGCCGCAACTGCGAGAACTTCATCGGCGTGGCCCAGATCCCCATGGGCGTGGTGGGTCCGCTCAAGGTGCGGGGCAAGTTCGCGGACGGCGATTTCTACGTCCCGCTCGCCACCACCGAGGCCGCCCTGGTGGCGAGCACCAACCGCGGTTGCGCGGCGTTGCGCGAGGCCGGCGGCGCTGTGGTGCGGATCGAGGACGTGGGTATGACCCGCGCCCCCGTGTTCCGCACCTCCGGCATCGTCCAGACCCAGGCCTTCCTGCAGTGGATCACGGAGCACGAGGAGGAGGTCCGCGCCCTCACCGAGTCGACCAGCCGCTATCTGCGGCTGCTCGAGGTGCGCCCCTACGTCTTCGGCACCACGGTCTTCCTCCGCTTCCGCTTCGACACCGGCGACGCCATGGGCATGAACATGGCGACCATCGCCTGCGACCGGGTGGTCAACGAGCTCATCGAGCCGGCGACCGGCGTGCCCTGCATCGGCCTGTCCGGAAACTACTGTGTGGACAAGAAGGCGGCCCACGTCAACTTCCAGGAGGGCCGCGGCAAGCGCATCTACGCCGAGATCCTGCTCGACGCCCCCATCCTCCACCACATCCTGAAGACCGACGCCCGCAGCCTCGTCGAGGTGCAGTACCGCAAGAACCTCCTGGGCTCGATCGCCGCCGGCTCCCTGGGGTTCAACGCCCACTACGCCAACGTCCTGGCCGCGTTCTTCATCGCCACGGGCCAGGACCCGGCGCACGTCGTCGAGGGCTCGATGGGCATCACCTGCATCGAATCGCGGGGGCCGGACTCGGTGTTCGCGTCGATCTTCATGCCCGACGTCCCCCTCGGCGCTATCGGCGGCGGCACCTCGCTCGACACGCAGCGCGAGGCCCTCGCCCTGCTCGGCGTATCCCCCGACCCCGAGCGCCGCGGCGAGGCCGTGGCCCGGCTGGCGGAGATCCTCGGCGCCGTGGTCCTCGCCGGCGAGCTGTCGCTGATGGCCGCCTTCACCTCCAACGATCTGGCGCGGGCCCACGAGAAGCTGGGGCGCGGCGAGATTTCCAACCTGCTCATCTAGGAGGGCGATGGCCTCGATTGCCGTCTCCGCTCCCGGCAAGCTGATCCTCATGGGCGAGCACGCGGTCGTCTACGGCCGCCCGGCGCTCGTCGCCGCCCTCGACCTGCGGCTCACCGTCCATATCACGCCCCGCGCGGACGGCGCCGTCCTCCTCGATCTCCCCGGCCTGGGTCACACGGAAGAGACCTCCTGGGAGGCCCTGCGCGCCTACGCCCTGTCGGTGCGGGAGAGCTGGCACGCCTACTCCCGCGAGCCTGCTCCCGAGAGCTTCCGCGCCGTGCAGCGGGCGGACGCCGCTCACGTGGTGAAGGTGGCGCTGGGCGAGACGGCGGAGACCTTCTCCGCCCCCCCACCCAAGACCCTCATCACCCCGGCCCTCTTCTCCCGCCCCCTCCCACCCCCCTCACCGGGAGAAGAGGGAGAACAGCCAGATCGCTCCAGCCTGGTACCCCTCTCCCGGGGAGGGGGATGGGGTGGTCGGGAGAGGGGCAGGGGTGAGGGCCTTGGGCGGGCGGACGCTGAAGCAAAGTTAGCGCCTATGGAGGGGGCGGGAGAGGGGTTAGGGGTGAGGGTCTTACCGGGTCTAATCCTCAGGGTCGACTCTCAACTTCCCATCGGCTCGGGCTTCGGCAGCTCGGCGGCCACCGCCGTGGCGGTGATCGCCGGCGCCCTGGCTTTCCGCGGCGTCCCTCTCGATCCCCTCCGGATCGAGGGCCTGGCCCTGGAGGTCGAGCGCCGCCAGCACGGCCTCCCTTCGGGCGTGGACAGCGCCACGGTGCTCTTCGGCGGTCTCCTCTGGGCGCGCAGGCTGCCAGAAGGCGGACTGGAGACCGAGCGCCTCGCGACCGCCTCCCCTCTTCTCCGGCGGCTGCGGGTCTACGACACGGGGACTCCGGCCGATTCGACCGGCGCGGTCGTGGCCGCCGTCCGCGCCCGCCGCGACCGCGACCCCAGGGCCCACGAGCGCCTGCTGGACCGTATCGAAGCGGCCACCCGGGGGTTCCGCGCCCAGCTCGAGCGGCCGGTGGAGGATGCCGCGGTCACCGTGGAGCTGATCCGCGAGTGCCAAGTCTGCCTGGAAGAGCTGGGGGTCGTGCCCGGAGAGGTCCGCACCCTCATCCGCCGCATCGAGGCCGAGGGGGGCGCCGGCAAGGTCTCGGGCGCCGGCTCGCTCACCGGGCCGGGAGCCGGCTCCATTCTGGTCTATCATCCCGACTCGGAAAGGATCGCCACCTGGCCGTTCCTCCAGTCATTGACTTTCCACTCCATTCACCTTGGAGCCGACGGGCTCCGCCGGGAGACCGACGCATGAGCAAGGCCACCGTATCCGCGCCGGCCAACATCGCCTTCATCAAGTACTGGGGAGCCCGGGACCTCGACCGTGCGCTCCCCCTCAACTCGTCGATCTCCATGACCCTCGACAGTTGCGTCACCCTCTGCACCGTCGAGACGCTGGGCCACGAAGGCCAGGACGAGGTCTGGCTCGCTGAGCCCCACGGCGGTTTCGGCAGCCTCAGCCCCGAGTTCGACCGCCGGGTGCGCGAGCATCTGGACCGCATCCGCCAGTGGGCCGGCCGCAAGGAGGCGGTGCGGGTCGCCACCCGCAACACCTTCCCCACCGCCGGCGGCCTCGCCTCGTCCGCCTCCGGCTTCGCCGCGCTGACCCTGGCCACAGCCGGCGCCTTCGAGAAGAAGGCCACGGACGCGGAGCTCTCCCTGCTGGCCCGGCGCAGCGGCTCCGGCTCCGCCAGCCGGTCGGTCTTCGGCGGCTACGTCGAGTGGGCCGCACCCAAGGGCGAAACCAAGGGCGATGACGACGGCAGCTACGCCAAGCCGCTCTTCGACGCCGACCATTGGGAGCTGCGGGACGTCATCGCCGTGGTGGAGATCGGCCCCAAGACCGTCACCTCGCTGGAGGGTCATCGCCGCGCTCTCACCAGCCCCTATTACGCCAAGCGGCAAGAGCTGCTGCCCGAGCGGATCGACAAGGTGCGCCGCGCCATCCGCAAGCGCGACCTCGCCGCCCTCGGGCCGGTGCTGGAAGAGGAGGCCGTCGATCTCCACCTGATCGCCATGTCCTCCCATCCGCCGGTCTTCTACTGGAGCCCGGGGACGATCGCCGTGCTGCGCGCCGTGCGCGAGCTGCGCCAGGAGGGGCTCGCCGCCTGGGCCACCATGGACGCCGGTGCCAACGTCCACGTCATCTGCGACCCGGAAGCCGAGGACGAGGTCGCCGACCGCCTGGAAGATCTGCCGGCCGTGGGCTTCGTGATCCGCGACGGCGTGGGGGATGGGCCGGACCGGGAAACGGAGCATTTGTTCTAGAGAATGACTGACGTCGTTCTCCTCAAGCTCGGCGGCAGCCTGATCACCGACAAGACGCGGGAGGAGACTCCCCGCCGCGAGGTGATCGGCCGCCTCGCCGGGGAGATCGCCCAGGCCCTGAAGGATAATCCCTGCCGTCTGGTGGTCGCCCACGGCAGCGGCTCGTTCGGCCACGTCGCCGCCCAGCGGCATGGCATCGGCCGGGGTCCCCTCTCGGCGGAGCAGCTCGCGGGCGCCTGCATCACGCAGGAGCGGGCGGCCGCCCTCCATCGGATCGTCGTCGCCGCCCTCTTGGAGGCCGGCGCCCGCCCCTTCTCCCTCGCGCCGTCGAGCTGCGTCGTGGCCTTGGGTGGCCGTCCGGTCGAGATCGCCTTCGAACCTCTTCTCCTCGCCCTGGAGCGCGGGTTGCTGCCCGTTCTTTACGGCGACGTGGTGCTCGACCGCGAATGGGGCGCCTCGATCTGCTCCACCGAGCGCCTCTTCCGCCTGTTGGCCCCTCGGCTCCAGAACAGCGGACTTTTAATCCGCGGATCCATTTGGCTCGGCGAGACGGACGGCCTATGGGACGCCGCCGGACGCACCGTCCCGCAGGTCACCGCCGCGACCTTCGCCGACGCCCTGAAGGCCATCGGCGCTCCCGCCGGCACGGACGTCACGGGCGGCATGCGCCACCGCCTGGAGACGGCGCTGGAGCTGGCCGGTCTCGGCATCCCGTCGCTCCTTGCGAACGGCCTCACCCCAGGCCTGCTGGAGAAGGCCCTCCACGAAGAAAAAGTGATCGGCACCGAAGTAGTTTAGAGGGCTTTCGAGGGGTGCTATCCTCTCCGCGTGCAGCCGGAGACGAGACAGCAGGCTTGGCGGGAACCGGATCTGGAGCAGCTCCTGATCGCCACCAGCCGGACGTTCGCCCTCGCCATTCCGCTGCTCCCCGAGCCCACCCGCCGCGAGGTGACGATCTCCTATCTCCTCTTCCGCATCGCGGACACTTTCGAGGACGCCGCCGCTTGGCCGCGGGCCTTGCGCATCGCCGCCCTGGAGCGTTTCATCCAGCTCCTGGAGGCTCCGGACCGGGAGGAGATCGCCGCCGTCGCGGCCCTGTGGGCCGAGGAGGTTCCCGTCGACCAGCCGGGCTATCGCGAGCTCCTGGCGGCGGTTCCCTTCGTCTTCGACTCCTTCCTGGCCCTCGCTCCGGAGGCCGTGGCGCGGATCCGCGAGCACACCGTGCGCACCGCTCACGGCATGGCAGGCTTCGTCGCCCGCACCGGCGACGACGGCGAGCTGCGCCTGCGCGACGTCGCCGACCTCAAGGCCTATTGCTACACGGTGGCGGGCATCGTCGGCGAGCTGCTGACCGAGCTTTTCATCCTCGGCCGGCCGGCGGTGGCCGCCGTGGCCTCTGCCCTGCGCGAGCGGGCGCGCGCTTTCGGCGAAGGGCTCCAGCTCGTCAACATCCTCAAGGACTCGGCCTCCGACGCCACACAGGGCCGGCGCTACCTGCCGGAGGGAGTCGACCCCGCCGCGGTGCTGGACCTCGCCCGCCGCGATCTCCAGCAGGCCGCCGAGTATGCGCTGACCCTGCAGACGGCCGGGGCCGAGCGGGGGCTCGTGGCCTTCAACGCCCTGCCCGTGCGCCTCGCCCACGCCACTCTCGTCCGCGTCGAGCAGGCGGGCCCGGGCTCGAAAATCACCCGCTCCCAGGTCTATGCCATCGTCCAGAGCCTCAACCGGGCGCTGGACCGCGGCGAGCCGGCCGTCGAGCTGGACTAGAAATGGATCGAAGCGCCCCCGCACTCTCCTCTGAAGGAGGTGCCTCCGAAACCGTATGCTAAGATGCCATGAAGGTCCCCCCGGGCCACGGCCGATCGCTCTAGACGTGATGTCCCGCACCCAATCCCCGTTCCCGACTCGCCACCCCCTGTGCCTGGCCTTCCTGGCCTGTGCGCTGCTGGCCGCCGGGCTGCCCTCCCTGGCGGCGGCCGATCCTGCACCGCCTTGGGAGGGCCCGCCGTTCAGCGCCGATGCGCCGGCGATGGCCCGCGCCGCCGCGAAGGTCGAGAGCGAAGAGGGGGACGACGTCGTCGTCCTTTTCGCCGAGGCGAGCTACAGCTACGACGCGGCCGGCCGCGAGACCTACAGCCAGCGGCTGGTCTACAAGATCCTCGCCGCCACCGCCCACGAAAGCTGGTCCACCGTCGAAGAAAATTGGGCGCCGTGGCACCAGGCGCGGCCGGAGATCCGGGCGCGGGTGATCACGCCGGACGGCGCCGAGCACCTCCTCGACCGGACGACGATCACCGAGAACGCCAGCACTCAGAGCTCCCCCGACATGTTCGAGGATGGGCGGGTGCTGCGCGCGCCGCTGCCGGCCACCCGGCCGGGAGCGGTGGTGGAGCAGCAGGTGACCGTGCGCGACCAGAGCCCCTTCTTCGACGGCGGCGTAGTGCGCCTCCACGGCGTCGACCTCGGCGTGCCGGTGCTCGTCTCCCGCGTGGTGCTGGAGACGCCGGCCGAGACGCCCCTGCGCTGGGTGGTGCGCGAGCTTCCCGAGGCGCGGAAGAAAGAGACCGTGGCCAATGGCCGCCGCCGGGTGGAGATCGATGTGCGAGACCTGGAGCCGGAGGAGGACCCCGAGCCGGGGCTCCCCTCCGACACGCCGCGCACGGCCTACGTCGCCTTCTCCACCGGCCGCTCCTGGGGAGATCTCGCCCAACGCTACTCCTCACTCGTCGACCAGACCGTCCGCGGCGCGGATCTCGCCGCCTTCATGCGCTCTGCAACCGCGGGAATCAAGGGCGACGCTCCCTCGCAGCTCGACCTGATCAACCTCTACCTGGCGCGCCTGGGCCAGGAGGTGCGCTACACGGGGATCGAGCTGGGCGAAGGGGGAATGGTCCCCCGCAAGCCCGCCGAGACGCTGCGCCGCCGCTTCGGCGACTGCAAGGACAAGGCGGTTCTCCTCACCGCGATGCTGAGGGCCTCGGAGATCCCCGCCTATGTGGCGCTGCTCAACGCCGGGGAGGACGAGGCGGACGTCGAGGAATCGCTGCCCGGCTTCGGCACCTTCAACCACGCCATCGTCGTGGTGCCCGGCACTCCCGCGTTGTGGATCGATCCCACCGATCCTTACGCCCGGGCAGGCGAGCTGCCGCTGGCCGACGAGGGGCGGCTGGCGTTGATCGCGAGCCCCACGGCCACCGGCCTGACGCGCACCCCTGAGTCCACCTCGGCCGACAACCGCGAGGTGGAGACCCGTGAGTTCCTGCTCGCCGATCTTGGGGCCTCGCACATCGTCGAGACCACCGACTTCTTCGGCGCTCCCGAGCGCGCCCTGCGGGCCTTCTACTCCCAGCAGGCCGACGAAGCGATCAAGAAGGCTCTCAAGGAGTATGCCACCTCCTACTACCTCGCCGAGGACATCGCATCGCTGGAGCACTCCAAGCCCACCGACCTGACGGTGCCGCTGCACATGCGGATGGAGATCAAAAATGCCCGCCGCGGTTTCACCGACGCCCGCAACGCCGCCGTGGGGATCAACCCCGCCTCGCTGCTGACCCGGCTGCCCGCGGACCTGGTGAACGGTGCCAGCGCGAAGGAGTCCGCGCAGCGCGAGCCCCGGCAGTCCGACTACGTCTTCCGCGAGCCCCTGCAGCTCGAGGTGCACTACCGGCTGGTGCCGCCCGCGGGCTATGTTCCTCAAGCCCTGCCCCCCACCCGGACACGGCGCTTCGGCACGGTCGCCCTCGCCGAGTCGTATGCCGCCGGGGCCGACAACGTCGTCACCGCCAGCTTTCGTTTGGACACCGGCAAGCGGCGCATCACCGCCGGGGAGTACGAGGCGGTGCGCAAAGGCGTGCACGAGGCGTTGCAGGAGAAAAACACGCTGCTGATGTTCGATCAGGCCGGCGAGGCCCACCTCGACGCCGGCCGGGTGCGGGAGGCGCTCCAGGAGCTGGAACGCCTGGCCGCCCTGTCGCCGCAGAAGGCCCTCCCCCGCTCGCGTGTCGCCCGGGCGCTGCTCGCCGGCGGCATGGGCGAGGCGGCGCGGCGGGAGGCGCGGAGGGCCACACAGCTCGAGCCGAAGCTCGCCGCGGCATGGCGCACCCTGGGCTGGGTCCTCCAGCACGACGAGCTAGGCCGGCGCCTGCGTCCCGGCTACGACCGCAACGCAGCGGTGGCCGCCTACCGCAAGGCACGAGAGCTCGACCCCAAGGACGGCACCACCCGCGCCGACCTCGCCATCCTCCTGGAATATGACGCCAAGGGTCGCCGCTACAGCGCGGAGGCGGATCTCCCCGCCGCCATCGCCGAGTATCAGGCACTGCGCAAGGATCTCAACGACCGTGGCATGGACGAGAACCTCCTCGTCGCCCTCGTGCGTTCAAGCCGCTTCGAAGAGGCCAGGAAGCTCGCCGCCGAGATGAAGGACTCGCAGACCGGTTCGGTGCTCGCCCTGGTCGCCACCGCGGCGACCGAGGGCGCCGACGCCGCGGTCCAGGAAGGCGAGCGCAGGTTCCCGGATGGCAAGGCGCGCGCCTCTGCCTTGCAGCAGGCCGGCCAGAACCTCCTTCTCGTGCGGCGTTATGCCGACGCCGCCGTCCTCTTCGACCGCGCCGGAAGAGAGTCAGCCAATCCCGCAGCCCTCCTCTCGCTCGCCGACCTCGTCCGCCGGGCGCGCAGGCACGAGGAGGTCCAGCTCCCGCCGGACCAGCCCTCGACGGTGTTCAAGCGGTTCCTGCTCGCCATGTTCACGGACGAAGAATCGCGCAAGCTCAGCTCGTTCTTCTCGCGCGACATGCAGGCCGAGCTGGCCAAAGAGAAGGGATCCGACGAAACCATCCGCAAGGCGTTCTCCCAAGTGCGGGACAGCCTGACCAGCGACGTGCCGCCCGATACCGCCATCGACCTCGGCCTCACCGCCCTGCGCGAGACGCAGGCCGGCGGCGACGATCTCGGATACAGGATCAACTTCGCCTCGACGATGGGCGAGACGTCGCGCCAGTTTGCCGTCTACATCGTCCGCGAGGGCGGCGAGTACCGCTTGGTGGGTGTCAACGCGTCGGCGCAGTTGCTGGCGATGGAGATCCTCCGCCGGCTGGACCGCGGCGACCTCCGGGGCGCCCGCCAGTGGCTGGACTGGGCCGCCGAGGACCCCCGCGGACCGGAGCGGACGGGGGAGGACCCGCTGCCGCGCGACCCCTTCCCCGCCCTGTGGGTCAAGGGCTCGCAGGGTGGCGCCGACGAGATGCGTTGCGCCGCCGCCGCCCTGCTGGGCTGCGATGGCGCGAGCCCGCAGGCACCGCCCCTCCTCCTCGCCTGCCGTGAGGCCACCGGAGACCCGGCGCGCCGCAACGTGCTCGACCTCGCCCTAGCTCTCACCTATGAAAACCTGAGCCGCCACCAGGAGATGGAGAAAGTCTCGCGCCGTCTTCTCGAAGCCGTCCCCGGCTCGGAGCGCGCCGACGGCGTCCATACCGCGGCCCTCCTCCACCTGGACCGCTGGGACGAGATCCGCGCCCAAGCCGAGCAGCGCCTGCAGCGCACGCCGGGCGACGGCAAGGCTCTCCACCTCCTAGCCCGCGATGCTCTGCACGCCAACGATTTCGACCGCGCCGAGCAGCGCTTCAACCAGATCGTCGACACCGGCAAGGCCACGGCAAGCGACTTCAACGAGCTCGCCTGGATGCGCCTGGAGCTCGGCCGGGTGGACGACAAGACCGTCGAATACAGCCAGCGGGCGACGACCTTGTCGAGTTACGGCAATGCCTCCGACCTCCACACCCTCGCCTCGATCTACGCCGAGATGGGCAAGACGGCGGAGGCCTACCGGCTCATCCTCCAGTCGCTCGCCGCGCGCAGCGACGAAGCTCCCGGCTCCGACGACTGGTACGTCTTCGGCCGCCTGGCCGAGCACTACGGCCTGCCGGACGTGGCTCGCGAGTACTACCGGCGCGTGGCGCCGCCCGCGGGCAAGGAGCCGGAATCCCTGTCCACCCACGCCCTAGCCGCCCGCCGTCTCGTCGTCCTGGGCGATGCCGCGAAGGTGACGAAGACGGCCAAGCGGGTGAAGTAGAACGCCGAAACGCCCACTGAGCCGCAGGCCGGTTCGCGCTCCGGATCGGCTGCTACTGACGACTGGTTTGCCCCACGGTCAGGTCGCAGCACGAATGCTCCCGCTCTTGAGTAGCCAAGCCATGTACCCCGCTGCCGCGAGATCGTAGGTGAGGCAGAACTCTGGCCACCAAGCCGGCACGCCCGGGTTGGAGATGATTCCGCTGTGCACCAAATCGAAAGCGCCATGGGCCGCCAGCGCAGCCACCACGATCCAGAGCGACCTCCTGAATCCGAACACCGCAGCCACCAGGAAGCCAGTCGCAGCCAGCGACTCAAGTACGAGCGCATTCGTGGCCGCTCCCATGGCTGCAAACAAACAGTAGTAGGACGCGATGACAATGGTCACGGTCGGATAGAAGGCGCGATCACGATCCAAGCCGACGCCTGTAGCTAGCAGTCCAACTGCCAACGCCAGGAATGCTCCGATCAATAGTGCCAAGTTGCTCCTCCTCGTGTTCCCAGCGGCCTAACACCTCAGAAGCTCACCGACGCCCGCAACTGACGCCCCTTAACTACCAATAGCTTGCGATTACTAATTCAAGCGCTATAAGAGTAGAAAACAAAGTAGCATAGATTGACAGCGTGAGAAAATACGTACGCTGGCGAAGGGTCTTGTAAGTACCTTTAAAGTCGGCATCTGCGGTTGAAAAGTCATTGACCGCTCCCCAATTCATGTAGAAAAGCACAAGGAGTGGAACGCATGAGGCCAGTACTAGGATACGGCCAAGGTTGCTCCAGACCGTGAATACAGGAGCCGTCCCTCGCGGGGTACCGGCAATTACTACAGTTGATGGCCGCCACCAGGAGAGCGTTATAAGTAAGCAACCCACGAGCTTTGTTTATTTGGCGATCAAGCGCACGATGTATATAATCAGCTCCCTTTTCCGTAAGCTTTCGGGGATCTCCCTCCGAGAATCGATCTATCAATGTCGTCTCGTACGCCTCATGTTCTTCCTTCCTTAAGGGAGCACCAAGTAAAAAGCGACGTCTGGCTCTCGCTCTCTCATTCATCGAAGACTCCTATTAGCAGTCCCACTTCTGGTTTACACTTAGGGCCTGTCACGAAGTAACCTAGGCAATGTCCAATCTTCTCTAGCCATAAACAGCAGGGGTGGAGAAATTGGTGAATGCATAACTTATTGTGTGGCGGGCCCTTAGCTCTCGCCCGAGTCCCACAATTACTAGAAGAAATCGCCAAGGGAGCAACTTGAATGCTGCCATCTGGCGCCAATGCCGGCAAACGGGAATGCTGTTCACCTGAGGCTCAGCAATCCGGTGCAACAGCCGGTTAGCTATCGATGTTTTACCACAGTTCGATATGCCAAATCCGGCTTCACATCTGATTGCCGGGAAAAATGCTACACCCAATCAGCATTGGATGGAAGTCGCAGGAAGCGGTGGCTTGGGCCCGAAGCGAGGTAGATACACCAAACTGTCAGGTGAAGCATAGCAGCGCCCGCGCAGATACGGGCGAAGGGCGAAGCCGGTTGCGGGCATTGTAAGGACTCAGGGGCCAGCAAGTTGACGGCGGCTCGCTCGCTAGAGGAGTCAGCCTTCGTGTGACGGTGCACTGGCACGCTGTTGCCGGTCGCTTGGACCCATGGGGACTGCCACCGTTCGCTCAGCTGTGTGCGACGCCGGCTGATTCTCATAGGTGAAGCGACCATGCAGGATGAGGAAAGTAGCTTCTTCCGGGACTCGCGCGACTTACGAATATTTGTTTTTGAGGCCGGGCTCGATGAAGTAGCTGCCGGCAGGAATCCACGGACGCCTAGCAATCTCATGCGGGAAAATAGTTTGTCCTCCGTATAGCTCACTGTTTGATTGAAGCTGATCGTGCCGGAACAGCGCTGCCAGATCAAACGAAAGGTCAGAGAAACGGTGCTGGACCTTACCTTTATTCTCCAAGTAGGCGACCAACTCCACGATCCAACTTCCATCTTGCCTTCCAACGAAGTTCATGTCAACAGTGAACTCGATGAAGGCGAAATTCTCTCGTTGCTTGATAAATCTCGTATATGTCCAGTATGCGCCGACGCCAAGCGCTACGACTGTCGCAAGGGAGTTGATAGCACCTGTCACACGATTGAAGTCTTCTGGGCTCATCTCATTGAGTTCCGTGACGGCGAACGCCGATGGCGGTGAGTGGAGGGCATCGCACGTAAGTGCGGTATCCGTCCGCTCGACTGCCCGGGCAGGTGCCAGGTTCCTTCACGTGGAAGGGCATAGAATTAATGCTGATAAGCCAACGTGTGGGCTTTCCCATGTTAGGCTTGGTCTGAATATTCTGAAAACCTTCCGATCTGAAAATGCTTTCAAGGCGAGGTAGTTCGCCCTCTTCGCCAGATCCCTTATCCACAATAACCGTAAGCTTATCCTTCAGATCATTGAATGGGACCTCGCTATAAGAACTCCAGGGCCTAAGGGTGATCTGCCCGACACGGCCAGCCCTCCTCATGGACTCAATCAGCGAATTGGCCGAACGCTGCGCAGACTGCCTGCTCCAGGCTGCGTCGCAAATAAAAACGGTAAAGTCGGTAAACCCGCTAGTATCTGCACTACTTGGCACAATAATTCCAGCCTGCGTAGGCAAAGTTGGGCCACTACCGGGCTTTCGCTCAGCGAGAAACGTAGTCAGCCTGTTTCTGCGCTTTTTGTCATCGATGAGTCCGGCCTTAAGTAAGAAGTCCAAATTGCTCGCTGCCTTATCCGCATCACCTGTTTTAATCATTTCCAGTATGCGGGCCTGTTCGGACTTATCATCCTCGAGAGCCCTTTGCAAGATTCCATTGACGACGGTCACGGCCGCATTACCCAACGCTGCTATGGTTGCAGCCAGTATGGCAATGACCAGCGGATTACGCCATCCAAAGGACTTCTGCTCATTTTGCTTAAGCTCCAGTTCCGCAGCCTGGGTTTCCTGCTCTCGCTCCTTAACCACGATCTCACGATCCCGGAACTTCTTCTCGTCCTCCCACTTCTCGTATTCGAACTTTAGATTTTCCATGCTTTAGCTGTCCCCCCGATTTTTATGGCCAGTAGCACCTTGAGCATCTATGTTTCGACGTACACTTCGGGTCATTCCCATTCCTGCCGTTCTTCCCCTCCCTCCTCGGCGGTCTCGAAGAGAAGCATTGAAATCCCGGTCTCGAACGGCCTTTCTTGGTTTGCTCTTATTCCTTCGCGTGGCGGACCATCCTGTGAGAATAGGACGTCAATCCCCTCATCCCCTAGCAGACCGGAAACTGTGGAGAGAGCGAGATTCGATGATGCTCGCGCAAAGCAGATACCATCGAGCGCCTCCACTTGATCGCGCGAGACTCTTGGAACATTCTGCCAACCAGCTTTACGACGGTTAAACGCCTTCCCTAGGGAAGCACGGATAAGATCCCAAACAAGCTGTGACCAACCCTCGAGAGCGGGGTTCTTGGGCTCGCCAGCAAAATGGCGCCCGGAGCGCGCCAGAAAAAAATCTACGAGCTCGCCAGCCAAATCATTGTGATCATGGAGGTAGCTATCTGCCATACAGGACCCGATTGGGTACGTCCCCACAAAGGGTTGGAGTCCACTTCTAGGATCACTAGGGGGGCGATCGTCGATTAGAAGATATTGGGCGCCTGCGTGAGGTGCGTGGGGGATTACAATCCGATGCTGGCCAGTCAGGGGTGGTGAGTTGTAGTATTCGAACTCTGGCCACTCGGTATACAAAGTAAGCTGATGTTCCTCCGCCTTCGGTATATGATAAGGCTGGCTCGATGATATCTTCGCTTGGTAGAGTAAGGCGTTCCTGAACGATACACCGGATCGCTTCCGGTGTGCGTGGACTAGGAGAAGATCGCCAACTTCCGTATAGGTTTTTGTAATCCCTGCATACCGTACTCTCGGTGTTTGATGGCAATAGACGGCGAACAGAGAAAGTGCGATTCGATGTGGCTTAAGGAGTTTGCTGAGGTATCGCCAGAGAGTTGGGGTCGCCTCAAGAACCAACCCGGCTACAAAGTCAGGTTCCTGTGGAGTGGCTCCCCTTGCAGCACATCGATCCCATGTCTTACGGAGACCTTCAACGATCGCCAAGTGGGCGGCCGAGGTCAGAGGAGCTTTCTCTTGCCAGATTATGTGTTGGAACGACATGTGTACTTTCACCTGTCAGTTAGTGGTACGACGTTGAATGAGTTCGGGCTTCAGCGCGCGCTTGGACGGGAGCCAGGTGTCCTATTGAAAGGTAACGTTCTCGAATTTTGCGATAAACTCTCTGTCTTCCCCTGTGCATTCAATGTCGAGTACAGCGAATTTTTTTGCTTCTGGTCGAATGGAGAATTGAACAATGGCCCTAACCGGAACTCTGCTCAGAAGCTTGGATGTAATCCAACCAGATCCCGACCATGCTCCGAGCGTTAATTTATCTGCTATGTACTCGTTTCCGGAATCATCGATTGCTCGGACGGTCGCATTGGCGCCCCCCAGGGTTAAATTCCGATCATTTATCATGTTGGTCACCAGAAGGTCACACTGAACTTTTGAGTTACCCAATTTACACGACCGAAGATCGAACTTGTAATCGTTTTCGATAATTTCGCTCGGTGAAGTCGTCGGCTTGATTGGGAATTGCCGCTTGGTGACAGAGGCCGGCGGCTAACAGAACCAATGATAGCTGCGACGATGAGTGCACTGAGAATTCCCATTAGCCATTTCTGACCATCAGACCATTTTGACCAAAAGGCCATTTAGCATTTCCTCCAAGGTTAATCGTGCCGGCCAACCTTTAAGCATCGATCTGAAATCCTCCCTGCGAGGTCCCTGGAGTCCTCTTTCGGTCCCGGGAGGATTTCAGATCGACGCTTGGTTGAACGAAGCCGCGGGGCAGCCTAAGGCGGTCCTATGGGGATTCAATCCCTTGCAGGCGCTTCGCGCGATACCCTGCCGACCTCCCACAGCCCTCCTAACAGCCGCCGTGTAGCTGGCCGAGGACCGTCCAGCGAAGGAGTTGCCGCATGCCCAAGTTCCGCAACCGCGATTTCACGTTGAAGATTATACCGCACACGCCCGCCGGACACACAACTCCGGTCTCCATGGCTGAGCAGATAAATATGGGCATTGAGCTATAGATAACGGAATCATTGCGGTGGACCCCTCGGCGTCGGCACCACTGGACCCACTAAGCGTAGGGCCTTCTGCCCCCCAGACCTCACACCGCAGGGCATCGATGCCGGTGAGACTCTGGAGTCGATCGCGCCAATCGGTCTTCGGCGACTTGGGTCGCGCCGGAGGAGCCGGGGGAAAACCTCACGGCACAGAGCCAGAGCCTTCTGCCGGTGATGGTTGGCCAGCAGCCCGTAATCGTGGATCCAAGCTCACCGGCCCGGAGCCGCTCGCGAATGGTAACGCACCCGCGCCGCAGCAAGCTGCGGCTCCAAGTCCTGTTAGCGCAGAGTTAGCCAGAGATCATACGCCGGTCTCTTAACCTCGCCAATGCCTTGGACACTGAACGATAAGCAGGTCGCAGGAGGAAGCGTTTTGAGGCACTCTGAAGGAGGCGCCTTGGAGATCAGACTCCCCAGCGTATCTATCTGGGGGATAGATCTATAAAGAGACCGGAGTGAGAGGCAGCACCTGTTCGCCTGCACTCTCCCTCCGGCAAAACCTGACACGAGTGGCCGGCCTTCCGGCCCAAAGGGCCGGGAGAACGGAGCCCAGGGCCGAGGCCGCAGGCCGATGCCCTGGGTGGAGAGATTGACAACGCGGTGCGGCCTGAAAGGCCGCGAGACCGTTGGCCCGGCGTTTAGGGGCCGCGGCTGCGAAGCCGGTCATTCGAGCTCTTCTTGACGTGGCCGACGACGTCGCTCAGCGCCTCGGTCCGTGCGAGACGAAACAAGTTCTCGCAGCCTTTCAGGCCGCATAGGGTGCCCTTTTTCCCAGGGCATCGGCCTTCGGCCTCAGCCCCGGGCTAGGATCTCCCGGCCCGTTGGGCCGGTGGGAAGTTTTACGACAGGTTCCTAGGCTATTTCGAGACAGGCCCCAAGGGCCCGTCACGCAATAAGTATGCGTTCACCGATTTTTCCATCCCCGCGGTCTATGGCTGGAGAAGTATGGGCATCGCCTAAAGTTATTTCGTGACAGGTCCTAAGTTTGACGAGACGCTATAAATTTTGATGGCCGCCAAAATGTTTTGGCGCCGCGCCGTAAAAGTTTGGAGCGCCATCGTAATATTTGGAGGGGGCCGTAATGTTTGGAGTGGCATCGTAAAGTTTGGAGTGCCGCCGAGAAGAGCCTAGAACCTGTTCTGGCGGCACTTGGCTTCGGGGACCGCTTTGAGCCGCCCCTATTTTCGCACCTCGTAACAAAGCTCGACCATACCGCTCACGTAGGCTTTGACCTCCGCCAAGTGGAGGGCGATGTCTCTGTCGAGTTTCTGAAAGAAGGGGATCCCATCACCGATCAAGATCGGCAGGATCGAATAACGGACTTCGTCGGCTAGCCCGAGTCGAAGGCATTCGCCGGAGATGACACCGCCTCCAACAAACCAGATGCTACGGAACGTGGGTCGCAAGCGCTCATTCACGAACTGCGCGAGATCGCCCGAGTAGAGCTCGACGGTATCCCGAGTCCGCAGCAAATCGCGACGAGTCAGGACGAAGGTGGGTTTATCGCCGTATGGCCACCCCAACCCTTTGACCTCAAAGCTCAAGGCGGTCTCATAGGTCCGCGATCCCATCACATAGCAGTCGATCGTCTTGAGAAACGCTTCGACGAATCCTGGGTCCATGGTGTCCCCGCCTACGAATTCGTCCGAGGTCTCGAGCCAGTCGACGCTTCCATCCTTTCGAGCGATGAAGCCGTCGAGGCTCGCCACCATGTGGATGGTTACGCGAGAATCAGTGTTTGCCATCGTTTCGCCCTGACGTCGAGTGCGACGGCTCGCAGCACTACTCGGAGCCGTCTCCAACCTTGAGTCCACCTAACGCAGTAGGCGCTTCACGGTTTTGTGTGGGTGACCGCTGAAGGGATAAGACCGGCTGGATACAGGTCGAGGCCACCGAGGTGGAAGTAGATTGCATCGCGGAAACGGTCGCGGTTGCGGAACCCTCTGGCCGTATACTTAAGCCAT